>CAVVKP010000040.1:0-138854 GCA_963748785.1 uncultured Actinomycetota bacterium | reverse complement strand
GCGTGACGAAGATGGCGGGCATCGGCCGGCCTCGGCCCACAGGAAGCCGAGCAGTGCGCTGGACAGCCCGAGTATCGACGCGACCGACAGGTCGATCTCGCCGCCGATCACGATCAGCGTCATCGGCAGCGTCATGATCGCGATCTCGCCGTTGGACAGGCCCAGGTTGAACAGGTTGTTCCCGGTGAGGAACTGCGGCGAGGCGGCGGAGCCGATGACCAGGATCAGAACGACGACGACCGCGAGGCCGGACCCCAGCGTGGTGCTGGCCGGAAGCGGGCCGGGCGGACCCGCTGGGCGAGGCTAGGCATGACGGCCACTCCGGGGCTTCCTTGACCGCAGCGCGCTGGTAAGGCGCTCGGTGATGGTCTGGTCCAGGGCGATGGCGACCAGCAGCAGGAACCCCCAGATCGCCTGATCCCAGAACGAGGAGATGCCAGCACGTACAGCGCCGAGCTGATCGTGGTCAGCAGCAGCGCGCCGAGCGCGGCGCCGGTCACGCTGCCGCTGCCGCCGAAGATGGCCACGCCGCCGACCACCACCGCCGACACGACCTGCAGCTCGTAACCGGTACCCGCGGTGGAGTTGATCGTGCCGTACAGAGCCCACAGCACGCCTGCCACCCCGGCGATCGCGCCGCTGACCGCGAACGCGGCGAAGACCCGCCGGCCGACGGGCAGGGCGCAGCCGGGCCGCGTCGGGGTTGGAGCCGATCGCGACGTCCCGCCCGAGCGGTAGGTGCGCAGGTAGTAGGCGCCGATCGCGATCACCACCGCGACGGCGATGGCGATGTCCGGGATGCCGCCGACGGTGTCCTTGGGGATGTCGAGGAAGGCGTTGGGCAGGTGGGCGGCGTCCACCTCGTGACCCCCGACGATCAGGATGTCGATGCCGCGGATGATGTACAGCGTGGCCAGCGTCACCACCAGGCTCGGCACCCGACCCGCGGCGACCATCACCCCGTTGGCGACGCCGCAGGCCAGGCCGATGCCGAGGCCGGCCAGGAACACGACCGGGATCGGCAGGCCGCGGTCGCCGGCGAACAGGCTGGTGGACAGGTAGGCGGACAGGCCGACCACCGAGCACCGACAGGTCCACGTTCCGGCTGATCACCACCAGCGTCTACCACCCAGGCGAGCAGCGCGAAGGTGGTGGTGTCGAGCAGCACGAACTGGATGTTGGCGCTGCCCGAGGAAGCGGTGCCGCACGGCGGTGGTGACCGCGACGAACACGACCAGGACGACGACGATGCCCGGACTCACGGATACGGAAGACCCGCTCGGCCAGCCGGGTGTCACCGGCCCGCCCGGAGCGTTCCCGCTGGCCCGTAACGGTGGCGGTCATCGACCCTCCTCGGCGAGCTGGCCCATCGCCGCGGCCATGACCGACTCCTCCGTGGCGTCGTGGCTGAACTCGGCGACCAGGGTGCCCTCGCGCATCACCAGGATGCGGTCACTAACCCCGAGCACCTCGGGCAGCTCCGAGGAGATCATCAGCACGCCCACGCCGTCGGCGGCCAACTCGGTGAGCAGGTGGTGCACCTCGGCCTTGGTCCCCACGTCGATGCCGCGCGTGGGCTCGTCCACGATCAGCAGGCCCGGCTGGCGGCCCAGCCACTTGGCCAGCACGACCTTCTGCTGGTTGCCGCCGCTGAGCATGGCCACCGGGTCGCTGAGCGCGGCCGTACTCGATCTTCAGGCGGGCGGCCCAGTCGCTGGCCATCGCCCGCTCGGCGCCCGCCCGGATCAGCCCGCCGCGGCGCAGCGCGCCCAGCGAGGCCAGGGCCACGTTCCGCTGCACCGACATGTCCATGACCAGGCCCTGCTGCCGCCGGTCCTCGGGCACGAAGCCGATGCCCGCGGCCATCGCCCGGGTCGGCGAGGCCTTCCGCAACGGCCGCCCGCGCACGGTGACCGTGCCGGCGTCATAACGGTCGATGCCGAAGACGGCCCTGGCCACCTCGCTGCGGCCCGCGCCGACCAGCCCGGCCAGCGCGACGATCTCCCCGGACCGCACGGTCAGCGAGACGTCGGCGAAGACCCCCTCCCGGGTGAGCCGGGACACGGTCAGCACCGGCTCGCCGGGCGCCGCGCCGGCTGGCCGGGGCGGTCGGGCGGCCAGCTCCCGGCCGACCATGGCCCGCACCAGGTCGTCGGCGGTCATCCCGGCCAGGTCGCTGGTGAGCACGTGACTGCCGTCGCGCATCACCGTGACCCGGGTGCAGATGGCGAAGACCTCCTCAAGGCGGTGCGAGATGAACAGCACGGCCGCGCCCTGGTCCCGTAGCGTGGCGGTGACCGCGAACAGCCGGTCCACCTCGGCGGCGGACAGCGCGGCGGTGGGCTCGTCCATCACGATGACCCGCGCGTCGAGGGACAGGGCCTTGCCGATCTCGACGACCTGCTGGTCGGCGATCGACAGGCCGCGGGCAGGCCGGGCCGGGTCGAGCGGCACCCCGAGCCTGGCGAAGACCGCGGCCGCCTCGGCCAGCATCGCCCGGCGGTCGATCCGGCGGCCGCCGGGGCCGCGGCGGGCGCCGCCCGGCCCGGCCGCGGGGGCCGCGCACTGGCTGGCGGCCGATGAACATGTTCTCCGCCACCGACAGGTCGGGGAACAGCGTCGGCTCCTGGTAGATCACCGCGATGCCGGCCGCCCTGGCGGCCGCGGGCCCGGACAGGGTGACCTCGCGTCCGCGCACCGACAGCGTGCCGCTGTCCGGTTGGTGCACCCCGGCCAGGATCTTGACCAGGGTGGACTTGCCCGCGCCGTTCTCGCCAAGCAGCGCGTGCACCGTGCCGGCCCGCAGCTCCACCGACCCGTCGGCCAGGGCCCGAACCGCGCCGAACGCCTTGGCCGCGTGCCGCAATTCGAGGACCGGAGCCTCGGGAAAGGCGGCCTGCGCGACCGGGTCCTGCGGGACGGGCGGCTCGGGAACCGGAGGCTCGGGGTCCGGCGCCTCGCCGGCGCGGTGCCGCCGCGGACTGCCCCTGGCCTGCCGGCCCGCTTCCCGCCACGTCCACCGGGCGCACCTCCGCGTGCGTCTGGTTCCACCGCGAAAAGTGGAACGTTTCAAGGTTGCCTGTAGTGTTAGCGCGCTTCCAGAGGGTGTCAATACGGGCGTGAACCGCCGCAATTGAATCGTTATAACTTGCGGGAACCCCGGCGGGGACGGGGTTCCCGCCGGGGTTCGCGGTTCGCGGTGGGCTCCGAGACGGGCGCCGCTAACGCGGGGCAAGCGGCCGCTTCGGCGGGGTTTCGCCGCCCTCGGCCGGGTGGAGCGCGTGGTACGCCTCCACCGTCCTGAGCTTGTGCCAGCGGGCGTAGGACGCGCTTAACCACGTGGCCGTGGACGGCACCTTCTACGGCGGAGTCCTCGACGAGGCAAAGCTCGTGATCGGCACGGGCCGTCAGACGATGACGTAGCCACCGTCCACGCTCAGTGTTGAACCGTGGATGTTGCTCGCGTCGTCGCTTGCCAGGAACACGGCAGCTGCGGCTACTTCGGCGGTGGTGCTGAGGCGACGGGATGGAATGTTCGCAACTAGCCCTTCGAGGAGGTCAGCGATTGCCTCGTTGCGCTCGGTGAGGGTCGGCCCAGGTGCGACCGTATTGACGCGGATGCCTACGGGGCCGAATTCGGCGGCCCAGGACTTGGTCAGCGAGTGCAGGCTGGCCTTGGTTGCGCCATAGAGAGCTGCACTGTCCTGGCCAATGATCCCGGTGATTGATCCGATGTTGACGATTGCGCCGGCGCCTCGCTCGATCATCGCGGGAACTACTGCGGCCGTGAGCAGGAACGGGGCTTTAACGCTGACTGCGAATGCTTCGTCGATGAGTTCTGCCGGGGTGTCCAGGGTCGCCTTGCCACCCACCAAGTAGGCCGCATTGTTGACGAGGACGTCGAGGGTTCCAACCACGGCAAGGGTGCGCTCGACCAGGTGGCTGACTGCCTCAGACCCTTGGGCAAGGTCGGCGGCGACGAAGGCCGCATCACCGCCATCGGCCTTGATGGCATCTACGACCTTCTCGCCACGCTCCTGGCTACGGCCTGACACGACGACACGGGCGCCTTCTGCTGCCATGGCGTGGGCGATCGCCTCGCCGATACCACTGGTGGCCCCAGTCACGAGGGCGGTCTTCCCGGCCAGCTTTCCAGTCACGCTTGTACTCCGTTCATGGACTAATCAGTCCAGTGCAGCCTACACTGGTGATGGACTAGAAGGTCCATCACTGGATGAGCGATGATGTTACGAACACCATGCTTTTCCCCTAGAGCCCTGTTAAGAATGAACTGTACGGTCCACATATCCATAAGGCTCTTCGTGGACTGATCGGTTCAGAACATGGAGGTGTGAGGTGCGAGCAGCTGGCTTGTTCGAGTTCGGAGGACCGGAGGTGTTGCAGCTCGTGGAGCTACCGCCCCCTGGCCTGCCTGAGGATCGCGTGCTGGTGCGTGTTCGGGCTGCGGGCGTGAACGCGGCAGACGTGCTGTTCCGTACGCCCGGGGCGGAGCCGACGCCGAGGCAGCATCCGGCACCGTGGGTGCCTGGAATGGACCTGGCGGGGGAGGTCGCGGCTGTGGGTCGCGGAGCGAACACCGATCTGGTCGTGGGCGACCGTGTCTTTGGCTGGATCTCGCCGATGACGACAGGTCGGGGGGCGTACGCGGAACAGGTGGCCATCTCTCCCTCGTCGCTCGCGCGCACCCCTGAGAGCTTCACCGACATTGAGGCCGCGACGCTGCCGACGAACGGCCTGACCGCGATGCACGCCTTGGACCTGCTATCGCTGCCCGCTGGAGCGACGGTGGCCATCACCGGGTCAGCCGGTGGCACCGGCGTGCGCATGGTCGAACTGGCTGTCGAGCGCGGTTTGCAGGTCATCGCGGTGGCATCGCCCGCGGACGAGCGACTGGTAGCCGATCTTGGGGCTCAGACGTTTGTGGTGCGTGGTCCAGAGGTTGAGCGGCGCCTTCTTGAGGTCGTGCCCGAGGGGGTCGCGGCGATCGTCGACACAGCACTGCTGGGGCCTAGCCTCAGTCCCGCCCTCGCGCCCGGCGGAACTCTCATGCCGCTGCGCGGCGCTCACGAGGTACACGGGTACGACACCAGCCCACGTTCAGATGTGACGGTTCGCCGGCCCTTCGTGCCCGACTATGCGGTCGGGCGCCAAGACAAGCTCGATGAGCTGGATGACCTCATTCGCCGGGGTGTCTTTCGTCCGCGAGTTGCCGACGTGTACCCGCTGGAGAAGGCGGCCGATGCGCATCTGAGCTTCGAGAGCGGGGGCATCCGCGGTCGGCTCGTTCTCAGTCTCTAGTGGCCAGACTCTGGTGGGCGGCCAGCGCCGCGAGCGCCCCGCACGCTCTGCCTTAGCGGCCCGACCCCCTGGGCCGACGGTATCCATGTGGTTGCGCTGAGTCTCGTCGGGTGCACAGCCGCCCCTGACGGGGGTGCTACGAGCGCCGCGGCCCGCTTGCCGTCCGCGCAGGGGCAGGGCGGATAGCGTCGAGCGCCGGGTCGAGCCAGCCGGCTGGCGCGTGACTCCAGGTAGCGCTGCTCGGCCAGGCTGGCGGTGGCCTTCGCGGCCCGCCGGTAGTCCTCGTACGCCGCGGCCGGGTCGCCCGCCTTTTCCAGCAGGTGCGCGCGGACCGAGAGCAGCCGGTGGTGGCCGGCCATCCGCTCGTCGCGGTCCAGGGTGGACAGCAGGGCCAGCCCGGCCCGCGGTCCCTCGGTCTCGGCCAGCGCGACCGAACGGTTGAGGGTGACCATCGGGTTGGGCGCGATCCGTTCCAGGATCAGGTACAGCGCGTGCACCTGCGGCCAGTTGGTCTCCCCGGCCGTGGCCGCGTCGGCGTGCGTCGCGGCGATGGCGGCCTGCAGCTGATAAGGCCCCAGCGCCGGGCCGGCCAGCGCCGCCTTGATCAGCTCCATGCCCTCGTCCATCATCGCGCGGTCCCACTGGGCACGGTCCTGCTCGTCCAGCGGCACCAGGTCGCCGGCCGCCGTCGCGCGGGCCCGGCGGCGGGCGTGGGTCAGCAGCATCAGGGCCAGCAGCCCGGTGACCTCGTCGTCGTCCGGCAGCTGGGCGTGCACCAGCCTGGTCAGCCGGATCGCCTCGCGGGCGAGGTCAGCGCGGTGCAGCGCGCGGCCCGACGAGGCGGTGTAGCCCTCGTTGAAGATCAGGTAGAGCACGTGCAGCACGACCCGCAGCCGCTCTTGCCGTTCCGCGCCGTCCGGTAGGCGGAATGAGCGGCCTGCCCGCGTTGATCCGCTGCTTGGCCCGGCTGATCCTGACCGCCATCGTGGCCTCGGGCACCAGGAACGCGCGGGCGATCTCGGCGGTGGTCAGGCCGCCGGCCGCGCGCAGCGTCAGCGCGGTCTGCGAGGCGGGGGTCAGCGCCGGATGACAGCACAGGAACAGCAGGACGAGCGTGTCGTCGGTGTCCGGCACGCCCGCCGGCGCCACCTCGGCGGCCCACGACGCCGACTCCCGGTCGCGGCGCGCGTGGTCGCTGCGCACCTGGTCGATAAGCCGCCGGGACGCGACGGTCACCAGCCAGCCGCGCGGGTTGTCCGGCACCCCCTGGGCCGGCCACTGCACGGCGGCGGCGAGCACCGCCTCCTGCACGGCGTCCTCGCTCTCCTCGAACTGGCCGTGCCGCCGCACCAGCGCGCCGAGGACCTGCGGCGCCAGCTCGCGCAGCAGGTCCTCGATGGCTGGCGCCGTCACGCTTCCAGTTGCCCGGCGGCGAACATGACCTGCCGCACCTCGACCCCCAGCCCCGGGATCGCGGCGTCCGGGATCTGCGCCGCCAGCTCGATCGCCCGCGCCTTGTCCTCGACGTCGAGCAGGTAGAAGCCGCCCAGGTACTCCTTGGCCTCCAGGAAGGGCCCGTCGGTCACCACCGGCTGGCCGTCGCGGACCGACACCACGGCGGCCTGCGACGGGTCCACCAGCGCCTGCGTGGTGAGCAGTTCGCCGGATGCCTTCAGCGCCTCGAGGAGCTTGCCGTGGCCGTCGCCGAGCGCCGACTTCTCCTCGTCGGTCAGCGCCTCCAGCACGGCCGGGTTGATGTGCAGGCTGATTAGGAACTGCATCTCGTCCTCCTGTCGTTCGCGGGCCCCAGGTCGGGGCCTGGCACTGACTGGTCGGAGCCGTCGCCGTCATCTTGACATCCCCGGCCAAGGCTTTTCCGCAACGTCTTTCGCCGCCGGCCCTGCCGAACCTACCCCGACGCACTCCGCGCTTCTTGCTGTTATCAGGAACGGACTCGCGACGCCCGGCATGATCACGGACATTCCTATTTCAACGGAAACAAATCACGTTGTAGGCTAGAAAATTTTCCGCCAAGAAATTGGTTTCCGCGAAAAGCGCCGACCGCCCGGGGCGCCGTGGCGGCCGCTAGCCGGGCAACGGTCACGCGGCGCCCGCGCCATGCGCCTCGCGCTTCTTGCAGTTATCTGGCGGATGCCGCCGCGATCGTGAAGGATCTGATCTTCCACGATCACGGGCGGCCGGCGCGCCTGCGGCGCTTTGGCGCTGAAATCGGGGCGGCGCTTGGGCGGGCCTGCTCTGGTAGCTCAGCACGCCTGGGGACTGGCCGACGACGAGAAAGGGAACGGGGGCGCGGGGACCCGCGCTCCGTTCCTCTTCTTCCCATTGTGCTTTTCATTTTCGCTGTTGCCGCTGGCCAGCCGATGTCGGCGGGGGCTGCCAGACTGGACGGCCCGCCGGCCAGCCCGGGACCACCGTCTAACAGAATCCCTGTGACACTTTCTCCGCGACTTTCAAGGGCACGCCCTCAGCGCGCCGGGCCGGACGGCCTGGACGCTAGCTGTCGAGGCAGGCACGCACCACCGAGGGAGAGAGGATCGCTCGGCGTCCCGGTACCGCGCCGCGTGCGGTCCCGGCTGTGACTCTTCCTGGTACGCCACACGTCCTCCACCGAAGCGGAGATCCTAGTCACGGCAGTGACGACAAGGGGCCTTCTTCACGATCGGCTCTTTCCGGTGTCCTCGGTGACGGTCTCGGCCGTTCACGGCACAAGCACGATCCGGCCGCGCTGGCCGCCCCGGGCGTACTGGGCGTAGGCTTCGGCTGCCCGCGACAGGTGGTAAATCTGAGCAACCCGCGGCGTCAGCACGCCAACCTCCGCGAGGGCGGACAGATACGACAGACGGGTCGGTTCGGGACCGGCCTGGGTGAACCGCACCACCACGTCCCGCTCCGGGGCCGGCACCACGTCAGGGCTCACGCTCACGAAGATGCCGCCGTCGCGGACAGCCGCCAGCGCCGGGGCGCCCAGCGCCGCCGCGTCGAGCACACCGTCCACGCCCTCCGGCACGAACCGGCGCACGGCCTCAGTCAGCTCCTCGTCACGTGACACGAACCAGGTGGCGCCACGACCGCGGAGAAACTCCTCGTCCTCAGGCCGCCCCTGCGCTACTATCCGCACGCCTTGCGTCCGGGCCAACTCGACGGCGTAGCCGCCGACGGCCCCGGCGGCGCCCGTGACCAGCAAAGTGTCGCGGGGGCGTAGCGGGAGATAGTCCAGCGCCTGTGAGGCGGTCAGCGCGTTGAGAGGGATCGTCGCCGCGAGCGTCAGGTCCATACCCTCCGGGGCGGGGGCGATGGAGTTTAGGTCGGTTACAAGGTATTCGGCCTGGGCCTTCGTCGGGCGCAGCAAGGGGGCATGGAACGCGATCACCGGGGTTCCGACCTTCAGGGGGACACCCGGGCCGACCGCGTCGACCGTCCCGGCAGCGTCAAAACCGAGACCGGTGTATTTGACCCCCTCCGACGGCCTGAAGAGCGAGAACCGCACAGCGCCGTCGGCGGGATTGAGCGCGGCGGCCGCGACCTTGATGCGGACCTCCGAGGGACCTGGTTCCGGAAGGGGGACCTCCAAGACCTCGACGGCCTCGGGTCCACCGACTACTGCGCGCACGACTTTTGTCCTTTCCTTTTGCATGGTTCATTGGTGCAGGCGCCGCCGGAGCACACAACCGGACCGTTTGGTCACGTTGACCGTAGCACACAACCGGACCTGGTAGTCATGTTCGGCGTCGGCGCTGACGGGATCGACGCGCCGCGGGCAAGGCAGCGCGTCTGCGCGATTCGCAGTCGCGGTCCCGTAAAAGCCTGCCAGGACCGTTAGCGGAGAACGGGCACAGGAGCGGCGACGGCCTCGGCCCGCGGTGGGGGGCCAGGCAGCGTCGGTGCGCTGCCATGCCTGCACGCCGTCGAAGACCAGCTGCAGGTAGCGCCGCCACGATCCGGTTGCGTTTCCAGCGCAGGGGATGCCGTCTGGTAGATCCCGCTCATCAGCAGCATGACGTCGTGCCCGGTGATGTCCTGGCGGATGGCCCCGTCCCGGCGGGCGCGGTCGGTCAGTTCGCCGGTGACCGCGTCCAGCATCTGCTGGCCTTTGCGCACGGCGGGGTGATGGCGGGCTTCCCCGTGGGCGACCTGCCTTCGTGGCGAAGTGCCGGAACACGGTGCCCTTGCCGATCCCGGCTCGCTCCGCGATCTGGGCGACGGACACCTCACTGCCGTGTTCGGCGAATGCCTCGGACGCCGCCTTCACCAAGAGCTTCCTGGTCCGTACGGCATCGCTGCGCAGCGGCTTGATCCCTGCCGGGTTCGTCATGGCGTCCTCACGCAACCGACACCGAGAACAAGACACCACTCCCGTCCGCCCTGCACTGACCCCCGACCCCGGGCACCAGGCCCCGATCCCGCCTGACGACGGCCCGGCGGGACGCCGATCGACGGCCGGCGGCGGCCCGGCGTAGCATTTCTCGCAGGTACCGGGACGTGCGGAAGGATCACCTGTGGCTGAATTGACGAGGGCCCGGTTCACCCGGATGCAGGACGGCACGGCCGAGGAGTACGCGCTCATCGCAGCGGGCGAGGCCGAGTACGCCCGCACCCTGCACGATTCGGGTGCTCGACGCGGTGCGCGTCGCTGGACGACGGGCGGCGCGGCGGGCTATGCGATCAACCGGCTGGAGCACAGCCTGCAGTCGGCGACCCGGGCCGAGCGCGACGGCAAGCCACGTCGACTACGTGGTCGCCGCCCTCGTCCACGACATCGGCGACAGCCTGGCGCCGTACTCGCACGGCAGCTACGCGGCGGCGGTGCTGCGCCCGTTCGTCTCCGAGGAGCTGTGCTGGATCGTCGCCCACCACCCGCTCTTCCAGATGTACTACTACGGGCCGCACATGGGCGGCGACAAGCACGCCCGGGACCAGTTCGCCGGGCACCCGTGGTTCGACGCCACGGTGGAATTCTGCGAGCGGTACGACGAGAACTGCTTCGACCCGGACTACGAGTGGCTGCCGCTTGAGCACTTCGCGCCGGCCGTCGAGGACGTGTTCAGCCGGGAGCCGAGCTTCCGGTAGCCCGGCGCGGGTCGAGCGCCGCTGGCTGAGCGTGGCGTGGATGCGCGCCCCTGGCGGTTAGCGGGCTGCCGGGCGCTGAGCCACTGGTCGAACTCGGTGGCGACGATGCGCTCGTCGTGGACGCCGCCGGCCGCGGCCGAGGCGAGCCAGGCGATGGGCGGGCCCATGATCTCCGGTTCGAGTAGCTCCGGCCGCTTGGCCACGTCGTCGTCGGGGACCATGCCGGTGCGGGTGGCGCCGCCGGGGAGCAGCATGTTGACGGTGACCGGGGTGCCGCGCAGGTCGGCGGCCATGATGCGGGACAGCGCCTCGGCGCCGGCCCGGGAAGGACCGTAGGGGACGAAGCCCGCCCTGGTCATCGTGGCGTGGTTCATCGAGACGTTGACGATGCGCCCGCCGCCGGCGTCGAGCATGCGCGGGGCGACCGCGCGGGCGACGAGGAAGTAGCCGGTCAGGTTGGTGTCGATCACGGCGCGGAAGCCGTCGGACGGCACGGTCCAGAAGGCGGCCGGGTCGGTCAGGAAACGCGGGTTGACGCTGCGCATGCCCAGGCCCGCGTTGTTGACCAGCAGGTCGATGCCGCCCAGGCGCTGCCACGCCTGCTCCACGGCCCGGCTGACCGATTCCTCGTCGCGCACGTCGAGTTCGAGGCCGAGCGCGCCGGGCAGGGCGCCGGCCGCCGCGGCGGCCCGGTCGGCGGACCGCCCGGTTAGCGCGACGCGCAGGCCGGCGCCGGCCAGCGCGGCGGCCATGGCCAGGCCGAGGCCGCTGGTGGCGCCGGTTACCAGGGCTGTCCGGCAGGCAGCGCCGGCGGTGTGGGTGTTTTCTGTCATGGCAGGAGCCTAGCCAGGGGTTGACGCGCAAGCCGGTATCCAGCACGTCCACCCGAATACTGTCCGCTACCGGCTCGGCCGGATCAGCGCAGCTTCGACGGCCTCACGGAACTGCAGTGCATCATCATCGGAATCGGGACTTAGTTATACGTCTTGACAGATGTGTAAGGCTGGCTGAAAGTAAGTTGACAACGTTGTCATCAGGGTTGTCGTGGATCCGGAGTGGCGGGAGGGCGGCCCACCACGTCGGGTGAAGTGGGTGTCGTCGAAGAGGAAATTATGCCCAACCTTGATCGCAGGCAGTTCTTGTCTACCGGGGTCGTCGTGATTGGCGTTGGCCTGCTCGGAGCGGCCGCTCGTCCCGGGGCCGCGAAGGCTGCCCCGGGACCGCAGAGCGTCGCGGGCGAGCAGGAGATCGCCGGCGGGTGGACCTTCGCTGCCGCGGACGCTGACGGCCTGACCGGCCCGATCCTGTCGAGTGCCGCGAAGGTCTCCGGCCTGCAGCCCGCGGTGGTGCCCGGCACCCCGCTCACCAGCATGATCGCCAACGGGATGTTTCCCGATCCGCTTTACCAGCACATCGTTACCGACACCGTCCCGGACACCCTCAAGGACACCAACTACTGGTACCGGACGAGCTTCCACGTCCCGCACCTGGTCGACGGGCAGCGGTTCTGGCTCCACTTCGATGGGGTCAACTACCTCGCCGACATCTGGCTCAACGGCTCACAGGTCGGGTCGATGGAAGGTGCGTTCACCCGAGGCGTCTTCGACGTGACCGATGTCGTGGCGCAAGCAAACGGCATGGCCCATCTCGCGGTGCTCGTGCATAAGTTGGACTTCTCCGAGGGTCCGTCGCTCCCGAGCTACGCCAGCGGCGTGACCCGCGGAGGGCGCAACGGCGGCCCGACCGGGATCACGCTGGAGAACGGCCCCACGTTCTTCTGCACAGCCGGCTGGGACTGGTTGCCCACCATCCCCGACCGGGACCTTGGCATCTGGCAGCCGGTGCGCTGGTCGACGACCGGGCCGATCCGGCTCACCGACGTGCATGTCGACCCGACACTGTCCGACGACCTGAGTACCGCCGACGTCGCGCTCGGCCTCACGTTCGACAGTGCGGCCAGCGCCGGCCAGTCTGTCACGGTCACGGGCGACATCGGGGGAACCTTCTTCCAGCATGCGATCACCGTGCCGGCCGGCAGCTCGTCGGTCACGCTCACGCCAACCGATGTTCCGCAACTCCGGCTGAACAAACCGCAGTTGTGGTGGCCCAACGGATACGGCACCCCGCACCTGTACCAGCTCACGGTGCAAGTGGAGACGGGCCGGATGGTATCCGACGAGCGCTCCGTGCGCTTCGGTGTGCGGCGTATCGAGTACAGCGTGCCGCGCACCGATCCGACCGGTACGTTGATCGACAGCCTCGCGCTCACCGTCAACGGTCAGCCGATCCTCGCGATGGGCGGCAACTGGGGCATGGACGAGGCGCTCAAGCGCATCCCGCGGGAGAGGCTCTTCGAGCAGGTGAGCCATGCACCGCGACGCCAACCTCAACCTCATCCGCGACTGGAACGGGCAGAGCAGCACCCAGGACCTCTACGACGCCTGCGACGAGTTCGGCATCCTCGTCTGGCAAGAGTTCTTCAAGTCCACCGAGGGCCCGCCCCCGGCGAACGACCCGCGCGATATCGCCAATATTCGCGACTGCATCATCCGCTTCCGCAATCATCCGTCACTCCTGCTGTATTGCGGCGGGAATGAGGGCCCGCCGCCGCAGGTCCTCATTGATGCCCTCGACTCGATGGTCGCCGAGCTGGACCCAAAGCGGCTGAGCCTGACCTCGTCGCCGGCGACACCGGGCAGAATGCGGTCAACGGCTACACGTCGGGCGGCCCGTACCAGTGGGTTACGCCCGCCACCCACTTCGGGATCAACGACGGCACACAGTGGCCGCCATTCCACAACGAGGTCGGCTCGTACTCGATCCCAACCCTCGAGTTCATCGAGAAGATGATCCCGCCGGACTCGTGGGAGACGCCGAACGACTTCTGGGCCGACCGGGACGTCAATGGCAACGGCGCGAACGGCGGTGGGGCCGGATACATCGTGCTCACCGGGCAGCGCTACGGCGTGCCCAGGAATCTTCCCGACTTCGCACGCAAGTCGCAGATGATGAATTACGAGTGCATCAGGTCCATCTACGAGTCGCGCGTCGCGCGGATGATCGGCGTTGACCCCGGCCGGCCCTGGCCGCCCACCGGCGTGTTCATGTGGATGACCAACCCGGCCCAGCCCAGCTTTGTCTGGAACATGTACTCCCACGACCTGGAGGCGCACTCGTCGTTCTACGCGGTGCAGCGCGCCTGCCGACGGATCAATGTTGTCGTCGACGCCGGGACGTACGACGTCATGGTCGCCAACCACACGCGCGCGGCACTGGACGGCGCGGTGCAGATCAAGGCCTACGACCTGCAGGGCGAAGAGTTCGTGAACTCGAGCCTTCCGGTCTCGGCGGTCGCGTCAAACCACACCGTCGTCGGCAACATCGCATCACAACTCGGCGCAAGTCCGAGCGCGACCGTCTTCGTCCGGGTGTCGATCGCCGACAGTGCTGGCCACGAATTGGTCAGCAATTTCTACTGGCTCGAGAAGCCTGGTACGAGCGGCATGTTCGCCGCGCTGAGCTCCATGACGCCAGCGCAGATCTCGGTTGCGGCCGACGCTGAGCACCCGCCCGGCGGCGAAATCGAGCTGACCGCGCAGGTGACGAACATCGGATCGACGGTCGCACTGATGGTGCACCTGCAGGTGTACGACACCAGCACCGGCGAGCGGATCTTGCCTGCGACGTTCAGCGAGAACTACCTGAACCTGGTGCCGGGCGAATCGTCCCAGACGCACGTGCTGCTCACCAAGGCCGCCTCGCAGGGCGCGGGCGCCATCGGTATCCGGGTCGACGGCTGGGCGATCGACCAGTCCGCGTCGCGCTTGAGCGGCCACGCGGTGAAACTCTCATTCAACGAGCGGGCCCTGGACACGAACCCGCCGAACATCACCTTCAATCCCGGTCCCACCGGTCCGTTGAAGACCATTTTCAACAACATCGGCATCTCCAGCGACTCGAATAGGGGTGCCGCCAACTTCGACACCTCGAGCGACAGCTACTCCGAGGAGGCGCTGACCGCGGCGGGCGCGGCGCCGGGCGCGGCGGTGACGGTTGCCGGCATCCAGTTTGCGATGCCCAGCGTGGCCGCAGGCATTGCCGACAACCTCCGGCTCTCCGCCAACACTACGATCACGGATGCGATCCCGGCCGGGGCAACCCAGCTGTCCTTCCTGGGCGCGGCGTCCGGATCTGACGGGTCCCTGCCGCTGACCATCACCTACGCCGATGGCAGCACCCAGACCGCCACGCTCGGCTTCAGTGACTGGACACTCGCCGGAGGCAAGGAATCCCCGCGGTTCGGCAACGAGATCGCAGTAACCACGCCGCACCGCAACACCCCAACCGGCCCGCAGACGCTGAATACTTTCCTGTTCGCCTCAGCGCCGATCCAGCTCAGCCCCGGCAAAGCGATCACATCCGTGGGTTTCCCCGGGCCGGCGAGTGGCGGCCAGGTGCACGTGTTCGCGATCGGCACCGACCAGGGCCCCGCGTCCTAAATTCGATCGCCGCTGGCATGACTCGGTGACCGGCCCGTGACGGGCCGGTCACCGTTTTTCCTGAGTTCGCACTGCCGTATGAGGGTCGGCTGACCCGCTAGCAGCTGCTCTTGTAGACGTCGTTCTTGACGCTGGCGCTGTTCATGTTCTGCCGGGTGATGGCGACCAGCGGCGTGCCGATGTTGGCGGTCGCCGGCTTGCCTTCCAGTGCGTTGACGGCCTGCTGGACGCCGTCCTGGCCCTCAAGGTACGGGCTCTGCGCCACCGCGAGCTGGATGACGTTCTGCTGCAGTGCCTGCATCTGCTGCGGGTCGGCGTCGAACGTGGCGACCTTGACCTTGCCTGTCCGTCCGGCGTGCTGCACGCCGGTCGCGGCGCCCTCGGCGCTGAGCACGTTGGTGGCGAATACGCCGCTCAGGTTCGGGTGCGCGGCGACGTCGTTGGCGACCTGGCTGGCGGCCGTCGCGGAGCTGTCATTGTCGTACTGGGTCGACAGCACGGTGATGCCCGGGTACTTCGCCTTCATCTCCTGGCCGAAGCCCTGGATGCGCGCGTCGGTCGTGCTGATGCCCGGGTTGACGTCGATGACGGCGACGGTGCCCTTGCCTCCGATCTGCTTGGCGAGGCTGTCCGCCGCCAGCGCGCCGCCGGCGACGTTGTTGGTGGTGATGTGGGAGACGGCGATCGACGGGTCGGTCGTCGTCGTGTCCACGAAGACGAGCTTCACGCCCTCGCCGGCGATCCGCGACAGCTCGGGGTTGAGCGCGGAGGAGTCAGTCGGCGCGACGATGAGCGCGTCGGGCTTGCTGACCTCCACGGCGTTCAGGATGGGAGCCTGCTCGCTCGCGCTGAAGTCCGTGGGCCCGGTCACGGTCAGGTTCACGCCGAGCGCCTGGGCCTCGGCCATGGCACCGCACTCCATGGTCACGTAGAAGTCGTCGCTCTTGGTGCCGACGACGAGCTCGAGGTTCTTGCCGCTCGCGCCGGTGCCGCTACTGGGGCTCGCCCCTGTGCCGCTGGTGGCGCTCGCGCCAGTGCTGCTGGTGGCGCTCGCGCCAGTGCTGCTGGAGCTGCTGGAGCAGCCTGCCACGACCATGGTGACGGCTGCTGCCGCAGCCATCCCGGTGGCCAGGGCGGTATATCTACTAGACATTCACTCCTCCTGGGGGGTAGAGACGCGTAATCACGGTTTCTGCGGCCGATTACGCACGTTCGCGCAACCGTCGCCGGATCTGGTCCAGGTAGACGGCGGCGCCGAGCACGAGCCCGGTGAGGATGTACTGCCAGTACTGGTTGACGCCGATGATGATCAGGCCGGCCGCGAGCAGTTCGGGGATGAAGACGCCGAGGAACGTCCCCAGCATCGTGCCGCGGCCGCCGAACAGGCTGGCCCCGCCGATCACCACGGCGGTGATCACGGTGAGGTTGTCCAGCGGTGCCCGGAGATCGTGGTGGTGTCGAAGTAGCCGAGGTTCATGATCCCGGCCAGCCCGGCCATCAGGCCGCTGAGCGCGTAGACCTTGATCAGGTGCCGGTCGACGTTGATGCCAGCCCGGCTCGCCGCCTCGGGGTTGGAGCCGATCGCGTAGGTGTAGCGGCCGAACCGCGTGTAGGCGAGGACGAGGCCGAAGACGAGCGCGGCAAGGAACGAGATAATGATCAGCCACTGCACGCCACCCAGGCTGCCCTGCCCGATGGAGCTGGCCAGGGTGTTCGGCACCGAGCGCAGGTCGGAGCCGCCCGTAATCAGGTAGGAGAGGCCCTCCGCGACGCCGAGTCCCATGAGGGTGGCGATCAGCGGCGGCATCTTGAGCTTGGCGACCGCCACCCCCTGCAGCGCGCCGAAAGCCGCGCCCGTCGCCAACCCGAGGATCGCCCCAATCCAGATCGTCCCGACACTCGCGTTGGCGGCGCCGTTGTGCAGGTAGTACTCGCCCGCCACCACGCCGGTCAGCACGAGCACGAAGCCGACCGACAGGTCGATGCCCGCCGTGATGATCACGAACGTCTCGCCGATCGCCATCACCAGGAAAGGCGCCGTAGTCTGCGCGTTCAGCGACAGGTCGTTGATGGTGAGGAACTTGCCCGGGGCCAACCCGGTGAAGATCGCCATCATGATGATCAGGGCGGCGAACACCCAGGTCTCACCCGAGGCCAGTAGTCGGCGGGTGAGCGTGCGCAGGTCACTGCGACCGCTGTCGACCGAGGCGAGCATTTCGCCGTCACGGGTGCTCGTGGCACCAGTACCGCCGGTTCCCGTAATGCCGGTGCTCATGACGCCCCGCTTTCGTCGCCGCTGCCCGCGGCCTTTCCCGTATCCGCGGTCTCTTCCGTGGTGAGCGCGCCAGTCATGGCGCCGACGAGTTGCTCGACCGACGCCTCCGAGGCCTTGAACCTGGCCACCCGGCGGCCCATCCGCAGCACCTCCACGCGGTCAGCGACCGCTAGCACCTCAGGCATGTTGTGGCTGATCAAGCACGACCGCGATGCCGCGGTCCCTGACCCGGCGGATGTTTTCGAGCACGCGCTCGCGCTGGACGACGCCGAGGGCCGCGGTGGGCTCGTCCATGAAGATGATCTTGCTGGCATGAGCCACCGCGCGGGCAACCGCGACCGACTGGCGCTGGCCGCCGGAGAGCGTCACGACCGGGGCGGTCACGTCCTTGCAGCTGCACGCCGAGGTCGGCGAACGCGGCGACGGCGCGCCTGCGCATCTCCCGCTTGTTCAGCACGTGCAGCGGCCCGAACCGGTAGATCTCCCGGCCGAGGTGCAGGTTGGCCGCGGCGTCCAGGTCGGGAGCGAGCGCTAGGTCCTGGTAGACCGTCTCGATGCCGTGGCGCCGGGCGTCCAGCGGGCTGTTCATGGTGACTACGGTGCCGTCGACACGGATCTGGCCCGAGTCCGCCCTTACCGCGCCGGACAGCGCCTTCACCAGCGTGCTCTTGCCCGCGCCGTTGTCGCCTATCAGCGCGGTGACCTCACCGGGGTAGGCCATGAAGCTTGCCCCGTCCAGTGCCAGCACGTTTCCGTAATGCTTGGTCAGCTCACTGGCTTCCAGATAAGGCGTCGAGGCCACCGCTTGCTCCTCAGCGTTGAGTTCTTTGTTAACGTTCACGTCGATGCGTCCCCGATTGTCTGACCATCTTCGCCAGGCTGTCAAGACTCCGCCCCAAGATGCAACGGAAGACTTGTTGACGTTGATGTTCAGCTTCAATCCGTAACTTCCGCATCGCTGGCGCCCGGGCTCAAATCGCCCGATCGCTGTGTTAACGTTCGCATAGACATGCGAGGATTGCGATGAACACGCCCCCAGGGGAAGGAACCGCAGCTGCGCGGCCGACCATCCGGGACGTGGCCCGGCTAGCTGGGGTCAGCCCCATGACGGTCTCGCGCGTCATCAATGGCGGCCAGTCGGTACAGCCGGAAACAGCGGCCAAGGTCGACCGCGCCATCCGCAAGCTCGGTTACCAGCGCAACGACGCCGCACGTAACCTTCGCAAGCGCGGCAGCCTCACGCTGACCATCGGACTGCTCGTCGACGACATCGCCAACCCGTTCTTCTCCGCGCTCGCCCGGGCGGTCGAGGACTCCGCGCGGCTGCACAATTACCTGGTGCTCATCGGCAGTTCGCAGAACAGCCTGGCGCGCGAGCGGGAGGTGGTCTCCGCGTTCTGCTCGCGACAGGTCGACGGGCTCATCGTGGTGCCGTCGATGGGCAGCCACCGGTTCCTGGCGGCCCAGATCGAGCGCGGCACTAAGGTCGTCTGCGTGGACCGGCCCGCCGCTGGGCTGACCGTCGACACGGTCCTGGTCGACAACCGGCCGGCCGCGCGCCTGGCCGTCAGCCGCCTGCTGGAGCAGGGACACCGGCGGATCGGTTACCTCGGAGACGACCAGGACATCTGGCCGGTCAGGGAACGGTATGAGGGCTACCTGTCGGCTCATGCCGGCACCGGGGCATCGCCCGATCCGCTGCTCGTTCGGCACGGACTGCGCAGCCGCCGGGCCGCGGCGGCGGCCGCCGCCGAGCTGGCCGCGCTGCCCGAGCGGTCGCGGCCTACCGCGCTCTTCACCGCCAATGACCTGACGACGATGGGCGTCATCGACAGTGGCATGCACGCGCGGCTCGCGCTGGTCGGATTTGACGACTTCGCGCTGGCCGACAAGCTCACCCCGCCGATCTCCCTCGTCGCGCAGGACCCGGACGTGATCGGCTCGACCGCCGCCACCAGGCTGTTCGCGCGTATCAACGGCGACGTCACGCCGCCGCGTGAACTGATCCTGCGGACGAGGTTCGTCTCCCGCGGCTCCGAGGAGACCCGCGGCTCCGAAGGGGCTAGTCCCGAGTCACCCCCGACCGTATCAAAACATAACTAATAATTATGAGACAAATCATCGTCTTGACTTTCCGTCCGAACTCTTCAAGATGGGCATGAAGGAGTTCTGACATCGTTGTCATTGACGGTGGAGCGACCGGGACTGCCCCTGTGTCCCGGTCCTGAAGTCTGCCTGCCTCGGCGGACGCCTCCGCGGTGACGACGTGTTCTGCCGAGGAGGTCCGAGGTTGAGACGCAAACGAGCTACAGGCATCCGCCGCCTGCCGGCGGTGCTGATCCTGACAGCGGCAGGCACGCTGGGGTTGAGCGGAATCGCCAATGCCGCCACCCCCAGCCCCAGCCCGTCCGCCACCCCCAGCACCGGCGCGTCGGCCGGGCCGTCCGCCGCCGTGTCCCCGGGCAGCGGCGCAACCGGGAAAAAGGGCGTCACCTGCACGGTGACGAACACCGGGCATCTGACCGACTGCCAGGAGCCCGTCACCTCGAGCAAGCTCCCGGTGGGCGCGCGGAACAAGGCCATCGTCGGGCAGCCGACCTCGGATCTGGCGAGCCTCGTCGACGCGCGTACCTGGACAACCGGCGGCGGTAACACCTTCCCGGGCGCGGACGTGCCGTACGGCATGGACCAGTGGTCCCCCGACACGGTGCCCAACCGCAACGCCGGCGGCGGCTACAGCTTCACCGACACCACGCTCACCGGCTACGCCCTGACGCATGTCTCCGGACCGGGCTGCAGCGCCGCCGGCGACGTGCCGATCTTGCCGGTCACCGGGGCGCTCCCGTCCGGCAACCCGAACAACGTGACCACGCCGCTCAGCCACACGGGCGAGGTCGCGCAGGCGGGCTACTACTCCGCGCAGAGCAACGGGTCCACCGACCCCATCACGTCGCAGTTCACGTCGACGACGCACAGCTCGATGGGCCAGTTCACGTTCCCGTCGGGGAGCGACGCCGGCTTCGACATCAAGCTGCAGGACAGCCAGACCAACGTCAGCTCGGACACCGCCCAGATCGTCGGCAACGACGAAGTCCAGGGCTCGGTGACCACCGGTGGCTTCTGTGGCGAGTCCGTCAACGACGGCCAGTCGCAGCAGTACACGGTGCACTTCGACATCAAGTTCAACCAGCCGTTCACCTCGTCCCAGGTGATCACGGCCTCCGGGCAGACCAGCCCGCAGGCGGTCTACGTCTCCTTCGGCACCTCCACCCCGGTCGTGCAGGCGAAGGTCGGCATCTCGTTCGTGAGCGGGGCGAACGCGGCGCTCAACTGGCAGACCGAGAACCCGGGCTGGAACTTCGACGCGGTCAAGGCCGCGGCGCAGAACAGCTGGGACCAGCTGCTTGGCAAGATCAAGGTCTCGGGCGGCAGCTACTCCAAGACCCAGGAGTTCTACAGCCTGCTGTACAAGGACTTCATCGACCCGCAGGTGACCAGCGACGTCAACGGCCAGTTCATGGGCGCCGACGAGAAGGTGCACACGCTGGCGGCGGGGCAGAAGAACCAGTACGGCGTGTACTCCGGCTGGGACATCTACCACACGCTCGCCCAACTGCAGGCCATGCTCGACCCGTCGGCCGCATCCGACCAGGCGCAGTCGCAGGTCAACTACTAC
Organism: uncultured Actinomycetota bacterium; assembly: GCA_963748785.1. GTDB lineage: Bacteria > Actinomycetota > Actinomycetes > Streptosporangiales > Streptosporangiaceae > Trebonia. Next base: position 117,997 of record CAVVKP010000040.1, on the reverse strand, counting down.
TCGGAGGACGGCATCCTCCAGCAGTGGGGCTACTACCAGGACAACAACTACGTGATGGTCGGTGACCCCGAGGACGCGATCATCTCGGACTACTACACGTTCGGCGGGCGCAACTTCAACACCAAGCAGGCCCTGACCGACATGCTCACACAGGCCACCACGACCAACGACGTGCGGCCCGGCGAAGGGCTGGAGCAGAAGTTCGGCTACCTGCCCGAGGACGGCACCTTCAACCCCTGCTGCAACGCGCACGGCGTCATCGCCACCCAGCTGGAGGACGACGAAGCGGACTTCGCGTTGTCGAACTTCGCGCAGGCCCTGGGTGACAGCAAGGACGCGACCATGCTGCAGGCGCGCGCCAACAACTGGGAGAACGTGTTCGACCCGAACAATGGCCTGCTGACCGCCCGGTTCGAGAACGGGCAGTTCGAGCAGGGCATCGTTCCGACCACGCAGCAGAACAACGAACCGGACTACGTCGAGGGCGACGCCTACGAGTACCTGTGGGACACGCCGGACAACTACCAGACGCTCGTCAACCTGCTGGGCGGCAATGCCAAGGTCGACTCGGCACTGAAGTCTTACCTGTCGCAGCCGAACGGGAACGGCATGTTCGACGAGATCGCCAACGAGTTCGACCTGGGCGAGCAGTTCGGGCTGGACTACGCGGGTGACCCCGCCGGGACGCAGGCCGCGGTGCGCAACATCGAGAACACCGTCTACCTGCCCGGGCCGAGCGGGCTCGACAACAACGACGACCTCGGCGCGGAGAGCTCTTCCGACCTATGGCAGATGCTCGGCCTCTACCCGGAGAACCCGGGCGACGGCACCCTGCTGCTGAACAGCCCGGGGTTCCCGCACGCGCAGATCGCACTGTCCAACGGCAAGACGATCACGATCAACGCGCCCGGCGCCAACGACGAGTACTACGTCAGCTCGCTGAAGATCAACGGAACTCCGGACCAGAAGCTCTACACGAGCTACAGCGACCTGAGCAAGGGCGCCACCCTGGACTGGACGCTCAGCTCGAAGGCCACCAGCTGGGGCAGCGCGCCGCAAGACGCGCCGCCGTCAGACACCGCGGGCGTCTCGGCGACAGTGGGCTACCTGGCGAACCAGACCGCCCAGGTCGCGCCGGGTAAGTCCGCCCCGCTCACGATCGGCGCCAACAACGCCACTAACAAGCCGCAGAAGGTCAAGGTCCAGATCACGGCGCCGTCCGGGGTCACGATCTCGCCGAGCTCGGCGACGATCGAGGTTCCGCCGCACGGCACGGGCACGACCAAGCTGACCATGACCGCGGCTGCGGGTACCACGCAGAACTTCTACTCCGCGCCCGTCACGCTGACCACGGAAAGCACCGGCCAGGCCCAGTCGCTGAGCCAGACCGTCGTGGTCGCCGCCACCGGCAGCCTGCTATCCACATTCAACAACACCGGCATATCCGACAGCAGCGACGCCGCCGCGGCCAACTTCGACGGCGACGGTTTCAGCTACTCCGCGTCGGCCCTGGCGGCGGACGGGTTCAACCCAGGCCAGCCCGTCACGGTGAACGGCGTAACGTTCACCTGGCCGCTGCCGTCTGACGGCTTCCCGGACAACACGGTTCCGAACGGCCAGGTAGTCACCGTGAACGCGCCTTCCGGAACGCAGACACTGGCGTTCCTCGCGGCCGCCAACAACGGTCCGGTCTCGGCGCCGCTCACGCTGCACTACTCCGACGGCAGCACCAGCATCTACTGGCTAGGGCTGTCCGACTGGACACTGAACGGCGGCGGCGGCAAGCCGTCGTTCGGCAACCAGGTCGCGGCCACGACGAGCAACCGGAACTCCTCGGGCGGCCAGCAGTCCGTGAGTACTGACGTGTTCTACACGGCGGTCCCTGTCGACCAGGGCAAGACGCTCACCAGCGTGACCTTGCCCAGCGGCTCGAGCGCCGGCAATGAGCACATCTTCTCGATCGGCACCTCGACCACGGCCATGACCGGCCCGGTCGTCACCTCACTGAGCACCTCCAGTGCCCAGGCTGGCCAGCAGGTGACGATCAACGGCTCTGGCTTCGGTTCCTCGCAGGGCAACGGCTACGTGGCCTTCAGCGACAACGGGACGAACTGGGGTGCCCCAGGCAACGTCGCCCCCATCACCATCGACAGCTGGAGCGACACGGCGATCACCTTCACCGTGCCGACCCCGAGCGGGGGAAACCAAGTCTCGGATGGTACGCCGGCATCGGTGACCGTGGTCGACAACTCGGGTGACATCTCCGACACCCCCGAACTGATGATCACACCGACCTCCAACCCAGCCGACTACTACGACAACGCCGGCATCTCCGACGACAGCAAAACCTCGTGTGCCAACTTCGACGGCGGCGGTTTCAGCTACTCCGCGGAGGCCCTGTCGGCGGCCGGACTGACACCCGGTGGCACCGTCAGCGCTGACGGGCTCACGTTCACCTGGCCCAACATCGCGCCCTGCGCGAGCGACAACATCCTCGCCGCCGGGCAGACAATGCTGGTCAGCGGAACAGCCGGGGCGACCAAACTCGGTCTGCTCGAGTCGTCCTCCGACGGCTCGACCTCCGGTCCGATCACCGTCACCTACACCGACGGCACATCAACAACCGCGACCGTGTCGTCCAGCGACTGGGCAAGTGGCCCCGCACCCGACGAAACGGCCGTCGCTACAATGAGCTCCCGCAATGTGAACGGCGGCGACCCCCAGGCGATTACGGTAGACATCTTCGGCACCACGATCCCGCTCAACCCGTCCAAGACGGTGGCGTCGGTCACCTTCCCCGGTATCAGTAACACGGTTGCTGGCGGCACCTCAGCCATGCATATCTTTGCGGTTACCACCGGCTGACGCTCGCAGTCACCAAGTCCGCCCGCCGACACCACGTCGGCGGGCGGACTCTACTCTCAGTGAATTGATCGAGGAGTCCGATGGAGCGTTCGCGCCCCACCATGAAGGACGTGGCGGTCGCCGCCCGCGTCAGCCTGAAGACGGTCTCACGCGTCGTCAACGGCGAGCCCGGCGTCACTTCGGACACCGAGCAACGGGTGCGTGAAGCGATCGAGACGCTCGGGTTCCTCCGCAACAACAGCGCGCGCATGCTGCGCACCGGGCAGGCCGGGACCGTCGGGCTCGTCGTGGAAGACATCGGCGACCCGTTCTACTCGGCGCTGTCCCGCGGCATGGAGCACGTGATGCGGGCCCGCGGGTCGCTGCTGCTCAGCGGATCAAGCGAAGCGGATGCGTCGATCGAGCGCAAGCTCGCACTGGCGTTCTGCGAAGGTCGCGTCGACGGGCTCATCGTGGTCCCGACGAGCGCCGACCACAGCTACCTGCTGCCCGAGATGATGGCGGGACTACCCGTGGTCTTCGCCGACCGCCCGCCGGGGCGGATCGACGCCGACACCGTGCTCAGCGACAACGTTGGCGGCTCGCGGCAGGCGACCGCTCATCTCCTCGCCGGCGGCCACCGCAGGATCGGGTACCTCGGCGACAACCCCGACATCTTTACCGCACAGGAACGGTACAGGGGATACCGCGAGGCGATGAGCGGTGCGGGCGAGCCCGTCGCGGAGTCCTGGGTCGCGAGGGGGTCGATGACCATCGATAGAGTGCGGGCGTACCTGGAGCGGATACTCGCGGCCCCCGCGCCGGTTTCCGCGCTGATTTGCGGAAACAACCGAATATCCGTGCTGGCGCTGCACGCGCTCGCGTCGCTGGACGTCGACATGGCGGTGATCGGCTTCGACGACTTCGAGCTCGCCGACCTCCTCCGCGTGACGGTGGTCGCCCAGGATCCGGGCGAACTGGGCCGGCAGGCTGCTGAACTGCTGTTCCAACGGATGGACGGCGACTCCGCGACATCGCGCCGGATCATCATCCCGACCCGCCTCCTGCAACGCGGATCCGGCGAGCTGCCCCCCGTCGCCGCGATCGCGCGGTGAAGATGGTCGCCCTCGCGGATGAAGGCGTTGGTGCCGCGCCACTCGTCGACGTCGAAGTCCTTGTCGAAGTCGTCGGACCGGGGCTAAGTAGCTGACCGGGCGGATGCGCCCGGCCAGCACCGTGTCGATGACGTGCCGGCGGAAGAGCTCGGCCGCGGGCAGCAGGGCCTTGTCGGCCGGCCAGGTCAGGTACATGTCACGCTCGGCGCCGTCGTCGAGAATGGGCAGGTAGAGGACCGGTCCCGGCCCGGCCACCGGAGAGCCGGCCCGCGGGGCGGGGACGATGGCGACCCCGAGGCCCGCCGCCACCAGGCCGCGGACATTGGACAGGTCGTCGCCCTCGAAGACGACCGTCGGCCGGAAGCCGGCCGCCGCGCACAGCTGGTTACCGAGCTGGCGCAGCGCCGAGGTGGGCTGCAGGGCGATGAACGGCTCCCCCGCCGCCTCGGCCAGCCGGATGCCGGCCCGGCCAGCATCGCCCGCCTCCCCCGGAGCCCCGCGGTCCCCGGCTAGCGGATGGGAAACCGGCACGGCCAGGCGCAGCGGCTCGACGGCGATCCGCTGGGTCCGCACGGCGAGGTCGCCGGGCCGGAGGGCCGCGCCGGTCCGGAAGCGGCGGGTGCCGATCTCCAGGTCGGCGGCGCCGCCGTCGAGCGGCAGCCCGTGCAGCTCGTCGCTGACGTGGGTGAGCCGGAATCCCACCGTGGGGTGCGCGGCCCGGAAGCTGCCGAGCAGGTCGGGCACCAGCCATGACCCGTGGGACTGGGGGAACGCGATCGCCACCGTGCCCGTCTCCGGCGACACGAACTGAGCCACCGCGTCGAGCCCGGCGCGCAGCTCATCGAGCATCCGGTCCACATGCGGCTTGAGCACCTCCCCGGTGCGGGTCAGCCGCAGCGTCCGGCCGGACCGCTCAAGCAACGGGACGCCCACCTGCGTCTCAAGCCGGGCCAGCGCCCGCGACACGCCCGACTGGGTGACCATGTCGAGCTCGCTCACCTCGGTCACGGTCATCCCCTCGGCGACCAGCTTGAACCAGCGGAGCACATCGGTATCCATAAACCATGACTGTACTGCATTAATTATTTGCGAATATGTCATTGGACGCATGGATGCAAGACGGGTTTACTGATCGAGACGGGACCTCACCACCCACGAGGGGATGTTTCACCATGGCAAAGACGGTCATGAGCCGGCTCACCAAGATCCACGACGGCTACGTTCGGCGGCAGACCCTGCGCCGGGAACTCTCGGGCTACCTGACCCCGGCCGAGCTCAGCGAGATCGAAGCCGCGCTGTCCCGCAACGGCGCCGAGGCCAGCCCAGAGACCCTGGAGGTGCGCCGCATCCTAGCCGCCACCCAGCGCAACATTATGACCCTGAACCGCTAAAGCAGTTCCGCCGGAAAGGGAGCGCCCGACACCGCAACCCGGGCCGGCCGCTCTCCCCCGGGCAACGCGCGGCGGGCACGAAAACGCGCCCGCGGCGGGGAATGCCAGCGCGAACATCGCTGACGATGACGGAGGATCCGCTCCCGGCTACGGGACCGGATCTTTCGCGTTTTACCGGTGCGATCGGCTGCCTCTATTCGACGCCGTTGGGCGCCATCGGCCCGTCTCCCCAGGCCGGTGGCGCCAACGAGCCGGGCCGGGGATGTGAACGCGGGCCGGGCGGGTGAGCGGCGAGGGGGCACCTGGCGTACGGCGCGGCCGGTGGTGCCAGAATGGCGAAGATGGACTACCCGCAGCCCCCGGTACCCTCGTTCCTCTTCGACCTGGACGGGACGCTGATCGACAGCGTCTACCAGCACGTGATCGCCTGGCGTGCCGCGCTCGGCGCGATCGATATCGACCTGTCGGTCTGGCGGATCCACCGGCGGATCGGGATGAGCGGCGGCCTGTTCGTGCATGCGCTGCTGCGGGAGACCGGGCGCACGCTGTCGTCGGGCGACATCGAGCTGCTGCAGCAGGCGCACGCCGAGGAGTACCTGAAGCACGCCGGGTCGGTGACCGCGCTGCCCGGCGCGCGGGAGCTGCTGGCCGCGCTGACCGGCGCCGGCGTGCGGTGGGGCATCGCGACCAGCGGTTACGCGGCCACCGCCCGGCCCGCCCTGGACCTGCTCGGCCTGCCCGAGGACACCCCCATGGTGACCAGGGACCTGGTGCGGCACGCCAAGCCGGACCCCGACCTGTTCCTGGGCGCGGCCGCGTTGCTCGGCGTGGACCCGCATCACACGATGGTGGTCGGCGACAGCGTCTGGGACCTGCTCGCCGCGCGGCGGGCGGGCGCGCTCGGCATCGGGTTGCAGTCCGGCGGGTACGGCCGCGAGGAGCTGGAGCGAGCCGGCGCCTACCGGGTGTACGCCGACCCGGCCGAGATGCTGGCCCGGCTGGACGAGGTCGGCGTGCGGACCGACGAGCCCGGCGGCTTCTCGCCGGCGCTCGCCAAGCGAGGCGCCGCGCCCGTCCGGCCGGCGCGTTACTGGTAGGAGATCATCACCGGGACGGGCGCCTTGGTCATCGTCTGCCCGGGCGTGAGCATCGGGTGGTCCATGACCAGGAAGTTCTTCCAGCCGAAGAACACGCCGCGCGGGGCGGCGGCGGTGACCGCGTTCCAGGTGTCCTGCTTCACCGTCGGCGTGCCCTGCCCGTCCATGTGGATGACGATGGCCAGGTCGTCGTGGCTGGTGTCCAGGCTGCTCTCGCCGGTGATCATGGCCAGCTGGAACTGGTGGATGACCAGCAGCTTCTGCGGCAGCTTGTAGCGGGCGGTCAGCGCGGCCAGCCAGCTGATCACGCTGTTGACCTCGGTCACGTCCACGTGGCCGATCTGCTTCAGCGGGCGCTGCCCGGCCCGCAGCTTCCACTCCGGGTCGAGGGCCAGGCCCACGTCGGGCATCTTCAGCAGTGCCTGGTACTGCTGCGCCTGCGCCAGCAGGCTGGCCCGCCCGGGCTGGAGGTCGAGTACCACGTACAGCCCGTCCGCCGTGGCCTGGCGAACCCAGGGCAGCAGCTCGGACACCGGGGTCGCGGCCGAGTAGCTGTGGTCGGGGCCGGGCGACCCCTCGGCCACCGTGGCAATGATCTCGAACGCCGGGACCACCGGCACTTTGCTCAGCGAACGGTAGGGAGCGGCCATCGCCTTGGCCCTGGCGATGGCCGCGGCCAGCCCCTGCCGTCCGAGCACGCCGAGGGCCGGGTCTCCCGGGTGGCCGTACAGCGCCACCAGCCGGTGCCCGGGGAACAGCACCTGGCCGCCGCCGGGCAACTGGTGCCCGGCCACGGCCACGGCGATCCGGGCGGCCAGTCGAGACGACGGCCCGAACTGGGCGCCGACCGCCACGACGGCGGCCGGGTGCAGCCGGGCCAGCGCGCTGACCGCCGCCGGGTCGGCCCGCGGGTCGTCGCCGGCCACGTCGATCACGGAGGCACCCGCCGCCCGCGCGGTCGCGGTCACCGCCGCGCCCGCCGACCCGGCCCCGGCCGCACGCAGCAGCACCGCGACCCGGCTCAGCGACTTCGGCGCGGCCGTCGCGGGCAGCCCGGCGGCGCTGGTGACCAGCCGGACGCCGGGCAGCAGCGCGGCCAGTGCCCGCCGCTGCGCCGACGCCATCCCCTCGGCCAGCACCGCGCGCGGGTGCAGCGCCAGGACCGCCGTGGCCAGCGCGGCGTCCTGCGCCCTGGCCGTGGCCGGCTTGGCGGTGGCCGGCGGCCCGAGCAGCACCGGCGCGTGCGCGGCCAGGGCCTCCTTCCCCGCCGCCGCCAGGGCCTTGCCCGGGTCGGCCACGATGACCACCGGGTCGGAGCGGAACAGCGTGCGGGCCAGCCGCGCGGTCAGGTCGCCTGCGGCCTGGTCGGTCAGCTCATCAACCCCGGCCGGCGGCGCGCTGGTCAGCGCGGCCAGCCGACCTGACGGGCTGGCGGTCGCCCGCGCCGGGCTAGCGTTGCGCCCGGGCCCCGCCGGGCTGCCGTAGGCCGCGCCCGGCAGGTTGGAGCCGGTGCAGGCCGCGAGCATGCTAACGGCCGCCGTCGCCACGGCCAGTCCGCCCCATCGCCGGTACATGCCTCAAGGTCTTACCCCATGAAATCGCCCCAAGTGGCACATTTTCCGTTATTCGCCCACCGTGACCCGGGCGGCCGCCCGCCGCTGGTGGTTCCCGAGGGCGGGGGTTCCCGAGGGCTCGTGCGTACGGGCGGGGGCGTCTGGCGCGGGCGGCCCGGGCAGGGGTCGTAAGGTTGCCGGGGAGAGGCGGCCGACCGGCGCGGGCACGGGCGGAGAGGCGGCCGGGCGCTCCGGTGACGGCAGAGTCGCACGAAACCAGGTCGGCCCGTGACGGCAGGGCCGCCCGCGAGGCGGGACGGCCGCGCGAGGCTGGACGGCCGCGCGTTGCGGCACGGCAGCGCGTTGCGGCACGGCAGCGCGTTGCGGCACGGCGCGCGTGCGGCAAGGGCCGCGCGAGGCGGCGGGACGGCGGAGGTAAACGCGTGACACCGGGCATCGCCTACCGGCTGCTGGACGGCGGCGGGGCGGCCGAGCGGGAGGACGAGCTGCTGGGGCTGGCCGCGGAGGCGTGCGGGCAGGACGGCGGGGACGACGACGCGCGGGCGGCGGCCCGCAGGGCCCGGGTCAGGCGGCGGCAGCCGGGCTTCGCCCTGGCCGAGGCGCGCCACGGCGGCTACCTGGTCGGCTACGCCGCCGGGATGCCGCTGCGGCCGTCCACGTCCTGGTGGCGCGGGCTGACCAGCCCGCTGCCCGCCGACGTCACGGCCGAGCACGCCGGCCGCACGTTCGCGCTGGCCGAACTGGCGGTGCGGGCGTCGTGGCGACGGCAGGGGATCGGCCGGGAACTGCACGACCTGCTGCTCGGCGGCCGGGGCGAGGAGCGGGCGACGCTGACCGTGGCGCCGGGCGCCGGCGCGGCCCAGCAGGCGCTGCGCGCCTGGGGCTGGCGGAGGGTGGCCCGGACCACCGGCGACGCCGCCGAGGCAGGCCCCGTCCTTGACGTCATGCTGCTCGACCTGCCCGGCCGGTTCTAGGCGGGCTCCGAGAGCCGGTCCAGTGCGCGGAAGACCTGCTCGCTGACCTGCTCGACCGGGGGCGCGGCGTCGACCCGCACCACGAGGCCACGCCGGGTGTAGTAGTCGAGCAGCGGCTTGGTCTGCTCGGCGTAGACGTTCAGGCGGTGCCGGGCGATGGCCGCCGAGTCGTCCGCGCGGTTCTGGTTCCTGGTGAGCATCCGCTCGATCAGCACGTCGGCCGGGGCTTCCAGGTACACCACGGCCTGGGCGCTGGCGCCGGCCTCGCGGGCGCGGGCGGCGGCCGCCACGGCCTGCGGCCGGGTGCGCGGGAAGCCGTCGAGCACGTAGCCGCCGTGGGACCGCGCCGCGGCGATGACACCGTCCATCATCAGGCGCATCACCAGGTCGTCGGGGACCAGGTTGCCGGACTCCAGGTAGCCGCGCAGCGTGTTGCCGAGCGGCGTGTCCCTGGCGGCCTCGGCGCGGAAGATCTCCCCGGTGGACACGTGCGGCACGCCGTACCGGGCGGCGATCAGCTCGCCCTGGGTACCCTTGCCCGCGCCCGGCGGTCCGAGCATGATGACGCGCACGACCGCCGTCCCTTCTCGCACCGCGGTCTTCCTGAGCCGCGAGTTGCCCATGTTGCCTCAGACGCTATACCCGACGCGCCCGCCGCCGATGCTGGGTCCCCGCGCATACGATGATGGGCGACATGGCGACCGACGCAGGCACCCGGGCACTGGACGCCGTCGCGCCTTACCTGCGCTGCCCGCACTGCGGCGGCGCCCTCCAGGTCGGCGACGGCCAGCTGCGCTGCGCCAGCCGGCACAGCTTCAACGTCGCCCGCCAGGGGTACGTCAGCCTGACCAGCGGCCGGGGCGGCCCGGGCACCGGCGACAGCGCGGCGATGGTCATGGCCCGCGAGCGGTTCCTTGGCGGCGGCCACTACCGGCCGGTGGCCGACGCCGTCGCCGGGCTCGCGGCCCGGCTCGACCCCGGCGGTCCCGGCCTGGTGGCGGACCTGGCCGGCGGGACCGGCTACTACCTGGCCCGGGTGCTGGACGAGCTGCCCGGCAGGCACGGCGCGTGCGTCGACCTGTCCGCGCCCGCGCTGCGCCGTGCGGCCCGCGCCCACCCGCGGGCGGCGGCGCTCGGCGCCGACGCCTGGCAGCCGCTGCCGCTGGCCGACGGCTCGGCCGCCCTGGTGCTGAGCGTCTTCGGCCCGCGCAACGCCGCCGAGATCGGCCGCGTCCTGGCGCCGGGCGGCGCGCTGATCGTCGCCAGCCCGGGCCCGGGGCACCAGCGGGAGCTGCGCCAGCCCCTCGGCCTGATCGGCATCGACGCCCGCAAGGACGCCCGGCTGGCGGAGAAGTTCGGCGGCTACCCCGACGCCACGGTGACTGCCGTCCGCTACCAGGTGCGGCTGGGCCACGCGGACCTGGCCGCCCTGGTCGCGATGGGGCCGAGCGCCCGGCACATCGGCCAGGAAGAGCTGGCGGCCCGGGTCGAGGCCGTGGCGGACCCGGTGGCGGTCACCGTGGACGTCGAGGTCAGGAGCTACCGGGCGGGCGGCTAGCCGATCTCGGCCAGCGGCCGGACGACCTTCTGTCCGAGCAGCTCGACGTACCGGGCCGGGTCGGGCATCCTCGGCGCGGTCTCGACCAGGTCGATGCCGAGCGCGGCGTACTCCTCCATCGACTTGAGGAAGTCGGTCACGTCGCCGTTGGCGTCCACGGAGGCGGTGATCGTCTTGGTGATCGAGTCGTAGTCTCGGCCCTCGGTGTCGCAGTGCCCGCGCAGCACGTCGAGCTTGTGCCGGACGTCCGCGACAGACGAGCCGAACAGGTTGCAGGCGTCGGCGTACCTGGCCACCAGGCGCAGCGTCTTCTTCTCACCGCCGCCGCCGATGAGGATCGGCGGGCGCGGCGACTGCAGCGGCTGCGGCACGCAGATCGTCTCGGCCAGCTGGTAATGCTTGCCCTGGTAGGGGCCGTCGTTGTCGCTCCACATCTGCTCGCAGATCTGGATGGCCTCCTCCAGCCGCTCGAAGCGCTCGGCCACTGGCGGGTAGGGCACGCCGAGCGCCAGGTGCTCCCGCTCGTACCAGGCCGCGCCGATGCCGAGCATGGACCGGCCGCCGGACAGCACGTCCAGCGTGGTGACGGTCTTGGCCAGCAGCCCCGGATGCCGGTAGGTGACCCCGGTGACCATCAGGCTGAGCTTAAGCCGCTCGGTCTTGGCGGCGACGAAGCTGAGCACCGAGTAGCCCTCGAGCATCGGGTCGAACGCGGTCGCGAAGTGCTCCATCTGGAACCAGTGGTCCATGGCGGTGAACCAGTCGCAGCCGGCCTCCTCCGCCGCGACCGCGGTGTCGCCGAGCGCGCCGCGCAGCGCGGCGCCGCCGCCGGGATGCGTGAAGTTCATGAAATGAACGCCGAGCCTCATTGGCCGATCTCTTTTCCTTGAGGGGTCAAGTAACTGTGCGTACCGGTGCCATTATCTCCCGGAGTGTGCCGCCCCGCTCACCCTTTAGGGCCGGCCGTCTGGAGTCAGCCACGTCCGTTCTTCATCATCACCATCAGGAAGAAGAACGAAGGGGTGGTCCCCGTGACCACCGCCACCCGTCACTCCCAGCGGAAATACCGCCAGGCGAGCAGCCCGAGTACCGCCGCGTAGCCCGCGAGCACCGCCAGGCCAGCGGCCGGCGGCCACTGCCCGGCCATGGCGTGCTGCAGCGCGGACACCGACGCGCCGAGCGGCGTGTAGTCGCCCACGGCGCGCAGCCCGGCGGGCATCGTCGCCTGCGGGGTCCACAGGCCGGCGAAGAACATCAGCGGCAGGAAGATCATCGTGCCCGCCGCGCCCGCCACCCGGCCGGTGCCGGCCAGCGAGGCGATCAGCAGGCCGAGGCTGAGCATGGCCGCGCAGGTGAGCAGCAGCGCCAGGAGGAAGCCCGCGGGCTGGCCCGGCAGCGGCACGCCAAACGCCAGCCGGCCGACGGCGAGGACCGCGGTCGTGTCGAGCAGGGCGACGGCCAGGTTGACGGTCAGCTGCGCGCCGAGCAGGCGGCCCGGGCCGACCGGGGTGGCGTTGAGCCGGCGCAGGATGCCGCGCTCCCGGTAGCCGGCCAGCCCCGCGGGCAGGCCCTGCAGCGCGAACGTCGAGACGGTGAACGCGATGAGGATCGGGACGTACGCGGCGACCAGGCTGATGCCACCGAGCGACGCATCGGGGCCGCTTGAGCAGACGCCCATGATGGTCAGCAGGACCATCGGCAGGCCGACGCCCCAGGCCAGCGGCAGGACCTCGCGGACCAGCAGGAGGGTCTCGGTGCGGACCAGGTTGCGGTAGGCGCTGCGGCGGCGGCCGGAGCGCGGCGTGGCCGGGCCGGGCAGGGTCGTGACGGTCATGATGCCTCTCCGGTCAGTCGGTCCCGCCGGGCCGGGAACGCCGGGCCGGCGGTGAGTGCGACGATCGCGTCGTCCAGGGTGACGCCGCGCGAGCCGCGGGCGGTCCCGGCGGCGTCGATCAGTTCCTGGGGCCGGCCGCAGGCGGTGACCCGGCCGGCCTGCAGCAGCGCGACCCGGTCGCACAGCCGCTCGGCCTCGTCGGCGTAGTGGGTGACGAGCAGGACGGTGATGCCGTCGTCGCGCAGCTCCTCGACCAGCCGCCAGCTTTCCCGGCGGGCGCCCGGGTCGAGGCCGGTCGTCAGCTCGTCGAAGACGACCAGGCGCGGGCGGCCGACCAGGGCCAGGGCGATCGACAGGCGCTGCTTCTGGCCGCCGGACAGTCGCTTGTAGCGGGTGTTCCGCTTGTCGGCCAGGCCGAGGCGGTGCAGTAGCGCCTCGGTGTCGGCCCGCTCGGGGTAGAAGGAGGCGTACAGCTCCAGCGACTCGGCCACGGTGAGCTTGTCGGGCAGCTGGCTCTCCTGCAGCTGGACGCCGACCAGCGCCCGGGCCGCACGGCGCTGCGCCCACGGGTCGGTGCCGAAGACGCGGACGGTGCCGCCGTCGGGGCGGCGCAGCCCCTCGGCGCACTCCACGGTGGTGGTCTTGCCGGCCCCGTTGGGCCCGAGAATGCCGAAGACCTCGCCCGCGGCGACCCGCAGGCTGACGTCGTCCACCGCGACCTGGTGGCGGTAGCGCTTGTGCAGGTGCGCGAGGTCGAGCGCGGGCACGCCGCCGGTCATGACCGGGCCCGTTCCGCGCGGATGTCCAGGTCCACGGTGAGCCAGCGGGCCGCGAGCCCGCGGTAGGCGGTGATGCCGAAGGCGTAGCGGTCCACGCTGAACCGGGCGGACGCGCGCAGCGCGCCGCCGCCCTCGGCCACGGACACGCCGGTCAGGCGGGCCTGCGCTGGGCGGGTAACGCCGCGCACCTCTAGGTCGCCGTGCAGCAGCCACCCCGGGTCCTCGCCGGGCTGCCCGTCGCCTCGGCTGAGGCCGGTCGAGGTGAACGTGAGGCTCGGGTGGGCCTCGGCGTCGAGCAGCCGGGGCGACAGCGCGGCGGCGTCGCGGACCGGGTTGCCGGTGCGGAAGGCGGGCGCCGCGACCCGGGCCCGGACGGTACTGGCGCTGGCCGGCTCGGCGACGTCGATCGTCCCGTCGCGCAGGGCGAACGCGCCGCGCACCGGGGCCAGGCCGAACAGGTGCTTGGTGGTGAAGGTGACGGCGGAGTACTCCGGGTCGATCAGGTAGCGGCCGGCAGGCGGCACGGCCAGCGGGCGGGTGGTGATTCTCGGTGATTGCGTCATGGCCTCCATCGTTGTCAGCGGGGCCGGGGCGCACATCGGCCCGCGGTCGGTGCCGTAGCCGGCCAAAGGATGCCGGGCTCATACTTTGGTCGGTGGCCGGCCCGGGTCGGCTTTCCTAGACTTGGCAGCTATGCAGGCCGCCTTCACCTGGCGCGTCGCCGGCACCGTCCGGGACGCCGCCAAGGACACCGGGTACGGCGCGCGCCATCCGCGCGCCGAGGCCGCCGTCTGGACCGCTGCAATAGCCGTGCTCACCGCGGCGGCGATCGTCGGCGAGGCGGTCGGCAGGCCCGACCCCTACCTGGCGCTCGACATCGCCGCGGGCGCGGTCAGCGTGGCGCTGGTACCGCTGCTGACCCGCTGGCAGGTGCCGACCGCGCTGCTGCTCAACCTGCTGTGCGCGTTCACGCCCGCGGCCACCCCCGCGGCCACGATGTCGGTGCTGGTCACCTCGCGGTGGCAGCGGCTGGGCCGGGCGCTGCTTGTGGCGGGAGCCGGGATCGCCGCGCACCTGGTCCGGGGGGCCTGGCGGCCAGCCGGGCTGCCCTACGCGTGGTGGGTGGTGGTGGTCGTCGCCGCCTACGCCGCACTGGCCGGCTGGGGCATGTTGCTGCGGGCGAACCACGCGCTGATCACCTCGCTGCGCGAGCGGGCCGACCACGCCGAGGCCGACCAGGCGCGGCGGGTGGCCGAGGCCCGCACCGCCGAGCGAACCAGGATCGCCCGGGAGATGCACGACGTGCTCGCGCACCGGCTGTCGCTGCTGGCCACGTACGCCGGGGCGCTTTCCTACCGGCCGGACGCACCGCCCGAGCAGCTTTCCCGCGCCGCCGAGGTGGTCCGCTCCGGCGCGCGCCAGGCCCTGGAGGAGCTGCGGGAGGTCATCGGCCTGCTGCGCGACGACGACCTGCCCGACCTGACCGCCAGCGGCCGGCCGCTGCCGGGCATCGCCGCCCTCGCGGAGCTGGTCGAGGAGTCCCGCGCGGCGGGCACGCCGGTCGAGACGGGCGGCACGGCGTGGGCCGCGGTGCCCGGCGTGCCCGACGCGCTCGGCCGGACCGTGTACCGGGTGGTGCAGGAGGCACTGACCAACGTGCGCAAGCACGCGCCGGGCGAGGCGGCCCTGGTCATGCTGGACGGCGGGCCGGGTGATGGCCTCACCGTCACGGTCGCCAACCGGCTGCCGCCGCCCGCGGACGACGTCCCTGGCCCGGGCGCCTCCCCGGATGCGGGCGCCTCCCCGGGCGGGTCCGTGCCGGGGACCGGGACCGGGGTGATCGGGCTGACAGAGCGGGTCGCGCTGGCGGGCGGCCGGCTGGACTGCCGGGCCCGGGCGGACCAGTACACGCTGAGCGCCTGGCTGCCCTGGCCGCCCGGCGAGGCGCAGCCGCGGTGAGCGGGGCGGGCCAGGCGGCGCCGCCGCCGGAGATCCGGGTGCTGCTGGTGGACGACGACGCGCTGGTGCGTGCGGGCCTGTCGATGATGCTGAACGGGGCCGGCGGCCTCGTCATCGTGGGCGAGGCCGGGGACGGCGACCAGGTGCCCGCGGCGGTGGCCGAGCACCGGCCCGACGTGGTGCTGATGGACCTGCGGATGCCCCGGGTGGACGGCATCACCGCGACCAGGCGGCTGCGCGGCGCGAGCCGGCCGCCGGAAGTCATCGTGCTGACCACGTTCGACGCCGATGAGAACGTGCTCGGCGCGCTGCGGGCCGGCGCCAGCGGCTACCTGCTCAAGGACGCGCCGCCGACGGAGATCGCCGAGGCGATCCGGCGGGTGGCCGCGGGCGACCCGATCCTGTCCCCGGCGGTGACCCGCCGGCTGATGGTGCGCGCCGTGGCCCAGGAGGACGCCCGGGCCCGGGCCGGCCGGCAACTGGCCGGGCTGAGCCCCCGGGAACGCGACGTCGTCCGGGCCATCGCCGACGGGCAGAGCAACGCCGAGATCGCCGCCTCGCTGCTGATGGGCGTGCCCACGGTAAAGGCGCACGTGACACACATCCTGACCAAGGCGGGCCTGGCCAACCGGACGCAGATCGCGCTGCTCGCACACGACGCCGGGCTGGCGTAAGACCCGGTTGGCCCGGGTTACTCGCCGGTCCGGCCGTCGATGCGCTCGCGGATAAGGTCGGCGTGGCCGTTGTGCCGGGCGTACTCCTCGATCATGTGCACGATCAGCTCGCGCAGCGAGATTGGCTCGCCCGCGCCGTCGGTGCCGACGAAGTCGAAGTCGTGGTCGGCGATGAACTCGTTGGCGAACGCGATCTCGTCCCGCCAGGCCGTCCACGCCTCGGCGACGACCGCCTCGTTGCCGACGGCGCCGTTGAAGTCTCCGTCGGGGTCTTCCCTGGTCTGGAAGCGCTTGTCGCCGCCCCGGCCGGCGAAGCGGATGCGGAACCAGGTGCGCTCCACGTCGGCCAGGTGCCTGACCAGGCCGAGCAGCGACATCGTGGACGGCTCGACCGACCGGACGGCCAGCTGGTCGGCGTCCAGGCCCGCGCACTTGAGCTCCAGGGTGAGCCGCTGACACCGCAGGAACTCGACCAGGGTGGCGCGCTCGCCACCCAGCCTCGGCCCGCCCTCGCGAGGGTCGTCGACGGGATCGATGAACAGGTCGGCCCGGTGCTGCGGCGTAGTCATAGCGGCTAGGCTATCCGCCGGCCCGGCCCGGTCACCAGTCCGTGCGCCGCGAAAGCGGGAGCCCGGCTTCTCTCCTCCTCGCCGTCTACGTCGCGGCTAAGGCACGCGAGGTCAGCCACCACCCCGACATGCGCATCACGTGGCAGCGGATCGAGTTCCGGATCACGACCCATGCCCGACCAGCGCCTGTATCGCCGCGCGCAATGGGGCGGGGGGAACCCCACTCCTCACTGGCTTGAACGGCCTTATCAGGTGCTGCCGGCAAAGATGCGGCCAGCCAGGTCCGGCTGACGCCGGGCGGACCGGGTCAGCAAGTAGGAGGTGTCGCCGCGCCGGTCAACGGTATGAGCTAGCTGCCAGCCCTGAACGTCGCGGTAGTAGCGCATGAGCGCTGGCTCCCCGCAGCCGGCGGCGGACGTGCTGGTAGCCGTTCCTGGCCGCGTAATCCAGGGTCCACCAGGCGATCAGGCACCCGAGCTGCTGCCCGGCGAGCCTGGGGTGGGTGACGGTCGTGGCCAGGACAAATCAGGCTGCTCGCGCTCGGCGTCGGTCCATCCCCATGACGGGGTTACGGGGTACAGGCTTGTTATCCCGACGATCTGGCCGCCCGCCCCCGGATCGGTGCATGCCCAGACGGGCATGTCCGGGTCGGCGGCCTGGGCGGCGAGGGATTCGGCTTTCCCGCCCCACCCTTGGCGCCGTAAAGGCCGCGATTTTCCATCCAGCTTGCGCGGAGCCTGATCATCTCGGCAATCGCTTCCTGATCTCCGGCGGAAGCTGGGCGCATCACGAACATGCCCGTTACCTTGCCTCCACAGCAGCTACATCCTGGTTGACGGCCAGCGAGCGAGCGGCCACGCGGGCGAGATGGCCCTTGAACGCTTCGCGTGCGTCGGGGGTGAGAGTGGTGAGCGCGACCATGGCGGTGAAGATGACGTCGCACAACTCTGCTTCTACGTCGTCCCAAGTGTGCGTGACGCCCTTGCGGGGATTCTGCCCCAGGGTCCCTATGACGGTGCGGTGCTTCCTCGGTCAGCTTCTTGACTACTCCCCGCCCTGAAGGGCGGGGATTCCAGCCGTCGCCGGCCGGGGTTCCTGTTTCACGGCCGACTGCACCCGGGGTGACCCGGAATGGCTGACATCAGCTCCGCAGGCATCGCCCGGACTGCTCCGGGCTACGGCAAGACCTGCCGCAAGGATGTTCTTAGCGGCGTTAATGTCCCGGTCATGCCGGGTGCCGCACGACGGGCACGACCAGTGCCGCGTCGAAAGGGAAAGTTTGGCGAGCAGGTGCCCGCAGGCCGAGCAGGTCTTGCTGCTGGGATACCAGCGGTCAATGGTGATCACGTGCCGCCCGGTGCGGGCCGCCTTGTACTCGACCATGGACCGGAAGGTGCCCCACCCGCAGTCGGAGATTGCCTCGGCCAGGGAACGGTTTCGGACCATGTTCTTCACGGTCAGGTCTTCGATCACGATCACGTCATGCTCGCGGAAGAGGCGCGTGCTGGCCTTGTGGAGGAAGTCAGTGCGGGCGGCGCGGACCTTCCGGTGCGCGCGGGCGACCTTAGCCTTGGCCTTGGAGCGGTTCGCGCTGCCCTTCTGGCAGCGGGCGAGTCGGCGCTGGTAGCGGGCCAGGTTCTGGGCTTTGCGCTCAAGGTGGCGCGGGTTGGCGATCTTCTCCCCGTCGCTGGTGGCGGCGAAGTCTTTGATGCCGAGGTCAACGCCCACAGCGGACCCCGTGGCGGGCAGTGGTTCAGGGTCGTCTGTCTCAACCGAGAAGGACACGTACCAGCGTCCGTCCGGGTCACGTGAGACGGTCACCGTGGTCGGGTTGATCGAGGCCGGGTCGATGCCGGGCCACGACCAGGTGAAGTCAAGCGGCGCGTCCATCTTGGCGAGGTACAGCCGCCCGGCGCGGTACCGGAAACCGGACCGGGTGTACTCGGCGGACTGCCTCCCGTCGCGGGACTTGAACCGGGGGTACCGGGCCCGCCCGGCGAAGAAGCTCGTGTACGCGACCTGCTGGTGCCGGATCGCCTGCTGAAGCGGAACCGACGACACCTCGTTCAGCCATGCCAGGTCTTCCGTGGCCTTCATGGCTGTGAGGTATGCGTTGGCCTGGGTGAAGCCTGTCCTGACCTGCTCGGCGTGGTACCGCTCGTGCCGCCATGCCAGGGTCTTGTTCCAAACGACGCGCACGCAGCCAAACGTGCGGTTAAGCACGCTGACCTGCTCCGGTGCCGGGTACGCCCGGCACTTGAACGCCGTCCTCACGAAACCAAGCTTATCTGATCCCATGGGTTTGGATAAGCGTGACACGCGAAGGTGGAGCGACGGTTCACCACCAGCCTGAATGCCGACGCACTACCGGCCGACTTGGTAGCCGTCCGGCTCAGATGCCCATGAGTGCGGCCCGGTAGTCGGCCCACGTGCGGGCGACCGCTGCCCTGAACTGCCACACTTCGTGGACCGGTCCTTGTCCCATGACATGGTCCCATTCCCTGACCGTGGCGAACGCGAGTTCGTCCACGGCGTGAAGCGGAGCGTTCACCCAGGCGGGGATGGCCTTCAGCGCGTTGTCCGCGTCGGCCGGCTCCCATCCGGCTTCCATCATTGCCACGGCCAGGTTCGCTGCGGTCATCCAGGCTGGCCCCCGGACGGCCCAGCCGAAATCGACCATCCATGCCCGGGGGCCATCTATAACGAAGTTTGTCGGGTTGGGGTCGCGGTGGACAATGGCGTCGCCGTCGAACAGGCCGGGGTCGTCGCTGTACCGCTCCCAGTAGCCGCGGGCGGTGGTGGTCAGGATGCCCGGCGCGGGGATCTCCGATAGCTCTGTCAGCAGGCCGGTCATCTTCGCGATGTCCGGTGAGCCGGGTTTCTGGTTGGCCCAGGGACGGCCGGGGAGCGCGGGCCAGCCGGTGATGTCCCAGCCGTCAGCCTGCACGCGCCACAGCAGCGGGGGCGACACCGCCGTCACGTAGGGCGCGAGATCGGCGCCCAGCGCGAGCCTGTCCCGCAGGTGATTAGCAGAACCCGGCCCGGTGCCCTTGATGAACAGGTCTTCCGACGGGGTGTGCAGGACCAGGCGGACGGTGGTGGACATCCCCTCGCCCGCCGGCGACGTCGCGGTGACGTCGCCGACGTGCGCTTCGATCTCATTCCGGATCTCGCGCGGGAGTGACCCCCAGTCCGTGTTTACCGCAGCCGGGCTCATCAGATCCAGGGCTTGCACGCGCCGGGGCCGCAGAGCGGGTTGCAGTAGGAGTCCGGCAGGCACTCCGGATTGCAAGCCCCGTCAAGGATTCGGGACTGCGCGGCGACCAGGGTGGTTCCGCTGCGGGTAACCGGTCGGCAGTGGGAGGCCGGCTCGCACCCGCTGTCGGGGGTGCACGGCTTCCAGTCCGGGTTGCACTCGCTGGTCTCGTACGCCGGGATCCTGCTGCCCGGGAGCGTCGCGGCCATGTTGGTCACGGCGTCCACGATAGCTGCCAGCGACCCGGTTGTGACGTTGCCCGCGTGCATCCACCTGGTCAGGGGGCACGGGGTCACCGTGCCGTCAGGCAGGACGGCCGCCCGGCCGTGCCCGCAGTTCCCGCACGCCTGCGACGGGTCGGGATTGGTGCCGCGCCCGAACTCGCGCAGGTGGTCGCCGCCGATGCTGGTGACGCCGCGCGCCTGCAGCACCTCGATTCCCTCGGCGGTGTGCTGGCCGGGAAGGATGCCGTCGATCACGCCAGCGCGCAGCGGCTCCAGGCGGTCGCTCGAGCCGAACAGGCTCCACAGCTCGGCATCCTCGCCAGTACCGCCGCCTCGCCCGCGCTCGCCAAGCTCCGCGACCACATCAACGACTGGGACAACGCCGGACGACCCGGACTCAGCGAACTCACCGTGACCACGGTGATCAACAATGATGGCGTCGCCGTCCGCCTCGCCTTGCCGTCCTGCTGAACGGGCGCTTCCCGGCGCCCGCCGGCCACCTCGGCCGCGACCCAGTTCGGCACGCTCGCGGGCTTCGCCGCCTTCGACATCCCGGCGTCCAGCGCCCTGACCAGGCAGCGATTCGGCGGCGGCCGGCCGAGCCGGGGCTCATCGCTGACCTGGACAACGGGCACTACTTCATCGTTATGGGTAACCCGGGCGAGTAACCGTAAGCCCGTCAGCCGGACGGGGACCTGCGCCGGCGGCGGGTCCGGCGTCGCGGCGCGCGGCGGCGTCCTCTATAAAGAAACGCATGCGGACAGATGTCGCCATCGTCGGAGCCGGCCCGGCCGGCCTGCTGCTCGCCCACCTGCTAGCGCAGGACGGCATCGAGTCGGTGGTCGTGGAGGCACGGACCCGGGAGTACGTCGCGGCCCGGATCCGGGCCGGCATCCTGGAGAGCTCCAGCGTGGACCTGCTGCGCGCGGCGGGGCTCGGCGCGGGCGTCGAGGCGCACGGCGACGAGCACCGGGGCATCTACCTGCAGTGGCCGTCGCAGCGGCATCACCTGGACTTCGTTGACCTGGTGGGGCGGAGCGTCTGGGTGTACGGGCAGACGCAGGTGCAGGCCGACCTGCACGCGGCCAGCGACGCGGCCGGGCGGGCGGTGTTCTACGGCGCATCCGACGTGACGCTGCACGACCTGGAGACCGAGCGCCCGTACCTGACATTCACCGACGCCGACGGGGCGCCGCAGCGGCTCGACGCGGCGGCCATCGCGGGCTGCGACGGGTCGTTCGGCCCCAGCCGCGCGGCGGTGCCCGACGGCCGCCGGGACACCTGGGAGCGGGTCTACCCGTACTCCTGGCTGGGCATCCTGGCCGACGTGGCGCCGTCCACCGACGAGCTGATCTACGCCTGGCACCCGGACGGGTTCGCGATGCACTCGATGCGGTCGGCCACGGTGAGCCGCCTGTACCTGCAGGTGCCCAACGGGACCGACGTGGCCGACTGGTCCGACGACCGGATCTGGACCGCGCTGGCCACCCGGCTCGGCCACGGGCAGGACGGCTGGCAGCTCACGCCGGGACCGATCACCGACAAGAGCGTGCTGCCGATGCGGTCGTTCGTCCAGTCGCCCGATGCGCTACCGGCGGCTGTTCCTGGCCGGGGACGCGGCGCACACCGTCCCGCCCACCGGGGCCAAGGGCCTCAACCTGGCCATCGCCGACGTTGCGCTGCTCGCGCCCGCGCTCGTCGCCCTGGTCCGCAAGAGCGAAGCGACGCTGGCCGACGCGTACTCCGACACCGCGCTGCGCCGGGTATGGCGGTGCGAGCATTTCTCCTGGTGGATGACCACCATGCTGCACGTCTCCGGTGACCCGTTCGACGCCCAGCTACAGCTGTCGCAGCTGCGCTGGGTGACGTCGAGCACCGCCGGCGCCGCCGGGCTGGCCGAGAACTACGCGGGCCTGCCGATCGGCTTCTGAGGAGTCGTCGTACGTCCCTGTCCGCCACGGCAGGCACGCTGCCCGAACGGTGGGTCTATTCGCCTGCTCGCCCGGGCCGGGGGTTGCCTGCGGCCGGCCGGGCGGAGACGATTGACCTGACCCCTGTCAGGGAGGTGAGACCGACGGACGCGACCACGGAGCAGACCGAGTCGGTGGACGTGCTGATCGTCGGGGCCGGGTGCTCCGGCATCGGCGCCGCCTACTACCTCCAGCGCGACCACCCCAGGCGCAGCTACGCGATCGTGGAGGCGCGGGCGGCGTCCGGCGGCACCTGGGACCTGTTCCGCTATCCCGGGGTGCGGTCGGACTCGGACCTGCACACGTTCGGCTACGAGTTCCGGCCGTGGCGGTCGGACGTGGCGATCGCCGACGGTGCCAGCATCCTCGCCTACCTGCGGGATACCGCGGCCGAGTACGGCATCGACCGGCACATCCGGTACAACACCACGGTGACCGGAGCCGCCTGGTCGTCGGCGGACGCGCGCTGGACGGTGACCGTGGCCGACGCCGCGACCGGCGAGCGGAGCACCCTGACCTGCCGGTGGCTGCTCTGCGCGGCGGGCTACTACCGCTACGACCAGGGCTACACCCCGGACTTCGCCGGCCGGGAACGTTTCCACGGCCCGGTGGTGCACCCGCAGGCCTGGCCGGCCGGCCTGGACTACGACGGCAAACGGGTCGTGGTCATCGGCTCGGGCGCTACCGCGGTCACGATGATCCCCGCGCTGGCCGCGACGGCCGGGCACGTCACCATGGTGCAGCGAACGCCCGGCTACGTGCTGCCGCTGCCGACCAGGGACAAGCTCAACGGCCGGCTGACGGCGCTGTTCGGCGCCCGCCGGGCCTACGCGCTCACCCGGCGGCTGAACATCTGGCGCCAGGTCGCGTTCTGGCGGGCCTGCCAGCGCTACCCGGGGACGGCCCGCCGGCTGATCAGGTACATCAACGCCAGGCTGCTGCCGGCCGGCTACCCGCTAGACGAGCATTTCCGGCCGCCCTACGACCCGTGGGACCAGCGGGTGTGCGTCGTGCCCGACGGGGACCTGTTCCGGGTCATCCGGGACGGCCAGGCGTCGGTGGTGACCGGGCGGGTCGAGTCGTTCACCTCCGGCGGCGTGCTGCTCGCCGACGGGCGGGAGGTGCCGGCCGACGTCATCGTCACCGCCACCGGCCTGAACGTGCGGCCGGCCGGCGGCCTGGCCCTGTCGGTGGACGATGAGCCGGTGCGGCTGGCCGAGACCTTCGTGTACAAGGGCATGATGCTGTCCGGGGTGCCCAACTTCACCTTCGTGTTCGGCTACACCAACGCGTCGTGGACGCTCAAGGTCGGCCTGGTCGCCGAGCACTTGTGCCGGCTGCTCGGCTACATGGACGCGCACGGGCACGACGCGGTGACGCCGGTGCCTGACGACCCGGCCATGGCGGCCGGCCCGCTGGTCAACGGCTTCGACCCGGGGTACCTGCGGCGGGCCTTCGGCCAGCTCCCCCGGCAGGGCAGCCGGCCGCCGTGGCGGACCTCGCCCGACTACCGGCGCGATGTGAAGCTGCTGCGCCGGCAGCCCGTCGCCGACCCGGAGCTGCGCTTCTCGGCCAGTGCCCGGGCCAGGGAGTCCAGCGCGTCGCGCTAGCGGCCCTGCGCCGTCAGGCGGGCGTCCAGCCGGGGGTAGACCCGGCGGGCGTTGCCCTCGAAAATCTTGGCCCGGTCGGCGTCGGCGAGCTTGGCCGCGTCGACGTAACGCCTGGTGTCATCCCAGGCGAAGTCACCGTCGGGGTTGTTGCCGCGCACCGCGCCGAGCATCTCCGAGGCGAACAGGATGCTGTCCGGGCTGACCACGCCGGTCAGCAGGTCGATGCCGGGCTGGTGGTAGACGCAGGTGTCGAAGCAGACGTTGGACATCACGTTGGTCTCGATCGGCGGGAACTTCTCCCGCATCGCGATGCCCTTGAAGCGGCCCCAGTGGTAGGGCGCCGCGCCGCCGCCGTGCGGGATGACGAAGCGCAGCGCCGGGAACCGCTCGAACAGCCGGCCCTGCACCAGCTGCATGAACACCGTGGTGTCGGCGTTCAGGTAGTGCGCGCCGAGGGTGTGCGCCGCCGGGTTGCACGATGTGGACACATGGATCATGGCCGGCACGTTGAGCTCGGTCATCTTCTCGTACAGCGGGAACCAGTACTCGTCGGTCAGCGGCGGCGAGCTCCAGAAGCCGCCGGCCGGGTCCGGGTTGAGGTTGCAGCCGACGAAGCCCAGCTCCGTGACGACCCGCTCCAGCTCGCGGACGCTGGCGTCCAGCGGCTCCCCCGCGACCTGCGGCAGCTGGGCGACGCCCGCGAAGTTCTCAGGGAACAGGCTGGTCACACGGTAGATGAGGTCGTTGCAGACCCGGGACCACTCCGCCGCCGTGGCCGGGTCGGGGACATGGTGGCCCATGCCTGACGCCCGGGGCGAGAAGATGGTCAGGTCGTGGCCGCGCTCGCGGGCGATGCGGAGCTGGTTGGGCTCGATGGTGGCGCGGATCTCGTCGTCGCTGATCCGCGGCGCGGCCGGGACCGGCAGCGCCGGGTCGGTCAGCCGGGCGAGCTGCGCGTCCCGGAACTCCTGCAGCGCCGGCGGCGCGGTCGTGTAGTGGCCGTGACAGTCAATGATCATCTGCGTCTCCTGCTGCCGGCCTGGCCGGACGGCCGGGACTACCCGGATCACCTTAGCGCCCGGCGCCTGGGCGCCGGCAGGTGCGGGACATCACCCGACAAAAGATCACAATCGAATTCATGCCGAAGAACGAGGCGGCCTTCCCGTCTCCCCGCCCACTGGGCCGTAGCCGGAGCCGACGACGGTTAGCCCGCTCCCGTTCCTTCCCTCGATCGCCTTTGACTCTTCCCCGGGGTGCCTGGCTCCCCTTGACCTTGACGGATCGGCCTCGGTTGATCCTTGACGCGCCCTCGGGATTTGCCAGGTGGACCTGGTGCTTTCCTGCCACCCCGCGGGGCCAGGTCCGGGCGCACGGTTACCGCCCTCGTGGCTGTCGCGGCTGTGCGGCGACGTCAGCGGGCCGGGCCGGCTGCGGCGCGGCTTCCAGCAGCCGGATCAGCTCAACCGAGGTGAGCGACGGCCTGACCTCGCCGCTGGCCGGGTCCCAGCCGGGCAGGACGCGGGCTATTTCCCGACGGGCCGCCGCGTCGACGGCCTCCTGGGCGATGCGCTGCGCCTGCGCCCGGGTGGGCGGCGGGTCGCTGGCCACCTCGGCCGTGGCCTCACCGCCGACATGGAAGTCGGGCTCGGTGAACCCGGCGACCAGCCGGTAGCCGCCGGACGGGGCGAGCGGCGCCGCATCGGTGCCCGCGTCGCCGCCGGCGCGCTCGCGGTACTCCTGCGGCGTCTCGTCCCGGGTGCGGAACGTGTACCCGAGGGCATCGTCGATCGTGTCCACGTGCGCGTGCGTCAGCCGCCACGGGAACTTCCCCTCGCCGGCCAGGGTGAGGGCTAGCATTCCGGTGAACTCGGTGTCACCCGGGTCGTGCCAGCCTCCGGCCGGGTCACCCGGGTCACCCTGGTCACCCGGGTCACCGAGGCGCTGGGCGCCGGTGAAGTCCCAGCTCGCCCGGAGGGTCACCAGGTCCAGGCCGGGGAGGTCGCCGGGCTCGGTGTCCAGCGCCCAGACACTGATGCGGCTGACCACCGGGCCGGGGGCGATGACCCAGTCCTTGCGGTACGGGTGCAGCAGGAAGCGGGCCTGGGTCGGGTCGCAGATCCGGGCAAGCAGCGCCTCGTCGCCGGCGACAGCCATCGCCCAGGCGGCGACGGCCAGCCGGGCGGCAGCGGCGACGGCGCCGGGGGCGCACCAGCCGGGGCTGCCCATGCGGCGCTCGGCCGCCTGGTCGGCGGTGGCCATTCCCTCGGCCGCCAGCGGGCCGATCTCCAGCGATGCCCGGTTGACCATCGCGGTCACCGCCCCGCCCTCCGGCTCAGGCCGGGCGGCCGCGTCCACGTCGCTCATCGCCCTCTCCGTCCTCCCCCGATGGCCGGCGGATTTTCGGCCGGCACCCCGCCCGCCCGGCGGCCTGCCGTCGCTGCGCGGAGGCGGTGCGGGTTCGGCCGGCCGTCGTCGGCGCGGGCCGACCGGAGAATGCCAGCATGGCACGCCAGCTTGCGGCTGCGCGACGGGCGCGCCGGATGATCAGCCGTGCCCGGGGTCGAGGTAGCTGCTCACCTGGCGGAGCCAGCGGGTGTAGTAACGGCTGGCCTGGTCAGCGGGGCCGCTCGGCACGCGCTCCCCCGCAGCGTCACGGGGTCAGCGGCCCGGATAGCGCATAAAAGACAAAAGCCAGGAAAGTGATTCCGACATGGTTGTCTTCATCATCGTCCTGCTCATCGTCGGGTTCATCGTCGGCGCGATCGCCCGCCTGCTCATGCCCGGCCGCGACTCGATCGGCATCATCGGCACCATCGTGCTCGGCATCGTCGGCTCCTTCGTCGGCGGGTTCATCCAGAACCTCATCCAGTACCACACGATGAGCGTGCACAGCTTCCACCCCGTCGGCCTGATCGGGTCGATCATCGGCGCCTGGGTGCTGCTGCTCCTGCTCCGCCTCTTCCACCTTGAGCCGGGTCGTGGTCGCTACTGACCAGCCCACGGCGGCCTGGGCCGCCATACACCGGGGTGTGAATTTTTATCCACCATGATGCGCTCGCGCCAGCGGGGACGCCTGCCCGGCTCGTCGCGCCTGCCTGCCGCCCGGCAGGGAGGCCCGGCGGGCGAGCGGGCGAGCGGGCACTAGCTGGCGGACCACCCGGCGCCGGAAGCGGGGGACACCAGATTCGAGAGCCCGGGAAGGGCACGGTCGCTGGGGGCGGGCCATCCCAGGGCGGGGGCCGCGGCGGCCTTCTGGCCGTGCGGTGACGGCGCCTGCTTCTTCTGGCCGGGCGAGAACAGGGTCACGACCAGGATCAGCGCGACGATCATGGCGATCGCGGTGACGAGGCCGACCGCCATTCGGGGGTTGGACCGCACCGCCGCCGCCACCCGGGCGGCGAGGGAAGCCCGGGCCGCGGGCGCCCGCTCGCCAAGCAGCGGGCCGGGTTCCGGCCGTCCCGACGGGCGGGACGAGGGGTCCGGCCGCCGTTCCCCCGCCGGCACCGGGGGCGCCCCGACCGTCCCCGGGGTGACGGCCCCTCCAGGCCCGCCGTCTCCGTCTTCCGCCCGTCCGCCGACTTCCGCCCGTCCGCTCTCTTCCGCCCGTCCGCCGTCCTCGGCCCGTCCGCCGTCCTCGGCCCGTCCGCCGGCCTCTGCTGCCGCAGGGGCGTCCGCCGGCGCGGCGGGTTGGCCGGGCGCGACGGATGCAGCCGGGGCGGCGAGTTGGGCCGGCGCGGCGAGTTGGGCCGGCGCGGCGGGTTGGGCCGGGCCAGCGGATGCAGCCGAGGCGGCAGATTCAGCCGGGGCGGCAGATTCAGCCGAGGCGACGGATTCAACCGAGGCGGCAGATTCAGCCGGGCCAGCGGATGCAGCCGGGCCAGCGGATGCAGCCGAGGCAGCGGCCTGGGCTGGCGCGGCGGCCAGCGCTGCGGCGAGCGTGGCCGCGGCGGCCCGGGCGTCGGGGCGCCTGGCCGGGTCCTTGGCCAGCAGCGACTCGATCAGCTCGCCGAGCGGCCCGGAGCGCGGCGGCGGTGCCGGGGGCTTGGTGAGGATCGCGGTCACCAGCGCGGCCTGGCTGGTCCCGGTGAACGGCGGGCCGCCGGTCACGGCGGTGTACAGCATGGCGCCCAGGGCCCACAGGTCGGTGGGCGGGCCGACCTGGCCGTCGCCGAGCTGCTCGGGCGCCTGGTAGTCCAGCGTGCCGGCGCTCGGGCCGGCCCCGGTGAGCTGGGTGGCGGCGTCGAGGACGCCGGCGACGCCGAAGCCGGTGACGACGGCACGGTCGGCGGCCGGGCCGGCCAGCAGGATGTTGTCCGGCCGCAGGTCGCGGTGCACGACGCCGGCCGTGTGGGCGTACGCCAGGGCGTCAGCGACCTGCTGGCCCAGGCTGGCCGCCCGCGGCCACGGCAGCCGTCCGAGGCGGGCGGTCTCCGCGCCGAGAGTGGGGCCGTCGATGAACCGCATGACGATCCACGGCGCGCCCTCGTGCTCGGCCACGTCGTAGACGGTGATCACGCCGGGGTGGTCGAGCCGGGCCGCCGCCCGGGACGCGCGCATCGCGCGGGCCAGCTGCTCAGCCCGGTCGGCGGCGTCCCGTGGTGGCAGCACGACCTCTTCGACGGCCACCTCGCGGTCGAGCAGCTCGTCGTGCGCCCGCCACACGCGGCCCATGCCGCGCCGGCCGGCCGGCTCGCCCAGCCGGTAGCGGCCGGCTACCAGGCGTCCCGCCTCACTCGGCATACGGACGATCATAGGGCGTCGCCACCGCCACGGCGGGACGGCGAGCGCCGGCGAACCGGGCTCAGGGCCTGCCGGTCACCACACCGGGAAGTCGGTGCCGTGCTCCGACTCGGGGCGCGGCCCGAAGATGCGGCGCTCGGCCTCGGTGATCTTCCGGTCGTTGATTGACGCCTCACGGCGGTTCATCAGCCCGTTGTCGGCGAACTCCCACAGCTCGTTGCCGTAGCAGCGCCACCACTGCCCGCTCGCGTCACGGCACTCGTACTGGAAGCGGACGGCGATCCGGTTCCCCGCGAAGGACCACAGCGCCTTGCGCAGCGCGTAGTCCTGCTCCCTGGCCCACTTCTGGGTGAGGAACTCGATGATCTGCTCGCGCCCGGCCACGGAGGTGTCCCGGTTGCGCCACACCGAGTCCGGTGTGTAGGCGAGCGCGACCTTCTGCGGGTCACGGGTATTCCAGCCGTCCTCTGCGGCCTGCACCTTGCGTGTGGCGGAGGCCAGATCAAAGGGGGGAAACGGCGGCCGGGACTCGGTCATCGGTCAGGTGTCCTCTCGGTCGGCGGGGCGGCCATAATCCGGTTGACTGCCCTTCGCCGCACAATCTAGCCTTCACGCTCGTGAAACCGCTGACCGAGCACGAGATCCGCGCCGCGTTCGTCAACTGCAGCAAGGGTGAGGCCAAGCGGCTGAACGTGCCCCGCGACCTGGCCGAGCAGCCCTGGGACGACCTGGACTTCCTCGGCTGGCGTGACCCGCAGGCCCCGGACCGCGCCTATCTGGTCGCCGTCCTGCGCGACCAGCTGACGGCGATCACGCTGCGCCGCACATCGAAGGCGCCCGGGCAGCGGCGGTCCACCATGTGCTCCGTCTGCCTGACCACCCATGTCAACGGGGTCAGCCTGATGGTCGCGCCGCGCACCGGCAAGGCCGGGCTGCAGGGCAACTCGGTCGGCGACTATTTCTGCGACGACCTGGCCTGCTCGCTCTACACCCGGGGCAAGAAGCTCCCCCCGTCGAGCACCCGGATCCAGGAAGCGCTCACCGTCGCCGAGCAGGTCGACCGGAACGTCGCCAACCTCACCGCGTTCCTGGCCCGGGTGACCACGTAGCCGGGTGACTGACGGCGTAGCCCCGCTGCGCGTCGCCCGCTGCCCGCGTCGCCCGCTGCGCGCGTCGCCCGCTGCGCGCGTAGCCCGCCGCCCGCGTGGCCCTGCTGACCGCTGCTTCGCGGTCAGCCGGCCGCCTCGGTCAGCCGGCCGCCTCGGTCAGCCGGCCGCCTCGGCCAGGGCGGCCAAGCGGTCCATGGACGCCCGGAGCATGTCGGCCGTGGTGACCCGGGCCCGGCGCTGGCGGTCCGGGTCAGTCAGCACCGTCCAATCGTAGGTGTGGGTGACCAGCGTGCGGCCGTCGCCGGCCGGCGTCAGTTCCCAGCGCCACCGGTGGCCCGGCTGCGGCTGGCCCACCTCGGACGGGCACCAGGCGATGCGCTGGCCCTCCTCGAACTCGACCACGTGGTTCTCCCGGATCTTGCCCGTGGTGAGCGTCATGGTGAACACGTCGCCCAGCCGGCGGACGCGCTCGCCGGGCCGCGCCTGGGCCAGGTTGTCGTTGGCGTCCCAGCGGGGCTGCTGTACCGGGTCGGCGATTAGCTCGAAGATCACCTCCGGGCTGGCCTTGATCTCCCGGGTCGCGCTGACCACGCGCGACGCGTCGTCGGCCGGGCCGCTGGCTGTCGCGGCCACGTCAGGCGGGTTCTGGACGGCCAGGCGGCGGGCCGCGGCGGCGGCCGCCTCGTGGGCGGCGGCCAGCTCGGAGCGGCTGCGGTCGAGCTGCGACGCCAGCGCCGGCACCGTCTCGGCGAGGGTGAGGCTGGTCGTGATGACCTCGACCCGCAGGCCCAGGGCGGTGCCGAGGATGAGTTCGAGCACCGGGACCGCGTGGTCCCATCCGTCGGTCGGTGAGCCGGCGTCGTAGGAGGCGCCCCGGCTGGATACCACCACGGCGGGCCGTCCGGCCAGCGGCTGGGTGGGGGCGTTGACGAAGGGCGACGTCCGGCCGGGGATGTGCACGTGGTCGATCCACGCCTTCAGCGCCGACGGCACCGTGTAGTTGTACAGCGGGGCGCCAACCAGCAGCACGTCGGCGGCGAGCAGCTCGCCGACCAGCTCGTCCTGCAGCGCCTCGGCCGCGGCCAGCGCCGCCGGGTCGGCGGTCGCGGCCCCCTCCGGCCTCAGCGCCGGGGGCCAGTGCAGCACCGCGTCGGCCAGGTGCGGCAGCGGGTCACGGTGCAGGTCCCGGTGGGTCACCGTGTACTGGGGCCCGAGGCCCCGCCACGTGTCGGCGAAGGTAGCGGTGATCTCCCTGGAGCGGGAGCCTTCCAGCGAGGCGGCTGAGTCCAGCTGCAGCAGGTGTGGCACGCCGCCCATGCTAACCGGGCCGTGCCGGGCGGGCTAGGTGCCCGCCCGGCGGTGCTGCGGCACAGCGGTACGCGCCCGGCGGTGCTGCGGCACAGCGGTGCGCGCCTGGCCGGGGGCCGACGCGGCGGCCAGGGCTGCCACGGCGAGACCGGGGATGACGGCGCGGCCGCTCAGCCGCGGAGGCGGCGCTTGGCCGAGCAGGCCGCGCCTAGCCGAGCAGAACGCGCCTAGCCGAGCAGGCGGCGCAGCCAGGTCCGCTGGGCGGCGACCGCGCCGCGGGACAGGGCCGCGCCGGGGACCATGCCCGCGAAGCCGTGGAACCCGCCCGGCCACACGTGCAGCTCGGCCGCGCCGCCGGCCTGCCAGATCCGGCTGGCGTAGGCCACGTCCTCGTCGCGGAAGGTCTCGGCCGACCCGACGTCGATGAACGCGGGCGGCAGCCCGGACAGGTCGGCGGCCCGGGCGGGCGCGGCGTAGGGCGGCACGTCGGGGCCGCCGCGCGCGTCGCCGAGCAGCGCCGTCCAGCCGACCTCGTTGGCCACCCGGTCCCAGACGCCGAGCCCGGTCATCTGCCACGCGGACGGTGTCTCGTTGCGATCGTCGAGCATGGGGCAGATGAGCAGCTGGCCCGCCAGGGCTGGGCCGCCGCGGTCCCGGGCCAGCAGCGCCACCCCCGCGGCCAGGCCGCCGCCCGCGCTGACGCCGCCGACGACGACCCGGTCCAGGTCCACGCCGAGGTCGGCGGCGTGCGCCGCGGTCCAGGCCAGGCCGGCGTAGCAGTCCTCCACCGGGCCCGGGTGCGGCGTCTCCGGTGCCAGCCGGTAGTCCACCGACACCACGACAGCCCCGAGCGCGGCGGCGTGGTCGAGCACCGCCGGCAGGCCGGATCGGTTGCCGCCAGTGATCATCCCGCCGCCGTGGATGTAGTACAGGCAGGCCGTGGGGGCCGTGGCGCCGGCCGGGCGGCAGATCAGCAGCGGCACGCCGGGCGCGCCCGCCTGCCCGGGCACGGTC
This sequence comes from uncultured Actinomycetota bacterium, assembly GCA_963748785.1. GTDB lineage: Bacteria > Actinomycetota > Actinomycetes > Streptosporangiales > Streptosporangiaceae > Trebonia. Next base: position 86,398 of record CAVVKP010000040.1, on the reverse strand, counting down.
ACCGAGCTGACCGCGAACGCGCCGTCGCGGCGCAGGTCGTCGTCGGTGGGCAGCGGGACAATCGGCGGCGCCTCGCGGAGCTGCGGGATGTTCTCCAGGGTGTACGCGGGCCTGGTGCCCGCCGTCGCGTCGAGGAAGGGCAGCAGCTCGGCGTCGAACGCGGGGGGCGGGCCGTACCGAGCTGCCCCAGCGCCCTGCGCAGAGCCTTCCGTAGCCGGAGTCGCCGTCACCGTGGGCTCCTCTCCTGCCCCGGCGGGTGTCCGGGTAGCGGACAGCGGGACCCGCTCAAGGGCTATGCCGATGACAGCAGCTGGGCCGGCGCCCGTCAACACCCAGGCGCTGGCCGGCGGCACCGCCGGGTACCTGCTGGACAGCGCCGGCCCGGACGAGGTTGCCGCCGCCGTCACGGCCGCCGTGCGCGGCACGGTGTTCCTCGACCCGGTGACGTCACGGACCCGGACGGCGCTGCTTGCGGTGCGCGAGGGACTGCCGGCGCCGGACGGCGCAGCGACCTCTCAGGAGACCCGGCGGCGACCGACTCAGGAAATGCGGTAGGCGGCGCGGACCTCGGCGACGTACGGCGCGGGCGCGACCGTCGCCCGGATACCGACCTGGCGGTGCTTCTCCACGGCCGGCTTGGCCGAGTTCGGTTCCTCGCCCCACAGCACGGTCACCTCGGTACCCGGCGCGCTGGCCGCGGCGTCCACGGTGGCCAGCGAGACGAAGGCGTGCTCGTTGGCCAGGTAGCCGGCGTCCAGGGACATGCCGGCCGGGCGACCGTCCAGCAGCACCTGGTCCGCCTGGAAGAATGCGTAGCGGGCCTTGGGCCACTCCATGTACTTGGCCGGCACGCCCGGCTCGCACAGCGACCTGACCACCGCCGCGACGTCATCGGGGTGCCACACCAGCGTCACCTTGGTCCGGTGCGGCCCGTCGGCGATCCGCTCCAGGGCCTCCCGGCCGTGGAAGCCGTGATCGAAGCGGACCGTCCGGCCGTAGCCGAGGTCGTAGGGGGTGACGTAGTAGTCGGCGATGTCGGCGGCGGCCATGCTGCCGCCGAGCGAGCCGAGCGCGCTCTCGTCGAGCCACTCCCGGTAGGCCTTCATCTCCGGGCCGAAGATGGCGGGCACCACGGTCGGGATCCAGCCCGATTCGAGGTTGGAGGTGGAGTACGCCTTGGCGCCCGCGCGGACCAGGCCGAGGTCCTCGCCCGCCTCCAAGACCGCGGTGAGCACGTCCGCGCCGTCGGCCCACGGGCCGAACAGCTCGAAGCCCGGCTGGCCGGCCATGCCGTGCCGCAGCGCCCGGACCCGGCGGCCGGCGATGACGAACTGGGTCGTGTTGAAGAACTTCACGTCCGGCAGCCGCTGCCCGGTCACCTTCTCGACGATCGCGGCGGCCGTCGGGCCCTGCAGCTCGTAGCGGTACATCACCGGTGGCCCCGAGCGCCGGTCGGCGGAGTTGTCGTCGCGTTCGATGGCGACGTTGTACCTGCCCGCCTCGGCGTTGTACTGGAGCCAGTTGGCCACCGTCGGGGTGCCCCACCAGGTCGAACACCCCGGCGTCCAGGCACAGCAAGATGGCGTCGCCGATGAACTGCCCGTCCGCGTTGACCGTCACGTACTGCTTGGCCTTGCCCGGGCCGAAGCCAGCGAACGTGTTGACGCCGAAGTCGGACAGCAGCCGCAGCGCGTCCGGGCCGCTGAGGTACAGGTCGGTCATGTGGTGGGACTGGTCGAACAGCGCGCAGGAGGTCCGCCAGGCCCGCTGCTCGGAGCGCCAGTTGGTGAACTCGGGTGCCACCGGGAACAAGTGCGGGCGGGCGCTGGAGTTACGCAGCAGCTCAACCGGCGATCCGGCCTGCGCGATCGCGGCCTCGAGACTCGACTGTGGCATAACGTGCTCACCCCTTCCCGGCCGGGACCCGGCCGTCCGCACTGAACGCTACCGCCGCCGCAGCCGCCCGCCCACCGGCACGGCGCAGCGGCAACCAACCGGCAACCAGGGGGCCACCAGCAACTAAGTAGACCCCACCGGCCCCGGATACCGCACGGGTCACCCGGGCCAACCTACCCGGGACAAACGTCCCGGTTGTCCGTTCAGCCCGCCACGTGCACCGGGTCGTTGGCGCCCAAAAGCCCGGCCCCGCACCCGGGTCGATGGCGCCAAGGGCCCGCCCGCACCGGGTCGATGGCGCCAAAGGGCCCGCCCGCACCGGGTCGATGGCGCCAAAGGCCACGCTAGAAGCAGCCGATGGCGCCAACCACCCGCTCAGCGCGGGCGGACAGCGTGGGCCATGCCACGGGGGCGCGGACTTCCCCGGCCGGGCCGCCCGGCACGGGCACGTGCCGCCCAGGGGGCGCGCGGGGGCGGGCGGGGCAAGAACGCGGGCGGGCAGGAGTAGCGGCAGGGGTTTGCAACCGGGGCGGGACGCCGTTGACGGAGCCGGGTAACGATCATGATTGCGCGGGCGGGGCTAGCGGAGCGGGGAATCGCCACCGTTCTTCACTATGGAATTTTTCTTATGAAAACAGCGCACACGACAACCAGCAGGACGTTTTTCCGTCGCCGGGGCCGATTGAGGCGGGCCGACGGCTGGTAGAAGATAGGTCCATGACACGGGTTGCCATCATTGGCGGCGGTATCGGCGGGCTCACGGCGGCCAACGCGCTGGCGCGGGCCGGAGCCGAGGTCTCGGTGCACGAGGCGGCCGGCGAGCTCAAGGAGATCGGGGCCGGGGTCGCGCTGCACGCCAACGCGATGCGGGTGCTGCGGTTCATCGGCGTCGAGGACAGTGTGCGGAAGATCGCAGGCAAGACCGAGTACTCGGTCACCCGGGACGGGATCACCGGGCGGGTCATCGCGCGCACCAGCCGGGCCACGCACGCGGCGCTGCAGGGCATCGAGCCCGCCACCGTGCACCGGGCGGACCTGCTCGACGTGCTCGCCGCCGCGCTGCCGCCCGGCCTGGTGACCCTGAACCAGCGGTGCGTGTCCGCGGGCACCGACGGGGACGTGGCGGTAGCCCGGTTCGCGGACGGCAGCGAGGTCGAGGCGGACGTGGTGATCGGCGCGGACGGCATCCACTCCGCCGTCAGGACCGCGCTGTTCGGCCCGGACGCGCCCCGGTTCACCGGGAAGATCTGCTACCGGTCGGTGATCGCGGCGGCGGCGGTGCGCGGCGGCCTGTCACCGGACGTCGCGTCCGACAACTCGCAGTGGCTCGGCCCACACGGCACGATCGTGCTGTACCCGCTGCGCGGCGAGGAGCTGATCAACGTTGTCGCGCACTACGACGACGACAGCTACCGGCACGAGTCGTGGGTGACCGAGTGCCCGGGCAGCGAGGTCACCGAGCGGTACGCCGGCTGGAACCAGGCGCTGCTGCGGCTGTTCGCGGCCGGGGAGACCTGGTACAAGTGGGCGCTGTACGACCGGGACCCGATCCCCGCCTGGACCTCCGGGCGGGTGACGCTGCTCGGCGACGCCGCCCACCCGATGCTGCCCTACCTGGGGCAAGGGGCCTGCCAGGCACTGGAGGACGGGGCGGTGCTTGCCAACGCCGTGGCCGCTTCGCCCGGCGACCCGGTAGCCGCGCTTGGCGCCTACGAGCGGGTCCGGCGGCCCCGGGCGTCCTCGGTGGTGCTGACCGCGCGGTCGCGCGGCGTGTCCAACCACCTGCCCTCGCGGTGGGCGGCGATCCGGCGGGACGCGGCGATCGCGATGCGGCGTCGGTTCAACCGGCGCGACCCGGAGGGGCGCGGCGCGTCCTGGCTCGCCGACTACGACGCCACCTCCCCCGGCGCGCTCACCGAGTGACCCGCTAGGGTCACCGGCCATGGACGACACACGCGAGACCCTGACCTGGGAGACCTTCGGCGCCGCGGCGCGGGGGCTAGCGGAGGAGATCGCCGGCGACGGGTTCCGGCCCGACCTGATCCTGGCGATCGCGCGGGGCGGCATGTTCGTCGCCGGCGCCCTCGGCTACGCCCTGTCGGTGAAGAACCTGCACCTGATGAACGTCGAGTTCTACAACGGCGTCGGGTCCACGCTCGACATGCCGGTGATGCTGCCGCCGGTGCCGTCGGCGGTGGACTTCTCGCAGAAGAAGGTCCTGGTCGCCGACGACGTCGCCGACACCGGCAAGACGATAGAGCTGGTGCGGAACTTCATCGCCGACCATGTCGCCGACGTGCGCTGCGCGGTGGTGTACGAGAAGCCGGCCTCGCTGGTCAAGTGCGACTACGTGTGGAAGCGGACCGACAAGTGGATCAACTTCCCGTGGTCGACCATGCCGCCGGTCGTGAGCGGCACGCTGGACGCGTGACCCGCGCGGGCGTCCGGGCGTCCGGGCGTCCGGGCGTCCGGCTCCGCGTCCGGGCCAAACCCATCAGGGTTCTCTGATAAGTTCCTGTTGAAGATTTAGCCCGACTGCTGTTTCGTGGAGGCACGCCCATGTCCGGTACGCCCGGTTCCCGTCCCGTCCTGCTGCTGATGGACTTCCAGCACGGCATCGTCGAGCGGCTCGGAGCGCCGGCCGTCGTCGACGCCGCCGCCCGGGCGGCCACGGCCGCACGGTCGGCCGGCATCCCGGTGATGTTCGTCCGGGTCGCCTTCCGGCCCGGGTTTCCCGAGGTCTCCGCGGGCAACGCGACGTTCTCCGCGCTGACCGCGCAGGGCGGTGACGCCTACCACCAGGACCACCCGGCCACGCAGGTACACGCCGCGCTGGCGCCGCGCGACGGCGAGCCGGTCGTGCTCAAGCGGCGGGTCAGCGCGTTCACCGGCTCGGACCTGGACGTCCTGCTGCGCGGCGCCGGCGCGGATCACCTGGTCCTGGCGGGCATCTCGACCAGCGGCGTCGTGCTGTCCACGCTGCGCCAGGCGGCCGACCTCGACTACCGGCTCACCGTGCTGGCCGACGCGTGCGCCGACCCGGACGAAGAGGTGCACCGGGTGCTGACCGGAAAGGTCTTCCCCCGCCAGGCCGTGGTCACCACCGCCGACGAGTGGGTCGCCTCACTGTAGCCGCCGGCCTGGACCGCGCGGCCGTCACAGCGCGTCGGCGTCGTGCGCGTAGATCCAGCCGCTGGCGGCCAGCGGGTCGGTGCCGGCGAACGAGGCGTCGCGGTCCCGCTGCCCGGGGCCATCCGGCAGGTGGTTGGTGAGCGCACGGGCCTGGCTGCCTTCCTGCAGCCGGGTGGTGCGCGGCAGGCGCAGCGCCTGGTAGCGGGCCAGGGCCGCGGCCGGGTCCGCCTGGTCGGCGGCCAGGCAGCGGGCCAGGGTGGCCGCGTCCTCGATGGCCTGGGCGGCGCCCTGGGCCAGGAACGGGAACATCGGGTGCGCCGCGTCCCCGAGCAGGGTCACCGTGCCCCGGGTCCACGCCGGCAGCGGCGCCCGGTCGAGCAGCGCCCAGCGGCCCGGCGGGCCGGCCGCCTGGATGAGGCTGGTGAGCCGGCCGTCCCAGCCCTCGAACTCGGCCAGCAGCTCGGCCACGGTCGCGGTGGCGGTCCACGACTCGGTCGTGTAGTCGCCCGCCGGGGCGATGGCCACCAGGTTGACCAGGGTGCCGGCCGAGATCGGGTAGTGCACCAGGTGGTGGTCGGGCCCGAGCCACAGGGCGTGCGCGGGGCGGCGGGCGAACGGCGGCGCCAGCTCGGCAGGCACCAGCGCGCGGAAGGCGCACAGCCCGGAGTACGTCGCCGGCGTCGCGCCCGATGAGCGCGGCGCGGACCACCGAGTGGATGCCGTCGGCGCCGATCACCACGTCGGCCGTGACGGCCTCGCCGTCTTCGAAGCGCAGTTCGGTGCGGCGCCCGTCCGCGTCCGGGGTGACGGTGACGCAGCGCCTGCCAAGCCGGAGGTCCTCGTCCGGCACCGCGCTCCTGATCGCGCCGAGCAGGTCGGCGCGGTGGGCGGTGTAGGTACGCTCGCCGTACAGGTCGTCGCAGCGGGCCGTCAGGTCCTCCGCCGACAGCACGCTCCCGTCTTGCCAGCGGCGGAACTCCCAGCCGGTATCCAGCCGCACCGCCCGGGCGGCGAACTCGCCGAGCACCCCCAGCCCGCGCAGCAGCCGGGCCGCGTTGGGCGCGACGATCACGCCCGCGCCGACCTCCCGCAACTGCCCCGCCTGCTCGTACACCGTGGCCCGCAGCCCGGCCCGGCGCAGGAACGCGGCCGCGGCCAGCCCGCCGATGCCGCCGCCGATGATCACGATCTCGGTCATACCTTCATTCATTTATCAAAGATCAGCCGGAAGAACGAGGGGCGTTTCTCCCCGCCACCGCCCCGCCGTCACCGCCCCGGGCAGCGCCGGCCTCGGCGGGCGGCACACCCCCGGCGGGCGGCCCACCCCCGGCGGGCGACCCGGGCGGGTTGCGCGGGCGCAGCGGCCCGACGAGGCGGCCCTCCCCCAGGACGCCGCCAACCGGGACTAGCGCCAGCGCTTCTTGCTGTTATCAGCGCAGCGCGGGTAGTTGCGCGGAAACTATTTTTTCAACGGAGATTTTTTAGGCATATGACGTGATTTATTTCCGCCAGGAAAAGGGTTTCCGTGATCATGGCGGCGTTGACAGCGACTGAGCCGAACCGTGCCTCGCAGGCGCTTCTTGCTGTTATCCGAGAGGGTGACATCCGGTCGCCCGGGTCGCCCGGGACTGCTGCGTCGGCTGGGGCAGCGGAGGGCGCGGCGGCTGGTGGAGTCCGCGAGGGTGGAGGATGCCCGGTGGGGTCGCCCGGGACTGCTGAGTCGGCGGAGGGGGCGCAGCGGGCCGACGGGGGCGGCTGGGTCGGCGGGGGCGGGGGCGGGGGCGGGGGGTCCGCCGGGGTGGCTGGGTCGGCGGGGCGCGGCGGGCCGGCCGGATCAGGCGGGGTTAGGCGGTGAGGGTGAGGACGTCGACGGCGGGGGCGTACGGGACGCTGCCCTCGCCGGCGGTGGCCGGGCGGTGGACGGTGACGGTGCGGCTGGGTGAGGTGCCAGCCGTGGGCCTTGGCGGCGGTGGCGACGGCGGCGGAGAAGGCGGCCGCGGCGTCGTCGTAGCCGCTGGGGTGGCTGGTGGTGATGCTGCCCGGGCCGCCGTCGACGCAGTGGTAGGCGCTGCCGGGGTGCAGCACGGCGTAGGCCTTGTTCGCCGTCGCCGTCTGCAGTTTCCCGTCGCGGACCAGGCACATCGTCTCGTAGCTGGCGGCGATGAACCAGGCGCCGTACCGGCTGCCCGCCACCGGCTGGTGCCAGATGCGCACGTGGTCCTCGTCGCCGGACAGCGACATCTCGTTGCCCTTGAGGCAGCCGCCGAGCCGCCAGGCCGCCGACTGCGGCGCGTAGCCGCGGCCGGCCACGTCCGCGCGCTCGGCCGAGATGCACGAGATGTGGATGCCGGTCACGTTGACCGACGTCGCGGCGGAGACCGTGGTCCAGTTGCCGAGCGCCTGCTGCAGGCTGGCCAGCGAGACCGTGGACTTGGCGCTGATGACCACGTTGAGCGGCTCGGCGAACGGCGGGATCTGGGTCAGCGGCGTGGACGCCTGGCGGTCTCCCAGGACGCGGGCGGGCAGTAGTCGCGGGCCGCCGCAGGCGGCCCGAGGCCGACGGCGTGGCGGCTGGGCCGAGGCCGGCCGGCGCGCGGCCGGGGCTGACGCGGCGGCCGCCGGTGGCGCGGCGCCGCCGCGAGCGCGGCGGCGCGCAGGCCGCCGCCAGCGCGGCGACGCAGCGCCGCCGCTACGGCCGCGATCCGGCCGGCGGCGGCCGGCGGCGGTCACCGTTGCTCTCCGGGTCGCCGTCGGCGGGCTCGTTGGCGACGATGAACGTTTCTATCCGGCGGTCGGGGATGACCCACATGAGCGCGACGGCGACGTAGCAGGCGACGGCGATCCAGATGCCGGGGCGGTCCCGGCCGGTGCCCGGCCGCCGAACAGGGCGGCGACGCAGCCGGCGAGGTAGCAGACCGGCGAGAGCTTGCCCTTGCGGTCGCGGCCGACGGCCCGGCGGAGCGGCGAGTCCGGGCCCCTGATCGCGGATGATGACCAGCTGCAGGACGTAGTAGGCGATCGCGGCGGCCAGCAGGTTCACGCCGTAGACGATGACGGGCGTGCGGCGCGTAGCCGGTCGTGTCCGTCCAGTTGGTGGTGAACGGGAACAGCGACAGGCAGAACAGCAGGGCCAGGTTGGCCCACAGCACGCCGCCGGTGACCCGCGCTGGTGAGCTGGAACATGTGGTGGTGGTTGGTCCAGTAGATGCCGACGTAGACGAAGCTGAGCAGGTAGCTGAGCAGGCCGGTCCCGGTGGTGTGCCACAGCGCCGCCAGAGTCGGCGCGCTCCGGCTCGTGCAGCTCCAGCACCATGACCGTGATGATGATGGCGAGCACGCCGTCGCTGAACGCCTCGAGACGGCTGGTCCGCATCGCGCCAGGCTACCAACTTCCGCCGGCCGCCAGGCCAGGGCTAGCCCGGCCCGCGGGGCTTACAAGTCGGTGAGGTAGGGCCCGTCCGGCGTCTCGCGGTGCGGCTTGGGCAGCTCGGTGACCAGGCGGCGGCCGAGCCGCAGCATGGCCGCCGCCGAGTCGGCGTCGACCGGGACCGACAGCAGGTAGCCCTGGCCGAACTGGCAGCCCATCCCGGCCAGCAGCTCCCGCTCGGTCTCGCTCTCGATGCCCTCGGCGATCACCTCCACCTCCAGCGTCCCGGCCAGCCTGGTGATGCCCTCGACCAGGGCGTGCCGCCGCGAGGATGAGGCGATCCCGGTGACGAACGTCTTGTCGATCTTGAGCACGTCGATCGGCAGCTCAAGCAGGTAGCTGAGCGAGGAGTACCCGGTGCCGAAGTCGTCGATGGCCAGCCGGACGCCGATCTCCTTCAGCTGGTCCAGGTCGGCGCGGATCCGGTCGTTCCCGCCGAGCAGCACCGACTCGGTCAGCTCAAGCAGCAGCGCCGACGGCGGCAGCCCGGACGCCGCCAGGGCCTGGCGGACGCTGTCCACGAACCCGGGGTCGCGGAACTGGCGGGCGGACACGTTCACCGAGACGTGCGGGTCGTGGTCCTCGGGCGCGGCGCCGCCGGGCGCCTCCGGCCGCTGCCGTTCGCGCCTCCGGCGCGGTGCCCGCGGGCGCCTCCGGCCGGTGCCATATCCGCCTCCGGCGTGGGCCGGCGAGCGTGCGCCGCATCGCCGTGGCGGACTGCTCGGCGGCGGCGGCTCGTTGCGCCACTGCACCACGTCGCTCAGGGCCTGCCGCAGCACCCAGGCGCCGAGCGGGACGATCAGCCCGGTCTCCTCGGCCAGGTCGATGAACTGGCCGGGCAGCATCATCCCCCAGCGCGGGTGCGGCCAGCGCACCAGCGACTCGAAGCCGACGATCTCGCCGCTGGTGAGGCCGACGATCGGCTGGTAGACCAGGGTGAAGGCGGAGGACTGCACCGCGTCCTCCAGCGCGGCCTGTATCTCCCGCCGCCGGAGCATCCCGCTGGTCAGCACCGGCTGGTAGTGCCGCCAGCGCCGCTTGCCCGCCGACTTGGCCGCGTACAGGGCCAGGTCGGCGTGGCGCAGCAGCTCGTCCACGTCGCCGCTGTCGGCGCGAGGTGGCCACGCCGACGGTGACCGAGGCGAGCACCCGGGCCGTGCTCAGGCGTGAACGGCTCGGTGAACGCGGCCACGATCCGCTCGGCGAACGCGTCCACCGCGTCCGGATCGGCGGCGTCGTCGATGAGCAGCGCGAACTCGTCGCCGCCCAGCCGGGCCGCGGTATCGGACTCGCGCACCGTGTCCGCCAGCCGGGCGGCCACCGCGACCAGCAGCTCGTCGCCGACGCTGTGCCCCATGGTGTCGTTGACGACCTTGAAGTCGTCCAGGTCGACGAACAGCACGCCCGCGGTCCGGCCGACGGCGCGGGCCGCCTCGAGCGCGGCGCCGGCCTCGCGGACGAACAGGGCCCGGTTGGGCAGCCCGGTCAGCGTGTCGTGGAAGGCCCGGTACTTCAGCTCCTCCTCCAGCTCGTGCTGCTCGGTCACGTCGCGCAGGGTGAGCACCAGGCCGTTGACGGTCGGACTCCTCGCGCAGGTCGCTCCAGCGGACCTCGAGCACGGCGACGCGGCCGTCCCGGCGCTCGATCCGCAGCAGGTAGCCGGGCGACGCGCCCGCGTCGGTCATGGACGAGCATCAGGTCGAGCACCCGCTCCACGTCATCGCGGGTGCCCGGGGCGACCAGGTCGGACAGCAGCGCTCCCTCCACGGTGACGTCGCCGAAGATATCCGACCGCGGACGGCGTCGCGTAGCGGACCTGGCGGTCGTCGCCGACGATGAGGATCACGTCCGAGGCGTCCTGCACCAGGGTGCGGAACAGCGCCTCGCCGCGCTGGCGGACCACCTCCTGGGTCAGCCCGACCCGCTCCACGGCCAGCGCCGCCTGGCCGGCCAGGATCTCCAGCGCGCCGGTCAGGTCGGTCAGCGTCCGCCGGTCGCCGAACAGCCCGAGCAGCCCGATGAACGGATCGCCGACCGGCCGGTCCTTCGAGGGTCAGCGGGGCGAGCAGGCCGCCCTCGTAATGCGGCCGGGGCGTCCGGCGGCGGCGCGTGCGGGAGCGATCCCGTACCGGGCCGCCCTGATCTCCGTCATCGAGAACGAACCGCGGCACGCGCGCCCTCGGCCAGCTTCAGCCAGACGCCGCACCGGGTCCAGCGGCGGTGGCGGCTCCGCCGTTCCGGGCGGATCGACGCACGCAGGTAGTCGCCCTCCCGGACGGCCAGGATCGCGGCGCGCTGCCCGGGCAGGCCGGGAACGAGCCGGGCCGCCGCGTCCCTGACGGCCGCCGCGACGTCCTCGACCGAGTTGGCCGAGGCGAGCGCGCGAGCTGGCCATGCGCAGCGTCCGCTCGCGGACCAGGCTGCGCCGGTGCGAGGCGGCGACGTCCCACAGGCGCGAGAGCATGAGTAGGTATAGCACCCCGACGACGACCGCGACGACCCCCTCGACCTCGTCCCGCGCCTGGCCTGCGTGGATGAACAGGACGATCGTGCGGGATCAGCGAGGCGATCATGAGCATGATCACGCTGCCGGTCGCGGTGTCGGAGGTGCCGCTTGGCCGCGCCTGGTCAGCTCGACCATCGACGGGTGCAGCGCGGCGGCGCCGCAGGCGGCCCCGCCGATCATCCAGCCCAGGCTGAGCAGCCCGTCCACGCTGTGGTGGCCGGGTGCGTTCTCGGCCAGGTCGTAGGCCACGTCGGAGGCGATCGCGGCGGCCGAGCCGATGGTGAGCAGCCGACCGAGGGGCCCCGCCAGGAGCCCGGGGTCGAGCAGCCGGGCCAGGGCCATCACGATGAGCAGGTCGCCGATCGGGTAGGCGGCGTTGACGAACCGCTGCGGCCAGGTCATGAACGGGTCGGTCGCGTTGGGCACCACGAGGAACAGCCAGAACAGCAGGGCCAGGCCCGACGGTCAAGATGAACGCGTCGACCACGCTGCGCCGGTCGCGCTGGACGGACCTGAACCGGACGAACAGCGCGAGCCCGGCCACGTAAAGCGGGTACTCGATCAGGTTGATGACGTCGGCCCACGAGGGGAAGGGGAGGGCGGCAGCGCTGACCGTGACCTGGATCCGGGTGGCGATCACCGCGCCACGCGCCGGCAGAGATCGCGGCCGCGAGCAGCAGCCACGGCGCGCGCCGGGCCGGCCGGTTGACCAGGGTGCCGACGACGATGGCCGCGACCGCGCTGAGGTCGGCCAGCACCGCCACCTCGGCGTGCCACTGGCCGAAGGCATAGTGCGCCACGACAAGCAGGGCCGCCCACACGGCGTAGCCCGGCAACAAGCGCCGCGCCGCCAGCCGGTCCCCCATGCGCCTCCCCCTAGCGCCGCTCATTCCTTCTCCCGCTATCTGTCCAGTTCAGAGGATCGCAAGCACTCTACGTCGAACACGGGCTGCCGGTCACGGCCCGGCGGCCCACCGGTACCGCCGGCCGGGCTAGCACCCCCGTCACAGCGGTTTCGTTCTTTGTTCTGTCGTCACAAGACGATGGCCCAAGCCGTGCCGATACCGGGCATTACAGCCCACAGCGCTGAGCGCTAGCATGTAGCCCGCATGAAAAGCCGAAGCCGTATCAGAACAGGTGACATATGAGCCCGAAGAACCTGCAGGAGCTGCTCGACAGCGCGGGGAACACGGTAGAGCTGCTGCGCAACTCCCAGCTCGGCGCGTACATCTACCCGGTCGTGCCGTCCGAGTTCACGAACTTCCGGCGCGAGGTCATCGCCTGGCGCGAGACCGCGGTTCTCTACGACCAGTCCCACCACATGCACAACATCTTCATCTCCGGCCCGGACGCGCTGAAGCTGATCACCGACACCGGGATCAACTCCACCGCCAAGTTCCCGGTGGACACGGCCAAGCAGTTCGTCCCGGTATCGCCGGAGGGCGGGGTGATCGGCGACGGCATCCTGTTCCGCGAGTCCGAGGAGGAGTTCACCTTCGTCGGCCGCGCGCCGGTGGCCAACTGGCTGCTCTTCAAGGGCTCGAGCGGCTACAACGTCGACATGGTGCTCGACCCGCGGTCGCCGTCACGGCCGTACGGCAAGCAGGTCACCCGCAAGGTGTGGCGCTTCCAGATCCAGGGCCCGAACGCCTGGCCGGTCATCGAGAAGCTCAACGGCGAGCCGATGGAGCAGGTCCGGTTCTTCCGGATGGGCCACATGAACATCGGCGGCGAGAAGGTCCGCACGCTGCGGCACGGCATGGCGGGCGCGCCCGGCCTGGAGATCTGGGGCCCGTACGAGTCCTACGACAAGGTCCGGGACACCATCCTGGAGGCGGGCGTCGAGTTCGGCCTCGAGCCGTGCGGCGCGCGCGCCTACTCCTGCAACACCCTGGAGTCCGGCTGGATCCCGTCGCCGCTCCCGGCCATCTACACCGCGCCCGAGATGCGCACCTACCGTGAGTGGCTGGGCGCCGACTCCTACGAGGCGACCAACGCGATCGCGGGCTCGTACGTGTCGGACACCATCACCGACTACTACACCAACCCGTGGGAGCTCGGTTACGGGTCGTTCGTCAAGTTCGACCACGACTTCATCGGGCGCGCGTCGCTCGAGGCGATCGACCCGGCCGCCCAGCGCCGCAAGGTGACGCTGGCCTGGAACGCCGAGGACCTGGGCAAGGTGCTCGCCTCGCCGCTCGGCGACGGGCCCGGCTACCAGTTCTTCGACCTGCCGAACGCGAACTACGGCTCGTCCAACTTCGACTCCGTGATCGACGCGGACGGCAAGGTGGTCGGCCTGTCGATGTTCACCGGCTACTCGGCCAACGAGCGGTCCGGCCTGTCGCTGGCGACCGTGGACCCGGACGTGCCGATCGGCGCCGAGGTCAAGGTCGTCTGGGGCGAGCCGAACGGCGGGTCCAAGAAGACCACCGTGCAGCCGCACGAGCAGGTCGAGGTCCGCGCGATCGTCTCCACGGCCCCGTACGCGAAGGTCGTCCAGGAGGACTACCACGCGGGCTGGCGCTCGCAGGCGTAGGCCCGGCAGCGCCTTTCGGCGCGGCGTCGGCGCAGCGAAGCTCCCCGGCCGCCACTGCTCGCCGGTGCGCCGGCTCGGCGCTCAGTTCGCGCTGGCGCCGATGATCGACTCCAGCTGGCTGTCCACCCAGCGGTAGACGTCGTACTTGCGGACCTGCCCGGCCATGGCGGCGATGGCCCGGCGCCGGGCGCCGCGGGTCAGGCTGAGCGCCTGCTCGATCCGGTAGGACAGGCCCTCGACGTCGAACGGGTTGCACAGCACGGCCCGGTGCAGTTCCACGGCCGCCCCGGTGAACTCGCTGAGCAGCAGGACCCCGTCGCCGTCGAGGGCGTCCTGCACGGTGACGTACTCCTTGGAGACCAGGTTCATCCCGTCGATCAGCGGCGTGACCAGCAGCGCGTCGGCGGCCGCGTAGTACGCCGCGAGCTGCTGCGGCTTGAGCCCCCGGTACAGGTAGTGCACCGGCACGTCGTCGCCCGGCCCGGTGTACAGGCCGTTGATCCGGCCGACGTGCTGCTCCACCGCGGCGCGCAGCTGGCGGTACTCCCGCACGTCGTCCCGGCTCGGCACCGCGATCTGCAGGAAGGCCAGCTTGGTGCGCAGCCCCGGGTTTCGCTCCAGCAGCATCTCGAACGCCAGCAGCCGCTCGATGATCCCCTTGGTGTAGTCGAGCCGGTCCACGCCGAGCAGCAGCGTGCGCCCGCTGAACTGCTCCTCCAGGGCCGCGATGCCCTGCTTCACCTCCGGGCCGGCGGCCAGGTCGGCGAACGTCCCGGTGTCGATGGAGATCGGCGCCGTGACGACGGACACCACCCGGCCGTCGGGCAGGTGCACCGCCGAGCCGCGCACCTGCAGGCCGGAGTCGCCGAGCTGGCGCGAACAGGAGCGCAGGAAGTTGGTCCGGTACTGGTCGGTGTGGAAGGCGACCAGGTCGGCGCCGAGCAGACCCCACAGCACCTGCTCGCGCCAGGGCAGCCGGGCGTAGATGTCCGGCGACGGCCACGGCACGTGCAGGAAGAAGCCGATGCGCGCGTCCGGCTCGCGGTTGCGGATCAGCTGCGGCACCAGCATCAGGTGGTAGTCGTGCACCCAGGCGATCGCGTCCGGCATAGCGGCCACGGCGGCCATGGTCCGCTCGGCGAACAGCCGGTTGACCTCTTCGTAGCTGCGCCACCAGGCCCGCTCGAAGCGGGGCTTCTCGATGGCGTTGTGCAGCAGCGGCCACATCGTCGCGTTGGCGAAGCCGCGGTAGTAGTCGCGGACCTGCGCGGCGGACAGGCCGATCGGCTCCAGGCGGATCTGCGAGTCCGGCAGCGTCGGCGGCAGGCCCTTGGTGCCCCCGTCCCAGCCGACCCAGGCCCCCGGGTGCGTCGCCATCACCGGCCGCAGCGCGGTGACCAGGCCACCGGGTGACAGCTCCCAGCCGTCCTCGCCGTGCTGGACCGGCAGCCGGTTGGCCACCGCGATCACCGGGCTGGCACCGGACGCGTGCGCGCCGCGGTCGGCCGCTCCGCCCGGCCGCCGTCCGGCGCGCCCTCGGCGGCGTCACCGGCCGGGTGCGCGGCCGGTTCCCCGAGGGAACCGGGCTGGCGCGGAGGAAGAGGCGTCACGATGTGCTGCTACCCGGTGCAGGACGGGCGAATCACGCGCGGCACGGCCCGGCCCGCCACTCGCCCCACGTCACCGCAGGCTCGTGGTACGCCACGGGGCGGGCGGCACCAGCGGGTATCGACCGGTGGCAATTTCATGCCCCTTACCATAGCGGTGTGCCTGCCGCTCTCCGTCTCCGCCCCGACGAGGCCGAGGCGATCACCGCCCGGCACTACGGCGTCACCGGGACCGCCAGCCGGCTGGCGTCCGAGCACGACGACGCGTACCGCATCACCGCGGCCGACGGCTCCGCCTGGCTGCTCAAGGCGGGCGCCGTTTCCCCGCAGGAGGCCGCGGGGGCATCCAGCGGGCCGAGTTTCCAGGCGGCGGTGCTGCTGCACCTGGCGGCGACCTCGCCCGCGCTGCCCGTGCAGCGGGTGGTGCCGGCGCTCGACGGGCGGCCGGAGGTGGACCTCGGCGGCCGGCTGGCCCGGCTGACCACCTGGCTGGACGGTCGAGCTGCTCAGCGCCACCACCCCGGGTCCCGCGCTGCGCCGCGAGGTCGGCGGCACCCTAGCGCGGCTCAGCCGGGCGCTGCGCGGGTTCCGCCACCCGGGAGCGGACCGCACCCACCGCTGGGACCTGCGCAACCTGGCCGCGCTGCGGCCTCTGCTCGACGACCTGCCGGCCAGCGGCGCGCTGCCCGCGATGAGCGGGGCGCTGCCGGGCGGCCCCGTCGGCGCGCGCGGCCGGGACGGGTGGCTGCGCGCCGCGCTCACCGACACGCTCGACCACTTCGCCGCGGCCGTCGCGCCCCGGCTGCCCGGGACGCCGTCCCAGGTCATCCACGCCGACTTCCACGGGGAGAACCTGCTCACCGCGGGCGGCCGGATCACCGGCGTCCTCGACTTCGGCGACGCGCTGACCGGGCCGGTGGCGATGGACGTCGGAATCGCGGCCTGCTACCAGCTCGGCGCCGGCCCGGACGTGCTGGCGCCCGCGCTCGACGTGGTCGCCGGCTACCACGCCGACCGCCCGCTGAGCGACGCCGACCTGGAGCTGGCGGCGGAGTTCATGGTGGCCCGGGTGGCCACGCGGATCGTTGTCTCGCAGTGGAACGCGCAGCGGGCCCCGGGCAACGCCGCCTACCTGCTGCGTCGCACGCCGCAGGCGATCACGCACCTGGAAGCGCTGCGGCGGCTGGGCCCGGAGGAGATCGCCGGCAGGCTGCGCGCCGCCGGTGGTGTGCGGCCGCGGCCCGCCGGGGAAGACAAGCCCCGGGCGGGCACCGCCGACGATGACGCCAATAACGATGGAGTACGACAGTGACCGAGGCAGCGCCGGTGATGGTCAACGGCTACGACGGGGCGCGGGCGGCCGGCCTGCCCACCGTGACCAGGGAACTCATCCAGCGCCGTGAGGCCGCGCTCGGCAGCGCGTACCGGCTGTTCTACGCCGACCCGGTGGAGTTCGCCCGCGGCGCCGGCGTCTACCTGTACGACTCCGCCGACCAGGCCTACCTGGACGCCTACAACAACGTGCCGGCGGTCGGGCACTCGCACCCGCGCGTCACCGAGGCGGTCGGCCGTCAGCTGGCCACGCTCAACACGCACACCCGGTACCTGTCCGACGGGCTGGTGTCCTACGCCGAGCGGCTGCTGTCCACGCACCACCTGGGCGGGCCAGCCCAGGCCATGTTCACCTGCACCGGCAGCGAGGCCAACGACCTGGCGCTGCGGATCGCCCGGCACTACACCGGCGGCACCGGGGTGATCGTGACCGCCAACGCCTACCACGGGGTGACCGCCGCGCTGGCCGAGCTGTCCCCCAGCCTCGGGCCGGCGTCCCGCTCGGCCCGCACGTCCGGGTGGTGCCCGCGCCCGCCGCCGGGGTGAACTTCGCCGCCTCGGTGGCCTGGGCCGCCGCCGACCTGCGGCGGCACGGCGTCCGGCTGGCGGCGTTCCTGGCCGACTCGCTGTTCTCCTCCGACGGCGTGCTGCCGGACCCGCCCGGATTCCTGGCCCCGGTCACCGACATCGTCCACTCGGCCGGCGGCCTGTACATCGCGGACGAGGTACAGGCCGGGTTCTGGCGCACCGGGACGCACGCGTGGGGGTACCAGCGGCACGGGATCGCGCCGGACATCGTCACCATGGGCAAGCCGATGGGCAACGGGCTGCCGATCGCCGGCCTGGTCGGCCGCCGTGAGCTGCTGGACGGCTTCGGCCGGACCGCGCGGTACTTCAACACGTTCGGCGGCAACCCGGTGTGCGTCGCCGCCGCCTCGGCCGTGCTCGACGTCATCGCGGACGAGGGGCTGGCGGCCAACTCGGCCGAGTCCGGCGCCTACCTGAAGGAGTCGGTGGCCAGCCTGGCCGCCGACAGCCCGGTGCTCGGCGAGGTGCGCGGCGCCGGGCTCTACCTGGGCGTGGACGTCACCGACCCGGCGACAGGGGCGCCGTCCGGCGAGCTGGCGGCCCAGATCGTCAACGGGATGCGAGAGCGCCGCGTGCTGATCAGCGCCACCGGGCCGACCGGCAGCGTGCTCAAGATCCGGCCGCCGCTGCCCTTCGGCCGGGAGCACGCCGACCAGCTCGCCGCCGTGCTCGGCGAGGTGCTCCGCGGACCCGGACTGGCCGGCGTAACCGCGAACCCTCCGGCGCCCCCCAGGCGGGCGCTCGCGCTTCTTGCTGTTATCAGCCAGTCCGTTCCGGCCGGCGAAGATGGTGGATTTTTTCCTCGGGGTGTCCCCGTCGGGAGGCGGAGAGCTGGCGCAGAGCGGGCTATGAGCGTTCCTGAAGCGACGGCGCAGCCAGCGCTGATACCGGGTTCCCATACTGATCGGCATGAGTGAGACTGCCCCGCTGGGCGAGGAACCCCTGGTGGAAATCGTCATACCGGTGCGGAACGAGCAGCGCGAGCTGATCAGTCACGTCACCCGGCTGGCCGGGTACCTGCGGAACCACTTCCCGTACACGTGGCACATCACCATCGCCGACAACGGGTCGACCGACGGCACCTGGTCGCTCGCCCTGGCGCTGGCCGAGGAGTACCCGGGCCGGGTGCGGGCCGTGCACCTGGAGCTGCCCGGCCGCGGCCGCGCGCTGCACGCAGTCTGGTCGGCCAGCGACGCGGACATCGTCGCCTACATGGACGTGGACCTGTCCACCGACCTGAAGGCACTGCTGCCGCTGGTGGAGCCGCTGCTGGACGGCCGGGGCGACCTGGCCGTCGGGAGCCGGCTGGCGCCCGGGGCGCACGTGACGCGCGGGCCGAAGCGGGAGTTCCTCTCCCGCGCCTACAACCTGCTGCTGCGGTGGGTCGCTGCGGACCGGGTTCCGCGACGCGCAGTGCGGGTTCAAGGCGCTGCGCGGCGACGCGGCCCGGGTGCTGCTGCCGCTGGTGGCGGACCGGGGCTGGTTCTTCGACACCGAGCTGCTCGTGCTGGCGCAGCGGTGCGGGCTGCGGGTGTGCGAGGTCCCGGTGGACTGGACCGACTCGGCCGACTCACGGGTGAAGGTCGTCTCGACCGCGCTCGGCGACCTGCGCGGCATCGCCCGGCTGCGCTGGGGGCTGTGGACCGGGACGCTCAAGCTGCCCGTCCCTGGCAGCGACGGGTGCGGCGGTGTCCCCGGCATCCGGGCCGCCGGGTACGGCGCTGCCCAGTGGATCGACAGCACCGGATGAGCGCGGTCACCCGCCTGACCAAGCCGCGCGTCGCGGTGCGGGGCCCTCGCGGCGGGCTGCGAGCGCTCCGCGCTTCTTGCTGTTATCCCGAGGCCCGACCTCGCCCCGGGGTCGTGGCGCCAAAGGCCACGCCCCCACCCGGGTCGTTGGCGCCAAAGGCCACGCCCGCACCCGGGTCGTTGGCGCCAAAGGCCACGCCCGCACCGGGTGGTTGGCGCCAAAGGCCACGCTAGAAGCAGCCGATGGCGCCAACCACCCGCTGAGCGCGGGCGGACAGCGAGGGCCACGGGGACCAGGCACGCGTACCGGCCGGTCACCGGCGACGGCTGACCGACGCCTGCGGTTATTAGAACTGGGAAAGTCTTCGCGTTTCAGTGATGATCTCGTGATCATTCTCGCCGTGAGTTCAGCCTGGGTACAGGCGGGGAAGGCCTATGCGCAACCAAGGGTGGTTTACCCTGTGAGTGGCGAAAAGTGCAGGAAGGTGGCCGGTATGGGGCAATGGGTGCCGGTGGCCATAACCGGGGTAATCCGGGGAACCGCGGGCGAAGCGGAGCGGCGGGAACGGTTCTTTATCGAGCTGGCCGCGACCGGCGACGGCGACGGGCGGACGGTGCGCATCGGCGTCGGCGACGCCGAGGCGACCGCGCTGGCGTTCAGCCTGCAGGGGCAGGAATTCCCCCGCCCGATGACCTACCAGTTCATGGCGTCGCTGGTGACGGCGACCGGGTCGGCCGTCCGCGCGGTCCGGGTGACCGACGAGCGCAACGGCATCTTCTACGCGCAGGTCATGCTGCGCGGCGGCGCCACGGTGGACGCGCGGCCGAGCGACGCGCTCAACCTGGCCGCGATCACCGGGGCGCGGGTCTACGTCGCGCCCGGGCTGCTCGGTGCGCCGGGTGGCGCCCGCGAGCCCGTGGCGCAGCCCGGCTGACGCCGGCGTCGCAGCCCGGCTGACGCCAGGGCGCGCCCGGGCGCGCCGGTACCTAAGTCGCGGCGGCGGTTGAGGAACGCGTCCATCCGGTCGTACT
Organism: uncultured Actinomycetota bacterium; assembly: GCA_963748785.1. Lineage (GTDB taxonomy): Bacteria > Actinomycetota > Actinomycetes > Streptosporangiales > Streptosporangiaceae > Trebonia. Next base: position 66,590 of record CAVVKP010000040.1, on the reverse strand, counting down.
TGTCCTGGCTGCCGAACAGCAGCGCCTGGCCGACCGAGTCGAACGCCGTGGTGGCCGGGCGGTGGGAGCGCAGCGCCAGCTTGGTCAGCTCCAGGGCCCGCCACGACTGCCGGCCGATCCGCTCGGCCAGGGCGCGGGCGGCCGCCTCGGGGTCCTCGGCCAGGTCGTCCAGCAGGCCGGCGGCGCAGGGCGTCGGCGGCCTTGAGCCGGGCCCCGGCGTACAACATGCGGCGGGCGGTCTGCTGGCCGACGGCCTGGGCCAGCCGCCAGTTGCCGCCCGCGCCGGCCATGATGCCGAGCGCCAGCTCGGGCTGGGCGAACAGGGCCTGGCCGGAGCCGACCCGGAAGTCGCAGGCCAGGGCCAGCTCGCAGCCGCCGCCGAGCGCGGGACCGTCCACCACGGCGATGGTCGGCCAGCGGTGCGCCTCCAGCTTCTCGAACAGGCCCGCGTTGATCGCCAGCAGGGCCGCGTCGGCGTCCCGCTCGCGCAGCTCGGCGATGTCCGCGCCGGCCGCGAAGATGCCCGGCGTGACCGAGTGCACGACCAGCACGCAGGGCTGCCGCCGGGCGTCGTCCAGCGCGGCGGCGAAGGCGTCGGCCATGGCCAGGTCGATGGCGTTGCGCTTATCGGGCCGGTTGAGCCCGATCCAGCGGATCGCACCCTCGTCCCGCACCTCGATCAGGCTCATTAGTCCTCCGCACCTCAGTATCACCAGACACATACGCCGTCTCGAAGGCTAACAGGTCGTCCGGGCCCGGCTCAGCCGCCGCCCGGGAGGGCCAGGCGGTAGACGCGCTTGGCGTTGCCGGCCAGGACGGCAGCGGCGGTGTCGTCGTCCGGCATCTGCTTGGCCACGGCTCGGGCGTTGGCGGCGATGCCGGGGATGCCGGGCCAGTCGGTGCCGAAGATCATCCGGCGGGTGAGCCGGGCCCAGTTCTGCCGGGCGTAGTAGTCGCGCAGCCGGGACGGCGGCAGCCCGGACAGCTCGATCCACACCCGCTCGTGCGACAGGGCGAGGAACGCCGCCGCGTCGTACCACCAGCCGCGCCCGCCGTGCGCCAGCACCAGGGTGAGCGAGCGGAAGTCGCGCAGCACGTCGTCGAGCGCCACCGGGTCGCCGAACGTGTTCGACGCGCCGGGGAACGTGGACGTCCCGCAGTGCACCACCACCGGCACGCCGGCCGCCTGGCAGGCCTCGTAGGCCGGGTACAGCATCCGGTCGTTGGCGGCCACGCCCGCGTGCACCGGGTGGATCTTCAAGGCGACCGCGCCCAGGGCGAGCTGGCGGCGGACCTCCTCGTCCACCGGGTAGTGCAGGTGCGGGTTGACGTTGGCGATGACCTTGACCCGGCCCGGGTTGCCTGCGGCCAGCGGCAGCATGTCCTCGATGGCCTGGGTGCCGGTCACCTTGGGCGAGTACTCGCACATCACCAGGCCGACGTCCACGCCCTCGCCGGCCAGGAAGCCGCCGAAGACCGACGGCACCACGTGGCCGGACGGGTCGTAGAGCCGGCTCACCAGGTCGGCGTCGGCGAAGCCCTGCACCCAGGTGTCCCAGGGCAGCTTGAGCGTCGCCTTGCTGGCCGCGTGCAGGTGCACGTCCACCAGCGGGAACCCGTCGAGCATCAGGCGCCCCGCACCCGGAGCACGCCGGCCGCCATGGTCCGCAGTTCCACCCGGCGGATCTTCCCGGTCGCGGTGGTCGGGAACCCCTCGGTGAAGACGACCGCCCGCGGCCGCTTGAACGAGGGCAGCGCCGTCGCGGCAGATGCTCGATCAGCTCGGCCTCGGTGACCGCGGCGCCGGCGGCCAGGACCACGTAGGCGACCGGCTTCTCCAGGCTGTCGGCGTCGGGCGCGGCGACGACCACGGCCTGGGCGACCGCCGGGTGGGCCAGCAGCCGGGCCTCGACCTCCGATCGGGGACACCCAGATGCCGGACGCCTTGATCATGTCGCCGGTCCGCCCCAGGCACTCGTAGTAGCCGTCGGCGTCGCGGACGTAGGTGTCGCCGGTGCGCAGCCACTCGCCCTGGAAGACCAGCCGGGAGGCGTCGTACCTGGCCCAGTAGCCGGTCGCGGTCGAGTCGCCGCGGACGAACAGCGTGCCGGGGACCCCGGAGTCGGTGACCTCGCGGCCGGTGTCCTCGTCGACCAGCCGCAGGTCGTAGCCGGGCACGGCGACGCCGGTGCGTGCCCGGGCGCACCGAGCCCGGCCGGTTGGACAGGAAGATGTGCAGCATCTCGGTCATGCCGATGCCGTCGATGATGTCCACGCCGAAGTGGCCGGTCCACCGGGTGTACAGCGCGGCGGGCAGCGCCTCGCCGGCCGAGGCGGCCAGCCGGACGCCGCCGAGCGCGTCGGCGGGCAGCCCGGCGCGGAGCATGTTGGCGAAGAACGTCGGCCCGCCGAAGAACAGCGTCGCCCCGTACTTGACCGCGGTCTCGGCGATGAGGTCGGGCCGGGAGGCCGCCGGGAGCAGCACGCTGGCCGCGCCGGCCGACAGCGGGAACAGCACCGAGTTGCCCAGGCCGTAGGCGAAGAACGCCTTGGCCGCCGACAGGCAGCGGTCGTCCGGGCGGATGCCGAGCACCTGCTGGCCGTAGGTCTCGCAGACCACCGGCACCGAGCCGTGCCGGTGCATGGCGCCCTTCGGCGAGCCGGTGGTACCCGAGGTATAGAGCCAGAACGCGGGCGAGTCTTCGCCGGTGTCGTAGATGGAGTCGTCCGGCGCGGCGCCGGCCAGCTCGTCGAGCCGGTGCACGCGGGACGCCCGGTCGACTGCGGCTCCTCCGGGGTCGCGGTCGCCCGTCGGGAGATGCAGCAGCACGCCGGCCAGCTCGGGCGCCGCCGCGGCGGCCGACGTCGCCGCGGCGGCGAACTCGGCGGTGACGCCGAGGAACCGGGCCCGGGAGTCGCGCAGCAGCTCGGCGATGCCGTCGGCGCGCAGCATGGTCGAGACCGGCACCGGGATCGCCCCGATGCGCATCGCGGCCAGGTACAGGACGACGAAGTCGGGCGAGTCCGCCATCACCATCAAGACGCGCTGCTCCGGCTGGACGCCGGCCGCCCGCAGGCCCGCCGCGGTGCGCCGGACCCGGTCCCACAGCGCGGCGTAGCTCAGCTCGCCGGCCGGGCCCGCCAGGGCCACCCGGTCACCGTCGCCGGCGGCTAGCCGCCGGTCGAGCAGGTACTCGCTAGCGTTGAACAACTGCGCCATTGCACGACTCCCAGGGTAGGGCCTCGGCCGTCCGGCCTAGGCGAGGTGCACGTAGTCGTAGTCGAACGGCTGGCCGTTGATCCCGTTGCGCGGGGGTGCGACCCAGGCAGCGATCTTGCCACGCTCGTAGACCGGCCGCATCAGCGATCGCACAAACGTCTTGTCGGTGTCGGTCGGCAGCCACTGGCCGCGCCGGTGCGCCCACTCATCAGCGGAAAGCCGCTCCCCGGCGGGCGAGGCCTCGATGCCGGCGAACGCGCCCACCCGCCGGTTGAACGCGACGTGCGGCAGGTAGAGCCGCTGCGGCAGCCCGGCCCCTTCGAGGATGCGGTTCCACCGCCGGACCCCGCCCGCGCAGTCGGCGATGTACTCGCGGCGCAGGTCGGTGTTGAGCCCGACCAGCGCGGACACCTCGGCCTGGCCGATTTCCCCGTCAGGCAGCGCGTCCACCATGATCGAGTCGTCGGTGAGCAGGTGGTCGTCCTTGCGCCGCTCTTCCAGCCAGCGGCCCTTGAGCCCGGCGGTGTAGTAGTTGGCCACGTTGGTGGAGGTCTCGCCGCCGAACAGGTCGAGCGACACCGAGTAGTGGAAGTTCAGGTACTTCTGGATGACCGGCAGCGGGATGGCGCCGTAGCCGGCCACGTCGTCAGTGTCGTTTTCGGTCATCACCTGCGCGGTCCGCTCCACCACCCGGTCCACGCCGGTGGTGCCGACCATCATGTGGTGCGCCTCTTCCTTGAGCATGAACTCACAGGTGCGCGACAGCGGGTCGAACGCGGACTCCTTCAGCGTGCCGAGCTGGTACTTGCCGTCCCGGTCGGTGAAGTAGGTGAACATGTAGAACGACAGCCAGTCGGGGGTTTCCTCGTTGAACGCGCCGAGGATGCGCGGCGAGTCTTCCGAGCCGGAGTTGCGGTGCAGCAGCTCCTCGGCCTCCTCCCGGCCCTCGCGGCCGAAGTAGGCGTGCAGCAGGTACACCATCGCCCACAGGTGACGGCCTTCCTCCACGTTGACCTGGAACAGGTTGCGCAGGTCGTACAGGGACGGCGCGGTCGCGCCCAGGTTGCGCTGCTGCTCCACCGACGCGGGCTCGGTGTCGCCCTGGATGACGATCAGCCGCTGCAGCTCGGCCCGGTACTCCCCCGGCACCTTCTGCCAGGCGGGCTCGCCCTTGTGCTGGCCGAAGGCGATCCGCCGGTCGTCGGCGCGGTCGGCGAGGAAGATGCCCCACCGGTAGTCCATCATCGGCACGTGCCCGAACGTGGCCCAGCCCGCGCCGCGCACGTCGATGGCGGTGCGCAGGTAGACGTCCTGGGTGGGCAGGGTCGGCCCCATCGTCTCCCACCAGGACAGGAAGTCGGGCTGCCAGGACTCCAGCGCCCGCTGCAGCCGCCGGTCCTCGGCCAGGCCGACGTTGTTGGGGATCTTCTCGGCGTAGTCGCGGCCTGGTCATAACACTCGCTCCTCGGTCGAAGCCGGCCCGCTTGCCGGTGCCGTAGGCGCGCAGCGCGCCGTCCGGGCCCGAGGCGTTGGGCCGGTAGAAAATCCAGTTCTGCCAGGCGGTCAGCCGCCCGAAGATCTTGGTCTCGGTGGTCTCCGGCCCGGCGAACCGGTAGTTCGCCTCCAGCCCGGTCAGCGCGTCCGGGGAGAACGAGGCCCGCTCCTCCACCGCGATCCGGACCTCCTCGTCCCAGTCGATGTCGTCCGGCGCGAAGGTGACCAGGCCGAGCTCCTCGGCCTCGGCGGCCTCCAGCGGCCGGCCGGACGCCTTCTCCGCGGCGGCCAGGGCGTCGTCGTCGCCGAGGAACCGGGTGGCCAGCCGGGTCAGCCCGTTGCCCATCGGCAGCGGCCCGACGTTCATCGGGCCGACGGTGACCGCGGCCGGCGCGGCGCCCGGGTCGATGTCTTCGAAGACGCCGGACAGCATGTACGAGCGGTCGGCGGCCAGGGCCAGCTCCAGCAGCGACCCGGCGAAGCAGGAGCCCGGCTCGATCAGCGCGATCAGCGACCGGGAGGTGACGTCGAGCCGCTTGAGCGTCCGCTTGAGGTACAGCACGATCTCCCGGGCCAGCCAGTCGCCGTCGTAGTGCGCCAGCAGCAGCGCGTCGTGCGCGAGGACCCGCGCGGCGTCCCCGGCGGTGCGCAGCACCCAGGTGCCGAGCTTCGTCTCGTTGGTGCGCAGGTCGAGGATGAGGTCGTCAAGCTCGCGGGCCACGGCCAGCGGCCAGAACGTCCGCGCCCGCCGCGTACACCTCGTCCATCGAGGCCGGGGCGTCGGTCGACCGGCCCGGTGACGGTGATCTCGGCGACCGCCCGGTCGCGGTCCAGCCGGGCGGTGACGTGCGGGTAGGTCACCGCATCGCCGGTCCGCGTCTTGGCCAGCGGCGTCAGCGCGATCCCCGCGCCGCCGGGGAGACGCGGGGCGGACGAGGCGCAGCCACGCGCCCGTTCCTCCACCGTCTCTTCCCAACGGACGCGCGGCACCACTTCGTCCACGAGCTTCCAGGCGACCGCCTTCTTCCCGCCGACGCCCTCGGACCGGGTGGCGAAGTAGTCGGCCAGGTCGCGGCGGACGTGCCGCTTGTCGGTGACCCGGGTGAGGCCGCCGGTGCCGGGCAGCACGCCGAGCAGCGGCAGCTCGGGCAGCGAGACCACCGACGAGCGGTCGTCCACCAGCAGGATCTGGTCGCAGGCCAGCGCCAGCTCGTAGCCGCCGCCGGACGCGGTGCCGTTGAGTGCCGCGATGTACGTCTGCCCGGAGTTAGCCGTGGCGTCCTCGATGCCGTTGCGGGTCTCGTTGGTGAACTTGCAGAAGTTCACCTTCCAGGCGTGCGGCGAGGCGGCCAGCATCCGGATGTTGGCGCCAGCGCAGAAGATCTTGTCCTTGCCGCTGGTGACGACCACCGCCGTCACCTCCGGATGCTCGAAGCGCAGCCGCTGCACGGCGTCGTACAGCTCGATGTCGACGCCCAGGTCGTAGGAGTTCAGCTTGAGCTCGTAGCCGGGCCGCAGGCCGCCCTGCTCGTCGACGTCCATGGCCAGGGTGGCCACGGCACCGTCAACCGTGAGCCGCCAGTGCCGGTACGTGTCAGGAGATGTCCGGAAATCGACGTGCGACATACCCACATGTTCTACGAACTACTGCCAGTTCGTCAATGGTTCGTAGCATATTGAGACGCGCCTGAACCGCCGGCGACGCGCGCGCGGCGCCGCTAGTCCTGCTGGTTCAGCCGCTTCCACTCGCGGCGGGCCTCGTCCGGTCCAGCGCGCATGCCGCTCGGCGAACAGCTCGGCCGCCACCGCGCCGGTCCACCGGGGCGGCAGCAGCTCGCGCGGCAGCGCGGGGTCGAGCGCCGGGAAGCGGCGCCAGGCGTGCACCAGCTCAAGCTGGCGCAGCAGCACGTCGGCCGGGTCGCCCGGGGCGCGGAACTCGGCGATGAACCGCTCGTACTCCGCTTCGAGCCGCGGCAGGTCCCAGGCGGCCGCCACCATCGCCCGGGTGTCGGACAGCCCGGTCCGCCGGGCGGTGAACACGTGCGCCTCGTCGGCCACGCCCGCCTCGTGCAGCACCTTGACCGCCTCCGGCTGCCGGTCGGCGTGCGGGCTGATCCACAGGCCGGGGCCGAGCGAGCCGAAGCCGGCCCAGGCCAGCCGGGTCCGCACGACGTGCCGGGCACGCCGGTCGGCCTCGGGGACGCGCACCTGGACGAGCACCCACTTCCCGTCCCACTCGCGGGCCGGGCCGAGGGAGTAGATGCGCCGGGCGCCGTCGGTGAGCAGCCGGGTCGCCGCCGGGGTGAGCTGCCAGCGGGTGCGGCGGCCTGCCTTTCGCGCGGTCAGCCAGCCGGCGTTGGAGGTGCGCATCAGCGCCTGCCTGGTGGCCTTCTCCGCCACCCCGAGGCGATCGAACACGGCCAGCACGGCGCTGGTCCACGCCGACCCGTCGCCGGGCAGCACCAGCTCGCCGAGCAGGGTGAACAGCAGGCCGCGCGCGGAGCCCGCGCCCGCCTCGTGGCGGCGCGACAGGGCAGGCTGGGCCGTCGCAGATTCCACTTGTTCGCTTCCGTTCGGCGATGTCTCTGTAGCATACCGTCGCGGTCGCCGACCACTGCGGCGACCGCGACGGTACACTGATTGACACCGATGATGAACGGGAGCGAACTTCGCGTCACCGCTCTCGGGCTCAGCCCTAGCGGGCGGCCATTACCTCAGCGGGCGATCTACCTCAGTGGGCGATCTACCTCAGTGCGTGATCGTTCCGAAGGTAACCGTGTTGCCGGCCCAGGTAAACGACTGCAGCTTGACCCCGCCGCTGGGCGTGGTCGCGGCCACCATGTCGTTGCCCCCCTCGTAGACGCCGACGTGGTACACGTAGCTGCTCGGGTTGCTCGTGTTATGGAAGAACACGAGGTCGCCCGGGCGGGCGGCGCTGTGGCTGATCCGCTTGAACTGCTGGAACTGGGCCTGCGAGGTGCGCTGGATCGGCTTGCCCCCGCCGGTGTGGTGGTAGACGTACTGCGTCAGGCCCGAGCAGTCGAAGCCGGCCGGGCTGGTGCCGCCGGTGGCGTACCGGCCGCCGACCAGGGTCTTGGCCAGGCTCGCCGCGACGGAGTTGAAGGTCTGCTTGGCGGCGGGCGCCTTGTGCACCAGGGTGCGGACCGGGGTGCTCGCCGTAGAGGTCTTCTGCTGAGCGCTGAGCGTCGAGGCGTGGGCCGTGCCGCTCAGCGCGGCGGCGGGAACGCCGGCCGCCGCGGCGGTCACCAGCGCGCCGGCCAGCCAGGTGCGCCGCACGACTAGGCGCCTCCGGGTCGCTCGAATCCAACCCGGACATAGGTATCAAACCGCCGGTTGAGCGTAATGCTTGCCATCGTTGGTGTCCTTTCTGCGCGCTTTCACCATGCGTATTCGGTTGCGCGCAGGTCGCTCTCACCGTTCCCCGGCGCCGTACTTGCGTATCACCGACATCTGCCACCTGTCCGGCATTGGCGCCTTTTTCACACCACACGGCAGACGGCAAATCACACTTCGGCAACTCGCCTGCCAACGCTCGGTCACGGTTTGGAAAATACGGACGTTTCCGCAGGTCAGAGCGCCTGGCATTCGTTGTCAGCCGACGGCCGGCGAAACATCGGGAAAGATCGATCGACCGGTGTGCGGTATGTCACAGTCGGTCAACTTGCTTGCTTTATGGCAGGCAAAGACCAGTTCGAGCCGTATCAACCAGTTACCGACCTGTGATTGGCGTATCAGCTGATTTGCCTGTGACTAGTGTGACTGTGCCGCGGGCGGGTCGGGCCGTATTGCCACGGCGAGCGGCGCGTTGCGATTAGGCTCTGGTTCCCGTGAACGGGATACGGGGGATTCTGGTCACCGGGGGCGCGGGGTTCGTCGGGGCGACGCTGGTGCGCCGCCTCGCCGCCAGCGGCTACCGGGTGCGCGTGCTCGACAACCTGTCCAGCGGCGACCCGGCCCACCTGGACGGCGTGCCCGCCGAGCTCATCCGGGGCGACATCCGGGACGCGGGCCGCGCTCGACGCCGCCGTCGCCGGGTGCGACGCGATCGTGCACCTGGCCGCGGCCGGGTCGGTGGTCGCGTCGGTGGCCGACCCGGCGGCCAACTTCGAGGCCAACGTGGTCGGCACGTTCCGCGTGCTGGACGCGGCCCGGCGGTGCGGGACGGCCACGGTGGTGCAGGCGTCCACCGGCGGCGCGCTGATCGGCGACGCCCGGCCCGCCGGTGGACGAGCGGTCGCTTCCCAAGCCGCTGTCGCCGTACGGCGCGTCCAAGCTGGCCGGCGAGGGATACGCGCACGCGTTCGCCAAGGCTTACGGGCTGCGCACGGTGGCCGTGCGGTTCGGCAACGTCTACGGCCCGTGGTGCGCCCGCAAGCGCGGCGTGCTGAACGCGTTCTTCGCCGCGCTGCACCACGGCGGGCCGCTGGTCATCTACGGCGACGGCAGCGCGTCGCGCGACTACGTGCACGTGTCGGACATCGCCGCCGCGCTGCAACTCGCCCTGGAGAGCCCGGACGTCCCCGGCGGCACCGTGCTGCACGCCGCCTCGGGCGTGGAGACCACGGTCCGCGTGCTGGCCGACCTGTGCCGCCGCGCGGCCGGCCAGCCGGATCACCCGGTCGAGTACCGGCCGGCCAGGCCCGGCGAGGTGGGCCGCAACTTCGCCCGCTACGACCTGGCCCGCGAGCTGCTCGGCTACTCCCCCACGGTGCGCATCGAGGACGGCATCCCCGAGCTGTGGAAGTGGTTCGAGACCGAGGTCTTCGCCCATTAGCCGACGAAACCGAGCAGCCGCGGATCCGCCGGCCGCACCGGGGTATTCTTCTGCCGCTTTCGATGTGCTTTGCCGGAACGCACGGGTAGATGGGCGGCTATGCGACGGTTGCTGGTTCCGATGGTGCTCGGCGTGGCGGTAGCGGTGGCCGGGTGCAAGGGCATATCGACGGACCTGTCGGCGGGGCCGACACCAAGCCATAGCCACAGCCACAGCTCGGGGTCATCCGCCTCGGGCTCATCCGGCTCGGGATCGTCCGCTCGGCCTCGACCGTGCAGGCGGCCGGCCCGGTGTCGGCGGGCTCGGGGACGCTGAAGGTGCTGAGCGAGCCGCAGGCCGGGCTGGGCTTCCTCTACGCGCTCATCAACGGGGCCAAGTCGTCGATCGACCTGACCATGTACACGCTGCGCGACACCACCGCCGAGGGCGACCTGGCCAAGGCGGCCAAGCGCGGCGTGGACGTCCGGGTCATCCTCGACCGGCACCTGGAGAAGAAGTTCAACACGACGTCCTACAACTTCCTGTCCAAGGACGGCGTGCACGTCACCTGGGCGCCGGCGGGCACGACGTATCACCAGAAGACCCTCACCGTGGACAACAAGACCTCGGCGATCATGACGCTCAACCTGAACTCGGACGACTACGCCGGCACCCGGGACTTCGCGGTCATCGACACGGCCAAGGCCGACGTCACCGCCGTCGTGACGACGTTCAACGCCGACTTCGCGCACAAGAAGATCACCCCGCCCGACGGCGCCGACCTGGTCTGGTCGCCGACCAACTCGCAGGCCGCGATCCTCGCGGTGATCGCCGCCGCCAGGAAGACGCTGTCGGTGGAGAACGAGGAGATGGGCGACCCGGTCATCACCAGCGCGCTGGAGGCGGCGGCCAAGCGCGGCGTGAACGTGGAGATCACCATGACCGCGGAAAAGGACTGGGACGACGCGTTCAGCGACCTTGCCAAGGCCGGCGCCCACGTGCGCACCTACCGGGACAGCACCAAGGTGCTGTACATCCACGCCAAGGCGGTCGTCGCCGACGCCGGGGCGTCGGACCAGCAGATGTTCGTCGGCTCGGAGAACTTCTCCGCCGCCAGCCTGCGGCGCAACCGGGAACTCGGCATCCGCACCACCAGCGACCCGCTGATCGGCGCGGTCTCCGCCGTGCTTGCCGCCGACTACCAGGGCGCGACGCCGTTCCCCTCGTGACCTGGACAAGGGCGGTCGAGCGGGCGATCGAGCTGCGCACCTCCAAGCCGGTGACCGGCGCCTGGTACTCGTCTCGTCCGGGACGACCGAAAAAGCGTCCTGAGCAGCCGCGACAGGCGCGACAGTAACGGAACGTAATGCCGGTAAGCGGACGCCGCGCGGCGTGAAAAGATTCGACTATGGATCTTGATCTGACAGGGAAAAGGGCCGTGGTGACCGGCGGAAACCGGGGAATCGGGCTGGCGGTGGCGCGGGCGCTGGCCGCCGAGGGATGCGACGTGGCCCTGGTGGCACGGGACGCCGCGGCACTGGACGCGGGGCGGAAGTCGGTCGCCGCCGCCTCTGGCCGCACGGTGCTCGCGATCACCTGCGACACCGGCGACGACGCGTCGGTCGCCGCGATGGCGTCGGCGGTCACCGACGGGCTCGGCGGGGCGGACATCCTGGTGAACGCGGCGGCGCGGCCGAACACGGGGGCGGTCGTCGGCATCGACGATTTCGACGTCGCCGACTTCAACGAGCACATCAACGTGAAGGTGCTCGGGTACCTGCGCTGCGCCCGCGCGTTCGTGCCGCACATGCGGGCAGGCCGGCTGGGGCCGGATCGTCAACGTCAGCGGGCTCGCCGCCCGGTCGACCGGGGCGATCACCGGCACGGTGCGCAACGTGGCGGTCGCGGCGCTGACCAAGAACCTGGCCGACGAGCTCGGCTCCGACGGGATCAACGTGACGGCGGTCCACCCCGGCGTCACCGTGACCGAGAAGACGCCGGAAATACTGGCCGAGCGCGCGGTGCGGGCCGGGACGGACGTGGCGGCGGTGGAGCGGCAGATCGGCGCGGCCGTCTCTATCGGGCGGGTCGTCACGGCGGAGGAGGTCGCCGCGGTCGTCACCTTCCTGGCCTCCCCGAAGTCGGTCGCGATCAGCGGCGACGCCATCTCCGTGGGCGGCGGGGCGCGCGGCGCGATCTACTACTGACGCTCATTGTTCACCCGCGGCGGGTGGGGCCATCCGCCGCGGGTCGTGCTTAGCGTGGCGGCATGAATCCGCTGACCGGAGTCCTGAGCGAGTCGTGGAGCCTGTACAAGCGCCACTTCGCGCAATTCATAGCGATATCGTTCGCCATCTACCTGGTGGTCGCGGTGATCGGCGCGCTGCTGAGCTGGGGCCTGGGCACGTTCGGCGCGTTCCTCGGCTCGGTCATCAGCCTGGCGGGCATGTTCCTGCTGCAGGCGGCGCTGGTCAAGGCGGTGCACGACGTGCACGGCGGGCGGGCCGGACAGCTGGACCTGGGTGAGACCATCAGCGCCGCGCTGCCCTACTTCGGGGCCGTGGCGGTGGCGGGCATCCTGGCCGCCATCGGCATCACCATCGGGCTCGCCCTGCTGATCGTGCCCGGCCTGGTGCTGCTGACCTTCTGGTCGCTGATCGTGCCGGAGATCGTCATCGGCGGCGCCAGGCCGCTGGAGTCGTTCGGCCGCAGCTGGCGGACGGTCAGCGATTACGGGTGGCAGGTGTTCGGCACCTACGTGCTGGTGTTCCTCATCTGGATCGCGGCCGAGATCGTGCTGTCGGCGATCCTGCTGGCCCTGCCGTACGGCTGGCGCAGCTTCATCGCCCAGCTGGTCGTGGGCACCCTGGTCACGCCGTTCATCGCCACCGTGGTGACGCTGGTGTACTACCGGCTCACCGCGGCGCACGGCGACCGGGCCGAGCCCGGCGGCTACGGCCCGCCGCCCGGCCAGGGGTACGGCGCGCCGCCCCCCGGGTACGGCCAGCAGCCGGACGGGCACGCCCAGCCCGACGGATACGGTCAGCAGCCCGGGGACGGCCAGCCCAGCGGGGCCGGGCAGCAGCCGGGCGCGTCCGGGCAGCAGCCGGACGGGCCCGGGTCCGGCCAGCAGCCCGCCGGGACCGGCGAGCCGCGGCCCGGAGGCGGGTACGGCGCACCAGGCGGTTCCGTTCCGCCGCAGCAGGGCGGCGACTACGACGAGCCGACCCGCGCCCCGGGTCCGCAGCCCGGTACCGGCCGCCAGCAGCCGCCCGCCGACGACGGCCCCGCCGGGCCTTGAGCCCCGCTGATGCAGCACCGCGCGGGCTAGTCCGCCGTTAGGCGACGAGCGGCGCTACCTCCTCGGCGGCGAACCGGACGAACCCCACCGGGTCGGGGCAGTTCCGCGTCCGGGTGCAGCACCACCTTGTCCGCCCCGGTGGCGGCCCAGAACCTGACCGCCTCGGCGACCTGCTCGGCGCCGCCCGCCACGGCGGCGGTGCCCGTCGCGGCCCATGTCCGCGAGGCGGCGCGCGGCGTCCGGCCCGGTGACCGTGAGCAGGTACTGCACGATCGGGTGCGGGCCGGCGCGCCCGGCCGCGGCGCGGGCCTCGTCGATGGCCTGGCGGGCGGCGCGCAGCCGCTCTGGGGTGGTCGCCGCGAGTCGAGCACGGTCCCGTCGGCGAGCCGGCCGCTGACGGCCAGGGTGCGCGGCCCGGTCGCCGCGGCGAGCAGCGGCGGCGGCGTCGCCGGCGGCCGGTCGAGAGCCACGTCGTCGAGCGTGACGTAGCGGCCCTTCACGGTCAGCCGTTCGCCGTTCAGCAGGGCGCGCAGCGCGGGCAGGTACTCGCTCAGCAGGGTCAGCGGTGAGGCGGCGCGCGCGCCGACCTGGCCCATCCAGCCCTGCACGCCGTGGCCGACGCCGAGCGTGATCCGGCCGGGGAACAGCCGCTGCAGAGCGGCGGCCTCCATCGCGGCCAGCACCACGTTCCGCATCGGGACCGGGGAGACGCCGATCGCCACCGGCAGCGTGTCCGTCCAGGCCAGGATGGCCGACGCCAGGGACATCGCCCCGCCCCAGAAGCAGTCCTCCCACAGCCACAGCTCGGCCAGCCCGGAGTCTTGCGCCGCGCGGGCCACCGCGCGCACGTGCTCGGGCGGGACATGGGGCAGGCACGTGGCCGCGACGATCGTCATGGCCACATCATGCCGGTGCACCCGTTCCGGCACACGAGGCACCCCAGGTGAACCATTCATCACTTCTTGTAGTTAGATGAGTTCATAGAGTTATTACTGCTCCTTAGGGGGTTCCGTGGTGAAAGCGAACCAGCGATCCTGGGCGCCGGGGCGCTCGGGCCGGACTCGGGCTCGCGGGGTGCTCGCGGGGCCGCCGCCCCGCCGCCGGCCCGTCCCTCGACCGTCGCCGCCGGCGCGTCCGCCTCGGCCGCGGCGCGCCGCCACCACCAAAACCGTCATCAAGACGGTGCGGGCCGCCGCCACGAGGCGGGCGCCCGCCTCGCCGTCCTCGGTGCCGGCGGCACCGTCGGCCGCGCCCGCCAGCCCGGGCCCGGCGCCGCCCGGGGGCCCGAACGTGACCGACCCGTGGGCCGTGGTCGCCGCCTATTACGGTGACATCGAATCCGGTAACTATGCGCAGGCCTACGCGCTAATCGGTCACGGGGCGACCACCGGGCAGTCCTACAGCGAGTTCGCCGCCGGATTCGCTTGCACCGGGGCGCAGGCCGTGTCGGAGAACTGGGAATCGGGCGACCAGGTGAACTTCGATCTCGCGGCTACTGATACCTGCACTGGCGACACGAACTATTACACCCGGACCGATACGGTCGAGAACGGCACGATCGTCGCCGCCCACGTGACCCAGAACGGCTAGCGGCGCGCAACACTAGCGTCTGGTAAATACCGGGGGCCAGCCGGACCGTTGCCCAGGCCACGGCATATGGTGGCGCGGTGGGCGACTTGTTCAGCTCTCAGCTCTGGGAGAACAGCGGCGATATCTACCGGGCGATCCTGGCTCATCCCTTCATCACCGGGCTGACCGACGGGACGCTGCCGGCGGACTCATTCGCCTTCTACGTGATCCAGGACGCGCTTTACCTCCGGGACTACGCCCGGGCTCTGGCCGCCCTCGGCAGCCGGGCGCCCACGGCCGCCGCCACCAGGATGTTCGCCGCGCACGCCGCGGACGCTGTCGCCGCCGAACTCGAACTGCACGGCACGCTTCTCGCCGAACTGGGAATTTCGCGGGAAATAGTGGAGCGCGCCGAGCCCGCACCGACGAACCTGGCCTATACGAGTTACCTGCTGGCCACGGTCCGGGGCGGCAGCTACGCGGAAGGCCTCGGCGCCGTGCTGCCGTGCTATTGGATCTACGCGGAGGTCGGCCGGGAACTGCTGCGCCGCGGCTCGCCCGATTTCAGGTACCAGCGGTGGATCGCCGCCTACGGCGGCGAGGAGTTCGGCGCGGTCGCGGCCGACGTGATCGCCGAGCTGGACCGGGTTTCACCCGGCCTTTCCGCCGCTGAGCGCGCTCGCGTCGCCAGGCACTTCCGGGCCACAAGCCGGTACGAGTGGATGTTCTGGCAGATGGGGTATGTCAAGGAATCCTGGCCGGTGTGATCGGTCCAAACCACTGCACTGCCGATTGGGTAAGGGATCCCCGTCGCCGCCGCTTACCTGCATAGCAAGATGAGCCTCCGCCGGCAAAGCCGCGTCGAGACGCCGCCGCAACTCGCCACGATATGGAGATTGGATGGAGTGCTTACCCCATGTGGCGAGTTATGATTAACTAGGCATAGCGCTAGCACAAAGCTTGGAGACCGGCTGCGGGGAGCCGGTATTTACCAGCGTGGGTGTGGACGGGGTGGGTCCTCCTGGCGCGCAACACCGCAGCCATCGCTATGATGGCTGTCGATACCAGGAAAGGCGGATTCCAAGTGGCCCAAAAGATCACGACACTCTTCATAGACGACATTGACGGCGGGCGGCCGAGGGTACCGTGCGGTTCGCGCTCGACGGCACTGAATACGAGATCGACCTGAACGCGACACACTCCGAGGAGCTTCGGTCAGCGCTCGGAAAGTACGTCAGCCACGCGCGCAAGGTCGGCGGCGCTTCCCGCCGTGCCGGTCGCACCGCAGGTCGGACCAGCCGGGGAGCCGGCTCGACGCTGAACACGACCGAAATCAGGAACTGGGCGCGCGAGAACGGCTTCGACATTAAAGATCGCGGCCGCGTCCCCGCCGATCTGGTTGCGAAGTACCAGGCTGCCACCGGTAAGTAGCGCTACGTAGATACCTATTCGCTGGCTACCTGCCCGCCGATGTTTGCAGTCATATACGAGGACGCCCCCCGGCGATGCGCCGGGGGGCGTTTTCCTACAAGGAGATCGGAGAGCACGTAGCGTTTTCAGGCGTATGCGGATTGCTGGCCTTCCGACCCGGTCTCGCTATCGACGGCGGCCTGTGCTATCGATGTCTTCCCACCCGGCGCTTTCGGCACTATCGGCAGCCGGCCTATCGGCAGCGTCCGCGCCGCTATCGGTGAGGCCCGTGGCCCTATCGGCGGCGTCGCTATCGGCGGGCGTGCCGCCCTCGGCAGCGAAGGCGTCCCTCTCGGCGGCGCCCGCCCCGTTGGCGACGCCGGGCTGCTGACGGCTTGCGCGCCGCTGACGGCGGGCTCACCGTTGGCCAGCGGCGTCTCGCTGACGGCGGCCGGGTTGACTAGCGGCGGGCGCGCTAGCGAAGACCGTCTCGCCGACCGACGGGTCGTTGGCGGCTGACGGGCCCTTGGGGTCGGTCTCGGTGCCGTGGCGGCGGTGGCCGCGCTCCCATCGGGGACGGCGCCATCGCCGGCGGCAGCCGGGCCGTCCTGGCCGGCGTCGCGCACTAGCCCGCCGGTGTCCGCGTCGCCGCGCTCCTGGCTAGCCGGGAGCCACGGGGACGCCGCGAAGGCCGGCGCGGCCGGGTAGCGCGGCTCGGTGAACAGCCAGGCGCACGAGACGAGCAGGGAAACCACGAAGACGAGGAACACCCAGAACGCCCCCGTCAGTCCGGAGGTGAACGTCAGCCCGGCCGCGGCCGCCTGGGCCGACGAGAGGCCGAACATCGCGGCCGACGGGGCCTGGCCCGCCTGGATCGACGCCGAGACCACCTCGGCGGCCAGCGGGCACGATCGCGCCGGCCAGCAGCCACCCGCCGTGCCGCGCCGGGCGCCACAGGGCCGCGACGGCGGCTACCACGACGATCGCCACCATGACGGCGACGTTGCCCGCGATCACCAGGCCGGGGTTGTCGAACGCGTTGCCCGCGGTGACGGTCTGCGAGGTGTTCGTCGCGGCCGACACGATCGTGTAGCGGTCCCAGGACGGGGCGAACGCGGCGGCGGTGCCGATCGCGGCCAGCACCAGCAGCGCGAGCGGCCCGGCGTGGGCGAGCGTCGGGCGCACCGGCCGCGACGCCTGCGCCGCGCGCGGGCTGCCCCTGGGCTGGGCCTGCCACCCGGCCGGCCCGGCCGGCCAGCCTGGGCCTGCGTCACCTGGCCGGCCTGCTGAGCCTGAGGTCTGCTCGAGCCGGGTCGGCTGAGCCTGGGCTGGCTGAGCCTGGTCTGCTGAGCCGGGCTGGCTGAGCCAGGTCTGGCTGAGCCTGGGCTGCTGCGCCTGGTCTGCTGCCAGCCCCGGCTGGGCCTGCGGCGCGGCCTGGCCCGGGTTGGCCACCAGGGCGAGTGCCGAGCCTGCCGTGCACGCGGCCCAGCCGAGCAGGCTCACCACCAGGCCGGAGCCGAGTGACACCCCGCGGTCGAGCTGGCCGATGTCCGCCAGGAAGAGCCCGAACGTCACCGCGCCAATCCCGAGGCCGAACAGGGCACCGAGCCGCGCGGCGTGGCTCGGCCGGGCGACGCTGAGCGCGACGAGCGCCGCGGTCACCAGCCAGCCGATCACGTAGGCCAGGTGCGGCACCACCTGTTCCCACTGGGAGAGCAGGGTCTGCAGCCCTCATAGTCGGGGAACAGGCCAGCCAGGCCGAGCACCACGCCCAGCACCAGGAGCCCTTCCCCGGCGAGCAGCAGGCCGCCGCCCCCGCCCCGCCGGTCCGCGGCTTCAGCGGGGCGGACAGCTTCAGCCCGGCCGGGCAGCACCTTGCGCGCCCGGTGCACCTCGGCGATCGTGCCCGGCACCTCGATCGCGGCGAAGCGCGCCCACGCCTGCTGCCAGCCGTCATGATTCTCCGGCCACCGGTCGACCGGCGCGTCGTACGGCGCGCCCACCGCCCAGATGCCGTAAAAGCGCTTTCCGCGCCCGATCTCGTATTTCTCGCCGCGATGCGAGATAACCGCCTTGTCCGGCACGGGTGCAGCCCTCCAACTCACGCCTGCTTAACGTCTACACCAGTGACCCTAGGCAGCGGAACTGGAAGTCAACTGAAAGCCCGCTCAACACACGCACACACCGGCCCGCCACCCGCCGTACCCGCGGCCCCCCGCCCACGACCCGCGGCCGCCCCTTGGGCCCGGCCCCGTCGCCAGCCGGCCGCCGACGCCCCCGCAGTCGAGATGCCCAGCCAGGTAAGGCCCCGGCGCGGCCCAAGCACCCAGAAACCGCCTCCAGCCAAGCGTCCGGGCCGGGTCTGCGGCGGCCGCCGCAGACCCGGCCCGCGCCCCACCCGCGCCGCGCCGCCGTCGCGCCACCCACACCGCGCCCCCGCGCGCCACCCCACACCGCGCCCCGCGCCACCCCGAGTGCCCCGGCGCGCCCCGGCGCCGCGCCCCGCGCGCCACCCACGCCGCGCCCCCGTCGCGCCACCCACACCGCGCTGCCGCGCCTCCCCACGCCGAACTGCTGCGCGCCACCCCACACCGCGCGCTGGCGCGCCCCGGCGCCGCGCCCCGCGCGCCACCCGCGCCGCATACCGCCTGCGGCTCGCGGTGCCCAGGCTGGGTCGTTACGCGCTGCGCGCTTCTTGCTGTTATCAGCGCGATGGGGGTTGGTGGCGAGATGATTGTGGAAACTTTTTTCTAAACGGAAACAAATCACGCTATACGCGTAAAAAGTTTCCACGAGAAAAATAGTTTCCGTCGAAACCGACGG
The DNA here is from genome assembly GCA_963748785.1 of uncultured Actinomycetota bacterium. Lineage (GTDB taxonomy): Bacteria > Actinomycetota > Actinomycetes > Streptosporangiales > Streptosporangiaceae > Trebonia. The sequence goes on along the minus strand of CAVVKP010000040.1, from coordinate 47,999 downwards.
GCCGGACACCTCGTCGGTGAGACCACGGCCTGTCGAGCCGGAGGTACGACCGCTGTTGGTGCGACCGCTGTTGGTGCGACCGCTGTTGGTGCGACCGCTGTTGGTGCGACCGCTGTTGCTCGACCGCTGGCGCGACCGCTGTGGTGCCGCTGTGCACGACCGCTGTTGGTGCGACCGCTGTTGGTGCGACCGCTGTTGGTGCGACCGCTGTTGCTACGCCGCTCTGCGTCCGCTGTTGGTGCAGCGGCCGGCGGGCCAGCGGAGGGGTCAGGGAGCGGCTGCTGGGTGGGGGGCGGCGGGGTGGTCGGCCAGGTCGCGGGGCGCTGGCTTGCCGGCCGGGGCGGTCAGGAAGTGGAGGGCGTGGACCGGGCCATCGCCGCCGCCTAGGCCGGGCAGGCCGTGGGCGACGGCGTCGGTCGCGACCGTGGCGGCCTGGCGGGCGGCGTCCGGCAAGGACAGGCCGGCCGCCAGGCCGGCGGCGAGCGCGGCCGAGTGGGTGCAGCCCGCGCCGTGGGTCGCCGCGATGTCGTGGCGTGGCACCGGGATCGTCAGGTGGTCGCGGCCGTCGAAGAGATGGTCGGCGGGCTGCGCGCCGTGGCCGCCGGTGACCAGGGCGGCGCCTGCGCCCAGGGCTACCAGGGCCTCGGCCAGGGCGGCGCGGTCCTCGGTGTTCAGGCCGGTCAGCGCCCGGGCCTCGGGCAGGTTCGGCGTGACCACGGTGGCGAGCGGGAAGATCCGGCTGGTCAGCGTCGCTACCGCGTCCGCGCGCAGCAGGCGGCTGCCCGAGCTGGCCACCATGACCGGGTCAACCACCAGCGGCAGCCCGCGGCCGGCCAGCTCGTCGGCGACCGCCTCGATGATCGCGGCGGAGAACAGCATGCCGGTCTTGACCGCGTCGGCGCCGATGTCGTCGAGCACCGCCCTGACCTGCGCCCGCACGATGTCCGGCGACTGCTCGGCGATGGCGGTCACGCCCAGGGTGTTCTGCGCGGTCAGCGCCACGATGGCGGTCATCCCGTGCGCGCCGCAGCGGGCGAAGGCCTTCAGGTCGGCCTGGATGCCCGCCCCGCCGCCGGAGTCCGACGAGGCGATGCTGAGCACCCGGGGGATCATGAGACCGCCCCGGCGGGCAGCTGGGCGTCCGGCAACTGGGCGTCCGGCAGGGCGCTGGTGGGCAGGCCGCTCGTCGGGCTGGACGCGACCGCGTGCCATCGGCGCGGAATCCGGCCGGCCTGGCGGGCGGCGCGGCCGGCCGCGACCGCGAGGGCCATCGCGGTCGCCATGCGCTCCGGGTCGGCAGCGCGGGTGATCGCCGACGCGACCAGCACCGCGGTGCAGCCGAGCTCCATGGCCAGGGCCGCGTCGCTGGCCGTGCCGATGCCCGCGTCCAGGATCACCGGGACGCCGGCCCGGTCGGTGATCATCGCGATGTTATGCGGGTTCCTGATGCCAAGCCCGGACCCGATCGGCGCGCCGAGCGGCATGACCGCGGCGCAGCCCGCCTCCTCCAGGCGCAGCGCGAGCACCGGGTCGTCGTTGGTGTACGGCAGCACGGTGAAGCCGTCGGCGACCAGCATCGCCGCCGCGTCAAGCAACTCGACCGGGTCGGGCAGCAGGGTGATGTCGTCGGCGACGACCTCCAGCTTGACCAGGTCGGTTTCCAGCGCCTCCCGCGCCAGCCGGGCGGTGAGCAATGCCTCGGCTGCGGTGTGGCAGCCCGCCGTGTTCGGGATGACCGTGACGCCGGCCTGGCGGATGATGCCGATCAGCGATCCCTCCCCCGAGGCGCTGACCCGGCGCATGGCCACGGTGGTGAGCTGGGTACCGGACGCCGCCAGGGCCTGGGCGAGCACGTCGAGGGAGGGCGCTCCCCCGGTCCCGACGATCAGCCGCGAGGTCAGGTCACGGCCCGCCAGGTGCCACGGGTCGCTGTATCGCGGAGCCACGCTCCCGTTGTTACTGGTCATTGGGTTCTTATCCTCCCTGAACGGCGGTGACGACCTCGACCACCGCACCGTCGGCGAGCGGGGTGGCGGGCCAGGCGCGGCGCGGGACGACCTCGCCGTCGAGCGCGGCGGCGACGCCCCGCGCGGCGGGCACGAGCTGGGCTACCAGGTCGGCGAGCGTGGTGCCCGGCGCCAGCTCGCGCTGGTCTCCGTTGACGGTGACGGTCATGATGAGGCGGTATCTCTCTCGGTTGCGTTGGCAAAACCCGCTCGGTCGAACCGGCCGGGGTGGAAGGGCGCCCAGGCGGGGTGGGGTTCCCGGCCACCGATGAGGGCGGCGACCGCGTCGGCGGTCACGGCCGACAGCAGGATGCCGTTGCGGTAGTGGCCGGCGGCGACGATGAGGCCGCCGTCGCCTACCGTGCCGAGGACCGGGCCGTTGTCGCTGGTGCCCGGGCGCAGGCCGGCGCTGGCCTCGGCGAAGACCAGCTCGCTGACCGCGGGCACCGCGATGCCCGCGTCGCGTAGCAGGTCGGCGACGGCGCCGACGGTGACGTCGCGGTCCTCGCGCTCTTCCTGGGTCGCGCCGACGACCAGCTCACCGTCCCCGCGGGGGACGAAGTACAGGTCGTGGCCCTGCACGATGGCGCGCACGGTGTGGCTGAGAATGTGCGGCAGGTTCCCGGGGTGCCGCAGGCGCAGGATCTGGCCCTTGACCGGGCGGATCGCGGCGCGGACCGCGGGCGGCACGCCGTCGATGGCGCGGGTGGCGTGGCCGGCCGCGACGACCACGTGCCGCGCGGTCAGCTCACGCCGGTCACCGGGCGGCGACCCGGCCTGGGCCGGGCCGGGCGGCGCGAGGCGGACCCGGCCGCCGGCGACGCTGGCGGCGGCGGCCCGGATCGTCTCGACGCCCGCGGCGGTGGCCGCGGCGCGCAGTGCGGCCAGGTAGCGGCGGTTGTCGACCGACAGGTCGCCGGGGGTGAGCACGCCGCCACGGGTGGCCGGGGCCAGGAAAGGCTCGAGTCGACGGGTCTGCCGGGCGTCCAGCCGCTGTGCCGCCAGGCCGATGGAGTGGCGGAAGTCGGTGAGCCGGTCCAGGGCGGCCAGGTCGCCGCTGTCGTAGGCGACGGCCAGCGTTCCCTCGGTGCGCAGCCCGGTGCGCCGGCCGGTGGCGTCCTCCAGCTCGGCGTTGAACGCCGGGAACCGCTCGATCGCGTGCAGGTTGAGCGCGAGCAGGTCGTGCTCGCCGAAGACGGACTCGGAGACCGGGCCGAGCATGCCCGCCGCGACCAGGCTGGCCATATCGCCGGCCCCCGGTTTATCGCCGGTCGCCAGGTCGTCACCGCCCGGGTCGATCAGGACAACGCGCTGCCCGGACCGGGCGGCCCGCCAGGCGATGCTGGTGCCAATGACCCCGCCGCCCACCACGATGACGTCCGATCGGGGGGATCGGGGGGTACTCGGGGTCACTCCCTGAGCGATCACGCTCACGCCTGCTCCCTTCGCCGGCATTACCCGGATCAGGTTCGACGGTCGGAGGCGGTGCGCCTCCCTCTCAGCCCCGCACAGGGCTCCCGCGCTAATTCACCTCAGTGTAACGCTGGCGTCAGCTGCGGCCCACCGCTGGCCGGCGTGATCCGCACCTCGCCGCCGCCCGTCGCCGGCAACGCCGTCTCCGGCCGATCGCCGGGCTGCGGCATGATGGTCGGATGAACGACTTGCGGGCGCGACTGGCGGACGCGCGACTCTACCTGTGCACGGACGGGCGGCGGGACCGGGGGGACCTGGCGCCGTTCCTCGACGCGGTGCTCGGCAACGGGGTGGACATCGTACAGCTGCGGGAGAAGGGCCTGGAAGCGGGCGAGGAGCTGGCCCTGCTTGAGGTGTTCGCCGCCGCCTGCGCCCGGCACGGCGCGCTGCTCGCGGTCAACGACCGGGCCGACATCGCGCTGGCCGCCGGGGCGGACGTGCTGCACCTCGGCCAGGACGACCTGCCGGTGCCGGCTGCCCGGCGCATCCTCGGGCCCGGGCCGGTCATCGGGCGGTCGAGCCACAGCCGTCAGCAGGCGGCGTTGGCGGCGACGGAGGAGGGCATCGACTACTTCTGCGCCGGGCCGGTATGGGAGACGCCGACCAAGGCCGGACGGCCCGGCACCGGGACCGGGCTGCTGTCTGGCGTGGCGATGCTCGGCGCGTCACGGCCATGGTTCGCGATCGGCGGGATCAGCTTCGACCGGCTGGATGAGGTGCTGGCGGCGGGGGCGACCCGGGCCGTGGTGGTCCGCGCCATCACCGAGGCGGACGACCCGGGAGCCGCGGCCGCCGCGTTCGCCAGGCGGCTGCGGGCGGCGTAGGCGGGGGGCGGACGCGCCGCCACGCCCAGGCCAGCCGCCGGCCTTCGGCCAGGCGCAGGCCGGCCGCGAACGGCCAGCCTTCGCCATTGACGCTGGCGGCCCGGTGGGGCGCGGGCCGGGGATGGCCTGGTTATGCGGGCTTTGCCACCCGGACGGCGGCCCGCGCGGTGCGGCCGAGGAACACGCGGCGCTCGGCGAGCGTCCAGGCGGTGGTGGTGAGCAGGTAGATAGCGGCGGCCAGCGGGGCGAACGCGGCGATGACCACGGTCACGTACGGGAGCAGCCGGGTGACCGTGCCCACCGCCTTGCTGTTGGCGATGGCCTCCGCCGGGTCGGAGGGGGGCGCGCCCAGGCCGGCGGCCGGGGGCCCGACGGGGGCTGACCGCCTGGCCAGGCGGGCCGACAGCCAGCAGACCACGGCGATGGCGGCGATGACGGCGAGGAAGACGGCGCCGTGCCCGGTGAGCAGCCCGGCGCCGGACAGCAAGTGCGCGCCGAGCGGGACGCCGAACAGGCCGTGAGACAGCAACTGGTTCGCTGCGCCGTTCACGGTGGCCGACCGAAACAGCAGGTACATGACGGTGAGGAACGGCCACTGGGCCAGCACCGGCAGGATGCCGGAGAACGGGCTGGTGCCTTCCCGCTTGCACAGGGCGCTCAGCTCGCGCTGCAGCCGCTCCGGCTGGCGGGCGTGGCGTGCGCGCAGGGCCTGGACCTGGGGCGCGAGGCGGGCCATGGCGGCCTGGCCGCGCAGGGCGCGCAGCGAGAGCGGTGAGATCAGCAGCCGGACGGCGGCGGTGAACAAGACGATCGCCGCGACCGCCGCCAGGCCGCCGGCGACGGGGCTGAGCAGGTGGGTAAGGGCGAAGACGAGGTGGTAGGCGGCGCCGACAGGGACGCCAAAGAAACCGGACATGACAGGAAAGGCCTTCCAGCGCGATACGGATGCGGGCTGGAGGCGGCCGCCGGGCAGCGACGGAGTCGCCGGGCCGCAGTGGCCAGGCGAGCCGCACGCGCTAGGGCAGGGAAACCGCGCTTAGCGGGGAACCGCGCCAGGCGGTGTCAGGCGGCCGCCGGGGCCGCCGTTGGCGCCCTCGGCCTCGACCGGCCGCGGGCGTCGGGGTCGCGCAGGCGCAGGAATGCGACGCGCCAGGACTTGTCGCGCAACGCGGTGACGCGGCGGGCGACAGGGACCGCGCCCAGGGCCCGGTCGACGCGGATGGCGGCGGCGACGCAGCCGGCCGCGACGGCGGCCAGCAGGGCCACGGCCAGTGCCGCCAGGCGCTGCGGCGTCAGCGGGTCGCCCATCAGCAGCTGGCCGGCCAGCTCACCCAGCGCGAACAGGCCGACGGTCAGCAGCATGTGGACCGCACCGGCCCGCGCGCCTATCCTCAGCACCCTTTCAGCATAAGCGCACCCGGGACCGCCCGCCCGCGCGCTTGAGCGCCGTGAAGGCTGGCCGCGGAGGGGCCGGCGCTAGCGCCAGTGCTCGGGGCGCTCCAGGAGCAAGGCTGTGTCATACCGGTCATAGACGGCGTCTTCGATGAGTGCGGCCGAGATGTTGACGTCGGTTTCCTTTTCCTCGTAGCCAACCCACCGGGCGCCGCAGCTCACGCAGTGCCGGTGCTTTTCCTGAAAACGCCCTTCGATGCGCCTGACCTTCCGGCAATGGCTAGCGAGTGCGTCCAGGTTAAGCCGACTGCCGACGGCCGCCCTCTGGGTCGTCACGCAACCGGGCGGTGAAGTACTTGACCTCACGGAGCTCCTGGCCTGGCCGCAGCAGGCTCTCTGCCAGGGCCTCAAGGTCAAGCCAGAGGTACTTTCGGCCGTGACCTGCCTTCAGGCCGAAGTACAGGTTGAACCCGTCGATGTAGGCCACCACGCGGTCCATCGGGAATTTACCTTTGCTATGGGCGGAGGGGTTATTGTATTGTTCCTGTTACCCGGTCAGGGTGAGTAGCCTTGGCCCGACGGCCCCGCTTGCGGGGCCGTCTATTTTTTTGCCGTGAACCGTCTGACGCATTATCGTCGCCACTATAAGTGGCAACCCGTTGCGCAAATGGCTTAGCCGCCTTGATGGAAATTGGGCGATGCCGCATTTGGCACTGCCACCAATTTACCGCCACCCCCTGACATTCCGCCGCGACAGGCACGGTCGCCCGAGGCACGGTCGCCCGCCACGGGCAGGCTCGGGCCAGCCCGGGGGCGCGGCCGCCCGAGAGTGCTGCGGACGTACCGCCGCAATGGCAGACACGGAGACCCGCCACCAGCCAGTCACCCGGCGCGCACGGAGTGTTACAGGGGTGTTTCGTCGCATCATAACGGGTATGTCCAAGGGTTAACCAGGCCTCCCGCCGATACCCGAATCCTCGCCCGAGGGGTGGAGCGCCATGAAAGTCGAAGCTGGAATGTCCGCGGAGGTCCTCACCATCGGACCGGCCCACACCCTCCGTGAGGCAGCCCGGATGATGGCCGCGCGCCACGTGGGCGCCGCGGTCGTGGTCAGCCCCGACCGCGCCGGGGCGGGCATCATCACCGAGCGGGACATCCTCATGTCCGTCGCCTCCGGCCAGAGCCCGGACACCGAGGTCGCCGACGACCACTGCACCTCCGATCTCGTCTACGCGGCGCGCGACTGGACCATCGAGGACGCCGCGGCGGCCATGGTGCGCGGCGGCTTCCGGCACCTCGTCGTGGTGGACGGCCGGGAGATCATCGGCCTGCTCTCCATGCGCGACATCGTCCGTTGCTGGTCAGCGGCCCGGGTTCCCCCGCAGGGCGACAGCAAGGACAGCAAGGCGGCTACTCAGCCCGCCTGACCCGCGCACCGGGATGGTTGCGGCGGTCAGCCGCCCGGTCGCACGGCGGTGGTGACCGCGAGGAGAGGAAGAACGGACCGCGGGTCAGCCGTTGGGGTCCGGCACCACGACCGTGATCCCCTGGGCCGCCAGGACCTGGGTGCTGATCACGCCGAGCTGCGCGAACTGCTCCGGGGTGAGCGCGTCCACCAGCAGCTCACGCACGGCGGCGACGTGGCCGGGCGCGGTGTCGACCAATTTCCGCCGGCCGTCCTCGGTGAGCACGGCGTTGATGAACCGCCCGTCGCCTGGGCACGACTCGCGGCGCACCCAGCCCTTGGCCTCCAGGCGGCCGACCACGTGGCTCAGCCGGGACATGGAACTGTTGGCGATCGCCGCCAGCTCGCTCATCCGCAGCGTGCTCTCGGGCGCCTCGGAAAGGCTGGACAGCACCAGGTAGTCGAAGTGATTCACGCCCGCGTCCCGCTGCAGCTGGGCGTCCAGCGCGGCGGGTAGCCGGATAAGCAGCGCGACGAACGGGCGCCAGGCCACCTGCTGGTCATCGCTGAGCCACTCCATAGGTTAATTCTAGCTCTTTGTTGATCCTTCAACCAGCATCTCGGCTCGTCCGTTAACGGGGGCGAGCCGGGGGGAGGGTTACGGGCGGTGTTCAGCGGCGGCCAGTCCGGCGTCAGTACCCGCAGGCGTTGACCACGGCGTCGGCCTCGGCGGCCCGGACGAGCGCCCGCAGCGTCTCCCTCCTCGTCGCGCCACCTGGAACGCGACTCCCCGCCCGGTGACCCGACAACCGTCGCCGACTCCCCGGCGAGGATCTTGCCAGCCGGGCCGGTCGGATGATTGCCTAATCACCGTGAAGACGCAGTGAGCCGCCGGTCACCGGCGGAGTGGGCCTCGTACCTGCTGGAGCCGAAGAACTGGATCATCGCCACCACCCTCGCCGTCGGCTGGCACGCCGACGGCGCCCGGGGGCTGGGCTGGGGCGCGGTGGCCGCGTTCTTCGCCGGGGTGCTGCCGACGGTCTTCATCAACCGTGGCATCCGGCGCGGCCAGTGGGCCGACCGCTACGTCGGGGCGAAGCGGCCCCGGCTCATCGTGCTGACGTTCATCATCGCCTCGGTGGCCGCCGGGCTGGCGCTGCTGGTCGGCTTCGGCGCGCCGGGCGAGCTGACCGGCTACTTCGGCTGCATGCTCGCCAGCGTCGCCCTGCTCGCCGCGATCACCACGGTGTGGAAGATCTCCATCCACTGCGCGGTCGCCGGCGCGTCGGTGACGATCCTGGCGCTGCTGTTCGGCCCGGCGCTGCTGCCCGCCTACCTGCTGGTCGCGGTGACCGCCTGGTCACGGGTGAAACTTAAGGACCACACCAACGCCCAGGTGATCGCGGGCGCGCTGCTCGGCGCGGCCGCCGCGCTCGTCACCTACGCCATCATCCCGCACTAGCGAAGGCGTCGTCCCGGGTGCCGCCCGGCGAGGGGCAACGGGCGAGGGGCTCCCCCATGATTTGGGGGTCCCCGGGGGGATCATTCCCCGGGAGAGTTACAGCGACCAGATGCGGGCGGTCTCGTCGGTGCTCGCGGTGGCCAGCACCCGGTCGGCGGGGCTGAACGACACGGCGCTCACCGCGCCGGCGTGGCCCTCCAGGGTGCGGACGCACTTGCCGCTCGCCGATTCCCACATGCGCACCGTGGTGTCGGAGCTGGCGGTGGCGATCAGCTTGCCGTCCGGGCTGTAGGCGACGACGAACGCGGAGTCGGTGTGGCCCTCCAGGGTGCGGACGAGCGTGCCGGCGGCCGCGTCCCATACCCGGGCGGTGGCGTCCTCGCTGGCCGTGGCGACCACCCGTTCGGCCGGGCTGAACGTGATCGACCAGACCGTGTCGGAGTGGCCGGTGAGGATCCGCGCGCAGTTGCCGGTGGCGACCTCCCACAGCCGCGCGGTGCCGTCGAAGCTGGCCGTGGCGATCAGCGCGCCGTCGGGGCTGAACGCCACGGCGGACACGATGCCGGTGTGCCCGGTGAGTACCCGCAGGCAGGCCCCGGTGCCGGCGTTCCACAGCCGGGTGGTGCCGTCGCCGCTGGCGGTGGCGAGCATGGAGCCGTCCCGGCTGAACGCCGCGCCGTAGACGATGTCGCTGTGCCCTTCGAGGACGTGCAGGCTGGTGCCGGTCGAGGTGTCCCACAGGCGGATGGTCTCGTCGTAGCTGGTGGTGGCGAGCACCCGGCCGTTCGGGCTGAAGGCGACGCCGAACACGGCCACCGTGTGCCCGGTCAGCTCGCGCAGGCCGGCCCCGGTGCGCGCGTCCCACAGCCGGGGGGTCAGGTCGGCGCTGACGGTGGCGATCTTGCTGCCGTCCGGGCTGAACGGGGCGGCGAACACCGCGTCGCCGTGCCCGCTGAGCGTGTGCACCAGCTCGCCCGTGGCGGAGTTCCACACGCGGGCCGTCTTGTCCTCGCTGGCGGTGCTGAGCCGGGCACCGTCAGGGCTGAAGGCCACCGAGTTGACCGCGCCCGTGTGGCCGGCGAGGACGCGCGCGCCCGCCGTTTCGATAACACTCATGTAACCGCCTCTGGGATCCCGCCGCGTGCCCGGTGCGTCGTCAGGTGTATTGGCCATCCGCGGGCAGGCATCTGTCATTGAACGCGCGTCTCATTGTCTACCGCCCGGCTCCTTGTGTGACGGCCTTTAGCGCGTTTGCGGCCAGTGTTGCATCATTTCGTGACATACCAAGGCGGGGCCGCGCACCGGGGTATCCGTTCGGTTGATCTGCCGCGCGCCCGGCCGTCGCTACCCTGTTCCCGGAGGTGACGCTGGTGCGGCTCGATGCGGTGGGGAAGCGGTACGGGGCGCGGCGGCCCTGGGTGGTGCGCGGCGTGTCCGCCGACGTGCCCGGCGGGCGGCTGATCCGGGTGGACGGCCGGAACGGGTCAGGCAAGTCGACCCTGCTGCGGGTGGTCGCGGGCGTGTCGCGGCCGTCGGCCGGGCGGGTCACCGGGCGGCCGCACTGCGGGTACGTGCCCGAGCGGTTCCCCGGCGGCCTGCCGTTCTCCGGCCGGGAGTACCTGCTGCACCTGGCCCGGGTGCACGGGCTGCGCGGCGACGCCCCCGCCCGGGCGGTGGACGGGTGGCTGGACCGGCTCGGCGCGGCGGCCTACGCCGACCAGCCGCTGCGGTCGATGTCCAAGGGCATGTGCCAGAAGGTGGCCATCACCCAGGCCCTGCTGCCCTCCCCCGGCCTGCTGGTGCTTGACGAGGCGTGGACCGGGCTGGACCAGGCGGCCCGCGGCGAGCTTGACGCCGCCGTCGCCGAGCGCGTGGCGGCCGGCGGCCGGGTGCTGTTCGTCGACCACGACCCGGCCCGGCTGGCCGGGCGTGAGGACGAGCGCTGGCACTTCGACGGGTCCGGCGAGGTCACCGTGCTGGCGGGGCCGGCACGAAGCCCGGCACCGGTGCAGCCGCCAGGACGGACCGGGTCACGATCCGCCTGGAGACCGCCGACGCCGACGGCGTGCTGCGCCAGGTCAGGGCCATCGCGGGGACGCGGGTGCTGTCGGTGTCGGTCGACGCTCGACGGCCCGGCGGACGCGGCCGCGGACAGCGGCCGCGGACGGCGAGCGGACGGCGGGCTCGTGAGGGCACTGCTGCGCTACCAGGCCGCGCTCGGGCTGCGGTCGCACCGGTGGATCTTCCCGCTGATCGCCTACGGGCTGCTGATCGCGGTCGGCGCGGCCGGGTCGGCCACGCTGGCGCAGACGCTCGACTGGAGCGGCGCCATGCTTGTCCCGGTCACCGCCTTCGCCACCCGCTCCATGCTGACCGTGGAGCCGGACGCCGCCCGCGCCTGCGTGGCCGCCGCGGCCGGCCCGGCCAGGGCCCAGCTAGCGGCGCTGCTGGTGCCGCTGGGCGGCGGCGCGGTCCTGGCCGTCGCTGGCCACGCTGCTCGGCATCCTCATCGCCCGGTCGGCCTCTTCGGCCGCCGCAGGGCGGGCTCGGTGCCAAGCTCGCCGCCGCCGCGGACCACCCGGCATCGTCGTCGCGGGCCTGCTCATCGCCCTGGTCTGCCTGCTGGTCGGCTCCGCGGCCGGCGCGCTGTGCAACCCGCCGCTGCTGCGCCACCGGGCCGCGGCCATGCTGAGCACCCTGGCCGCCATCGTCTTCGCCCTGGTGGCCGGCATCTCGCCGGCCAACGCGGCGATCAGCCACACCACCGCGGGCGCCCGACCCGCTGGCGGCGAACTGGCCGGGCGCGGCCCGCTGGTCGGCGCCGCCTGCCTGGTCGCCGTCGTCTGGGGCCTGTCCGCCCTCGCCGCCGCCCGCCGCGACGCCGGCTCGTCGGCCGAAGGCTGAGCGCCTCGGGAGGCGGCCGAGCCTGACGCGCGGGGCCACGGCAACGGCCCGGGCACCGCCGTTCGCCTGACATGCTTATGGTCATGCAGGCGCCGGAAACCGAGCCTGGCGGCGGGGCCGCCTTCGGCGCCGTGGACGTGTACTACCCCGCCGCCGGCGGGGCCCGGGCCGCGCTGGTCCTGGCCGCCGACCGGGGGTTCGCGCAGGTCGCGGCCAGGAAGACCGCCTTCCTTCCCGAGGCCGCCCCCTACCAGTCCGGCCAGTTCTACCAGCGGGAGCTGCCGGCGCTGCGCGCCGTTCTAGCCGGCGTCACCAGCCTGGAACTGCTGGTCATCGACGGCTACGTGGACCTGGCCCCGGACGGCAGGCCCGGCCTCGGCAGCCACGTGCACGCCGAGCTGGCCCTGCCGGTCATCGGCGTCGCCAAGACCCGCTTCGCCGCCGCCACCCACGCCATCCCTGTCACCCGCGGCCAGGCCACCCGCCCGCTCTACGTCACCGCAGCAGGCCTGCCCGCCACCGACGCCGCCGACCTGGTCCGCCAGATGAGCGGCCCGTTCCGCCTCCCCGACGCCCTGCGCGAGGTCGACGCCCTCTCCCGCGGCCATCTGGCTTGCTGATTGATATCACCAATAGGCAATATCGCTGAATGCTGATAAGCGGCAGCGGATGCGCCTGCCCTTAGCTGGGTGCTCCGCGGACCATGAACCGGCAGCGGGGTCCGGGCGCGTTCGCGAGCCGGGCGTCTAGCGTGGCAAGCGGCACGCCGAGGGCTTCCGCTATCGCGACGTACCAGGCGTCATAGCAGGTTACGTTGTGCCGGAGTTCCCATGCTCTTGTTGCGAAAGGCCCGTAAGGGAACATTTCCACGCGCAAGTCGAGCAGGTCGGCGTGAGCCAGCGATGCCTGTTCCGCGGAAATGGCGCCGGTGACGGCAGAGCGGCGCAGGATATTCGCAGCCTCGGCCGTCATCATATGAGGGGCCGCCAGCGAATCGCTGGCCAGCAAGGCCTCGGCCCACCTGCCGTCCGCCCCGCTGTCGATGAGCGCGACGACCACCATGGAGGCGTCGACGACCAGAGTCACCGGCGATCCTCGTCGCGGAAGGCGATGATCTGCTCGGCGGTAAGCGACACGGGATGGGCGGCTTTGCGCGCACGGATGCGCGCTACCAGCGCCTCAGAATCAGGCTGCCCCGCAAGCTCGATGAGCCTGGCCCGGAGGTACTCCTGAAGGGACCGTCCGGCTAGGGCGGCGCGGGCAGCGAGCTCGTTCCTGGTCTCGTCGGGAACATCTCGGACCGTAATGGACACACTCATAGCAGCATTATGCAGCTAACGCTGCTATTACACAACCAGGACAGGTGCCCGAGAGATGCCCGGCCCTCCGCCCGGCCCGGCGTTCAGGACTAGCGGGCGACGCCGCCGTGGAAGTTGACCTCGGCCGGGCTGGGGCGGGGGGTGGTGGTGGAGCGGGGGCGCTAGCTGGACTGTAGCTCGCGCTCGACGGCGGACGTGATCAGGTCATCATCGGGGACGACGCTCGGCGCGAAGCGGGCGACGACCTCGCCGTCACGGGAGACGAGGAACTTCTCGAAGTTCCAGAGGATCTCGGGGTCCTCGGTCGGAGTCATCCCGTAGCCCTTGAGGTTGTTGCGGAAGCCCTCCTTGTCGCCCTCGGCCTCGGGCACCGCGCTCGTCAGCTCGGCGTACAACGGGTGCTTGTCCTCGCCGGTCACCACGATCTTCGAGAACATCGGGAACTGGACGCCGTAGGTGGTGCCGCAGAACTCGCTGATCTCCTCGTTCGTGCCGGGCTCTTGCGCGCCGAAGTCGTTGGCCGGGAAGCCGAGGACGCGGAAACCCTGGTCGCGGTAACGCTCGTGGACGGCTTCGAGTGCCTCGTACTGGGGCGTGAGGCCGCACTTGGACGCGACGTTCACGACGAGCAGCACGTCGCCCTGGTAGTCGCCGAGGGTGGCGGCGGCGCCGTCGATCGTCTGCAGGGGGATCTGCTGAATCTTGGAGGTCATGCTCCCATGATCCTCCCGGGCGCGCGCCGGACGCACGCGCCTGCCCCTCTCGACCCGCTCTGAACGGTCAGCCCGGTATGCCGCAGAGACCTGACCCCTAGGGCTTGCGCGCTACGCCGCCGTAGAAGCTGACCTCGGCCGGGGTGGGACGGGGTGCGGCGTCACGCGATGGGCCGGGATACCGGACGCGCGGTCGTCGCGCTCGATGGTCGCCCCAGGCCGCGCGGTCGTGCTCTCGCGAGCCCGACAGGCAGGATCATTGCCTAGTTCGCGATTGTCTGGCGCGGGGGGCGACCTGTCCGCGCGCCTCAGCGAGGTCGTGGACGCGGCGGCTGTCGAAGCCGCATTCATCGCAGACTTCGGCAATGATCCCGGTGTCACGGCGCCATCCGTAGCTCACTCGCGGATGCTCCGGGAACCAGGCGATACGAGTGACACGAGGTCCTTGCTGTCGGCCATGCCTGCTCCTGCGCGGGTGGCGTGCGGGGTTACGGGCGGGTGGGTGCCCCGTTGGTGCGCGGGCCAGTACGGCGGAGACGTGGGTGTATACCCTACCCCGGCATTAAGCAGGACCATACACGCTCGGCGCCTGACCGGCGTGCTCACTCAGGCGCGCCGCACCCATTCGATTACGGCGTCGTCACCGTGATAAAATCGCTCGTCGAGCCGACGAAGCTGCGGTTACCTGGGAAGATACACTGGAATGACGCCGACGTGCCCTTATTGACGGTAACCGTGAACGTAACGATGCCACCGTCCGAAGTGGTGCCGGTGTGATCCCCCTGGGTGTCTGCGGTCCAGATCGATGACTGCGCCATTGACGCCCGCGCCGGACGGCGGCTTCTTCAGCACGCAGCTCACATTGTGATCGTCCGTAGTGCCAGCCATCGTTGCGGATTTGCTGATGTCCAGTATGGTGTCCGGCCTAGTTGTGGCGGCGACGCCGGGGCGGACGGAGGCAGATGCTGGTGCTACGCCTGCGCTGAGGACCATGCCGCCAGCCCCGAGGGTGCGGCGGCCAGTGCCGCGGCCAGGACCGGCAGTTTCCGTACCGTGTTCATGATGTTCCCTTCGGTGAGCCCTGTCGCGTGACCTGAGCCACCCCGTGAATCTTGGAAGCCAATGCCGATCTAGCACCGATAAAAACTGCGGTAACATTGGAATTCCTTACGCAGACTCATGTCATCGCGCGGCCGTATGCTCCCCGTTTTTATATCAGCACATGTCATCCCGTCAATAGCCCATTGTCGGATGTCGATAACATTCTGCAGTGTTGGCGCGAGCGGGCGTCGGTTCTAGGTTCCGCGGAGCTGATCGCGCAACGAGGCGCGGGGCGACATAGAGCGGTGGCAGGGAACCCACCAATGACATCTTCGCCTAACCCGGCGGGCGATCTCGCGCCCTTCCGAGAACGCGGTGCGCTGCGCGTCGAGAGCCAGGACCCAGTGAATCAGCGCCTTCGCTTCCTCGTGGCATCCCCGGCTGAAGCCGTCTTGACCCAGCCGGTAGGCCATCCGCTCGCCAGCGGCCAGGAAGACGTCCCTAGAAGGTGGCGAGCAGGTAGACGTTGAGCCCGACGATGATCGCGGTGATGATGAACGCGGCGATGTTGGTCCGCACCCGGTTGACCAGCGAGCCCATCAGCTTGCGGTTGGCGGTGAACGCGACCAGCGGGATCAGTGCGAACGGGATGCCGAAGGACAGGAAGACCTGGGACAGGACCAGCGCGCGTGTGGGGTTGAAGCCGACCGCGAGCAGCACCAGGGCGGGCAGCATGGTGACCGCGCGGCGCAGGAAGACCGGGATGCGGCGGTGCAGGAAGCCCTCCATCACCACCTGGCCGGACATGGTGCCGACGCACGAGGAGGCGATGCCGGACACCAGCAGCGCGATGCCGAACAACATGCCCGCGTGATCGCCGATGAAGTTGTTGAGCCCGGCGACGATGGCGCCGAGGTCCTCGCCCGCCGAGGTGTCGCCGCGGGTGAAGAACACCGCCGCGGCCATGGCCAGCATGGAGAGGTTGATCAGCCCGGCCAGGCCCATCGCGCACACCACGTCGATGATCTCGAAGCGGAAGATGCGCCGTTTGGCCTGGTCATCGCCGCCGGTGACCCGGCGGCGGACCAGGGCCGAGTGGAGGTAGATGACGTGCGGCATCACGGTCGCGCCGACGATCGACACCGCCAGCAGGGCCGCGCCGCCGGGCAGCTGGGGCACGAACACGCCCTGGGCGACCGCGCCGGGCTGCGGCCGGCTCAGCCACAGCTCCAGGCAGAACGCCAGCACGACCACGCCGACCAGCACGGTGATCGCCGCCTCAAGCCGCCGGAACCCGTACACCTCCAGGGCGAGGACCGCGAACGTGGCCAGCGCGGCGAGCAGCGCCGACGTCCAGATCGACAGGCCGAAGACCAGGTGCAGCCCGAGCGCGGCACCGGTGAACTCGGCCAGGTCGGTGGCCATCGCCACCAGCTCAGCCTGGACCCACAGGAAGCGGACCGCCCACTTCGGCAGCCGGTCGCGGCACACCTCGGGCAGGGACTTGCCGGTGGCGATGCCCAGCTTGGCCGACAGCGACTGGATGACCATCGCCATCAGGTTGGCGGTGAGCACCACCCAGCCGAGGGCGTAGCCGAACTCTGCGCCGGCGGCCACGTTGGTGGCGAAGTTGCCCGGGTCGACGTAGGCGACGCAGGCGATGAACGCGGGCCCGAGAAAGGGCATTACCGCCCGCAGGCCCCGCCGTTTTCCGGCTAGGGCCTGCTGGGCGGCTATGACCGTATCAGCCAACCGACGGTCCGAGACCGAGGGACTGCGGGGTCGACGCGTCGGGCGACGGCTGGTGCAGGCCCTCGTCCAGCGACCCGTACTCGGTCATCAGTGCGGCTGAGCCGCCCCACGGGGTCTGCTCTTCGGCCACCAGCGTGTTGGTGGTGAGCAGCAGCCCGGCGACCGAGGCGCCGTTGGCCAGGGCGGAGCGGACGACCCGGAGCGGGTCGATGATGCCCATTTCGATCATGTTGCCGTGCCGGCCGGACAGGGCGTCGAAGCCCTCGTCGACTCCGAGCGTGGCCGACTCGGCCACCACCTTGTCGGCGTCGTAGCCGGCGTTGGCGGCGATCAGCGTCGCCGGCTCGGGCAGCACCCGGCGGACGATCTCCACCCCGATAGCGTAATCGCCGGTCACGTCGAAGTCACTGGAGACGTTGTCCAGCGCGCCGAGCGCGTGCAGCAGGGCCGACCCGCCGCCGGCCACGATGCCCTCGGCCATCGCCGCGCGGGTCGCGGACAGCGCGTCCTCGACCCGGTGGCGCAGCTCGTTGAGCTCGGCCGCGGTCGGGGCGCCGACCCGGATGACCGCGACCTTGCCCGACAGGGCACCGATCCGCTCGGTCAGCACGTCCTCGTCGATGCCGAAGGTGGCCCGCTCCAGCTCGGCCCGCATCTGCCCGAGCCGGAAGTCGACCGCCTCGGACGAGCCGCCGCCGCCGATGATCGCCGTGTTGTCCGCGGTGACCCGGACCTGGCGGGCCCGGCCCAGGTGCTCGGTGGTCATCGTCTCCAGCGAGAACCCGGAGTGCTTGCTGTAGACGGCGCCGCCGGTGAGCGCGGCGATGTCCTCCAGCTTGTGCAGCCGCCGGTCCCCGAAGCCGGGGGCGCGTACCGCCACGCACTGGAAGATGCCGTTCACGTGGTTGTGCACCAGCATCGACAGGGCGCTGCCCTCGACGTTCTCCGCGATGATGACCAGCGGCCGCGGGTTGCGCATGACCTTGTCCAGCACCGGCATGAGCTGCTGGACCTTGGTGATCTTCTCGCTGCAGAGCAGGATGTACGGGTCCTCGAGGACCGCTTCGAGCGCCGCCGGGTTCGTCACCAGGTAGGGCGACAGGTACCCGTTGTCGAACTGGAAGCCCTCGACGAAGTCGACCCCCATCCCGGCGACGGGCGAGTCCTCGACGGTCACGATGCCGCCGCCACCCACCGTGTGCAGCGCCTTGGCGATGACCGAGCCGACCGGGTAGTCGTCGTTGGCCGAGATCGCGGCGACGCGGGTGTAGTCCTCCTCCGACTCGACCGGGTGCGCGACCGACTGCAGGTACTCATCCAGCCGGCCCACGGCCAGGTCGATGCCCCGCTTGACCAGGACCGGGTTGGCGCCGCCGTCGATCGCGCGCATCCCTTCGCGGATCATCGCCTGGGCGAGCACCGTGGCGGTCGTGGTGCCGTCGCCGACCACGTCGTTGGTCTTGATCGCGGCTTCCTTGACCAGCTGCGCGCCCATGTTGGCGAACTGGTTCTTCAGGTGAATCTCGCGGGCGATCGTCACCCCGTCGTTCGTCACCACCGGCGAGCCGGTCATCTTCTCCAGGATCACGTTGCGGCCCTTGGGTCCGAGTGTCGACTTGACCGCCTCGGCCAGCTGGTCCACCCCGGCCAGCAACAGTGCCCGCGCCTCTGCGCCGAAGCGCAATTCCTTTGCCATGGCTGCTCTTCTCCTCTCCTTTGAAGATTTAGCGAACTCTTTCATTTTGCTGTTCGATTTTGCGGTTTAAACTTTGCCGAATCTGCAAAATTGAAGGGTTCGCCGGGATTAAGAACGGGCGCGTGCTTACTCCGGTACGAGAATGGCCCGGCCGCGGACGCGGCCGGCGTCCAGGTCGGCGAGGGCGTCCCTGGCCGCCGTCAGCGGATAGGCCTTGGTGTGCAGGGTGACCTTGCCCGCCTGCGCGAGGGCCATCAGCTCGGCCAGCTCGTTGTAGGTGCCGACGATGTTGCCGATGATGTTGCGCTCGGTGGAGATGATGTCCAGGGTCGGGATGGTGACCGTGCCGCCGTAGCCGATCACGAAGCAGGAGCCACCCGGCCTGGTCATGTTCCAGGCGTCCATCTCCGCGCCCTGCTCGGCCACGAAGTCGAGGACGACGTGCGCGCCCTGGCCGTTGGTCAGCTCCTTCACCGCGTCGGTGTGCTTGCCGTCGGCGACCACCGTGTGCGCCGCGCCGAGTTGCCCGGCGAGCTTGAGCGCCTCCGGGTTGCGATCGACGACGATAATGTTCGTCGCGGACAGGGCGGCCAGGCACTGGACGCCGATGTGGCCGAGGCCGCCCGGCCCCGATGACCACGGCGGTGGTGCCGGGGTAGAGCAGCGGCAGCGCCTTGCGAACCGCGTGGTAGGCGGTGATGCCCGCGTCGGCGAGGGCAGCGACGTCCTTCGGCTGGGTCTTCGGGTCGAGCTTGACGCAGGCCCGGGCCGAGGTCAGCAGGTACTCGGCCATGCCGCCGTCGGTGGACAGGCCGGGGAACGTGGAGTTCTCGCAGTGCATGTCGTCGCCGGCCCGGCAGGCCCGGCACAGGCCGCAGGTCGGGGTGGGGTGCAGGATCACCGTGTCGCCGACGGCGACGTTGGTGACGGCCGAGCCGACCTCGTGCACCCAGCCGGCGTTCTCGTGGCCGAGGGTGTAGGGCAGCGGCGTGCCCATCCTGCTGTCCCACTGGCCCTCGATGATGTGCAGGTCGGTGCGGCACACGCCCGCGCCGCCGATCTTGACGATCACGTCGAGCGGCCCCGTGACCTTCGGCTCGGCTACCTCGTCGATCACCGGTGTCTCGTGGAACTTATGGATTCTTACTGCCTTCACTGGTTCTCCCGATCCGTGAACTGTGTTGGCTGTTGAGTTGTCGGTGACGCTGAAGGCCCAGGCACACCCTGGTGCGCCTGAACCTCCCGCGTCCGTGGCATGGTTGCCCTCCTAGGTGGTCCAGCCGTCTGGGTATCGGGCCCGGAACATGCCGGAGCAGATCGAGGTGTTGGCCTCGATCCCCGTCCGGGTGACGCGGGCCTTGCGCAGGTGCAGCGGGACCCCCGGCTCGGCGATCCGCTCCCCGGTAGCCGGGTCGATGAGCAGCGGGGCGTCATCGCCGGCCGGCAGGCCCAGCTCGGCGCGGCGCTGCCGCAGGCGGTCCAGTTCGCGGGAGGCGGGCACGGCCCCGAGGGTCAGCGAGACCAGCCCGGCCGGGGTCACCCCGGCGGCGACCAGGGGCCGGCACACCAGGTCGGTGCCCGCCATGACCGCCTTGCGCAGGAACTGGGCCCGCAGCTCGCCTAGCTCGGCCGACGCCTCACCCTGGAAGGAGCGGACGAAGCCGGCCTGGGCGGCGACGCCGGCGTTGATCGCGTCGGAGGCGAAGTGGTCGTCCAGCACCACCTCGGCCGCCGTGACCCCGGGCACCCCGATGACCGCGTCGTAGGCGTCGGCCACCATGAGGAAGGCGAAATTCGGGGCGCAGAAGTAGGTCGGCAGGCGGAGCCGGACCTCCGCCTGCCCCTCAGTGGAGACCACGCACGACGCGACGAACCCCAGGGCGGTAATGGGCTCGTCAAGCTCCGGGTCGCGCACCGTGGCCAACGCTGCGAGTGCCGCACCGGACACGCCCCCGGGGGGCCGGGAACGCCGGCCCCCCGAGAGGCGTCCGTCAGTTGCGGTAGCGGTCATGACCCCGTGACCAGCTGGGCGTCGTCCTGGGCGGCGGGCTCGCCGGCGGCCGCCGGCAGCTGGCACTCTTCCGGCACCTTGATGCCGTAGAGCTTGGCCGCGTTCAGGCCGAGGATCTTCTTCTTGGTGGCGGTGGTGAGCTTGGCGTAGTCCGAGAGGTCCTCGTCATCCGGCATCTGCCAGTCGACGAACCCCTCGACCTGCCACTTCGGCTCCCAGATGCCGTAGTCGCTGCCGAAGGTCATCTTGTCCTCGCCGACCCAGAACAGCAGCTCGCCCATGACCTTGGCGAAGAACTTCGGCCGCGCGTACATCAGTCCGCCGATGACCACCGACAGGCCGGCGTACACGTTGGGCTCCTGCGTGGCCATGAAGCAGAAGTCCTCGATCCGCGGCAGGCCCACGTGCTCGACGATGAAGTTGAGCTCGGGGAAGTCCGTCGCGGCGTGGTCCACGTCCGACACGTCGAACGCGTCCTTGTCCAGCGGCCAGATCGTCGGGCCCTTGTGCACGTGGATGTTCTTGATGCCGAGCTTCTGCGCCTCCTCCAGGTACCGGTAGCAGGACGGGTCGCTCAGCTTGTAGCCGCGCGAGCCGTTGTTCCACTCGGCGGTGTAGAGCTTGACGCCCGTGGAGCCGTACCGCTCCACGTTGCGGCGCAGCGCCACCAGGCCCTCGTCGCCGTCACGCGGGTCGAACCGGGTGTTGGCGATGAACTTGCCCGGGTGCCTGTCACCCAGGGCCGCGTTGCGCTCGGTGGTGTTGAACCCCTCGGCGTACCACTCCTTCAGGTAGGTCGGCTGGAAGACCGCGACGTCCACGTGCCCGTCGTCGAAGACGTCCTTCATCAGGTCGTCCTCGGTGTAGGACATGAACTTCTCGATCGGCCAGTGGGTCTCCGGCGGGCCGAGGTGCTGGTAGGCGTGGAAGCACTCGATCCAGCCCTTGGCGTACTGCTCGGCGCCCTTTACCCAGTTGTCCGGCCCGGCGGTCCAGTAGTGCATGTGCGAATCGACGATGAAGTACTTCTCGCCGTCCTTCTCGTACAAGGCGAACGCCTCCTTGAAGTTTTTCCCGCCATCGCTGGCTCGCGCTCGGGATCCCGATCCTTGTGTGGCGGTCAGTGCCGGACGACGATCGCCCGGCACTGACCGGTTTTTTGCTTTCCCCGCGCTGCCGAAGCCGCGCTAGGCGGTGGGCCGCAGGTCGAAGCCGAGGGCGTCGGCGGCGTCCTCCGGGTTGGCGACCATGATGGTCCGGTCGTCCTGGTGGATCATCCGGCCGTAGTGGGTGGACATGTTCTCCTCGAACTCGGCCGAGTCGAAGAAGCCGGGCTCCTCCCCCAGGGCCTCGGAGACCTCGTCGTAGTCGACGTCCATCCGGCCGACCGCGTCGACCCGGATCATCGACGGCAGGTACCGCACCTGTCACGTTCGGCTTGGTCGCCATGACCTCAGCGACTACCTCGCCGACCTGGTTGTTCATCAGCGTGAAGCCGCACCGGTTGGACGCGGTGTTGTTCGACTCGTACGGCGATGGTGCCGTCTTGAACTGTTGCGTTGTCACTGGGCCAGCTCCCTCGGGACGTTTAGGTGCAGGTCGGTCACGATGCCGGCGAACCGGCTCTTGGCCGCGTCGAGGCTGTCCTCGAACCGCGGCGGCTTCATGTCGGTCTGCGACCACAGCGGCTGCAGCCTGCGGGCCGCCTCGATGGCGCGCGGTACCCAGCTGGTCAGCCAGCCCTGCATGACCGCCTTGTTCTGGTCGGCGAACTCCCGGTCGGTGGTGAGCAGGCCGTACATCGCCGTGGTGTAGCGCAGGTCCCGCTCGGCGAAGTCGTACTCGGCCGCGCCGACCACGGTCGGGGTCACGAAGTCCCCGTTGCGCGGCGCGATCTGCTGCACCAGCTGGCTGCGGAACAGCTCACCGACCAGCGGCTCGAACACCACGTTGGCGGCGAAGATCGCCTCGGCCCAGTCCCAGATCCCGGTGAGCTGCTCGGCGGTCTCCCGCACGCCCTGCCAGGCCGGGTCGGAGTTCCACGTCTCCAGGTGCGCGGAGCCGTCGAAGCCGGGCACCTCCTCGGACAGCGTGAGCTGGTACAGCGCGATGTCCTGGGCGGCGCGGATGCGGTGCATCGAGTTGACCGAGATCGCGTTGTTGTGCATGTTCGTGGGGGCCCGGCGCTGCGCGTTCGCGTACAGGTAAAGGCCGAGGCCGTGGTCCACGTGCATCCACGCGCCGATGTTCCGCTCGACGAAGCGGATCCAGTTCGGGTTCCACTGGTCGAACGCCTTGGCCTGGCGGGCGTTGTCCACGTTCTGGTTGAGCTGCCGCACGACGTTGGCGTTGTAGCGGTAGAGGGTGAGCTCCCACTCCTCGTTCGGGTCGCGGAACTCGTGCCAGCCGTGCGCGGGCCACTCGTAGCCCTTGCCGCCAGACCCCGGGTAGCGCTCGGGCTCGGGCCGGTCGGAGCCCCAGGCCTTGAGTACCGTCCAGTCCAGCGGGTAGCCGCCGATGCCGTCGGCGAACCCGTACAGCCAGCCCTGGGACAGGTAGTGCCGCGGGTCGGGCTGGACCTCGACGGTCACGTCCTCGTAGTGCGACCGCTTGCGCTTGGCCGCGTTGTAGTACGTGAACTGGCGGTTGTTCGAGTCCGGGAACTCCAGCGCGCCCGCTTCGGCGTCGGTGAATTCCGGCTTTGGAACGCTCCGTGGCTGGGGAACGCTCTGCTGTTGAGTCTCAGTCATTAGGCTCTCCCGTCGTCGTGAACTTGTCGTAATAGACGCGCTTTTCCGGGACGCCGAGCGTCTCGAGCAGCGGGATCGCGGCCTCCACCATGGGCGGCGGACCGCAGACGTAGCCGTGCGCGCCGGCCAGGCCCCCGGCCAGGCGCTTGACCACGTCGGTGATGAGGCCGGTCTCGCCAGCCCAGTCCCCGTGGTCAGGGTCGTGGTGCGAGAGGGCCGGGATATAACTGAAATTCGGCAGCTTCTCGGCGATCGACCGCAGCTCGTCCTCGAAGCAGAGGTCGTCGCGGGTGCGGGCGCCGTAGAAGAACGTGGCCTTGCGGTGGATGCCGCGGTCGGCCATGGAGCGGAGCAGGGACAGGATCGGGGCCATCCCCGCTCCGCCGCCCACGAAGACCAGGTCCGCGTCGGAGTCACGCAGGGTGAAAACGCCGAACGGGCCGGTCAGCTCCAGGCGGTCGCCGACCGCCAGGCGCTGGTCGAGGAACTCCGAGAACAGCCCGTCCGGGTACACCTTGATGACGAACTCCATCAGGCCGCCCCGGCTTGAGGTGTTGGCCATCGAGAACGACCGGACCTGGTCGGTGCCGGGTACGGCGATGTCCATGTACTGGCCGGGGAAGAACTTGACCTCACCCGGCTCGATAAGGCGAAGGACCAGGTGACGCATGTCGCGCGTTACCTGGTCCTTGGACACCACCTCGGCTACGGCCTGCTGGATCGGCAGGCCCGAGCGGATCATGTCCGCGTCGTAGTTCAGCAGCTCGATCGTGACGTCCTCGTACGCGTGCGCCCGACACAGCAGCGTGTAGCCTTCTTCCTTCTCGTAGTCGGGCAACGCGAACGTGGAGTATTTGTCGTGCTCGATGTCCTCGCCTTCCAGGACGAAGGACTTGCACGCGGCGCACTGACCTTCCTTGCAGCCGTGCATGAGCATGATGCCCTGCTCGGCCGCGGCCCGCAGGATCGTCTGGTTCTCGTCGACCTCGATGTCGATGCCGACGGGTTCGAAGCGCACCTTGTGCTTCTCGGTCACTGGCTACCCCTTGTTAAGCTCCCCCTGGCCGGCCCCGCTCACTTGGACTGAGCGGGGCCGGTTCCAGGTGAAACACGGAACCGTTCGGGCTAAAAGGTTTTTGGCCTTCTAGCTCGCGGCGGGGGCGGGACGGCCTGCGGGACCGCTCGCGTTGTAGTGGGCGACGAACGCCGCGCGCTGCTCGTCGGTCATCTGGTTGAGCAGCACGTTGGGCGACTGGACCTCCGGCATGCGGCGCAGGTGGTCCAGCGTCCACATCTTCTTCGGGTCGTCCAGGTTGAGGTGCGGCTGCGCGACCATGGTCTTGCCGTCGTCGCGGACGTAGCCCATGTCGGAGACGACATCGGCCCAGTTCCAGCCGTGGTACAGCGTCTCCCACTCGCGCTTGCCGGTGAGCTGGCCCATGTTCGGGGTCTCGCGGCCCTGGTACGTCGGCCGGAAGGCCGTCGCGTCGGTCCAGTGGCACGGCTCCGAGCAGTAGGTCCGCCACTGCCCGTCGACCTGGTCCATCACCATGTCCTCGCGGATCAGGCAGGGGACCATGCAGGTCCAGCAGCGGTGCGGGTACTCGTAGTCGACGCTCTCGGCGACGATCGGGTGGTGACCGTTCGGCGTGGACAGGCGGTTGTAGTTCTCCCACCAGGCGCCGTACTTGTCATACCAGCCCGGGTACTTGTACTCGAACCACTCGAAGTCCTTGTCGGTCATCGGGTCGATCCGCCAGTAGTTGGCGAGCCATCCGGTGGCGAAGAACTGCGCGACTTCGTGCACGTAGCCCTTGTTCCAGATCCGGTTCCACGCTTCCTCGATGAGGTCGTGCGGGATGACCAGGCCGTACTTCTCGAGCGGCACCAGGTAGCTGCGGTAGTAGTCGTCGTAGATCCAGCGGCGCCACATCTCGGCGTAGGACTCGCGGTCCTTGCGCCGGTCCTTGGTGCCGTACTCGATGAACGTGCCGATGGCCGCGTCCACCACCGCGTGGTTGTTCCACCAGGCGTAGCGCAGGTCGCGCTCGAGCAGCTGGTGGTTGGACTCGTCGCTCAGCGCCATGAGCAGGGTCGCGTACCCGTTGGAGATGTGCCGCGACTCGTCGCTCTGGACGCTGTGGAAGACCGTCGGCAGCAGGTAGTCCCCGTTGGCGGCGGCCTCGGCCGGCATGGCGACGAACAGGGTGTTCGTGAACGCCGTCTCGGCGACGATGGTCAGGTAGATCGACGCGGCCGTGATGGCGTCGCCGGTGATGAAGCCCTCCGCGAACTGACGGCCGATGGTGCCGCAGTAGTCGTTCTGGAAGTTACGCAGGCTCGAGTTGAAGCCGGCCGGGTCGATGTAGTTGTTCATGTACAGGCGCTTGAGGTTCTGCTGGATCGTCGAGTGGCGTACCTCGTCGATCATCTGGATCGCCTGGCCGTTGTGGAGTTCCGGGTTGGGAACCGTGCGGAACAGCAGCGGCATCGCGCGGGCAGCGGAGATCTCCGGGAGCGGGATGATGGACAGGAACAGCTTCTGCCATTCCATCCAACGCTCCTGCACCTGGCGGAACATGTTGCCGCGGATCGCGCCGTCCTGCGCGCCGTATACCCGGTGGTCCTTCTCCTCCTGCATCGGGAAGTAGGACCTGAGAACCTGCTTGAGCGGGTCCTTCTTCTGGGCCTTTTGGAACGTGTAGTCCGTTCCGTAGTGGCTCACCGGGGTGTGGTACTGCGGTTCCCAGGAGAGCTCCTGGATCTTCTGGTGGGCCTTGGCCACGCTCTGGCGGCTCATCAGCATCCCTCCCTAGCTGGGAAAGTCCTTGTGTGGCAGATCACACCTCGGAACCAGCCCGGTTGTGCTCTCAACCTGAGACAAGTAGCCCTCCGGTTCGAGAGCCTGCCTTGCCCCGCGGACTGCGGGCCATCTTCCGGTCCTGGTAGTCACCGGGAGTGATCAGTTTATCAAATGTGCCCGGACTCGTAGGCCTCCCTGAGGCGGGCGAGGTCATCGTGCACACGATTTGTTACCTGTTTATTACCCTCTAGGTGCGGGGTGATGCCTAGCGCCGTCAGCAGCGCGGCGGCGGGCGCCCCCGGGTCGCCTGCCTCACCGAGCACCGGGTGCAAGCCCTCTTCGGCCAGGTGACGGAAGACCAGGTGGACGATGGTCCAGGGGTTGTAGGTCTCTTCTGGGGCCCGCGGGTCGCGGGCCGCGTCGTCGCTGGTGTCCATGCGGCTGAGCAGACGCCGACCCGATTGCGCCGCGGATCTCAAGTTGAGACAGTGCAGGTGAGAAGTGGGCATACTTTGTGAAACGCGGGGGTAACCAACCGGTGCGCGCGTGACGGGTCCTCCGACTGAACGAGCAGGGGGAGGCGAAGAAATGGGACGTGCATCAACGAGGCTGCACGGCGGGGCACCAGGCGGTGGCTCACCCGCTGGCGGGGCGAGCCTGCCCCCGGGTGACGAGGTCGACGCGAGCGTGCCTCCGCCGCGGCTGCCAGGCGGCCGCGATCCGCTGGCCGAGGCCAGGGACCGCTTCCTGGCCGCCGAGCCGGTGGACAGGGCGGTGGTCCGCGAGCCGATCCTCGCGTCCTGGTGGCGCTCGAGGGAGTGGAACGTCGCCGCCAACCGCCTCGACCTGAGCTACCTGGGCGACCCTGACCTGGAAACCAACCTGGCCCGCGCGGCCGAGCCGGTGCTCCGCCACCTGTTCGAGCAGCTAGACGGGCAGCCGATCAGCATCATCTTGACCGACGCGAGCGGCCTGGTGCTGCGCCGCTTCACCGGCGACGCCGAGCTGGAACGCCAGCTTGACCGGATCCTGCTGGTGCCCGGCTTCTCCTACGCCGAGGACGTCGTCGGCACCAACGGCATCGGGACCGCCCTGGAATCGGGCGGCCCGGCCCACGTGTTCGGCCACGAGCACTACGCGGAGCGGCTGGAGGGCATGGCCTGCGCCGGGGTGCCGCTGCGCGACCCGGTGTCCGGTAAGACGATCGGCGTCATCGACCTGACCTGCTGGCGCCGGGACGCCGACCCGCTGATGCTGTCGCTGGTCCGGTCCACCGCCGACCAGCTCAACCAGTCGCTGACCCAGACCAGCAACAGCCGCGACCTGCGGCTGCTCCAGGAGTACACCCGGGCCTGCCGGCATACCGGCGGCATCGTGCTCGCGCTCGGCAACGACGTGGTCATGCTCAACGACCACGCCAGGAAGGCGCTGTCCCCCGCCGACCAGGCCGCGCTGATCTCGCAGGCCACCGAGGCGCTGACCGCCGAGGCCGCGGCCGCGGCTGTGCGCGGCCGGCTCCGCCCGCCGGGCGCGGTCACCGTGGACCTGCCCAGCGGCGCGATCGCCCGGATGTTCTGCCGCCCGGTCGGCGAGCACGGCCTGGTCGCCGCCACGGCCGAGCCTGCGCCGCTGGTCGACGGGGTGGTGCACGTCAAGCTGATCGCCCAGCCCGGCACCCCGCCCGGCGAGACGATGGTCTCCCGGGCCGCCGCCATGACCCTGCCCGGCCTGGTCGGCAGCGCCGCCACCTGGCGGCGGGCCTGCCGGCACGCCGAGGCCAGCTACGCGCGGGGCGAGTGGCTGGCGCTGGAAGGCGAGCCGGGCGCGGGCAAGCTGGCGCTCATCCGCGCCGTGCACCAGCGGCGCGACCCGGCGGCGTCGTTCCACATCATCGATGTCGCCGACATGGGCAAGCCACCCGAGTGCCTGAACCTGATCAGGGCCGAGCTGTCGCAGGGCAGCGGGATGCTGGTGCTGCGGCACGCGCACCTGCTGTCCGCCTATCAGGCCCGGGCGGTCGCGGACGCGCTCGCCGAGGCCAAGGGCGCCCGGGAGCCCGGCCAGCCCGGCTTGCGGGTGGCGGTGACCCTGGACCGCGACGCGGCCAGGACCGACCTGACCAGCCTGCTGCGGCTGTTCCCCGGCACGGTGGCGGTGCCGCCGCTGCGCCACCACAGCGAGGACCTGCGCGACCTGGTGCCGTTCTTCCTCGGCAAGCTCAGCCAGCAGGGCCGGGTGAGCTGCTCGCCCGCGGCCATGCAGCTGCTGCTGCGGCACACCTGGCCGGGCAACACCGCCCAGCTGTGGCAGGTGCTCAAGCAGGTGGTGCAGCGCCGCCGGGTCGGCCAGATCATGCCGGAGGACCTGCCCCCGGAGTGCTGGACGGTCTCCCGCCGCGTGCTGTCGCCGCTGGAGTCGATCGAGCGGGACGCGATCGTGCAGTCACTGCTTGACCACGGCGGCAACAAGATCCGCGCGGCCCGGGCGCTCGGCATGTCCCGGGCGACGATCTACCGCCGCATCCACGAGTACGGCATCATCACCGCCCCGGCCGGCTAGGCGTAGCGCTCCATGTACCGCCGGACCACCGTCTCGTAGTCCGGGTCGGCGGCCAGCCCTAGGCCCCGCGCCCGCCCGGCGTCGATCCGCGCGGGCCAGCTGCCGACGATGGCCGCGACCTGCTCGTCGGGCTCCCAGCGGATCAGCCGGGTCACCTCGCTCCCGGCCACGGCGGCCAGCGCCGCCACCATGTCGCCCACGGTGACGTGCAGCGCGGGCAGGTTGACCGCGGTCGGTGCGCCCCAGCGCTCCGGCGCGGTCACCGCCGCCGCCAGCAGGCCGTCGATGCCCGCCTCCGGCGAGGACAGCGCGACCGCCAGCTCCGGCCCTACCGGGCAGACCGCCTGCTGCCCGGCCAGCGGCTCGCGGATGATCGAGGACAGGAAACCCGACGCGGCGCCGTTGGGCAGGCCCGGCCGCACCGAGACCGTCATCAGCCGCACGGTGCGCCCGTGGACGAACCCCTTGCGGGTGTAGTCGGCGACCAGCTGCTCCATGACGAACTTCTGGATGCCGTAGCTGGACCGCGGCGTCGGCAGGGTCGCGTCGGTCACCACCGGAGGCAGCGGCTGACCCGGCCAGGCGCCGAAGACCGCCAGCGAGCTGGCGAAGACCAGCGCCGGCCGGGTTTCCGTCCGGCGCAGCGCGTCGAGCAGGGTGCGGCCGCCGTCCAGGTTGACCCGCATCCCCAGGTCGAAGTCGGCCTCGCACTCGCCGCTCACCGCGGCGGCCAGGTGGAACACCAGGTCTGCTCCGGCGATCTCCGGCCGGGCGGCCAGCTCGTCCGGGGTGAGGGCGGTCAGGTCGGCCCGGACGCTGCGCAGCCGGCCGTCGCCCAGCTCGGCCTCGGCCAGCTCTACCTGGTCGAGCAGCGTGACCCGCTCCACCGGCCGGGCTGGCCCGCCGAGCACACCGAGCGCTCCCCGGTCAAGGACGGCCTGGGCCAGGCGCCGGCCGAGGAACCCGGCCCCGCCGGTGATGACAACGTTCATGCTTCGGTTCATATCACACCACTTCTTGCTGTTATCCGCGGGGCGCCACCCCGCTGGGGCCGGGTGATCACGTGCCCGGCCGTGTCCCGCCGCCCCGGCGGGCAAACCGCGCAGAACGGGCGGTCGCGGAACGCGTACCCGGGTGCCGGCGGGGGAGTTACAGGGTGCACCATGGCATCGCTGAATACTGCGTGAGGGGACGGGAATCATGGCGTACCCGCGGATACTGGGCATCGTGCTGGCGGGCGGTGCGGGGACGCGGCTGGCGCCGCTGACGGCTGACCGGGCGAAGCCGGCGGTGCCGTTCGGCGGGGTGTACCGGCTGGTGGACTTCGCGCTGTCCAACCTGGCGAACTCGGGCATCAGGAAGATGTGCGTGCTCACCCAGTACAAGAGCCACAGCCTCGACCGGCACATCTCGACGACCTGGCGGATGAGCGACCTGCTCGGCAACTACGTGACGCCGGTGCCGGCCCAGCAGCGGCTGGGCCCGCACTGGTACACCGGGTCGGCGGACGCGATCTTCCAGTCGATGAACCTGATCAACGACGAGCAGCCGGACATCGTGATCGTGGTCGGCGCCGACCACGTGTACCGGATGGACCCGCGCCAGATGATCGAGCGGCACATCCGGTACGGGGCGGGCGTGACCGTGGCGGCGATCCCGGTGTCCCGGCAGGACGCCAAGGCGTTCGGCATCGTGGGGGTGGGCGCGGACGGGCGCTCGATCGAGACGTTCCTGGAGAAGCCCGCCGATCCCCCGGCCATCCCCGACTCGCCGGACGAGTCGTACGCCTCGATGGGCATTTACGTGTTCGACACCAAGGTCCTGGTGGACGTGCTGCGGGCGGACGCGGCCGATGAGTCGTCCCGGCACGACATCGGCGGCAACATCATCCCCGCGCTGGTCCGCGACGGCGCCGCCCAGGCGTACGACTTCTACGACAACGAGGTGCCCGGCTCGACCAAGCGCGACGCGGGCTACTGGCGCGACGTCGGCACGATCGACGCCTACTTCGACGCGCACATGGACCTGCGCACCGTCGAGCCGATGTTCAACCTGTACAACCACGACTGGCCCATCCTGACCCACATGGACCCGCTGCCGCCGGCCAAGTTCGTGCACGACAGCGGGGACCGGGTGGGCCGGGCGATCGACTCGCTGGTGTCCAACGGGGTAATCGTCTCCGGCGGCCTGGTCCGCCAGTCGGTGCTGTCTCCCGGGGTGCGGGTGAACTCCTGGTCGACGGTTGACCGGTCGGTGCTGCTGCACAACGTGCACGTCGGGCGGCACGCCGACATCAGGGACGCCATCATCGACAAGAACGTGGTCGTGCCCGAGGGGGCGAGGGTCGGCGTGGACAAGGAGCACGACCTGGCCCGCGGCTTCGTGGTCTCGCCCGGCGGCATTACCGTGGTCGGCAAGGGGCAGGTGGTGCCGCTGTGACCGGGCGCGCACCCCGGGTCGCCCTGCTGACCAGGGAGTACCCCCCGGAGGTGTACGGCGGGGCCGGGGTGCACGTGGAGTACCTGGCCCGGGCGCTGGCCGGCCGGGTGGACCTGACCGTGCACTGCCAGGGCGCAGCCCAGGGACACCGCCGTGGCCCACCAGGCCTGGCCGGCGCTGCAAGACGCGGCGCTGAAGGTGCTCTCCGCCGACCTGTCCATGGCCGACACGGTGGCCGGCGCCGACCTGGTGCACTCGCACACCTGGTACGCCAACCTGGCCGGGCACCTCGCGTCGCTGCTGCACGGGATACCGCACGTGGCCACGGTCCACTCGCTGGAGCCGCTGCGGCCGTGGAAGGCCGAGCAGCTCGGCGGCGGCTACGCGCTGTCGTCCTGGGCCGAGAGGGTGTCGCTGGCCGCCGCGGCGGCGGTCGTGGCCGTCTCCGACCGGATGCGGTCCGATGTGCTCAAGCTCTACCCCGAGATCCCGGAGGAACGGGTGCGGGTGATACGCAACGGGATCGACACCGCCGAGTACGCGCCCGACTCCGGCACGGCGGTGCTGCGCGGGCACGGCATCGACCCGGAGCGGCCCTACGTCATCTTCGTGGGCCGGATCACCCGGCAGAAGGGCGTGCCGGTGCTGCTGCGCGCGGCCGCCGCGCTGGATGAGTCCGCGCAGCTGGTGCTGTGCGCGGGGGCGGCGGACACGCCCGAGCTTGGCGCGGAGGTGGCGGACCTGGTGTCCGGGCTGCGGGCGGCCCGCTCCGGTGTCACCTGGATCCCGGAGATGCTGCCCAAGGCGGACATCATCCAGCTGCTCAGCCACGCCCTGGCGTTCGCCTGCCCGTCGGTGTACGAGCCGCTCGGGATCGTGAACCTGGAGGCGATGGCCTGCGCGACGGCGGTCGTCGCGTCACGGGTGGGCGGCATCCCCGAGGTGGTCGCCGACGGGGTGACCGGCCTGCTGGTGCCGCCGGACGACCCGGCCGCGCTGGCCGGCGCGCTCAACGCGCTGCTGCGCAACCCGGCGCGGGCGGCGGCCATGGGGCGGGCCGGGCGCGAGCGGGCGGTGGCCGAGTTCTCCTGGGACACGCTGGCCGGCCAGACAGCGGCACTGTACGGGGAGCTGACCGAGGGCCGCGGCTGACCCTGGGCTGGGGGCTTAGCCGCTGAAGTCGGCCTAGGCGACCCGGACGGCCAGCAGGCAGGCGTCGTCGCCGGTGTCGGAGGCGGCGCCGGCCATCGCGTCGTCGACATAGGCGGCGAGTCCGCCGCCGGCCGGGCCGGCGGACGCGGCGAACGCGGCCAGCGCATCGCTGATCGGGGCGGCCCGCCGCTCGATGAGCCCGTCGGTGTACAGCAGCAGCGTGTCGCCCGCGCGCAGGTCCAGCTCGAACTGCTGGTAGGTGTCCTCGGGGTACACGCCGAGCATCATGCCCTCGGGCATCGGCTGCACGGTGGCGATCCCGCCGCGGACCAGCACCGGCGGCAGGTGCCCGGCCCGGGCCCAGCGCAGCCGCCGGGTTTCCGGGCTGTAGCGGACGCAGACCACGGTGCCGGTGAGGCCCTCGTTGAACAGGCACGCGGCCTGGTTCAGCGTGGCGACCAGCGCACCGGGCTCGGCGCCGGTCGCGGCGAGGCCGCGCAGCGCGTTGCGCGTGGCCACCATGCCGGCCACCGCGTCCATCCCGTGCCCGGCGATGTCCCCGACCACGAACAGCAGGTCGCCGCCGAGCAGGTGCAGCACGTCGTACCAGTCGCCGGCCACCAGGAAGCCCGGCCTGGCCGGGCGGCACCGGGCCGCGACCTCGACCCCCGCGGTGCCGGTTAGCCCGATGCCCTCGGGCATGATCGCCTGCTGCAGCCGCAGCGCCAGCTCGCGGTCGGCCGCCGCCTGCCGCTCGCTGTCGGCGAGCTGGCCCTGGGCCCGGGCGAGCGCCCCCCGGCTCTCGTCGAGCAGGTCGAGCAGTTCCGGCATCGCGAGTGACTTCACCCCATTACCATCCGGTCCGCTACTCGACGTGACATTTCAAACACGCTACCATCGCGCCGGAATTCCCGTGCGGGAAAGCGGCGGCATTGCGTCAATTAATTTGTGCGTGCACAGAATTCAGCTGCGCTTTCCGCCTGCACACGTACTGTCACTGCAATTGCATTTGCCATCCCACTGCAAGCCGGCCGGAGCGGCCCGGGCGTCATACCCGGTCGTCGTGGCCATCAGCCCGCTGGCCCGCCCAACCTGCCGGGCGGACTGGTTATCACATTTTGTTGGCAATTGCGCGGTCGAGTTGCCCCTCCTTGACCATCGCGGCCCGGCCGCGCACGCCGAACCTGGCCGCTCGATTGGGCGGCCCTTCCCTAGCCGGCCTGCGGAAATCGATGTCGCTCTAGGCCGTGTCGCACTTTCCCTAACTTCCGCGCCAGCGGCACGGACTGGACGTTCCCTTGCCGCCCTTCACGACCCGGCGGCGGCCCTTCTCAGTGCACTCGCGCGTGAACCCGCAATAGGCGATCCACCCCTGTCGTCGCGCGGGTCGCGTTCGATCCGGCGGCGCTCGGCCTCGCGCGCACCGGGACCCTGACGCGGGGTTCCGCCGCGCCGTCACGGGGCCCTGGTTCGATGGTCTCCCGGCGCGGCTGCCGTTCGTCTTCACCGGGTCGGCGGCGATGGCGG
The DNA here is from genome assembly GCA_963748785.1 of uncultured Actinomycetota bacterium. GTDB lineage: Bacteria > Actinomycetota > Actinomycetes > Streptosporangiales > Streptosporangiaceae > Trebonia. Next base: position 14,771 of record CAVVKP010000040.1, on the reverse strand, counting down.
CCGGCGGCCTCGGCCTGCTGGCCGCGCCCGCAAGCGAAACCGGCCCGCGCGGAGCCTGGCGCTGCTCGGCGCGGCCATGGAAACCGCCGCCTTCGAGCGGATGACCCGCCGGATCGGCCTGTCCGGCGAGCCGTACCGCACCGGGCGCGGCGGGACGCTGCTGCGGGCCTCGCGGGTCCTGGCGGCCGCCGGGTCGGCGGGGGCGGCGCTGTCAGGGCTGCCCGCCCTGCCGGCGGGCCTGCCCGGCCGGCTGGTCGCCGCCGTCAGTGGCGCCGCCTTGCTCGGCGCGTCCGCCACCACCCGGTTCGGCGTCTTCCAGGCCGGGCTGGACTCGGCCCGCGACCCGAAGTACACCGTGGTGCCGCAGCGGCAGCGACTTGCCGACCGCGCGGGCGCCGCGGGCGGCACCGAAACCGCGGGCAGCGCGGGGAACGCCGTCGCCGCGCCGCCCGTGGGGCCGGCGTCGCTGCCGCCCGCCTGACGCGGCGCCGCGGCCGCGTCCGGCAGGCCATTGAGGGCTCCCCGAGGTGCCCGCCGTCGTTATTCATCCTCGTGGGCCGCGGCGGGCCTGCGCGCACATCAGCCGCGCGAGTGCGGGACATCATGAGTGGCGATATTTGCAACTGTTAACAATCGATGCCGGCGTTGCTAGCATCATCCCCGATGACTGCAACCGCCGAGAACCAGGCCAATTCGCCGGATACCCGGCACGGTGCGACCTGACGGGAGTCACCCGCCCCCTATGGACAACACCACCCGCCGGATCTGCGACTACGTCGTCGCCCGGCGCGACACGCCGCTGCCGGAAGAAGCGCTGCGCGCGGTCCGGCTGCACCTGACCGACACCCTCGCCTGCGCGGCCGGCGGCTACGGCAGCCCGCCCGCGCGCATCGCCGCCACCGTCGCCCGCTCCGCCGTCGGCCAGCCGGGCAGCCGGGTATGGTTCGACGGCGCCTCCTCGACGGTTGACCTCGCCGCGTTCGCCAACGGGGTCATGGTCCGCTACCTCGACTACAACGACGCCGGCGGCGGCGGCCACCCGAGCGACACCGCCGCCGCGCTGATCGCCCTGTGCGACGCCCACCACCTGCCCGGGTCGGCGCTGGCCACCGGCCTGACCATCGCCTACGACGTGATGAAGGCGGCCGCGCCGTCTATGGCCGCCCGCGACCACGGCTTCGACCAGGGCATCGCGGTCGGCGCCGGCGTCGCCGCCGCGGCGGCCGCGCTGCTCGGCGGGGACCACGCGGCCATCGCCAACGCCCTCGCGCTGCAGGTCGTCCCGGCCGTGCCGCTGCACCAGACCCGGGTCGGCGCGCTGTCCATGTGGAAGGGCGCCGCGACCTCGGCCGCCGCCCGGTCCGCGCTGTTCGCCGCGCAGCTCGCGGTGGCCGGGATGACCGGTCCCGCCGAGCCGTTCGAGGGCACGGCCGGCCTGATGGCCCGGGTGACCGGGCGGTTCGACGCGGCGCTGCCCGCCAGCCTCACCGAGCCTGGCGCGTCCGCGATCGAGCAGGCCTACTACAAGCTGCGCCCGGCCGAGTTCCAGGCGCAGGCCGCGCTGGACGTGGTCGAGGAGGTCGCCGCCGCCCTGGCCTCCCGCGGACTGCCGGCGGCGGACCAGATCGAGCACCTCGACATCGAGACGTACGCGTTCGCCTACACCGAGATCGCCGACCGGGACAAGTGGCGGCCAGCCAACCGGGAGACGGCCGACCACAGCATGCCGTTCCTCATCGCCTCGACGCTGCGCTTCGGGCGGATCAGCGCCGACGCACTTCGCGCCGGACCGGATCGCCGACCCCGACACCCTGGCCCTGATGGACCGGATCGAAATCAGCGAGAACCCCGAGTTCACCGCGCTCTACCCGCCGGTGATGCGGACCAAGCTGGACTTCACGCTGAAGAACGGCGAGGTGATCAGCAAGGTCACCGGCTACCCGCGCGGCCACTCGGCCAACCCGGCCACCGAGGCGGACATCGAGGCGAAGTTCCGCACCGAGTGCGGCCGGATCGCCTCGCCGGCCTGGGTCGACCGGGCGTTCTCTATGGCAGCCGACGTGGCATCGCTGCCCGACTGCGCCGCGCTCGTCGACACCCTCACCACCGACTACGCGGCCTGCGCGGCACCTGGAGAGCGTGAACACCACGACCACCCCCGGCGCCCGGCTGCGCGCGGCGACGCCTGGTCGCCGAGTCGATCCGTGAGGGCCTGGGCGCAGTGGGCCAGAATGCGCCTGGCACATTCATACGCGTTCACGCTTGGGGGTGACGCCTGCAGGGGCGCCGACCCGCGTGCTCACCGGCGCGGCGGCGCTGCGCCGGCATCGCCTGCCCGCGCCAGACTCGGCTGCCGTCGACATCCTGATACCGGCCAGGTCGCGGCGGCAGAGTGTCTCCTACGTCCTGGTACACAGAACCGTGCGGATGCCCGCCATGGTGCTGGGGCCGCCGCAACGCCCCTACGCACTGCCCGCGCGCGCCACGGCGGACGCGGTCCGCGGTCTGGCCGACCTGCGAGCGGCCAGGGCGCTGCTCGCCGGTGTCGTCCAGGTCGGCGGTTGTTCGACCAGTGAACTCGCCGATGAGCTGAATGCGGGCCCGATCCGGTACTCAGCGCAGCTGCGCACCGTCCTCGCCGAAGTCGCCGACGGGGTCCGCTCCGCACCTGAGGCGGATCTCCGCCTGCTGATCACGAAGGCGCGGCTGCCGATACCCCTCTTCAACCCGCGCCTCTACCTGCCGGACGGAGCGTTCCTCGCGCAGCCAGACGCCTGGTGGCCGGAGGCGGGCTTGGCCGTCGAGGTCGATTCCAGGCGCTGGCACCTGCGTCCCGACGACTGGGAGCGCACAATGGACCGGCACGCCCGGCTCGGGCAGCACTCCGTCGTAACGTTGCACTTCACCCCTCACCGGCTCCGTACTGACCAAGGGTTCGTCATGACCGCGATGAGAAACGCCTACCACTCAGGCATCACCCGCCCGCCCCTGCCCATCACCACCCTCCCTATGGCGGCAGGTCGGATAGCCGGCCGAGGGGTTAGCCGACCGAGGTGTTGCCAAGCTCCACCATGTCGGCGGGGTTGGTGAGGAAGCCGGACACGTTCTTGGCCAGCACGAAGTGGTTGGCCTCGGTGTATACGCCGGTGGCCCAGGCCTGGTCGACCAGGGCGGTGTTGAACGCCTTGGCGGCCGCCGAGACCTGCGCCGGGGTGACCGCGTTCAGCGCCTGGTTGGCGGCGGTCACGTACTGGGCCAGGCGCGCCGGCCGTGCCCCACCAGTAGTTGTCGCTCAGCGGGCTGAAGCCGCGGTTGCTGGTCAGCGCGGTCAGCGACAGGAACGGGTTGACCGTGGGGTCCATGGCGACCTGGGCCTTGCCCGCTTGCAGGTTGGTGATGAACGTGGCCGAGTCCTGCGGCTGGATGTTGAGGGTGAAGCCGGCCGAGGCCAGGTCCATCTGGATGATCTCCAGGGACTGCTGAATGGCCGGCGGGTTCGGCTGCGCCGCGGCGGTCGCGGACTTGGTGGCGCAGTGCGCCGCGATGCCGGACTTAGCCGCCGCGAGGTTGAAGCCGTTGGTCTTCAGCAGGCTGGGGTCGTAGCCCGCGCTGCCCGGGGTGAACGGCCCGGGCACCGGGTAGCCCTCACCGCCCTGGACAGCCTTCACGATCGAGGTGCGGTCCACCGCGCGCATGACCGCCTGACGGCACGCCTCGTTGTTGAACGGCGCGATCGTCGGGTTCAGGTAGAAGGTGATCGTCTCGGCGTCGGGTGAGCCGGTCACGACCTGGAACTGGTTCTTCAGCTGGGCCAGCAGGTCGTAGTCGACGAACTGCGCGGCGTTGAGCTGGCCGAACTGCAGGGCGGCGATCATCGACGACTGGTCGTTGAAGAACTTCACCGTGACCGAGGCCAGCTTGGGCTGCGACGGGTCGTAATAGTGCGGGTTCTTCACCATCACCAGCTGGTTGTTCGGCTGGTAGGACTGGAGCATGAACGGGCCGGAGCCGGCGGCGTGGGTCTGCAGGTAGCTCGGGTTGTTGTGCGAGGCCTCGACCACCGGGAAGAAGAACATCCAGTCGAGGACGGCCGCCTGCGCGGTCGCCCGCTTGAAGTGGACCACGAAGGCGTGCGCGCCCGACGCGGTCACCGAGGAGATGAACTTCGCCACGCCGGTCTGGGCCTGCCCGGTGGCCGGGTTAGCCGCCCGCTTGACCCCCGCGATGATGTCGTTGGGGGTGACCGGGGTGCCGTCGGAGAACTCCGCCGAGCGCAGCTGGATGGTGATCGACTTGTTGTCCGGCGCGAACTTCCACGAGGTCGCCAGGTCCGGCACCGGCTTGCGGTTCTTGTCGTACGTGATCAGGTACGAGTACATCGTGTGGTCGATCACGTAGTTCTGGTCGATGCCGTTGTACGGGTCGAAGCTGACCAGGGGCAGCGTCGTGCCCAGGGTGAGCTGCCCGCCGGAGCTGCTGCCGCCGGAGCCGGTGGCCGAGGCGCCGCCGCTCGACGCGGTGCTGCTGCTGCCGCCGCTGCTGCACGCGCTGACGGCGAGCGCGCCGGCCAGCGCGGCGCCGAGCAGCGCCGCGCGCACGCGCGGTCTGCCGAGCCCGGGCCCGGATCGTGACTTCTTGAACAAAGCGGCCTCCTACGGTCGCAGCTTGGGCCGGTTGGCGATGGCCATGGCGATCATCGCCAGCAGGCCGAGTGCGGCCATGAACGTTACCGACTTGCCCGATCCGCTCTCGCCCACGATCGCGAGGGTCTCGCCCCGGACTCAAAGCTGATGTCATCTACTGCCCTTACCAGGCCCGCGGGCGAGCGAAAGGCAACGGAGAGATTCTTGACCTGCAGCAGAATCTCTCCAGTTGTTTCAGTCAATGAAACAGACTCCCCTTCGGGCAGAACACTGGTAGGAGATTGTCAAGTTACACTGAAGGCTTGCCAACGTAGACCCGAAATAGGTTCGTCATGAGAGACATAGAATAAACGCAAATAAATTCGCAGGCAGCGACGCTAATTTCACTCTGCGTGCCGCACGGCCGTTACCAACCTGTGGGCGCACAAACGAGCGCGGGCGGCGACGGTTTCCCGTCGCCGCCCGCGCTCAGGTGGCTGCCGTCAGCCGGGGCCTGGTGCTAGTCGAGGCCGAGGGCCTCCCGGACGACCGGGTCCTCGTCGGTGCCGAGGACGCGCCAGTCCTCGCCCGGCTCGAGGATCTTCTCCGCGCCGCGGACCATGCTGAAGTCGCCGGTCAGGGCGGGCGGCTCCTTGCCCTCGGCCAGGCCCCTGGCCGCCGACGAGCAGGATGTGCCGCATCCGGGTGATGGCCCGGTCGGTGGCGCCCAGCTGCTCCTGCGAGCGGTCGTAGATCTCCCCCATCGACTCGGTCACCATCAGGTCCTGGCTGACGAAGTCGTCCACGCCGCTGAAGATGCCGGTCGTGGCGGTGTCCCGGTTGACCTGGTAGTCGTTCTCCGCGGTGTACTCGCGCGGGATGATCCCGTTCGTCTGGCCGGTGACCGGGGTCTTGAACGGGGCCAGGGCGAACAGGTTGGTGCCGCCCAGGTTCTGCGGGTTCGGCCGGTCCTTGGGGGTGAGGTTGTAGCGCCAGCAATGGTGGTCGTCGATCGGCACGAACAGCCCGTGGTTGGCCGAGAAGGGGATGCTGGCCACCATGGTCGAGTAGGGCATGGCGTAGGCGGTGATGCGGACGTGGGTGTTGCCGTTGGGCGTGGTGCGGATGCCCGCGTAGTGGTACCCGTACCAGGTGTCCTCGACCTCGAGGCGCGGGGCCCGGTCGTGCCGCCAGAACTTCCACGACATCGCGTTGGACGGGTAGCCCGGCTTGTCCGAGCCGTCGTCGGGGATCTGGTCGATCCCGTCCCACTGGTGCAGGTGGGAGATGTGCGCGGTGTCGATGTTGCCTTCCATCGCCTGCACCCAGTTGCAGGTGGAGTGCTGCTTCCTGGCGATGAACGCGTCATGGTCCTGGCCGTCGGTGTCGAAGTCCCGGAACGGGGTCATCGTCTCCTTCGGCCCCAGGTACGCCCACACGATCCCGCCCGACTCGTGCGTCGGGTAGGCCCGCATCCGGACCTTCTCGCAGAACGGGGCCGGCTCGCTCGGCATGTCGGTGCACTTGCCGTCGGCGTCGAACGCCCACCCGTGGTACACGCAGCGCAGCGCGCCGTCCTCGTTGCGGCCGAAGTACAGCGACGCACCCCGGTGCGGGCAGTTCTCCTGCACCAGGCCGACCTTGCCGTTGGTGTCACGGAACGCCACCAGCTTCTCGCCCAGCAGCCCCACCCGCACCGGCGCGCCGCCCGCCTCCGGCACCTCGGCCACCAGGCAGGCCGGCGTCCAGTACCGGCGCAGCAGGTTACCCATCAGCGTCCCCGGGCCCACCCGGGTCAGGATCTCGTTATCCTCCGCTTTAAGCATCGCTTATACCTCCGCGTGATCGCGACATCGGCCACACCCGCCGGGCCGGCCTTTTCACCGTCTCACCGGCTAAACAATGCTGTCAATTAGCGGGCACGCCAATTGGGGCGCGCACCAAAGCCGGCTCCGGCCACAGGGTGCGACCGGGTGAAACACGCGCCCGTTCCTCATGAATATGTGTTTGATTTTTCCGGTCTGTGGCCACTGACACCGCTGCGGGCGGCCTTTGGGGCCAATGCGGGTCGTGGATTACCTGGGCCCCGCTCGACCCGTGTGTCAGTGCGGGTCGCGGCCCACGACCGCACCGCTTGACCCGGTAAGGAAATCGAGGTCGCAGCCGGTGTCGGCCTGGGTGACGTGCTCGGTGTAAAGCCAGGTCCAGCCGCGGACGGCGGCCGGCGGCGGCGGGGTCCACGCGGCGCGGCGGGCCGCCAGCTCGTCGTCGGGCACGTCGCAGGGACAGCGCGCGGGCCGGGCACGTCCAGGGTGATCCAGTCCCCGGTGCGCACCAGGGCGAGCGGGCCGCCCGCCGCCGCCTCCGGCGCGACGTGCAGCACCACCGTCCCGTACGCGGTGCCGGACATCCGGCCGTCGCAGATCCGCACCATGTCCCGCACGCCCGCGCTTGAGCAGCTTGGCGGGCAGCGGGACGTTGGCGATCTCCGGCATCCCCGGGTAGCCCTTCGGGCCGCAGTACCGGATGACCAGCACGGTGTCCTCGTCCACGTCCAGGTCCGGGTCGGCGGCCACCCGGTGGTAGGCCTCGGGCGAGTCGAACACCAGCGCCCGGCCGCGGTGCTTGAGCAGGTGGGCGGACGCGGCCGACTGCTTGAGCACCGCGCCGCCCGGCGCCAGGTTGCCGCGCAGCACGGCGGTGCCGCTGCCGGCCGGCTGGAACGGCGCGTCCCGCGCGGTGATGACCTCGCGGTTCCAGCAGGGGGCGTCGGCGACGTTCTCCCCCACGGTCTGGCCGGTGACGGTGAGCGCGCCGGCGTGCAGCATGTCCCCCAGCTCGCGCATGACCGCGGGCAGGCCGCCCGCGTAGCAGAAGTCCTCCATCAGGTACTTGCCGCTCGGCTGCAGGTTCGACCAGCGTGGGCACGTCCCTGGCCAGGGTGTCGAAGTCGTCCAGGGCGAGCGGGACGCCGAGGCGGCCGGCGATGGCGAGCAGGTGGATGACCGCGTTGGTGGACCCGCCGATCGCCGCGTTGACCCGGATGGCGTTCTCGAACGCCTCCCTGGTCATGATCTGCCCCGGCGTCACGTCCCGCTCGACCAGGTCCACGATGACCTGGCCGGCCCGCTGCGCGGTCTCGTAGCGGCGGGCGTCGACGGCGGGCCAGGTGGCGGAGTACGGCAGCTGCATGCCGAGGGCCTCGGCCATCGACGCCATCGTGGAGGCGGTGCCCATCGTCATGCAGTGCCCGTTGGACCGGGCCATGCACCCCTCGGCGAACGCGCACTCCTCCTCGGTCATCCGCCCGGCCAGGAGGTCTTCCTCCCACCGCCACACGGCGGTGCCCGAGCCGACGTCCGGCCCCTGGTACTTGCCCGACAGCATCGGGCCGCCGGTCACCATGAGCGCCGGCAGGCCCACGCTGGCCGCCGCCATCAGCAGGCCGGGCGTCGTCTTGTCGCAGCCGGACAGCAGCACCACGCCGTCGAGGGGGTTGGCCCGGATCAGCTCCTCGGCCTCCATGGCCAGCAGATTGCGGTACAGCATGGCGGTGGGGCGCAGCAGCGTCTCACCCAGGGCCATCGCCGGGAACTCCAGCGGGAACCCGCCCGCCTGCCACACGCCGCGCTTGACCGACTCCGCCACCCGGTGCAGGTGCACGTTGCACGGGGCCAGCTCCGACCACGTGGTCGCGATGCCGATCACCGGCCGCCCGTCGAATACCTCCGAGGTGAACCCCTGGCTGCGCATCCAGGCCCGGTGGTTCATCCCTGAGCGTCCGGTCGCCGCGAACCAGGTCGCGCTTCGCCTGCTAGTCGTCATGATCTCTTTGTAACGCGGCGGCCGGGCCGGGGGAAGTCGCTATGGCTGGCCCGTGCCGGCCCGGTAGTGCGAGGCGGCGGGCCGGCAGGCTCAGCGGTAGCGCCTGATCCGCTCCTGCTCGGCGGCCCAGGCGCGGTCCAGGTGGGCGTCCAGGTCGGACAGCCTGGCCGTCAGCCGCGCCCATTCCGCCTGGCGCCTGGCCTCCTGGCGCCGCTGGCGGCCCACGGACCAGAACCGGCATCCGTAGATGGCGAGCCAGCCGGCCATGATGGGGCTGCACGCGATCAAGGTCAGCAGGCTGGTTGGCACGGGATACCTCCTGTAGCAGAGCGTAACCGTCAGTGCGACTTAAAGTAACCGCTACCCGGCATCGCGGCCGTCAATCAGCCCGGGGCCAGTCGGCTGCCGTCGACGGGGCAGCCGGCGGCCGCTGGCCACGACCGCGTAACGCCGCGGTTTCGGCCGGTGTATGGTCAGATCGGATAGCGCACCTGCCGTCCCGCCCAGCCGCAGCTCGCCGCTGCCCGTGCCGACAAACGATGCCATGTATCACACCTATCGCTCGGACTTGTCGCAGGTTCGTCTCCTGGTGCTTAAGCAGGCCAGGGAAGCCGGCCTCACCGAGGCCCGGGTGAACGACCTCGTGCTCGCCGTCAGCGAGGTCGCCGCCAACACGCTGCGGCACACCCAGTCATCCGGCACGCTCGCCATCTGGCACAACGATGACGAGATCGTATGCGAGATCCGTGACTCAGGCACGATAGCGGACCCGCGCGCCGGAGAGAACAAGCCGGCCCCCGGCGCCTCGGGCGGCCACGGGCTCTGGCTGGTGCGTCAGGTCTGTGACCTGGTTGAACTCACCTCCAACGGCAACGGGACGACGATCAGGATGCACATGGCGCTGCGCCCGGCGGGCACCCGGCCCTGAGCCGCACCGCTGAGGGCTCCGATGTGGTAGAAAACGGGTGTGGACCTGCTCACGACTTCTGTCGCGACGGTCGAGTCGGAGGGCGAACCATACACGCTGGTTGAGCTTGTCGGCGAGGCCGACGTGACCAACAGCGACACCCTGCGCGATGTACTCGACGCCGAGGTGGCCAAGCAGCCGCCGACGCTCATCATCGACCTGTCGGGCCTGCGCTTCATGGACTCTTCCGCCCTGCACGTCATCCTGCGCGCCAACCGGGCCATGGACCGCCAGGGCGGCGTGCTCGCGCTGGCCAGCCCGCGCGAGCCGGTAGCGAAGATGCTCCGGCTGACCGCCGCCGACCAGCTCGTCCCGGTGTACCCGACCGTGGCCGAGGCCAGCGCCGGATAACGACTTTTGCACCGGGCTTGCCCGATCGAGGCGGCCCAGGCTACAGTCAATCCCAGTGGTGCCTACGACGCAGGCACGTTCCACGCCATCATCGGCGTGCGTGCTCACGTGGCCCACTACTTTCTTTTCTGGCCTCCAGTAGCCCGCCGTGATGGACACCGCGCTTATGGAGGCTCCCGATGAAGATCGCCCTTGTTGCACAGCACGCAGCGCCTCAGTCCGGCGAGAGCAATGGTCAGGTCAACGACTCCCGGCTCCGCGAGCTGAGCCGCTCGCTGGCGAGCAACGGGCATCGGGTCACCGTGTACGCCCAGCGGCAAGGCGCGCGGGAGCGGGTCGAGCTCGATCTCGGCGTCACCGTCGAGTACGTCGGCCCGGCGGGCGAATCCGCCAGGTCCGCCGAGTCTGACCTGCTCAGGCAGGTGCCGGCGTTCAGCCGCCCGCTGCACGACCGCTGGCAGTCCGACCGGCCCGACGTCGTGCACGCGGTCCGCTGGACCAGCGGGCTCGCTGCCCTCGCCGCCACGCGTGACCTGCGCATCCCCGTGGTGCAGACCTTCGACTCGCTGTGCGTCGCCGAGCGCAGGCACCACCTGCTGCCCGTGGGCGCCGGCGTCGAGCGCATCCGCCTCGAGCCCGCCATCGGCCGCAGTGCCAGCGCCGTGGTGGCCGGCAGCTCCGACGAGGAGTCCGACCTGACCCGGCTCGGCGTGCCGCGCCGGTCCATCCGCGTGGTGCCGTGCGGCATCGACACCGACGAGTTCAGCCCGGAGGGCCGGGTCGCCGAGCGCACCACCCGGCCGCGCCTGCTCACCATGGCCAGCCTGCAGGAGCACGACGCCCTGGCTAACCTGCTGCACGCGATGGCCAAGGTGCCCGGCGCCGACCTCATCGTGGCGGGCGGCCCGTCCCGCGACCAGCTCGGCGACGACCTCGGCTTCCGCCGGCTGGCCAAGCTCGCCGACTTCCTCGGCATCAGCGACCAGGTGACCTTCCCCGGCCAGGTGGGCCGGTCCGCCCTGCCGGCGCTGCTGCGCTCGGCCGACCTGTTCGTCAGCGTCACCGACTACGACCCGACCGGCTTGGAGGCGGTGCAGGCGATGGCCTGCGGCACCCCGGTGGTCGCGTCCGCGGCCGGCGGCCAGGTGGACGCCGTGGTCGACGGCACCACCGGCATCCTGGTCCCGCCCGGCCACCCGGCGCTGCTCGCGCAGCGGATCCGTCGGCTGCTCCAGCATCCGATGCTGCTTGAGGCGTACAGCGTGGCCGCAGCCGACCGCGCCAAGTCCCGCTACTCCTGGGACCGGATCGCGCACGAGACCCTCGCCGTCTACGACACCGCCCTGGCCGCGTAACGCCCGGCGCGCGGTCAGAGGCAGCGCTCCATGCAGTCGAGCAGCTCTTCGATGTCGATGGGCTTGGTGATGTAGTCGGTCGCGCCGGCGTCGATGCTCTTCTCCCGGTCGCCCTGCATGGCGCGGGCGGTGACCGTGATGACGGGCAGCCGGGCATACTGCGGCATCCGGCGGATGGCACGGGTCGTCTCGTAGCCGTCCATCTGCGGCATCATCACGTCCATCAGCACCAGGTCGATGTCGCCTGCGGCCAGCTCGGCGATGGCCTGGCGGCCGTCGGTCGCCTGCACCACGGTGATCCCGTGCATCTCCAGCACGTCGGTCAGCACGAACGCATTACGCGGGTCGTCGTCCACGACGAGCACCTTGTGGCTGCGCAGCGCCTCGTGAGGCCGGGCGTCCGGCACCGGGCGGATGCTCCCGCCGGCGGTCACCGCCCGCGAGTGCGGCCCGCCGTGCTGGGTGAGCGGCAGGAGCAGGCTGAAGGTACTGCCCGCGCCGAGCTCGCTCTGCACGGTAACCTCGCCGCCCAGCCGGGCGGCGACCTCCCGGCAGATCGCCAGGCCGAGGCCGGTGCCGCCGTAGCGGCGGCTGGTGGTGCCGTCGGCCTGCTGGAAGGCGGAGAAGATGCTGCTGACGTTGTCCTGGCCGATGCCGATGCCGGTGTCGGTCACCGAGAACGCGATCCACGACTCAGCGCCGGTCGGGTACACCTGCGCCGACACGGCGGGGTCCCCGTCCAGGGTAACCGGGGAGTGCCCGACCGGCAGGTGGGCGTGCACCGGCGCGCTGGCCGTCTCGATCCGCAGCTCGACCCGGCCCCGCTCGGTGAACTTGACCGCGTTGGACAGCAGGTTATAGAGGATCTGCCGCAGCCGCTGCTTGTCGATGACCAGGTCGGCGGGCACACCGGGCGCGGTGGTGATGGTGAAGCCGAGCCGCTTCTCCCCGGTCAGCGGCCCGAACACCCCGCGCAGGTCCTCGACCAGGCCGGTGAGGGCGAACCGCTCCGGGTTGATGTCCATCTTGCCCGCCTCGACCTTGGTCAGGTCGAGGATGTCGTTGATCAGCCGGAGCAGGTCGGAGCCGGAGGAGTGGATGACGGTCGCGTACTCGACCTGCTTGCCGCTCAGGTTGCCGTGCGGGTTCTGCGCCAGCAGCCGGGCCAGCACCAGCAGGCTGTTGAGCGGGGTGCGCAGCTCGTGCGACATGTTGGCCAGGAACTGCGACTTGTACCGCGACGCCTGGTCAAGCTGCTTGGCCCGCTCCTCGATCTCCTGCCTGGCCTGCTCGATCTCCGCGTTCTTGGTCTCGATGTCGCGGTTCTGCGCGGCCAGCAGCTCGACCTTGTCGTCCAGCTCGGCGTTGGAGCGCTGCAGTTCCATCTGCTGCGCCTGCAGCTCAGCGGTGAGCCGCTGGGACTCCACCAGCAGCGCGTCGGTGCGGGAGTTGGCGATCATGGAGTTGACGTTGACGCCGATGGTCTCCATCAGCTGCTCAAGGAAATCGCGGTGGGCCGGGGTGAACGGCCACAGCGACCCGGCCTCGATCACCCCGAGCACCTGGTCCTGGAACACGATCGGCACGATCATGACGTTGACCGGGAGCGACTCGCCGATCGCCGAGGCGATCGGCGCGTAGTTGGCCGGGACATCGTTGAGCACGATCGGCTTGCGGGACTTGGCCGCCTGGCCGATCAGCGACTCGCCCAGCAGCACCTGGGTGGGAGTCCCGGCCCCGCGCGGGAGCGCGTACCCGGCGATGAGCCGCAGCCGTGCCTCCCCCGCGCCGCTGTCGGCGAGGAAGAACGCCCCGTGCTGACCGCCGATGAGCGGGATCAGCTCGTCCATGATCAGCGCGGCGACCACGGCCAGGTCCCGCTGGCCCTGCATCAGGCCGGAGATCCTAGCCAGGTTGGTCTGCAGCCAGCCCTGCTGCTTGTTGGCCTCGGTGGTCTCGCGCAATGAGCGGACCATCGTGTTGATGTTGTCCTTCAGCTCGGCGACCTCGCCCGCCGCCTCAACCGCGATGGTCCTGGTCAGGTCGCCGTTGGTGACCGAGCTGGTCACCTCGGAGATCGCCCGCACCTGGCGGGTCAGGTTGCCGGCCAGCTCGTTGACGTTCTCGGTCAGCCGCTTCCAGGTGCCGGAGACCCCTCGACCTCCGCCTGGCCGCCCAGGCGGCCCTCCCGGCCCACCTCGCGGGCGACGCGGGTGACCTCGGCGGCGAACGAGGACAGCTGGTCCACCATCGTGTTGATCGTCGTCTTCAGCTCGAGGATCTCGCCCCGCGCGTCCACGTCGATCTGCTTGGTCAGGTCACCCCTGGCCACCGCCGTGGTGACCTGGGCGATGTTCCGCACCTGGTTGGTCAGGTTGCCGGCCATCGAGTTGACGTTGTCGGTCAGGTCCTTCCAGGTCCCGGCCACGGTGGGCACCGTCGCCTGGCCGCCGAGAATGCCCTCGGTACCCACCTCGCGGGCCACCCGGGTCACCTCGCCCGCGAACGCGGACAGCGTGTCCACCATGCCGTTCATCGTCCCGGCCAGGGCGGCGACCTCCCCCTTGGCCTCGACGGAAATCTTCTGGCTCAGGTCGCCCCTGGCGACCGCGGTGGCCACCTGGGCGATGGAACGGACCTGCCCGGTGAGGTTGGAGGCCATCACGTTCACGTTGTCGGTCAGGTCTTCCCAGGTGCCGGACACGCCCTGGACGGTGGCCTGGCCGCCGAGGCGACCCTCGGTGCCCACCTCGCGGGCCACCCGGGTCACCTCGCCCGCGAACGCGGAGAGCTGGTCGACCATCGTGTTGACGGTCTCCTTCAGCTCCAGGATCTCGCCGCGCGCATCCACCCGGATCTTCTGGCTCAGGTCGCCCCTGGCGACCGCGGTGGTGACCTGGGCGATCGACCGGACCTGCTCGGTCAGGTTGGCCGCCATGACGTTGACCGACTCGGTCAGGTCCTTCCAGGTGCCGGACACGCCCTGCACGTCGGCCTGGCCGCCGAGGCGGCCCTCGGTGCCCACCTCGCGGGCCACCCGGGTCACCTCGCCCGCGAACGCGGACAGCGTGTCCACCATCGTGTTGACGGTGTTCTTCAGCTCCAGGATCTCGCCGCGCGCGTCCACGGTGATCTTCTGGCTCAGGTCGCCCTTGGCCACCGCCGTGGCCACCTGGGCGATGTTGCGGACCTGGCTGGTCAGGTTGCCGGCCATGAAGTTCACCGAATCGGTCAGGTCCCGCCAGGTACCGCCGACCCCGGGCACCTCCGCCTGCCCGCCGAGGCGGCCCTCGGTGCCCACCTCGCGGGCCATCCGGGTGACCTCGCCGGCGAACGCGGACAGCTGGTCGACCATGGTGTTGACGGTGTTTTTCAGCTCCAGGATCTCGCCGCGCGCGTCCACGGTGATCTTCTGGCTCAGGTCGCCCTTGGCCACCGCCGTGGTGACCTGGGCGATGTTGCGGACCTGGCTGGTCAGGTTGCCGGCCATGAAGTTCACCGAATCGGTCAGGTCCCGCCAGGTACCGCCGACCCCGGGCACCTCCGCCTGCCCGCCGAGGCGGCCCTCGGTGCCCACCTCGCGGGCCACCCGGGTCACCTCGCCCGCGAACGCGGACAGCGTGTCCACCATGCCGTTGATCGTCTCGGCCA
>CAVVKP010000039.1:0-15765 GCA_963748785.1 uncultured Actinomycetota bacterium | reverse complement strand
TGTCCCGACTGCACGCCAAGGCGCGTGCTGGACCGCGAACGGGCCGGGCACGCCTACCGCTACGCCCCGGTGGCCGACAAGGCAGGCCTGGCCGCTCTCCGTATGGCAGGCGCGCTCCGGGGCGAAGGCTGACCATGAGGCCGTGCTGGCCCGATTCGTGTCCGGCCTGTCGGGCGAGGACGACCGGACGCTTCGCCGCATGCTCGGCGACGCGGGCTAGGAGCGGCCGTGGGCGTGGCCGTTTACCTCCCGCTGGCGCTGCCGCTGTGCGCGGCGGCAGGAGCGTGGCCCGTCGCCACGCGCCTGCCGCCGGCGCTCGCGACCTGGCTGCTCACCGTCGTGGCCGTGGCCCTGGCCGCGATGAGCACGGCCGTCCTCGGCATCCTCGCGCTGACCGCTGTCCTGCGCATCCAGGTGGTGGCTCCTCGCTGGCTGACCTGTCGGCCGCGGTGATCCGGCGGGATGACCCGGCGTCGCTGTCGGCCGCGCTGGGAGCGGCGCGCACTGCTGGCCGCGGCGTCATAGCCGCCGCGCGGGCGGGCTCGCGGCGCGCCCGGGCCTGATCCTGGCCACCCGGCGGCGCGCTGCCTGCCAGTCGGGCCAGGTGGTGGTTATCCCGGCCGCGCCGCGACACGTACACCGCGCCCGGGCTGCGCGGCCCGGATCGTGATCACGGCCGGATGCTTACGCCCTGGCCCCGCCCGAGCGCGACGTGCTACTCGACCACGACGGCGCCGCGCCCACCACCACTACCTGTTCGGCGCGTTCAGCTACTTCACGGCCGCGGCGAACCCACTCCTGCGCCCGGTCGCGGCCACGGTTCGCTACACCATCGAGCGGTCGGCCGACGAGTCCGCCGCCGGGCAGTGCGGGACCGGCAGGTCGCGGCCACGGCCGTGGCCAGGGCCGCCTGGCCTGATCCCGGACGAGGGCTGCGCCCGCGAGGGCGCTGGACGCGGTGACCGGCATCACCGGCGCGCTTGGTTCGGCGGCCAGGGCGGCCCAGCACCGGTCGCCCGGCCCGGTGCCACGCCGGGTGGCGGCCTTGCTCGCCCCGGCGCCCTCGGTGCGCCCGCTGCTTGTCGCGGCGGCCGCGGCGGTGGTCATGGTCTCCGCGGTCGCCGCCCTGGACGCCGCCAGCGCCCTGCACGCCCTGGTCGAGCTCGCCCAGGCTCCGGCGCGCCTCCCCGGTCCTGACCGCGTGGGGATAACCCGCCTGGCCTGGCCACGGGCGGAGCCTGGTCAGGCCAGGCCTGGCAGGCGGACCCGCCAGACGCAGAACCCGGCCAGGGCTAAGGAGATGGCCAGCCAGATGACGGTTTCCAGGACCTGAAACGCCCAGTAGCGGCTAGCGGGCTGGTAGGCGACGTGCTGGCGTAGCGGCTGCCTGGCGAGCCAGGCGTCACACTGCGACTGGGTGCCGCCCTGGCAGGCGGGTACCTGCGGCAGCGTGAACACCGTTCCGGCCGGGGTGATGACCTGGTCGGCGATGATCCACGCCCCCGGCATGGTCGTGACGGGGTCATTGAGCTGACCGCTGGGGGTCATCGTCATCGTGGTGAGGTTCGCGACCACGGGGCGGGTGTACTCGGCGGGGGTGATCAGGCGCGGGCTGACCCACAGTGGCATGGCGACCAGCGCGGCGGTGAACACGGCCAGGGTGAGGCCCATCGCCGGGACGGTCCTGCGGACGAGCAGCCCGGCGGTGACGCCGATCATGAAGGCGAGCGCGGCGGCCCCGACGGGGATGAAGCCGCGGGTACCGAAGACGATCGGCTCGAACCGGGACAGCTGGCTGTTTCCGACCGGGAAGCCGCCGGCCCTGTCGATCGGCCCGGCCCACCAGGACAGCAGCAGCCCGGCGATCCCGGCGAAGAACATCGCGGCGCCGCCGCCGACGGCGACCTTAACCAGCAGCCACCGGGTGCGGGTGACGGACTGGTTCCAGGCCAGCCGGTGCGTGCCGGCCTCCAGCTCGCGGGTGATCATCGGGGCGCCCCAGAACGCGCCAATGACCGGGGGCGCCAGGTACATGACCGCCCCGCCGCCGAAGTACAGCACCGGGTAGCCGGCCGTCCGCACCTGGGCGAGGAACACTGCCGGACGCGTGCCGTACTCGGCGTACAGGTGGTTCAGGCCAGGCGCGCTCAGCCCGTACGACAAGGCGATGGGAACCAGCGCGCAGGCGGCGGTGAGCAACTGCAGGCGGGACTGCCGCCAAGTGAGCCAGGTCATGACGTTGCCTCCAGGTACGTGAGGACCATGTCTTCGGTGGTCATGCCGGGGTGCGCGGCGAGCAGGGCGCGCAACGGCCCGGCGGCGCTGACCCGGCCGCCGTTGAGCACGATCAGCCAGTCGCAAGCCCGGTCGAGGTCGGAGACCAGGTGGGAGGACAGCACCACGCTCATCCCGGTGTCGCGGGCGGCGCCGGTCAGGTCGTCGACGAACCCGCGGCGGGCCAGCGGGTCGAGGGCGGCGACCGGCTCGTCCAGGATGAGCAGGGCAGGCCGCTTCGCGAGCGCCATGGTGAGCGCGAGCTGCGCCCGCTGGCCGCCGGACAGCCGGCCGGCTTTCCGCTTCACGTCCAGGCCGAGCCGGGCGATCCGTGAACGCGCGTACTCCCGGTCCCAGCCCGGGTTCAGGTGCGCGCCCATCAGGAGGTGGTCAGCGATCGAGAACTGCGCGTAGGTGGGCGCGTCCTGTGCGACGAATCCGACCCTCGCCAGCTCGCGGCCCGGAGCCGCCCCCAGGACCCGGACGGTCCCCTCCGTAGGGCTCAGCATCCCGGTGACCAGGTTGAGGAACGTCGACTTGCCGGCGCCGTTCGGGCCGACCAGCCCGGTGACGGACCCGGCGGGGACCGACAGCGTGCACCCGGTGAGGGCCCGCCTGCCGCGGTACAGCTTGCCCAGGCCCTGAGTCTCGATGACTGCGCTCATGCCGGCAACGATCCCGGCCCTGTGCCCTTTTCGCGTCAGGCCACGGTGCCGGCCGCATGTCGTACCCGGGCACGATGCGCTCGCTGGCCGGCGTGACTATCGTCGGGAACGTGCGCGTCACCCCGGTCCAGCTCGACTGCGCCGCCACGCTGGCGCTCGGCGCCGCGGCCACCGTGGGCTTTCACGAGCTAGCGATGACGACGGCGGTTCCCCGCCCGGTACTGCTGATTCTCGTGCTGCTGTCGGTGCTTCCCGCGGCCGCGCGACGGGCCTGGCCGCGCACCTCGCTGGCCGTGGTCACGATCGCGTCGGCGGCCGTGCTGACGCTAGATCGCGGCGACCCGGCGCCCCAGCTCGCCGTCGCTTTCGTCATGTACCTCATCCCGTTGCGGTCACCGCGGCGGGAAGCCCTCGCGCTGCTCGGCGGCGCACTCGCCATCCTGGCCGCGGCGGCGGGCGCACTGCCCGGCCGCGAGGCGCTGTCCGCACTGGCCGAGAACTGGCTGCTCGTGGCCGGCTCCTGGGCGGTCGGCTACGCGGTCGCGCAACAGCGCGCCTACGCCGCGGTGGTGAGGACCCAAGCCGAACGCGACGACCGGATCCGCATCGCCCGGGAACTGCACGATGTCGTGGCGCACGGGCTGAGCCTGATCGCGGTCCAGGCCGGCGTCGCCTGCTGGGTCGCCGAGTCGCAGCCCGCCGAGGCGGCACGCGCGCTCGCCTCGATCGAGGAGATCAGCCGGGGCGCGCTCCGCGAGATGCGCGCCCTGCTCGGCGTGCTGCGGGTGGAAGGCGACGACGCGGCCCCAGGCCTTGAGCCCGCTCAAGGCCTGGCCGACCTGGCCGCGCTGGCTGACCAGGTCGCAGCGGCCGGGCTCGCGGTCACGCTCGACGTGTGCGGCGAGCCGCGGCCGCTCCTTCCCGGGCTGGACCTGGCCGCCTACCGTGTCGTACAGGAAGCGCTCACCAACGTGGTCAGGCACGCCGGCGCGGCCCGCTGCCGGGTCACCGTCCGTTACCAGCCCCAGGCACTAGGGCTGGAGGTAACCGACGACGGGCGCGGGGCAGCCGACGTCGGCAACGGGCACGGCATCAAGGGCATGCGGGAGCGGGTGGCCCTGTACGGCGGTACGCTCCACGCCGGGTCGCGGCCCGGAGGCGGCTTCACGGTCACCGCCCGGTTCCCGGCGTGATCCGGGTCCTGGTCGCCGACGACCAGGCGCTGCTGCGCGGCAGCCTGCGGCTGCTCATGGACAGCGCCCCTGACCTGGCCGCGGTCGGGCGAGGCCGGCACCGGCAGCGAAGCGGTCGCGCTCGCCGTCAGGGAACAGCCCGACGTGATCTTGATGGACATCCGGATGCCCGGCATGGACGGCATCGAGGCCACCCGGCAGATCACCGCCGCCGCACCGACCGTGGCCACGCGCGTCCTGGTACTGACCACGTTCGACCTGGACGAGTACGTGTTCGCCGCGCTTCGGGCCGGGGCCAGCGGCTTCCTGCTCAAGGACACCCCGCCGGGCGACCTGCTCACCGCTGTCCGCATTGTCGCCGGTGGCGACGCCCTGCTGTCCCCCAGCGTGACCAGGAAGCTCATCAGCGAGTTCGCCCGGCAGCCAGCCCAGGGGCCGAGGCGAACCGGAATGCGCGGCCTCACCGGCAAGGAGGCGGAAGTCCTCACGCTGGTCGGGCTCGGCCTCTCCAACACCGAAATCTGCCAGCGGCTGCAGGTGAGCATGTCCACCACCAAGACCCACGTGGGCCGGCTGCTGATGAAACTCGGCGCGCGCGACCGCGCGCAGCTCGTGATCGCCGCCTACGAGGCAGGCCTCGTCCGCCTGCCTCCTCCTTAAGGAGGTACTCCGGAGGTCAAAAACCACCTTTGGGGAGGACGCGTTGGATGCGCCATGCTCAGTAACGTGCCGCCATGACGATGACTCAGGTGACCAGGCGTACAGGTGAGCCGCCCGGCCCGGCGCTCGCCGTGTCGACCGCCGGGCTGACCAAGTGTTTCGGTGACCGCACCGTGGTGGACGGCCTCGATCTAGCGATCCCCAGGGGGTCGGTCTGCGGGTTCGTGGGCCCGAACGGGGCGGGCAAGACGACGACCATCAGGATGCTCCTCGGCCTTATTCACCCGACCGCGGGAGCCGGCTCGATCCTGGGCGGCAGCATCACCGACCCGGCCAGCTACCTGCACAAGGTCGGCGCGCTCATCGAGTCCCCGGCCTTCTACCCGCAGCTGAGCGGACTGGACAACCTGAAGGCACTCGCGCGCCTGGGGCAGATCCCGGTGTCAGAGATCGTTCCGGCGCTAGAGCGCACCGGGATGACGGCGCGGGCGTCCGACAAGTACCGGTCGTACTCCCTCGGCATGAAGCAGCGCCTGGGCATCGCGGCGGCCCTGCTGCCCCGTCCCGAGCTGCTGATCCTGGACGAGCCAGCCAACGGCCTTGACCCGGGCGGCATCGTTGAGATGCGCGGCCTGATCCGGTCGTTCGCCGAGGACGGGATCACGGTCCTGGTATCCAGCCACCTCATCGCGGAGATCGAGCAGGTCTGCGACCACATCGTCATGATCCGCGGCGGCCGCCTGGTGCACCAGGGGCCGGTCGCCGACCTGGCGGCGGGGCAGCGGCCGGACATCGTGCTGGCGCCCGAGCATGCCACCGACCTCACGCACCTGGCGAGCATCCTCACGTCCGTCGGCCTTTCGGTCGACACGGTCAGGGAAGACGGCACGGCCGTCGTCAAGGCCCCGGGTACCTCCGCCGCCGACCTGAACCGGCTCGCCGGGGCCGAAGGGATCACCCTGCGGCAGATCTCCGAACGGACGCACAGCCTCGAGGACCTGTTCTTCCGGTTGACCGGGACCAGCGCGCCCATGAGCCGCGGCCAGGAGATGGGGGCGATCAGGTGATCGTCGCCTCCTTCTCCAGCGAGTGGGTGAAGCTCAAGCGCAAGACCTTGCTGCTGCCCGCTTTCCTCGGGCTCGCCGCGGCGGCCTGCCTGTTCGTGGTCCTTATCTTCAGCAACGCTCCCGCGCACGGCTCTGGCGGCGGACTGCCGTCGTTGCAGCAGCTCGCGCGCCCCAACGGCCTGGTCTTCGGCCTCACCCGGGCGACGTTCCTGCTCGGCGTGGTCGCGTTCGGCACCGCCGCCGCCCAGATGGCCAGCGAGTACAGCCTCGGCACCATGCGGCAGCTCCTGGTCCGCCAGCCGCGCCGGGGCACGCTGCTGGCCGGCAAGCTGCTCGCGGTCGTCACGTTCATGGCGCTCGCCACAGCGTTCGCGGCGGTAGCCGCGTTCCTCGCCGCCTGTGCCATGGCGCAGTCACGCGGCGTGCCGATCAGCGCCTGGTTCACCAGCACCGGGTTCGGCGACCTGCTGAAAGCGCTGGGGAACATCGAACTGGCCGTGATCGGCTACAGCATCCTGGGCCTCGCGGCCGGCCAGTTCCTGCGCTCAGCCGTGGCCGCGGTCATCCTGGGCTTCGCCTGGCTCCTGGTGGTCGAGCAGTTCATCTTGACCCGCATCGTGCCCAGCACCGCGCCGTGGCTGCCGGGGCTCTCGCTTTCGACGATCGCAGGCGGCGGCAACGCCGACTTCAGCATCAGCTACGCCCACGGGCTGATCGTCGCGGCCGCCTACATCGTGGCCGCGACCGCCGCGGCGTCGCTCGCATTCGCACTCAGGGACGTGACCGCGTAAAGAGGGGTGCGATCCGCGAGGGGCCGGAGGTAACGTCCCGGTCTGGCCGGGGGCCCGGCGGCCTGTGCGGGCCCGCCAGCGGAAGACCAGCAGGGCCGCCACGACAAACCCGCTGACGATGAAGCTGGCGAGTCCGATGGCCTGGCCGAGGCGCGCGACGGGCGCAGCGGCCAGCGTGCCGGTGCCCAGGGCGGCAACCAGCCAGGGCACCCGCAGGGCAAGCACCCGGGGAGCGAACTGCCCGTAGCGCTGGCCGGCCTGCCCCGGCCAGCGACGGCATTGCCGCCGTGAGCCACGATTCCACCGCCCCGCTCCGCGCGCGCCGCTCGACGCGGTCACGCCGTCGCCGGCGCCACCACCTGGTCACCGTGGCGCCGCTGAAGTAGGCCAGCTGGTCGCCCGCGGCAATCGACAAGGCAAGCGGGACGCCAACGGCGAGGGCCGGGCGGCCCGCCGCGATCAGCGCGCCCGCCAGAAGCGTGATCGCCGCGCCCGGCAGGACGCCCGGCAAGACGACGATCTCCGCGACCACAGCGGCGCACAGCACACCCACCACGGCGGCGGTCGGCATGCCACTCAGTGCCGACGGCAGCAGCGAGGCAACGGCAACGGTAGTTGTCACCGACGGGCCACCGCTGCCGCGGCCGCAGGGGAATCGCGGGCCGGCCGACGGCCGGGGCAGCCCCCGGGCGAGGTCAGTACGGGCCGGACCCGCCCGGCTGGCGGCCTGGTGCCACGCCGGGTAACGGCCAGGAAGGAAACGCCGACCGCGGCGCAGACAGTGGCGGCCACCGCGGTGACGCCGTAGCCGAGGCCGATGCCCCCGAGCAGCCTCGCCGTGCCCGCGTAGCCGGCGACCGACACCCCCAGCGGCCCGGTGAGAGCGCACGCCCACCAGAACGCGGCCACCGGGTTGAAACCGAGCGCCCAGCCGACCCCGGGGACGAGCAACCGCCGCGTAGAGTAGTCCCGCCGATGACAGGTACCCCATGCCCAGTGTGTGTCGCGATGAAGTCACCAAGCGCGGCTCCGAGCGCGAAGACCACGAGCACCGCCACCCAGTAGAACGCCTCCCGGCGCCGGGTCGAGACGCTGTTAGCCGACAGCGTTCCCTCGCTACGGCGCCAGGCGGGCGAGCACGCCCGCCAGGACCAGCGTCCAGAGCGCCGCGATCGCCCCGTACGGCAGCCCGAGGGCCAGGTGCAGCGTGTCGGACGCCCCGGTGCCGGCGATCGCGGCCGCGTAGGCAAGCAGCCAGTACGGCACCGGGCCGTACGCCGTACACGGAACTGCCAGGCCAGCCCGGCGAGCAGCAGGGCAGCTTCGGCGACGGTGCCCGTCGGGCGACTGCCGGGTGCCAGGTAGCTGGAGGCAGCCGAGCCGGCCGCGGCGGTGAGCGGCATGAGAACCCAGAACAGCGGGGTGATCTCCGGCACCTTCGTCGCCAGGGGCTCGGGGAACGCGCGGCTGTGGTCTCCGTCACACCATCAGCTCCCTCCGGTCGCTGGCGCCCGGGTACCACACGCTAGGGTCCGGGTAGCCGGCCGGACGACCTCCGGCAGGACGAAGGTCACGCGGCCCTCGATTCATCCTCAAGTTGGATGTGCAGGCCCGGTAACCTGCGATTAAGTGATCGCGGAGGACACCAATGGCGACACATGACCGACCGCACGGGCCCGCAGTGGACCTCGCTGCACCCGCCGGAGGAGATAACCGGCGGCGCTGTTCAACCGGGGCCGGCACATCGTACGCACCCGGCCGCTGGCCACCGACACGCTGCTGGCGGGGGTGCTACTCGCACTGTCGACGGTGTGGCTGACCGGATCGGGCTTCGCCAGCCCGCGGGACGGCCATCGTGCAGGCACTCCTGGTGGCGACCGTGGCCCTGCGCCGCGCCTGGCCCGCGCGGGTGTTCCTGCTCGCCTGCGCCGTCGCGTTCGCGCAGTGGCTCCTCGGCTATCCCCTCGTCGGGGACGGCGCGTTGCTGATCTGCCTCTACACGGTGGCGGCCCACGGGTCGCGGATACGGGCCGCCCTGGCCGCAGTGCTCCTCGAGGTGGGAGTCGTCATGGCCGCGCTGAAGTGGGAACCGGCCGGCACCGCGCCCCGGTCACTGCTGTTCCTGACCGGCACCGTGGTCGCCGCGCTGTTCGCCGGGCTGGCCGTCGCGTCCGGCAGCAGGTACCTGGCCTGGATGGACGAGCGGGCCCGGCGGCTGGCGGTCGAGCGGGACCAGCAGGCGGCGATCGCCGCCGCCGCCGAGCGAACCAGGATCGCGCGCGAGCTGCACGACATCGTCTCGCACAGCCTGTCCGTCGTGATCACCCTGGCCGACGCCGCCGCGGTGGTCAGCCGGTCCGACCCCGGGCGCGAGGCCATGGCCGAGGTGTCGGAAGCGGGGCGCCAGGCCCTGTCGGACCTGCGGGCGATGCTCGGCGTGCTGCGGACCGACGACCCGCCTGCCGACATGGCCCCGCAGCCCGGCATGGGTCAGCTCGGCGAGCTCATCGAGCGGGTCCGCGCGACCGGTCTGGCGGTCAGCCTCGACATCGAGGGGACGCCGTTCCCGCTCGGCGCCGCGGCCGGGCTGACCGCGTACCGCATCGTGCAGGAGGCGCTAACCAACACGATCCGCCATGCCTCGGCTAGCCACGCTCGGGTCACCATGCAATACGACGCGCCCCGCGTTCAGATCCAGGTGGCCGACGATGGCACCACCACGCCGCCCGTTGATCACCAGGGCACGGCATCGAGGGGATGCGCGAGCGCGCCGCGTTGCACGGGGGCACCGTGACGGCCGGCCCGGTGCCGGAGGGCGGCTGGGCGGTCTCCGCCACGCTGTGCCAGGCCTCAGGTATGGCGGCCGCATGAGCATCTCGGTGCTGCTGGCCGACGACCAGCCGCTGCTGCGCCGCGGGTTCCGGATGATCATCGAGGCCGAGGAAGACCTGACGGTCACCGGGGAAGCCGGGGACGGCGCCGAGGCGGCCGAGCGCGCCCGCTGGAACCCGCCCGACGTGGTGCTGATGGACATCCGCATGCCCGGCACCGATGGCATCGAGGCGACCCGGCGCGTCATCGCCGCCAACCCGGCCGTCCGGGTTCTCGTACTGACCACGTTCGACCTCGACGAGTACGCGTTCGGCGCCCTGCACGCCGGGGCCAGCGGCTTCCTGCTCAAGGACGTACGCCCGGCCGAGCTTGTCAACGCTATCCGCACGGTCGCGGCGGGAGACGCGGTCGTGTCCCCCCGGATAACCCGTCGCCTCCTTGAGGAGTACACCCGGGTCATGCCGGTCCGGCGGCCCAGCGGGCGCAGCGCTACCCTCTGCTGTCCTCGCTCACGGCACGGGAAAGCGAAGTGCTCGAGGCGGTAGCCGGCGGACTGTCGAACGCCGAGATCGCCGCGGCGCTGTGCGTGTCAGAGACGACGGTGAAGTCCCATGTCGGCCGGATCCTGGCCAAGCTCGGCCTCCGGGACCGGGTGCAGATCGTGGTCCTCGCCTACGAGGCCGGCCTTGTTCGACCCGGAACGCTCGGGGAAGCTATGCCGGGCAAGCACCGCTGACCGGAAGGCAGGCGGGAGCGCGCCCGAGCCTGCTCTGGTCGAGGTTCCCGGTAGGCGGGCGCTACTCGAGCGGCTGGCGGCCGAGTCCGGCCGGGTCGCGCGGGACTCGGGGTTGTTGCACCAGGCTGGCGCGGCAACGCCTCAGGCAGCTTCCCGGTGGTACGGGTGCACCACCGCGTGGCCCTTGCCGCGGGAGATCATCCACCGGTTGAGCGGGGGGCGAGCAGGAAGGCAACCGCCAGCGAGGCGGCCAGGGACCCCCAGAACAGGGCACCGGCCAGGCGGCCTCCATCGCGCCGGGCACGGCGAGGATGAACCCGTTGTCGAGCAGTTCCATGACGGCGATGGACACGGTGTCGGCGGCCAGCGCGACCTCGAGTGCCGGGCGCAGCCCCACTCCCGCGCGCAGCACGCCGCGCATGGTGAGGCCGTAGCCGAACGCGAACGCCAGCGTGACGGACAGCGCGACCGTGGCGGCGCCGTGCAGGCCGAGCCCGGTGCCGATGATCATGGCGAGGACTTCACCGATCGTGCAGCGGTCAGGTAGTGCAGGGTCGTGGACGCGGCGACGGCCCAGCTGGCTGTCGCCGCGGCCGGGTGGCCGCCCGTTCCCGGCGCGACCTGGTGACGGCGCTGGCGTGTGCTCTCCATCCCGGCCTTGCCCCTCCGGTTGGCCTTACCCCGGCAAAGTAATATACCCCTGGGGGGTATGTCAAGGCCGGGGATCGCCGGGGGCGCACGCCCCGGGAAGCGCACCCTCGGCGAAGACGGGGCGACCACCGCCGCCCACCCCATCGGCGTTACAAGCCCTTTGAGCTGGAAATATAACCCTCCGGAGTTGAATGACCCCCATGACAGCGGTAGCGCGGGGCAGGCAGCGCTGAGCGGGCACGTCGAACGCCGAGGGGCATGATGGGGCTGAGCGAGCTGATCTCCAGGCGCAAGCCGGGCAAGTCGGGTCAAGCGGACCAGCGGGCGAGGCGAGCGAGGCGGGGCCCGCGGGCGCCGCGGCTGTCACCGGTCGAGGTGCTCGGCGCGGCGGTGCGGGCCGGGCGCAGGGACTGGCGGCGGATCCTGGTGGTCGCGATCGCCGTCTCACTGGTCAGCTCGGGCGTGGAGATCATCGTCGACCACTACGTGGACCCGTCCGACGGCTGGCTGTCGGCCACCGCCACGCTGTGCGCCACCGGGATCAGCCTGCTCGGCACGGTGCTGCTGGCCGGCTTCGTCTGCCGGCTGATCAGCGCGGCCGAGCGCGGCGGCCAGCCGCTGAGCCTGCCCCAGGTGGCCCGCACGCTGCCCTGGGGGCGGCTGGTCGCGGCCGACGTGCTGGTCGCGCTCATCACGATCATCGGCCTGGTCCTGCTGATCATCCCCGGGCCTGGTGGCCCTGACGCTGCTGTCCGTGGTCGGGCCGGTCATCGAGATCGAGCACCAGAAGGTCTTCGCCGCGCTGCGCCGGTCGGCGCAGCTGACCCGCGCCCACCCCTGGGTGGTGATCCTGCTGGCCACGATCCCGCTGGCGGTGACCTCCGAGCTGGAGGCGGTCGCGCCCGAGCCGCACCACGCCGACGAGATCGCCCAGTTCCTGCTCATCCGCGGCCTGGCCGAGGGCATCGTCGAGGCCGTCATCGTCGTCATCCTGGTCGAGCTGTGCTTCCGGCTGATCGACGCGCACGCGGCCGCCACCGCCGCCGCGAAGGCCGTCCCGCCGCCCCGGGACGGAGGCACGACGGGTTTATCGCCCGTGATCAGCGGAAACAGGCATGCCACTACATTAAGTAACGGGGGTTACGAATGCATCAAGGACTGGCAGTGGAACCGCAACTGCCCCAGCTGGACGTGTACCCGGCGCGGCACCAGCGGCGGCTGACCGTGTTCTTCCGGCTGCTGCTGCTGATCCCGCAGCTGATCGTGGTGTGGCTGCTGGGCATCGTGACGTTCTTCGCGGCGATCGCGGCCTGGTTCGCGGCGCTGGTGCTCGGGCGGCTGCCGGAGTGGCGTCGTGCTACCTGTCCGGTTACGTGGCCTACACCACCGGGTGTCGTCGTCGCTGTACCTGCTGGTCGATAGCTGCCGCCGTTCGCGTTCGACGTGCCGGAGCTGCGCCGGTGCAGGTCGAGCTGCACCCGGGCGGGCGAACCGGCTGGCGGTCGCTGTTCCGCATCATCCTGGTGATCCGGCCGCCATCGTCGCGAGCTCGTGCCGTCGAGGGTGGCACGCGCTGGCCTTCTTCTGCTGGCTGACGGTCCTGATCATGGGACGGACGCTGGAGCGGCTGTTCAACGGCGACCGCGGCTTCCTGCGGTACTACATGCGGGTGCAGGGCGTACTTCCTGATGCCGTCCCCGTCTATCCCAAGCGGCTGTCCGGCGACCCGGAGGCCGAGCGCGCCGCCGCAGGCACCGTGGTCGGGGAGACGCCGGGGCCAGGCCGTGACGCGGCAGTTGGCCGCCGGCGAGACGAACCCGCAAGACACGCCGCCCCGGGCGATCTGGGGGCTCCGGCCGGCCGGGCAGCCTGACCCTGGCCGACGGCCTGCCGCGTACACCGGGCCGCAGCAGACGCAGCCGTAGGCCGGGTACCGGGTGAGCCGGACTTCCCGGGGCGGGGCGCGACGTGCGGGCCACCGGGCCGAGGGCGCCGTCGGGCCCTCGCCGACGCGGCCGCTGCTGCTGACCACGGGGGCAAGGTGCTGCTGGCGGTGTTCATCGTGGCCGGCCTGGCGGCGGGCCTCGGCGGCGGGTCGGCTCGAACGACGACAACCAGACCCGCGTCACCACGACGACCTCCTCGGTGGGCCACCCGTAGGCGGCCCGCTGTGGAGGGGCCGCCGCCCGCCCAGCGGTCACGCAGCACGAATGGTCCTGCCCCAGCGGCGGCCGCAGATGATCTATCGCTGTATGTAAACAAGAAATCTGCTGGAAGAATCGCAATCTACGCCTTTGCAAGAATTAGTGCGATGGTCACGATATAGTCACTCTGACCGAACCCAAGGGTCAGTGTGTGGTTTGGTGCTTTCATGTGCTATGGATGGATTCTTGGTGGAACGTCGAAACGTGAGAATGCGAGAGGGGTCCCCGATCTGGAAAGGTATGGCTGCTAGGCTAAGATGTGTCACGCCCGTGAGTGGTGGTGATTCTCCCTGGTTCGCGCTAGTCGTGGTGGTGATCGCCGGGCTGGGCGACGCCTTCGACCCGGTGCATCGGCCGCGTCGTCAGTGGTCGAGCCCCAGGCGGGCGCGGCCGACGGCGGGCGGCATGGCTGATTCCGTCCCGGCCCGGCGCTGATCGCCATCGCCATGCGAAGATGCCGCAGCACATGATGACGAAGGTGAGCGGCTCGACGAGCGCGGTCAAGTCCGCTGGTGCGCGCGGCGGGCTGCGGCAGCGCTGGGAAGCTGGCGCTGACGAGCCCGGCTCAGCGCTCGACCCAGTGGAAACCAGACGTCGTCGCAACTGCCCGGCGACGAACGACTACCTGGCCGACGGGGCGGGTGGGCACGGACCGAGCGGCGGCGCGACCCTGATGATCAGCGCCAAGCCGGGCAGCTGGTCGCGCCGATCAGTCCTGTACAACCTGAATCCTCTGACGTCGTCGAGGCGGGCATCGTACTTCCCGGCCAACCGGCAAGCCAGGGACCATCTCGAACTTCGTCCCGGCTCGCCGACCGATGCAGCGACACTGGCCGGACGCCGGCGAATTCTTACCCCACCGAGATCGAGCCGATCGACGGGCAGAACGCGGCGACCTGCACACGCCCGTCTCGTCGGAGTCGACCGCCTCGACCGCCAGCTTCTCTACCGCTGCGGCTGCCGGCGGACAGCGCCAACCTGACCCCGGGCAGGCACATGCGGACGTCGTCTACACCGAGGGCTACTTCGCGACGAACGACGGGCACGACTTCACCAGCGACAGCAACAGTGCGAACGTCACCGGCGCCCGCTCAACGTCTACTCCACCATGGTCAACAGCCTGCTCAGCAGCGCGGTAGGTCGGCCATCGGCGGCCTGCCGCGCTGGAACCCGGCTAACGCGCCGGCGACCTGGCCCTGAAAAGACCCGCGCATCCGGCGAGCCGGTAGGCGGCAAGGGCTACGAGCGGGAGAGCTGCTCGGTCTGGCCGCTGTAGGCGGGCATGTACGTGCAGCCGACCTGGCTGCGCGCCGTCGTGGAAGCCGTGGCCGCCGTGAACATCCCGCAGCTTCACCGCGTTGCAGCGAGCGGAGCTGGTCAACGAAGGCGCTCGATCGGCTCGGCGTCGCGGTCGGCGGAGATGGGCTTCGGCATGGCCGAGCTGGTCGCCGACCACCACCTGGGCGAGACGGCCACGGCATCCGCTGGTCATTTGCGACGGATCCCGGGGCCAGAGCCGGACCGGCGCGGCGGCCGACCTGCCCGTGGCCCGCGAGGCCGAGGCGGGACCCGGAATGGCGCGCAATTGACGTTCGGGCCAACGCGGTGTACTGACGGGTGCGCTGAAATCCGGGCTGCCTGCCAGGACGGCCAATTCCTGGCTGGCTGGACGGTTCGTCCGGCCTGGGTGCCAGCACCATGCGGCAGCACTACCGGTTACCGCCGGGGTCGACGACAACGCCGGCGGCATGTTCGCCGACGCGCCAAAAACACATACTTGGTTTCTCTCTGTAGTCGCATGGTAACTATAAGTAGCGATCACCAGGGGCTGCGAGAGGGCGCGTATTATGCCGGAACCGGCGGGGAGCGACCAGAAATATCTGCCAGGGCTCGACGGGCTGCGCGCGATCGCCGTGGCAGCCGTGGTCGCCTACCACCTTGGCTACGGATGGGCACAGGGCGGGCTGCTCGGCGTCGGCGTGTTCTTCACGCTGAGCGGCTACCTCATCACCGACATCCTCGTGGGGCAGTGGGCGGTCCGCGGTCGGATCCGGCTCGGCGTTGCCGGATGCGAAGAGCGCGGCGGCTACTTCCGGCGCTCTTCGTGATGCTGGCGGTCGTCACCCTGTGGGTGAACGGGTTCGCCCGATCCTTCGTCCCGGGATTCCGGGGCAACGTCATCGCGTCGGTGTTCTACGCCAGCAACTGGTGGTACATCGACCAGCACGCCTCTTACTACTCGCGGTTCGCACCGCCCACGCCGCTGGACCACCTGTGGTCACTGGCCGTCGAGGAGCAGTTCTACCTGGTGTGGCCGTGGGTCGTCTTGCTGATGGTGTGGCTGGCGGCAGGTATCAAGTCGGCGCCGCACCGTCGCCAACAGGATCGCCATCGCTAGCGGGACCACAGGGACCACCGTCGCTAACGGCCCCGTCGGGACCGTCGGCCCGTACCTGACCGGCCGGGCCCGCGTGGTGCTGTGCGTGGTGACGCTGGCGCTCGCCGCCGTCTCCGCGGTCGCGATGGCCAAGCTCTCACCATCTCGGGCTACGACCCGACCCGGGCCTACGAAGGCACCGACACCCGCGCCTGCGGCCTGCTGGTCGGCGCGGCGCTGGCGATGGTGTGGCCTACCCGCCGCCCGCGGGCGGCCCGGACGGTGCCGGCCGCCGCCCGGTGGGCTTTCGACGTC
>CAVVKP010000038.1:0-120651 GCA_963748785.1 uncultured Actinomycetota bacterium | reverse complement strand
CCACGGGCCGGCGTTCTGGCCGGGGCCGCCGAACCACTGGACAGACTCCGCGATGCAGCCTTGCCCCGCTATGACGCGCGCTCTTGATTCATCAACCCGGCCACTCGACCCGGCCAGCACCAGCACGCCTACGCCGCGATGCTCGTCGGGAATCCAGCGAACACCCGCCGGCCTGGACAGTTCGACACGCCTCACGCCGATCAGCATGTCAGAGACGCGGGAGATCACCGGGTATCAGGGGCGCCGCACCGGTCCTCGCAGCGACCGCGGCGATGTCCCGTCTCAGTCATCACGTCCAGCACGGTCAGCTGAGGTTTGACGACATGATGGCGGCTGTCAAACGGCACGTTACTGTCACGAGACAAACACCAGCTCAGGCAGCCCCGTGAATGGACACTGCGGGGGACCGGGAACCGGGGCGCTTGGCGGGCGCAGCCATAGCGGCGCGGAGCGCTCCGCCCGTGCCGGGCCGGTAAACCGGGTGACGGCGGTCATGGCCGGTGCTACGGTTTTGAGCTTCGCGCTCATCTCGCGCCACCACCAGCCGCAGAGCTCAAGGGGGTCAGCCATGCCCGCCGACGCCGGGCCAGCCGCCGCACCGCAGGCAGCGGACAAAGACACCGCAGCGACCAGGGACGACACCGCCGGCGGCGAAGCCGTGGCGTCGCCAGGACCGGTCGCGGTCAGGCCGGGCGGGGAACCGGAGGCCGATCCGGCCGGGGACACGGTCATCGCCGGAGAGCAGGCGCACCTGCGCCGCTCACGCGAGTTCCTGCACCTGATGCGTGAGAACGCCCTGTCGCTCGCCGAGAACCCGATGGCCGGCGACCGGGTCAGCCTGGAGTACCTCAAGGCCGACCTGTACCGGCGCGCGGAGGCGCTGAAGGACCTGCCGGACGCGCCGCTGTTCTTCGGCCGCCTTGAGTTCCGTGAGCCCGTCTGGGACGACGAGGACTTCGCCGGTTCCCCGCGGGGGGTTGCGGGGGTCGTCCCCCTGGGCTAGCGCGGGGGGTTGCGGGGGGTCGTCCCCCCGGGCTGGCACTGCATATCGGGCGGCGGCACGTGCACGACCCGGACGGCACCCCGGTCGTGCTGGACTGGCGGGCCCCGGTGTCCCGGCCGTTCTACCGGGCCAGCCCGTCCGAGCCGATGGGCCTGTCACTACGGCGGCGCTTCGGCTTCGCCGGCGGGCAGCTCACCGCCTACGAAGACGAACAGTTCTCGCCCCCGGGGGACACCCGCCCCCGTTCTGACGAGTCTGTCGTAGCGGATCACCCGAGCAAGCTGCTGGTCAGCGAGATCGAACGGCCGCGATCCGGGCCGATGCGGGACATCGTGGCCACCATCCAGCCCGAGCAGGACGACATCGTCCGCGCCGACGCCGCCACCACCGTCTGCGTCCAGGGTGCGCCGGGCACCGGGAAGACCGCGGTGGGCCTGCACCGGGTCGCGTACCTGCTGTACGCGCACAAGGAGCAGGTGACGCGGCGCGGCGTGATGGTCGTCGGCCCGAACCTGGCCTTCCTGTCCTACATCAGGAACGTCCTGCCCGCGCTCGGCGAGCTCGACGTCACCCAGACCACGGTGTCCGACCTGGTGGCGGCCACGCCGGTCAAGGCGGCCGACACCGACGAGGCCGCGCGGGTCAAGGCGGACGTCCGGATGGCCGAGGTGCTCAAGCGCGCGCTGTGGGCCAACCTCAAGGCGCCGGCGCAGCCGCTCGTGCTCAGCCGGGGTGCCCGGCGGCTGCGGCTGCCCGCGCACGAGATCGCGGACCTGGCGGCCGAGCTGCGCCAGCGCGGCGTCCGCTACGGCACCGGCCGCGAGCTGCTGGCGCACCGCATCGCCCACGTGCTCCTCACCCAGCTCGAAGCGGCCGGCGAGACGTGCGACGACCGCACCCACGACTCCGTGCGCCGGTCGGTCCCGGTCCGCAAGTGCGTGGACGAGGTCTGGCCCAAGGCCGACCCGAAAAAGCTGGTCTTCGCCCTGCTCTCCGACCCCGGCCAGCTGCGGGCCAGCGCCAGCGGCCTGCTGTCGGAGGAGGAGGTCGCCGCGGTCGCCTGGGCGAAGCCGCCCCGCGGCCCGGGCTCGGCCCCGTGGACCCGCGCCGACCAGGTGCTGATCGACGAGGCCGCCGACCTGATCGAGCGCACGCCGTCGATCGCGCACATCGTGGTGGACGAGGCGCAGGACCTGTCGCCGATGGAGATGCGCGCGATCGGCCGCCGCTGCGCGACCGGGGCGGCCACGGTGCTCGGCGACATCGCGCAGGGAACCACCCCGTGGGCGGCCACGTCCTGGCCGGACCTGCTGTCGCACCTCGGCAAGCCGGAGGCCGCGGTCCGCGAGCTCGACGTCGGCTACCGTGTGCCCCGGCAGATACTCGACTACGCCTCCCGGCTGCTGCCCTCGATCGCCTCCGGCCTGTCGCCGGCCCGGTCGCTGCGCGCGGACCCCGACGCGATGCGCATCGCGCCCGTGTCAGCGGACGACCTGGGCCCGCGGGTGGCGGGGGAGTGCGCGGCTGGGCTGCGGCGCGCCGGGTCCGTGGCGGTGATCTGCGCCGACCAGCAGGTAGCCGAGGTCGGCGCGGCGCTGGGCGCGGCGGGCCTGTCGTTCGGCGTGCTCGGTGCCCCCGACGGGCAGGCCCCGGGCACATCGGTTACCATGGATAACGAGGACCGGCTCACGCTGGTGCCAGTCACCCTGGCCAAGGGCCTTGAGTTCGACAGCGTCGTACTCGTCGAACCCAGCCGGATCGCGACTGGTGAGGCTTACGGGCTCAGACGGCTCTACGTAGCCCTCACCCGGGCGGTGTCGCGGCTAATCGTCGTTCACGTTGAACCGCTGCCCGCCGAGCTTTCGTTAAATACCATAGGTAGTGAGCCGGCTTCATCCCGGAGCGCTGGCCCCCCCAGCGTTCGGCGCGAGACACGCCGATGAACGGGTTCAACTGCGACATTGGCCCCATCCTGGCACTGTTCCCCGTGCGTTGCGCGTACCGCGTCGCGGCGGCATTCTCGACCAAACGCCCGCGCCAGGTGCCGGGAAAACTACGATCAGTCACATCGGTGGTGTTCTGTGGAACCCAAGGGAAACCAAGCGGCGGCAACTGTCTACCTCGAAAAGCTCGCCGAAGAACTGACCAACCGCGGCCTCGACGCGTGGCTCATGGCCCCGCCCGGCCGAGTGCCCAGCGTGTACATCACGAACCCGGGCGCCCGCGCCTTGGAGGAGAACGTCTACGCCGACCGTGGCAAGGACGGGATTTGGTGGTTCTGGTGGTCCTGGGCCGAGCGGATCTCGATGGCCGATGACCTCAACGGCTCGGCGAACACCATTGCCCGGGTACTTGGCCTGCCGACGGCCCAGCGTGGTCGCTGACGAGGCGCCTGACCCTGTTCGCTGACCTTCGGTCAGCTTCCCCCTGGCCCGCTGTGCTTTCCCGGGGGGACGATCCCCCCGTACCCCCGAGGCCCGGGGAGACCCCCGGCACCGCCCCAGAGGCGGGTACTCCAGCTCGGGCAGTGGCGTAACCGCCGCTACCAGTCGGTCTCGGTGGTGGTGAGCGGGTCAGGTCGGCGGCGGTGGTCACGGCCTCTAGGCCTAGACCGCGCAACTCTCGGCTCGTGGCCCGGCAGCTCTAGCGGGGCAGGCCGGGGAAGGCGACCGTGGTGGCGGTCCAGGCGGTGGCCCGGATGGCGGAGGCCTGCATCGCCCGGGCACCGAAAGAGCGGATCGCCGGGTTGTCGACCGCGACCACGCCCAGGTAGGCGCGGGTTACGCCGTCCTCAAGCGTGGCGGCCAGCCGGCGGGCCGCGGCCGCGCCGGTGATCGCGAACGGCAGCCGGTACGCCGCGCTGGCCGCCACCGGGGTCGCGCCCAGCCTGGTCAGCATCGCTTCCAGCTTGTCCCTGGCCTCCTGGTGGGATAGCCACGCGGACCGCGCGTCGGCCTGCCCGGCGCCGGCCAGCATCGCGCCGACGACCCCGTAGCCGTAGACCGCCGCATGCTCGGCGGCCAGGGCCGCCTGCAGCGCCGCCGTCGGCCCGCCCGCCGCGGTCACCGGGCACCGATCCGCACGCCGAGCACGCTGACGTGGGTCGCCTCCGAGGCGGCGATCGACGCGTAGAGCTGGGCGAGGGAAGGCGACGCGCCCTGAAGGCGGCTCATCAGCGCGGTGACGGCGGCCTGCTCGGCCGCGCGCAGCTGCGCGAGCGCCGCGGCCTGGGTGGCCCCGAGCGCGGGCTTTGCGGTCACCGCGAGCGACACCCGCTTGCCCGGCGGCTCGATGACCCGGGCGCGCAGCTCGGTCACGTGCGCCTGGTGCTCGGCGCGCACCGGCGTGAGGGCGGGCGCGAGACCGGGATAGGCGGCGATGGCCTGGTTGTACAGCCAGATCAGGTTCTGCTCGGCGGTCACCGCGCGCAGCAGCATCTGCGTGCGCGGTGACACGGTGGGCGGCGCGCTCAGCACGGCCGGGCCTTTACACGCGCTGAGCGCGAGAAACAGCGGCAACGTGCTGGGCGACGCGGCAAGCAACTGGCGCCTCGACAGCATAGGCTCTAAGCATGTCACGCGGCCCTCGCGTCGGGGACGGTGAGGACCCGGTTGGCTACATTCTGTGGCCCAGGCGCCCGGCGCTGCCCCCTTCGCGGCGGTGGCGGTGGCTAACCTTCCAGGCTTATAGGCTGGACCTGGGGAAATATAACTAAGCGATAGCGCCAGGCGCGGACGCGGACGAGGAGGTCGAGATGCCCGGTGGCCTTCGTTCCACCGTTGGCCCGGTGGACGACAGGAAGCTGGCTGGCCTGATCGAGCCGGTGATCGCGGCCGCCGGGATGGACCTGGAATCCGTGCGGATGACCATCGCCGGACGGCGGCGGCTGCTGCGCGTCATCGTGGACAGCGACCACGGGGTGAGCCTCGACGAGGCGGCCGATGTCAGCCGCGAGGTTTCCGCCGTGCTCGACGCGAGCAGCATGCTCGGCGAAACCCCCTATACACTGGAGGTTTCATCGCCAGGCGTGGACCGGCCGTTGACCGAGCCGCGCCACTGGCGCCGCGCCCGGGGCAGGCTCGTCCGGGTAAAAGTGGCGGGGGAGGGGCCCGTGGAGGGACGGTTGCTGACGGCGGACGCCGATGGCGTGACGCTCGGCCTGTCCGCCGGCGAGCGCCGGCTCTCCTTCGCCGACCTGGGAGCGGGCAGCGTGCAGGTGGAGTTCGGCCGGATTCCGGACGCCGAGCTCGACAATTTTAGCGATCCGGAGCGTGACGACACGGTGTCCGGTAACGACACTGACCTTGGAGCTGGCGGCGATGGACATTGACCTGAGCGTGCTGCGCAGTCTCGAGAGCGAGAAGGACATCTCGTCCGAGACGGCGATCAAGGCGATCGAGGACGCGCTGCTGATGGCCTACCACAAGACCGAGGGCGCCAACCCGGCCGCGCGCGTCGAGGTGAACAGGACGACCGGCCACGTCACGGTCTGGGCCAAGGAGGCCGGCCCGGACGAGGCGTCGGGCCGCGAGTACGACGACACCCCGGCGGGCTTCGGCCGGATCGCCGCGACCACCGCCCGGCAGGTGATCCTGCAGCGGCTGCGTGACGTCGAGGACGAGATGACCTTCGGCGAGTACGCCGGCCACGAGGGCGACATCGTGGCGGGCGTCATCCAGCAGGGCAAGGACCCGCGCACGGTGCTGGTCGACCTGGGCAAGATCGAGGCGGTGCTGCCGCTGGCCGAGCAGGTGCCCAGCGAGCGCTACGTGCACGGCGAGCGGATCCGCTGCTACGTGTGGCGGGTGCGCAAGGGGCACCGGGGCCCGTCGGTGACGCTGTCGCGGACCCACCCGGACCTGGTGCGCAAGCTGTTCGCGCTTGAGGTACCGGAGATCGCCAGCGGCGCGGTGGAGATCGTCAAGATCGCCCGAGAGGCCGGTCACCGCACCAAGATCGCGGTGCAGTCCCACCAGCAGGGCGTAAACGCCAAGGGGGCGTGCATCGGCCCGGTCGGCGCCCGGGTGCGCAACGTCATGGCCGAGCTGCACGGCGAGAAGATCGACATCGTCGACTACTCGGACGACGCGGCCGACTTCGTCGCCAACGCCCTCTCGCCCGCCCGGGTGACCCGGGTGGAGGTCATCGACCGCGAGGCGATGGAGGCGCGGGTCACCGTGCCCGACTACCAGCTCTCGCTGGCCATCGGCAAGGAGGGGCAGAACGCTCGCCTGGCCGCGCGGCTCACCGGCTGGCGGATCGACATCCGCTCCGACGGCGCCGTTGGTGCCTCGGCCCCGGCGCCTCGCCCGTCGTCCACCGCCGAGTCGGCCGAGGCCGCCGCC
Source organism: uncultured Actinomycetota bacterium (assembly GCA_963748785.1). Classification (GTDB taxonomy): domain Bacteria; phylum Actinomycetota; class Actinomycetes; order Streptosporangiales; family Streptosporangiaceae; genus Trebonia. Next base: position 114,303 of record CAVVKP010000038.1, on the reverse strand, counting down.
GACGCGTAGGAGCGCGGCCCGCTTCGGCGCCATGTGCGAGTGCTGGCTGGCTGCGCTCGCGGCCCGGCCAGCGGGCCCGCGTAAACCGACAGCCGAGGGCGGTACAGCCGTCCCCCGGATGAGAAGCGTGCGGCGACGCGGTAGACTTTGAAGGCAATGACCGCGCTAGCTGAGCAACCCGAGCCGGGCAACGAACCGGTACGCACATGTGTTGGGTGCAAGGGGCGCGCGGCCAAGTCCAGCATGCTTCGCCTAGTGGCGGCCGGGGACGGTATCGTGCCCGACCCCCAAGCGCGGCACCCTGGCCGGGGGGCTTACCTGCACTCCGGCACGGCGTGCTTCGAACTGGCTCAGCGGCGTCGGGCGTTCTCGCGCGCACTGCGCGTCTCGGGTTCGCTGAGCGTCGCACCGCTAGCTTCGTACCTTTCCACGGGAGGAGCCGGGTCATACCATGGCTGACGGTGATAACGCGGAACGGTCAACGGGGCCGGCAGGCACACTGGACACGACGGAAAACCTGTACGGAAAGCAGGTCGAGAAGCTATGAGCGCTCGATGAGCACAAGGCGATGAACGGCGCGAACTGACGCCGGCCCGGAGCACCCTTTGCGCCGGATCGGCTGATGATCCGGTTTTGATGGCCCGGGAAGGGCCGAGCAGAGGAGCACAGTGGCGAAGGTCCGGGTTTACGAACTCGCGAAGGAGTTCGGGGTAGAGAGCAAGGCCGTCATGGCCAAGCTCGAGGAGATGGGCGAGTTCGTGCGGTCCGCGTCCTCGACGATCGAGGCGCCGGTAGTCCGCAGGCTGAAGGAAGCTTTCAATGGCGGCGGCTCCGCCAACGGCGGCGGCCGGCCGTCCGGTGGCGGGCGTGACCAGGGCCGTCGTGACCACGGCGGCCAGGGCGGCTTCAGTGACCGCCCGCGCGGCGACCGTCCCGCGCGCCCGCAGCCCGAGGGCGGTCAGCCCTCCGGTGGCGGTGCACCCGCGCCGGTTCCCGGTGGCGGCAGGCCGGTGCCACGTCCGATGCCGCGCCCCGTGCCGCAGGTTCCCGGCGGCAGGCGCACCCGTTCCCGGCGCAGGCGCACCCGTTCCCGGCGCACCCGCGCCCGCGGCGGCATCGTCCGCGCCGGCCCGCCCGGCGCCGTCCCCGCGTCCGGCTTCGCCCGCCGCGCCCGCGCGCCGCGCCGCGCCCGCGCCCGGTGGTCAGGGCAGCCAGGGCGGTCAGGGTGGTTTCACCGCGGCACCAGGCCCGCGTCCCGCCTCACCGCGGCCGGGCGCACCGCGCCCCGGCGGCCCGCAGGGCACGCCGGGCGGCGGCCCAGGTTCGTCGCCGCCCGGCGCTGACGCGCCGCGTCCCGCTGCGCCGCGTCCGGCAGGGCCGCGTCCAGCCACTCCCGGCCAGCGTGGCCCGCGCCCGGCTGGACCGAGGCCAGGCAACAACCCGTTCAGCTCCACCGCGACCGGCATGGGCGCGGCGCCCGCCCGCCCCGAGCGCACTGAGCGGCCCGAGCGCAGCGACCGGCCCGACCGCCCCGACCGTCCCGAGCGCAGCGACCGGCCCGAGCGCAGTGACCGCGGCGACCGCGGCCCGCGTCCCGGCGGCTTCGGCGGGCCTGGCGGCCCGCGTCCCGCCGGTGACCGCGGCCCGCGTCCCGGTCCCGGGAGGTCCCCGTCCTGGCGGCCCCGGCGGCTACGCCGACCGGCCCGGCGGCGATGGCGGCTCCCGTCCCGGCGGCCCGCGTCCCGCTGGCGGCCCGCGCCCCAGCCCGATGAACATGCCGTCGCGCCCGGTGAACGGCGGAGGCGGTCCCGGCGGTGCGCGTCCCGGCGGTCCCGGTGGCCGCGGCCCGCGTCCGGGCGGTGGCGGCGGTGGCGGTTACGGCGGTGCCCGTCCCGGCGGCGGTCCCGGCCGGCCGGCCGGCGCTGGCGCCGGCGCCGGCGCGCGTCCCGGTGGCGGCGGCGGCGGCTACGGCCCGCGTCCCGGTGGCGGTGGTCCCGGCGGCCCCGGTGGCGGCGGTGCGCCGCGTCCCGGCGGTGGCGGTGGCGGTGGCCGCGGCCGTCCCGGCGGCGGCACCGCGGGTGCCTTCGGGCGCCCGGGCGGCAAGCCGAGCCGCGGCCGCAAGTCGAAGAAGCAGCGCAGGCAAGAGTTTGACAACATGCAGGCCCCGACGATCGGCGGCGTGCAGGTTCCGCGTGGCCAGGGCCAGGCGATCCGGCTCAGCCGCGGCGCCAGCCTCAGCGACTTCGCCGACAAGATCGGCGCGAACCCGGCCAGCCTGGTCCAGGTGCTGTTCCACCTCGGCGAGATGGTCACCGCGACGCAGTCGGTGAACGACGAGACGCTGCAGCTGCTCGGGGCCGAGCTCAACTACAACGTGCAGGTCGTGTCCCCCGAGGAGGAGGACCGCGAGCTGCTCGAGGAGTTCGACATCGATTTCGGCGACGACGAGGGCGGCGAGGAAGACCTCGCACCCCGGCCGCCGGTGGTCACCGTCATGGGTCACGTCGACCACGGCAAGACCAAGCTCCTCGACGCGATCCGGCACGCCAACGTGGCCTCGAAAGAGGCGGGTGGCATCACCCAGCACATCGGTGCCTACCAGGTGCAGACCGAGGTCGATGGCGAAGAGCGCATGATCACCTTCATCGACACCCCGGGTCACGAGGCCTTCACGGCCATGCGGGCCCGCGGCGCGCAGACCACCGACCTCGCGGTCCTGGTCGTCGCGGCCGACGACGGCGTGAAGCCGCAGACCACCGAGGCGCTGAACCACGCCCAGGCGGCCGGCGTGCCGATCGTGGTCGCGGTCAACAAGATCGACAAGGAAGGCGCCGACCCGTCCCGGGTGCGGGCGCAGCTCACCGAGTACGGCCTGATCGCCGAGGAGTTCGGTGGCGACACCCAGTTCGTGGACGTGTCCGCGACCAAGGGGATCGGCATCGACAGCCTGCTCGAGGCGATCGTGCTGACCGCCGACGCCTCGCTCGACCTGCGGGCCAACCCGGAGCAGGACGCGCAGGGCGTCGCGATCGAGGCCCAGCTCGACAAGGGCCGCGGCCCGGTGGCGACCGTGCTGGTCCAGCGGGGCACGCTGCACGTCGGTGACTCGATCGTGGCGGGCGAGGCCTACGGCCGCGTCCGGGCCATGCTCGACGAGGACGGCAAGCAGCTCAGCGAGGCCCCGCCGTCGCGCCCGGTGCAGGTGCTCGGCCTCACCGCGGTGCCGAAGGCGGGCGACAACTTCCTCGTCGTCTCCGACGACCGGATGGCCAGGCAGATCGCCGAGCGCCGCGAGGCGCGCGAGCGGACCGCCCAGTTCGCCCAGCGCCGCCGCCGCGTGACGCTGGAGGACCTGGAGTCGGTGCTGAAGGCCGGCGAGCGCCAGGAACTCCTGCTGATCATCAAGGGCGACGTGTCCGGCTCGGTGGAAGCCCTGGAGGACGCGCTGCTCAAGCTGGACGTCGGCGAGGAGGTCCAGCTCCGGGTCATCGGCCGCGGCGTCGGCGCCATCACGCAGGACGACGTGAACCTGGCCATCGCCTCGGACGCGGTGATCATCGGCTTCAACGTCCGGCCGGCCGGCCGGGCAGGCGAGCTGGCGCAGCGCGAGGGCGTGGACATCCGCTACTACTCGATCATCTACCAAGCGATCGAAGAGGTCGAGGCCGCGCTCAAGGGCATGCTCAAGCCCGAGTTCGAAGAGGCGCAGCTCGGCACGGCCGAGGTCCGCGAGCTCTTCAAGGTGCCGAAGGTTGGCACCGTCGCGGGCTGCCTCGTCCGCTCCGGCACGATCACCCGCAACAGCAAGGCGCGGATCATCCGGGATGGCGTGGTCATCTCCGACAACCTCACGGTGGAGTCGCTGCGCCGGTTCAAGGATGACGCGACCGAGGTCCGCGAGGGCTACGAGTGCGGTATCGGCGTCGGCTACAACGACATCAGGATCGACGACGTCATCGAGACGTTCGAGATGCGGGAGAAGCCTCGGGTTTAGTCAGGCCGACCGAACCCGATTCTCCCGGAGGGACGACCCCCGACACCCGATGCGCGCTCGACCGGCCAGATCGCCGGTCGAGCGCGCGGCGGGCGGGAGATTCGTGAGACGGAGCTATGTACGTAGCTGCGCTGACGCTTGACGTGCTGCTCGGTGACGTCCACTCGCTCAAGCAGAAGCGGGGCGTCGTCCGGCCGCTCGTGGCGGAACTCCGCCGTCGCTTCCCCGGCGTCGCGGTCGCCGAGACGGGTCACCTTGACCTGCATCGGCGGGCCGAGATCGGGGTAGCGGTGGTATCCAGCACGGCGGGAAACGCCGCTCAGGTGCTCGACGAGTGCGAGCGCCTGGTGGCCTCCCGTCCCGAGATCGAACTGCTGTCGGCGCGACAGCGGCTCTACAACGAAGAGGAATAGGCGACCAGGGGCTGGGCCGCGGGAAATTCCTCTGCCTAGAAGGGGAGTGACCGACCATGGACGACGCTCGCACGCGACGCCTCGCAGAGCGGATCGCCAAGATCTCCGCTGAGCTGCTCGAACGCCGGATCAAGGACCCGAGGCTGGGTTTCGTCACCGTGACCGAGGCGCGGCTCACCGGCGACCTGCGGGAGGCCAAGGTCTTCTACACCGTCCTCGGTTCCGCCGAAGAGCGGGAAGAGAGCGCCGCCGCGCTGCGCAGCGCGACCGGCATCATCCGCTCGGAGATCGGCCGGCTGATCGGCCTGCGGCACACTCCCTCGCTCGAGTTCGTCGCCGATGCGCTGCCGGAGGACGCGCAGCGGATCGACGAACTGGTGGCGGCCACCCGCCAGCGGGACGAGGAACTGGCCCGGGCCCGCGAGGGCGCGCAGTGGGCCGGCGACCCTGACCCGTACAAGAAGCCGGCCGACGACGACTGGAACGAAGCGAGACGACGATGACGACGAGGACGACGAACGCCTGACCGCCCCGCACCGATGGGAGTCACGGCCTGGTCATCGTGGACAAGCCGGGCGGCATGACGTCGCACGACGTGGTGGGTCGGATGCGCCGGCTGGCGCACACCCGCCGCGTCGGGCACGCCGGGACCCTGGACCCGATGGCCACCGGCGTGCTGGTCATCGGCATCGAGAAGGCCACCCGGCTGCTCGGCCACCTCATGCTGACCGAGAAGACCTACGAGGCGACGATCCGCCTCGGCCTGTCCACCACCACCGACGACGCCGAGGGCCAGCCTGTCCGGCGGGAGCCCCGGCCAGCCGGCGGTGACCCGCGACGGCACTGCGATCAGCAGGTCGCCAAGCTCACCGGGGACATCCTCCAGGTGCCGTCCAGCGTCAGCGCGATCAAGGTCAACGGCCAGCGGGCGTACAAGCTGACCCGGGCCGGGCAGGCGCCGGAACTGGCCGCCCGCCCGGTTACGGTCTACGAGTTCACCGTCACGACGGTCCGCCCCGCCGATGACTTTCTCGACGTCGACGCGGTGGTCCGCTGCTCCAGCGGCACCTACATCCGCGCGCTCGCCCGTGACCTCGGCGCCGCCCTCGGCACCGGCGGTCACCTGACCGCCCTGCGCCGCACCGCCGTCGGCCCGTACACCCTGGCCCGGGCGCACACCCTGGAGCAACTGGAAGATCAAGATCGGACAGCAGGAACGGGGGCGTATGTCACCCGCCGGCCCCGCCCCCGCCTTGTCGGCCAACGAGCCGGTCTCGGCCGCCGGCGACCGCCGGCCCGCCCGGCGACATCGCGCCGGCGCCCGGCGACCGTCCCAGCCCGGCTCCCGTCAGCTCCCCGGGCGCTGGCGCGGCGACTCCGCTGACCGGGACCGCGTCCGTGGCCGCGTCCGGCGGACCGGCCGACCCGTGGCCGCTGCCCGGTGCGTCATCCCGCTGGCCGAGGCGGCCGCCGCCGCGTTCCCGCGCCTGGACCTGAGCGCCGCCGACGCCCTCCGCCTGGCCCAGGGCGCCCGCCTGCCGCTGCCCGCGGTCCCGCCCGCCTGGCCGTGCGTCCGGCTGCCGTATCGGGTCCGGCGCCCAGCGACGGCACCTGGCCGGCCGCACGAGCACCCCATCGCCGCCTTCGCCCCCGACGGCACCCTGATCGCCCTGGTCACGGCGCCAAGCGGGCCAGCTGAGGTCCCTCGCCGTCTTCGCCGGCCAGTCGGCGCCCCCGCCCAAGTCCCGCCACGCCCGGCCCGGCTCGGGCACCGCCCCCGGCCGGACGTCCCGGCGGCACGGCGGCCCCGGGCCTGGCTCGGGCAGCCGCTCCCGGGCTTGGGTCGCGCCTCGATGGGCGCTGGGTGGTTGGCGCCAAAGGCCTCGATAGCGGGGGGTCGTTGGCGCCATAGGCCACGTTAGAGGCAGCCGATGGCGCCAACGACCCGGAAGGTCTGGCTCGTGGCAGGGCGTCCGACTGGTTCCGGCGCGCCCGCCCGGATGCGGCTCGGGCGAGCCGTTCCGGGGCTGGTCGCGCTTCGATGGGGTCGCGGTGGTTGGCGCCAAAGGCCTCGATGGCGCGGGCTCGAATGCGCGGCGAAGGCCGCACGGCAGAGGCAGCCGATGGCGCCAACGACCCGGAAGGTCTGGCGCTCTCCGCCCGCGTGCGGTGCCTTCTCGTAGCGCCCGCCGCCGCCGTCGGGCGAGGCCGGGCAATGGCTAGGCTTGGTGCCGAGCGAAGGAGGGCCGCGAAGTCGTGTACCGCTGGCAGGGCCTGGACGAGGTCCCCGCAGGATGGGGCGAATCCGTCGTCACGATCGGCGTGTTCGATGGCGTGCACCGCGGGCATCAGCGCATCGTCGCGCGGGCGGCCGAGGTCGGGCGAGAGCGCGGGCTGCCCGTCGGTGGCGGTCACCTTCGACCCGCACCCGGACGAGGTGACCAGGCCGGGCAGCCACCCGCCGTTCCTGTGCTCGGCCAGGCGCCGCACCGAGCTGCTGGCCGGCCTGGGCGCGGACGCGGTGTGCGTGCTCCCGTTCACCCTGGAGTTCTCCCGGATCGACCCGGACGAGTTCGTGCGCACCGTGCTGGTGGAGAAGCTGCACGCCGCGGCGGTCGTGGTGGGGGAGGACTTCCGCTTCGGCCACAAGGCCACCGGCGACGTGCACACTGCTCGACCGGCTCGGAGAGAAGTACGACTACACCACCGAGGGCCTTCCGCTGCTCGTCCTCGACGGCGTGACACTGTCCTCGACGTCGATCAGGACCATGCTGGCCGACGGGGACGTGACCGGGGCGGCCAAGGCGCTCGGCCGCCCGCACCGGGTGGAGGGCGTGGTGGTCCGCGGCCACCAGCGCGGGCGGCCAGCTCGGCTTCCCGACCGCCAACGTGGAGTCGCCGCCGCACACCGCGATCCCGGCCGACGGCATCTACGCGGGCTGGCTGGCCACGCTGCGACGAGGCGGGCGCGGAGATCAGCCGCTGGCCGGCCGCGATCTCCATTGGCACCAACCCGACGTTCGACGGCAGCGTCCGCACGGTGGAGGCCTACGCGCTCGACCGCACCGACCTGGACCTGTACGGGCTGCACGTGGCGATCGACTTCGCCGTCCGGCTGCGCGGCACGCTGCGCTTCGACTCGGTCGACGACCTGGTCGAGCAGATGCGCGAGGACGTCACGCAGGCCCGGGCGATCTGCGCCGGCTGACGCCGACCAGGCGCGAGCACGGCGGACCGGGGAATCCGCGCCGTCGTTATCGTACCAGAGTCTTGTCCGTCGGCCGTAGCGGCCAGAGTCCCCGACGGCTCGTGGTACTGTGAAACGCTACCGGTCAAGTACCGGCAGGGCTGCGGCTGCACCCTCATCGCGGCCGCCCCGTCCCCTTGGGGGATTCGCATTTCTTTCAATCTTTTAAGGAGCCACGTGCCGCTCGACGCCGAAGTCAAGAAAGAGATCTTCGCGGGTTACGCGATCAATGAGGGTGACACCGGTTCGCCGGAGGTCCAGATCGCGCTGATGACCCGCAGGATCAACGACCTGAACGAGCACCTGAAGGTGCACCAGCACGACCACCACAGCCGCCGCGGCCTGCTGCTGCTCGTCGGCCGCCGCCGCCGCCTGCTCGGTTACCTGCGCAACACCGACATCACCCGGTACCGCACGCTCATCGAGCGCCTCGGCCTGCGCCGCTAGCCTGGCCGCCGGAGACAGGCGGGCGCGGGCGGCAATCACCCGTACCCTGTCCGGGGGGATGGCGTCCGGGTGCCGGTCGGCTCGTGGCGGCAATTGCCTGGACGCGCTGGACCCGCAGATCCCGGGGCCGGTACTGTGGCCCTGGTCCGGGTGATAACAGAATACAAGCGAAAAGACACATCCCGTAGCCCCCGGCCCGAGCGCCTGGGCCGGTCCTCGGTAGTGGTCCCCGGGTACTAGGCAGCTGGCGCAGCCAGCTCAGCCCCCGAGGGCTTCGATCGAAGACCGGCCGGTGTACCCGCTGGTTAGCAAGCGGGTAGCCAGAGCTGACCACGGCACGGCGGCGGGTGGGTGCGGGATCTACCGCAAGGAGGTCTCACCCGTGAAGGGTGTGAAAAGCGCCGAAGCCGTTATCGACAACGGCGAATTTGGCGTACGCAAGATCCGGTTCGAGACCGGCCGCCTCGCCCGCCAGGCGGCCGGCTCCGCCCTCGTCTACCTCGACGACGAGACCGTCGTGCTCTCCGCGACCTCCGCATCCAAGCAGCCGCGGGAAAACCTCGACTTCTTCCCGCTGACCGTGGACGTCGAGGAGCGCATGTACGCGGCCGGGCGCATCCCCGGCTCGTTCTTCCGCCGCGAGGGCCGCCCGTCCGAGGACGCGATCCTCACCTGCCGCCTGATCGACCGCCCGCTGCGCCCGTCCTTCGTCAAGGGCCTGCGCAACGAGATCCAGGTCGTGGAGACGATCCTCGCGCTGCAACCCCGAGCACCTGTACGACGTGGTCGCGATCAACGCCGCCTCGCATGTCCACGCAGCTCGCGGGCCTGCCGTTCTCCGGCCCGATCGGCGGCGTCCGGGTCGCGCTGATCAAGGACCAGTGGGTCGCCTTCCCGACCCACCCGCAGCTCGAGAACGCCACCTTCGACATGGTGGTCGCCGGCCGGGTGCTGGAGGACGGCGACGTCGCGATCATGATGGTCGAGGCCGAGTCCACCCCGCAGACGCTCAGGCTGCTCGCCGACGCCGAGAACACCGGCGCGGTCGCCCCCGACGAGGAGACCGTCGCCGAGGGCCTCGAGGCCGCCAAGCCGTTCATCGCCGCGCTGTGCGAGGCGCAGCGGATCCTGGCCGCCGCGGCGGTCGAGGCGGGCATCGCCCCGGCCAGCACGCCGCAGTTCCCGATCTTCGTCGACTACGAGGACGACGTCTTCGACGCGGTCGCCGCCGCGGTGTCCGACGAGCTCGCCAAGGCGCTGACCATCGCCGGCAAGCAGGAGCGCGCGACCGAGGAGGACCGGGTCAAGGTCCTGGCCGCAGGAGCGGCTCGGCGAGAAGTTCGAGGGTCGCGAGAAGGAGATCAGCGCCGCCCTCCGGTCGCTGACCAAGAAGCTGGTCCGCCAGCGGGTCATCAACGACGGCCTGCGCATCGACGGCCGCGGGCTCGACCGACATCCGGCCGCTCTCGGCCGAGGTCGGCGTGCTGCCCCGGGTGCACGGCTCGGCGCTGTTCGAGCGGGGCGAGACCCAGATCCTGGGCGTCACCACGCTGAACATGCTCCGCATGGAGCAGATGATCGACACGCTCAACCCCGAGCGCACCAAGCGCTACATGCACAACTACAACTTCCCGCCGTACTCGACCGGTGAGACCGGCCGGGTGGGCTCGCCCAAGCGGCGCGAGATCGGCCACGGCGCGCTCGCCGAGCGGGCGCTCCTGCCGGTGCTGCCGACCCGCGAGGAGTTCCCCTACGCGATCCGCCAGGTGTCCGAGGCGATCAGCTCCAACGGCTCGACCTCGATGGGCTCGGTCTGCGCCTCGACGATGGCGCTGCTCAACGCGGGCGTGCCGCTCAAGGACATGGTCTCCGGCATCGCGATGGGCCTCATCCACGAGGGCGGCGAGTACGTCACGCTGACCGACATCCTCGGCGCCGAGGACGCGTTCGGCGACATGGACTTCAAGGTCGCCGGCACCGAGCAGGTCATCACCGCGCTCCAGCTCGACACCAAGCTCGACGGCATCCCCGCCTCGGTGCTGGCCGCCGCGCTGAAGCAGGCCCGCGGGCGCCCGGATGACCATCCTCGGCGTGATGCGCGACGCGATCGACCGAGCCGGGCGAGATGTCGCCCTACGCGCCGCGGATCATCACGCTCAAGGTCCCGGTAGACAAGATCGGCGAGGTCATCGGCCCGAAGGGCAAGATGATCAACTCGATCCAGGACGACACCGGCGCCGAGATCACCATCGAGGACGACGGCACGATCTACGTCGGCGCCACCGACGGCCCGTCCGCCGACGCCGCGCGGGACGTCGATCAACGCGATCGCCAACCCGCACATGCCGGAGATCGGCGAGCGCTTCATGGGCACGGTCGTGAAGACGACCACGTTCGGCGCGTTCGTCTCGCTGCTGCCCGGCAAGGACGGCCTGCTGCACGTCACGCAGATCCGCAAGCTGCACGGCGGCAAGCGGATCGAGAACGTCGAGGACGTCATCAACGTCGGCGACAAGATCCAGGTCGAGATCCGCGAGATCGACGACCGCGGCAAGCTGTCGCTGGTCCCGGTCGAGGTCGATCGAGCGCGAGGCGGCCGGCGAGGACCTCGGCGGCGGCGAGTCGTCGAGCGGCGACGACCGTCCGCGCGAGGACCGTCCGCGCCGCGACCGCGGCGAGGGCGGCGGCGGCGGCGGCGGCCGCACCCGGCAGCGCTCGCGCGGCGGGCAGCGCGACTAGCAGCCAGCTCGTGACGTTGCCCTGGCGCGAGTCGCGCTGCACCGCCAGGGCGGCAAGAACGGGGTTGAGCGGCTGAATCAGCGGAGTCGACCGTGCGCCGGACCGTCCTCCCGGGCGGCCTGCGGGTGGTCACCGAGTTCCTGCCGTCCGTCCGGTCGGTGGCGCTCGGCATCTGGGTCGGCGTCGGCTCGCGGGACGAGGACACCCCGCACGCGGGCGCCACGCACTACCTTGAGCACCTGCTGTTCAAGGGGACGCGCAAGCGCACCGCGCTGGAGATCTCGGCGGAGATGGACGCGGTCGGCGGCGAGATGAACGCGTTCACCGCCAAGGAGTACACCTGCTACTACGCGCGGGTGCTCGACGCGGACCTGCCGCTGGCGATCGACGTGCTCAGCGACATGGTGACGTCCTCGCTCATCGAGCCCAAGGACGTCGACGCCGAGCGCGACGTGATGCTCGAAGAGATCGCCATGAACGAGGACGACCCGTCCGACGTCGGTGCACGAGGCGTTCACCGCGCGGCTCTTCGGCGACACGCCGCTCGGCCGGCCGATCCTCGGCACGGTGGACTCGATCAACGCGATCACCAGGGAGCAGATCTTCGAGCACTACCAGGCCAGGTACACGCCACCGCACCTGGTGGTCTCGGCGGCCGGGAACCTGGACCACGACACCGTGGTCGGCCCTGGTTCAGGCGGCCTTCGGGCCGGCGCTCGCCGACTTCGGCGGCGCCGAGCCCGCGGCCCCGCGGCTGCGGGACGCGGCGGCCTCTGGGACGGCTACGGCCCGGCGGCCGGCTCCGGCGTGTCGCTGATCTCCCGGCCGATCGAGCAGGCCAACCTGGTGCTCGGCTGCGAGGGGCTGTCCCGCACCGACGACCGGCGGTTCGCCCTCGGCGTGCTCAACGCGGCGCTCGGCGGCGGCATGTCCTCCCGGCTGTTCCAGGAGGTGCGCGAGAAGCGAGGCCTGGCCTACGCGGTCTACAGCTTCGCCTCCCAGCACGCCGACACCGGCCTGTGGGGCATCTACGTCGGCTGCCTGCCGTCCAAGGCCGACGACGTGCTGTCGATCTGCACGTGCCGAGGTGGCCAAGGTCGTCGAGTCCGGGCTGACCGACGCGGAGCTCGACCGCGGCAAGGGCCAGGTGCGCGGCGGCATCGTCCTCGGCCTGGAGGACCCGTCCTCCCGGATGACCCGGCTCGGCAAGTCCGAGCTCGTCTACCCCGGCCTGGAGCCGGTGGACGACGTGCTCGCGGCCATCGACGCGGTGACCCACGACGACATCCGGGCCATCGCCGCCGAGGTGCTCACCCGGCCGAAGGTGCTCTCGGTGGTCGGCCCGTTCGAGGACGAGGCCGGCTTCGCCCGGGCCCTGTCGTAACCCGTCCGAGCCTACGGCGAACGGCCCGCGCGCTGGCGCGGGCCGTTCGCCGTTTCTGCCTGCCCTGACAAAGGGGCTGCTAGTCCAGGCCGAGCAGCGGCTCGATGCCGACCGTGAGGCCGGCCGGGAGGCCGCCGACGCCGCGGACGGCCAGCAGCACGCCGGGCATGAACGAGGCACGGTCCAGCGAGTCATGCCGGATCGTCAGCGTCTCGCCGTGCCCGCCGAAAAGCACTTCCTGGTGGGCGACCAGGCCGGACAGCCGGACCGAGTGGACCGCGACATCGTCCACCCGGGCGCCGCGCGCGCCCGGTAGCTCCTGGCTGGTCGCGTCGGGTGGTGCGCCGAGACCGGCCGCGGTCCGCGCCTCGCCGATCATCGCCGCGGTGCGGAGCGCGGTACCGGACGGCGCGTCCATCTTGTTCGGCGTGGTGCAGTTCGATCACCTCGGCGGACTCGAAGAAGCGCGCCGCCTGGGCCGCGAAGCGCATCATCAGCACGGCGCCCACCGAGAAGTTGGGCGCGACCAGAACGCGCGACCCGGGGGCCGCGTCCAGCCACGAGCGCACCTCGGCCAGCCGCTCATCGCCGAAGCCGGACGTGCCGACGACCAGGTTCAGCCCGTGCTCCACGCACCAGCGCAGGTTGTCCATGACCGCGGCCACGTGGGTGAAGTCGACCACCACGTCCGCACCGAGCAGCACGTCGCGTTGGTCTCCCTGGTCCACCTGCGCGAACAGCTCGGTGTCCGGCGCGTCGCCGATGGTCTCGCAGACCGTGCGCCCCATCCGCCCCCGGGCGCCGAGCACGCCAACCTTGATCATCAAGCCTCCTCGTTAAGTTCGCGGAGGATTCTACGCCGCCGGCCGCTGCGCCGACGCGCGGCGCGGCGGCGATCCGGGCCGACGTTGTCCAGGCTAGGCGGCTGGCCGGCGACGTAGGCTCGGGTTATGTGCCGATCCATTAAGACCCTGCGCCCGCCGTACGCCGACGAGGTGACCGAAGACGACATGCGGGCCGCCGCGCTGCAGTACGTCAGGAAGATCAGCGGCTTCCGCGCCCCGGCCGCGCACAACGCTGCCGCCTTCGACGCCGCCGTCGAGGAGATCGCGGCCAGCACCGCGCGGCTGCTGGCCACGCTCGAGGTCCGCCCGCCAGGCGAGCCGTGCCTAAATGGGTACGACTCCCAGCTAACGGGTAGGAGTCGAACATGAGGCTTATCCTCAACGTGATCTGGCTGATCCTGTGTGGCTGGTGGATGGCCCTTGCCTACGTGGTGGCCGGGATCATCTGCGCCATCTTGATCATCACGATCCCGTTCGCCATCGCGTCCTTCCGAATCGCCTCCTACGTGATCTGGCCGTTCGGCCGCTCCATCGAGATGCGCCGGGACGCCGGGGTCGCCTCGCTCATCGGCAACATCATCTGGATCGTGCTGGTCGGCTGGGGCCTGGCCCTCGGCCACCTGACCAGCGGCATCCTGCTCTGCCTGACGATCATCGGCATCCCGCTCGGCCTGGCCAACTTCAAGCTGATCCCGATCTCGCTGCTCCCGCTGGGCGTCCGGATCGTCGGGTCGGACGAGCTGTACCCGGGCTACTCCACGAGCGCCAGTCGCGGCAGCTACGTGTGACCCCGATGGCCATCCCCGGGGCGGGCCGGTCGCAGTAGCCTTGGGCCATGGAAGAGACCGAAAGCCGGGTCGAGGTGTACGTCACCACCGACACGTCCCAGGCGCCGCACAAGGCCGGGGAGCCCAAGCTTTACGTGATGTACGACGCCGCCAAGCCGGAGGCGGGCAAGCTCTACTTCACCGAGGCCGAGTGGGACGCGTTCGTGCTCGGGCGTCCGGGACGGCGAGTTCGACCTGGACGCCGAGGGCAACCTGCCCCCGGTGCCGGAAGACCAGCTCCCCGCGGACCAGCGCCAGCAGGCTGACCCGGCGGACGGGCAGCAGGCCTGACCCGCGCCGCCCGGTGCCGCTGGCCGCCCCGGTTACCCGGGGCCGGGCCCCGGTCGCCTAGCCGAACAGCGTCGGCTGGAGATTCGCCACCGCTGGCGCGCCCTCGTGGCGCAGCAGCCACTCCTTGCGCTCAACGCCCCAGCCGTATCCGGTGAGCGACCCGTCCGCGCCGATCACCCGGTGGCACGGCACGATGATCGAGATCGGGTTGCTGCCGTTGGCTAGCCCGACCGCGCGCGAGGCGACCTGCGTCTTGCCCAGCGCCAGGGCGACCGCGCCGTAGCTGACGGTGCGGCCGTACGGTATCCGCATCAGCTCGGCCCAGACCGCGATCTGGAACGCGGTACCGAACGGCGCCAGCGGCAGGTCGAACTCCTTGCGCGTGCCGGCGAAGTACTCGTCGAGCTGGTCCGCGGCGGCGGCGAAGCCGCCCGGCCGGTGGGTCCAGTCGGACCGGACGGTAGCGGAGTGCTCGCCGGCGTCCAGCAGGTACAGGCCGCCGAGCGCCGTGTCGCTCCCGGTCAGCAAGATCCTGCCGACCGGCGAGTCAACGATGTCGTAGCCGGTCGGCCTCGGCCGGGTCGGCCGGGAGGAACGGGCTGGTCATGTCGTCATCCCCTCAGTTCGTATGGTCGGCGGGCCCGGGCTATCCGGCCAGGGTGTCCGTGGCTGCCGGGCTGGCCGGCCGTTCCAGCGTGGCCCACAGGTGGTGCGTCGCGTAACTGCGCCACGGCCGCCAGGTGTCGCCGACTGGCGGGCGGCTCCGGCGGACAGCCCGGCCAGGGCCCGCACCAGCCCGGCGTCGCCGGGCAGGAACACGTCCGGGTCGGACAGCGCCCGCATCCGGATGTAGCCCGCGGTCCACGGACCGATCCCGGGCAGCGCGAGCAGCCGGGCGGTAGTCTGCCTCGCGGTCCGCGCCCGGGTCCAGGCTGATGTCGCCGGACGCCAGCGCGGAGGCCAGCGAGACCACCGTCCGGGCCCGCGCCGACGGCATTGGCAGGACAGCCGGGTCGAGCGCGGCGATCGCCGCCGCGTCGGGAAAGACTAGCGCCGGCGCGGCAATGTCCGTTCCCTGGCCGGCCAGGCTGGTCGGCGCGGGCAACGGCGAGCCGCACAGCACGGCCAGCCGGGCGCCGAGCCGCGCGCGGCGGCCACCGACACCTGCTGGCCGAGCACGGCCCGGATGGCGATCTCGTTGCCATCGACCGCCCCCACCGCGCGACGCCCCGGGCAGCCGGCCGCGAGCGGGCCGATCAGCGGGTCGCCGGAGAAGAACCCGTCGATGGCGGCCGGGTCCGCGTCCAGGTCGAGCAGGCGCCGGCCGCGCTGCACGGCCGGCGGTCACGTCGCGCAGGTCGGCCAGCGCGAGCGAGCAGTCCACCCAGTTCGCCCCGGGTACCAGGCACAGGGACAGCACCCCGGGCCCGTGCGGCAGGCTGACCGTGCGCTGTAGCGGTCACACCCGGCGACCTCGACACCGGGGATGGCCCGTGCGGCCAGGTAACCGAAGACCCTGCTCAGGTCGATCGGCGGGCGGAACGGCAACCGGAGCCGCAGCAGCCCGGTCGCGCCGTCGGCGGCCGCGGCGCTCGGGCCCGCTCCCGGCGTGAGCGTGCGCCGCGCGGCGCGTGTCCCCGGGGCGCGCCGGGCGGCCCGCTCCCGCAGCGTCCGTGGCGGGATGTCATACACCTCGGCGATCGTCGCGTTGAACTGCCTGATCGATGCGAACCCGGCGGCGAACGCGATGTCGCCCATCGGCAGCGCCGTGGTCTCGATGAGGATGCGGGCGGTCCGCGCCCGCTGCGCCCGGGCCAGGGCCAGCGGCGCCGCGCCGACCTCGGCGGTGAGCAGCCGCCCGACCTGGCGCGGCGAGTAGCCGAGCCGGGAGGCGAGCCCGGCCACGCCGGAGCGGTCAACCACCCCGTCCGCGATCAGTCGCATGGCCCGCCCGGCGACGTCCGAGCGCACGTTCCACTCCGGTGAGCCGGGGGAAGCGTCGGGGCGGCATCGCTTGCAGGCCCGGTACCCGCCCTGCTGCGCCGCGGCCGCCGTCGGGTAGAACGTGACGTTGGCCCGCTTCGGCGTTATCGCCGGGCATGACGGCCGGCAGTAGATGCCGGTGGTCCGCACGGCGACGAAGAACACCCCGTCGAACCGGGCGTCCTTGCTGCTCGCCGCCGCGTACCGCTGATCGTCGTCCATCACCGTTCCACTCAACCACCCGCCGGCGGCTGACACTAGCGGAAATCGGACAGCGACGGCGCCGTCAGCGTGACCACGCCGGCCACCGTGGCGCCCATCGTGACCAAGCGCGGCGATGCCGTCCCCGCCGTCCGGCGGCGGGGGAGTGCGGGACCGCGGCGGTCGGCGTGAGCCCGGGTAGGGCGGCCGTGTGGCCGTGCGTGAGCGGGCGCGCTGTCTCAGCCTCGCGGCCTGAGGCGAGCCGGCGCGACGACGCCCCCGCGCGGTCCCCGCCGGGCCCGGCGGTGAGCGCGCTCAGCAGCCAGTCGACGGGGGGACGGCTGCCGGGGTCCTTGGCCAGGCAGCGCTCGGCGACGGGGCGGAGCACCGCGGGCAGGTCATCCAGGCCGGGCCGGTCGCGGACCACC
Source organism: uncultured Actinomycetota bacterium (assembly GCA_963748785.1). Classification (GTDB taxonomy): domain Bacteria; phylum Actinomycetota; class Actinomycetes; order Streptosporangiales; family Streptosporangiaceae; genus Trebonia. The sequence continues at coordinate 97,504 of CAVVKP010000038.1, read as the reverse complement.
CGGCGGAGCAGCGTGGCGCTCGGGCCGGTGCCGAACGGGGCCGCGCCGGTGGCGGCGAACACGAGGACCGCGCCGAGGCTGAACACGTCGCTCGGCGGCCCGGCTGCCAGGCCCTGCGCCTGCTCGGGTGACATGAAGCCGGGGGAGCCTACCCCCATGGCCGCCCCGTTCAGCGGGAGCGCGTCCGCTGCCTGGGAGATGCCGAAGTCGATGACCCGCGGCCCGTCCCGGGCCAGCAGCACGTTGGACGGCTTGAGGTCGCGGTGCACGATGCCCGCCGCGTGGATCGCGCCGAGACCCTCGGCCAGCCGGGCGGCCAGCGCGAGAACGTCCGGCAGTGACAGGTGCCCGCGACGGGTGACCGCGCACTCCAGCGACGGGCCGGGCACGTAGGCGGTGGCCAGCCAGGGGCCGGCGCGTTCAGGTCGGCGTCGACCACGGGCGCGGTGAAGCGGCCGCTCACCGTGCGCGCGACCGCGACCTCCTCGGCGAAGCGCGTGCGGAACCGCGGGTCCCCCGCGAACTCCGGCCGGATGACCTTGACCGCGACCCGGCCGCATCCGCGCGCGCGGCCCAGGAACACCTGGCCCATTCCGCCTCGGCCTAGGCGGCCGACGATCCGGTAGGGACCGATCGTTCGCGGGTCCCCCGGCTGGAGTGCTGTGACCATGCGTCATCCCCCCGCACACGATGCGTAATGATGTTATTACACACAGTCACGGCACGGCAACCCTCAAATCGGCCCCTACGCGCGCCAGAAGTCGTACGGGTCGCGGCCGGGGCGGAAGCCGGCCGCCTCGACGATGTCGACCGCCAGCTTGAAGCGGTCGCCGACCCGGCCGGGCAGGTGCGCGTCGCTGCCGAAGGACACCGCGTTCCCGCCCGACTCCCGCCACCAGCGCACCAGGTCCACCGAGGCCAGCGGCGACTTGGTGTTGATCTCCAGCGCGCGCCCGGAGGCGGCGAGCGCCCGCATCGCCGCCCGGTACTCCTCCTCGAACGGCTCTTCCCGGTACAGGTGAGGTCCCTTGGGCCAGTAGCGGCGCGGGAAGTCCAGGTGAGCGAGGACCTGGAAGAGGTCGCTCCCCTCGATCAGCGCGATCAGCTCGGCCAGGTAGCAGCGCATCGCGTCGTCGGCCGGCATGGTGCCGAACAGCGCATCGGCCGCGACGAGCCGGCCCTGGTGGGGAACCGCGTGCAGCGAGCCGAGCACCCGGTCGAAGTCGTGACCGCGGACGACCGCGCCCGCGCTGCCGCCGAACAGGTGGGACTCGCCCGCCTCGATGCCGGACAGGATCCGCAGCCCGGGAAAGCGCTCCCGGCATTCCTCGATCGACGCCATGTACCCGGTGACGTCCAGCGGCTTGATCCGGCTCCACCAACGGTGATCGGTCGCCACGTGCACGATCGCGTCACCCGGGCCGCCGGAGGTGAACTCCAGGTGCTCGGTGAACGCGACGGCGGGCAGCCCCATCGCGACCGCCTGCTCGCAGCTGCGCAGCATCGACGCGTCCGCGGACGTATCGTACGACCATTCGCTATGTACATGATTATCTGCTGGCAGCACAGTGCGATTTTACTTGCCGGGCCGGGCGGCCGACCGCCCAGGTCATGGCCGCACGCGATGCCGTCGCCGCGGCGACGGCGGGTGGACAGCCGGTTACCAGGGGGCGTCGCGCTGCTTGGCCGAGGTGATGACGTAGATCTCGCCGGTTTGGCGCGCGCCGGGTGGAACCGCGCCCGGTGCGGCCTGGTCGGCCGCGGCGGAGCCCGGCCCGCCGGCCGGCAGCGCGGCCTGGCCCTTGTGGGCGGACTTGGTCAGCTTGCCCCAGCGGTCTTCCCAGACGGCGACGTCGCCGCCGCAGGCGTTGACGTAGGCGATGAGCACCGGCAGCGTGGGCAGCCGCAGGCCGCCCGCCGCCGAGGCCAGGGTGCGCATCGTGTAGTGCGACTTCTCCGCCATCTCCGGGTAGTCGAGCCCGGCCTTGGCCCGCAGCACCCGCAGGTCTCGGGCGAGCGCCGCGATGTTGTCGGTCTCGATCGCGGCCAGCGGCCCCCTGCCGCCGCCGGGCGGCGGGTCGGGCAGCGCGCTGTCCCGCTGCCGGATCACCGGGCTGCCGACGCGCCCGAACGCTCCCGTGTTCCGCGAGCCGGGGCCGTCGGCGCCCTCGCCGTACTGCGGTCCGGCATAGGGCTGGCCCGCGTAGGGCGGTCGGCCCGCGCCCGACCATTCCTGCCCCGGCGCCGCCCCGGCTGCTTGCCAGGGTCCCGTACTCCTGATTCCCTCGGCATACGGTGCCTGGCCGGGCTGTGCGGATCCGAACGGTCCGCCGCCGAACGGTCCCTGGCCCCACGGCCCCTGCTCGAACTGGCCGGCCGAACTGTCCCGGGCCAAACTGGCCGGCCCCGAACTGTCCCGGGCCAAACTGGCCGGGACCGGGCTGCGCCTGGCCGGGTGCCCAGCCGGGTCCCGGCTGCGCCCCGGGGACCTGCCACGAGCCGGTGTCGCGGTTGCCGCGCCCATCGCCGGGCGGCCCGGGGGGCCACGCCTGACCCGGCCCTGGGGCCTGCCAGGCGCCGGTGTTGCGCTGGTACGGGCCCGCGGCGGGACCCGCGGCCTGCCAGGCGCCAGTGCTGCGCATGTCCGGGCCGGGTGGCGGCTGCGGCCTCACCCAGTCCGCCTCCTGTGCCGCGCCGGCGGCTTGCCAGGAGCCGGTGGCGCGCATGCCGTAGCTCCCGGGAGCGTAGCCCGGCTGACCCTGGCTCGGCACCCAGCCCGGTCCCGGCGGGCCCGCGGCCTGCCAGGCGCCGGCGTTACCCGGCTGCTGGCCGAACGCGCCGCCGGCCGTCCCCGCGCCGTACGGGTCGGGGCCGCCGTGCTGTCCCGGTCCCGGCGGGCCCGCGCCGAACGAGCCCCCGCCGAACGGTCCGGGGCCGAAAGGCCCTGGCCCCTGCGGGCCAGCGCCCTGGGGGCCCGCGCCACCACGCGGCCCGCCATCTGATGGCCCGGCGGCCTGCGGGCCTCCATGGGCCGGCGCCCTGCGGGTTATGACCCTGCCGGTCGGCGACGTGCGGGCCAGGACCCTGCGGGCCGGCACCGTACTGGTCCGCTCCGGGCTGGCCACCGTACTGATCCGCGCCGAACTGGCCGGCCCCGAATTGACCCGGGCCGAACGGGCCGGGGGCCTGCGCCTGCTGGCCGGCCGCCGGGCCGAAAGGACCCGCTGCGGGCTGCCCCTGGCCGAACGCCTGATAGCCGTCGGGACCGTTTCCCGGTCCCTGGGGCTGCCCGTACTGGCCTGCCGCGTGCGGCCCGCCGCCGTAGGCGCCCCGCGCCCAGGCATCCTGTGGTCTTGGCCCCTGTGGTCCCGCGCCTTGCGGACCGGCGCCCGGCGGGCCGGCGGTGAACTGACCTGGCCCGTATCCGGCCGGCCCGGGCCGCGGCCCGGGATCCCCGTGCCTGTATCCCGGCTGGCCCGGCCTCGGCTGCCCGTGCCGGTAACTGTCCTGCCCCGGTGCTGCCTGCTGCCCGTGCGCTGCCTGCCCGGCCGGTCCCGGCCCGGGCGCTGCCTGGCCCGGCGCCGGCCAGCCGGGACCGTAGGGGCCCTGCCATGGCTGGTCGGCCGCGAACGGTCCGCCCCCGTACTGTCCCTGACTTCCCTGGCCCGGCGGGCCCTGCCTGCCCTGCGCGCCCTGGCTGCCGTCCTGTTGGCCAGGGCCGGGACCGCCGGGGCCGGGACCGCCAGGGCCGGGAGCGCCGGGGCCGCGGCCGGACGGTCCGCCGTCCGGCGGGCCGGGCCTGCCGCCGTCGCCTCGCTGCGGGCCGTGCGGGTACGCCGGCTTGCCGTGCGGAGGGGCCGGCGCCTGGCCGCGCGCCCGGTGCCCACCCGGGCCCTGCGCGCTTCACGCGGCTGCCCCGGGCGGCCCTGTGGCTGCCCGGGGTGATCGGTTCCCTGGTATCCGCGGCCGGGAAAACCCGGCCCTGGCGGCTCGGCGGCCTGGGCGGCCGAGCCGGCGTAACGGCCGGGCCGCGGACCGGACTGACCGGCGAACTGCGGCGCTCCCGGCCCCTGCGGCCCGACTCCCGGCTGGCCTTGTCCCTGCGGCGCGTAGGAACCCGCCGGGCGCGGTCCGCGCGGCGGTGCCTGCCGCTGCTGTGGTGCCGTGGGCCGTGGGCGCGGCCCGGCCGGGCGCGGCCGGGGGCGGCCGACGCCGGGCATCGCGTCCTCCGGGCGCTGCCACGGCCGCTCGGCCGATCCGCTGTCGTACGCCGCCTGCCTGGCCGAGCGGGGCGGGTACCCGGGCCGTGGCGGCATTCCGCGATCCGCGCGGCCCCGGGGCGGGCGGGGCGGCAGGTCAGCGGGGCGGGGCCGGTCGCGCTCTGATCGGTCCCCGTAGCCGGGATAGCCAGGGTCAACCGGGTAGGCGCTGGCTTCGAGGTAGGGGTCCCGCTGGTAGGGGTCGCGGTCGGCGTAGGTGGCGTCACCGGGTCGGCCGTGCGTGCCCCTGGCAGGCCCGCTGCCCTGACGACTCACCCGCTACCTCCCGGACCCGCACCACGGTGGACACCACCGCACGAATCGAGTGTAGGGCGGACAGGTCACCCGGATAGGGCCGACGTGTAATTGGCCCTGCTTCGGCGGGGTTTTATTTCCTTGCGGCGGCGGCCCGCGCGTCTGTCGCGATGTGGTCTCGCCGGGTTACGCTGGGTTGAGGGCACGAGCGATTTGCCCGCGCCGGTCGTTTTCGTGGTGCGGTGTGCCGTGCTGCGGCTTCCCTCGCGGAGCGCCATGGTGGCATGGATTGTCTGGCTGATCGTGGCGGCCGTGCTCGGCGTCGCCGAGCTGGTCACGTTCACGTTCGCGCTGGGCATCATCGCCGCGGGCGCGTGCGTGGCCGCCGCTGCTGCGGCGCTGCAACTGGGTCTGCCCTTCGAGCTGCTTGCGTTCGTCATCGCCTCCGGTGCCGGACTCGGCCTCGTGCTGCCCGTCGCCCGGCGGCACGTGCGGCAGCCGCCGCTGCTCAAGACCGGCCCGGCGGCCCTGATCGGCCGGCCGGGCCGGGTGCTCGAAGAGGTCACCGGGTACGGCGGCCGCGTCCGCATCGGCGGCGAGGAATGGTCGGCCCGCAGCTACGACGAGACGCTGGTCATCCCGGTCGGCCGCAGCGTCGACGTCATGCAGATCGAGGGTGCGACCGCGCTGGTCTATCCCCGGGAGTGAGACCCCTTTCCGTTGCCTGCCGCGCGGTCCGCCGAACCCCGGCACCGTCGCGGTCCGAGAACTGCGAACTTCGACAGGAAGGAGTTCTCATGGTCATCGCGGAGCTTGTCATCGTGGCCGTGGTCGCCCTCATCGTCTTGCTGACCGTCGTCCGGTCGGTGCGCATCGTGCCGCAGGCGCGGGCCCGCAACGTCGAGCGGTTCGGCCGGTACCGGAAGACCCTGGAGCCCGGACTCAACTTCATCGTCCCGTTCGTCGACCGGGTGAAGCCGCAGATCGACCTGCGCGAGCAGGTGGTCTCGTTCAACGGGCAGCCGGTGATCACCGAGGACAACCTGGTCGTGCAGATCGACACGGTGCTGTTCTTCCAGGTGACCGACCCACGGGCGGCGGATTACGAGATCGTCGACTACATCCAGGCGATCGAGCAGCTCACCGCGACCATGCTGCGGTCGGTCATCGGCTCGATGGACCTGGAGCAGACGCTCACCTCCCGCGACAAGATCAACACGCTGCTGCGCGGCGTGCTCGACGACGCGTCCGGCAAGTGGGGCATCCGGGTGACCCGGGTGGAGATCAAGGCGATCGACCCGCCGAAGTCGGTGAAGGACGCGATGGAAAAGCAGATGCGCGCCGAGCGGGAGAAGCGGGCCGCGATCCTCACCGCCGAAGGCCAGCGGCAGTCGCAGATCCTCACCGCCGAGGGCGACAGGCAGAGCAAGATCCTGCGAGCCGAGGGCGACAAGCAGGCCGCGATCCTCCGGTCCGAAGGCGAGGCCGAGGCGATTTCCAAGGTGTTCGACTCGATCCACCGCAACGACCCGGACCCGAAGCTGCTCGCCTACCAGTACCTGCAGACCCTGCCCCAGCTAGCGGCGGGCGCGGGCAACACGTTCTGGGTGATACCGAGCGAGGTGACCACCGCGCTGAAGGCGGTGACCTCCGCATTCGGCGGTGCGGCCGACCCGGTCGGCCCGTCCGCCGGGGACAAGCCGCCAGCCACAGGAAAATCAGCCGCTAGCACCCGCTGCGCCACCCTTGCCGTCCCCGGTAGCGGGGGCGCCCGGCCAGCCGACCGTACCGTGGCAGCCGGGCCCGGCGGAGCTGGCGGCGCCCCCAGCGGAACGGCGACTGGCGCCGGCCGGACACCAGGATCAGGAGCCGACCGAGGTTCCCGGGGCAGCGCTGCCGGCGAGCGTTGCGCCGCCGGGGCCACCCAACGGCAGCGTGCCCGGGTCAGACGACGAGGGCTAGCACCACGACGAGCGCGACGATCAGCACGGCCACGGCCACGATGACCTTGGTCCGCGAGGAGGCGGAGGACGGCACCGCACCGTGGGCGGCGGGCATCGCGCCGGGCGACGGCGGGAGCTTCGTCGGCCTGGCCGACGGGGAGGCCCCGGCCTGGCCCGCGGCCCCGGCGGTCACGGCCGGCCACGCCTGGCCGGCGTCGCCTGGCCCACCCGGGCCAGCCTGGCCCGGTGTCGTTCCGGGCTGCCAGGCGAGGGTGCCGTTCGGGCCTTCGGCCCAGTCCCAGGGTGCGGCCGAAGCCTGGCCCGGCGCCTACGGGGCCCGCTTTCCGGTGGGGTGATGGGGTCAAGCGGTGTGGCGCTGATGGCGGGCCAGGCGCTGGATACCCGGATGGGGTCCCAGCCGGCCGGCTTGACGTCGGCGGCGGGTTCGCCCGGCCGGACGGCGGCCGGGGACGCGGGCGCGGCGGGCGGCGCGTCCGGCGGGAAGCCGGGCCACGACGAGGCGGCGGCCGACTCGGACGGGTCGCCCGGGGAACTGCCTGCCATGCCCTCGGCGACCCGGTTGAGCGCGGCCATGATGACGGCCGGGTCGGGGGTGTCCGAGTCGAATGCCGCCGAGCTGATCCGCGCGCCGGCGGTAGCGGCGTCCGAGTTGCCCGCGCTGCGCGCGGTGGAAAGCGGCAGCGACGGCGACCTGGTCAGCGAGCGCCAGCGCTCTTCCCACGCCTCGGGGGTACCGCCGCACCCCCTGACATAGGCAGACAGCACCGGCAGGTCGGGCAGCCCGGGGCCGTCCTCGGCCGCCCGGATGATCTCATGCGGGTAGTGCGCGCGGGCCGCGAGTTCGGCCTGCCCTAGTCCTGCGCCGTCCCTGAGCTGGCGCAGTTCACGCAAGAACCGCGCCGTGTCATCACCCGACGCCCCGTATTCAGCCACTTGTCGCCCATCAGCCATACGGTGCTCCACCAGACACCCCTCCACTGGAATCCGTCCGGTCGGCTGGCCCCCTGGGCCCGCCTCCGGCACACGGGGCGAGTTTTCCAACCAGGATTCACTGGCAGGTTATCGCGTGTCACTGCCACGGGCGCCGCATCCGCGAGCTTTGGGTCTGAGTATTTCTCCAGGTAAGCAGAGTGCCCCAGTTGCGTGATCGTGCAGCGTACGGGCGTGTCGGGCTATCCGTGAATGGACAGGCCGACCGTGAAAACCACGCCAAACGCCAGCTGCAGCCTGCCCGTCTGCCCTAGCGTCGCGATCAGCCCGGGCCCGGAAACCCCGCCGCGCACGGCCTTGGCCGGCGGGACGGCGAGCGGCAGGGCGATCAGCGCGATGAGCGCGAACGGCCGGTAGATCCCGATGACCACGGCCGCCGCGAACGGCACGAGCAGGAATGCCAGGTACACCAGCCGGGAGCGCGCGTCGCCGATCCGCACGGCCAGCGTCCGCTTCCCTGACGTTGCGTCCGAGTTGATATCCCGCAAGTTGTTGACCATCAGCAGCGCGCACGCCAGCAGCCCGGCGGGCACCGACGCCACAAGTCCCAGCCAGGAGAGGCGCTCCATCTGCACGAACGCGGTCCCGGCGACCGCCGCCACGCCGAAGAACAGGAACACGGCAGCCTCGCCGAGCCCGCGGTACCCGTAGGGTCGCTTGCCGCCGGTGTAGAACCAGGCGGCCAGCACGGCCAGCGCCCCGACGGCCACCAACCACCACGACGTCACCGCCGCCAGCACCAGCCCGAGGCAGCAGGCCGCGAAGAAGCAGCCGAAGGCGGCATACTTCACCGACCGCGGCGACGCCGCCCCGGAACCAACCAGCCGCATCGGCCCGGCCCGCCGCCCGGCCGAGTCCGTCCCGCGTACCCCGTCGCTGTAGTCGTTGGCGAAGTTCACCCCGATCTGCAGCGCCAGCGCCACCAGCAGCGCGAGTACCGCCCGCCACCACGAGAACAGCCCGTACCCTGTCGCGACCCCCGACCCGATTAGCACCGGCACCACAGCCGCCGGCAGCGTCCTCGGCCGTGTCCCGGCCACCCACTCTCGCGCACTAGCCACCGGCAGATCTTATGCGGGCGTGGCAGACGCCACTAAACGCAGCCCGCCGCCGCCTGGGGAGCCAGCGAAAGCGGTGCGAACCGCTCGGACCGGGTCGAAAGCGCTTTCCGCCCGGCCCGGGGGCCCCGGCGGAAGGGCAGCGGGCGAGGTGACGCCCGGGGGTCGGGGCGGGGACGGGCAGAGAGGTTACGGGGCGGGGGACAGGCGGGTGTGCAGGCGGACGACCGGGACCTTGGCGCCCATGTCGAGGCTGGCGCGGTTGCCGTCCGTGGCCCAGCCGGCGGCCTCGAGGAAGCTGACGCGGTGATCGTCGCCGGCTAGGGCCCAGGTGTAACCGGTGCTGAAGCCGTCCTCGGCGAAGGTGTCGGCTACGGCGTGCAGCAGGCGGCCGTCGTGGCCTTCGGCGGCGGCAACGGGCAGCACGTGCAGCTCGTAGAGTTCGCCGTCGGTGGCTGGCCACAGGTCATCGTCGGTGGCAGGGCCGGCGGAGGCGAAGCCGACCACGTCGGGCGCGCCCGGCTGCTCGACGGCGACGTGTACCCGGTGCCTGGTCGTCGGGGGAGAGCTGACCGCGTCCCGCCAGCGCTGGGCGAACGCCCCACCGCCGCCTCGCTGGTCAGTTCCTCGATCACCGTTTCCGGTACCAGGCCGGAGAACGCCGCCCGCCAGCTCTCGACCTGAACCCGGGCCAGCCCGTCCGCGTCCGATACCCGGGCGGCCCGTACGAATCCGCTGGTCACGTGGTTCTAGGCTCCGGGCGTGTCCGACGCCAGCCGGGCCAGCGCCGAGATGTCCCTGGACGCGCCGGTCGACGCCGACGTGGCCAGGGCCGCGTACACCTGGAGCGCCGCGCTCACCGTGCGCTGCCGCGCTGCCGGGCGGTAGGAGCCGAGCGCGGCGAGCAGCGACTGCCTTCGCTCGGCCAGGGTGGCGTCCGGCAGGTCCAGCCGCAGCTCACGGTGCGGGATGTCGATGACGATGGTGTCGCCCTCCTCGACCAGCGCCAGGGCGCCGCCGCTGGCCGCCTCGGGCGAGATGTGCCCGATGGACAGCCCGGACGTGCCGCCGGAGAACCGTCCGTCGGTGATCAGCGCGCAGGCGCGCCCCAGGCCCTTGCCCTTGAGGAACGACGTCGGGTAGAGCATCTCCTGCATGCCCGGCCCGCCGCGCGGCCCCTCGTACCTGATGACGACGACGTCGCCGGCGCTCACCCGGCCGCCGAGGATCCCGTCCACCGCGTCTTCCTGCGACTCGAAGACCCGGGCCGGGCCGGAGAACGTCCACAGTTCCTCGGGCACGCCGGCCGTCTTCACCACCGCGCCGTCCGGCGCGATGTTCCCGTACAGCATGCACAGCCCGCCGTCGACGGTGTACGCATGGGCCACGTCGCGGATGCAGCCGCCGGCGGCGTCGGTGTCCAGGGCCTCCCAGCGGGCCGACTGCGAGTACCCCTTGGTCGTCCGCACCCCGCCCGGCGCCGCATGGTACAGCTCGACCGCCTCGGGCAGCACCGACTGCGACCGCAGGTCCCAGGCGGAGATCGGCGCCCCGTGCACGGTGTGCACCGCCCGGTTGATCAGGCCCGCCCGGTCCAGCTCGCCCAGGAGGGTGTAGATCCCGCCGGCCCGGTGGACGTCCTCCACGTGGGCCGTGCCGTTCGGCGCTACCTTGCACAGGCACGGCACCCGCCGGGACAGCTCGTCGATCTCCTTGAGGCCGAAGTCCACGCCCGCCTCGTGCGCGGCCGCGAGCAGGTGCAGGATCGTGTTGGTCGAGCCGCCCATCGCGATGTCCAGCGCCATGGCGTTCTCGAACGCGTCCCGCGTGGCGATCGACCGCGGCAGCACCGACTCGTCGTCCTGCTCGTAGTAGCGCTTGGCGATCTCGACGGCCAGCGTCCCGGCCTGCTCGAACAGCCCGCGCCTGGCGGTGTGCGTGGCCAGCGTGGTCCCGTTGCCCGGCAGCGCCAGCCCGATCGCCTCGGTCAGGCAGTTCATCGAGTTCGCGGTGAACATCCCGGAGCAGGAGCCGCAGGTCGGGCAGGCGTTCTCCTCGATGTCGGACAGCTCGCTCTCCGACACGGACGGGTCGGCCGAGGCCACCATTGAGTCGATCAGGTCGAGCTTGCGGACGGCGGACGTGCCGCCGGCGCCCGTGGTCTTAGCGATGACCTTGCCGGCCTCCATCGGGCCGCCGGAGACGAACACCGTCGGGATGTTCAGCCGCATGGCGGCGATCAGCATGCCCGGGGTGATCTTGTCGCAGTTGGAGACGCAGATCATCGCGTCCGCGCAGTGCGCGTTGACCATGTACTCGACCGAGTCCGCGATCAGCTCGCGGGACGGCAGCGAGTAGAGCATCCCGCCGTGGCCCATCGCGATGCCGTCGTCGACGGCGATCGAGTTGAACTCGCGGGGGATGCCGCCCGCGGCCCGCACCGCGTCGGCGATGACCCGGCCGACCTCGGCCAGGTGGACGTGCCCGGGCACGAACTCGGTAAAGCTGTTGGCGACGGCGATGATCGGCTTGCCGAAGTCCTCGTTGGCTACCCCGGTCGCGCGCAGCAGCGCGCGCGCTCCCGCCATGTTCCGACCGTGCGTGACCGTGCGTGACCTCAACGGCGGCATCGCCGAGCTCCCCTCACCAAAATGCGACAGGTGCTAGGGGAATCAGCCTACCGGCGCGGTGGTCCTTGTCGACGCGCTGCACGTCGGGCAACATCCGCTCCGCGGTGTCGTAGATCGTGCGGACTTCCTCGCGGGTGAGCCGGATGGCGCCGTCCTTCACCCGGCCGCGCCGCTTGAGGTACTTGCGCAGCGCGGGGCCGGTGAACACGTCCACGTTCCTGATCGTGGCGACGTCCCAGGGGACCTTCGGCCCGTAGATCGCCAGCGCGGGCCGGACCCGGATCTCGGTGCCGAGCGCCTCGGACAGGATCTCGCTGGCCTGGGCTGCCTCCCACACCGCGTGCTCGAGCCGGTCCTTCTGCGACTCGGGTCCGAGGTAAAGCCGCTTGCCGTTCAGCGTCCTGATCGGCAGCTTGGCGTCCCACTTCTCCGAGTCGATGGCGTAAACGCCGGTCGGCCCGACGACCAGGTGGTCGATGAACTCACTGGCTCTCCGGGATTGGCCGGTCGCTCGAGGGTGAAGTACCCGTCGCGCCGCATCCGGGTCAGCTGCTTGCGGGTGCGCCTGATCGCCGCCGGGTGCGAGCCGCCGTGGCGGTAGCTGGCCGCGTCGCGCGAGCGGCGGACGGTGTCGACGATCCCAGCCAGGATGGCCAGCGTGAGCGCGATCTCCCAGCTCCTGGTCAGCGCGGCGAACACCGCGCCGACGATCACCATGATGAGGATCCGGATCCGCCAGAAGCGCAGCTGCACGTCCGGCGGCAGGTCGCGCACGCTGACCCGGGTCTCGCCGTCGTCGGCGGCCGGGTTGCCCGCGCAGGAACCCGAGCGCCCGCTCGACCGGACTGGGACTGATCCCGTCGACCGCGTCAGGGGCCGCCGCCTGGCCGGCCGCCGGCTGGTTCCAGGTGGCACCCGGCGCCGGCACCCCGCCGGTCCGCGGCGCGGCGGCGGCGGCTGACGGAGCGGCGGTCGGTGTCGGCGGCTGTCATGCGGCGGCGGGTCGTCGGTGGCTTCGGTGGTCGTCACTCCGCCGAAGATCTCCAGCCCGTCGTTGCCGGCTGGCTCCGGCCGGCTCCGGGGTATCGGCTGGGTCGCCGGGCACGCACCGCCTCGCCGGGCAGCACCGCCTCGCCGGGCACGCACCGCCTCGCCGGGTAGCGCCGGCTCGTCGGGCACGACCGCCTCGACCGGCACGGTCGGGCTGGGCGGCGCCTTGCGGGCGGCGCGGGGCGCCTCGTAGACCAGGCCGGCGGTCTCGCCGTACTCCGGCGACTGGCCTGGCCCGTCGTCCGGCAGCGCCGGGTCCGGCACCACAGTGGCGGACGGGCGTACCTCCACCGGGACGGTGTGACCAGGCCCGGTGACGGTCGGCTCGGGGTCGGCCGGCAGGATCGGCCGGTCAGGCACCGGCCGGGCAGGCGCGCTGTCACGGGCGGGTGCCGGGTAATCGGCCGGGACCGGGCCGGGTGCCGGCCCGGGAACCGCGGGGGCCCGCTGCTCGTCGGGCCGCGCGTGCGCGTACCTGATCGGCCGCGGCAGCCGGGCCGCCCGCGGCGTGCCGCCGGAGGCGGGCGTAGCGGGGGAACCGACCACTGTGTACGTGGTGCCGCTGACCCCCGTGTTCTGTCCGGTTCCGGGGGGCGGCTCAGCGTCGGGCGCCGGCGTTACGGTTGCCTGCACGCCGTCGTGCGGGTGTGTACCGGGCTGCGCTGATGACCTGGAGTTCTTGATTCGGGGCCAAGCCATCCATCTCACCATCTCAGCGTACCGATTCGCCGCCGTGAGGCGGCGCTCTGTAATCGATGTGCCCTCAATGAGGTCCGTTAAAAGCAGACTTCCGTCCCTAATGCACAGTAAATCGACCCGGCCGATCTGCCTAGTGGGATGTTCTCCCGCACGGCGCTGCGTACCGCCGGTATCGGGATAATAACCGTAAGTCAAGATCAATAAACGCCAATATTTGAACGCTTGCGTTACCTCTTCTTCTTTGCTTAGCGGTCGGCTAAGAAGCATCGGTAGCCGGCGCCCGGTTTGACGGGAATGGCGCGCTACCGGACAAGTAAAGGTGGCCGGGTGGATCGTGGCCGCGCGGGCTAGAGACGATGACCCTGGTTCGTGCTAAAACGGTCGAGATGCGTAAACGTGGGAGCGGCCGCGGTCGGCGGTCGCGTCGGTCGCGTGGGGCGCGCCGGGTGATAAGCCTGGTCGGCGCGGTGGTCGTGTCGGCCCTGCTGCTCGGCGTCCTCGGGTTCGGTTACGGTGCGATCCCGGCGCTAGGCCCGGTGCTCGACCCAGGCCGCGGCGCCTGGACCTCCGCGTCCGGCGGCCAGCCCGTCGGCTCGCAGCAGCTGCGCCTGCCCGGCCTCGGCGGCCTGGTCACCGTCTCGTTCACCGCGCAGGGCCTGGCCTCGATCTCGGCGGGCAGCACCCACGACTTGTTCCTGGCGCAGGGGTACGTGCATGCCCGGTACCGGCTGGCCGAGCTGGACGCGGAGCGCCGCCTCGGCGAGGGCCGCCTCGCCCAGCTGGCCGGGCAGAGCGACCTGGCCAGCGACGAGTTCGAGCTGCGCCTCGGCCTGCTGCGCACCGCGCGCAATGAGTGGGCCCGCACCACCGGCCCGGCCCGCACCGCGCTGCTCGCCTACGCCCAGGGCGTGAACGACGACATCGCCCAGGTCCGCGCGGACGGTGACTGGCCGGCGCTGTTCACGCTGAGCGGCCAGTACCCGGCACCGTGGACCCCGGTCGACAGCCTGGTCGTCCAGGGGGTGCTCACCCAGGACCTGGACTACACGACCGGCCCGCTCGACTACGCGCTGCTGGACAAGTCCCTCGGCTCGGCCCGGGCCGCCGACTGGTTCCCGGTAGCTGCCGAAGAACGCGCAGCAGCCCTACGACCCCGGCCCCTACGCCAAGGCGCCGCTCACCCCGGTCGCGCCGGACGTCGCCAGCTCCATCCCAACGGGCACCGCCGCCCGCCCGGCAGCGCTGGGACCACCCCGACCGCGCCCGCCACGCAGGCCGGGGGCCATGGTGACGGCGCGGCGGCAAGCACCCCCCGTTCCTCTGACTCATCCGTGGCGGCGGCCGGGGCGGCGAGCGTGCTCGACCAGCTCAGCGGTCTGCTACCGAATGAAGTTCACCGCTACCCCGACTCCAACGCGTGGGCGGCCAACGGGCCCGCGGTGGCGAGCCCGTCCGGCCAGCCGGCCGCCCTGCTCGGCGGTGACCCGCACCTGCTGCAGACGCTGCCGTCGATCTGGTACGAGGTCGCGCTGTCCGCGCCCGGCTACCAGGCGGCCGGGGTGAGCGTGGTCGGCATGCCCGCGATCCTGCTCGGCCACAACGCGCACATCGCCTGGTCGCTGACCGACACCCAGAACTCGGCCACCTTCTACTACACCGAGCGGGTGCGCGGCTCGCAGTACTACCGCGACGGCGCGTGGCAGCCGCTGACCGTGGTGCACTACTCCATCCCGGTGCGCGGCGGCGCGACCGCGCAGATCGCGGTCCGGCTCACCGCGCAGGGGCCGATCATCAGCCAGGACGGGCAGGAGATGGCCGTCGACTGGATGGGCAACGCGCCGTCCGCCGACCTGCAGGCCCTGCTCGCGGTCAACACCGCGTCGAACTTCACGCAGTTCAAGGCGGCGCTGGCCGGCTGGCACGCGCCGACGCAGAACTTCGTCTACGCCGACACGGCCGGGAACATCGGGGTGATCGCGCCCGGCTACTACCCGCAGGTACCGGCCGGCTGCCAGCCGTGGCTGCCTCTGCCGGGCACCGGGGCCTGCGACATCAGCGGCGTGATCCCGTCCCAGGCGGTGCCGCAGTCCTATGACCCGCCGTCGCACCTGATCGCGACCGACAACCAGCGGCCGGTCGCCGCCGGCTACCCGTACTACGTCGGGACCGCGCTCGATTTCTACGACCCCGGGTACCGGGCGGCGCACGCCTACGCCGCGCTGAAGGCGGCCGAGCCGCTGACCGGGGACTCGATCGCCGCGCTGCAGACCGACCTGACCGACCCGCTGGCCGCCCGGCTGCTGCCCGCGGTGCGCGGCGCGCTGTCCGCCGCCGGGCTGTCCGGCCCGACCGGGACGCGGCCGCGCTGCTCGGGTCGTGGAACGGCGACATGGCCGCGGACTCACCCGCCGCGTCGCTGTGGTGGACGTTCTGGGGCTCCTACCTGGACACGGTGTTCGCGCCTGGTAGCAGGCGGGCAAGGTCCCGGCCAGAGCAAGGACCCGCAGGCGCTGGAGATCCGGCACCGGGGGTCGCGCCGCTGACCGAGGACCTGGAGGCGTGGACGCTCGGCGACCAGTCCAACGCCGCCTTCGCCGGGCCGTCCGGGCGGGGTCCCGGCACCGCGCAGGCGGCGATCACCGCGGCGTTCAAGAAGGCGGTGGCGCACCTGTCCGGCAAGCTCGGCGGCGGGCCGGACACCTGGACCTGGGGCCGGCTGCACACCCGCTCGTTCCCGTCCATCACCGGCGCGGACGGCCTCGGCTACGGCCCGCGGGCGGCGGGCGGCGACCCGTTCACCGAGGACGCCGCCGACGGTGGGCTGGACGCGTCGGTCGGCCCCAGCTGGCGGATGGTCGCCGCGCTCTCGCCGTCCGGCGTGTCCGCCCGCGGCGTGTACCCCGGCGGGCAGTCGGAGAACCCGGCCTCGCCGTGGTACGCCAACCTGGTCGAGCTGTGGTGGGACGGAAAGTACCTGCCGGTCCCGGTGCCCGGTTCGGTCGCGGGCTCGACGACGTGGACCCTGCGTGGCTAGCCCGCTGGCGCGGCTGCTGGCCGCTGGTGCCGTCGCGACGGTCGCCTGCGGCCTGGGCGCGTGGCTGGGCGCCTGGTGGGTGCCGTTCCCGGTCGGCGTGGCCGCCGGGGTGCTCGGCGTGGGCGCGTGGGCGCCGGGCGCGGTCCCGCGCGGCGGCGTGCTCGCCGCGGCGGCGGGGGCGGTCGTCGGCTGGCTGGTACCGTTGTGGGCCCTCGCGCTGGCCGGGCAGCCGGTCGGCGCGACGGCCCGGGCGATCGCCGCGCTGGCCGGCCTGCCGCCTTACGCTGGCGTCGCGGTCGTGGTCAGCGTGCTGCTCGCGGTGCTGCAGGTGCTGGCGGGCGCCTGGCTGGGCCGCGCCGTCCTTCCCCGCCGGGTGGCTGCCTAAACCTGGCGGGCCGGTTGGGGCCGTGCGCCCAGAGGAACCGGCGATAGACTCCGCCCTAACGACACCGACGATACGTCGCCAGACTTGACAAGGCGGAACTTAACGTGCGCTGGTCAACCATGCACATCCCGACGCTCCGTGAGGACCCGGCGGAAGCGGGCGCGCCCAGCCACCGCCTGCTGCTGCGGGCCGGCGTACATCCGCCAGCTGATGGCGGGGCACTACTCGCTGCTCCCGCTCGCGGTCCGGGTCCGGCTGAAGGTCATCGGCATCATCCGCGAGGAGCTGAACCGGATCGGCGCCCAGGAGTTCCTGATGCCGGTCATGCAGCCCGGCCGAGATCTGGCAGCGCAGCGGCCGCTTCGCCATCATGGGCGACGAGCTGTTCAAGCTGACCGACCGCAAGGGGGCCGGGCTCGTGCTCGGCATGACCCACGAAGAGGTCATCACGCTGCTGGCCGGCGAGCTGAACTCCTACCGCGAGCTGCCGCAGATGTGGTACCAGTTCCAGACCAAGCTGCGCGACGAGCCCAGGCCGAAGGCGGGCCTGATGCGCACCCGCGAGTTCACCATGAAGGACTCCTACAGCTTCGACCTGGACGCCGAGGGCCTCGACGCGTCCTTCGACGCGCACCGGAGCGCCTACATCCGGGCCTACGAGCGGCTCGGCATCCCGGCGATCCCGGTCGAGGCGTCCAACGGCGCGATGGGCGGCTCCGGCTCGACCGAGTTCATCTGCCCGTCGGAGACCGGCGAGGACGACATCATCTACTCGCCGGAGTGCGGCTACGCGGCCAACATCGAGGCGGCGGTGTCCGCGCTCGCGCCCGCCGACCCGGCTGCCGACGCGGCCGCCGCGCTCGGCGCGCCGCTGCGCTTCGACACCCCCGGCGTCCGCACCATCGAGGACCTCGCCACCGGCTACGACGCGCCCGCCGACCGCCAGGTCAAGACCCTGGTCTACGTGCTCGACGGCGAGCTGACGCTGGTGCTGCTGCGCGGCGACCACGCCCTTGAGGAGCAGAAGCTCATCGACGCGACCGGCGCCGTCGCGGTGCGCCCGGCCGAGGCCGGCGAGATCTTCGCCGAGCTCGGCGCGCACCCGGGCTCGCTCGGCGCGGTCGGCGTGGCCGGCCTGCCGGTCATCGCCGACCAGGCCCTGTCCGGACGGTCCGGCATGACCACCGGGGCGAACACCGACGACGTGCACCTGCGGGGCGTGGACATGGCCCGCGACATCAACGTCGGCCAGTGGGCCGACCTGCGCGCCGCCGAGGAGGGCGAGCCCTGCCAGCGCTGCGGCAACCCGCTCAAGGTGATCAAGGGCATCGAGGTCGGGCACATCTTCAAGCTCGGCTACAAGTACACCGACGCGTTCGACATCACCGTCTCCGGCCCCGACGGCAAGCCGGTCAAGCCGACCATGGGCTGCTACGGCATCGGCGTGGAGCGGGCGTTGGCCGCCTGCGTCGAGGTGCACCACGACGGGAAGGGCCTCGCCTGGCCGGCTGCGATCGCGCCGTTCGAGGCTGTCGTCAGCGTCGCGCAGCAGAACGACGCCGCGGTCGCCGAGGCGGGGGAGCGCGCCTACCGGGCGCTGCTCGACGCCGGGGTTGACGTGATCATCGACGACCGTCCCGACCGGGCCGGGGTGAAGTTCAGCGACGCCGAGCTGGTCGGCATCCCGTTCCGTGTCACGATCGGCAAGCGCGGCCTGGCCACAGGCACCGCCGAGCTGACCATCCGCGCGACCGGCGAAACGCTCGCCGTCCCGCTCGATGACGTTGCCAAGCACGTCCGTGAGGCCCTCGCGCAGTTATCCCCCGGGGGGACGCTTTTCCAGCATGGGGGGCTCCCCGCCCCCCATATCCCCCTGGCCCCGTACCCCCCGATGTCCGCGCGGGCAGGTCTGGTCGCAAACCCCGCGACCTTACCAGGCCCGCCCACGCGGACGAGGCCGGCGGATTACACCCTCATCGCCGCGCCCCTTTGCCCGCCCCGCGGCCAAGAGCGCCATTTGCCTGCCCCCGCGCCGCCCCCTCCCGTGGCGCGCCTGCCTCTCCCGCCGCCGAGCCGGCCGGCCGTGATCGCCGTCCGCCTCTCACCCGCCCCTGACGATGACTCAGGGGCGGGTGCGCCGATTGGTGCTGGCGCATACCCGGCGTTCCCGCGCTTTCAGCGCTAACCAGGCCATGATCACGGAAACTTTTTTCTAAGCGGAAACAAATCACGCCATATGCCTAAAAAATTTCCACGGAAAAAATAGTTTCCGTGGAAACGGAGCGGCCAGCGCGGTCGCCGCGCGCCGATACCGCCAATTGGCCGGGGCGGCGCCTCCCGACCAGCCGGGCCCCGTCCGAGCGGTGACGCGTCCGGACCGGGTGATGAAACGACGCCCAGACGGCTTGGCAGCCGGGGCGCGGCGGGGCCTCAATCGCGGCCCTGCCGACCGCCGGGAACCCGGCCCGTGTGCGCACTAACCGCCGACCGGGCGGGTGGCCCGGAACATAGAAGCCTGGGCACCCGCTGCGGTGCCCAGGCTTCCACTGTCCTTGGCTGGCTCCCTGCGCTAGCTCGCCGCCTCGCGGTCGCGGCCCTGGTTGCGCAGGGCGCGGCCGACCTCGTCGCGGCCCTCGACCAGCAGCCGGCGCAGCGCGGCGGGCGGCTGCGGGCTCCGTGGCCAGGAAGGCGTCGGTCGCGGCGATCGTCGAGGAGTCCACCGCGCCGATCGTGTAGCCGTACTCCACGAAGTCCTGCGCCATCGCCGACGACCACTCGCTCCACACCGTGGGCAGCGCGGCGAAGTACTCCCGCCGGTACGGCTCGACCAGCTCGGCCTGGTCGGGGTCGGCGAAGCCGATGATCGTCGCACGGAACATCGCGATCGTCAGCTTGCCGTCGGTCAGCGCCTCCCAGGTCTCCCGCTTGGCGGCGAGCGTCGGGACCGCCGCGCGGCAGCTGGCCGCGTGCCGCTCGCCGGCGTCGGTGGCGTCCCGGGACAGCTCGGCGTCGATCGCCTCCTCGCCGCGCGCGCCCCGGCTGACCAGCCGGCGCAGCAGCATCCAGCGCAGGTCGGTGTCGACCGCGAGTCCGTCCAGCGTGACCGTGCCGTCCAGCAGCCCGGCCAGGAACTCCAGGTCACCGTCCGACGTGGCCACCGAGGCGAACGCCCGCACATAGGCGAGCTGGTGGTCCGAGCCGGCCGGCGCGCGACGCCAGCAGCGACCGCAGCGACGAGGCGATGAAGGCCAGCCCCTCGGCCCGCCAGGCCGGGTCGGCGTACTGCCGGGCGGCCACGGTGGCCTGCCGCAGCAGGGTCTGCACGACGCTGATGTCCGGCACCGAGTCCACGCCGCCGAGCGACGAGGCGCGACGTAGTCGCGCGCCGCCATCTCCCCGTCGCGGCACCATGTCCCAGGTCGCGGCCCAGACCAGGGCGGCGGGCAGGGACGCGGTGAACCGGCCGATCGACGCCGACCGCGGTCTGCAGCGAGTGCGGGTCGAGCCGGATCTTGGCGTAGGTGAGGTCGTCGTCGTTGATCAGCACCAGGTCGGGCTGCGGGACGCCCGACCAGCTCGGGCACCGCCGTCCAGTCGCCGGTCACGTCGGTCTCGACCGACGAGGTGCGGACCAGGCCGTCGCCGCGTCAGGGAGTACAGCCCGATCGCGATCCGGTGCGAGCGCAGCGTCGGGTAGCGACGGCGCGGCCGACTGCAGCACCGAGAACGCGGTGAACCGGCCCTCGTCGTCGACCGTGTAGGACGGGCGCAGCGTGTTCACCCCGGCGGTCTCCAGCCACTCCGTGGACCAGGTGCCGAGGTCGCGCCCGGACGTCTCCTCCAGCGCGGACAGCAGGTCGGCCAGGGTGGCGTTGCCATAGGCGTGCGCGGCGAAGTACTTGCGCACGCCGGCCAGGAAGTTGTCCCGCCCGACGTAGGCGACGAGCTGCTTGAGCACCGACGCGCCCTTGGCGTAGGTGATGCCGTCGAAGTTGACCTCGACCGCGTGGATGTCGGGGATGTCGGCGGCGATCGGGTGGGTGGACGGCAGCTGGTCCTGCTTGCAGGCCCACGCCTTCCACGCGCTGGTGAACGTGGTCCACGCGTTCGGCCAGCGGGTGGCCTGGGCCTGCGCCTCGGTGCCGGCCCAGGTGGCGAACGACTCGTTCAGCCACAGGTCGTCCCACCAGCGCATGGTGACCAGGTCGCCGAACCACATGTGCGCCATCTCGTGCAGGATCGTCTCGCCGCGGCGCCTCGCGGGACGAAGTCGGTGACCCGCGACCGGAACACGTAGTCCTCGAGGAAGGTGACCGCGCCGGCGTTCTCCATCGCGCCTTCCTTGAACTCCGGCACGAAGAGCTGGTCGTACTTGCCGAACGGGTACTTGATGCCGAACGCCTGGTGGTAGAAGTCGAAGCCCTGCCGGGTGACCTCGAAGATCTCGTCGGGGTCGAGGTACCTGGCCAGCGACTGGCGGCAGAAGATGCCCAGCGGTATGCCGTCGTGCTCGGACCGGACGATGTGCCAGGGGCCCGCCGACACGTGGGTGATGTACGTCGCCATCAGCGGGGTGGGCGGGAAGTGCCAGCGCTGGATGGCGTCGCCGACCGCCTCGCCGCCCTCGGTGTCCGGCGCCATGTTCGACACCACGTACCAGTCCTGCGGCGCCAGCACGGTCAGCTCGTAGCTGGCCTTCATGTCGGGCTGGTCGAAGCAGGCGTAGATCCGGTGCGCGTCGAACGTCTCCAGGTCGGAGTACAGGTAGACGTTGCCGTCGGCCGGGTCGGTGAACCGGTGCAGTCCCTCGCCGCTGCGCGAGTAGGCGCACTCGGCGTCCACCACGAGGACGTTGCGCTCCGCCAGGCCGTCGAGCGCGATCCGCTCGCCGTCGAACGCCGCAGTGCTCACGGGGCGGCCGTTGAGCGTGATCGCGTGCACACCGGGGGCGGCCAGGTTGACGAAGGTGGCCGCGCCGGGGCGCGTGCAGCCGAACTCGATCGTCGAGATCGAACGGAAGGTCGTGTCCCCGCCGGTTAGGTCGAGCTCAACCTGGTACGAGCCGACGGTGATCGACTCGGCACGGATACGCGCCTCGTCGCGGGTGAGGTTAGCTGCCACCAGGTGGTCCCTTCGTGGATCGCGGTGTAATTCTGTGATCTTCCCATGTCCGGGAGGGCCGCCACGTCGCCTGTCAGGCGGGTTTTCCCGTCATTATTACACGGTGTGTCTGTTTAGTCATGAGGCGTTACCGGGCTTTCACGGCCCGGCTGCGCCGCCCTGGCGACGGCGGTCCCGCGCGGCCCGTCAGCCAGCGGTTTCCCGCGGTCTCCCGGGTGTTGCTGCCCTCGTACCGCGCCGGCGAAAGCGTCATCGCTGTTGTCACAGCGACACTAGGGGCATATTCATGCCCAATGAACGCGGCGGCACGGCTGGGCCGCTCGCCGCCGCTTGACCGCGGCGTGTCTGCGGCCGGGGCGACTGCGGCCAGGGCGGGCGATCTGGCAGACTGGCCCGCGTGCGCGTATACCTAGGCTCTGACCACGCCGGCTTCGAGCTGAAGGCCGCCATCATCGCCTGGCTGGGCGAGGCCGGCCACGAGGCAATCGACTGCGGTCCCGCTAGCTACGACCCGGAAGACGACTACCCCGTCTACGTCATGCGCGCCGCGCAAGGCACGATGAGCGACCCGGGCAGCCTCGGCATCGTGATCGGCGGCTCGGGCAACGGCGAGCAGATCGCCGCCAACAAGGTGCCGGGCGTCCGCGCGGCGCTCGCCTGGACGACGGAGACCGCACAGCTGGCCAGGCGGCACAACGACGCCAACGTGCTCAGCCTGGGCGCGCGGCAGTACAGCCTCGCCGACGCGGTCTCGTTCGCCAAAATCTTCGTGGAGACGCCGTTCTCCGGTGAGACGAGGCACGCCCGGCGGCTGGCGATGATCGCCGCCTACGAGAAGACCGGCAACCTGCCTCCGCTGTTATCTCCCGGTGGGACGCTCTCCAGCATGGGGGCTACCCGCCCCCCATTTCCCCCTGGCCCCGTACCCCCCGATGTCCGAAGAGCCGCGTGCGCTGCCCTTCGGGAAGCTAGCGGCGGCGACGGCGTCGGCGGGGCGGGGCTGGGATCGGGGTTGCCTGGCGGGGCGCTGGCGCTACGACCGGTGCGGGCGGCGCCGGGTCGGCCGGGGGCCGAGCCGCCGGCGGCCGGGTGGCCGGCACGGGACCCGGCGGGCGGGCAGCCGGGCGCTCGCGCTCGGCGGCCTCGCTGAGCTGGTCCGCGCGGGGCCGCGACACGTCGCGCGCCCGCATGGCGACCGACAGCGTGATCTTGGTGACCGGCATGTCCCCAGTGTCTCCCATCGGGCGCACCCGGGCCAGACCTGATGAGTTCCGGTCGGCCCGGGCAGCAGTCGCTAGAAAATCTGCGGGCACCAGGGCGCCGGGTCCCAGGACATTGCGCTTGATAGGCGCCGCGCCGAGCCCGGGCGCAGCTCGGTGACCAGCCCGGCCGCAGCGAGCGAGCCGAGCCGGGTGCCGCCGAGGTAGGCCGCGCCGAGCTCCCGGACGTCAAGGGCCAGGTCGGCGGGCTCGTCGGTCCGCTGACAGGTCGCGTCGAGCCCGGCGCCTGCCGACCGCAGCCGCCACCGGCCGGCGTTGCCGCCCAGCAGCGGGTCGCTGACCTCGAGGACCACGTCCACCGGCGCGGAGTACGCGCGGCTGGTCAGCGCGCCGGGCAGGTCGATGATCCGTACCCAGAGGCCGTCGGCGACCTGTGTGCGGGCCCGCCGGGGGTCGAGCAGCTGGTAGAGCAGCGGGTCCTCGGCGCTGCGGTCCTCGGCGGTGACCACGGTGACCAGGTCCCTGGTCAGCAGGTTGTGCCAGAGCGCAGCCGAGGCCGCCGGGTCGCTGGCCTGCAGCTCGCGGACCACCAGGCTGCCCTCGGGCAGTCCGGTCCGCCCGTCCCAGTGTGACGTGCTGGAGTACAGGGCGTAGCCGCGAGTCCCGGAGTCGTCCTCGGCCAGCAGGCAGCGCAGCTGGCCCTTGCCGCCGCGGTCCTCCGGCGCGTCCCGCAGCATCCGATCCCACCAGTCCTCATTCCGGGCGTAGAAACCCGGCTGGACCTCCAGCACGGCATCGAACACCTTGGCCAGCTCGGGCCGGGCCGCCTCCGGCTCGGCCAGCCGCAGCCGCAGGGCCGGGTCGGCGGGCGCGGCGGCGGACAACGCCCCCTCGCCGCGCTCGAACCGGAACGAGGCGTGGGCGCTGGCGCGCCCGTAGCCGTACCGGGCGTAGATCGGCGTCTCCGACGCCCACAGCGCGGCCACCGGCTCCTCGCCCCGGGCAGCGATGTCGGCCAGCTGGCGGTGCATCAGCGAGCGGAGCACCCCGCGCCGGGTGTGTGACGGCAGCACGGCGACGGCGGTGACGCCGGCCACCGGCAGCGCGGCGCCGGGCACGGTCATGCGCAGGCTGTGGATCGCGGTCGTGCCGACGATCGCCTCGTCGTCCGGCAGCCTGGCGTCGAAGGCGGCCAGCGACCGCTCCGGCTCGAACATCCTGGCCACCCAGGCCAGCCGCTCTTCGCTGTCGTCGATGACGTGAAAAGCGTGCGCCCCCACCTTCCGGAAGCGGGCGTACTCATCGGCGGTAATGGGACGGATCGGGTGCTGGTCTGCCATGATGGTGTTCATATCCCGCGCGGCCCGCAGGATGCGAATGGTTTTTGGCAGCGGGAAGATGGAGCGTGGACCGCGTGCGACTTGCCCGAACTGCGGATAATCTGCCCAGATCATGAAATTTTCGGATCCCTTGTCGGCAGCGCGCTCGGTACGGCGCGCCTGGCAGTGGTTCTCCGACCAGGCCAGGCTGCAGTTGCTTACCAGGAACCGCCGGGTCGCGATCGTGCTCGCCCTGATCGCGGTGGGCGTGGCGATCGTCGCCGCCCACGTCTCGGAGTGGCTGGTGTCGCCGGGCGTGATGATCCTGCCGATCCTGTGCGGCGGGCTGCTGCTGTGGCCGCGGGCGCTGCGGGTGCTGATCGCTATCGCGGCGGCCGGGCTGGTCTATGACATCGTGCTCGGCAAGGCGGGCCCGGGGATCGTGGTGACGATCGCGGCCACCGCCTACTTCGCCGACGTGCTGTCCAACACCCGGGGCAAGCTTGGCACCCGGGGGCTGCGGGCCGACCGGATGATGATCGAGCTGCGTGACCGGATCCGGGCGCAGGGCAAGCTGCCCGACCTCGGCGAGGGCTGGGGCTCCACCGTGGTGCTCCGGCCGGCCGGCGGCTCGTCGTTCGGCGGCGACTTCGTGATCTCGCACAGCGACGGCAAGACGCTGGAGGTGGCGCTGGTCGACGTGTCCGGCAAGGGCATGGACGCGGCGACTAGGGCGCTGCTGCTTTCCGGCGCGTTCGGCGGCGTGCTCGGCTCGGTGCCCAGGGACAAGTTCTTGCCCGCGGCCAACGCCTACCTGCGCCGGAACTCGACCGACGAGGGCTTCGTCACCGCCGTCCACTTGTCGATCGACCTGGCCTCCGGCGAGTACACCCTGTACTCGGCGGGCCACCCGCCGGCGGCGCGGTTCGACGCCAATACCGGCCGGTGGCGGACGTCGGCCGCGCGCGGCATCGTGCTCGGCGTGGTCCCCGACCTCAGCGCCGTGCCCGACGTGCCCGACGAGGGCGTGCTGCGCCGCGGCGACGCGATCATGCTGTACACCGACGGCATGGTCGAGGCGCCGGGCCGGGACATCGACGAGGGCATCGCGCGCCTGCTCGGGGAGGCTGAGCGCCTGGTGGTGGCAGGCTTCAGGTCGGGCGCGCCCGACCTCGTCACCACCATGCAGCGCACCGTGGCCAGCGGTGACGACTGCGCCCTGGTGCTCATCTGGCGGTCGTAGCCGGCCGCTCCGGCGGTTGTCGCCGTCCGCACCCGGCCTCCATCCGGCCGCTCGTCGGCCGGCGCGGGCGCGAACGTGCGGTTTGTCACGGCACCGGTGCTTGCCCGGGACGCGGCCGGTGCGGTAGTGGCCGCGGCGCATTGTCTCGTACGCCCCGCGTTCGGCGCGGCACGCCGAGTCAAAATGTTTCCGCAATGTGTCTTATCCGGGATTCACCGTGTCCCGCCTGAGGGCCGGAAATACCCGTCGGCCCGGTATCGCGTCCGGTGACTCGGCGGTTAACCGGGGCTCCCGTATGGGGTCTCCGCCTCCGGTCCCGGCCGCTAAACGGTTGCGTCTTCCCAGGTCAGCATCGTCTCAGCTACACTTTGCGCATTGCCATCGCATATCGCCATTCTGCCTTGCAAACGAAATACGGACGGCAATACCGGTCGGGGCGATCCGTGCGCAACTGATTCCCTGACAGGCCCGTCATGCTTCTACGACGGGCGTGTCAGGTGACGCACGCGTCATTGTTTGCAATTATTTCTAAGCTGTGCCCAAATAGACAGGTGACAGGCTCAAGGGAAGGCCGTGCGCGAGGCTGGCGACGTACGCCCGAGCGAGGGGGCAGCGGCGGCGCCCGTGGCGGCTGGCGTCCGGGGGGATGACTCCTCGGCGATCGCGGCGCAGGTCTCCCTGTCCGTCGCGGCCAAGGCGTCCGCCGAGAACTTCCCGGTCGCCCTGCGCGCGCTGCCGAAGCGCTGGCGTGCCCACCTGACTGCCCTGTACGGCTTCGCGCGCCTGGTCGACGACATCGGTGACGAGCCGCTGCCCGGCCTGCCCGCCGGCACGGCGCCTGAGACGGTCACCGCGACCCGGCTGCGGCTGCTTGACGAGCTGGAGGGGGACGTGCGGCGGATCTACACGCCGGGCGCGCCCGAGCCCGAGCTGCAGGTAATCAGGACGCTCAAGCGCACGGTCAGCGACTGCGATGTCCCGGCTAAGCCGCTGTATGACCTCATCCAGGCCAACCGCCAGGACCAGCTGGTCACCCGGTACGAGACGTACCAGGAGCTGGAGGACTACTGCGCGTTGTCCGCCAACCCGATTGGCCACGCGGTGCTGGCCATCGTCGGAGCGGCCACCACCGACCGGGTCGCCGCCTCCGATAGCATCTGCACTGCCCTGCAGGTCATCGAGCACAGCCAGGACGTGGCCGAAGACCTGGCCAATGGGCGGATCTACCTGCCGCGGCAGGACATGGAGGCCCATGGCGTCACCGAGGCGGACCTCGCGCTGCCGACGGCGGGGCGGAACGTCAGAGACCTGCTGAAGTTCGAGGCAGACCGCGCGGCCGCCCAGCTCAACGCGGGAGCGCCGCTGGTGGGGACGCTGAAGGGGTGGGCCAGGCTGGCCATCGCCGGCTACGTGGCCGGCGGTCGCGCGACACTGAAGGCGATCGAGGCCGGTGGCTACGATGTCCTGCGCAGCACGCCGAGACCGGGCAAAGCGGACACGCTCGCCATGATGGCGAGCTGCTACATCAAAGGGAGGTGAGCAGTGAACGCCGACGACGCCTACGCCCAGTGTGAGCAGATCACGTGGGAGCAGGCCAGGAACTTTGCCTACGGGATCAGGCTGCTGCCGGTGCCGAAGCGCCGGGCGCTGGCCGCTGTCTACGCCTTCGCCAGGAGGATTGACGACATCGGCGACGGCGAGCTGCCCGCGGCGGACAAGACCGCGCAGCTCGAAGCAGCGCGCGAGCAGGTGCTTGCCCTGGTCGCCACGGCCAACGGCGGGGCGGCCGTCATCGACGAGACGGACCCGGTCCTGGTCGCCCTGGCCGACACCGGGCGGCGCTTCCCGGTGCCGCTTGAGGCGTTCACCGAGCTGATCGACGGCTGCCTGGCCGACGTCAACCAGGCGACCTACCAGACCTTCGATGACCTGCTCTGGTACTGCCGCTGTGTGGCGGGCAGCATCGGCCGGCTCAGCCTCGGGATCTACGGCCCGACGCAGCCGGATAGGCAGCGCAAGCTCGCCGACGACCTGGGGGTGGCGCTCCAGCTCACCAACATCCTGCGCGACGTCCGCGAGGACTACCTCAACAACCGCGTCTACCTGCCCAAGGAAGACCTGGACAAGTTCGGCATCGAGTTCGCGCCGTTCGGCCAGCCGGAGCCCTTCGCCAGCGACGCCATGCAGGCTAGGTTCGCCAACCTGGTCGAGTTCGAGGCCAACCGGGCCCGCGAGTGGTACGGGAGCGGCCTGCGGCTGCTGGCCACGATCGACCGCCGCAGCGCGGCCTGCACCGGGGCGATGGCGGGCATCTACCGGCGGCTGCTTGAGCGCATCGCCGATAACCCGCACGCCGTGCTCGAGGGCCGGATGTCGCTGCCCGGCAGCGAGAAGGCCCTGGTGGCCGCCCAGGCACTGGCTGGCTTCGACCGCTGGAAGTACCGCAAGGGGGTCTCCCGGTGAGGGCCGTGGTGATCGGCGGCGGCCTGGCGGGCATCACCGCGGCCATCGCCCTGGCCAAGGCGAACCACGAGGTGACGCTGCTGGAGGCCAAGCCGAGGCTGGGCGGCGCGACGATGTCGTTCAATCGCGACGGCCTGGTCATCGACACCGGCCAGCACGTGTTCCTGCGCTGCTGCACCGCCTACCGCGGCCTGCTCGACCGGCTCGGCATGGCGGCGCACGCCCCGCTGCAGCCGCGGTTTGACATGACCGTGGTGGCCCCGGGTAAGCGGGCGGTGATGAAGCGGCGCCGGATCCCCGCGCCGCTGCACATGCTGCCGGCCCTCCTCGGGCTACCCGTTTCTCACCATGGGCGAACGAGCGCGGCCTGGGCCTGGCCGCCCTCGCCTTCCGGCGCCTCGACGAGGCCGACCCGGCGACCGACGAACTCCGCCTCGGCGACTGGCTGGAGGCCCACGGGCAGGACGAGCGGACCCGGCGGGTGCTGTGGGACCTGTTCTCCGTGTCCTCGCTGAACGTTCCCGGCGACGACGCCAGCCTGGCGCTCGCCGCCGTGGTGGTGAAGACCGGCCTGCTCGGCGACGCGGACGCCGCAGACATCGGCGTGCCCGCGCTGCTCGCTCGGAGAAGCTGCACGGCGCCGCCGCGGCCAGGCTGCTCGGCAAGCTCGGCGCGACCGTCCGCCTGCAGGCGAAGGTCGCGAGCATCGAGCCCAAGGGCGAGCGGGAGTTCCTCGTCCGGCTGTCCGGCGCGGGCAACCTCCCCGCTGACGAGGCCGACGGCGCGCCCGAGGCGGACGGTCCGAACGGCCCGGGAGGCGCGGCCGACGGCGCTGGCGCGCTTTGCGCCCAGGAGGCCGTCACGATCCTGGCCGACGCGGTGGTGCTGGCCGTCCCGCACGAGCAGGCCGCGAAGCTGATCCCGCCCGGCGCGCTGCCGGCCGAGACGGTGGACGGCTGGACCGGGCTCGGCGCGGCACCGATCGTCAACGTGCACGTCGATCTACGACCGCACGGTGATGGACGTGCCGTTCGCCGCGGCCGTGGACTCCCCGGTGCAGTGGGTGTTCGACCGGACGCGGATCTCCGGGATGCACGAGCGCGGCGACGCCGGCCAGTACCTGGCGGTCTCGCTGTCGGCCGCCGACGAGTACGCCAACATGCCGGTCGCGGAGCTGCGCGAGAAGTTCGTCCCGGCGCTGGCCGAGCTGTTCCCCGCGGCCAGGGACGCGACCGTGACCGAGTTCTTCGTCACCCGTGAGAAGCGGGCGACGTTCCGCCAGGTGCCGGGCACCGCGAAGCTGCGGCCGAAGGCCAGCGACCGGGCTGCCCGGCCTGGTCCTGGCTGGCGCGTGGACCGACACCGGCTGGCCGGACACCATGGAGGGCGCGGTCCGCAGCGGCCTGAACGCGACCGTCGCCTTGCACGAGGGCCAGGCAGCCGCTCGCAGCGGCGACCGGACCGTTGCCGAACCGGCTCCGCCCGCTGGAACTGAACCGAATGGCACCCGAGTGAACATCGAATCGGATGAGAAGGAGGTGCACTCGTGACGGTTGTTATGCCCGCTGGGGTCGCCGTGGCGCGTGACTTGGTCGGCCCGGCCACGGAGGTCGCGATTAACCGGCTGAGCCCGCGCGTTCGCCGGGTGGCCGCCTATCACTACGGACTCGCCGACGCCGAGGGGAACCCGGTGCGGGTGGGGAACGGCAAGGCGCTGCGCTCCGCGCTCGCCCTGCTGTCCGCCCGCGCCGCGGGCGCGGCCCCCGAGCGCGGGGTCAGCGCCGCGGTCGCCGTGGAACTGGTGCACAACTTCTCGCTGCTGCACGACGACATCATGGACGGCGACACCGAGCGCCGGCACCGCGCCGACCGCGTGGACGGTGTTCGGCGTCGGCGCCGCGATCCTGGCCGGCGACGCGATGCTCGCCCTGGCCAACGACATGCTGCTTGAGGACACCGCACCGGGCGGCTTGTGGGCCGCGCGCTGCCTGTCCACTGCCGTGCAGCGGCTGATCGCCGGGCAGGGCGAGGACCTAGCGTTCGAGGAGCGCGGCGACGTCACCCTGGCCGAGTGCGTCGAGATGGCCGGCGACAAGACGGCCGCGCTGATGGCCTGCGCCTGCACCATCGGCGCGGTGCACGTGGGCGCGCCGCCGGAGCTGGCGATGGGCCTGGCCGAGTTCGGCGGGCACGTGGGCCTGGCGTTCCAGCTCACCGACGACCTGCTGGGCATCTGGGGCGCTACCGAGGTGACCGGCAAGCCGGTCCGCGCGGACCTGCGCGCCCGTAAGAAGTCGCTGCCGGTGGTGGCCGCGCTGACCAGCGGCGCGCCAGAGGCGGCGGAGCTGAAGGAACTGCTCGCCCGTGAGGATGAGCTGTCCGAGGAGGACCTGAGCGCACGCCGCCGACCTGATCGTCGCGGCCGGCGGCAAGGCCTGGGCCGAGAAGGAGGCCGACGACCGGCTGACCGCCGCGGCCGCGTCACTGGACGGCATCGGCGTCCCGGCCGATGTCCGCGCCGAGTTCCTGGCCATCGCCGAGTTCATCACCGCCCGTCAGTGGTGAAGCGCCTGGTGGCGATTGAAGGCAGCACTGGCAACCGATGTTGGCGATGACCCGCGGGAGAGCGAGCGGGGGAAGGTGGTAGAGCGGTGACGACGGCGACCCACAGGGCACCGACGCGTGGCACGGAATCGGCGGGGGCGGGCGCGGGCCTTGCCGCCTACGCCGTGGGCCCGGACTCGCGCGAGTCCGGCGTCAGGGAGGCCCCGGCGCCCGCCGCGAGCAAAGGCGACCTGGGCGAGGTGGCCGCGGCAACGCTGGCTGCCGCCAGGGACCACCTGCTCGGCCTGCAGGACCCGCGCGGCTGGTGGATCGGCGAGCTTGAGACCAACGTGACGATGGACGCCGAGGACCTGCTGCTCCGGCACTTCCTCGGCATCCTCACCGACACCGACCTCAAGGAGACCGCGGCCTGGATCCGCTCGCAGCAGCGCGCGGACGGCACCTGGGCCAACTTCTACGGCGGCCCCGGCGACCTGTCCACCACGGTGGAGGCCTACGTCGCGCTGCGGCTCGCGGGCGAGCCCGGCCGACGCCGATCACATGCGTGCCGCGGCGGACTGGATCACCGCGCAGCGGCGGCCTCACCGCGACCCGGGTCTTCACCCGGATGTGGCTGGCGCTGTCCGGCGCTGTGGGACTGGGACGCCCTGCCGGTGATACCGCCCGAGGTCATCTACCTGCCGTCGTGGTTCCCGCTGAACATCTACGACTGGGGCTGCTGGGCCAGGCAGACGATCGTCGCCCTGGCGGTCGTGTCCGCTCACCAGCCGAGCAAGCCGCTGCCGTTCGACATCGACGAGCTGTACGCCACGGTGCCCGGCCTGCCGCCCAAGGGCGGTCAGCGGGACCCCGTGGTCGCTGGCGTTCAACGCGCTCGACAAGGCGCTGCACGTGATCGGGCCGCGTATGCCGAAGCGGGCCCGCCGCGCCGCGTTGCGCCGCTGCATCGAGTGGATCATCGCCCGCCAGGAGGCCGACGGCTGCTGGGGCGGCATCCAGCCGCCATGGGTGTACTCCATCATGGCACTGCACCTGATGGGCTACGGCCTGGACAACCCCGTCGTCGCCCGGGCCATCTCCGGCCTGGAGCGGTTCATCATCCGCGAGGACGGCCAGCGCCGCCTGGAGGCGTGCCAGTCGCCGGTCTGGGACACCGTGCTCTCCATGACCGCGCTGGAGGACGCCGGGCTCGCGCCGGACCACCCCGCCCTGGTCAGCGCCGCCCGCTGGGTGCTGGACGAGGAGATCCGCCAGCCGGGCGACTGGCAGGTCCGCCGGCCGCACACCGCCCCCGGCTGGCTGGGCGTTCGAGTTCGACAACGACAACTACGCCGACACCGACGACACCGCCGAGGTCGTGCTCGCGCTGCGCCGGGTAGACCTGGGGGAGCGGTCGGCGGAGAGCCGCGCCGCCATCCGCCGCGGCTTGCGCTGGCTCGAGGGCATGCAGTGCAAGGACGGCGGCTGGGGCGCGTTCGACGCCGACAACACCCGCGAGCTCATCAACAAGCTGCCGTTCTGCGACTTCGGCGCGGTCATCGACCCGCCGACCGCCGACGTCACCGCGCACATCGTCGAGGCGCTCGCGCACGAGGGCCTGGCCAGCGAGACCGCCTGCAGGCGCGGCGTGACCTGGCTGCTGAAGAACCAGGAGACGGACGGCTCCTGGTTCGGCCGTTGGGGCGCCAACTACCTGTACGGCACCGGCGCGGTCGTGCCCGCGCTGATCGCCGCCGGGGTCAAGCCGGGCAAGCCGCAGATCCGCAACGCGGTCGCCTGGCTGGAATCGGTGCAGAACGACGACGGCGGCTGGGGCGAGGACCTGCGCTCCTACGACGACCCGAAGAGATGGTCGGGCCGGGGCGCCTCCACCGCCTCGCAGACCGCGTGGGCGCTGCTGGCGCTGCTCGCGGCGGGCGAGGCCGACGGCAAGGCCGTCGAGCGCGGCATCCGCTGGCTGGCCGACACCCAGCGCGCCGACGGCACCTGGGACGAGCCCTACTTCACCGGGACCGGCTTCCCCGGTGACTTCTACCTGAACTACCACCTGTACCGGCTGGCGTTCCCGGTCTCCGCCCTCGGCCGCTTTGTCGGGGGTGCGGGGGCCGTTCCCCACGAGGGGCAGAGCAGACACGTGAGGGGTATTTCTCATGACTGAGACCGTTCCGGAGCATAGGACCGCCATGGCGGCCCAGGCTGCCGGCGGCGAGCCGTCCGTGCCCGGGGACCTGGGCGCGGCTGCGGGCCTGCTGGTGCTCGCGCCGCTGCGCATCGAGGCGAACGCGATCCAGCGCGGCCTGACCCAGCCGGCCAGCCGTGTACTGCGGACCGGCATGGGGTCCACCCGGGCCGGGAAGACGGCAGCCAGGGACAAGCCGTACCCGTTCGCGGCCGCGGTCGTGATGGGCACGGCGGCCGGCCTGGCCCCCGACCTCACCCCGGGCGACCTGGTCGTGGCCACGTCGGTGACCGACGGCGAGACCACGGTGACACTGCCCGGCGCCGACCTGCTCGCGGCTGAGCTGCGCCGGGCCGGGCTCAGCGCCCGCGCCGGCCGCCTGGTCACGGTGAACAAGCTGGTGAAGGCGGCTGACCGGGCGCGGCTCGCGGCCGAGGGCTACCTCGCCGCCGACATGGAGTCGGCCGCGTTGCTCGGTGCGGCCAGCGGACGCCCGTCGGCGGTCATCCGCGCTGTCTCCGACTCCGGGTTCGGCCCGGGCATGGTCGGCGGCGGCATCGCCGCGCTGCGGGCGCTGCGCCAGGCCGCGCCGGTGGCCGAGAAGTGGGCCGCCGCCTGCCGGGAGCGGACCGTGCTGCTGGCCGGGCCGCGCTCGTTCTGCGCGGGCGTGGAGCGGGCCATCGAGATCGTGGAGCGCGCGCTCGAGCTGCGCGGCGCCCCCGTCTACGTGCGCAAGCAGATCGTGCACAACACCCGGGTCGTCGCCGACCTGGAAGGCCGCGGCGCGGTGTTCGTCGACGAGCTGGACGAGGTGCCGGACGGCGCGACGGTGGTCTTCTCGGCGCACGGCGTTTCGCCGGCGGTGCGCGACGCCGCGTCCGGGCGCGGCCTCGGGGTGATCGACGCGACCTGCCCGCTGGTGTCGAAGGTGCACGCCGAGGCGCGGCGGTTCGCCCGCGAGGGCTACACGGTCGCGCTGATCGGGCACGCCGGCCACGAGGAGGTCGAGGGCACGCTCGGCGAGGCCCCCGACTCAACCGTCCTCGTGCAGACCCCCGCCGACGTGGCCGCCATCGACGTGGAGGACGGGTCCAAGGTCGCCTACCTGATGCAGACCACCCTCGCCATCGACGAGGCCACCGACGTGGCGGGCGCGCTGCGCGACAAGTTCCCGCAGATGCGCGCCCCGGGCAGCGACGACATCTGCTACGCCACGACCAACCGGCAGGCCGCCGTCCGCGCGGTTGCCACCGAGGCCGACCTGGTGCTCGTGGCCGGCTCGAAGAACTCTTCCAACTCGGTGCGGCTGGTCGAGCGCTCCGAGCGCGAGGGGACGCCCGCGCACCTCATCGACGGGGCCACGGACATCGACCTGTCCTGGCTGTCGGGCGTGTCGGTGGTCGGGCTCACGGCCGGCGCCTCGGCGCCGCCCGCGGTCGTTCGCGAGATCATCGACGCCCTGTCCGGCCTCGGCACCGTGACGGTGACCGAGCGGGTCACTACCACCGAGTCGGTTCAGTTCGGCCTCCCCCGGGAGGTGCGCCGCTAAGCGGCCGTTCAGGGAACGGTTAGCGAGTCGCGGATAGATCGCAGCTTCGGCTCAGCGACTCTTCAGGATTCACCGCCACGATCATGGTGGCGCGGACGCCGCGTCGGGTTGATTGCTCTCCCCGACGCGGCGTTCTCGCGCCGCCAGTCATGATCCGGGGGCGACCCCGTAACCCATGTCCGCACGCGCGGGCAACGGCCATGGATGATTCCCGCACGAGGACCACTCTTCGTGCGGGATGAGCCCAGGCTCGGCACAGGTGCTGAATCCGTGGAGGAGTCCGATGTTCTTTACCTACCTCTGGCGCGAGCTGCGACGGCGCGCTCGCCAGGCCATCTTCATAGCGGTGGGCCTGGCACTCGGGATCGGGCTGGTGATCACCGTGACCGCGGCGTCCGCCGGGGTCAAGAACGCCCAGTCCTCGGTCTTGCATTCGTTGTACGGCGTCGGCACCGACATCACGGTGACCAAGGCGCCGAGTGCCACCGGTAGCGGTGGAAACGGCGGGTTCGGGTTCAGCTTCCGCCAGAACACCGGCACCAGGAGCCGGCCGCGGCCGGCTCCAAGATCAACCAGAACACGCTGACCACCGACTTCACCCTTGCCTCGATCAACTCCTCGGCCGTAACCACGGTCTCCAAGCTGTCGAACGTGGCCGCCGCGGCCGGCGGGCTCACCCTGACCGACCGCACGGTGACCGGCACGGTCCCGGCGTTCAACACCGGCGGCGGTGGCGGCGGGCGGCGGCTTCGGCGGCGGCGGCGGCGGAGGCGGGTTCGCCGGCGGCGCCGGCGGCGGCGGCACCTCCACCTTCAGCACCAACAGCTTCACCGTCAGCGGCGTCGACATCACCAACGGCGAGCTCGGCCCGCTGTCCACCGGCAAGATCAGCTCCGGGCGGACCTTCGCCGCGGCCGACGCCACCAAGGACGTCGCCCTGGTCGAGGCCAGCTACGCCACGACCAACAAGCTCAAGGTCGGCAGCACGATCGCGGTCGGAAACTCGAAGGCCGCGCCGACCACCTTCACGGTCGTCGGCATCGTCGCCGAGCCCGCGGGTGACAGCCCGGCCGACATCTACATCCCGCTCGGCGGTTGCCCAGTCCCTGGCCAACCTGAAGAGCGACGTCAACACCATCTACGTCGCGGCCACCAGCGGCGACCAGATCAGCGGCGTCGCCAGCGCGATCGGCAAGGCCGTCCCCGGCACCACCGTCACCGACCAGAGCACCCTGGCCAACGAGGTCACCGGCTCGATCTCCAGCGCCGCGTCGCTCGCCGACAACCTCGGCAAGTGGCTGGCCATCGCGGTGCTGATCGCGGCGTTCCTGCTGGCCAGCCTGCTGACCATGTCGGCCGTGACCCGGCGCATCCGTGAGTTCGGCACGCTGAAGGCACTCGGCTGGAAGTCCCGCCGGGTGGTCGGCCAGGTGATGGGCGAGTCGATCGCCATCGGCATCGTCGGCGGCGTCATCGGCGTGGGCCTCGGCTTCGCCGGCGCCGCCCTCGTCGGCAAGTTCGCCCCGTCGCTCACCGCCTCGCTCGGCGCGGCGACCGGCACCGCGACGCCCGGCGGCGCCCGCCGCTTCGGCGGCGGGTCCGGTTTCGGTGGCGCTGGCGGCGGAGGCTTCGGTGGCGCGGGCGGCGGCTTCGGCGGTGCGGGCGGCGGCACCGGCACCGCCGGCCAGGGCGGTGGGTTCCGCGGCGGGTTCGCCAACGCGGCCCACACCGCCTCCACCGTCGCGGTGCACCTGTCCGCGCCGGTCACCATCACCGCCATCGTCGCCGCGGTCGCGCTCGCCGTACTCGGCGGGCTGATCGCCGGCGGGTTCGGCGGCTGGCGGGCAGCGCGCCTGCGCCCGGCCGCGGCACTGTCCAAGGTCGCCTGAGCAGGGCTGCGAAGAGAAGGCAGGGTTCATGTACACGCTCACGAACGTCACCAAGGACTACCCCAAGGGCCGCGACACCGTGCACGCGCTGCGCGGTGTCAGCCTGGAGATCGCCGACGGCGAGTGGCTGTCCATCCAGGGGCCGACCGGACACGGCAAGTCCACGCTGCTCCAACTGCTTGGCGGCCTGGACCGGCCCACCTCCGGTTCACTGGAACTCGGCGGCCAGGACCTGGCCAGGCTGGGCGAGGGGGCCATGACCAAGGTGCGCGCCACCTCGATCGGCTTCGTCTTCCAGACCTTCAACCTGATCCCCACGCTGTCGGCCCAGGAGAACGTCGAGACCGCACTGGTACCGCTCGGGGTCGGCAATGCCGCCCGTAAGTCGCAGGCCGCGCAGGCACTGGCCTCGGTCGGGCTCGCCGACCGGGCCGGGCACCTGCCCTCGGAACTGTCCGGCGGGCAGCAGCAGCGGGTCGCCATCGCCCGCGCCCTGGTCAAGGAGCCCAAGGTGCTGCTGGCCGACGAGCCGACCGGCAACCTGGACGAGGACACCCGCGACGAGATCATCGCCCTGCTGGAAAAGCTCTGGCAGGACAACGGCCTGACCATGGTCATGGTCACCCACGACAGCGCCGTCGCCCGCCGGGCCCAGCGCCTCGGCACGATGCGCAACGGCCAGCTGACCGTCAAGCAGGCCGTGAAGTAGCACGCGGCGGGCCGCCCGGCGTCTCCCCGGGGCCGGGCGGCCCGCCGCGTCTTCCCCCGCTGGCCGGCGCCTACCCTAGGCGCGCCTCGGCGGCCAGCAGGCTGGCCAGCGCGTCGGGGTCGGCGCCGGGCTGGCCGGCCCGGGCGAACCAGGTGGCGACGTTCCTGGCGTCCCGGTCGAGGAAGCCGCGTCCGCCGGGGTTGGCGACCACGTCGATCACCTGCGGCAGGTCGATCATCACCAGCCGCCCGCGGTGGACCAGCAGGTTGTACGGCGACAGGTCGCCGTGCGCCAGGCCGGCCGCGGCCAGCGTCGTCATCGCCTCCACCAGCTGGTCCCACAGGCTGGCCAGTTCGTCCGGGCTCGGACGGGTCTCGGCCAGCCGGGGCGCGCCGGTGCCGTCGGTGTCGCCGACGAACTCAAGCAGCACCTCCGTCCCGGTGATCTGCACCGGGTAGGGGACGGGCACCCGGGCGCTGTGCAGGCGTACCAGGGCATCGAACTCCGCCTGCGCCCACTGGCCGGCGATGGCCTCACGGCCGAAGCCGCTGCGGCTGGCGACCGCCCGGTTGACCCGGCTGTCGCGGACCCGGCGGCCCTCCAGGTAACCGCTGTCCCGGTGGAACTGCCGGTGCCCCGCGTCCCGGTAGCGCTTGGCCGCCAGGAGGCACGACCGGTCCGTCCCCGGCACGCCCCGGCGGACCAGGAACACGTCCGCTTCCTTGCCGGTCTTCAGCACGCCGAGCTCGTAGTCAACCGCCGCCAGGTCGGTGACCAGCCACTGCGGGTGTGGCCTCGGGCCGCGTTCGGTCGGCGTCGACTGATCCCACGTGGACCAGCGGTCGCCTTCGGCGAGGCCGTCGGTGGCGTCGTTGGCGTCTTCCGCTTGCAGTCGCGGCCGGTGGCGGTCGCGCTTGACGAACGAGCGCTCGTCGTCGAACTTGCCGCGCTTCCTACCGCGGCGGGTGACTCCGTAGTCGTCGGAGTCCGCGCTGTCGCGCATGGGTATTGCTCCTCAGGTGAACTGTGGTCAGGGCAGGGCTAAGAAAGCCCGCAACGGGCGCTGGCATCACAGACGCCTCCCTTCCACGGCCGCTCCTGGTGAGCGCATTCGACCGCACTATCCCATCGGGCGACGGCCGCCGGCAACCGAATATCGGCGGGCATGGCCCAGCGGCGCCGCGGAGGTTGGACGGTACCGGTTAACCACTTGTGCGGTGGTGGGGCCGCGCGGCAGGGTGCTGGCGTGGCGATCGACGACTTCCCCCGGCAGCTGGCCCGCACCCGGCGCTTCACGCTCGGCGTTCCGCGCGCGGTGACGGTCTCGCGAGACGGCGGGCGGGTGCTGTTCCTCCGCACCCGGGGCGGTGAGGACCCGCGTCACGTGCCTATGGCGGCTGGACCTGGCCGATTGCGCCGGGGACAGTGACGGGGAAGGGGACGGGCCTGGAGAGCGCGAGCGGCTCGTCGCCGATCCGGCCGCGGCGTGGAACTCCGGATCCCGGCCGATGTGCCCGAGGCCGAGCGCGATCCGGCGGGAACGAGCCCGCGAGCTTGCGGCCGGGATCGTCGCCTACTCCGCCGACGCGGACTGCCGGACGGTCGCGTTCGCGCTGGACGGGCGGCTGTGGGTGCTGCGGTCGGCGACGACCCGCGCGAGCCGGCCGGCGTCCCGCAGCCGGTGCCCGCCGCGGGCGCGGTGACCGACCCGCGGATCGACCCGACGGGGCGGCGCGTTGCCTACGTCGCCGGACGGCGCGCTGCACGTGACCGAGCTGGCCGACGGGACGGGCCGCGTGCTGGCCGCCCCGGAGCACGACGACGTTTCCTACGGCCTGGCGGAGCACGTCGCGGCCGAGTCCATGCTCCGCTTCCGCGGCTACTGGTGGGCTCCCGACGGCCAGCGACTGCTGGTCGCCCGGGTCGACAATTCTCCCGTCCAGCGCTGGTGGATCTCCGACCCCGCCGATCCGGAGCGGCCGCCGCGCGCCGTCAGGTACCCGGCGGCCGGGACCGCCAACGCGGACGTCACCCTGCACGTGCTGCGGCTCGACGGGAGCAGGACCGAGGTCACCTGGGACCGCGGCGCCTACGAGTACCTGGCGACCGCGGAGTGGGACTCCCGAGGTCCGCTGCTCAGCGTGCAGAGCCGGGACCAGCGGACCGTCATGGTGCTCGGCGGCCGACCCCGTCACCGGGACAGACCACGGTCCTGCACACCGAGCGCGACGACGCCTGGGTCGAGCTTGCGCCTGGCGCCCCGGCCCGGACCAGCGCCGGGGACCTGGTCACGGTGTCTGACCGGGACGGGTCGCGGCGTCTGGTGGTCGGCGGCGCTGCCGTCACGCCGGACGGGCTGCACGTCGGCTCGGTCAGCGGAACCGACGGCGAGGCCGTCTACTTCACCGCCACCGACGAACGCGACCCCACCGAGCGGCACCTGTGGCGGTTCGACCCGGGGCAGGGCCTGTCCCGCGCGCAGTGCGGACCCTGGCGCGCACGATGGCGCAGCCGCGGGCGGCACCGTCGTCGTGCTCTCGCGCACCGAAGGGGGCAGCCGCCGCCGTCGTCGCCTGGCGCGACGGGACCCGCGCGGCCATCGCCAGCCTCGAAGCCGAACCCTTGCTCCGGCCGCGGATCACCTGGCTGAGCTCTCGGGGACGGGAGCTGCGCGCCGCCCTGCTGCTGCCGTCGTGGTACCGGCCGGGAACGCGGCTCCCCGTGCTGCTCAGCCCGTACGGCGGCCCGGCCATGCAGCGGGTGGTCCGCGCGCGTGACGCGGCGTTCTGCGAGGACCAGTGGTTCGCCGAGCAGGGCTTCGCCGTCCTGGTCACCGACGGGCGAGGCACGCCTGGCCGCGGGCCGCGAGTGGTCGAAGGCCGTGTTCGGCGATACCCTCTCCGCGCCGCTGGATGATCAGGTGGACGCGCTCGACGCGGTCTGCCGCTCGGTTCCCCGACCTGGACCGCGGCCGGGTCGCGATCCGTCGGTGGCACACACGCTCCGGATGTCGGCGGCGCTGCTCGCGGCCGGCCTGCCGCACCAGGTCCTGCCGCTGTCTCGGCACCACCCACATGCCGACCGACGCCGACACCGTCAGCCAGCTGCTGCGGCACCAGTTCGCGTTCCTCGCCGAATCGCTCGGCATCGCCCGGCCTGACGCAGACTTACAGGTCAGGCTGTCAGCGGTGCTGGTGGCTTGCTCCGATAACGCGGCCGGCGAGCAGGTTGGACGCGAACCTGGAGATGTCGCGGGGGAGTTCGGTGTAGGCCCGCTCGTGTGGGGCTTGCGTGTTCGCTAGGTGGAGGACTGTGGTGAGTGTCTCTTCGGTGAGGTCGGCTGCCTCGGCTAGTCCCGACCCGCGCCCCTCGGTGACGAGGTGGTTGAGGGTGATGGCCGCGTGGCGGTACTCGCTGGCGATCGCGAGGGCGACCTCGCCGTCGTTGGGCTGGTGGGCTTGCGGTACGACGTCGTAGGCCGGGCTGAGTGTCATGGTCCCGTCGAGACGGTCGAGCAGGGAGATGTTCTTGGCGTGCATGTCAAGGTTGCCCACGGCGACCGAGACCACAACGAGCTTGAACAGGCGCTCCAGGGAATCGCGGTCTCCGACGGCGGAGAACAGTCGGGCGGCGCGCTGGAGGCTTACCTTGCCGCCGTACTTCTGGTACTTCTGGTTGCCCGCAGCGCCGAGAACCTGGTTGAAATCCTCTTGGTGGATACGCCCCTGGGGGGCGTCCGGGGCGCGGTCGTAGCGTTCGATGACCACGGTTGGCACCCCCTCGAACTCCTCGATCCAGGTTGGGAACGAGGTCAGCCCGGCGGCCCGTGCGAAGCGCGCCCCGTACTCCTCGTCGTAGATCGAGGTCGGGTAGTCCCGTGACTCAGGCTTGAGGATGTGGGTGGAGGGCCAGCCGTCGATCACCCTGTTCCAGGCCCCGCCCATTCGGGCGAGCACGATCTTGTCCTGCACTCCCGCCAGTGAGGTCTTGCCGCCGAAGGGCTTGTTGCCTAGCGGGTTGTCTTGGACGTGCTCCAGCATGGTGGCAACCCCGCTGGCGGACAGCAGCTCCAGCGCGGGCTGCTTCGGCTCGCCGGGGACGTCGGGGTCCCAGATCTGGAGAGCCCCGGCGACGTCGCGGCCGTAGGCGCGCAGCAGCCCGACGACGTCCTGCTCGGCCAGGTCGGCCTGCTGTGCGAGGCGGGCGAGCATCCTGCCCTCGGGAAGCAGTTCCCGGAAGAAGTTCTGTCGCCGCTCCTTGCGCGATCGCACAGCCACGGCAGCGAGTGGGATCGCGACCGACAGGATGGGGCTGTCGATGCCGAACATGGTGACCGCGGCCGGGTCTGGCAGGAAGTCGAAGGTCCGCCACGTCCCCGTGAGCGTCCCGACCGGGGTCCCGTACAGCTCGACGACCAGGTCAGCCATTCTCGCCCGGCGTGATCGTCGCCGTCAGCTCCATGCCCGTCTCGCGCATCGCCGCAAAAGCCGGTCCATCACGATCGACGGCTTGCCCGCTTCAAGTTCCCAGACGTACTTCTGCGTGGTGCCAAGTCGCCTGGCCAGCTCGCGCTGGCTCAGACCCGATAGGAGCCTAGCCTGCTGGAGGATACGACCGAGCGACTCGGCGCTTGTAACTCTCCCCGTGTACGCCATCACACCTCCGACTCCGATATGGAAGTCAGAATAGGTGACTTCCATATCGGAGTCAACAAGGTTGACGTTGATAATCACGTCGGTTGACGTTGATAATCACGTCGGACTGGTGAGGCCGTCGGTTGCGTCGCTTGGCTACTGCGTTAACGGCGGGGGTTTCCTGGCCCGCCCCAGAGCACGCGGTTCCACCACCGGCGGGTCAGCAGTACCTGCCAGGTGAAGACCCGAGGGGGCTTCTCGTTCCAGCCGTGGATGCACTGGCCGTCGCCGAGCAGGCAGTCACCGGGGCAATTGCCCAGGCAGTGCCGGCAGTGCCTGGGCTGCCTCGCTTCCGGCATATGCCGCTCCTCGGGCGATGCGAGCGCGGCCCGCGCCGACGTGTGCCCGCACCTCGAGCATAGGCACGGGGTCAATCGGCTGGATGCGATCACCGCGTTCGATTACCCGACGTGTCCGCGCCTTGACCGTCCGTCCATGAGCACGTTCAATGGGTGGGGGAGCGTGGACGGGAAGTGGCACATGCGGGACCTGCCTGAGATCTCCCATGAGCCCGCCGTCGGGTACCAGGCGGCGACCGAGGACGTCCCCGGGCTCGTGGGCGCATCGACCAAGGTCGATGAGCCTAACTGGCCCGGGGCCCGCCGGCGCGGCCCGGGCCGCCGGTCCCGGTGGCTGGTCCTCTCCACCGCCCTGGTGATGGTGCTGGGGTCCGGCATCGGGCTGACGGTGTCCCAGATGACCGGCGATGGCACCGCGCGGGTCACGCTCTCCGGCGACGGAACGAGTGCGAACGCGACGGGATCCGCGGGCGCGTCCGCTCCTGCGAGCCAGTCGGCGACTACCAGCCCGGCCGCGGGGGCGAGCGCGAACATGGGCGTCCAGGTCGGCTCGGGCGAGGCCGGCCCGGCCACGCTCGCCGGCGTGCTCGCGGCGGCGAACAGCAGCGTGGAGGGGCGGGGGCTGCTCCCGCCGTCCAGCTGCGACCAGTACCGGCAGAATCCGGGCGGGGCGATCGTCTGCACGGCCCCGGCCGACGGCGTCGCCAAGGTCTACTACCAGGACTATTCCTCGCTCAAGGCGCTCTACGGCGCGTACAAGACCCAGGTCGCCCAGCTAGACGGCGGCTCGTTTCACCAGAACACCGGTACCTGCGGGAACAGCGCGGTCGGCTACGCGGAGTTCGGCTGGAACCAGGAAGAGGGCCACCCGCACAACTTCACCGTCGCGCAGATGGCCGCGGGCCAGGTCGGCGCAGATGTTCGCCGCCGGGCGGATGGCCTGTTTCGCGGTCCGCACGGCGCACGGGATGACGCAGGACATCGTGTGGACGATCGACGGCGGCCCGGCGATGGGCGTGGCGATCGGGGGTGGCTCGGCGCGGGCGGTGTACCAGCTGTGGGCGTCGCTGCACCACGCGGTGCTGTTCCGCGGCACCGAGATGTGCGGCACCGCCGAGCGGATGAACTTCGCCGACATCCCGACCGGGAACCTCAAGGTCGTCCCGGTCTGCCCGCCGGGCGTCGAGGCGCTGTCGGCCTCGCAGGCGGGATGACCGCCGGTCGCTCCCGTTGAGCCGCAGCCGCCCGCGGGACGGCCGCCGCCGACTCGGCGGCCGTCCCGCGGGCAGGTCTCGCATGCGGGCGGGGCGGTCAGCCCCGCCCGCGCGGCGATTGCGGCCTGGCCGGCTAGCGGCTGCCGGCGGTGCCGGTGTCGGTGGTGCCGGTGTCGGCGGTGCCGGTGCGTGCCGGTACCGCTGGTGCCGGGGCTACCGGGGGCGGAGCCGCCGGGGCCGCCGGTGAACAGGTCGTGCAGCACCTTGCGCGCGTTCTCCTCGGCCTTCTTGACCGGCTCGCGCTGGCGCAGGTCCGACAGCGTGGCCTGCGCCTTCTGGCCGGCCTCGCTGGTGCGCAGGTCGTTCAGCGCCGCCTCGGCGCGCTTGGCCGTCCCGCTGTCGCGCAGGTCGCTGATCTTGCCCGCGGCTCGCTGCCCGCGCTCGCTCTCCCGGAAGGCCTGCGCGCGGCTCGCCGCCTGCTGTGCCCGGGCCTTGGCCTCGCGGCGCAGCTGCTCGGAGCCGCCGGCACCACGCTGCTTCGCGGTCTTGGAACTCGACTGCCACCACGCGGTCAGGCGGTTGGCCAGTTCCCGCACCCGACGCTCGATCTCGCTCATGATTACCTCCTGGAAACAAGATATGTCGCGTCAGGCCCGTTCGTCCAATCGGGCCTGTCGTTGTCTGCGGACCTTGTCATCCCGGCCGTGCCGCTGGTGGCTGGGCTTGACGGACGGCCGGTGTGATGAGCGGAACATTGCGCGCCGGCCTGACCTGGCCGATCGTCGAAGTGGGAGCTACCAGGTCCTGCTCTCCGTCCGCCTCGTCCGTGATTGGTCCCATGCCCGCTGAACGCGCGTCAGTCCCCGGTCCCCCTCCACTACCTACCCACGACGTGCGCGACATGCACCCACCGGCGGCTGGCACCGACGCCGCGCGGCCTGGCGGCGGGAGATCGGGCCTGCGGCTCATCCTGATCCTGGTGGCCTCGTTCATGGTGGTGCTCGACTTCACCATCGTGAATATCGCGCTGCCGTCCATCGAGCGCGAGTTCCACGTGTCGATCGCGACGGTCCAGTGGGTGGTCACCGGCTACGCGATCTCCTTCAGCGGGCTGCTGATCCTCGGCGGCCGGGCCGCCGACACGTTCGGCCGCCGACGGCTGTTCGTGGCCGGGCTCATCATCTTCTCGCTGTCCTCGCTGGCGGGCGGGCTCGCCCGCGACCCGGTGCTGCTGGTCGCGTCCCGGGTGGTGCAAGGCGCGGGCGCCGCGCTCATCGCGCCGGCCGCGCTCGCGCTGATCACCACCAGCTTCCCGCCCGGGCCGCAGCGGACCAGGGCCATCGGGCTCTACGGTTCCATGGCCTCGGTCGGCTTCGTGGCCGGCCAGACGCTCGGCGGTGTGCTGGTCGAGTGGACGAGCTGGCGCGCTGTCTTCCTGGTCAACGTCCCGGTGGGCCTGGCCGCCGCGTTCGGTGTGCCGCGTCTCATCCCGGTTCCCGCCGCCGACCTGGCCCTGCGCCGCGGCGCAGGCGGCACGGGCCCCGGCGGCGACCCGGCCGGGCGGCCGGCCAGGCGGCTCGACGTGGGTGGCGCGGCGCTGATCACCGTCGCCGTCACGCTCGCCGTCTTCTGCGTCTCCCAGGGCGGCGTGCTCGGCTGGACGTCCCCGCTCGTCGTCGGCGCGGCGGTGGTCGCGGCCGGCTCGGCGGTGTCTTTCGTGGTCGC
Source organism: uncultured Actinomycetota bacterium (assembly GCA_963748785.1). Taxonomy (GTDB): domain Bacteria; phylum Actinomycetota; class Actinomycetes; order Streptosporangiales; family Streptosporangiaceae; genus Trebonia. The sequence goes on along the minus strand of CAVVKP010000038.1, from coordinate 52,991 downwards.
CGAGACGCGCCACCCGGCCCCGCTGATCCAGCCCGCGCCTGCTGCTTCGCCCGGGGCTGCGCAACGGCGCCAGCGCGGCCTTCCTGCTCGGCGTGTGGAACGGCGGAGAACTGCTCGTGCTCTCCTTCTATTTGCAGCAGGTCCTGCGGTTCTCGCCGCTGGAGACCGGGCTGATCATCGCCCCGCAGGGCATCGCCGGCTTCACCACCGGCATGATGGCCCCGAGGCTGGCCGGCCGCATCGGCGTCCGCCGGGTCATGATGATCGCCGGCGCCAGCGCGACCGTCGGCTTCGCCGCGCTCACCCAGTTGCCCGCGGTCGGCTACAGCCCGCTGCTCCTCGTGGTGGTCCTGGTCGGCTTCGGCGGCGCCGGCACCGCGTTCGGCTCGATCGTGCTGGCCAGCCGCAGCCTGGCCGACAGCGACCAGGGCCTGGCCGGCGGGGTAGTCAACACCAGCCGCCAGATGGGCGCCGCCGTGGGCGCCGCCCTGCTGCCGGCGGTCGCCGACTCCGTGCACGGCGTCTCCGGCGACCGCGCCGCCATGCTCACCGCGACCATAGTCGCCCTGGCCGCAACGGCCGTCGCCATCCCTTGGGGTCGTCACCGCCCCGACCCTGACCGGCGGCTAGCCCACCCCCGGCCGGTCAACCTCGGGGACTAGGTGAGGGGGCCGGACCAGCACCCACAGGTCCGCGCCACGTTTCCAGCCCGGGATCACGGCCGGCCAGGCGCTACCGGCGACCGCCCCGGCGTCTCCGCCGTCAAGGGGGCTACCTGCGCCCAGTGAGCCGCCGGATTTGGCTCAATGGCGACGCCGGGTAATTTTCGGCGGCCGGGCCGTGACGGGTAGGCGCCGCCACTGGACCCGCTCCGTCCCGGTGCCGGGCCGCGCGCGGAGTAGCGTGCGGTCGTGGACCTCGATGCGCGGCTGACCGTCCTCGGCAGCCTCAACATGGATATCTCCGTCACCGTGCCCGCGCTGCCCGGTCCGGGGGAGACGGTACTGGGCGGCGCCGCGAGCTTCGCGCCCGGCGGCAAGGGCGCCAACCAGGCGGTGGCCGCCGCGCGGCTGGGCGCGCCGGCCGGGCTGCGCGTGCGGATGGTCGGGTGCGTGGGCGACGATGACTTCGGCCGGGCGCTGCGGGCGGCGCTGGCGGCCGACGGGGTCGATGACCGGGCCGTCCGCAGCGTGCCCGGCACGCCCACCGGGATCGCGATGATCACCGTTGACCGGGCAGGCGAGAACATCATCACCGTCGCGCCCGGCGCCAACCGCGAGGTCGGCGAGGACGAGACGGCCGCGCTCCGCGACCCGGGCCGTGACGTCGGCCGGCCTGCCGGGTCGGCCGGGGAGGCTAGCGCGGCACCCGCGCCGGGCGGTGACGTGCCGCGCCTGTTGCGCCGTCCAGCGTGCTGGTGATCAGCGCCGAGGTGCCCGTGCCCGCGATCGAGGCGGCGCTGGCGACGCCGGGAGGCGGCGCTGACCGTGCTCAACCTCGCGCCCGCGCCGCCGGAGGCGGCCCGGCTCGTCGCCGGGCGCCCGGACTGGCTGGTGGTCAACGAGTCCGAGGCCGCCGCCGTGCTCGGCCGGGCGGTCAGTGGCCTGGACGGCGCCGCCGGCGCCGCGGCCGACCTGGTGGCGGCGGGCGCCCGGCATGCCGTGGTCACCGCGGGCGCGGCCGGCGCGGCGTATCACGGCCCGGGGCGCGCCGGGGAAATCGAGGCTTCCAGAGAAGTAGGAAAGACCGCCGGGGAAACGGTCCCGGCTTTCCCGGTTACCGCGATTGACTCCGTCGGGGCGGGCGACACATTCGTCGGTGCGCTCGCCGTGGTCCTCGCGGCCGGCATCGCGCCCCGGGAAGCGGTCATCGCCGCCTGCGCCGCCGCCGCCACCGCGGCCAGCAGGCCCGGGACGCAGGACGGGATGCCCCGCCCCGCCGACATTCGCGCGGTCACCGGCTATCACTGGCCGCTGTAAGCGGGTCGCCGCGAGCGAAACCGTTATCGATTCCCCGGTATTGTAAACAGAAGGTTAATAGACCAGTGAACATAATTACCTGTTTAAGGTGAATTTATGATTAAATCAAGGCCGGAGTGGCGGCGGTAGCAGAGGAGTTGCGCGATGGCCTCGGGCCCGGCTGGTTACGTTGCCGATGGTAGTGACCCCCAAACGTGGGATGACATCACCGCCGCGGCGCTCAAGGCGGTAGCCGGGCAGTTCGAAGTGGAACAGGGGCCCGATGACGCTGACGAGCAGCGGGTCACCTGGCTCGACACCTTCGACTGGCGGCTGCACAAGGCGGGCATGACGCTCTGGCTACCTCCCCGGGCGCGGCGGCAGCGAGCTGCGCCTTTACGGCCCCGGCGGCGACGCCGACCGCCTCGCGACCCAGCCGGTGACCGGCTGGCAGGCGTCCCGCCCGCACCCGGCCGCCGAGCTGGCGGCCGGCCCGGTCGGCGGCCTCATCGCTGGGCTCATCGCCCCGCGCGCGCTGGTCCCCGTCGCCACCGCCGCCGCGGTGACGACGGTGTACAACCTGCTCAACTCCGACCGGAAGACCGTCGCCCGGCTGCTGGTCAGCCGGCCGTCCCTGGCCGGCCCTGGGCAGCAGGGACCGCTGCCGCCCCGGTTCGAGGTCACCGGGGTCCGCGGCTACCAGGGGCAGGCGCGGCGGGCCGCCCGCCTGGTCGAGGCCGTGCCCGGCCTGCGGGCCGCCTCCGAGCCGCTGCTCGCCGACGCGCTGCGGGCCCGCGGCCGCCGCCCGGGCGACTACTCGAACAAGGTCGACGCGCGCATCACCCCGGACATGCCCGCGGTCCGGCGCCGCGGCGGTCGATCCTGCTGCGCCTGCTCGACACCATCGACGTCAACACCCCGGGCGTGCTGGCCGACATCGACACCGAGTACCTGCATGACCTGCGGGTGAGCGTGCGGCGGACCAGGAGCGCGCTCAAGCTGTTCGGCGACGCGCTCGGCCTGACCCCCGGACGACCTCGCGCACTTCGCCGCCGAGTTCAAGTGGGTCGGCGACCTGACCACGCCGACCAGGGACCTGGACGTGCACCTGCTCGACTTCGAGGACACCGCCAGCCGCCTGGCGGCCGCGAAGCCGGACGACCTCGAACCGTTCCGCGCCTACCTGGAGCAGCGGCGGCGCAAGGAGTTCCGCGTCCTCGCCCGCGGCCTGCGCTCGCCCCGCTTCACCGCGCTGACCAGCCAGTGGCGGGACCGGCTGGCTAGCGCCTCGCAGGCCGCCCGCCAGGGCGCGGCCGGCCGGCGGCGGTCAAGCACCCCCCGTTCATCATCTATTGCCGGAAACAGCGGGGGGAGCGTCGGGCTGCTCGCCGCCGAGCGCACCCGGGTGGCCTTCGCGAAGGTCGCCAAGCGCGGCGCGGCGATCACCCAGGACTCGCCCGCCGAGTCCCTGCACGACCTGCGCAAGCGCTGCAAGGAGCTGCGGTACGCGCTGGAGTTCTTCGCCCCGCTGCACGACCCGGCCGCCGCGGGCGGAGGTCGTCGGCGAACTCAAGCGGCTGCAGGACTGCCTGGGTGAATTCCAGGACACGGAGATCCAGATCAGGGAGATCAGGACGCTCGCAGCGGGCAATGCTCAAGGAGCGCGAGGCGCCCGCGGTGACGCTGCTGGCCATGGGCGAGATCACGGCAGGCCTCGCCGCGCGTCAGCGGACGGCGCGGGCGGACTTCGAGCGCCGGTTCGCCGCCTTCGCCGGCACGGAGGGGCGGCGCCGGATGTCGGCGCTGCTACGGGGGACAGGAGTGAGGTATCGCGGCAATGCGGATATACGCGACCTATAACATCAAGGGCGGCGTCGGTAAGACCACGACCGCCGTCAACCTGGCCTACCTGGCGGCCGAGGCCGGCCAGCGGACGGTGCTGTGGGACCTGGACCCGCAGGGCGCGGCCAGCTTCATGTTCCGCGTCAAACCGCGGGTCAAGGGCGGCGGCAAGGCCATCATCAGGGGCAAGCGCCCGCTCGACGACGCCATCAAGGGCACGGACTTCGACAACCTCGACCTGATCCCGGCCGACTTCACCTACCGGAACATGGACCTGCTGCTCGACCCGGGTGACAGCAAGCCGGGCGACACGCCGGGCGGCAAGCCCGCGCGCAAGCTCGGCAAGCTGCTCAGTCCCCTGGCGGACGAGTACGACGCGGTCTTCCTCGACTGCCCGCCGTCGGTCTCGCTGGTCTCGGAGAACGTGCTGTACGCCGCCGACGTGATCGTGGTGCCGCTGATCCCGACGACGCTGTCGGTCCGCACCCTGGAGCAGCTGTCGGACTTCATCGACGAGTTCAAGGGGCACCGGCCACAGATCGCTGGCCTTCTTCTCGATGGTGGACGGGCGCAAGAAGCTGCACCAGGAGATCGCCGAGAAGCTGTCCGCCGAAAGGGGCGACGTGGCCGCGACGGTCATCCCGGCCCTCTCGGTGATCGAGACCATGTCGGTCGAGCGTGCCCCGGTCACCGTCTTCGCCCCGTCGAAGCGCGGCGGCGAAGGCCTACCGCGCGTTGTGGGCCGAGGTGCGGGCGCGCCAGGGGTAGCGGGCCGTCGGCGCTGCCGCACCCGCGACAGGTCGATCGGGCGGGACGTCGGCGTGCGCAGCGCGGCGTCGGCCCGCAGCCCGGTGCGCAGCCGGTCCACGTGGGTGAGGATCGCGCCGCGCAGCGGCCACTCGCTGCTGACGCCGTCGGCCGGGGCCGGCGGCTCGAGCAGCGCGGCCAGCTCGTCCTGCTCTCGGTGCGCGATGGCAAGCTGCCCGGCCAGCCGCGCCCGCAGCTGCTCGCTGTCCCCGGGCAGCAGGAGCACCAGCTGCTGGTAGGTGCGGATCGCCGCCGCCAGGTTGCCGAGGACGTCGGCCAGCCGCGCCCGGGTCAGCGTGTCGCGGCCCGGCGAGTGGTCGCTGTCGATCCCGGCGCTGTCCAGGATCGAGCGGGCCAGGCCGCGCACGGTCACCGTCGCGTGCTCCAGCGTCTCCAGGCCCTCGCGCAGCGCCAGCCTCGGTCGCTAGGGGGTCGGCCGGCGCCTGCCGCCGCCAGGGGCCGGCGCTGCGGGCCAGCCGGCCGCGCGGGTTGAGCCGGACGCTGTCGGCGGCCTGGCGCAGGGTGTCGTCCACCCGCTCGATCTCGTTGAACAGCGCCCGCGCCTCGCGCAGCCACTCGGTGACACAGGCCGGCCCTGGGCCGCCGGCGAAGAGCACGGCGCCGTCCCCGGCGACGTCTTCTGCGGCGTCCGCGGCGGCGCTGCCGCCCGGCGCTGCCAGGTCACGGGCCATCTGGCTGAGCAGGCCGGCCAGCCGGCCGGCCAGCGAGCCGACCGCCTCCCTGGCCGGCCGCACCCGCGGCGCGCCGAAGATCAGGCCGCCGGCCAGGCCGGCGCCGGTGCCGACGAGGGTGTCCACCACCCGGCCGGTGGCAGCGGAGGGCGTTCCAGCCGACGCGAAGATCAGCATGGCGCTGATCGGCACCTCGAGCAGGTCATCGCCGAGCCGCAGCACCCGGCCGGTCAGCAGGGCACCGGCGATGAGCAGCGCGAGCTGCCACCAGGAGAAGCCGATGAACTCGGCCACGCCGACGGCGATCAGCACGCCGGCGGTCACGCTCGCCACCTTGCGGATGCCGCTGCGGATCGTCTGGTACAGGCTGGCCTGCAGCACGAGCAGCGCGGTCAGCGGCGCGAGCACGGGGCGCGATGTCCCCACCGGGACCAGCAGCGCCAGCAGGTAGGCGAGCGTCGCGGTCGCGGTGAGCCGGGCGATGAAGGAGAAGGTTGGACGGGCGGACCTGATGCGGTGAAGGGAGGAAAAGACCATAGCGAAACAGAAATCGATTCCTGCGAGTGCCGAGGGGGTGGTCTGGCGGTGAGACGGGAACAACCGCCTGGGTTCACAACGCGTAACCGGCGGTTGTATTCCTGCTCAGCGCGGGTGGCATCGCTCACGTCACGACGGGCCGGCTTGGCGTAACTCTCGGGCGCAACCCCCCGGCCAGGCATTAGGGTCGGACCGGGGGAAGGGTCAAACAAGAATTGATAACGCTGGGGGGAGGACTGCCCGAACATGCCTCGACGAGGTTTTTCGGGCGGTCACAGGAGGCGGCCGGCATCAGGGGCGCGCTGGCCGGGTGCAGGCTGGTCACGCTCACCGGCCCGGGCGGGGTCGGAAAGACCCGCCTCGCGTTCCGGGTAGCGGCCGAGGTCGCGGGGGAGTTTCCCGACGGGGTGTTCGTGGCCGAGCTTTCCGCGGCGCGGGACGCCGAAGGCGTGACGCGGGCGGTCGTGGCCGCGCGTCGGCCCGACGGCCCAGCCCGGGTCGGCCCAGGCCACGGCGGGTGAGGCCGGGCCGGCGGATGAGTCGCTGGCCGGCCGGCTGCGCGGCAGGCGGCTGCTGCTCATCCTGGACACCGCCGAGCACGTGCTCGATGCCTGCGCCGCGCTCGCCGACGCGGTACTGCGCGGCGGCGAGGGAGCGGTGCTCATGGTGACCAGCCGCCAGGCGCTCGACCTGCCGGGCGAGGTGGTCTTCCGGCTGGGGCCGCTGGACGTCGGCGACGACGGCGGCGACGCCGTCCGGCTGCTCGCCGACCGGACCGCCGCCGTGCTGCCCGGGTTCGCGGTCACCTCCGGCACGCTGCCGTCGCTGGTGCGACTGTGCCGCCTGCTCGACGGTATCCCGCTGGCGATCGAGCTCGCCGCGCTGCGGCTGCGCGCCATCGGCCTGGACGAGCTGCTGGCCCGGCTGCCTGGTCAGCTGCGGCTGCTGTGCTTCCGCCGCCGGCCGACCGGCCGGCGCGGCGCCGGGGAGCGCTGGCAGTCGCTCGCCGCCTCCGTCGGCTGGAGCTACGCGCTGTGCTCGCCGGCCGAGCGGCTGCTGTGGACCCGCCTGTCGGCCTTCGCCGACGGCTTCGACCTCGCCGCCGCCGAGGCCATCTGCGGCCGGCCGCGGGCGACAGCGGGGCCGGCCCCGAGGCGGAGGTGGTGGTCGACACGCTGGTCGGGCTGGTGGACAAGTCGATCGTGCTGCGCGCGCCCGACGTCGGCGGCACGGCCAGGTACCGGCTGCTGGCGATCGTCCGCGAGCACGGCGCGGAGCACCTGGCCGACCCGGCCGTGCGCGCGTCGCGGCACCGCGGCTACTACCTGGGCGTGGCCCGCGCGTTCGCGGCCTCGTTCATCGGCCAGGGGCAGCCGGGCCTGGTCGCCGCACTGGAAGCGGACGCGGCCAACCTGCGGCTGGCGTTCGATGGCGCGCTCGCCGCCGCCGACGCGGCCGCCGCCACCGAGCTGGCGACGGCGTGCTGGCCCTGGCTGATGTGCGCCGGCCGTTACGGCCAGGCCAGTTCCTGGCTCGACCGGGCGCGCGCCCTGCCGGGCGATCAAGAAGACGATGATCAACGGGCGCGTGCCTCCGCGTCGCCCGTCCCGTTCCCGGTCACCGGCGTGGCTGCGGGGGAGCGGGCCGTCGAGTCCGCGGCCCGCCTGGCCAGCTGGTCGCTGGCCGCCCTCGGCGACATCGCCGGCGCCGACGCGCTCGGGGCCACGCTCGCGGCTGCGCCGGCCGGGACCGATCCGGGCGACCACGGCGGCGCCAGCCGGGTGGCGGCCCTGATGGCCGAGCTCGCCGCCGCGTTCGCGGCGCTGCGCCGCGGTGCGTTCGCCGAGTGCGTGTCCCGCTGCGCCGACCTGGAGGCCGGGCTGCCGGCCGGGGAGCGGTGGGTGCGCGGCTGGGCGGCCTGGGTCACCGGCGTGGCCGGGTGGTGCGCGGGCGACCGGGGGGCGGCGGGCGCGCGGCTGCGGGCCGGGCTTGAGCTGTTCGCGCCGCTGCGCGACGAGCTGGCGCTGGCGCTGCACCTGGAGGCGTTCGCATGGCTCGCGGCCGGGCGCCGCGACTACCAGCGGGCCGCCCGGCTGCAGGGCAGCGCGGACCGGATCTGGCGGCGGCTCGCCGCCCGCGAGGGCGCCCGCGCGCCCCGGCTCGGGCTGATGCTGCTGCACGCCGAGCGCGACTGGGCCGAGCGCGACGCCCGGGATGCCCTGGGCGCCGCGGGGTACGCGGCCGAGCACGCCGCGGGCGCCGCGCTGAGCACCGAGGCCGCGGTCGCCAGCGCGCTGCCGGTGTCGGCCGGCGCCACGCTGGCCGTCCGGGCCGTCGGCCGGCCGCCGGCCGCCCGCGGTCGCGGCGGCGGGCGACCCGGGCGCCGCCGCGTACCCGGGGCGCTGGGAGCAGCTGACGGCGCGGGAGCGCGAGGTCGCCGGGCTTGTCGCCATGGGCTTGACCAACCGGGACATCGCGGCCCGGCTGGTGGTGTCCAAGCGGACGGTGGACGCGCACCTGGAGCACATCCTGGGCAAGCTCGGCTACAGCTCCCGGGTGCAGGTGGCCGCGCTGGCGTCCCGCGTGCAGGCCGGCGGGAACGGCGCCCGGCGGTAGCGGCCGCCGCGGCGGCGCTGGCTCACCGGCGCTGGCTGCCGGCCACCACGGTCAGTAGCGGACCGGGTGCCTCGCCGACGGCCTCTATAACGGGTGTCCCTATGCCGTAGAAGTCGGCCATGTAACGCTTTATGTCGGTCAGTTTAAATCTCACCCGCTTTGTAAATCGTGCGTTTCACGCTATCTCCCCCTATGGACAACTCGCTCCTTCGCCGTCACCTTTGTCACCAGGCACAGAGTGAGGAGCCCTAGATGGCACGTTTCTCCAGGATAGCGACCGCCCTGGTCGCACCCGCCGTCCTGGCGGTAGTGGCCGCCGGCTGTAGTTCGGGCGGCGCTACCAGCACCGGCTCGAGTGCGGGCGTGGTGACCGGGCCGAGCGCCGCCGCGGGCGGGGGGAAGCCGGTCGAGGGCGGGAACCTGGTGATCGCCAGGACCCAGGATTCGCAGTCGATGAATAACACCACGGTTTTCGATAACGAGTCGATCTGGGTCTTCGAGCAGATCTTCGAACCCCTTTACACGGTCTCCAACGACGGCAAGACTACCCGGCCGTACCTCGCCACCGGCTACACGGTCTCCAAGGACAAGAAGACCTACACCTTCACGCTGCGCAAGGGTGTCAAGTTCTCCACCGGCCAGCCGATGACGTCCAAGGACGTGGTGTTCTCGCTCAACCAGGCGCGTGCGGCCAAGGCGGGCTGGGGCTACATCGACACGGCGATCAAGTCGGTCACCGGGCCCACCCCGGACACCGTCGTGATCAACCTCAAGTTCCCGTGGGCCCCGCTGCTGGCCGACCTGTCGCTGTTCGCTAACGACATCATCCCGGACAACTACGGCGGCAAGACCGAGGCGCAGTTCTACCAGGCGCCCGTCGGCACCGGCCCGTTCAAGTGGGACTACTGGCACAAGGGCCAGGCGCTCAAGCTGACCAAGAACACCAACTACTGGCAGCCGGGCAAGCCGTACCTGAACAGCGTCACCTGGACCGACGTGCCGAGCGACAACACCCGCCAGCTCCAGCTGCAGGGCGGACAGGCTCAGGTCGACGAGTTCCCGGCCTGGTCGAGCGTGGCCACGCTGAAGTCCACGCCGAACGTGACGATGAACCTGTTCAACTCGACGCGCACCGACTACATGATCATGAACGAGACGAAGGCGCCGTTCAACGACGTGCACGTCCGCCGGGCCATCTCGCGAGGCCATCGACCGGCAGGCGATGATCAAGGCGGTGCTGTTCGGCAACGGCACCCCCGCCAACTCGTTCATGCCGCCGCAGGTGCCCTTCTACCAGAAGGCCACGCCCGGCCTGCAGTACAACCTGGCCGCGGCCAAGAAGGACATGGCCGCCTCCAGCGTGCCCAAGGGCTTCACCACCACGCTGCTGGTCGGCTCGGGTAACACCGACGACGCGACGAGGGCCGCGATCTTGCAGGCCGAGCTGAAGCAGATCGGCATCACGGTGAAGATCCAGCAGCTGGACCCGAACACGGTCAGCACGGACTACGAGAACCTCGACTACGACATGACGCTTCACCTACTGGACGATGGACATCCCCGACCCGGACGAGCTGGTCACGTTCGCGGTCGACCCGAGCTCCGGCGCCAAGTCGTTCTACACCGACTACAACAACCCGACGGTGGTCAAGGACACGTCCGCGGCCGAGCAGACGCTCTCCACCACGGCCAGGCAGTCGCTGTACAACACCATCCAGGACCAGACGGCGGCCGACGCCCCCATGGTCGACTTCTACTACTCGCCCTACGCCTACGCGACAACGAGCAGTGTCCACGGGTTCTACGTGACGCCGCTCGGCAACTACCACCTCGAAGACGTCTGGATGGGTAACAGCTAACTAAGGCGAGGCAGGCAAAAGCACATGGGACGGATGAGTTTCGTACTCCACCGCCTGCTGCTGCTGATCCCGGTGGCCGTCGGGGTGACGGTGGTCGTGTTCTTCATGATCCACCTGATCCCCGGCGACCCGGCGCGGACCATCCTGGGGCTCCACGCGACCCCCAAGAATATCGCGATCTTGCATCAGCAGTGGGGACTTGACCGGCCGCTGGTCAGCCAGTACTGGCTGTTCCTCGACCGGTTGCTGCACGGCAACCTGGGGACGAGCCTGTACTACGGGACCCCGGTGAGCGGCCTGGTGACCAGCCGCCTCCCGGTCACGCTCTGGCTGCTGGCCTACGCCATCGTGCTGACGATCGTGATCAGCGTTCCGCTGGCGATGCTCGCGGCCAGCCGCAAGGACGGCATCCGCGACCACCTGGTGCGCGCGGTGCCGGTGCTCGGGCTGGGCATGCCGCCGTTCTGGATCGGCCTGATGCTCCAGTACGGCCTGGCCATCAGCCTGCGGGTGTTCCCGGTCACCGGCTACGGCGCCGGGTTCAGCGGCCACCTGCGGTCGATGTTCCTGCCCGCGCTGACGGTGACCATCGGCCTGTGCCCGGTGGTGATCAGGTCGCTGCGCGCCAGCATGCTCGAGGTGCTGACCGCCGACTACATCACGACCGCGCGCTCCAAGGGCGTGTCCGGGCTGCGACTGCTGGCCAAGCACGTGCTGCGCAACGCGGTGATCCCGGCGATCACCGTGCTCGGCGTCAACGTCGCCTGGCTGATCGGCGGCGCGCTGATCGTCGAGCAGGTTTTCGCGCTGCCCGGCATCGGCCAGCTCATGGTGCAGTCCATCTTCCAGCGCGACTTCCCGGTGGTGCAGGGGGTCACGCTGGTCTTCGGCGTACTGGTCGTACTGGTCAACCTGCTGACCGACGTCGGCTACTCAATGCTCGACCCGAGGGTGAGGTTCTCCCGGTGACCGCCGACCTGAAGGCGCCGCCGCCCGCCGCGCCCGCGCCGCCCGCGCCGGCCGAGCGGGCCGCGCCGCGCAAGGCGACCTGGTTCAAGAACCCGGCACTCATCGCGGGCGTCGTGCTGCTCGCGCTGATCCTCTTCGCCTGTTTCGGCGCGTCGCTGCTGACCTCGCAGAGCCCGGACAACCAGGACCTGCTCAACATCTTGGCCGCGCCGGGCACGCCCGGGCACCTGCTCGGCACCGACCAGCTCGGCCGGGACACCCTGGCCCGGCTGCTGTACGGCGGCCAGGTGGACCTGCGGATCGCGCTGCTCGCGGTGCTGTTCCCGTTCGTGATCGGCTGCGTCCTCGGCTCACTGGCCGGCTACTTCGGCGGCTGGGTCGACGTGATCATCATGCGGGTCATCGAGATCGTGGTGGCGTTCCCGTTCTACGTGCTGGTGATCGCCCTGGTGTTCGTCCTCGGCCCGGGGGCGTCCTCCATCTACATCGCGATCACGATCGTCGGCTGGGTCTCCTACGCGCGCATCATCCGCGGCGAGATCCTCGTCGCCAAGCGCCAGGAGTACGTGCTCGCGGCCCGGTCCGGCGGCCTGTCCGCGGTCCGGATCATGGGCCGCCACCTGATGCCCAACGTGATCAGCCAGGCCATCGTCTACGCGATGTCCGACATCGTGCAGGACATCCTGGCCATCGTCACGCTCAGCTACCTGGGCCTGGGCATCCAGCCGCCGACATCGGACTGGGGCTCGATGATCTCGGCGGGCCAGGACTTCCTGACCACCCACTGGCAGCTGACCACGATCCCCGGCCTGGCGGTGGTACTTACCGGCCTGGCGCTGTCGCTGCTCGGTGACGGCCTGGCCGACCTGCTCCGCCCGGGAAGGTGAGGATGACCATGGCCGACAACCCCCATGTCCTGGAGGTCCGCGACCTGCGGGTGCGGATCTCCACCGGCCGGGGCGAGGTACGCGCCGTCGACGGCGTCTCTTTCGCGGTGCCGCGCGGCGAGGCCATGGGCCTGGTCGGCGAGTCCGGCTCCGGCAAGTCGATGACGCTGCGGGCGATACTCGGCGTGCTGCCCGCCGGGGCCAAGATCACCGGCGGCCAGGTGCTGCTGGACGGCGAGGACGTCGCGCGCCTGCCCAAGAAGCGGCTCAACGCGATGCGCGGCCCCAAGCTCGCGATGATCTTCCAGGAGCCGATGTCCGCGCTCAACCCGGTGATGCGGGTGGGCTGGCAGATCGCCGAGGGCCCGCGGCTGCACCTGGGCCTGTCCCGGGGCGAGGCCAAGCAGCGCGCGCTCGACCTGATGCGCCGGGTCGGCATCCCCGATCCCGAGCGCCGCTTCGCCGCCTACCCGCACGAGTTCTCCGGCGGGATGCGGCAGCGGGTGATGATCGCGATCGCGCTGTCCTGCGATCCCGAGATCATCCTGTGCGACGAGCCGACCACCGCGCTCGACGTGACCATCCAGGACCAGATCCTGCGGCTGCTGGCCCGGCTGTGCCGGGAGTCCGGGGTCAGCCTGGTGTTCGTCACCCACGACCTGCCGGTGGTGGCCCAGGTCTGCCAGCACCTGTCGGTCATGTACGGCGGCCAGGTCATCGAGACCGGCGACGTGGCCACCGTGCTGTCCGCGCCGCGCCACCCGTACACCGCCGGCCTGGTCCGCTCCGCGCCGAGCTTCGAGGACGTGCAGGACTCACTGGTGCCCATACCCGGCTCACCCCCCAGCCTGATCAACCCGCCGGACGGCTGCCGCTTCCGCCCCCGGTGCGGCTACGCCGCCGCCGACTGCGCCGCCGGCGACATACCCCTTACCCCGCTGCGGGGCGGCCGGGCGACGGCCTGCCTCCACCACGACCTGCTGGCGGTGAGCGCGTGACCACCGACCCCATCCAGGCCGCACCGCGCGCGGCCGACGCTGAGCCCAGCGGCCCGGCCGCGAGCGGCGGCGCGACGGTAGCCAGCGCCGCGGCGGCGGACGGCACGCCGGTCTCGGACACGCCGCTGCTGCGGGGGCCGGCGTCTCGGTGGCCTTTCCGGTCGGCGGCCTGCCCGGGCGGCGCCGCCTGCTGCACGCGGTGGACACGGTGGACCTGTCGGTGCGCCGCGGCGCGGCGCTCGGCATCGTGGGCGAATCAGGCTCGGGCAAGTCCACGCTGGCCCGCGCCCTGGCCGGGCTCCAGCCGCTGACCGCGGGCGAGATCTCGTTCGAGGGACGGCGGATGCCGGCTCGCCGGGCCCGCGCCGACCAGCGCCGCATTCAGATGGTCTTCCAGGACCCGTACGCCTCGCTCAACCCGCGGATCACCGTCGGCGGCACGCTCCGCGAGCTGCTGCGGGTGCACCACGTGGTGCCGCGCGCCGGCGTCGCCGCCGAGGCCGAGTCGCTGATCACCCGGGTCGGGCTCACCCCGGAAGCGCTGCACGCCTACCCCAGGCAGTTCTCCGGCGGCCAGCGCCAGCGGGTGGCGATCGCCCGCGCGCTCGCGCTGCGGCCGGACGTGCTGGTGGCCGACGAGCCGGTCTCCGCGCTCGACGTGAGCGTGCAGGCGACCATCCTCAACCTGCTGTCGGAGCTGCGCGCCTCGCTCGGCCTGACCATGGTCCTGATCTCGCACAACCTGTCCGTGGTGCGGCACCTGTGCGACACCGTCGCGGTGATGTACCTGGGCCGGGTGGTCGAATCGGGCCCGGCTTCGCTCCTGCTCGACTCGCCCGCTCACCCGTATACCAAGGGCCTGCTGGCGGCGATACCCCGGCTGCCCAGCCCGGCCGACCCCGATCCCGGGCACATACTCGACCGGCCGCCGGCCCTCCAGGGCGACCCGCCGTCGCCCCTGGCCGTGCCGCGCGGCTGCCGTTTCCGGTCACGCTGCCCGGTTGCCCAGGCCCGGTGCGAGACCGAGGACCCGGCCCTCATGGCCGACCCGGCCGCCCCGGCCCGCCAGGCCGCCTGTCACTTCGCCTTCGCCAGGCCCTAGAGACCGGGAACCGGGCCAACCAGGTCGTTGGCGCCGAAGGCCTTGCTCCGGCCGGGTCGTTGGCGCCAAAGGCCTCGTTCCGGCCGGGTCGTTGGCGCCAAAGGGTGCGATAGAAGCAGCCGATGGCGCCAACGACCCATGAGGCAACCCCGGCACACGCCGGGGCGGGCGGTTCACGTGGAACCGCCCGCCCCGGCGCCGGTGAGCTGGCCGCTACCGGTGGCCCTGGGTGGTGCCCGGGGTGAACGAAACGCCGCGGATGACCTGGTTGTCGCTGGCCGGGACGACGGTGGAGAACCGCTCCGACTGGGGCAGGCTGTGCGCGCCGAGCTTGTCGGTGACCGAGACGAGCTCGTTCGGGTCCGCGCCCTGGTCTCCGCCGCCGCTCACCGTCGCGGTGGCGGCCCAGATGGTGACCGTCCCGTTCCGGTTGACCCGGCCGGTGATGTTCCGAAGGCCCCCGGTGGCCGGCGCCCACGGCAGCCCGGTCACCGCGTTCGTCCCGGTGGGGTAGCCCTTAACGGTGTAGGGCTGGCCGAGGTTGAGGCCATTGTGCAGGGTGTAAGCGAGCTGCCACGAGCCCGCGGCCGCGTTGTATACCCACTTCTGCAGGCCGGCCGTGGTCGACGCGGCCGCGGCGGTGAAAGTACCGCCGGCGAAGGTCGTGTCGTCCGCGCCCTCGTCGGCCACGTACATCGTGGTGGGGCTGGCGAACCAGATGCCGAACGGGAAGTCGGAGGCGTCCGTCGCCGACTTGGCGAGGTCGGTCGGGAAGCCCTTCAGCACGCACATGTTGCTGGCGAGCCCGTTGGCGCCCAGTGTGCCCGCGATGCTCGCGGTCGGCAACGGCGCGCCGGGCGTCGGCAGGCCGACGCCGTTCGGGCAGGCCTTCCCGGTCGTGTCGAGGAAGTACACCGTGTTGACGCCGTTGCTGCCGCTGCCCTTGGTGTAGTACAGCACGTTGTTGTACAGGGCCAGCCCGCGGTAGTTGTCGTCCTTGCCGACCTTGTCCGCCTTGTCGCCCAGCTCGGCGACGCTGAAGGAGCCGACCGGGGTGGGGGCGCCCGGCTTCTGCGCCGCCTCGGGCAGGGTGGACGGGGTGATGATCTGCGTGCCAGCGCCGAGGACCACGCCGTCCGGCTGCGGGTTGGCGCCGTTGCCGGCGTTGCCCGCGGTGTAGATGTAGTACTTGCCGCCGACCTTGGCCTCGACCGCCGCGCGGCCGTTGTTGCCGCTGTAGGCGTTGGTCTCGGTGAAGGTCCACTTTCCGTTCGCCGACAGGGACGCGACCGCACGGAAGGCGGTACCGGAGACCGGGTTGGTCGGATCGATGACACCCGGCGTGTTCGCGTTGGAGGCGTCAATGGTTTCCGGTGCGGCCACGTAGCCCATGAACGACAGGTACTTGCCGTCACTCGACAGGTTGAGCGCGCCCTCCGACTTGGAGGAGAAGCTGGTGACCAGGTCGCTGCTGGGCACCGGGATCACCCCGGCCGGTCGGCCCTTCGGCGTGATCTCCTTGAGGGACAGCCGGGAGGTGACACCGAAGCTCGGGTCCACCGTGACGTTGTTGAACACGGCCGGGTAGTCGCCGTTGGCGATGGCGACCGCGCCGGCCGACCCGGACCCGGGCGGCAGCACGGTCGAGCCGGCCACGATGGCCGGGTCGTTGACGTAGGAGCTGGTGCTGACCACCAAGTCGCCAGGGGTCAGCCGGGCCTGCTGGTCGGCCGGGTGGCCGGGCTGGCCCGTGCTCGCCTGCGCTCCGGAGCCCGTGGACGGCGGCGAGCGCGCCCGCTACGCCTACTACTGCGATGAACGCGGCCGCGCCGGTTCTTGGACGCATAAGTCCTCCCTTGTCGAGGGATGCCCGTGTCTGACATCGTTCGGTTCAGGCCTGCTCTGTCGGGAGGCATCCCTGTGACATCGAACTGGCGGCGCCCATCGCCAGGCCGTCCGCGAGGTGAACGAGATCTGTCATCCGGGTCACAAGTTTGACAGTCGTTAGATCTGGGAGGGGTCAGCATCGTTAGGCCATGAGAAAACCATCGTTAGGTTTGTTGCCTCGACTTGTCACTCGTATCCCGCTATATGCGAGCGGTCTGAGCCGGGTGCTGTCGCATACTTGCCCCTGGCCGCGGGTAGCCATAGAGGGCAGTGTGTCTAACTCAGGGAAGGTAAAACTCGGCCAAGACGCAACCAAACGGAGCAGGGCGTCGTTATATGAGCATGACAGTCTGGGAATGGTTTGAGCAGCGCTCGTATCACTACCGGGACTTTGCGGGTCTCGGCAGCGATGCGAACGGCAACGGGCCGACGAGGCGACCCTCAACGACCCTCATCTTCCCGGCCCGCAATGTCGCAGGCACCATCGGTACCATCCTCTCCGTCGTCGCCGACCTCAAGGCAAGAACCGGTCTTCCCGACCAGGTCATCGTCATCGACGCGGACTCCAGTGACGGCACGGCCGAGGTAGCCCGTGCCCATGGCGCCGAGGTCTACTCGGAGAACGAGCTCATGCGGGACTACGGCCCCGCGCAGGGCAAGGGCGACGCGATGTGGCGCGCCCTGTCCGTGGCCCGCGGCGACATCGTCATGTTCGCCGACTCGGACACCGCCGACTTCGAGGAGCACTTCGTCTACGGCACGCTCGGACCGCTGCTCGCGGACCCCCAGCTGCAGTTCGTCAAGGGCTCCTTCCGGCGGCCGTTCAAGCAGGCCGGTGAGAAGATCCTCGACGGCGGCGGCCGGGTCACCGAGCTGATGGCCAAGCCGCTGCTCAACCTGTTCTACCCGGAGCTGGCCGGCTTCGTGCAGCCGCTCGCGGGCGAGTTCGCCGGCCGCCGCGAGCTGTTCGCCAAGATCCCGTTCTTCACCGGCTACGGCGTGGAGATCGGCATGCTGGTCGACGTCTTCGACCAGGTAGGCCTGTCGGGATGGCCCAGGTCGACCTCGGCACCCGGCAGAACCGGCACCAGACGCTGGCCAGCCTGAGCCGCATGTCCTCGGTCGTGCTGCGCACCGTGGCCGTCCGCGAGGGCCTGGCCCGGCGCTTCGCCGGGCAGCTCGACCCGGCGATGCAGGGCCTGTGGGTTCCGCACCAGCCGGACACCTACCTGCACGCCGTGGCCACCGAAGACGGCCTGCGCCTCGACGAGCACCTCAACGAGCTGGTCGAGCGCCCGCCGCTCGCCTCCCTCACCGACGGCACCGCCCTCACGGCGACCGCCTGATACCTGTTCACTGTCCCGGCCCCGGCGGGGCCCCGTCGCGGATGCCGCGATCGTGGCCGAGCCGGGGCCGGCTCATGACGCAACAAGCTCACCCGTCTAGGAACGCGCTGGTCAGCGATCTTCCGTCGCGGAAAGGGTGGTCGGTTGCCGAGCACGCGGGCGACCTGTCGCCGGCGAAGGCGCAGCGGCTGCTGAACCGTGCCTCGTGGGACGAGGCACAGGCGATGAGCCTGGTCAGGAAGTACGCGGCGGCGGGGCTGGACGCCGCGGCCCGCCGGTCGCGGCGGGTGCGGATGAGCGTGGGCGCGCTCGACGAGACGGGCCAGGAGAAGCAGGGCAGTGCGACGTCGGGCGTGAAGCGGCAGTACATGGGCTGCGCCGGGCGCGTCGCGAACGGCGTCAACACGGTCCACCTGTCCTACGTGCGGGAGAAGACCGGCCACGCGCTGGCCGGGGCACGGCAGTGGATCCCGGAGGAAGACATCAAAGACCCTGTGAAGTCCCTGGTCACGGGGCTTCCCCTGGACCTGCGGTTCCGCACCAAGGGCCAGCTGGCCATCGGGATCCTGGACGAGGCTTACGCTGACGGCCTGTCGTTCGACTTCGCCTGCGGGGACGAGGTCTACGGCTCCTGCACCGAGCTGCGGGAGTACCTGGAAGGCAGGGGGCAGGCCTACGTCTTGCGGGTGGCCTCGAACTTCACCTTCGAGGTTGCCGCGGGAGCCGTGGTGACCTGCGCGGACGCGGTGAAGAAACTGCTGAAGGCGAAGAGGGCCTGGGAGGTCCGCTCCGCCGGGCAGGGCTCGAAGGGCGAGCGGTGGTACGCCTGGGCCTGGCTCGCCGCCGCCTCGCCGCGGCACTCGCTGCTCGTCCGCCGCCACCTGAAAACTGGTGAGCTGGCCTTTCACTACTGCTAGTGCGCCGTGAGGCGCTGCTGTCCCGAATGGAGGTGAGAGACCGCCATCGCCTCGCCGTCGCAGCGGCGGGGTGAAGCTGGAGGCAGCCTGAACCGTGGATCGGCGGGGAGGGCGGGAGCAGCCTCGACGAAGTCACGTCGGCCCGGCACTGCCGGACGGGCCGGGCGTGGTGAGCAAGGCGGGAAGGTATACGCGAGGAACCGGTGTCGTTACGCCTCTTGAGGTGGAACCAGCTCAAATCCGGTGGATACGGGCTGGGCAGCGGTGCGTGCCCGTCCCCCATTGCGGGCGGGGAACTCTTGTCCGGGTCTTAGCAGCCTGGGATGGGAGGCCATGGTGAAGGACTGCGGCATAGCCATGGCGAGGCCGCAGGGGCAGAGCCGGGTGCCTAACCCGCCGATCGGACAGCAGTGAACACGGGAACCGTCCGTGTCCGTTCCGCCTTTGTCTCCCAGCCAGGGGGATGGGGACGGATAGGCGCGATGTCAGCCGAAGGCGCGGGCGGGGCGGAGCCGCCGTAGTACTCCGGGGCCGGGAGAGCCGGTCACATGGGGAAGGGCGGCAGCGTGCCAGATACAAGGGAGGAGCTGTAATGCCCGAAGACGCGCCGGGGAATCCCGGCGCCGCGCGGTCACCCGCGTCGCCTGCCCGGCAGGTGGCGCAGTACCGCACGGTACGGGAGATGCAGGCCAAACTGCACCGCTGGGCGGGAGAAGATTCCTCCCGCCGGTTCGGTGACCTGTTCAACCTCGTCTGTGACCTGGAGTTCCTGGCCGAGGCATGGTCTCGCGTCAGGGCCAACGCCGGGTCGCGGACACCGGGGATCGACAAGGCCACGGTGGCCGACATCGAGAACCGGGTCGGGGTGGGGGCGTTCCTGGAAGAAATCCGGGGCTTGCTGAAGTCGGGCGAGTTCCGGCCGGAGCCGGTGCGGCAGGTGATGATCCCGAAGAAAAGCGGCAAGCTCCGCAAGCTCGGGATACCAACTGTCGCTGACCGGGTGGTCCAGGCCGCCCTCAAGTTGGTGCTCGAGCCCATCTTCGAGGCGGACTTCCAGCCGTGCTCGTACGGGTTCCGCCCGAACCGCCGCGCGCACGACGCGATCGCCGAGATCCAGTTCTACGCCACCCACGGATATGAATGGGTGATGGAGGCCGACATCCGGGCATGCTTCGACGAAATCGGGCATGTCCCCCTCATGGACCGGCTCCGGTCAAGGATCAAGGACAAGCGGATATGCGCGCTGGTCAAGGCGTTCCTCAAAGCCGGGGTCATGACCTCCGGCGGCGAACAGGAGGAGACCCACGCCGGCACCCCGCAAGGCGGGATACTCTCCCCGCTGCTGGCTAACATCGCCCTGTCCGCGCTGGATGACCAGTTCATGCGGCAATGGCAGGCGCAGATGGGAACCGACGGGCAGCGGCGCAAGCGCAGGAGGAATGGCCTGGGCAACTGGCGGCTGATCCGGTTCGCCGACGACTTTGTCGTCATGGTCTCCGGGGAGCGCCGTCACGCCGAGGCACTGCGCGAGGAAGCAGCCGCCGCACTCTCCCCGCTGGGGCTGCGGCTGGCGGAGGAGAAGACCCGCATGGCCCACATTGACGAGGGCTTCGACTTCCTCGCCTTCACCATCCGCCGGATGCGCAAGCGGGGAACACAGAAGCAGTACGTCTACACGGTGCCCTCCCGGAAGGCCATCCAGGCCGTCAAGGACAAGGTGTCAGCCAAGACGTACAGGTCGACCCGGCACCAGAGCCCGGAGGCGCTCATCCAGGGCGTCAACCAGGCTTTGGCCGGGTGGGCGAACTACTTCCGGCACGGAGTGTCCAAAGCCGTCTTCAGCAAGATCGACGCCCACGCGTGGGGCCGGATCATGCGCTGGCTGCGGCACAAGTACAAACAAGGACGCTCCGGCATCGGGATGCCAGAACTCCGGCGGCGCTTCTGCGTCCCCGGCACCTGGAGATTCGCAGTCGGCGGGGTCAGGTTCACCGGCGCGTCCGCCGTGCCGGTCACGCGCTACCGCTACCGCGGCAGCAACATCCCGACCCCGTGGACACCCCAGCCGGACCCAGCACCCAGCTAGCCCAGCGGGCAAGGCACGCGGAAAGCCCGGTGCGGTGCAAGCCGCACGCCGGGTTTGGTGGGCGGGCCGGGGAAACCCGCCAGGAGCAATCCCGGCAGGGCGCCCCGCCCTAGCTCTGTGCCATCGCCTCAATGACTTCGGGCGGGAAACTCGCATGATGTGACCAGGAGCATGGCCGGAGTTGGCTCCCTCGTTGACGTCGGCGGGCCTGATGCGATCGCGTCTCTTTGCGATCGGGCCCCCGGGAGATGGCAGTGGAGGCGGCATGGCGGCTGGAAGCGGGAGCGAGCAGTTCGACCACATCATCGTCGGGGCAGGCTCGGCGGGCTGCGTGATCGCCCGCCGCCTGGTGGACGCCGGGCGCCGGGTGGCGCTGGTCGAGGCGGGCGGCCCCGACTACAACCCGGCCATCCACCAGCCGAACCGCTCCTGGGAGCTGTGGAACTCGCCGGAGGACTGGGCCTACACCACCGAGCCGCAGCAGCACTCGCTCAAGACCTCGCTGTTCTGGCCGCGCGGCAAGGTGCTCGGCGGGTCGAGCGCGCTCAACGGAATGATCTACATCCGCGGCGCCAAGAGCGACTTCGACGCCTGGGCCTACAACGGCGCCCCCGGCTGGTCCTACGCCGACGTGCTCCCGTACTTCAAGAAGTCCGAGGACTACTCCGGCGGCGCCGAGCGAGTATCACGGGGTCGGCGGCCCGCTCCCGGTCACCCGCATCACCGAGCCCAACCCGGCGACGGTCGCGATGATCGAGGCCGCCGCGGCGATCGGCGTCCCCAGGAACGACGACCCGAACGCCGACGACATCCTGGGCGTCGGCCTGACCCCCATGACGGTGCGGGACGGCCGCCGGATGTCCACCTGGACCGCCTTCATCGAGCCGGTGGTGGACAGCCCGCTGCTCACCGTCATCACCGGCGCCCCGGTGGAGCGCCTGGTCTTCGACGGCTCGGGCCGCGCGGCCGGCGTCCGCCTGTCCGGCCCCGGTCAGGTCTACGCCAGGCGGACGGACCCGGCCGGCTCCGTCCCCCGCCCCGGCTCCCGGCGTGGACCGACACCGAGCTGCGCTGCTCCGGCGACGTCATCGTCTGCGGCGGGACGATCGGCACGCCGCACCTGCTGCTGCTGTCCGGCATCGGCCCGGCCGACGAGCTGCGCCCGCACGGCATCGACGTGCGGGCCGACCTGCCCGGCGTGGGCGCCAACCTGCACGACCACGCGCTGGCCACGATCCTGTACGGCTCGGCGCGGAAGATCCCCGAGGGCAAGGCCAACAACCTGGAGGCGCACTTCTTCGCCACCAGCGACCCGGGCATGACCGCGCCCGACCTGCAGCCGCTCATGTCGCACTTCCCGATGCCGGTGGAGGGCTACGAGCAGCCCGCCTACGGCGACGGCTACGCGATCGTGGCCGGCATCATCCGCCCGCTGAGCCGGGGCAGGCTGTGGCTCCGGTCGGCCAACCCGGCCGAGCACCCGGTCATCGACCCGCACTACCTGGAAGAGAAGGCCGACGTGCGCGCCCTGCTGGCCAGCCTGAAGTTGTCCCGCGAGGTCGGCGAGGCCAGTGCCCTGGCCGAGTTCCGCGCCCGCGAGATCGCCCCCGGCCCGGACGTGCGCACCGACGCGGACCTCATCGAGTACGGGATGCGCAACCTGATCACTTACCACCACCAGGCCGGCACCTGCAAGATGGGCATCGACAACGCCGCGGTGGTCAACCCGGCCGACCTCCGGGTCTACGGCGTTGACGGCCTGCGCGTCGCCGACGCCTCGGTCATGCCCGCCGTCACCTCGGGCAACACCAACGCCCCCACCATCATGATCGCCGAACGCTGCGCCGACTACCTCCTGGCCTAACGCACCCACCCCACCCCGTCCCCGCCTCAGCCCCCGTCCGGCTCAGCCCGTCCGCGCCCCGCACCCCCCGCGCCCTGCACCCCCCGTCCGGCTCAGCCTCCGGCCGGCTCAGCCCGTCCGCGCCCTGTACCTCCCCGTCCGGCTCAGCCTCCGGCTGGCTCAGCCCTCCGCGCCCTGTACCTCCCCGTCCGGCTCAG
Source organism: uncultured Actinomycetota bacterium (assembly GCA_963748785.1). GTDB lineage: Bacteria > Actinomycetota > Actinomycetes > Streptosporangiales > Streptosporangiaceae > Trebonia. The sequence goes on along the minus strand of CAVVKP010000038.1, from coordinate 30,427 downwards.
CCTCCGGCTGGCTCAGCCCCCCGCGCCCTGTACCTCACCGTCCGGCTCAGCCTCCGGCTGGCTCAGCCCCCCGCGCCCTGTACCTCCCCGTCCGGCTCAGCCTCCGGCTGGCTCAGCCCCAGCCCCGGCCCGGCTACCGGACGCCCACCCCCGGCCCCGCTACCGGACGCCCACCCCCGGCCCCGCCCTAGTGGGTGGAAGGCGCATTCGCCTGCTTCTATCGGGGCCATTTGCGCTTTCGACCCGGTCCGGGCGGGGCGTTCGCGCATTCGAGCCCAGATACGCGTGGGGCGCTTGGGCTGCCTGGGCCAGGCGCCGCGCCCGCGGTGAGCGGGTCGTTGGCGCCATCGGCTCCTTCTATCGTGGCCTTTGGCGCCATCGGCCCGGTGGGGCCGGTGCCTTTGGCGCCATCGGCCCGGTGGGGTGGGGCAATTGGCGCATTCGAGCCCGGGGGATTGGGGGCGGCTGAGTTGGTTGCCGCCAGGCGCGGGGCGGGGTGGCAGCGGCGGGTGCGACGCGGCAGGAGGCGAGACGGGGCGCTGGTGGGGGCACGGGAACCTCGGCAGGAGGTGACATCGGGGATACGTGCACAACGGGCACTCTTTGTGAGCGCGCGACCCTAGTCAGCGAGCAATACGCGGTTCACAATGAGCCATGACCTCCTCTAACACCCCTGGCGTCCCCGAGGACGTGGCCGCCGTGCGATCGGAGATCGAGAACGAGATCGCGGGCTCGACTCTGCTCACCGCCTTCGCCGACACCGTGGCGCAGGCACCCGACACCGTGGCGCACCGCTGGCTGGCGGACGGCGCCTGGCAGTCCCTGACCTACCGGCAGCTGCGCGAACGGGTGCGGGACGCCGCCCTCGGCCTGACCGACCTGGGCCTGCGGCCCGGCGAGTTCGTCGCGATCTGGTCACGTAACCGGTCGGAGGCGACGATCGCCGACTACGCGGTGATGCACGCCCGCGGCGTCCCGGTCTTCATCTACCCGACGGTCGCCCCCGAGCAGGCCGCGGACCTCATCGGCCACAGCGCGGCCACCGTGGTGATCGCCGAGCCGGAGTTCCTGCCCGTGCTCGAATCGATCCAGGGCCGGCTGCCGCTGCTGCGCGCGCTCGTCGTGCTCGGCGACGACCGGCCCGGCGATGCCGACGGCGCGCCCCGGGCGGACGGGACCGTCGCGCTCGGCTGGCCGCAACTGCTCGCGCGCGGCCGCGCCGCGGCCGAGCGCGACCCGGACGCGTTCGACCGGGCCTGGTGTCAGGTGACGCCGGACACCCTGGCGACGCTGATCTACACCTCGGGCACCACCGGCAGGCCCAAGGGAGTGATGATCACCCACCGGAACGTCCGCTACGCCCAGCAGGCGACCAACCGGGTGATCCCGGCCGAGGACCTGGCCGGCGCCGACGGCGTCTCGGTCCTCGTCTCCTACCTGCCGATGGCCCACGTGACCGGGCGCAGCACCGATCACTGGGCGCCGCTGTACGCGCCCGGTCACGCTGGCCTACTGCCCCGACCAGCAGCCGGCTCTTCGAGGTCGCGGCGCAGGTCCACCCGACCGGCCTGATCGGCATCCCCCGGGTGTGGGAGAAGCTGCATGCCGGGCTGCGCGGCGTGCTGCCCGATGTCACGCCCGCCGTGGTGCGGCGCGCTGCCCGACGCGGCCCGGCAGGCGGTGCTCACCCAGATCGGCCTGGACCAGTGCCGGCTGGCGACCAGCGGGGCCGCGCCGATCGACCCGGAGATCGTCGAGTTCTTCCGCGCGCTCGGCGTGCCGCTGACCGAGGGCTGGGGGATGAGCGAGCTGACCAACGCGGCGACGCTGGTCGCGTCGTCCAGCGCCCGGGTCGGCGCGGTCGGCCGGGCGTTCCCCGGCGTCGAGGTCCGGCTCGCCGAGGACCACGAGGTGCTGGTCCGCGGCCCGCTGGTGACGGGCGGCTACTACCAGGACCCGGAGCTGACCATGGCGACGATCGACGCCGACGGCTGGCTGCACACCGGGGACATCGGCGCAGCTCGACGGCGACGGCTACCTGAAGATCATCGACCGGAAGAAGGAGCTGATCATCACCTCCGGCGGCAAGAACATCTCGCCGGCCCTGGTGGAGTACGAGCTGCAGCGGCACCCGCTCATCGGCCAGGCCTGCGCGGTCGGCGACCGGCGCAACTACGTGGCGGCGCTGATCGTGCTCGACCCGGAGACCGCGCCGGCCTGGGCCAGGGCGCAGGGCATCCTGTTCGACTCGCTGGCCGGCCTGGCCGCCCACCCGGCGGTGCTCGCCGAGGTCGAGCGGGGCGTCGCCGCCGCCAACGAGCGCCTGGCCCGGCCGGAGCGGGTCCGCCGGTTCGCGCTGCTCGCCGGACGAGTGGACGGCGCAGTCGGGTGAGCTGACCCCGTCGATGAAGCGCCGCCGGGCGGTCATCACCGACCGCTACGCCAAGGAGATCGAGGCCCTGTACGACTAGATGCCGCGGCGGCGGCCCGCCATCGCGAGCCCGCTCGGCCTCTATCATGGCTTGGGTGACCGGACAACAGCTCAAGCTCTACAACTCGCTCGGACGGCTGATCGAGGACTTCACGCCGTCCGCCGATGTCGTGGGCCTGTACAGCTGCGGGCCGACCGTCTACTCCTACCAGCACCTGGGCAACATGCGGCCGTACGTGTTCGCTGACACGCTGCGCCGGGCGCTGCGCTGGAAGGGCATCCCGGTCCGGCACGTCGTCAACATCACCGACGTCGGGCACGCCGTCGCCGACTCCGACACCGGCGAGGACAAGCTCGAGGTCGCCGCGGCGAGGGAGCGCCGGTCCGTCGACGAGATCGCCGCGTTCTACACGCAGGACTGGCTGGACGCCCTGGCCGCGCTGAACGTCCAGCCGGCCGACGTGTACCCGAGGGCCAGCGAGTACGTCGAGCAGATGATCGCGTTCGCGTCGCAGCTCGAGGAGCTCGGCTACACCTACGAGCTCCCGTCCGGCCTGTACTTCGACACCTCCAAGTCGCCCGGCTACGGCACCCTGGCCCTGCTCGACCTGGCCGGCCAGCGCGAGACCGGCCGCGTCGAGCACGTCGAGGGCCGCAAGCACAACAGCGACTTCGCCCTGTGGCGGGCCGAGGAGCCGGGCGCCCGCCGGGTCATGCGGTGGGACTCCCCGTGGGGCTGGGGCGCGCCCGGCTGGCACCTGGAGTGCTCGGTGATGTCGATCGCGCTGCTCGGCGAGCACTTCGACATCCACACCGGCGGCATCGACCACCGGGAGCTGCACCACGTCAACGAGATCGCCCAGTCCGAGGCCTACCTCAACGACGGGCAAGCCCGTGGGTCAGGTACTGGCTGCACAACGAGTTCATCCTGCTGGACGCGCAGAAGATCGCGAAGTCGGCCGGCCACACCCTGCGCCTGGCCGACCTGGTCGAAGCCGGGCTACCACCCGATGGCCTACCGGCTGTTCCTGCTCGGCGGCCACTACCGCAGCCAGCTCGACTTCACCATGGCCGCGGTGGACGCCGCCCAGGCGACGCTGCGCCGACCTGGTGGCCGGGTGGCGCCGCTGCAACCGCTGCCGCAGGTGACCACGCTCGCCCACGCCCGCGACCTGCTGACGCGGGCTCGGCGCGGGCAGGACAAGGCCGCGCTGGCGTTCCTCGACGCGATCGACGACGCGATCTCCACCGACCTGGCCACCCCCCGGCTGCTCGCCACCCTGCAGGAGGCGCTGCGCGACCCGGAGATCAGCCAGGACGGCCTGCGCGTGGTGGTAGCCGCCGCCGACGCCCTGCTCGGCCTGCGCCTGGCCGACCTCACCCCGGACGAGGTCGACAGCCGCCGCAGCCCGGACGACCTGGCCCCGGAGCAGGTGGCGGCGATCGAGCGGCTGATCGCCGAGCGCACCCAGGCCCGCAAGGACAAGAACTGGCCCCGCGCCGACGAGATCCGCGCCGAGCTAGACGCCCTCGGCGTCCAGGTCACCGACACCCCCTCCGGCCCCACCTGGGCCCTGCGCCCCTAGCGCCGTCACCACAGCGCCGGTCCTGGTCAGCGAGATCACCAGGCATCTCGCTGCCGGCCGCCGGGCGGCCCGTTTCCCCGGGGAACGGCACCGTGGCGATCGCGGACCTGCCCTTCCGGGCCGAGGGCCTGCGGATCCCGCCCCCGGCCCGTGTGCACGACTGCGCCGCCGGGCGTGGCGTGCCCCGGCTTACCGGGACGCCGGGGCGGCAGTCGCCCAGTTGACCTGCAGGTCGCCCTTCGCCGCGAAGACCCGCTCCCACCAGTCCTGGTGGTCGACGTACCATTGCACGGTCTTCGCGAGGCCCTGCTCGAAGCTGATCTCCGGCCGCCAGCCCAGTTCCAGCTCGATCTTGGCGGGCTCGATCAGGTACCGGCGGTCGTGGTTTGGCCGGTCGGCGACGTGGGTGATCCAGTCGGCCGGGTCACGGCCGAGCAGCTTGATGACCTGGCTGATGATGTCCAGGTTGGTGCACTCCCGCCGCGCGCTGATGTCGAAGACGTGGAGCCTGGCCGGGTCTGTCGCGGCGTCGGCCGGGACAGACCCGAGGTCGGCATGCAGAACCTGGTAAATGGCGTTGCAGTGGTCATCGACGTGCAGCCAGTCACGCATTTGCAGGCCGTCACCGTAAACCGGCACCTTGCGTCCCCGCAGCACATTCGTGACCGCCAGCGGAATGAACTTTTCCGGGAGCTGGTACGGCCCGTAGTTGTTCGCGCAGTGCGTCAACCTGATATTCATGTCAGAGTAGGTCTGCATGTATGCCCGGACGATCTGATCCCCTGCTGCCTTCGCCGCGCTGTAAGGGGTTTTCGCGTTAAGCGGGCTGCCCTCGGTGAAGTACTCCCGGTCGGTGCCGAGTTCCCCGTAGACCTCGATGGTCGACACGTGCAGGTGGGCGGCGACCGGGTGGTTTCTGCTGCATTCCAGCAATACCTGCGCGCCCAGGGCGTTGGAGCGCATGAACAGGCTGGGGTACATGATCGCCCGGTCGTTGTGGCTCTCAGCCGCGAAATTCACCACGTAGTCCGGCATGAACTCCCGGTAAACCGACATCATCGACTCGTAATCGGATATATCGGCTGCGCGAAAAGCGACTGCCTCTCCGAACTGCTCCAGGTTATCCCTATTGGAGGCGAATCCCAGGTAATCGACTGCCACTACCTGATCGTCAGGATGATGGGCGCGTAGGTAGGATACGAAATTAGTACCGATGAAACCGGCGCCGCCGGCAGCAAGATAAACGGCCATGCGGCCGAGCCTAGCCGTCCGGCCACCCGCTGTCTGGCCGGCCGCGCACGACACCACCTGCCCGCCGTGAACAAGCCCGCCCGGGCCACCGGACCGGCCATGCCGACCGCTAGGCGGATAGCTCGCGCTCCAGGGGGGTGCGGAAGCGGGGGGTGACCCGGTTGGGGCCTAGCCAGGCCTCCAGGGTGGCCGCCTGGGTGGCCACGGCGGCACTCGCGTCCGCGCCGATGTCTTCCAGCAGCCGGTAAGTTACCTCGCCGGACGGCGCGCTGGGCCCAGCCGCCGACCACGCGGCCCGCCCACCATATGGTCGGGCCCACGTTGCCGGTCCGGTCGAATAGCGGCGGCGTGTGCTTCCCGAGGTACCACGACGCGGGCCTGCCAGCCCATCGGCGTCGGGTCGAGGCCGGGCAGCAGGGCTGCGGCCGGCGGCGGCTCGTCCGGGAACTCCAGGTCGTCGGCGAGGGCGACGCCCGTCCTGCCCGTCAAGGTCGACCTCGGTGACCGGCAGTGCCGCCAGGGCGGCCTTGGCCTGCCCGGCCGTCCACCCGGCCCACCACTGCAGGTCGGCGCGTGGTGCCGGGCCGAAGGCGCGCAGCCAGCGGCGGGCCAGCTCGGCCCGCGCCTCGCCCGGGTCGCGGGCGCCGCCGAGCTCGCCGCCAACGCCGCCAACGCCGCCGCTGCCGCCGGGACCGGAGGTCGCCGTGCCACCCGTCGGCTGCCGGCGCCCCGGTGCCGTCGGCGCCGGCCTGGGCAGTCGCGTCGCCGCCGGCCAGCCAGGGCTGCGGCAGGAACCACTCGAACTGGCCCGACGACCAGCCGCCGCGCCGGTGACCCCGGATCATCAGTCCCTCGGCCGCGATCAGCACCAGCACCCGGGAGGTGATGTTGGCCGTCCCGCCGTACGGCTTGTCCGGCGCGTAGGTCAGCTGGGTCCGCAGTCGAGGCTCATCGGCGGACAACTGCGCGCCGGACGCGCCGCCGCCGCGCTCGGCCAGCACCCGCAGCACCCCGGCCTCGACCGACCGCAGCCACCCGCCCGGGTCACCGTCACCGACGCCGCCGCCGGCCAGGTCCTTCTCCAGCTGGCGGCGCATCCGCTTGGCCACGTCATCGGTGCAGGCTGCCTGGACGGCGCCCGCGAGCCCGGCCGGAATCACGAACACGGTGCGCCGCATGCCCAGCATCCGGAGCAGCGACCGCCGCTCGTACAGCGCCGCGTCCACGTCGGCCAGCGCGCACCGGCTGCGGGCCCAGGCCGACAGGTACACCGTCACCGGGTCGGTGGCGTGCAGCGCTCCCAGCGCGCGGGCCACCTCGTCCACCGTGGCCACCGGGGAGCCGAGCAGCTGCCGTTCCACCAGCCGGGCCTGCCGCTGGGCCACGCTGACCTTAAGCGCCATGGCCCGAACCTACCGCGCGCTGCTGCCCGGCACCGCCTTTCATGGCCGTCTCCTGGCGCGGCCTACTGCTCGCCGGCGCCGCCTCGCGGTTCGGGGCCGGCCTCGCCGGTGATCACGGTGGCGCCCCACTCGTCGGCGTGCACCCGGGCCGCCAGCCCGGCCTCGGCCATCACCGCTGCCATCGGCGCGGCCTGCCGCTCGCTGGTCTCTACCAGCAGCACGCCGCGCGGCGCGAGCCAACCGGGGGCGCCGGCGGCGGCCCGGCGCAGTATGGCGAGCCCGTCGGTCCCGCCGTCCAGGGCCATCAGCGCCTCGTGCTCGCGCGCCTCGGTCGGCATGAACGCGATCTGCGCCGTGGGCACGTAGGGCGCGTTGCAGATCAGCACGTCGATCCGGCCGCGCAGCGACGGGGGCAGCGACTCGAACAGGTCGCTCACGTACACGTGACCGCCGGCCGGCTCCACGTTGCGGCGCGCGCAGGCGACGGCGGCCGGGTCGAGGTCGGCCGCGTGCAGCTCGGCCAGCCGGCCGAGGCCTGCGACCCCGGGCTGGTCAGGGCCGGACTGGCCCGGCACGGACTGGGCAAGGACGGACTGGCCTGGCACGGACTGGGCAGGCACGGAGTGGGCCGGGACCGGTCCGGGGCCGCCGGAGCGGCCAAGCCCGGCGGCGACCGCGAGCCCGAGCGCCCCGGTGCCGCAGCACAGGTCGGCGATCACCGGCCGCCCGGTCGCGTGGCGCTGCGTGATCATCTCGGACGCGACGGTGACCAGGAACTCGCTGCGACGGCGGGGCACGAATACCCCGGGGTCCACGGCGATCCGCAGGCCGGAGAACTCGGCCCAGCCGATCACCTGCTCGAGCGGCTCGCCGCCCGCCCGCCGCGTGACCATCTCGTCAAGCTCAGCGGGAGACCTGGCGGCCGCGCTGAGCAGCCCGGCCTCTTCTTCGGCGAACACGCACCCCGCCGACCGTAGCCGGGCGATCACCGCCGCATCAGTTCCCATGGGCAGCCCACGCTAGCGGCGGCCGGGCCGCTTCTCAAGCCATTAAGCCCGTGGCGTGCGAGTATCCGCGATCCGGCACCGCCCGGCCGTCACCGGTCAGAGCTGACCGACGTCGGTGACGTGGACGACCGCCGCGCCCTCCTCGTTCGAAGCGGCCAGGTCGACGGTGGCGGAGATGCCCCAGTCGTGGTCGCCGGCCGGGTCGGCGAAGATCTGCCGGACCGTCCAGGTGGCCTTGCCCTCCTCGATGATCAGCATCGCCGGGCCGCGGGCGTCCGGTCCGGTGCCGATCTCGTCGTGCACCTCGAAGTAGTCCTCCACGGCATCTTCCCAGGCGGCGGCGTTCCAGCCGTCGGCCGCGTCCAGCTCGCCGAGCTCGTCGTACTTGGCCAGGGCGGCCAGGGTGACCCGGCGGAACAGGGCGTTGCGCACCAGCACGCGGAAGGCCCTGGTGTTGCTGGTCAGCGTCTTCGGCGGCGCCTTCAGCTCGGTGAACTCGGGGTCGGGGCTGGTCAGCTTCTCCCACTCGTCGACCAGCGAGGAGTCCACCTGGCGGATCAGCTCGCCGAGCCACTCGATCAGGTCGGTCAGTTCCTCGGTCTTGGCCTCGTCCGGCACGGTCTGCCGCAGCGCCCGGTAGGCGTCGGCCAGGTAGCGGAGCACCACGCCCTCCGACCGGGCCAGGCTGTAGAACTGGACGTACTCGGGGAACGTCATCGCCCGCTCGAACAGGTCACGGACCACCGTCTTGGGCGAGACCATGTAGTCGCCGACCCACGGGTGGCCGCGCCGGTAGATCTCGTAGGCGCCGTCCAGCAGGTCTTCGAGCGGCTTGGGATACGTCACCTCGTCGAGCAGCGTCCATCCGGGCGTCGTAGTCCATGCCCTCGGCCTTCATCTCGGCCACCGCCTCGCCCCGGGCCTTGAACTGCTGCGCGGACAGGATCTGCCGGGGGTCGTCGAGCGTGGACTCGATGACGGACAGACGTCGAGGGCGTAGGTGTCTGCCTCCTTGCCCTCCGCCCGCGGGGCGTCGCTCTCCCCGGGAGACGCGGCGTGCCTCGCCCGCGGGATCGCGGTTTGCCATCGGACGCGCCAGCAACTCGATGGCGGCCAGGGCGAAGGGGGACAGCGGCTGGTTGAGCGCGAAGTCGTACTGCAGGTCCACGGTGAGCCGCACGTAGCGGCCCTGCTCGTCCGGCTCGTCCAGCCGCTCGACCACGCCGCCGGCCAGCAGGGCCCGGTAGATCTCGATGGCCCGGTGGATGTGCTTGCGCTGCTTGGCCCGGTCCTCGTGGTTGTCGGTGAGCAGGTGCTTCATCGCCTGGTAGGCATTGCCGGGCCGGTCGATGATGTTGAGCACCATGGCGTGGGTCACCGTGAAGCTGGAGGTCAGCGGCTCGGGCTCGGCGGCGACCAGCCGCTCGAAGGTGGGCTTGCCCCAGGAGATCGTCCCCTCGGGGGGCTTCTTCTTGACCTGCCGCCGCCGGGCCAGCGCGGTGTCGCCGCCGGTCTTGGCCAGGATCTTGGCGAAGGACTTCTCGTTCTCGATGACGTGCTCGGGTGCCTGCACCACGACCCGGCCCGCGGTGTCGAAGCCCGCCCGCCCGGCCCGGCCGGCGATCTGGTGGAACTCCCGCGCCTGCAGCAGCCGGGTCTTCTTGCCGTCGTACTTGGCCAGGGCGGTGAACACCACCGTGCGGATCGGCACGTTGATGCCGACGCCGAGGGTGTCGGTGCCGCAGATGACCTTGAGCAGGCCGGCCTGGGCCAGGGTCTCCACCAGCCGGCGGTACTTGGGCAGCATCCCGGCGTGGTGCACGCCGATGCCGTGCCGGACCAGCCGGGACAGGGTCTTGCCGAACCCGGAGGCGAAGCGGAAGGCGCCGATCAACTCGGCGATCGCGTCCTTCTCCGCCCGGCGTGCACACGTTGGTGGACATCAGCGCCTGGGCCTGCTCAAGCGCGGCCGCCTGGGTGAAGTGCACGACGTAGACCGGGGCCTGGTTGGTGGTGAGCAGTTCGCTCAGCATCTCGTGCAGCGGATCGAGGCTGAAGGAGAAGACCAGCGGGACCGGGCGCTCGGCGTTCTTGACCACGGCGGTCGGCCAGCCGGTCCGGCGGGTCAGGTCTTCCTGGAACCGCGTCACGTCGCCGAGGGTGGCCGACATCAGCACGAACTGCGCCTTGGGCAGCTCGATGAGCGGCACCTGCCAGGCCCAGCCGCGGTCGGGGTCGGCGTAGTAGTGGAACTCGTCCATGATGACCTGGCCGACGTCGGCGTCCGCGCCGTCCCGCAGGGCGATCGAGGCGAGCACCTCGGCGGTGCAGCAGACGATCGGCGCCTTGGCGTTGACCGAGGCGTCGCCGGTCATCATGCCGACGTTGGCCGGGCCGAAGACCTCGCACAGCGCGAAGAACTTCTCGCTCACCAGGGCCTTGATGGGCGCGGTGTAGTAGCTGCGCTGCCCGTTGGCCAGGGCGGTGAAGTGCGCGCCGGTGGCGACCAGGGACTTGCCGGAACCGGTGGGGGTGGACAGGATCACGTTCGACCCGGTCACGACCTCGATCAGCGCCTCTTCCTGGTGCGGGTAAAGGCTCAGGCCGCGGTCCTTCGCCCAGCTGGCGAAGGCGCTGAAGATGGCATCCGGGTCCGGCGGGGTGTCCGACGGAGGCGGGAGCAAGTCGGTGAGAGGTGTCATGGCGTTATCTATCGTGCCTTGTGACGGTGAATGCGTGGGCCGCCGGGTCGCCGGCTAGCGCAGGTGGGGGAGGAAGTGCCGGGGCGAACGGCTAGCTGAACGCGGGCGGGCGCCGCGCTATTCCGCCCGCCCCGCCCGGGCGGCCGGGGGCGGGCGGCAGGCCAGGAAAGCCGCGCCGGCACCGGTAGGGCGAGAAAGCCGCGCCGATACCGGTAGGGCAAAATAGCGGCGCCGGTGGCCGCGTAGCGGCCGATGACCGCCCGCGCCGCCCGCCAGCGTTAAAGTCGGTAGTTGTCCGGTAAAGCAGCGGCAATTTCGACTATTCTCGTTGAACTTTAAATTGATCGGAATCGAAGACGCCAATCTTCAGTCCTCGCTAAGCTGACCCCGCATTCACCGGTTTGCATGGCCGGTGAAACTTAGAAGGGGGACTTCATGCGCAAATTCGGAAAGTTGGCCGCCGCCGTGGCCGCCGTCGGGCTCGCCGCGTTCGGAACCGTGGCCGCCGGCGGGGGAGCGGCCAACGCGGCCACCCACAAGTCGGGGGTCACTTTCAGTGTCGGCCAGTCGGTGACGGGCTGTACCACTGGACAGCGCCCTGCTCGCCCTGAACGTGTTCCCGACCTGCACCTCGACCGACAGCACGGTGCTGAACCCGACCTCGTTCACGATCACCGCCGACCCGTCGTTCTTCTCCACCATCAGCGTGCTGCCCGGCATCAACACCCTGCTGGCCCTGCTCGGCCAGTCGCTGGAGGAGGACATCACGTACACGCTGTCGTGCAGCGTGAACGGCCAGACCGCGACCTTCGACGGGACGTTCACGGCCACCACGAACAACCAGTCGCAGACGGTCAACCTGCAGGACGGCCGTCGGTTCGCCGCTGCCGAACTCGTGCCGGATGGAGAGCCTGAAGGCGACCTCGCTGGTCTCGCTGAGCACGCCCCTGCGCCTGCTGCTTAACGGCAAGACGTTCACCTTCGGCGTGACCGCAACGACCAACACCGTGGTGCCCGGGGCGATCTGGATGTCCGCCGGCAAGACCAGCGCGGGCGCGAGCGCGGGCATCTGCGTCGACGTCGCCAACAATGGCAACGTCGGCAGCACGGTCCAGGTGTACCAGTGCAACAGCGCCTTGGCTCAGATGTGGGCGCAGACCAGCAACGGGCAGATCGTGCACAACGGCGTCTGCCTGCAGCAGTCGAGCACCAAGGCCATCCTGGCCAAGTGCAGCATCACCAACAAGGCGCAGATGTGGACGATCAACGGGACGGGCGGCATCTTCAACACGGTCGTCAACCACTCGACCAGCCAGTGCCTGACCGCGCCGTCGCCGAAGAATTTCACCCAGATCACGGTGGGCAACTGCACCGGTGCGGTCACCCAGCGGTGGACCGGCCCGGCCAAGGCCCCGGTCTAAACCCAGGCTGGGTTAGCCGGCAACGGTTACCGCTTAACAATTCAGGCAGTACCGTCTCGCCCCGGCTCCCAGCCGGGGCGAGACGCGTTTCTAATAACGCCGGATCACCGAAGTAGCCCGTTGCCGCAATTAACCACGCCCCCGTTCTCTATCCCTGTTTTGAATGAGCGCGGCGGCACCGGTTCGCGGTCAGGACAGGGCGGTGACCCGGCGCAGCACCTCGTCGCGGCCGAGCGCGGCGACGACCTGCTCCAGGTCGGGGGACTGCCGTGAGCCGGTGACCAGCACCCGGATGACCGCGGCGGCATCGGCGATCGAGCCCGGGTAGGCGTCCGGGTCCTTCTTGTAGTCCTTCTGCCGCAGCGCGAAGCCGAGCGAGCCCGCCAGGTTCCTGATCTGGTCGAACCAGGCCACGTCGGGCCCGGGCTCGGTGTAACCGGCGGCGAAGCCGGACGCCATCGCCCGCACCATGTCCGGGTCAAGGCCGTTGAACCGCTCGTCGGCTGGGTCGGTGACCGGCTCGAAGATCTCGGCGAAGAAGAACCCGTAGACCGGGCGGAAGTCGGCCCACTTGCGCAGGTCCTTGCGTGGCTTGGGCGTGTCCACCCGCTCGACGTCCAAGGCGCGCAGCGCCAGGTCGCGCTGGTCGGAAATCACCGAGGCGAGGTCCTTGTCGTACTCCCGCGCCCAGGCCAGCACCAGGTCGTAGACCTCGGGGCTCGGCACGCTGGCCACGAAGTCGGCGCTGACGTCGTCCAGCTTGACCATGTCGAGCAGCGGCCCGGCCACGCCGAACTCGGGCAGCCGCAGCGGCTCGGCGAGGGCCTCGCGCAGCGGCAGTTCGGCCAGCCGCCCGTTGGCCAGCCCACGCAGGTAGTACAGCACCGCCTCGGCCGGGAAGCCGTTCTCAAGGTAGAAGCCGACGCTGGCCTCGGGGTCGCGCCGCTTGGAGAGCTTGCGGCGGCTGCCGCCGTCGTTCTTCATCAGCGGCGCCACGTGGGCGTAGGGGATCCGCGGGAAGCCGAGTGCGTCGAAGAGCTGGTGGTGCAGCGGGACGGAGGAGATCCACTCCTCGCCGCGGATTACCAGGGTGACCCCCATCAGGTGGTCGTCGACGGCGTGCGCGAGATGGTAGGTGGGGAGCCGCGGCGCGGTGTCGCTGCGCTTGAGTATCACCACGTCGTTGCGGTTGTCGTCGGAGCTGATCGCGCCGCGGATGACGTCGGTGAAGCTGACTCGCTGGCCGCCGATGCCCGGTGACCGGAACCGCACCACGTACGGGTCGCCGGCCTCCAGCCGGGCCCGGACCTGGTCTTCCGGCGCGTCCCGCCAGACTGCCCACTCGCCGTAGTAGCCGGGGAGCGCGCCGACCGTCTTCTGCCGCGCCACCCGCGCCTCCGCCTGCTCGGGCGTCTCGAAGCACGGGTAGGCCATGCCCCGGCGCATCAGCTCGCGCACGTGGCTCTGGTAGATGGCCGCGCGGGCCGACTGGGTGTACGGGCCGTAGTCCCCGCCGGCCGTGTCCGACTCGTCGGCCGCGATGCCGAAGTACTCGAACCCGGCCTCGAACTGCGCCAGCGCCCCCTCCTCGAACCGGGCCTGGTCGGTGTCCTCCACGCGCAGCAGGTACCGGCCGCCGCTTCGGCCGGCGATGTCGCAGTTGATGCTGGCGGTGAAGATGCCGCCGATGTGCAGCCAGCCGGTGGGCGACGGCGCGAACCTGGTCACCTCCGCGCCTGCGGCCAGCGAACGTGCCGGGTACCTGGACTCCCACTCAGACGGGGACGGCAGGTCGACGGGGAAGAGGGAGTCGGTAAGGGCCGGGCTCAGCATGGCCCAAGCCTACCGACCGGCCATCGGCGGCTGATCCCGATTCCAGCCCGCCGCGCTGCCGCTTACTCCCGGCCGCGCGGCCAGCGGAGCCGGGAGCGGGCCCCGGGGCTCTGTGACCTGCCCCTCCCCCGCATACGCTGGCCGTCGGCTGACGTTGTGGCTACCATGGGGAGCGCGAAGGGGAGTAGCTCTCTCGCCGGGACGCCGACAATCGCGGTTCAGTGGCCACGCATAAGGCCAGCCGAGCCCGGTGCCCGGGGGCCGTGATGCAGCGGCCTGGGCAAGACCTTCGGTCGACAGCCGGTATCGCGTCCCCGCACGGTGCCGCCAGCGCTGCCGTGCCGGAGGCTGGGGCCTGACCACAGCGAATCGCGGCGCGGCCCGACCACGGAGCACCCCTCAGATGAGCCTGACCGCCGCCGGCGCGACCTTCCTGGCCGTGCTGCCCGCAGAGTTGCCCGACAAGACGATCGTGGCCTGCCTGATCTTGTCGAGCCGCTACCGGCCCATCGCGGTTTTCGGCGGCGCGGCGGCGGCGTTCGCCGCCCAGGTGGCCATCGCGGTCGCCGCGGGCGGCGTGCTGAGCCTGCTGCCGCACCGCATCATCGAAGCCTGCGCCGCCGGCGCGTTCCTGGTCGGTGCGGTCATGCTGTGGCGGCACAAGATGGAGACCAGCGACGAGGATGCCAGCGGCGACGGGGCGCAGAAGGGTTCTTGGGCCGTGGCCGGCACGGCCTTCGCCGTCGTCTTCCTGGCCGAGTTCGGCGACCTGACCCAGTTCCTCACCGTCAGCCTGGCCGCGCGTTTCCACGACCCGGTGTCGGTCGGCATCGGGGCCACGCTGGGCCTGTGGGTGGCCGCCGGCGTGGCCGTCGCGCTAGGCTGGCGGGTGCTCAAATTGATCCCTATGTACTGGCTGACCAGGGGTGCAGCCGTCGTGATGATCGTTCTCGCGGGGACGAGCGCGTACACGGCGGCGAGCTGAACCACCCGAATCCGAGCATCAGCGCCAGCGCGGATCACAGCGCTTGAAGGATAAGATTTATTAATGCTTGATATCCGCAGGCTCCGGATGCTGCACGAGTTCGCGGCTCGGGGCTCGATCGCGCGGACCGCCGAGGCACTGGGCTACACCCCGAGCGCGGTCTCGCAGCAGCTCGCGGTGCTTGAAAAGGAGGCGGGCACCCCGCTGCTCGACCGGACCGCGCGCAGCGCGGGACTCACCGACGCCGGCAAGCGCCTCGCCAGCCACGCGGAGCGGATCCTGGCCATGGTCGAGGCGGCCGAGGCTGACCTGTCCGCGCACGCCGCCCAGCCCAGCGGCCGGGTCGTGGTGACCGCCTTCCCGTCCGCCGCAGTCGCGTTCGCCCCGGCGCTGGCGCGGTCACTCAAGCAGCACCACCAGCTCACCCTGCTGCTGCGGGAGGCCGATCCCGCCGAGGGCCTGCAGCTGGTCAGGTCGGGCGAGGTCGAGGTGGCGATCGTGGACGACTGGACCGGGCGCATGTCGGCCGACCTGGAGTCCGCCGAGGCGGGCCAGGGCGTGCTGAGCTACTACCACCTGGTCAGGGACCCGCTGATCCTGGTGGTCGGCCGCGAGCACGCAGCGGCCGACCCGGGCAGCCCGGTGGACCTGCGAGCGCTGCGCAACGAGTCCTGGCTCGCCGCCCCGGCGGGCGAGCCGTCCCGGGAGGCGGCCGACCGGCTGCTGGCCGCGGTCGGCATCACCCCGCCGGTCCCGTCGGAGTTCGAGGGCCTGGGGACGGTGGCCAACCTGGTCGCCCGCGGGCTGGGCATCGCGATCATGCCGCGGCTGGCCGTCGGCGCCTACGAGCGGCGGGTCGTGGTCCGCGAGCTGCCGGCCGGCCTGGACCTGGCCCGGGATGTGTTCGCGGTGGCCCGGACGGCGTCGCTGGTCCGCCCGTCGGTCGCGGTGATCGTGGCCGCGCTGCGCGGCGCCGCCAAGGCGATGACCCGCCAGCAGGCGGTCGGAGTGCCCGACCCGATCTAGGGCCTGCCGCGCCACGGCGGCCGGCCCCGGTAGGTTGATCCCCGTGGACCATGACCTTGACCTGAGCGCCGACGGCCCGGCGCTGACCGCTGCCCTCGTCGACATCGCCTCGGTCAGCGGGGCGGAAGGCCCGCTAGCCGACGCGGTCGAGCGCGCGCTTCGCCGCCTGCCCCACCTGGCGGTGACCCGCCACGGCCACACGGTCGTCGCGCGCACCGCGCTCGGCCGCGGCGAGCGCGTGGTGCTGGCTGGCCACCTCGACACCGTGCCGCACGCCGCGAACTTCCCGTCTCAATGGGATGAGGAACGGAAGCGGCTTTCCGGGGTCGGCACCTCGGATATGAAGTCGGGTGTTGCCGTCCAGCTGCGCCTGGCGTCCACGCTGACAGCGCCAAGCCGCGACGTGACGTACGTGTTCTACGAGTGCGAGGAGGTGGACGCCGCACGCAACGGCCTGTTCCTGCTCTCACGCGACGCCCCCGAGCTGCTGACGGCGGACTTCGCCGTGCTGCTTGAGCCGAGCGGCGGCGTGGTCGAGGGCGGCTGCCAGGGCACGCTGCGCGCGGCGGTCACGGTCAGCGGCGCCCGGGCGCACACCGCGCGCTCCTGGATGGGTAGCAACGCGATCCACGAGGCCGCCCCGGTGCTGGACATCCTGCGCTCCTGGCCGCCGCGCCGGCCGGTGGTGGACGGCCTGGAGTATCACGAGGGCCTGAATGCGGTCGCGATCTCCGGCGGCGTCGCCGGCAACGTGGTGCCGGACGAGTGCGTGGTCACGGTCAACTTCCGCTTCGCGCCCGACCGTAGCGAGGACGAGGCGGCCGCCTACGTCCGCGATGTGTTCGCGGCCTGGCCGGTCGAGATACTCGACTCCGCGCCCGGCGCCCGGCCCGGCCTCACCAGCGGCGTGGCCGCCGGCTTCGTGGCGGCGGTCGGCGGCGAGCCGCGGGCCAAGCTCGGCTGGACCGACGTGGCCCGCTTCGCCGTCCTGGGCATCCCGGCCGTCAACTACGGCCCGGGCATCTCCGAGATCGCCCACACCCCCGGCGAGTACGTCGAGGCCGCGGCCATCGTCGCCGCCGAGCAGGCCCTGACGGCCTGGCTCAGCTCCTGAACTCGCCTGGCTGAACCCGGCTGCCTGAACCTCCGTTCGCGCAGGTTCGGCTCGCGGTCGCTACCGGGCCCAGCCGGTGAGGGTGATGGTGGTGGTGTGGTGGGTTCCGCTCTGGTCGATGTACACCACCGACAGCTTGGTGCCCGGGTGGGTATCGGTCATCACGTCGGTCAGCCCGTCGAAGCTGCTGATGGCCTTGCCGTTGATCGTGGTGATCACGTCGCCCTGGGCCAGGCCGGCCGTTGCAGCCGGGGCGCCCTGGACGACCTGGCAGATCAGCGCGCCCGACTTGGACGTGCCGCAGCCGCCGGTCGGGTCGCTGACCCCGATGAAGCCGGCCAGGCCGATGTGGATCTTGCTCGACTCGGTGCCCGTCTTGATCTGGTTGGCGATCGACATGGCGTTGTTGATCGGGATGGCGAAGCCGGTCGTGGCCGAGGCGGAGCCGAAGCTGTCGGAGTGGGCCGCGGTGTCCATGCCGACGACCGCGCCGTCGCCGTTGACCAGCGGCCCGCCCGAGTCACCCGGCTGGATGGGCGCGTCGGTCTCGATCATGCCGTGCAGAGCTTCTGTCGTACCCGCGCCGCTGTCGCTCGCCTTGATCGACTGGTTGAGCCCCTGGATGAGGCCCTGCGCGGTGGACGGCAGCCCGCCCCGGCCGCCGGCGTTGCCGAGCGCGAGCACCGCGTCGCCGACCTTGGCCTTGGCCGAGTCGGACAGCGAGACGGTGTGCAGGCCGGAGGCGTTCTGCAACTGCAGCAGGGCGACGTCGTCGGTGGAGTCGTAGCCGAGGACCTTCACGGCGTAGGTCTTGCCCGAGTCCACCAGCGTGCCGGTGACCTTGGTCGCCTCGTCGATGACGTGGTTGTTGGTAAGCACCAGGCCGTCGGAGGAGAGCACCATGCCGGTGCCCTCGGCGGTGGCCTGGCTGTACCCCAGCTGCGAGGTGATGTCGACGATGCCCGGGTCAACCTTCTGGGCGAGCGCGCCCACGTTGAGCGAGCCGGTGCCGGTGTTGGTCCGCTGCCGCCCGGGTTGAAGCCACCGCCTTCACCCGATCCCTGCGGCGGGAACTGGCCACCGCCGCCCAGGCCGCCGAAGGGGTCGATGCCTTGCGCTCCGCCGCCCGGCGCTATGCCGCCCGGCGCTATGCCGCCCGGCGCTATGCCGCCCGAGCTGCGCCGCCCGGCGCTCCGCCGCCGATGCCGCTGCCGCCCAGCGGGGCGAGCGCGGACGATGAGCTGCCGGTGTTGTTCAGCGCGACCGCGGCGCCGGCGCCCGCGCCGGCCGCGAGCACGGCGACAGCGAGATAGGCCATCGCCCGGCCGAGGCCTGACCTGGCCGGTGGCGGCGGCGGCGTGCCATAGCCGGGCCACGGGTGCTGGCCGTAACCGGGCTGCCCGTAACCGGGCTGCCCGTAACCCGGCTGCCCGTAACCCGGCGGCTGCCCGTAGCCGGGCTGACCGTAGCCCTGCTGCCCGTAGCCGGGCTGGCTGTAACCCGGCTGCCCGTAACCCGGCGGCTGCCCGTAGCCGGGCTGACCGTAGCCCTGCTGCCCGTAGCCGGGCGGCGGGTACCCGGGCGGGGGGTAGCCGCCGGAACCGCCCGCCGCGCCAGGGCCGAAGGCGATGGTGTCGCCGCCTCCTGGCCTCCCAGGCCGCCGGCCTCCTGGCCTCCCAGGCCGCCTGGCGCACTGCCGGAATCAGTGTCATCGGGGCTGGAGGCCGGGATCCACGGGCCCACGTACTCCGGTGGCTGCCAGCCATCGTGCCGGGCGTCGCCATGGTCGTCTTCGTGCATGTATCTCGCCTTCACACCGGACAGTCGGTCGTGCCCGTGCGCCGGTAGGCGAACGACGGGCCAGCCCCATCAAGATAAAAGAAGATCGCCCTCTAGTAAGCGTCCCCAAGCTGAAAAGAACCTGAAAGGCCGCTAAGGATTGGCGGCCGTGGGCGCCCGGCCAGAACTCAGCGGGCGGGGGCGGCGCTGAGCCGGACCAGGGACGTGCGGGCAAGTCCGGCCGTGCTTGTCCAGGTCACCGCCAGCTCCGACCCCGGCCGGCTGGCGCTGACGATGGCGGTGAGGGCGGCAGGGGACGGCACCTGGCGCCCGTCCGCGGCGGTGATCACGTCACCCGGCGCGATCCCGGCGGTCGCGGCCCCGGTTCCGCACAGCACGCCGAACACGAGCGCTCCCGACGGGGCCGGGGCGATCACCGCCGGTGCCCGGGCGTCACCCGTCCAGCTCAGGCAGGACTCGGCCGCGGCGAGTATCGGGCCCGTTGCTAGGGCTTGGGCTTGTGATTTCTGCGCCTGGGGCGAGTGGTCCTTGCCCGGGGCGAGGAGGACCCCGAGGAAGCCCTCGGAGCCGATGGAGATGCCGGGGCCGCTGTGACCGGCGGCGATCTGCCGCTCGGCGGCGAGGGCGGTGTTGATCGGTATCGCGTAGCCGGTGTCGGCCGCGCCGCCGGTCCCCGCGGCCGTGTCCACGCCGATGACCGTGCCCGCCGAGCCGGCCAGCGGGCCGCCGGAGTCGCCCGGCTCGATCTTGGCCGTGGTCGCCAGCATCCCGTGCAGGATCTCGCTGAACCCGGAGGCGCCGTCGTCGGCCTCGATCGTCCGGCCGGTACTGCTGATGACACCGGGCGCGACCGCGGGGGCGCCGCCCGCCCCGGCCTGGTTGCCGAACGACAGCACCCGCAGGCCGGTGCGGACCAGGTCGGAGTCGCCCAGTGGGGCACCGGGCAGCTGGGCGGCGGGCGTGATCCGCAGCACGGCGATGTCGGCGGCCACGTCCGTGCCGACGATGTGCGCCTGGTACGCCCGGCCGGTCGACGGCACCGTGACCATGACCGAGGTCGCGTCCCTGATCACGTGGTTGTTGGTGATGATGAAGCGCGCCGGACGCGTCAACGACGAAGCCGGTACCCGACGCGGTTTCGTTGTCATAGGTCAGCGTGGCGGTGACGTCGACCACGCTCGGCTCGATGCGGGCGCTGATGGCCGCGTCCGACAGCGGCTCCGCGAGGGAAGGCGCGTCCGGCGCGACGGCGTGCCCGGACAGCCGGGGCGGCTCCGCCGGGCTGATCGGGCGCAGCAGCGCGATGCCGGCGACGCCGAGTGCGATACCGAGCGCGGCCACGACCAGCGGGACCAGCACCCGCCTGCGCGGTCGGGGGGCTTTCGGCGTCACCCGGTGGAGCTTTCCCGGGCCGCGATCCGGTCATTCCTGTCGTGACCAGGCAGTATCGGCGGTAAAGCGCTGGAGGAGCCGCTAGCGACGGTCCCGGGACGCCGGGGTGACGCAAGTCACCCGGCCGAGTTCAGCAGCCGGAGACCCTTGGACAGCTGGGCCGCGGTCACCGCGCCGAGCACATGATCCACGATCTGGTGCCGCGCGTTGAGGAAGAACGTCTGCGGCAGGCCGTCGACGTTGTACCCGGACGGAACGATCGTTAGCGGGTCAAAACCGACCGGGTAGCTGACCCCCTTGGCCTGCACGAACTTGAGCGCGTTCGTCATCGAGTCGTTCTCGTCCAGCCCGACCATGGCCACATGCCCGCCCTCCTGCTTGTACCAGCTCGCCAGCAGCGGCGTCTCCCGCTGGCAAGGCCCGCACCAGGAGGCGAAGAAGTTGATGATGACCGGCTTGCCCTGGTACTGGCTGAGCGAGACCTGCTGGTCCGGGTTGGCCAGCGAGGTCAGCGTGAACCCGTGGGCGGCCGGGTACTGGCGCGCCGCCGACGACGTGCCGGTGGTGACCACGCTGACCGCGATGACGACGGCGGCGAAGACCGCGACGGAGGCGGAGATCACCTTGTGCCCGGCGATCAGCCGGCCCGCGCTCGCGGCCGCCGACCGGACCGTGCTCGTCCCGTTCATCGCCTGGCACTCCCTTGCTCGTCACGACAGACACCGGCCACAGTACCGAGTGCGGACGAGTGCCAGGTTCCCCGGCCCGAACTGCAGAAAATACCCTGAGAGAGCGGGGCTTTCCGAACGTTTGCCCAGAAAGGTGCCGTCGGTGCCGGGGCCGCGTTACCCAGGCGGTCGGACGCGGGGGAGACGGACGACCGCCCGCAGGCCCAGTGGCGGCCCGGCGGCGTGCAGGCTGGCGGTGCCGCCGTAGGCCTGGGCCGTGGCCCGCACGATGGCCAGGCCGAGCCCGGCGCCGCCCGCCTGCTCGCCCTCGCGGCTGCGTGCGTCGTCCAGCCGGGCGAACCGGTCGAAGGCCCGCTCCCGGTCCGCCCCGGGGATACCAGGCCCGTCGTCGGTGACGGTCAGCACCGCCCACAGGTTGTCGCCGCGTACCGAGACCACCACCTCGGACCTGGCATAACGCACCGCGTTGTCCACCAGGTTCACCAGCAGCCGGTCCAGCCGCCCCCAGTCGCCGCCGACCACCACAGCGTCGCCGGGGGGCGCCGGCGGCAGGCCGGGCCCGTCGACCGTGACCGGCACCCGAGCATCGGCGTACCGGCCGGTAACCGAGTGGGCCAGGGCGGTCAGGTCGACCGGCTGGCCGCGCCTGGCCGCGTCACCGCCCGCCGCCCGGCCCACGGCAGGGCTCGCCGCCCCGCCCCCGGCTTGCTCGTCCAGGCGCGCGAGCAGCAGCAGGTCCTCCGCCAGCTGGGCCAGGCGCAGCGCGTCCGCGTGCACGTCCCGCGCCGTCGTCTCCCAGTCCTGGCCGTCGGGGAAGTCCAGGGCCACCTCCAGCTGCGTCCTGATCGACGCGATCGGCGACCGCAGCTCGTGCGCGGTGTCCGAGACCAGCGCCCGCTGCCGCTGCTGCGCGTCGGCCAGCCGGGAGAGCATGTCGTTCAGCGTCACGGCCAGCAGGCGGACCTCGTCCCGCGCCTCGGGGACCGGCAGGTCGGAGGGCACGCCGGTTTCCGTGACCCGGGCCGCGCCCCGGCGCAGCGCGCCGATCGGCCGCAGCGTCGAGCCGGTCGTCAGCCAGATCCCCCCGGTGAACACCAGGAACAGCGCCGGCGTGAACAGCAGGAGCGCGCGGGCCACCACGTCCAGCGACCCGGAGGCCTCGGTGAACGGCACGGCCGCGATCACCAAGTCGCCATTGGCCGCGCGTACCGCGGCTACCCGCAGCAGCGGCGGCATGTCGAACTGGTCACCGTGCACCAGGACCGCGGCGCCGCTGCCCGCCAGCGCCGCGGCCTGGCTGACCGGCACCATCGTCACCAGCAGGTCGGCGTCGGGCGACGCGTCCGTGACCCGGCCACTCGGGTCGATCACCTGGATCGTGATGGTGCCCGCGGCCACCGGCACCGGGTTGGGCAGCCGGCCGGCGTTGATCAGCGCCGCGACCTCGGTCGCGCCTGACCGGGCGTAGTCGTCCACCGACCGGGTGAGCGAGGTCCGCAGGGCGTTGAAGAGCAGCAGGTCGGCGGCGGCGAACGCGACGATCAGCCCGAGCGCGGCGGTGAGCGTCACCCGCGACCGCAGCCCCCGCCGGCGCCACCAGCGCAGCAGCGCCGGCCCGAGGCCGTGCCCCAGCCACCAGCGGGCGGCCGCCCGGCCGACGGTCCGGCAGGCGGTGGGGGCGGGGCCGCCGGCGCCTCAGCCACCGTCGCCCGCCAGCAGGTACCCGGCCCCCCGAACGGTCTGCACGGACTTGCGCCCGAAGGGCGCGTCGATCTTCCTGCGCAGGTACCCGACGTAGACCTCGACCACGTTCAGGTCCGCGATCTCGTCCGGGTCGTCCCAGACGTGTGAGAGCAGCTCGGCCTTGGGCACCACCGACCCGCTGTGCCGCATCAGGTACTCCAGCAGCGAGAACTCCCGCGCGGTCAGCTCCAGGCCGACCGAGCCGCGGCGCACCACCCGGGACGCCGGGTCCAGTGACAGGTCGCCCGCCCGCAGCACCGCGGGCCGTGGGGCGGCGCCGCGCCGCAGCAGCGCCCGCAGCCGCGCGGCCAGCACCACGTACGAGAACGGCTTGGTGAGGTAGTCGTCCGCTCCCAGGTCCAGCCCGTCCGCCTGGTCGTACTCACCGTCCTTGGCCGACAGGAACAGCACCGGCACCCAGTTCTCCTGCGCGCGCAGCCGCTCGCACACCTTGTAGCCGGACATCCCGGGCAGCATGATGTCGAGCACCACCCCGTCATAGCCGCCCTCGCTGGCCATATGCAGCCCGTTGACCCCGTCGAACGCGAGATCGACCGCGAAACCCGACGCCTCAAGGCCACGCTTCACCGCGGCGGCCAACCGCCGCTCGTCCTCCACGACTAGCACCCGCACCCGTCCAGTGTCACCCACCCGGCCCCCGGGCCGGCACCTTCTCAGTCGGGTCACAGCAACCCTCCGGCGGCGTTCGCGCACGCCGGCCGCCGGCACGCGGCGGGCGGCCGTGGCCGCCGCGCCCATCGCGGGCCTGGCCGACGCCCGCGGGTGGTTGGCGCCATCGGCTGCTTCTATCAGGGCCTTTGGCGCCAACCACCCGGCAGGAGCGGGGCCGTTGGCGCCATCGACCCGGGGGAGCGGGGCCGTTGGCGCCATCGACCCGGGGGGAGCGGGGCCGTTGGCGCCATCGACCCGGGGGGAGCGGGGCCGTTGGCGCCATCGGCCCGGGGTGGTTTCTGGGATGATTTGAAGGAAAGGGAGGGCGGGGTGGGGGCGGTTCTCTCAGCGCGGTCACAGCTCGCGGAGATCAGAGTAAGAATGGTCAAGGCAGGCGAGTAGGTGGAACGGGTGAGGAGTTCGTGAAAGTGAAGCTCACTAGGCGGGCCCGCTGGGCTGTCCCCGGGGTCGCCGTCGCGGTAACCGCTGGCACGATAGCGGCGCTGCAGATCCCGGCCGCTCAGGCGGCGCCGAACCTACCGGACCGGACGCCCGCGCAGTTGCTCGCCAGCGTCAGCAGCGAAGCCAAGGTGCCGCCGCTGACCGGGACGGTGGTGGAAACGGCCGCGCTCGGGCTGCCGCAGCTGCCGCAGGCCAGCGACCCGTCGTCGCTGTCGTCGCTGATCACGGGCTCGCACACGGTCAAGGTGTACTACCAGGACGCGACACACTTCCGGCTGGCTGTGCCACAGGCGCAGTCGGAGACGGACGCCATCGCCGACGGACAGAAGCTGTGGCTGTGGCAGTCGAACCAGAACAAGGTGACCGAGTTCACCCCGCCGCCCGGCAAGCTCGGTGCCGCCCAGGCGAAGCTGCCGGCCACCACGATGACGCCGCAGCAGGCCGCGAACCAGGTGCTGCAGGCGGTGGGCGCGACCACCCTGGTGTCCGTGCAGGACAACGTGATGGTGGCGGGCCAGCCGTCCTACCAGCTCGCCCTGGCGCCCAAGGACTCGCGCTCGCTCGTCGGCCGGGTGGTCATCGCGGTCGACGGCAAGTATGGCGTACCGCTGCGCGTGCAGCTGTTCGCCAAGGGCTCCGCGTCGCCCGCCTTCCAGGTGGGCTACACCGACCTGAACTACGTCTCGCCGAACCCGGCCAACTTCGCCTTCACCCCGCCGTCGGGTGCCTCCGTGGACGTGGTGAAGCTCCCGGCGGCGCACAGCGCCCCCGGTGGCGCCGCCCGGTCGCAGCCCGCTGGCGTCGGCAGCTACGGCCAGAGCTGGCTCACCGTGGTCTCGTTCCCGCAAGCGGACCTGACCAAGGGATTCGGCGCGGGCAGCGGCAAGCAGTCCGATGCCTACTCGGCCGGCGGCCAGGGGGTCGGCGTCTCACCGCAGGAGCTGATGAGCGCCCTGCTCGGGTCGGCCAAGACCGTGCACGGCAGCTGGGGCACCGGCAGCCTGGTCACGACCAGCCTGGTCTCGGTGCTGATCACCGGGGGCAAGGTGTACGTTGGCGCGGTGCAGCCGAGCGTCCTGTACGCAGCGGTGGGCCACACCGCCCCCTGACTAGAGGAGCCCCGATGAAGCCGACGGGCACGGCCCGATGACCGTGACCCGGGCCGAGCGTGGCGCGGAGCTGGCCATCGCCAGCTCCGCGCTGACCAAGCGCTTCGGCGGCGGCCAGGTCGCAGTGGACCACGTCGACCTGGCCGTCCCCCGGGGGGCGGTCTACGGCTTCCTCGGGCCGAACGGCTCGGGGAAGACCACCACGATCCGCATGCTGCTCGGGCTGGCCTACCCGACGAGCGGGACCGCCGAGGTGCTCGGCACCCCGATGCCAGACGGCTCGGTCCAGGTCCTGTCCAGGGTCGGCGCGCTGGTGGAGGGGCCCGCGTTTTACCCGTACCTGTCCGGCTGGGACAACCTGGCCCGCTACGACGCCGCCGACCGCGACGCCTCCGCCGCGACGGCCAGGGCCCGGATCGGCGAGGCCGTGGAGCGCGTCGGCCTCACCGCCGCGGCCAGGAAGAAGTTCCGCAACTACTCCCTCGGCATGAAGCAGCGGCTGGCCATCGCGTCGGCCCTGCTGGCGCCGCGGGACCTGATCATCCTCGACGAGCCGACCAACGGCCTCGACCCGCAGGGCACCCGCGAGGTCCGGGCGCTGATCAGGCAGATCGCCGCCGAAGGGATCACCGTCTTCGTGTCCTCGCACCTGCTGGCGGAGGTCGAGCAGGTGTCCACCCACGTCGGCGTGATGCGCCTGGGCAAGCTGGTCTTCCAGGGCGAGCTGGCCGAGCTGCGCCGCACCGCCGCGCCGCGGGTCGCCGTGCGCACCGCCGACGTCGCGGCGGCCCTCGAGGTCTTCGCCCGGCTGGAGCTGGCCGCCCCGGAGGCGGGCGAGGACCTGGTCACGGCCGAACTGGGCGAGGCCGAGCCGGAAAAGGTCACGGCCGAGCTGGTGCACGCCGGCGTCGGCGTGCGTGGCCTGACGGTCGAGGCGCCCAGCCTGGAGGACCTGTTCGTCGGCCTGACCGGGGAGGGCTTCGATGTCGAACGCTAACCGCGTGGACGACGAGCCGTCCGCCGCCGCGGCCGCCGGCCCCGGCGATGTCGCGGGCCAGGGTCGCCCTGCCCGGCCGGCCTACCCGGGCGCTGCCGTGGCGGGCAGCCTGCGGTTCTTCGCCAACGAGCTGCGGGTCATCTTCTTCCGGCGGCGCAACCAGCTGCTGCTGCTGGTCACCGTGGCGTTCCCGCTGCTGATCGGCATCAGCCTCAAGGTCGCGTCGCCAAGGGGCGGCGGCAGCGGCGGCGGGCCGGGTGCCAACGGCGCGGCGTACTTCAGCCAGCTGGCCGGCAACGGGGTTTTCCTGACCTTCGTCGCACTGTCGCTGCTGTTGATCCTGGTGCTGCCGGTGGTGGTGGCGGTCGTCTCCGGTGACTCGGTCGCTGGCGAGGCGGGCTACGGCACGCTCCGCTACCTGCTCACCGTCCCGGCCGGCCGGACCAGGCTGCTCGCGGTCAAGTTCGCGGCCATCGCCGTCTGGGCGACCACCGCGACCTTCGTCGTGTCCGTGGTCGCCTTGGTCATCGGGGTGGCGCTGTTCGGCGCCGGGCCGGTCACGCTGCTGTCAGGCACGACGGTGCCGCTGGCGGACGGGCTGGCCCACGTGCTGCTGGTGACGCTGTACGTGTGCGCGGCGATGACCGCACTTGGCGCGATCGGCCTGGCGATCTCCACGTTCACCGAGCACTCCATCGGCGCGATCGCGGCGCTGCTCATCTTGGTGGTCGCCAGCGAGGTGGTGGACAACATCCCGCAGTTCGGGTCGGTGGCACCGTACCTGCCGACCCACTGGTGGACGTCCTTCGACTCGTTGCTGCGCAGCCCGGTCGACACCACCACGCTGTGGCACGGGCTCGCGTCGTTCGCCGTGTACGCGGCGCTGTTCCTGTCCATCGCCTGGGCCCGCTTCACCTCCGCCGACGTCACCAGCTAGGTGGCGGCACCGGGTCAGCACCTGCGCGGCCGGCGCCGCCATGATCGCGGAAACCCTTTATCCTGGCGGAAACAAATGCCATGGGCCTATGAAGTTTCCGCTGAAAAAATAGTTTCCGCGTAAATTGCCACCCCTGCTGATAACAGCAAGAAGCGCGAAGTGCCTGATGCGAAGGCCGGGTCTAGCCCTAGCGGCTGAGGTCTTCCTCCCAGAACTCGGTCGTGCCGCGGGCGGCGCGCGGCCCGGTTTCCTGTGCCCGCAGCTCGACCCGGCGGATCTTGCCGGAGATGGTCTTGGGCAGCTCGGCGAACTCGACCCGGCGGATCCGCTTGTAGCCGGGAACCCGCTCGCGGACGAAGGCCATGATGTCCCCGGCCAGCTCGGGTCCGGGCTGCTGGCCGGCCGCGAGCAGGACGTACGCCTTGGGGACGGCGAGCCGCAGCGGGTCGGGTGAGGGGACGACAGCGGCCTCGGCCACCGCCTCGTGCTCGATCAGCACAGACTCCAGCTCGAACGGCGAGATGCGGTAGTCCGACGCCTTGAAGACGTCGTCGGTGCGCCCGACGTAGGTGATGTAGCCGTCGTCGTCCGCAGGTTGCCACGTCGCCGGTGTGGTAGTACCCGCCGCGCATCGCCTCGGCGTCCCGCTCAGCGTCGCCCGCGTAGCCGGTCATCAGGCCGAGCGGGCGGCGGCTCAGGTCCAGGCAGATCTCGCCGTCCCGGCCGGGCTCGCCGGTGACCGGGTCCACCAGGACGACCGGGTAACCGGGCAGCGGGCGCCCCATCGACCCGGGCTTGACCGGCTGGCCGGGCGGGTTGCCGACCTGCGCGGTCGTCTCCGTCTGGCCGAAGCCGTCCCGAACGGTGATCTGCCACGCCTGCCTGACCTGCTCGATCACCTCCGGGTTGAGCGGCTCGCCCGCCGCCGACGCACTCACGCAGCGCGGAGACGTCCGCGGCGGACAGGTCGGCCTGGATCAGCATCCGCCACACGGTGGGCGGCGCGCAGAACGTGGTCACGCCGCAGTCGCCGAGGGCCTTGAGCATCCCGGCGGCGTTGAACCGGTTCTGGTTCAGGATCAAGATCGTGGCCTGCGCGTTCCACGGGGCGAACAGGTTCGACCAGGCGTGCTTGGCCCAGCCGGGCGAGGAGATGTTCAGGTGCACGTCGCCGGGCCGGATGCCGATCCAGTACATGGTGGACAGGTGGCCGACCGGGTAGCTGGCGTGGGTGTGGCTGACCAGCTTCGGCTGGGACGTGGTCCCCGAGGTGAAGTAGAGCAGCAGCGGGTCGTCCGGCCCGGGTCGGGCCGTCGGGCGTGAACATCGCGGCGGCCGCGGAATCGGCCGAGGTGCAGCCGCCCTTGCTGTTGTCCACGTCGACCCAGCGCCCCGCCGACGTCGTGACGTCCCCGGCAGGCCGACGGCCGGTGCCCACGGCGATGCGGGTCCACTCGCCCGGCGTCTCGGCGAACTTGGGGACCTGCGCGACCTCGGCGATCACGTGCCGGACGCTGCCCCGGCTGATCCGGTCGGCCAGATCGGCCGGCTGCAGCAGCGTCGACGCCGGGATGACGACCGCGCCCAGCTTCATGGCCGCGAGCATGATTTCCCACAGCGGAACGACGTTGCCCAGCATCAGCAGCACGTGGTCGCCGCGCCGCACCCCAAGTCCGCGCAGCCAGTTCGCCACCTGCGAGGACCTCGTCGCCATGGCCGCGTAGCTCACCGCTTCGTCCGACCGTCGTCACCCACGACCCGCAGCGCCAGCCGGTCCGGGTGCTCGGCCGCGATCGCGTCGAACCAGTCGAGCGCCCAGTTGAACTCGTCAAGCGCCGGCCAGGCGAAGGCGGCGACGGCCGCGGCGTAGTCGCTGGAGTTGGCGAGCAGCACGTCGCGGGCGTGCGCGGAACACCGCGTCGGAAACCGTGGTAGCGGGTGAGGCATCGTTGCGCATTGCTAAATAGTGGCAGCTTGGGCAGCCGATGAAAACATCCGCCGCACGGTCGCGGCGGCCCGGTCCGGCAGAGCTTCCTCTGATCATCTCCCGACGGTGCCTGCAGCCGGGCGTGTCACACTGATGGACATGAGTAGCGCGGACGAAGGCGGCGCACGCGCGCCGGCGGCCCGCCGCGTCGGCCGAGGCGGTCGCCGAGCGCGAGCGCGGACGGCGCCGGCTCACCGCGGTCACCGTCACGGTGTCGGCGGTCAGCATCGCCGCGGCCGCCGCCACCGCGGCGATCTTGCCCGGGGCCAGCAGCGCGGCCGACCACCGGTACCGCTCCGGTCGCCGGTCGTCCAGCAGAGCAGCAGTTCAACCAGCGGCCAGGGCGGGTTGCAGGCGCCGGCGAGCGCGCCGGATATATCTCCGGCGGTAGTGGTGGCGGCTCCACATCCGGCGGCACCTGACGGTCGAATCGGGGCTTTGCGTTAAGTCAAAGTCTCAAGGTCAAAGTCCAAAGTCGAAACTCACAGTGGTCCTTGTGGCCTGGGAGGATCACCGCCGGGCATCTTCGGAAGGCCGGCGGATGATCTCCCAGGGCCACCGCGCCGCCTTTGGAAGGGTTGAGTAGGCATGACGCTAGGTGATGCGTCGGGGGGCAGGATGAGGGGCCTGCCGAGGGGGCGGGCGGGACTAGGTTCGAGGCCTGGACGGCGCTGGGGATGCTGGTCCAGCTCGTGGTGACTGACCCCGGTGGCATTGGTACGGCGCGGAAGTTGCTCGAGGATGAATTGCTGGACCTGGACCTGGCGTGTTCCCGGTTCCGGGCCGACTCGGAACTGGTGCTGGTGGGGGACGTGGCCCGGGGCTACCGGGCCGGCGACCCTTTCGGTCAGCCCATTGCTGGCCGAGGCGGTGGCGGTGGCGTTGCGGGCGGCGCGGATTACCGACGGGGACGTGGACCCGACGGTGGGCGGGGTCCTGGCTGACCTGGGCTATGACCGGGATTTCGCCGAGCTGACCCGCGACCGACGCTGCTGAGGGCGAGGGGGCCGAACTGACGGCAGGGTCAGCGTGCGGGTGGTTCCGGGGTGGCGGTCGGTTCATGTCGATGTGGCGGCTGGGCGGCTTACCGTGCCGGCTGGGCAGAGCTTGACCTGGGGGCGACGGTTAGGGATGGGCGGCGGACCGGGCGGCGGAGCGCATCGCGGGCGAGTTGGGCTGCGGGGTGCTGGTCAGCCTGGGCGGTGACACGGCGGTAGCCGGGGAGGCGCCGGGGGACGGTGGCGGATCCGGGTGCAGGACCGGACCGGGCTGCCCGGTGCGGC
Source organism: uncultured Actinomycetota bacterium (assembly GCA_963748785.1). GTDB lineage: Bacteria > Actinomycetota > Actinomycetes > Streptosporangiales > Streptosporangiaceae > Trebonia. Next base: position 597 of record CAVVKP010000038.1, on the reverse strand, counting down.
GGCCGAGGGGCCGAGCCAGGTCGTGACGATCCGCGACGGGGGCTGGCCACGTCATCGACGGCGGCGCGGCGCTGGCGGCGCGGCGGCGACGTGCTGCACCACATCCTCGACCGCGCACCGCCGGCCGGCCGCGCCGGTCTGGCGGACGGTGTCGGTGGCCGCCGCTACCTGCGCGGACGCGAACACCGCCGCCACCGCGGCGATCATCAGGGGGCGGCAGGCGCTGCCCTGGCTGACCGGCCTGAGGCTGCCCGCCCGGCTCGTGGCCCGAGACGGCACGGTGCACACGCTGGCCTGGCTGGACGACCCTCAGTGTCGCCCGGGGAAAATCAAGAGATCTAGGGAGATGAACGGGGGCGTGCTCCGCGACGACGGCGCCCGCGTTGCCCGGCCCTGCCAGTAAGCTTAGCTGTCGGCTGCGTCGATCAGGTAAAGGCCTGTGGCCCTCTCCGGCACTGTGCGGAGAGGGCCACGCGATGAGCCGCCAGGTGCCCGCCACGGCGGGCGGGAACCCTGCCCTAGTCCTCGTCGAGCAGCCAGTCGAGCGCGGCGGCCGCCGTCCAGGACTGGTGGAGCGAGCCGAGCGGCGCGCCCGTC
>CAVVKP010000037.1:0-159887 GCA_963748785.1 uncultured Actinomycetota bacterium | reverse complement strand
TCTTTTCTGGAGTACCAATGCCCAAGCAGCCAATCCCCGCCGACGCCAACGTAGAGCCGGTCGAGCACGCCTCGCTTGACGAGCTCCGCGCGCTTCAGCTTGAGCGGCTGCACTTGACGCTGCGGCACGCCTACGCCAGCGTGCCGCACTACACGGCGGCGTTCGACGCGGCCGGCTGCACCCGGACGACGTGAAGAGCCTGGCCGACCTGGCGAAGCTGCCGTTCACCACCAAGGAGACGCTGCGGCAGAACTACCCGTTCGGCATGTTCGCGGTGCCGCGCGAGCAGGTCGTCCGGGTGCACGCCTCGTCGGGGACCACCGGCCTGACGAACGGTGGTCGGCTACACCAGGAACGACCTGGAGACCTGGGCTACCGTCATGGCCCGAAGCATCCGGGCGGCCTGTGGGCGCCCCGGGGACATCGCGCACATCGCCTTCGGCTACGGCCTGTTCACCGGCGGGCTCGGCTGCCACGACGGGGCGACGAAGCTCGGCTGCACGGTCATCCCGGTGTCCGGCGGCCAGACCGAGCGGCAGGTGCGGCTGATCGCGGACTTCCAGCCGAGCATCATCATGGCCACGCCCTCCTACATGCTCACCGTGCTCGACGAGATGGAGCGCCAGGGCATCGACCCGCGCACGTCGTCGCTGAACATCGGCATCTTCGGCGCCGAGCCGTGGACCGACAGCATGCGCGAAGCCCTGGAGGAGCGGGCCGGCATCGACGCCGTTGACATCTACGGGCTGTCTGAGGTATCGGGCCGGGCGTCGCCCAGGAGTGCGTCGAGACCAAGGACGGCCCCACCGTGTGGGAGGACCACTTCTACCCCGAGGTGATCGACCCGGACACCGGCGAGGTACTGCCGGACGGCCAGCCCGGCGAGCTGGTGCTCACCTCGCTGACCAGGGAGGCCATGCCGGTCATCCGTTACCGCACCCGTGACCTGACCAGGCTGCTGCCCGGGACGTCCCGGCCGGCGATGCGGCGGATCGAGCGGGGACCGGCCGCACCGACGACATGATGATCATCCGCGGCGTTAACGTCTTCCCGACCCAGATCGAGGAACTCATCCTGGGCGAGCCCGAGCTGACCCCGCACTTCCAGTGCCACCTGGACCGCCGGGGCAACATGGACACGCTGGCTGGTCAAGGTGGAGCGGCAGCCATCGGTCACGCCGGGGGACGGCGCCGCGGCCGCGCAGCGGGTGGCCAACCGGGTGAAGCACCTGGTCGGCGTCACGATCGCCGTCGAGGCCGCCGAGCCGGACACCGTCGAGCGCTCGGAAGGCAAGATGCGGCGCATCGTCGACCACCGCGCTTAGCTCCCGGGGGAGGACCACGTACCCCCGTGCCCGTGGCCTCCCGCGCTCGTCGCGGGGGGGCCACTGTTCGTTACCTTCGCCGCCGGCCGGGCGCTGGCCGCCGGTGATCGACCGGGAGCAGGTCCAGATGCGCAGGTACTTAACCGCCATGGTCGAGGGCGCGTTGGCCGAGTTGACCGGCGGGCCGCCGATGGCATTTTCCACGGCGCTGGTATCCGGGCTGTTGACCGAGGTGAAGTAGACGTTCAGCGGGGCGCCGGTGACGTTGGCGCTGCTGTAGCTGGTGAACTCGTGCCCGTCGTAGTACACCGCGAAGTAGCCCTTGGTGTAGACGACGTCGATCGTGTGCCAGCCGGGGGTCAGGTTGGCGCCCTGCGTCGGCAGGACGAGCGGGGAGAAGCTGGCGGTCGACGCGGTGAACTCCGACCCCGTCGTGCCGCTGTGCCAGGTCACCGCGTTCTCCCCGTCGACCGGCTCGATCTCGCTGGCGTCCAGCTCGCCGGCCTCCGGCCAGCGCGCGCTGTCGGTCAGCCACAGCCCCGCCCAGTTGGCGATGGTCCCCGGCTTGCCGGGCACCGCCGGGTAGTACATCTCGGCCTCGATGACGGCCGACGAGTAGGTGGACGGGCTGATGAGGGCCACGCAGCTACCGGGCTTGCTGCTGGTGGTGAGCGTCACGCCACCGCCCGAGTCGGTGCCCACCGTCCCGTCGGCCAGGTAGTCGTTGGTGGCCGGGCAGTACGACGACGTCTGGTTCCACGCGGTGAGCGCGGAGCCGGGCTCGTTCAGCAGCAGCTTCCCGGCGTTGCCCTCGCTGCCCGCCAGCGGCACCAGCGACGACTTGACCGCGCTGGTCGAACCGCTCACCTTCGTCGTGGCGCCCTTCGGCATCTTGGCCGTGGCGATGGCGATCGGCGCCGGGTCCGGGCGGAATCGGCCGTGCCGCCCGCCCCGTCGGCCGCGCCCGCCTGGGGCTCGATCACTGGCGACGCGGCCGATGCGCGCGGGTAGAAGGCGTAGCCCAGCCCGGCCATCACCACCGCGAGCAGCGCGACCAGGGAGAACAGGCGCCACTGATGGGCGTGGGTACGCGTCTTAGCCGGGCGGCCGTGCCTTCCAGATGGGGGTACCTCTGGCGTTGTCACGTTAGAACGTCCCACCAAGAATCTATCCATAGCGCGCGAAAGCGCCGGAACCGGTGCACTGACCCTTGAGTCGATCGTAGTGACTATATCGTGACCATGAAGGTGATTGTTGCCAAAGGCGAATAATGCGTCCTGACCAGGGAGTTCTTGCTTTTCCTTAATAATTTGCCCCGGTTGGCTGGCTCGGTGGCGGGGGCGCTCGTCGCCCTGCGTGACCGGCGAGCGCGGGCGGCCCGGGCCTCGCCGCCAGCCTCCAGTCGGCCCGTCTTGAGCCGGCCCGCCGGCCTACGGGTGGCCCGTCGAGGAGGTGGTCGTGGTGACCGTCGTGTTGTTGTTGTCCGAGCCGAAGCCGCTGCCCAGGCCCGCCGCCAGACCGGCCACGATGAACACCGCCAGCAGCACTTTGCCGCCGGTGGTCAGCAGCAGCGGCCGCGTCGGCGAGAGGCCGGCGGGCTGCGGTCCGGTGGCGCGCACCCCGGCGTCCCCCGGGCCGGGCTGCGCCGGGTCCTCCGCCCGCCACGCGTCCGGCGGCGTCTCCTGGGGCTCGCTGTACCGCGGCAGGCCGTCGTCCGGGTCGGGCTGCCCGGCCGTCCCGGCCGCCTGCGGGTTGCCCTGGGGCGGCGTGTCCCGCAGTCCGGTGTCCCCGGTTTCCGTCGTGCGGGTCTCGGCCTCCCCGGCCGGCGTTTCCCGCACCACGGTGCCCTGCGGCAGCGCGCCCGCGGCCTCCGGGTCGCCGAACAGCCGCTTGGGGTAGGCGGAGGAGAGCATCAGGAAGTATGCCTGCAGGCGCATCTCGTACCGCAGGATCGCGGTGGTCGCGTTGAACAGTGGCTCCGGCGTCCGCCCCAGGATCAGGACCGCCAGCCAGCAGAAGAACGCCAGCGCGTGCCACCCGGACGTGACAATGCTGGCGATGATGGCGGCCGGGATCACCAGGATGATCCGGAACAGCACCGCCAGGCGGTTCAGCCCGCCCGGATGCAGATCGACCTGCACCGGCGACTCCGGCGCGGCGAACGCGAACGGCGGGTAGCTGTCGACCAGCAGGTACAGCGACGCGTACACCCGGGTGCTGTAGGCCACGTAACCGGCCAGGAACTCCGCTGCCCACTGCGGCAGCCGCCCGAGGACGAGCGCCGCGAACCAGGCCGCTATCGCCACGAAGAACGTCACGATGCCCAGCAGCCACACCACGATCAGCTGCGGGATCAGCAGCAGCAGGCGGAAGAACACGGTCAGCCGCCGCTGGTGCCGGGCCGGGTACACATCCAGCTGCGGCAGCTGCGGTTCCGTCGTCAATCCTTGATACATTTCGTTACCTCCAGTGACTTTATGTAGTCACATGCCTGTTTCCGCTGATCCTGGGCGGTAAACCAGCGACGGAGCCGTCCCCGGACGGCCGGGCGGCCCGCCCGGCCTCGTTGTCGCCTGAGGCTGTCGCGTCGGCCGCGGTGTCGCCTGGGGCTGCCGCGTCGGCCCTGGCGGCGGCCGTGTGCGCGGCCATGAGCCGGAAGCACAGCTCGACCAGGATGACGGCGATGCAGGCCTCCACGACGCCCTCGGCGAGGCCGCGGATCACCAGGAACTGGACGATGTCGCCGGCGTGGTGCGGCTCGGGCGCTATCGCCTCGAGCTCCCCGGCCACCGCGAGCGGCACGGTGGCCAGCAGGATGACCGTCCACGGGTGGGGCCGGGTCAGCCGCATCGACCGGCGCATCGCGGCGCCGACCTTCTGGTGCTCGATCTCGATGACCGGCCCGACCACCGAGAGCAGCGTCAGCGCCACCAGGCCCGGGATGACCAACAGCAGCAGGCCGACCACCGTGATCAGCGCGACGAGCACGTCGGCGGCCATCAGTCGCCCCCAGGGCAGTGACCGGACCAGCCGGGGCAGGCTGAGCCGCTGGCCGCCGTGCTCGGCCGCGCTGATCAGCCGGCAGACGAAGCCGGACAGCAGCACGGTGCCGAGCAGGCTGACCCCGGTGGTGGTCAGCGACGCGGTGAGCGACAACCATCCGTCCGACGGGTCCACGTAGTGGTCGACCACGATCTCAAGGCCCGAGCTGAGCAGCGAGACCCCGATCGCCGCGCCCAGGATGCGCCACCAGTCCCGGTACCCGGCCCGCGCCGCCGCCTTCAGGATCTCGACAGGCGACAGCCGCGGCCGGCGCTGGCGGCCGGCCTCACGTGGCCCGCTCGTGTCCTGTGCCCGGGTCGCCTGCTGCGACTTGCCCGGCCTGTGCCCGGAGATCAGCTCGCTCAGCCCCAACGATGCCCCTCAGCGTCCGACGTGCCGCTCCGCGCCGCCTGCCCGTGCGCCACCGATGTCAGGAGGAGTCATTTCGCTCCGGAGAGTTATATTTCCAGCTCAACCGGCTTGTAACGCCGAGGGGGTTCGCGGCGCTGGTCGGCCTGTCCCGCCGGGACCGCGCGTCCCGGGCCCTACGGCCGACGGCGCCCGCCTTGACATACCCCCAGGGGGTATGTGGAGCACGAGGCGGTCAGGCTTGCGACTGAGTATGATACTCAGTATGCTACTCGGCATGATGCTAAGTGGGGTCGAGTAGTGAGCATCCGCCATGCGATGCTCGCGCTGCTGAGCGAGGGTCCGAAGTACGGCCTGCGGTTGCGCGAGGAATTTGAGGCCCGCACGGGCGAGGTCTGGCCGCTGAACGTGGGCCAGGTGTACACGACGCTGCAGCGGCTGGAGCGTGACGGGCTCGTGGAGTCCGACGGGACCGGCGACGAGGGTCCGCAGAAGGGCTTCCGTATCACCGCCGACGGCGAGCAGGAGCTGGCCAGCTGGCTGCGCACGCCGCCGGACCTGAGCTCGCCGCCGCGCGACGAACTCGTGATGAAGGTGCTCGTGGCCCTGCGCGTGCCAAGCATCGACGTGAACGCGGTGATCCAGGCGCACCGGCGCTACCTGGTGGAGCTGATGCAGCGGTGGACCCGGATCAGGGAAGACGACACCGGAAACGACCTCAACACGGCGCTGGCGATCGACGCCGAGCTGTTCCGGCTCGACTCGGTGGTCAGGTGGCTGGACGCCGCCGAAGCCCGTGTCCGGCGAGCGGCAGCCGATTCGTCGATGACCCCGGCGGACCGGGCCGACCCACCGGACCCGGGACGAGCGCCGCTGCCACGGCACCGGCGGGAAGCGAGGACACAGCGATGAGCATGCTGGAGCTGCACCAGGTATCGAAGTCCTACGGGCAGGGCAGCGCCGAGGTGCACGCGCTGCGCGAGGTCACCCTGACGGCGGACGAGGGCTCGATGATCGCGGTCATGGGCCCAAGCGGTTCGGGCAAGAGCACGCTGCTGACCATCGCTGGCACGCTGGAGGAGCCGACCACGGGCGATGTGCTGATCGCTGGTGAGCCGGTCAGCCGGGCGTCGCGCGGCGCCAAGGCGCAGTTGCGGCGGCGGGTGATCGGCTACGTGTTCCAGGACTTCAACCTGCTGCCCGGGCTGACCACGGCGGAGAACGTATCGCTCCCGCTCGAGCTGGACGGCACGTCCGCCCGCAAGGCCCGGGCGGCGGCGCTCAAGGTGCTCGACCAGCTCGGCCTTGCCGAGCGCGCCTCCCACTACCCGGACCAGATATCCGGCGGCGAACGGCAGCGGGTGGCGATCGCGCGGGCGATGGTGGGCGAGCGGAGGCTGCTGCTGGCTGACGAGCCGTCCGGCGCGCTGGACACGGTCAACGCCGGGGCGGTGATGCGCCTGCTCCACGATGCCTGCAAGAAGGCCGGGATGACGGCGGTAGTCGTGACGCACGACGCGCAGCTCGCCTCCTGGGCGGACCGGGTGCTGTTCCTGCGGGACGGCCGGGTGATCGACCAGACCGCCCCGGCGCCGGGGCCGGAATCCCTCCTCGCCCCGGGCTATAACCAGTGAGCGCGGCGGTAACCGAACGGCCTATGCGGGGAAGGCCGGGAGGCGGCACGCCGGCCCGCCGCGCTGTCATCCGATGGGCGATGCGGCTGCTGCGCCGCGAATGGCGGCAGCAGTTCCTCATCCTCGCCCTGATCACGGTCGCGGTCGGCGCTACCGTCGTCGCCGCCACGGTCGCGATTGACACCCCGGCCCCGGTAGCCGGGGTGCTCGGCAGCGCGCAGGACGCCGTCACTCTCGCCGCCCGCCCGCGAAGATCAACGCCGAGATCAGGGATCTCACCGGGCGCTACGGCCGATCCGACGTAATCCAGAACGAGAGCGTGCCGGTCCCGGGCACCGAGAACACGTTCGACCTGAGAGCGCAGGACCCGCACGGGCCGTTCGGCGGTCCGATGCTGTCCCTGGTCAGCGGCCACTACCCGGCAACCGCGGACCAGATCGCGGTGACCGCCGGCGTCGCCACCGACTTCAAGCTCGGCGTCGGCCGCAGCTGGACCGTCGCCGGCAAGACCTGGCAAGTGACCGGCGTCGTCCAGAACCCGCAGAGCCTGCTCGACGAGTTCGCCCTGGTCGCTCCCGGCCAGGTCACCGCGCCGGCCAACGCCACGGTACTGTTCGACGCTCAGGGCCAGACCGCGGAGAGCCTCCAAAGGGTCACGGGCGTGAACGTGACCACCGCGCAGACGGTGGCGAACACCAACGCGATCAACCCCGAGACGATCTCGGTCGCCGCAGCCGTCCTCGGCATGCTGCTGATCGCGCTGGTAGGCATCGGCGGCTTCACGGTCCTCGCGCAACGCAGGCTCAGGGCGATCGGCATGCTCGCCGCCCAGGGCGCCACGGAGCGGCACATCAGGCTCGTCATGTGGGCCAACGGCGCCGCCACTGGCGTCGTCGGCGCCGTGGCGGGGCTGGGGCTGGGCTTCCTGGCCTGGCTCGCCTACCGCCCGCAAGCGGAGAACAGCGCGCACCACCTGATGGGCGTGTTCCAGCTGCCGTGGACGGTCATCGGCATCTCCATGGCCCTCGCGGTCATCGCGACCTGCTTTGCCGCCTCCCGCCCGGCCAAGGCCATCGCAAAAACCCCGGTTGTCGCGGCGCTGGCTGGCCGGCCTGCCCGCGCCGAGGAAGACACGCCACCTGGCGGTTCCGGTCGGCCTCGGCTTCCTGGTCGTCGCATTCTTCCTGCTCGGCATGGCCGGCGCGAGCGGGGGCGACAGTAAGGGGATGCTGGAAGTCGTCATCGGCTTCGTCGCGCTCGCCGTGGCCATCGTGTTGCTGGCCCCCGCCCTCCTGGGGGTGGTCGCCGTGGCCGGCCACCGCGCCCCCATCGCGATAAGGCTGGCACTACGGGACCTCGCCCGTTACCGGGCACGGTCCGGCCCGGCGCTGGCGGCGATCAGCCTCAGCACGCTGATCGCGGTCATCATCTGCGTCGCGAGCGCGGCCCGGTTCGGCAACGTCCTCGACTACGCCGGCCCGAACCTCACCTCCAGCCAGCTCATCGTCCACGCCCCGTCCGGCCCGTACGGAGGACCGCCGCCGGGCGGCCCGGCCGGGCAGGCGGCCACGCCGGCAGTGAGCCCGGCGCAAGCCCAGAAGGTCGCGGTGGAAATCGCCGCCGACCTTGGCACGAGCAAGGTGATCGCGCTGGAATCGACCAGCGCCGGCCTCATCCACGCCGCGCCCGGGCGCTCCTGGTCCGGCCCGGTCTACGTGGCCACCCCGCAGCTGCTCGCGGCGTTCGGCATCAGCCAGGGCGAGGTCGACCCCGGCGCCGACATCCTCACGATGCGGCCCGGCCTGTCCTCGATGAGCCTGATGCAGCTCACCTATGGCGGCCTGGGCCCCCGGGGCAACGGGCCAAGCGGGAACAACCCGTGGCCCTGCCCGGCGCAGTCATGCAGCGCGAACCCGCCGATCCAGGAGGTCAGCCAGCTTCCCTCCGGCACCTCCGCGCCGAACACGGTGATCACCGAGCACGCGGTCACCGCGCTCCACCTGCAAAGCTCGGTCCAGACGACTGGCTGGCTCATCGCCGTGGCGGACGGCCTAACCCCCGCCCAGGTCACCGCCGCCCAGCATCTCGCGGCCGCAGCCCCCGGCATGAGCGTCGAGACCCGCAACAGCATCCCGTCGCTGGCGCAGATCATCGACGCGGCCACGCTCTTCGGCATCGTGCTCGCCCTTGGCATCCTCGGCATGAGCGTCGGCCTGGTCCGCAGCGAGGCGGCCCGTGACCTGCGCACCCTCACCGCCGCCGGGGCGAGCGGCATCACCCGCCGCACGATCACGGCGGCGACCGCGGGCGCGCTCGCGTTCACCGGCGCCGTGGTCGGGATCATCGGCGGCTACCTCGCGGCGATCGGCTTCTTCCGCAGCAACTCACTCGATGGCCTAGCGTCGCTGACCAGCCTTCCGGTAGCCAACCTGCTGGTGATCCTGGTCGGCATGCCGCTCGCCGCGACCCTCCTCGGCTGGCTGCTGTCCGGCCGCGACCCGGCCGGGCTCGGCCGCCAGCCACTCGAATGACGCCCGCCTACCAGGAACCCCAGCGCAGAGCCGGCTGGGGCGGTCAGGTTCTCCTCTTCACCGACCATCCGGGGGGGAGAACGGGCGCGGTGCCGGCCGCAGCCTGGTCGGATGACCCTGTTGTTCGTCTGCCTCCCGGTCAGTCGTCCTTGCCTGGCATAGCTTCCCTGAGCGTTCCGGGTCGAACAAGGCCGGCCTCGTAGGCGAGGACCACGATCTGGACCCGGTCCCGCAGGCCGAGCTTGGCCAGGATCCGCCCTACGTGGGACTTCACCGTTGTCTCCGACACGCACAGGGCGGCCGCGATCTCGGCGTTGGACAGCCCGCGGGCCACCGCCTCGAGCACCTCGTTCTCCCGCGCGGTGAGCGAGGAAAGCCGAGGGTAGCGCTCTGCCCGCTGGGCCGTCGGCACCGGCATGACCTGGGTGTACTCCTCGAGGAGGCGACGGGTTATCCGGGGTGAGACGACGGCGTCACCCGCCGCGACCGTCCGGATGGCGCTGACCAGCTCGGCCGGGCGGACGTCCTTGAGCAGGAAGCCGCTGGCCCCGGCGCGCACCGCGCCGAACGCGTACTCGTCGAGGTCGAACGTGGTCAGTACGAGCACCCGAACGGCCGGGTTGGCGGCGACGATGCGACGGGTCGCCTCGACCCCGTCGGTGCCGGGCATGCGGATGTCCATCAGGACCACGTCGGGCGGGTTCCAGCGGGCGCGCTCGGCCGCCTCGGCGCCGTCCCCGGCCTCCCCGGTGACCGTCAGGTCCCCCTCGGACTCGATGATCATGCGGAACCCGCGGCGCAAGAGCGGCTGGTCGTCGGCCAGCAGCACCGAGATGCTCACGCGGCCGCCATTCCGGGATCCAGGCACAGCGTGGCGGCCACCGCCCAGCCGCCCTCCGGCGCCGGGCCGGCGGTTACCGTGCCCCCGTGCAGCGCGGCACGCTCGCGCATCCCCTCGATGCCGTGTCCCTGGTGGTCACCGGGCGGCGCGGCGGCGCCGTCGTCGGCCACTCGCACGTGGACGCGGGGCGCATCGTAGTGCAGGGTGACCTGGGCCCGGGTGGCCGAGGCATGCCGGATCGTGTTGGTCAGCGCCTCCTGCACGATCCGGTACGCGGTCAGGCCGGCCGCGGCGCCGAGCGGGAACGGCGTCCCCTCGATGTCGAGGGTGACCGCGAGCCCGGTCGCTCGGACCCGCTGGACCAGCTCGCCGAGCTGGCCGAGGCCGGGCTGCGGGGCCATGTCGGCCGGCGGGTCATCGGTCCGCAGCACGCCGAGCATCGCCCGCATGTCGGACAGGGCCTGGCGCCCGGCCTCGGAAACCTCGGCCATGGCCTCGCGCCCGGGATCGGACCGGCTGACCACCGCGGCCGCATCAGCCAGGGTGATCACCACGGACAGGCTGTGCGAGACGATGTCATGCAGCTCACGCGCGATCCTGGTGCGCTCGCCGGCGGCGGCGATCGCCGCCTGCTGGTCCCGCTCGACCGCCAGCCGCCGGGCCCGCTCGTCCATCCAGGCCAGGTACCTGCTGCCGGACGCGACCGCCAGCCCGCTGAACAGCGCGGCGACCACGGTGCCGGTCAGGAACAGCAGCGACCGTGGCGCGGTGCCGGACGGCTCCCACTTCAGCGCGGCCATGAAGACTCCTACCTCGAGCAGGGCTGCGGCCAGGGCCGCCCGGACCCACGACTCGTGGGCCGCCACGGTGTAGAGGCAGATGAGCAGGACGCCGTCCCCGATGAGGGGAAAGCCGACCAGCCACTGCGCGAACGCGATGGCGCTCGCGACCAGGAACACCGGCGCGGGCCAGAAGCGGCGCAGGGCCACTGTCGCCACCAGGAGGGCCTGCACGATGGCATTACGGGGCGTGGCGAAGACCGTCCCGGTCAGCCACACCGTCGACAGCCCCAATAGAACCGCCGCCAGCAGCATGTCGGTCGCCAGCGGGCGGGTGCGCACGATGTGCCGGCCCCGGCTGAACAGCGCGCCCGCTATCTCCTCCGGCGGGTGCAGCGAGGTCCACTGCGGGCCCGTGCGGTCGGTCATCATTCCCATAGTGTCCTCCGTGACGACTTAACCGCAGGTTGCTGGGCCTTCACATCCAACCTGAGGATGAACCGGGGCCGGGTGCCTTCGTCCTGCCGGAGGTCGTGCGACCGCCCGCCCGGACCCTAGCGTGGGTAACCGACCACGAGCGACCAGAGGCGGGTGATGTGAGCGAGGAACCGCGAGCCCCCGCGTTCCCCGCGTCCCCTCGCGGTCGAAGGTGCCGAAGGTCACGCCGCTGTTCTGGGTGCTCCTGCTGCTTACCACCGCGGCTGGCGAGGCCACTTCCAGCTGCGTGTTGCCCGGCCGCCGCGCTGGACGGCGGCTGCCGCCGAGGCGGCCCTGCTCCTCACCGGCCTGGCCTGGCAGTTGCGCGCACAACGCTACGCCCCGGCAGCGTACTGGCTGCTCGCCTACGCGGCCGCGGTCGCCGGCACCGGGGCGTCGGACACGCTGCACCTAGCCTTTCGGCTGCCCTACGGAGCGGTCACGGCACTGTGGGCAGCGATCCTGACCGGGGTGCTCGCGGCCTGGCGCGGGAGCGAGGGAACGCTGTCGCTCAACAGCGTCCTCGACCCGCCGCCGGGAGGCGTTTTACTGGACGGCGGCGTTCACGGTATTTGCGCTCGGGAGCCGCGCTCGGCGACTTCATGCGCCAGCACGCTGGGTATGGGGTACCCGTCAGCCGCGTGCCTGCTGTACGCGGGCGGTTCTGGTTCCCGCCGTTGGCTGGGCGCTCGGCCTCAACCCCATTGCCGCGTTCTGGTGGCATCCTCGCCAGTCATCCGGCGCTACGCGGTCACGTCCCGGAGGGCGAACGTGACCGCACGCCGCGGCGCTCGCGGCCACGATGTAGACGACCGCGACGATCAGCCCGTGGGTGTAGCAGATGCTGAAGTCGGCGTTGCCGCCGCCCGCGATCGTGGACAGTGAGATCCCCGGCAGCCACGGCGCGGCGCCGGGCACGATGCGGGTCAAGATGAACTGCTCGACGACCAGGAGCCAGGCGAAGCCCAGGATGACCGCGGCCACGGCTGAGCGAAGGAACTGGCCGATCACCAGGCCCAGGATGCTGTAGCCGATCACGGCCAGCTCGATGTTGCCGAGCGCCTTCGAGCAGGTCGCCGAACCCGGTGCTGGTGAACCAGGCGCTGGTCGAGACGCCGCGTGACTGTGCCATCGCGCACGCGGCGAGGAACGCGGCGACCGCGGCGAACGCGGTGGCGAGCACCATGAACGTGACGACCGCCAGCAGCTTGCCGGCCAGCAGCGTGACCCGGCGCGGCTGGCGGACCAGGAGCTGGCGCATGGTGCCGAGGCTGTACTCGCTGGCGATCTGGGCGGCGGCGGTGCCGAACGCGACCACGCCGAGCAGGAACGTCGCCCGGGTGAGGCCGAAGACCAGGCCGTTGGGTCGTGCGAGCTGCTGCAGCGACGGCAGGCCGCCGCCAGAGCCGTGCGCGGGGGCGTTGCTGAAGATCAGCACCACGAACAGGCAGGCCGCCGCGGCGAGCCCGAGGAAGGCGGGCAGCAGCAAGGTCATGCGCTTGAGCTTGACCCACTCGCTGGAGAAGGACGGCCCCGATCACCTGATCGCTCCCATCTCCTGGCCGCGGCTCATGGCCGCGCCGGTCCCGGTCAACCGGAAGAACAGGTCCTCGAGGCTGTGCGTCCGCTCGGAGATCTGCCGCAGGGTGATCCCTTCGGCCGCGGCGAGCCGGTTCAGGTCGGCGGCGGTGGCGCCCGGGGCCTTGACGACGACCGTGCCGTCTTCCGCGGATGCGTCAACCGAAAGGCCGGCGGACGTCAGGATGCTCGCCAGGTGCGTGAGGTCGGCGGCATGCTCGGGCGCCAGCACGATGTCCGGCCGCTGTCCCGCCGCCAGGCTCGGCGACCGGCCCCTGGTGCACCAGGCGGCCGCCGCGGATCATGACGACGTGGTCGCAGACCTGCTCGATCTCCGCGATCAGGTGGCTCGATACCAGGACCGTGATCCCGTCGTCGGCGAACGACCTGATCAGGCCGCGCATCTCGACGATGCCGCCCGGGTCAAGGCCGTTGGTCGGCTCGTCCAGGATCAGCAGCTCGGGCCGGGGCAGCAGGGCCGCCGCGATGCCCAGGCGCTGCTTCATGCCGAGGGAGTACGACCGGTACTTGTCGTACGCCGCGCGCCGTCATCCCGGTGCGCTCTAGCGCCGGCACGATCTCTGCCAGCGGGATCTGCCCCAGGCGCGCCAGCGCCTTCAGGTTGTCCACTCCGCTCAGCTGCGGGTAAAAGGCCGGGGACTCGATCAGCGCGCCGACCTTGTGCAGGTAGCTGGCCGGGTCGGTGAGGCTGCCGCCCAGGATCGAGCCGGCTCCCGGCGGTCGGGTGGATAAGGCCGAGGAGCATCCTGATGGTCGTCGTCTTGCCGGCCCCGTTCGGGCCGACGAACCCGCAGACCGAGCCCCTGGGGATCGCCAGATCGAGGCCGTCCACCACCGTGCGGTCACCGAAGCGCTTGGTCAGCCCGGCGGTCGACACGGCGAGCGCCGAGCCGGGCGGCTCTCCGGTGCGCTGCGTCACCTGAGTCATCGTCATGGTGGCACGCTACTGAGCGGCGCCCGCCCACAGCGTCCTCCCCGAAGCCGGTCTTTCGCCTCCCGTTTACGTCCTTAAGTAGGAGACAAAGCGGGCGCGCGCAGGCGATTGCGGAGCTTAGGGCGGGCATGGGGAGTCTCAGCGTCGGCGCAGGAGGCCCGGGGCCTGGGCCAGCTCGACCAGGGCGTGCAGGTCGCTGGCGGCGTCCAGGGCGGCGACCGCGGACACAATGACCACCGCCACCGCCGCCGCGACCAGCAGCGGGCGCGCCGAGGGAGCCGGGGCGAGCAAGGCCGCCACCCGGCGCGGCACCGGGCCGGGTGACCGGCGCCGGGCCGCCCGGGCCGCGGGGCCCAGCGCGCCGGTGATGCCGGTCACCGCGGCCAGCGCGCCTGCGGGCGCCGCCGCTCGTCCGGGATGAGGCCAGGGCGGCCCTGGCCACGGCCGTGGCCGCCAGCCGCCGGTTCCCGCACTGCCCGGCGGCGGCCTCGTCGGCCCACCGCTCGATGGTGTAGCCAACCGCGGCCGCCACCGGGCGCAGGAGCGGGTTCGCCGCGGCCGCGAGGTGGCTGAGCGCGCTGAACAGGTAGTGGTGGTGGGCGGCGTGCGCCCGCTCGTGGGCCAGCAGCACGTCGCGCTCGGCCGGGGCCAGGGCGTCCAGCATCCCGGCCGTGATCACGATCCGGGCCGGCCAGCCTGGCGCGGTGTACGCGTCCGCGGCGCCGGTCCGGGATTACCACCACCTGGCCCGACCCGGGCAGGCAGCGGGCCCGCCGGGCGGCCAGGAGCAGGGCCCGGGCGCGCCGCCAGCCCGCGCGCGCCGCGGCCACGACGGCCGCGGCCAGCAGCGCCGCCGCTCCCAGCGCGGCCGACAGCGACGCCGGGTCATCCCGCCGCATCACCGCGGCCGACAGGTCGGCCAGCGAGGCCACGAGCTGGATGCGAAGGACAGCGGTCAGCGCGAGGATGCCGAGGACGCGCGGTGCTCATCGCGGCCAGGGCCACGGCCACGCCGGTGAGCAGCCAGGTCGCCAGCGCCGGCGGCAGGCGCGTCCGCGAGCGGCCACGCGCCTGCCGCCGCGCACAGCGGCAGCGCCAGCGGGAGGTAAACGGCCAGGTCCACGGCCGCGCCTACGTCGCCGGCGTCCGCCGAGCAGTCGGCGAAGCGCCTGCTCGTCCTCGCGCGACAGGCCGGACACGAACCGGGCCAGCACCGCCTCGTGGTCAGCCTCGCCCGCCAGCGTCGCGGGCCATACGGAGGGCCGCCAGGCCGGCCTGATCGGCCACCGGGGCGTAGCGGTAGGCGCGCCCGGCCCGTTCGCGGTCCAGCACGCCCTTGGCGTGCAGCCGGGACAGGATGGTGACCACGGTGGTGTAGGCCAGTCCGCCGCCGAGGCGCTCGCGCACGTCCGCCGGGGACAGGGGCCCGCGGCCGCGTGCAGGATGCCGAGCACCTGCCCGGCCAGCTCCCCGGCGCCCCGCCGGTCGGTCTCGCCCATCCTCTGCTGATCCTCCGCTCCGGCCGTCTGCGCCGCGCGCGCCGCGCAACGACATCTACACTTACGTAGAAGTTCTACGTTAAGGTAGAACTTCGGTCAAGGGAACTGACGTCTCCAAGGCCCTGTGGGTAACGCCCGCGCGAGGCGTTACCGCTTGCCCGCGGTCGCCGTCGCCCGGTGCAGGGACCAGGCGAGGGCGGCGAAGACGACCACGGGGAGCAGCCACCACGCGTTCACGTGGGCCACCCGGGCCAGGATGGCGGTGACGGCCAGGCCCACCACGACCAGGACGGCGACGTGCCAGTCGTCGCCGACGATGAAGTCGTACCAGAACGCGCCGAACGCCTTGAGCCGGTTCATGAGCCGACAACCTCCGATTCCTTGGCCGAGGCGGCCGTGGTGGCCTTGCGCGAGCGCAGCCAGAAGATGTAAGCGGCCCCCGACCAGGGCGATCACCGGGACGAGGACGAGCAGGGCGGCGTCGTTGCCCGGCCATTCGACGCCGGCGCCCTCGGCGCCCCAGAACGTGCCGAAGCTGGTGAGCATGACGCCCACCGCGAACTTCATCCAGTTCTCCGGCACCTTGGTCAGCGGGGCCCGCACGGCGATGCCGGTGACGGTCGACCACGACGACCGCGGCGGCCGCGCCGATCACCGCCGCGCCCATGTTCTTCTGGTTGCTGCCGAAGGTGATCACGATGAAGACCACCTCGAGCCCTTCGAGCAGCACGCCCTTGAAGGCCAGGGTGAAGGAGTACCAGTCGCTGACGCCGCGCCGTTTCTCCACGGTGGCCTCCCGCGCGGCGGCGACCTCCCTCTGGTAGGCGCTGGCCTCGTCGTGCAGCGCCTTGTAGCCGGTCGCGCGGAGCACCGCCTTGCGCAGCCACTGCAGGCCGAAGATGACCAGCAGCGCGCCGACGACCAGGCGGAGCCCGGTCAGCGGCAGGTGGCTGACGGCCGGGCCGACCGCGGCGGTGATCACCGCCAGGGCGACCAGGGCCACGGCCATGCCCTGCAGGGTGGACTTCCACTCCCGGGTGATGCCGGTGGCCAGGACGATGGTGAGGGCCTCGACCGCTTCGACCGCGCAGGCGACGAACACGGTGAGGATCAGCGGGAGGGCATTCAACGAATCTCCTCAGGTTCAATAAGAGGGTGACGACTGATCAGGACACGGAGTGAGGGAACCGCGGCCGGCGACGGCGCCGGGCCGGGCTGGCTGCTGCTGATCTACCGGGTGCCGCCGGAGCCGACCCGGCTGCGGTCCACGGTGTGGCGCCGCATCAAGTCGCTGGGCGCGATCTACCTGCAGAACTCGGTGGCGGCGCTGCCCGCGAGCACGGCCAACGAGCGGGCGCTGCGCAAGCTGCGCCGGGAGATCACCGACATGGCCGGTACGGCCATGCTGATGTCCTGCTCGGTGCTGGCCGGCGAGGCGGAGGTGCGCGCCGCGTTCCAGGCGGCCCGCAACGACGAGTACGAGGAGATCGTCGACAAGTGCCAGGACTTCCTCGGGCAGGTGCAGAAGGAGTACGACGAGAACCACTTCACCTACGCCGAGCTCGAGGAGAACGAGGTCGACCTGGTCAAGCTGAAGAACTGGTTCGCCAAGATCGTCGACCGGGACGTCTTCGGCGCCAGCGGGCGGGCGGCCTGCGAGACGTTCCTCGACAGGTGCGAGCAGTCGCTCGAGGCGTACGCGGCCCGGGTCTATGCCGAGGAGGCCGAGGGACAGTGACACCTGCCCATAGTAACAGTCGTTAGATCTAAGAAGTAACTAGCGTTAATTCCAGGTTGTGATAATCGATTCACCGTTTGGCTAACTAGCCGACACTCCGGCGCCGTCTCGGCTCCGCAGACTCGGCCCCATGAACAGCACGTTCCAGCGCACTCGGGTGCGCCTCCTCGCGGGCGCCGTCGGCGCCGTCGCACTTTCTGTCCTGGCGGCCGGCTGTTCGTCAGGCTCGTCAAGCTCATCGGCGCCCGCCGCCGGCGGGTCGTCCTCGTCCTCGTCCAGTGCGGTTCCCCTGGTCGTCTACTCGGCGCAGGGCTACGACAAGGTCGCCACCGAGGCCTTCACCAAGGCCACCGGCATCCCCGTCAAGCTCGACGACAACTCCACCGGCCCGCTGCTCACCCAGATCGAGGCCTCCAAGAACAACCCGAACTGGGGCCTGCTGTGGGTTGACGGCGCCACCGCGTTCGCCGGCCTCGACCAGCAGAGCCTGCTGCTGAAGGACGTCGTGCCGGCCGACGTCACGTATAACTCCCTCGGCACCGCCTCCGTCCCGGCCGACAAGAGCTACGCGCCGATCGGCGTCACCATGGTCGCCGCCGTCGTCTACAACAAGACCAAGGTCACGACCCCCCCGACCTCCTGGCAGGAGCTGCTGTCGCCGCAGTGGAAGGGCCAGGTGGGGATGGACGACCCGTCCCAGTCCGGCCCGACCTACCCGTTCACATGCAGTCCGGTGACCCCACCGGCGACTCGCTCTACTACCCGGTCGTCAGCGGCGTCAACCCGCTGCCGAGCCTGCCCGCGCTGCCCTCCATCGTGACCCAGACCATCGACCCGTACAACTGGGGCCCGCAGGAGGGAACCATCAACACCTGGTTCGACTCCAACGTCGTCCGGTGACTGCCCTTAACCAGCCGCCTGCGGCGCTGGTCCCCCGCCGGCGAGGAGCATCACGCCCCTCGCCGGCTGGCGGCGGCCCTACCCCGGCCTGGTTGCGCCCCGCGCGGCTCGGCATGCCGCTCTTCTGGGTCATCCTTTGCGCCTTCATCCTGCTGCCGTGCGCCGCCTTCCTGGTGCTCGCGGTGTCACCCCGGTTGTTCGACCAGGGCACCCAGTGGTTCACGCTGACGTTCCTGCGGCAGTCGCTCACCGGCTCCACCGCCGTCGCGGTCGTCAACTCGCTGTGGGTGTCGTCGGCCGCCGCCGTCATCGGCCTCGTGCTCGGGTTCCCCATCGCCTGGCTAGCCGCGCGCACCACCATGCCCGGCCGCCGCTTGGTTTCCGGCGGCATGTGGCTGGCGCTGCTGCTGCCGTCCTGGCTGCCGTCGATCGGCTGGGAGCGACTCGTCCAGCCAGACGGCGTCATGTACCGGATCGGGCTTGACTGGCCCTCGGTGACCCACCTGATCATGGGGCCGTTCGGCGTGGTGCTGTTGCTCGGGCTGCGCTGCGTGCCGTTCACGTACCTGGCGATCAGCGCCGCGCTGAACGGGCTCGGGCAGGAGTTCGAGGACGCCGCCCGGGTGCACGGCGCATCTCGCTGGCAGGCGCTGCGCATGATCGCGCCGATCCTCGCCCCGGCCATCATGTCCGCGCTCGCGATCGGGTTCGCCGAGTCGATCTCGGACTTTGGCGTCGCGGCCACCCTCGCCTACAACTCGAACTTCACGCTCGCCACGTACGCGCTCTACGCGGCGATCGGCAACTTTCCCCCGGCGTTCCCGCTGGCGGCCGGGATGTCCTGGCTGCTGGTCGCGGCGGTCGCGATCCCGCTGCTGCTGCAGGCGCGGGCGCTGCGCGGCCGTTCGTACGCGATCTTGTCCGGGCGCACCAGGCAGGCCGTACGGCGCCGGCTGTCTCGGCTCGAGGCAGTGCTCGCCGGCTCCGCGGTCGCGCTGTTCTTCCTCGTCATCCTCGGGCATCCCCGGGTTCGGCGCGGTATCCGGGTCGCTGCTCGGCGACCTCGGCAGCTCGTTCAGCCTCACCTGGGTCGAACTACGACGCCCTGTTCCACCAGCCGGAGCTGATCGGGCCGCTCGCAGCGGTCGCATCGGGCTACGGCGTCGGTCACCGCGACCGTCACCGTCGTCCTCGGCTTCGTCGCCGCGCGCCTGCTCTCCCAGCGGCGGACCCGGCCGCCACCGGCGGCGATGGACTTCCATGCTGCTCGCCTCCGTCGCGCTGCCCGGCGTGGTGTTCGGCGCGGGCTACATCTTCGCCTACAACCTGCCGGTCATGTCCGTCGCTGCACATCGACCTGTACCAGACGGTGCAGCTGCTGGTCATCGCCTACGTCGCGCTCCTCGCTGCCCACCAACGCGCGGGTGCTCGTCGGGTCGGTGTCGCAGGTCCAGCCGTCGCTGCGCGACGCCGCCCGGGCGCACGGGGCCGGGGTGCCGTCGTGGCCTGGGTCCGCGGCGTGCTGCCCACGGTATCCCGGCCGCTGGTGATGGCCTGGCTCTACACGTTCTGCGGCGTGTTCCTCGAGCTGCCGCTGTCGCAGCTGCTTTACGCGCCCGGCTCGCCGCCCGCCGCCATCGCCATCGAGGACAACCTGTCCAACTACCACTTCGGAGTCGGCATGGCCCAGGCCGTGCTGTCCGGCATTCATCGCGTTCGCCGTCGTCGGCCTGGTGCTCGGGGCGTATCGCCTGCTCGCGCCCGGCCGGCTGGCGGCGCATCGGAGGGACCGTCCGTGGCTGAACCGATCTCTGTCGCATCGCTGACCAAGACCTACCCCGGCGCCGTCCGCGCCCGGCCCTGAAGTCCGTGTCGCTCGACGTCGCCGCCCGGGACGTTCCTGGTCCTGCTCGGCCCGTCCGGGTCGGGCAAGACGACGCTGCTGCGCTGCCTGGCCGGGATCGAGCGGATCGACAGCGGCTCGCTCGTCCATCGGCTCGCCGGGTGGTCGCCGACGGCGCGCGTCGCACGTGCCGCCGGAGCAGCGCGACCTGTCGATGGTGTTCCAGGACTACGCCCTGTGGCCGCACCTGACCGCCCTCGACAACGTCGCGTTCGCGCTGCGCCGCCGCCGCCTGCGCGCGCCGAGCGCCGGCCCGCGCCCGGGAGATGATCTCCCGGGTCGGGACTGGACCGAGTTCGCCCTCCGCTACCCCAACGAGCTGTCCGGCGGCCAGCAGCAGCGGGTCGCTCTGGCCCGCGCGCTGGTCGCCGACACCGGGCTGATCCTGTGCCGACGAGCCGCTGTCCAACCTCGACGCCGACCTGCGCGAGCGGATGCGGGTGGAGATCTCCTCCCTGGTCCGTGACGCCGGCGCGACCACCGTCTACATCACCCACGACCAGGCCGAGGCGTTCGCCCTCGCCGACGAGATCGGCGTGCTCGAGGAGGGCGCGCTGGTCCAGCACGGGACGCCGGAGGACGTCTACCGGCAACCCGCGCGACCCTCGTTCGTGGCCCGGTTCACCGGGCTGGCCGGGTGAGCTGCCCGGTCCGCGTCACCGGACACGGAGGCGGACGGCACGCTGGAGGTGACCGCCGCCGCTGCCCGCCTGCCCGCGCTCCGGCCGGCCGTCACCGGCGCGCCGGAGGCGACCTGGAACCGCTGACCCGTACCTGCGACCGCGGCGACGACGCGCTGCTCACCATCCGGCCGACCGGTGTCCGCCTCCTCCCGGCTGGCGCGGGAGCCGCCGCACCTGACCGGCCGGGTGGCCGACGTGGCGTTCCGCGGCCGCGGCTACGAGTACGCCATCGACCTCCCCGGCCTCGGCCGCCTGACCGGCGTCTTCGCCCCGCACCGCGCCGGCCGCGGCGCCGAGGTCGGCCTGCGGCTGGACCCGGACGGCTGCCACCTGTTCCCCGCCACCCAGGACCGTCCGGAGGGCGTCTCGCCCTTCCCCGGTCGCGGGGGCAGAAGCAATCGCCTAGTCGCGGCCAAGCCCCGACTAATTTCTACGATAGTGTAGATGTTCTACATGATTGTAGTAGATAGAGTGCCCGCATTTCGCGCTCCGGCGGCCGGCGGCGCGGCCGGGGTCGCAGCGCACGCGGCGGAAATTATCTTCTACAATCGTGTAGAAATTTGACCGCGCCGGGGACCGCCTCACCAGGCTGACCGCGCACAAGCAGGAGGGGTTGTCTGTGCAGCACTTCATCACCCAGTACGGGTACCTGGCGGTGTTCGTGCTGATGCTCGCCGAGTCAGCGTGCATCCCGGTCCCGTCCGAGCTCATCATGCTGCTCGGCGGCGCGCTCGCCTCGGGCGCCGTGGCCGGGGCGAATCCCTCGCTGGCCGGGATCATCGTCGCCGGGGTGCTTGGCAACGTCGCGGGCAGCTACATCGCCTGGGCGGTCGGTAAGTACGCCGGCCAGGCGGCCGCCCGCCGCTGGGGGCGCCGGGTCGGGATCCGCGAGCGGGAGATCGACCGCGCCGCCGCCTGGTTCGACCGGCACGGCTCGGCTGCTGTCCTGGTCGGCCGCCTCATCCCGGTGGTCCGCACCTTCATCTCGCTGCCCGCCGGCTTCGCCGCGATGCCACCCGTCCGGTTCGGCGTGTACACGACCCTCGGCTGCATCCCCTGGACGGCCGGCCTCGCCATCGCCGGCTACGAGCTCGGCGGCAACTGGGAGAGCGTGGCCAACGGCTTCCACGGCCCGACCTACGTCATCGCGGGCATCGTGGTCCTCGTCCTGGCCGCCGCGGTCATCGTGTACTTCCGCCGCTCCCGGCACAACCGCGCGGACGTCGACGGGGGCCGGGGCCCTGACACGGACGCCCGCGGTGAGCACGAGGGCGCCGCGCAGCCTTCCGGTCACCGGCCGCCCGGCGAGGGCGGTTACCGGTCCTAGGCCCCGCCGGCGGCCCGGGCAGCCTGGCCGTACTTCCCGCCCGAGCGGGTACTCACCGCTTAACGAGGAAGGGGCATCACTGGTGTCGACGCGTTCAGCCGTGCGGCCCGCCGGCCGGCAGGCAGCCGTCGGCCCGCGCCGGGGCGGGGCCCTGCGCCCGACGGAGATCGCGAACGCGGGCGTGTTCGCGGCCCTCGCGGTGGTCATCGTGTCGGTTGGCGCGCTCCTGCCGCACCTGGGCGCGGTCCAGTTGCTGGCGGTCGTGCCGTTCGCGGTCATCGGGCTTAGGGACCGGGTGCGCGCGGTGGTCGCGGCGCTGGTCGCGGCCGGGTTCATCGCGTTCCTTGTCGCCGGCGTGTCCGCGAGCGTCGCGGTGCGCGGGTGCGCCCTGCTCGGCGGGCTCTGCGGGGTCATCCGGCGCCGCGGCCGAGGGTACGGCACCGTCGCCTTGGCCGCCGCGGGCCTCGCGCCCGTTGTGGCGGCCGCCGTCGTCGGCCTGCTGACGCTGTTCTCACGTGCGCGCGACCTCGCGTTCGCGTCGATCCGCGCGGGAGTCGCGGGCTTCGTCCGCATCGCCGAGGCCATCGGCCTTCCCGCGGGCGGCCGGCCACGGCGTGCTGAGTGTTACCGACGCGCTCCTTGGCGCCTGGCCCGTCACCGTCGCGGCCGTCGGTCATCGCCGTGGTGCTGGCCGGGATGTTCCTCACGAACGCGCTCGTGCTGCTCGTCGCGCGCCGCCTGGAGTGGCGCGCACACGCCGACCCGCTCGACCACGCCGCGCGCGCCGACGCCATGCTGGACGGAGTCGTCGCGCCCGTGCCGCTCAAGTTCGAGGGCGTCGGCTTCCGCCACCCGGCGGCACCGGGGCGGGACGCGCTCACCGGCATCGACCTCACCGTCGCGCCGGGGGAGTTCGTCGCGGTAGTCGGCCCCAACGGCGCCGGGAAGTCCACGCTGGTGTCACTGCTGGCCGGCGCCGAGCCGACCAGCGGCTGGGTCCGCCGCGCTGGCCGCGTCGGGCTCGGCCTGCCCGGCGGCACGGCGATCGTGGCGCAGCGGGCCGAGACGCAGGTGATCGGCAGCACGGTCGGCGAGGACCTGCGCTGGGGACTGCCTCCCGGGTACCCGGTTGACGTCGACGCGCTCCTGTCCTGGGTCGGCCTGGCCGGGCTCGCCGCGGCCAGCACCGAGTCCCTGTCCGGCGGGCAGTTGCAGCGCCTGGCCATCGCGACCGCCATGGCCAGGCGCCCCGCCCTGCTGATCTCTGACGAGTCCACGTCGATGCTCGACGCGGCCGGCCGCGCCGAGGTTCTCGACATCCTGGCCGGCCTCCCGTCCCGCACGGGCACCGCCGTCGTGCACGTCACCCACGACCCGGCCGAGGCGGCACGGGCCGACCGCGTCGTCTACCTGGCCGGCGGCCGGACCACCCGTGCCGCGGCGGCGGGACACGGCGCCGGCCAGCCTGCGCCCGGCAGCCCCCTGAGCCCGGCCGCCGCTGCGCCTCGCCCGCTGGCCCGGCCGGGCGCTGCGGAGCGCGACTCGGGCGCAGCACCGGTGATCCGCGTCCGCGGGGTCGGCCACCGGTTCGACGCGGGCACGCCCTGGGAGGTCACCGCGCTGCGCTCGGTCGACCTCGACGTCCGCGAGGGCGAAGGGCTCCTGCTCACCGGGGAGAACGGGTCGGGCAAGTCGACGCTCGCCTGGATGCTCGCCGGGCTGATCCGGCCTACCGACGGGACCGTCACGATCGACGGCGCGCCCGCGCGGGCGTCGGCCGGGGCGGTGGCGCTGTCGTTTCAGCACGCCAGGCTCCAGTTGCAGCGGCCGACCGTCGCCGAGGACATCATCGCCGCCGCGGGACCCGCGGCGGCAGCGGCTCGGACGCCGGCGCGTTCGTGCGGGAGAGCCTGCACCGCGTCGGCTTGCCCGCTGACCTCGCCGGGCGGACGATCGACCAGCTGAGCGGCGGGCAGATGCGGCGGGTCGCGATCGCCGGCCTGCTGGCCTCCCGGCCCCGCGTGCTCATCCTCGACGAGCCGCTCGCCGGGACTGGACCGCGAAAGCCGTCGCCGGCTGCTGGAGGTCCTCGGGCGGATGCGCCGCGAGGAGGGCCTGACGCTCGTGATCATCTCGCACGACCTGGAGGACATGGACCTCGCCTGCACTCGCGCGGTCGAGGTGGCCGACGGCACGGTGACCATGCCCGACGTCCCGGCGCGGCGGGGGCGTACGCCGCGCCCCTGGCGCCGCCGTCACGACCCCGGCGCGCCGGCCTCGTATTCCGCCCGCTGCCTGGCACCTCCCCGCTCCACCGCCTCGGGCCGGCGACAAAGCTCCTAGCCCTGGCGGCGGCGACCATCACCGCGCTCCTGCTGCCCGGCTGGCCCGCCATCGCCGCCGCGTCCGTGCTGCTCGCGGCGGGCGCCGTCGCCGCGCGGCTCCCTCGTACCGTGGTCCCGCGCGTGCCGTGGTGGATCGCCGTGATCGTGCTGCTCGGCGGCGTTACCGCGGCCGCCGGAGGCGGGCTCGTCCCCTACGCGCAGTCCGTGCTCCTCGCGCGCCCTGTTCTTCGCCCTGTCGCTCCTCGTCATCTGGACCACGCGGGTCGAGGACCTCCCGGCGGCGTTCGCGCGCATCACCCGGCCGCTGCGCAAGCTCGGAGCGCCCGTCGACGAGTGGGCGCACACCCTGACCCTCGCGGTGCGCACGCTCCCGCTGCTCCGTGACGAGATCCGCGTCCTGATCGCGGGACGCCGCCTGCGCGCCGCGCCGCGCGCGGGCACCCGCCGGGCCCGGGTCCTCGCCCGCGGCCGCGAGCTGCTCGACCTCGTGGTGGCCATCGTGGCCTCAGCGGGCCGCCGGGCATCCGACCTCGGCCGCGCCGCGACCTGCCGCGGTGGCATGCGCCCGGTCGAAACATAGGGCCCGGCCGGGCGGCGCGCTGAATCGCCGCCCCCGCCCGACGGCACAGGCAGCGGCCACTGAGGGATCATCAACGGTGGATGATCTCTCGTCGTGCATCACACCGGCAGCGACCGGGAGTACGCCTACGACCGTGATCCGATCCTGGGCAGCGGTACCAGTGAGATCCTCGCCGCCGCCGCCGACCGTCAGTGGACAGTCATCGACATGGCCGCCGACTGGTCCGCCGTCCACCCGCGGTGACCAGGCGCGCGGACTGCCTGGCCGGCGCCTGGTCGTAGGGTTACGTCCCCGCGGACACCCGTATCGCTAGTGCGGGTTCTCGCCTTGCTTGCCCTGTGTCGCCTGGTCGATGGCCTGCCGCAGCCGGTCCTGGTCGGGTACGGACAGGTCGCTTCTGATGAGCTCCATGGGCTGGCCTCTGAACGCGTCTACGATGGCCTCGACCTGGCCCTCTGAGCTCAGCACCACGACCGCCGACGTGCCGGGACGCAAGTCGCCTTGCACAGTCTCCAGCACCGAGCCGTCGATGACGGGGTGCTGCAGTCGGCGGACCATGGAAGACATCTTGCTGCCCTCTTCGTGCACGTGCTCCAGGGTCATCGGCTGTGCCGCGTACTCCGGCCAACGGACCACGGCGATATCCATCAGGTGGATAAGTTCCTTGGAGTCCAGCTGCTTAAGCCGGACTACTGCGGTGTCGGCTCCCTCTGTACCCTGGAACCGCCAAGCTGTTGTAGGCATCGATCCTCCTCCTGGCCGGGGTGTCCAGGCTGCAGCAAATGCCAACCGGTCGGCCTTCGTTGTTGTTGACATGATCGCGCTTTAAGCGTCCCGCCGACTTCACCCCTCGGGGGTGACCGCAGGTTCCGGCGCTCGTACGGCGAGGGCACCACGCGAACACGGGAACGTTCCTGATCGGCTGGACAGCCTCTGACGCCGGTTAGATCTCGGTGACGGCTTCGGCTCGGCCGGCTTTGACGGCGGACTGGAACGCGGCGTAGTCGAGTTCGTTCTGGTCGGCGTAGGTCTCGGCGAAGTCAGCGATGGCGTTGTCGAACTTGGCCGAGCCGCCGAGGTAAGCGGCCAGGGCGACGCGGTCGCCGGAGCGGGCGTGGGCCCGGGCCAGGGTCCACCCGCACAGCCGGGCGTACACGGTCATGCCCGCGGGGATCATCCCTCGATCGGGCACGGAGAATTTCCAGTCCCGCAGCTGGCGGACGTAGTAAGTCACGGTCGATCCCGTCGGGGCCGGTGACGTGGGTCCAGCCGAGGAAGATGTCGCTCTGGGCCTGCATCAGATGCTGCCCGGCGACGACGCGCTCGCCCTCGTTCTTGTACTGGCTACGCCCGGCGAACTCGGCCAGGACCGACGGCTGAGCCTCCTTGGCCTGCAGGAACAGCGGTTCGACTCCGTCGGCGGCGTCCATCAGCGCGATCCAGGCGCGGGTGCCGACGCTGCCGACCCCGACTACCTTGCGGGCCACGTGCACCAGGGTGAACTCGTTCGAGCAGGTGCCGCCGGTCGGACTGCAGGGTGCGCCGGTACTTGCTCAGCACGGCGCGGAGCTGCTCGTAAATCGCGTCGGCCTGCACATCGGCGAAGACCTCCTCGATCGGGACGATCGTCGGCGGGTCGCTGATGATCTGCCGCTGCCCGTCGACCTCGGTGGTGAGCTTGCCCAGCGCCGCAGGTGCTGTCCTTGGTGTGGGCCTTGGCCAGCAGCTTCTCGAGCTCCTTGACCCTCTTGGCCTTGATCTGGGACCTGATCTCGCCGATGGCCGGCTCGATGTCCAGGTGCGCGTACCACACGTCCAGGAAGGACTGCTCCGCGAACTCCCGCATCGCGGTGCGGTAGCCCTCGGCCGCCGCCAGGGCGATCTTGCGGCGGGCCTTGGCGGAGAACCCGTTGTCCCGTCCGGCCACGGTCAGGCTGGCGGCCAGCCGTTTGACATCCCACTCGAACGGGCCGGGCAGGGTCTCGTCGAAGTCGTTGACGTCGAAGACCAGATTCCGCTCGGGCGAGGCGAACGCGCCGAAATTCGACAGGTGGGCGTCTCCGCACACCTGCACCCGCAGCCCTGACGGCGGGCGTGCTGGCCAGGTCCGCGGCCATCGGCAGCGCCGCGCCGCGGTAGTAGGTGAACGGGGACACCAGCATCCGCCCGTGCCGGACCGGCACCAGTTCCGGCACCCGCGACGCCGCCTGGCCGAGCAGCAGCCCGACCGGATCCCGCTTCGGGCCCGGCCGGAACTCGCCATGCGACTCCAGCGGGGCTACCGCCCTGGCGTCCTTTCCCCGCGCCGCCCGGTCCGCTCGGCTGAGACGCTCCACCGCCCCGGCCCGCGCGCGCCTGCCGCGGAACTGCCCGCGCAGCAGACTTTGCCGCCGCGGGACTATTGGTTGTCACCATCATGGCCTGCCTTTCCGGGCCGCAGCGGCGTGCCACTGCTAGCCGGTATTGCACCCCGGGTGGCTCCCAGGTCGCTGGCACCAGACAAGCATCAACGCCCGGTAGTGGCATCACCCCGAGGAGATGAACACGGCATCGGGCGCCGACCAGAAGGTGGCTGCACCGACGCGCCTGCGGCGTGATCGCGGAGCCGCGCGGCAACTCATGGGACCTAATCCGGCTTTTCACCCCATTGGGGGGATGCCTGCGCGGGCAGCACACGGTGAGATGGATGGTGTGGCTGAGTTACGAGACCAGAGTCAGGGTCCGCCTGTTCCGCGTGAGAGGCCGCAATGATGCGCAAAACCTCACCACGCCACGCGGCACGTTCACGGGCATCGCCATGTTCGAGCGTCTGAGCCGGCAGCGGGCGCTTCGCGGTATCGCCCGGGACCTTGCTGACTCCGATCCGCGCCTCGAGGAGCTTTTCTTCTCTTTCAACGCGCATGTAAGCGGCGAGGAAATGCCCCGTGAGGAGAAGATCAAGACGACTCTGCCCGGATTGATCGCCCGAATCGGACGGCGGGTGCGTCACACGTCAGCTGACCCTTACGGCATGCACGCCTGGCCGCCATGACGGATGCTTCACGGCGAAGCACCCGGGAGGCTTGGTGGGTTATCGCGTACGGACCGGAGACAATCCGATGACGCTACGTTCCCGCGGCCGCCTTCCTCGTCGTCTTCGTCGCCGGCGGGGGATCTAGGGCTGCGACGGCATCCGGTGCGGCGGGCAGGCGACGTGCCCTGCGCTGGTGCCTGAACCCGCTCGGACGCGCTGACCGGCGATCCGTAGCCTCCCAGTATTACTGTCGGTGACAGGTGTGTGACCATCGATGACAGGGGAGGCTGCGAGGGGCAGCCACTACTTCGAGGACGGTCCAGATGGGTAACAACCGTGCGCAACAGCCCACAATAAAGCTCAACAAGGAGCAGATCATCGCCGGCGCCGTGCTGATGGGCGTCGGCGGCGCGATCGCCCTGGCGGGCATGGCCCTGGCCGGGACGGCGCTGGTGACGGCCTTCCGGCAGCGGGTGCAGCAGATGGACGTGCCGCCCGGCGAGCTCGCGCGGCAGCACTGGTCCGCAGCCAGGCACGCGACCAGCGCGGGGGTGGGGGTATGGCTCAAGGAGCAGCCGACCCCGCTGCGCCAGCCTGCCACGCAGCGTTAGGCCCGCAAGCACTTCGCTACGCATCGGGTGAGGGCCGCCGCGCACGCGCGGCGGCCCTCGCCGTCCTGTGCCGCCAGACTGACCTCTGCAGGCGGAGCCCGAAGGCGCCCACCCCGATCAGCAGCACCACGTTGAGCAGCAGCTGGAACGTCGACCCGCGGACCTCGGACCAGCTGCCGTACGCGGCGGACAGGCCCATGTCGGCGGCGGCGGGAATCGTGGTCACCGAGATGAACACGCCGATGAGCGCGTTCGCTCGCGACTCCGTCAGCGAGACGACGCCGACAATGCCGGCCAGCACCGCCACGATCAACGAGAACACGTTCGGCGAGTTGATGAGGTCGGAGACCGGCCGCAGACCCTGTTCGTACAGGTGCGGGGTGCGGCCGGACCACCGGATGAGCAGCCCGAAGACCAGCGTGGCCAGAACCGCCAGCGCGAACCCCGTCACCAGGGCGGCCAGGCCGTGCCGGGCCGCGCGGCGGTCCCGCTTGTCGATGCCGAGCGCGGTCGCCATGATGGCGCCGTACTCCGGGCCCACCACCATCGCCGCGACGACGAGGATCTGCGAGTTGGTGAGTATGCCCACCGCGCCGATCAGGCCGGCGATGATCAGCAGCACGTAGAAGCTGACCGGATACTCGCCGCCCGCGCGGATCTTCGCCTCGACCATGTCCCACACCGGCGGAACCTCGTCGTCGTGCGGTCTGCTGTCCTCCCCGGGGTGTCCCGGTTCCCCGGTGCCTTTCTGGTCGTGCGGCCCGCTGGCCGCCCCGTCGACGTTCTGGATGACGACCGAGCCGCGGCCGCCGATCTGGGCGCGCACCTCCCGGAGGACTGAGTTGGCGAACCGGGTAGCCAGGTCAAACTGCACCGCGTCGCCCTCTGGGCGCCGTGCGGCGCCGCGCAGGACCACCAGGTTCCGCACGCCGGGGTCAACGGAGAGCCGCTCGACCAGGTGATCGGTTGCGCCGGGCGGGCTGACCACCCGGACGTGCAGCATGTGCGGAGGCTGTCCTGGCTTTACGTCTAGCCGAGCCGGGCGAGCAGGTGGTCGCCGACCCGGACGGCGTTCGCCATCGCCGTGAGGGCCGGGTTCACCGCGCTGATGCTCGGGAAGAAGCTGGTGTCCACCACGTAGAGGTTGTCGACCTCGTGGGCCCGGCAGTCGGAGTCGAGCACGGACGTCTCCGGGTCGGCGCCGAACCGGACGGTCCCGGACTGGTGCGCGCAGCCGGCGACCGGTATGTCGGTCTTCATGTACGCGTACCGGTGAACCATGTGGTCGGGGTGCATGCCGAGCGAGCCGAGCATGGACCTGAGCTGGCCGTAGAGTTGCTTGGCGGCGGTGGGATTGCTCGGCGTGTAGGAGATGTGCACGCTGTTGTCCGGGCCGAGGGTGACCCGGTTGTCCGGCTGCGGCAGGTCCTCGGTCGACAGCCAGAAGTCGACGGCGTGCTCGGCGACGTCTCCCAGCATCCAGTGCGGCGCGAACTTGGTCTCGATCGGCTTCTCGCCGCGGAACATCTCCGCCTGCGACTTGCCGATCATCTGGATGTTGCCCATCGGGTAGTCGAAGTCCGGGCCGCTGAAGTAGAAGTCATTGATCCCGAGCGTCTTCTGGAAGACGGTCGGGTTCGGCTCCTTCGACAGGGCAAGCACCGCCTGGCTGTCGTGGAACATGAAGTTGCGGCCGACCTGATCGGAGCCGTTGGCCAGGCCGTGCGGGTGCTTGTCGCTGGCCGAGGCGAGCAGCAGCTTGGCCGAGTTCGCCGCGCCGCACGAGACGACCACGATGTCACCGGAGTACCGCTCGGTCTCGCCGTCCCGCTCGACCACCACGGCGGTAACCACGGCGCCGTCCGGGCTGGTTTCCAGCTTCATCGCGCGGGCGTTGCGCAGCAGCGTCACGTTGGGAAACTCAAGCGCGGGACGGACACCGTTCACCTCGGCGTCGGACTTGGCGTGCAGCGGGCACGGGAAGCCGTCGCAGTCCCCGCAGCGCACGCAGATGCTGTAGGGCGGGTTCGCCTCGTCGAGCAGGATGCCGCACGGCGCGTGGAACGGGTGGTAGCCCGACTTGGCCAGGTCGTCGGAGAGCTGCTGGATGCGCGGCTCGTGCGAGACCGCGGCATACGGGTACGGCGCGCTAGCAGGCGGGTCGGTCGGATCCTCGCCGCGGGCACCGTGTACCTGGTAAAACTGCTCGGCGGCGGTGTAGTACGGCTCCATGTCCTGGTAGCTGATGGGCCAGGCGGGCGACAGTCCGTCGTGGTGGTGCACTTCGCCGAAGTCTTCGGCGCGCATCCGGTAGAGCGCGGCGCCGTAGAGCTTGGTGGCGCCGCCGACGAAGTAGTGCACCTGCGGCTGGAAGAAGGCCTTGCCCTTCACGTCGTACCAGCTGTCCGGCGAGATGTAGCGGCCGTCGACGAACACGTCCCCCGTCGACCAGTTGGCCGGCTCGCGGGGCAGCCAGTCACCGCGTTCCAGCAGCAGGATGCGCTTGCCCGACGGGGCGAGGTGGCGGGCGAGCGTGCCGCCGCCCTGCCCCGCTTCCGATCACGATGACGTCATAGCTTTCGGCCATGTCTGGCTCCTTTGCGACGGTTCGGCTCGGGCGCCGCGGTGGCCGGTGCCGCACCGGGCACCCCTTCCCGCGCGGGCACTGACTGAGGCGGCACGGCTGGCGGGGAGGCCCGGCATGAACTCCTCCCGGCTCACCCGCCGCCGGAATACGTAGTACGACCAGATCTGGTAGGCCAGCACCAGCGGCAGGAAGATGATGACGACGACGGTCATCGCCTTGAGCGAGTACGGCGCGGACGCCGTGTTGTGCACGGTGAGGTTGAACGCCGGGTTGGTGCTCGACACCATCACGTTGGGATACAGGGCGACGAAGATCGACGCGATGCAGCACGCGACCGTGACGGTGGTGGCCGCGAACGCGAAGCCCTCGCGGTGCTCGTAGACCAGCCAGACGGCGGCCAGGACGGCGAGTATCGCCAGCAGCTCAAGCGGCCGCAGGAAGAACGTGCTGCCGGAAGAGACGTGCGTCCAGACGGCGAAGGCGATCACTGCCGCGACGGTGAACGGTGCCACCCGCCGGGCTATGCGCCCGGACCGCTCGCGGATGCTGCCGGTGGTTTTCAGGGACAGGAAAGTCGCCCCGTGCAGCAGGCAGAGCAAGACCAGGGTGACCCCGGTGAGCAGCGCGTACGGCTGGAACAGGTCCCAGAACGTCCCGGTGTAGTTCTGCGCGGAATCGATGGGCAGCCCGTGCAGCAGGTCGCCGAGCCCGATGCCGATCAGCAGCGGGGCGAGCAGGCTGCCGACGGTGAGCCCGGTGCGTCCAGGTGCGGCGCCATCGGGCGGCGTCGCGCTTGCCGCGGTACTCGAAGGCCACGCCGCGGATGATGAGCGACATCAGCAGCACGACCATCGCCAGGTACAAGCCGGAGAACATGGTCGCGTACCAGCCGGGAAACGCGGCGAACATGCTGGCGCCGGCCACGATCAGCCAGACCTCGTTGCCGTCCCACAGCGGACCGATCGTGTTGATGGCCGCCCGGCGGCCGGGCTCGTCCCGGCCGACCACGCCGTGCAGCATGCCGACGCCGAAGTCGAAGCCCTCGAGGATGAAGAAGCCGGTCCACAAGACCGCGATGACGATGAACCAGAACGGGACGAGTGCACTCATCGTGACCTCAGTACTGGACGGCTGGCACTGGAGCTTCCAGGTCAGCCTCTGTCGGCGGCGGCGGGAGTTCCTTGCGCGAGTACTTCAGCATGAGCAGCAGGTCGACGGTGCCGAGCACGGCGTAGAGCCCGACGAAGCAGATCACGCTGATCCACAGCCAGGTGGTGCTCACGGTCGGCGAGATGCCGTTCTTGGTCAGCATGATGCCCTGCACGATCCACGGCTGGCGGCCGCTCTCGGTGAGCAGCCAGCCCGCGGTGTTCATCAGGAACGGCAGCACGACTCCCCATACCCCCACCCACAGGAACGTCCGGGACGTCGCGAGTTTGTTGCGACGGATCAGCCACAGCCCCCACAGCGCGATGAGCAGCACCACGACGCCCAGGTAGGCCATCGTCCGCATGCCCCAGTACTGGATGAACACGTTCGGTATGTAGTAGCCGGGCCCGAACTGCTTGGTGTACTGCGCCTGCAGCGGGTTCATCCCGACCACCTTGCCGTTCCAGTGGTTGGTGGCCAGCAGGGACAGCAGGTGCGGGATCGCGAAGATCTGCGTCGGGGTCTGGTCGTTGTTGCCGCCGCCGATCTGGAACAGCGAGAACGAGCACGGCTGGCAGGTCGTCCACTGCCCCTCCGCCGCCGCGATCTTCATCGGCTGGTACGTGCCCTCGATCACGCCGAGCTCGTCGCCGACCAGCATGGTGAACAGGGACGACGGGACCAGCGTGATCAGCGCGAGCTTGGCCGACCGGGTGAACACGCCGCCGGTCCGCGCCGTGCCGCAGCTGCCAGGCGGAGACCGCCAGCATGACCGAGGCGCCGGTGACCAGCGACACCAGCAGGACCTTGGAGTATCCCCAGACGAACACCGGGTTGGTGAAGATCGCCCAGATGTCGTTGAGCACGGGCTTGCCGTTGACCATCACGTAGCCGACGGGGTGCTGCATCCACGAGTTGGCGGCCATGATGAACGCCGCGGAGAGCGCGCTGCCGAACGCGACCGCCCAGATCGTCAGCAGGTGCACTCGCCGCGATAGCTTGTCCCAGCCGAACAGCCACAATCCCAGAAAGGTCGATTCAAGGAAGAAAGCGGCAAGTCCCTCCATTGCCAGCGGGGCGCCGAAGATGTTGCCGACCAGCCGTGAATACGCGCCCCAGTTCATCCCGAATTCGAACTCTTGCACAATCCCGGTGACCACGCCGATCGCGACGTTGATGACCAGCAGCCTCCCGAAGAACCGGGTGAGCCGCAGGTACTCGGGCCGGCCGCTGCGGTGCCACGACGTCTGCAGCAGCGCGGTCAGGAAGGCAAGCCCGATCGTGATCGGGATGAAAAGGAAATGGTTGATCGAGGTGAACGCGAACTGCCATCGTGCGAGGTCGAGCGCCACCCGGGCTCCCTTCGGTTGCCGCGAAGGCTCTGGTAGCCCGCTCAGCCGCAATTGTCATAAGCGCGGCGAGCGGGCCGCATCGCCCGTTCCGGGTGATTGCGGCCTGCGGTCAGGCGGCTATTTCGACCGCGGTCAGAATCGCGCCATTGCCCTGAGGGTATTCTCACCCGGCACGGGTGGCGCGCCCTCCAGGGTGGCCGTGGTCGTATCGAGGCAGACCCCAGACTCCTAGGAGACAACTGTGGCAACAGACCGTGTCGACGCTCTCGTCATCTTCGGCGCGACTGGTGACCTGGCCAAGCTGGAAACCTTTCCCGCGCTGGTGGGACTGGTCAAGCGCGGCGTCCTCGACGTCCCGGTGATCGGGGTGGCCAAGAGCGGGTGGGGACTTGAGCAGTTCCGCGACTATGCGACCGCGTCGCTGAAGCTCAACGGGATGGATCCCGCTGAGCCGGCCGCGGTCAGGATGCTCGGGCTGCTGCGCTACGTGGACGGGGACCTTGGCGACGACGCCACCTACAGGGCCATGTCCGATGAGATCGGCACGGGCAAGCACGTCCTGTACTACCTGGAAGTGCCGCCCGTCCTGTTCGGCCGGATCGCCCAGGGGATCGCGTCAGCGGACCGCGCCCGCGGCGCCCGGGTCATGGTGGAGAAGCCGTTCGGTACCGACCTGGCCAGCTCACGCGCACCTCAACGACACCATGCACGAGCACTTCCCCGAAGAGGCGATCTTCCGGGTCGACGACTGGCTGGCCTTCGACCCGGTGGAGAACGTGCTGTTCGCCCGGTTCGCCAACTCGATGATCGAGCCGCTGCTCAACCGTAGCCTACGTGGACAACATCCAGATCACCATGGCGGAGCAGTTCGACGTCGCGGACCGCGGCCGGTTCTACGACAAGACCGGGGCCATCAGGGACGTGCTGCAGAACCACATGCTGCAGGTGCTGGCGACCGTGCTGGCCGAACCGCCGAGCGGGTCCGGCCTGGCATCCTGGCGGGACGCCAAGCACCAGGTGGTGACGGCGCTGAGCCCGCTGACCCCGAAGGACACGGTGCGCGGGCAGTACGACGGCTACCGCCAGGTCGACGGCGTCGACCCCGGTTCGACCGTGGAGTCCTACGTCGCGATCCGGCTCAGCGCCGACAGCTGGCGGTGGGCCGGGGTGCCGATCCTGATCCGGGCGGGCAAGTGCATGCCGGTCACCGCTACCGAGGTCACCGTCACCTTCAAGCAGCCCCCGCACGACGTGTTCGGGATCGGGCCCGTCGCATCGGGGAACCGGCTCAGCTTCCGGATCTGGCCCGAGACCGGCGGTCAGCCTCACCCTGCAGGGAAAGAAGCCGGGGGCCGGCTGGGAGCCGCTGGCGGAGGACCTCGCGTTCGCCGGGCAGCCGGGGTCGGACATCCGTCCCTACGACCGGCTGATCGGCGCGGCGCTGGACGGCGACCGGTGGCTGTTCGCCCGGCAGGACACGGTGGAAGCCATGTGGGAGATCGTCGACCCCGTACTGGGCGACGTCGCCCCCGTGCATCCTTATGCGCGGGGCAGCTGGGGCCCGAAGGAGGCCGACGGGCTGCTGACCGGACAGGTCGCCTGGCATGACCCGGCCGGGCAGCCGGGCTGAGGTTGAGGACCGGCATGGCTGCCAGCTCAGGCAAGCACGCCGCAGGCGAGCGCGGGCCGCGGCGCGTGGTGATCATCGGCGGCGGCTTCGGCGGGCTGTTCAGCGCCCGCGCGCTCGGCCGCGACGTGTCGGTGACCCTGATCGACCGCGGCGCACCACCACCTGTTCCAGCCGCTGCTCTACCAGTGCGCGACCGGCATCCTGTCCGAGGGGCAGATCGCCGCCCCGTTGCGCAGCGTGCTCAAGGGGCACAAGAACGTCGAGTGCGTCATGGCCGAGGTGACCGGCATCGATACCGATGGCCGCCGCGTGATCGCCGTCAGGCCCGGGGGCGGCCAGCTCGAATTCGGGTACGACGACCTGATCGTCGCCGCCGGGATGCGGCAGTCGTATTTCGGGCATGACGAGTTCGCCAGGTTCGCTCCGGGCATGAAGACGATCGCCGACGTGCTGACCATCCGCCGCCGGGTGTTCGGCGCGTTCGAGATGGCCGAGACTTCCGAAGATCCCGGCCGAACGCCGCCGCTGGCTGACGTTCGCCCTCGTCGGGGCGGGCCCGACCGGCGTCGAGCTGGCCGGCCAGATCCGGGAGCTGGCCACCAAGACGCTGCGGGCCGAGTACCGCGTGGCTAAGCCGGAGGAGGCGCGGGTGCTGCTGTTCGACGGCGGCGGCGCCCCGCTGGCGTCCTTCGGCCCCAAGCTGTCGGCCAAGGCGCGAACGAGCCTGATCAAGCTGGGTGTCGAGCTGCACATGGGCTCGATCGTCACCGACGTCGAACCTCAGCGGGCTCGCCGTCCGCGACCACGACGGCGCCGTCACCCGCTACGACGTCGGCACCGTGCTGTGGACCGCGGGCGTCGAGGCGCCTGCCTTCGCCGAGGCGCTGGCGAAGTCGACCGGGGCCGAACGCGACCGGGCGGGCCGCATCCCGTGCAGCCGGACCTGACCATCCCCGGCCACCCCGAGATCTCCGTCATCGGCGACCTGATGAGCCTGGACAAGCTGCCCGGCGTCGCCGAAGTCGCCATGCAGGGCGGCCTGTACGCCGGGCACCGCATCCGGCGCGAGGCCGCGGGGCGGGCTTCCGCCAAGCCGTTCCGCTACCACGACCTGGGCTCGGCCGCCTACATCGCCCGCGGCAACGCCGTCATGTCGGCCGGGCCGCTGAAGATCAGCGGCCTCGTCGGCTGGGTCGGCTGGCTGTTCATCCACATCGCCTTCCTGACCGGGTACCGCAACCGGCTGGGGGCCATCCTCACCTGGTGGTCGGCCTTTACCCGCGACCGCCGCCGCGAGCGCGCCTTCACCACGCGTCAAGTGGGCGTAGTCACCGATATCTACGCGGCGGTCATCCCGGCCGCGAGACCCGGCGAACCGGCGGCGGCACCCGGTGACCACCGCAACAGCGCCTCCCGCCGAGGCCGCCTCGCCGCACGGGGGCCTGAATCCGGGCGTTTTATGGCATCCGGCCCGGATTCCGCGTAACCCGGACGCGGGCACACACTAGACGGCGGCCAGGCGTCCAGCCTCGATGCGCACGATCTCGTCCATCTGCGCCAGCCCGGCACCGCGGTGGGTGATGAGCACGACCGTGCGGCCCTCCGTCGCGGCGAGCAGGTCCCGGGTCAGCTCGTCGGCGGTTTGCTCATCGAGGTGCTCGGTCGGCTCGTCGAGAACGAGGACGGGAAAGTCAGCGAGCAGCACGCGCGCGAGGGAAAGGCGCTGGCGCTGGCCGCCGGACAGCCGCACACCGTACTGGCCCACGTCGGTGTCCAGGCCAGCGGGCAGGGCTTCGACCCATTCCAGCAGCCCGGCGCGGCGCAGCGCGCCGCGGATCTGCTCGTCCGTGGCCTCGCGGCGGGCCAGCCGCAGGTTCTCCCCGAGGGTGGTGTCGAAGACATGCGCGTCCTGGGCGCACAGCCCGACGAGCGTTCGGACCGTGTCGCTGTCGAGCCGGGTGATGTCGGTCCCGCCGAGGGTCACCCGCCCGGCGCTGGGATCGAGGAACCGCAGCAGCACCATGGCCAGGGTAGTCTTCCCCGCCCCGCTGGGGCCCACGACGGCCACCCGCCGTCCGGCCGGCACGGTCAGGTCGATTCCGCTCAGCACATCGGGCCCGGCCGCGTCCCAGCGCGCGGACAGACCCTCGATCCGCAGGTCATAAGGCGGCGCGGGCGCCGGAGCGGGCGACGCGGGTTCGCGTACCGGATCGGGTTGCTGCAAGACGTCCTGGACCCGCGCGGCCGACGCGCGGATTCTGGGCAGTTGCTGCGCGGCCGGCGCCAGCGCCCCGAACACCTCGTGCGCGGCGAGCGGGGTCAGCACGAGCACGGCGAGCGCCACTCCCGGCAGTGCGCCGGAACGGACCGCCGGTACCCCGAGTACCAGGCAGGCCCACACCGTCGCGCCCGCGGCCAGCGCGGTGACCGCGGCGGCGATGCCCCGCCCA
This sequence comes from uncultured Actinomycetota bacterium, assembly GCA_963748785.1. Classification (GTDB taxonomy): domain Bacteria; phylum Actinomycetota; class Actinomycetes; order Streptosporangiales; family Streptosporangiaceae; genus Trebonia. The sequence goes on along the minus strand of CAVVKP010000037.1, from coordinate 122,590 downwards.
AGCGCGCTACGGCCCTCGGCGTGGCCGAGGGCGCGATCGGCGGCGGCGGCACGGTCCAGGCCGGCCTCGGCGGCCCCGAAGGCGAGCAGTTCCGCGCAGCCGCGCAGCAGGTCAAGTGACGCGACGGTCAGCTCGCCGCGGCGCGGTGCGATCCTGCGCTTCGGCCTGGCGCGCCGCGGCGCCCGCGGCCCAGGGCGCGACGACGGCGGCGACCACCAGGCTGACGGCCAGCGCGAGTGCGGCGGACGGCAACAGAAGCGCGACGAAGCAGACCGTGCCCGCCCCCGCGACCGCCGCCGTCACGTACGGCAGCAGGAGTCGTAGCCACCGGTCAGCGATGCCGTCAACGTCGGCCACCAGCCGGCTCACCAAGTCGCCCGAGCGGAACGCGGGCAGCCCGGCCGGAGCGAGCCGTTCCAGGCGGCGGTAGGCCGTGACCCGCATCGTGGCCAGCACCCGCAGTGCGGCGTCATGACTGCCAAGCCGCTCGAGATACCGGAATACGCTGCGGGCGAGCGCGAAGGCCTGCACCGCGACCACGGCAACGGTCAGGCTGAGCACCGGCGGCCGCTGCGACGCCCGCGATATCAGCCAGGCCGAGGTGGCGGTCAGGGCGATGGCGGCCACGCTGGCGACCGCGCCGGCCGCCACGGCCAGGGTCAGCTGCCTGATCGCGGCGCGATCCAGGCCCGTAGCGGTCACAGCGCTGCTCCCGTCTGTGCTCCGGGGCAGGTTCCCGGCCGGCCGGCCGCGGTATCGGCGGGCTCCGGCATCGTCACGACGCGATCGGCGGCCGCGAGAACCGCGGGCCGGTGCGCCACCATCAGGACCAGCCGGCCATCCTGGGCCAGCGCGCGGACCGCGGCGAGCACCTGCGCCTCCGCGGCGGCGTCCAGCCCGGCGGTCGGCTCGTCAAGCAGCAGCACCGGCCGCTGTGCGAGCAGGGCCCGGGCGACCGCGACCCGCCGCCGCTGCCCGGCGGACAGACCGCTGCCTCCTTCGCCCACCGGCCGGTCCACTTCCACCTCGTGCAGGGCGGCTAGCCGTGCGGCCCGCTCGACGGCTTCGCGCGGCGCGCCCGGCTGGCCGAGCCTGATGTTCGATTCCACCGTGCCGTGCTGGAGCATCGGATCCTGCGGGACCCAGGCGACGCGGGCCCGCCAGGCCCGCAGGCCGAGCTGGTCGAGGCTGCGGTCACCGGCGGCTGTCTTCAACCACCACACGGCCCGCGTCAGGCGTGATGAAACCGAGCAGCACACCGATCAGGGTTGACTTGCCGCTCCCGCTCGACCCGGCCAGCGCCACCACCTCCCCGGCAGCGAACCTCAAGGCGACGCCGGCCGGGGCGGGCTGGCTCCGGCCCGGGTGCCGTACCTGGATGTCCTCCACCCGTACCGCCATCACCCGCGCTGGGTCCGCCCCTACCGGTGCTTGCTCCGCCTGCGCGGGCACCGTCGGCGGGGGAGGAGCAGCGGGAGCGAGCGGCGCTCCGGCCCCGGGCTCAGCGGCCGGGGGCACGGGCCGGCCGCCGGCCGCGTCCGGCGGCGTCTCCAGGACGTCGAACACCTCCGCGGCGGCGGCGAGGCCGTCCGCGCTGGCGTGATAGTGGCTGGCCAGCTGGCGCAGCGGCAGGTAGGCCTCGGGCGCGAGCACCAGGACGAGCAGGCCGGTCCGCAGGCTGAGGTGGCCGCCCTCGAGGCGCAGCCCGATGGCGACGGCGACCAGCGCGACCGAGAACGTCGCCAGCAGCTCGAGCACCAGCGCGGAAAGGAACGCCAGCCGCAGGGTCGCGAGCGTGGCCTGGCGGTAAGCGCCGGTGACCTCGCCGACGGACTTGGCCTGGGCCTTGGCGCGGCCGAAGACCCGCAGCGTCGGCAGCCCGGCCACCACGTCGAGGAAGTGGTGCGACAGCCGGGCCAGCTCCCGCCACCGGCGGCGGGTCCGCTCGGCCGTGGTGGCGCCGACCAGCGCCATGAACAGTGGGACCAGCGGCAGCGTGACGATGATGATGACCGCCGAGAGCGGGTCGGCCGCCAGCAGGCGGGCCACCACGGCCAGCGGGACGACGACGGCCAGCACCACCTGCGGGAGATACTTGGCGAAGTAGGCGTCGAGCGCGTCGACGCCCGTCGTGCTCAGCGTGGCCAGCTCGCCCGCCCGCCGGGTAGCGAGCCAGCGCGGCCCGAGTTCCACCGAGTGCCGCAGCAGGTCCCGGCGCAGCTGCGACTTCACCCCGGCCGAGGCCCGGTACGAGAGCGCTTCGACTGCCCAGGCCAGCGCCGCCCGGCCGGCTACCACGGCGGCCAGGGCGGCGAGCGTGCCGGTGAGCGCCCGCAGGCCCAGGCCATCGCTGAACGTGCCGGAGATCGCCGTGGCAAGCAGTTGCGCCTGCACGATGACCAGGCCCGCGATGGCGACGATGACCACGACGAGCCCGGCCAGGTACGCCCGGGCCGGGCTGGCGTAGCGCAGCAGCCTCCGGTCGGACGGGCGGGTCACGGTGTCCCCGCGGGCTCGGTGCCCAGGTCCGGTGGGCTCGCGCGGGGGGCCGTCGGAGCAGGCGGCTCGGCCGAGGGAGCCTGCGGGGGCGCCGTCGCAGTCGCGGCCGGGGGCGGGGCCAGCCGGGCCGACGCCACGTACGCCACCACCACCGCCACGATCACCAGCGGCATGACGGCAACCCCGTCGGAAAACAGCAGCAGGGTCGCCAGCAGCACCGACGTCAGCGGAAGGCGGAGCATGACAGCGCACATCGCGCCGATGCCCATCGCCACCCCCGGCACCAGCGGCAGCCCGGGCAGGTGCGAAAGCGCGATGCCGCCCGCCGCGCCGAGATAGAGCGCGGGGAAGGTCGGCCCGCCGCGGAAACTGCTCAGTGACACGGCATAGGCCAGGCCCTTGCACGCCAGCAGCAGCAGGAGAGCGCCGACCGAGTAACCGGCCGCGTGGGTGATCAGCGGTCCGAGCTGCGACTGTCCGGAGAACAGCACGTCAGCATAGCTATGTCCCGTTCCCTCGGTGTAGGCGATGGTCAGTCCCGCGATGATCATGCCCGCGACCGGCGTCAGACGGAGGATCCGCCGCTCGACATGGGGCCGGATAAGCAGGCCGAGCCGGTGGATCGCCGTGCCGGCGAAGGCCGCCGCGAGCCCAATCACCAGGGCCCAGCCGAATTCCGCGACGTCGGGCCGCGCGAAGTGGGGCAGGCCGGGCACGGACAGGGAAAAGGTGCCGAGCCCGGTCACGTGGTCAAGGCCGACAAAGATGAGGGCACCCACGCCGGAGGCGAGCAGACCGGGCAGCAGCACCACCCCCGTCATCGAGCCCAGGCCCGCGGCCTCCATCAGCAGGAACGCACCCACGATGGGCGAGCCGAGGAGGGTGCTGACGGCGGCGAAGCTGCCCGCCGCGGCGACCACGGCGGTGGCCCGGGCCGGCATGTCGCGCTTGGCCAGCCGTACGGCGAGCACGGCGAGGCCGCCGCCGAGGGCGATCAGCGGCGCCTCCGGTCCCAGCACGACGCCCAGGCTCAGGGTGGCCAGGGCCGCGAGCAGTACGCCGGGAAGCTCGGCGGGCGTGGGCGCGCCCTCGCCGGGCTGGAACCCGTCAGCCGGTGAATGGCCGCCCGTCCCTGGGAGGAACCGGATGGCCGGTGCGACCAGCAGGCCTGCCACGGTGAGGACGGGCAGCGGCCACCACGGAGGTGCGCCGTGAAAGCCCAGCCCGTTGGGCAGGTGGGTGAAGACCTGGGGCTGCAGGTAGGCGACAAGGGCCAGGAACCCGTAGGCCGCGGCGGAGACTGGCACGCCGAGCGCTGCGGCGAGGATCAGCAATCCCAGATAGCTCTTACTCCGCAGCAGCGCCTGCGGATCCCCGGGTGTCGTCATCACGAGCATCGTTCCCATTCGCCACGGGAAGTCCCTCACCTCGCTGGGATGATGCAGGGAAGGCAGCTAGCGTCGGGCCGGGATATCGAAGCCCCGCATGTTTGCCGCGGCCAGCCCCCGCCTATGCTGGTAGTGGCCTGGGATGACATGAGCTTGCGAATCCCGGCTGCTCTGCTTACCCGTCGGTACTCCAGACCCCGGTAGCGATACGTGCTAGACGATCGCTCACTCGGAGGTCATATGGCTCAGCCCGCCGCTTCACCTGGTTCCCGCGAAGCGTCAGGCAGCTCCGCCGTGCGAGCCGACCGGCGCTGGATGATCCTTGGCGTGGTAGCCGTCGCCCAGCTCATGGTGGTGCTGGATGCCACCATCGTGAACATCGCGCTGCCGTCGGCGCAGCAGTCGCTGGGTTTCGCCGATAGCAACCGGCAGTGGGTGGTGACGGCTTACGCCCTGGCCTTTGGCAGCCTTCTGCTGGTGGGCGGTCGGCTCGGTGACATGTTCAGCCGCAAGTGGGTCTTCATCACGGGGCTGATCGGATTCGCCGTCGCCTCGGCTGTCGGCGGCGCCGCGGTCTCGTTCCTGATGCTGGTGTCGGCCCGGGCGCTGCAGGGCGCGTTCGGTGCCATCCTCGCGCCGGCCGCCCTCGGCACCCTGGTCAGTACCTTCCGCGACCCGCGCGAGCGAGGTCGGGCATTCGCCGTGTTCGGGTCGGTCGCCGCCGGCGGTGGCGCGGTCGGCTTGCTCCTTGGCGGCCTGCTCACCCAGTATCTTTCCTGGCGTTACACCCTGTACGTCAACCTGATCTTCGCCGCCATCGCCGTGGCCGGCGCCCTGGCCTTCATCCGCTCCAGCCGCCCGGCCACCCGGCCCCGGATGGACTGGCCCGGAGCCGTGCTGCGCCTGCGCCGGGACTGTTCCTTATCGTCTTCGGCTTCTCCCACGCCGAGACGGCCAGCTGGTCTGCCCCCCTGACCATCGGGTCCCTGGCCCTGGGCGCGGTCCTGCTCGCCGCGTTCGTCGCTCGCCGAGCGACGCGTCAGTCATCCGCTGCTGCCGCTGCGGGTGATCCTCGACCGCACCCGGGGCAGCTCCTACGTGGCCATCGGCATGACCGGAGTCGCGATCTTCGGCGTCTTCCTGTTCCTTACCTACTACATGCAGCAGGTCAAGGGATACAGCCCGGTGACCACCGGATTGCTCTTCCTGCCGATGGTCGGCGGCATCCTGATCGCCTCCACGCTCTCCAGCGTGGTGCTGCTGCCCCGGGTCGGGCCGCGCGTCCTGATCGCCGGCGGCCTGCTGCTGAGCGGCGGCGGAACGGCCTACCTGGGCCAGCTCACCGTGACCTCCGGCTACCCGGCGGACATACTGCCCGCCCTGCTCGCCATGGGCCTGGGCTTCGGCATGATCTTCGCCCCGGCCACCAACACGGCCACGGCCGGCGTCCCGACGTACGACTCCGGCGTAGCCTCGGCGCTGGTCAACACCATGCAGCAGGTCGGCGGGTCGATCGGCGTATCCATCCTCAGCACGGTCGCGGCCAGCGCGACGACCAGCTACCTGCTCGCCCACCACACCGGCGCGCAGGCGGCCGCGACCGCGTCCACCCACGGGTACACCCTGGCATTTACGATCTCTGCCGCGCTGCTCGGGCTCGGCGCGGTTCTCGCGATCCTCATGCTGCCGTCACACCACGGGAGCAAGGACGTGGGCAACGATTCCCCCGCCCCCGTCGCCGCACCTCCGCCAACGGCAGTCGCCGCCGGGGATCCGGTGGCAGGGCGCCGGCGGACCGCGGAGCCTGGACCCCCGACCAGCGGTTGGGAATCGACTGGCCGACCCGATCCTGACAGTTCGTGACCCGGCCAGCCACCTGAACGGGTGGTGCGGGTTCCGCACGAACATTTCACAACTGCAAAGGGGTGCGATAAGTTCTCTTCACCTCAGCCACAATTGCCTTAATAGTTGGATCAGCATCCAGGTTATCAGTGTTCCATCCGACGTACGTGGTCGTGAAAATTTCCGCTCTCCGGAGCGGGAGGACGTCTACGAGTTGGTCCCTGAAGAATCGATTGGTGGGCGACTGTTCGTTGACTGGGCACAACGCGAATGCCGTGCCGCTGACCACGAAATTCATCACCGTCCACATCTCATGATGCGGCAGTTCCAGACGGCGGGTAATTCCGGCTTGACCCGCAAGTATATCGATTCTGCTATAGAAGGTTCGGGCCGACATATTCTCGCTCGTCACATATGTTAGATCAGTGAGTTCATCGAGAGCCACGTCCGATCGAGTACCATTGAGGTAGTTCTTTGGTACAGCTACCCCTATGCTCTCCTTCAGTGCCAGAACCGCATCCACTCTCGGGCAGGGCACGTACTCGTGGATCAACGCCAGGTCAACATCCCGCTCCAGGAGGCGAGTAGTCAGCTCCGTGTTTGAGTATGGTTGCAATTTAATAGCCGGGGCGTAAACATATTTTCTAACGATCTCAAGCACGGGTTTCAATGCCTCTGGGTGCAGCAGAGGTGGGAATCCGATGACGATGGCGCGGGGACCGTTATTTACCGATTCGCGCGCGACACGAGAGAACTCTTCGAACTTCTGGACTAGTTCCCTTGCGATGGGCAGTACTGACTCGCCCGCTGGCGTGAGATTGTTTGTATGGTAGCCTCGGTGCAGCAGGGTTATGCCCAGTTCGTTTTCGAGGTCCCTAATCCTTCGGCTTAGCGAAGATTTCGTGATGAAGAGCCGCTTAGCAGCTCTTGTAAAGCTGCGCTCCTCGGCGACCTTGACGAAGGACATAAGTTGCACCATGTCCATAGCTTCGCTCCTTGCGGCAAAACGTCTAGCCTAAATTATAGCTAGACCTGTGCCGTAAGTAAACCCCCCGACCGACTGGACGGTCGGGTGAGATGTACAAACCTCCCCGTACTGTCAGTACAAGGCTGAGTAATTCCCTTGGCTGTTCTGTCGAGAGCACGGTGTGCAACGTGCTCGTTGCCAAATCAGCAACGCAGGGCAACGTCGCGCTTCGGCGAGCTCGCCTGGTGCCCTGCCAGCCGAAACCGTGCCGCGCGCCGACCGCAGGCAAGGCCGGGCAGGTTGCGTAATGGCGAACGTGCAGGTGCCGATATCAGGTACTTTACCGCCGTATCCTGCGGTATTAGTCTTCTCGAAAAGCAGTGTTCAAAAATATCGCATGTCTGATTACTCGCGTAAATTCCGGCCTGGAGCTGTTCTTTAGGCCCACTGACCCGTCCATCGACACGTCCCGGGCCGAAGCCGCATTCACCTGGTCATTTTGATCGCTTTGCATCGCCGCTGCCGGAAGGAGAAATTTCTCTTTGCCTTTGCCAATTCCCGCAGGAGAGTCTTATGGCAACGATGCCTTCAGAAAACGATAACGCACCCATAACGCCTGGCGTGGCGGCGCTGACAGTGGAGCCACCCGTCGGTGCTCTCGAGGCTAAGTACGCCCAATCTCGACGATTCCAGAACGTCATCGCCGGGGACACCTCCGCTACTCTGACGGGGACGCACTGGAACATAGCGCTCGCGACAGCCTTCGGCTGGTTCCTCGACTCCATGAGCATCGCGCTCTACGCACTCATCATCCCGTACCTGCTGACAGACTTTCACGTCACGCTCTCGTACCTGACGTTCTGGGTCACGATCACGGGCCTGATCGGTGTCGGCTCGACGTACCTGTGGCCCTGGTACTCGGATCTCGTCGGCCGGCGGATCGCCTTCACGCTCAACATAGCGCTTACCGGGATCTTCGTAGTGCTGACCGCGTGGGCGCAGTCCTGGGTTCTGTTCCTGGTCTTTTACACGCTGATGCGCGCGTGCCTCAGCGGCGAGTGGAGCATCGCGGCCAGCCTGACCGCCGAGACGTGGCCCGCGAAGTACCGCTCGAGAATTCTGAGCTTCGCCCGGTCGCTCTACGGGTTCGGCGTCGCGCTCGCGGGTGTTATCGGCACGTACGTCATCGCGCCGCACGGCTGGCGCTGGGGATACGGAATTACCGCGGTCCTCGCGCTCTTCGCTTTGTTCTTCCGCCTGCTCTGCCCCGAGTCGCCGCACTGGGTCCGCACCCGCGACCGGAAAGACAGGGTCCGCGCGCTTGTCCGGGCGGGCCGGGACGTCCCAGCGGAGGACCGCGTATGGTACGACCGCGCGGCCAAGGTATCGGTCCGCCAGCTTTTCGAACCTGGCCAGGCCAAGCTGACCATAGCCGCAACATTCGTCGCGCTGACAGCGTCGCTTACCTGGACCCCGCTCGGGATCTACGCCCCGACGTTCCTGAGCGAGACGCACCACTGGACGACCGCACAGTACAGCTCCTGGTACACCTGGTTCGGAATTTTCGGCGCTGTCGGCTACTGGTTCCTTGGCTGGATAGCCGACCGGTGGTCCAGGTTCGCCGCCATGGTCGTCGGCAACCTCATCACAGTAGCGACGATCATCCCCTTCTCACTGGTACAGGATCACGCCGCGCTGTGGATCCTCGGGTGCGTGGTGGACTTCGGGCTGATCGGGGTGTACGGCGTCGTGTTCACCTACACCGCGGAGCTGTTCCCCACCCGGATGCGGGGCCGGCTCGGGATTCAGCTGGATGATAGGGGGAATCGGCGCCTTCGGAGTACCTTATGCCGCCGTCTGGCTCAGAGACCTCTCCGGATCCTTCGCGCTGCCCTTCATCATCGTCGCACCGATTCTTCTGATCCAGCTCGTCGGGCTCGCACTATTCAAAGTGGAATACGCGCGGCGTACGCTGGACTCAATCAAGCAATAGCGGGTGATCCTCAGTGTCATCCAGCGGACAGGAAGGGGAAAGCCATTCCTGCGTTTAAGTACAAGTGGTCGTCCAATCCCGGCCCGATTACCGTCGAGGATTACCGACGGCTTGCCCGGCGATCAGTGCCCGACATGGTGTGGGCATACGTGGACTATGGTGCCGATGATCTGCAGACGCTCCGCGCCAATCGGGAGGCGTTCAGCCGGTACATGCTGAGAACCAGGGTCCTCACCGGCAACGAGGGCGCGGAACTGTCGGTCACGGTAGGGGGCGAGACGATTTCCCTGCCCGTTCTGCTGGCACCGACCGGACTGGTAGGAATCTCGCACTGGACCGGAGAGGTGGGGGCCGCGCAGGCCGCCGAGCGGGCCGGGACCTTGTCGATTGCGAGCACGGCCGGATCGTATTCGTATGAGGAGGTCGCGCACGGCACCGAGAAAGACCATTTCTTCCAGCTCTATCCGTGGCGGGATCTCTCGGCCGGCCGTCACGACCTGACGCTGTCGCTGATCCAGCGGGCCCAGCGCGCTGGCTACCGGGCGATGTTCGTGACCGTCGACGTGCCGGTCCACGGCAACAGGGAGTCAGAGCGCAAGCGGGGCATGGGCAATCCGCCGGTCATCACCCCAGCGCGCGTGCTGAACGCGGCAACGCGCCCGAAATGGTGGATGGCGTACCTGCGTCACGGCCGCATCTCGGCCCGCAACCTGGTCGAGTCGGTCGGCGCGCGCGCCGCGGTGCGGTCGCTGCGCGTTCAGTTCTCGATGATGCGCCCGGAACTGAACTGGGACGACTTCAAGTGGATGCGCGACCACTGGGATGGCCCGCTGTACATCAAGGGCGTTCTCGATGCCGAGGACGCCGAGATGGCCGTGAACCTCGGGGCGACCGGCGTGGTGGTTTCGAATCACGGAGGCCGCCAGCTTGACGGAGCCGTGGCAGCGCTGGATGCGCTGCCGGCGATCGCCGAAAGGGTGGGGCAACGGGCCGAGATCCTGCTCGACGGCGGCGTCCGACGGGGCAGCGACGTGGTGAAGGCGCTCTGCCTGGGCGCCACCGCGGTGTGTATCGGGCGCCCGTACGTGTACGGCATGGCGGCGCGTGGGCCGGCGCCGAGCACGTGGTCAACATCTTCCGCGAGGAAATCTCGCGCACCCTGACCCTCATGGGGGTGCGCAGCGTCAAGGAACTCGACCAGTCCTGGCTGCTGCCCGCAGGTACCCCGCTAACCGACGGAAGGGAAAAGTCATGACACACAGTTCTCTCGAGGCCGCGTGGGCCGATGGCGGCGCCGCCCTCGGCGGGTGGGTGTCCAGCAGCCTGGACCTCCTCGACCTGTTCCGCCGGGCCGAGTTCGATTACATCGGGATCGACTGCCAGCACAGCGTCCTGTCCGAAGCCCAGGTCGCGGCGGTTGTCCAGCGGGTTCCTGAGGGCGGGCCCGCCATCGTGGTCCGGGTCTCGAAGAACGACTCGGCCCTCATCGGGAGGCTGTGCGACGCGGGGGCCGACGGCATCATCGTGCCGATGGTCAACACCGCCGAGGAAGCGGCGGCGGCGGTGGCCGCGACCCGCTACCCGCCGGCCGGCGTGCGCAGCTTCGGGCCATTCGGGCCGAAGCTGCGCGGCCGCCCCTTGGACGAGATTAGCGGGCGGGTCAGTGTCTTCGCGATGGTCGAGACCTCCGAGGGCATCAAGAACGTCGACGAGATCACCGCGGTGGCCGGCCTGGCCGGCATCTACGTCGGCCCGGCCGACCTCTCCATCGGCCTCGGGTTCGAGCCGATGGAGGCGTTCACCAGCGACCAGCTGGTGGAGCCGGTCAGCCGGATCCGCAAGGCGTGCGAGAACAACGGGCTCATCCTTGGGATGCACCAGGCGAACCCCGCCACCAGCATCACCTGGATCGGGCGGGGCGTGCGGTTCGCGACCATCACCTCCGACGCGGGCCTGTTGCAGACCGGTGCCGCCGCGGCGGTGCGCGAAGTCAGGGAAGGCGTGGCCGGGTAGCGTGTCAGGATTCAGGGAGCTCGGGACCAAGCTCAGGAACTGGCGGCGGTGGGGCCCGGACGACGAGCTGGGCACCGTCAACTTCATCACCGCCGCCAGCCGCCTGCGCGGTGTGCAGGCCGCCCGCTCGGGCCAGGTGGTCAATCTCGGCATGCCGTTCGACGCGAACGGCCCGCAGGCCGGCGGCATGCGCTTCAATCCCGATTCACCGGATGACCATGCTGCTCAGCGACGGCGAGCACGGCGGGATGGCCGTCGCCGACGACATCGTCATCATGCCGCTGCAGTGCGCGACCCAGTGGGACAGCCTGGCGCATGTCGGCTACGAGGGCCGGGCCTACAACGACGTGCCGTACAGCGCGGTGACGGCGGCTCAGGGCGCCACCCGCAACTCCTTCGACAAGGTGGCGCCGCACCTGGTCGGGCGGGGCGTGCTGCTCGACATCCCCGCCCTCAAGGGGGTCGGCTGCCTCGACGCGCGCGACGAGGTGACCGCCGAGGACCTCGCCGCCGCGGCCGACCGGCAGAACGTCCGGGTCGAGCAGGGCGACATCGTGCTCGTCCGGACCGGCTGGTACCAGCGTTTCCTGGCGGGCGACATCGCCGCCTACATGGGGACGGAGCACCCGGGCCTCGGGCTGTCCTGCTGCTCTTGGCTCTACGAGAGACAGGTGGCGGTGGTGGCGGCCGACAACTTCGCGGTCGAGGTACGGCCCAGCCGCGATCCGGACGCGGGGCTGCCGTTCCACATGGTGGCGATCCGGGACATGGGCCTGACCCTGGGCGAGATGTTCAACCTGGAAGACCTGGCCGCGGCCTGCGCTGAGCGGGGCGCCTGGGACTTCCTGTTCGCCGGGCCGGGCCTGAAGATCACCGGCTCGGTCGGGTCCCCGGTCTCGCCGGTCGCCGTGCTGTGAACCCGTGACCAAGAAAACAAGCAAGACGCAAGGGCAAGGAAGGTCAGTCAGTGACTGAGACGCTCATACCGGGAACGCAGACGGCGGAAGCCAGCTCGAAGGTCGGCATCATCGACACCGACGTGCACCCGTCCATGAATCCGATGAAGCCCGAGATCCTCAAGTACCTGCCGACCAAGTGGCAGGACTACATCAAGGAGGCCGGCTTCATCCGCACCGGCAGCCCCGGCGGCGAACGCCCCCGGCACCGCGAGTTCGCCCACCGCTGGGATGCCGTGACCCCGGACGGCCGCGAGCCCGGCAGCAACCAGGCCTGGGCGGCCAAGCAGCTGCTGGACCGCTACGGCATCAGCGGGGCCCTGCTCGACGACATCGGGGGCTTCTCGGTGGCGGGGGGCGGGCGCCAGCCCGCCGAGCTGTCCATCGCGTTTAGCCGGGCCATGAACGAGGCCCGGCGCGACCAGTGGCTGGCAGCCGATCCCCGCTGGTACGCCGCGATGACCCTGCCCTACGAGCTGCCCGAGGCGGCGGCGGCCGAGATCCGCCGCTGCAAGACCCAGGACAGCCAGTACAGCGACCGCTGGAAGATGGCGATGTTCGCGCCGAACAACATGCGTCCGCCGGGCCACCCGTCGTACTGGCCAATCTATGAGGCGTGCGAGGAGTTCGGCATTCCGGTCGGGTTCCACGTGCTGGCCGGGAACCGCATCACCCCGTCCGGGGCGCCCGACTTCTACTTCGAGGAGCACTGCACCTGGGCCCAGTTCAACTTCCCGATCGTCAGCAGCTACGTCTTCGAGGGCGTGTTCGAGCGGTTTCCCAACCTCAAGGTCGCGCTGCTGGAGCTCGGCTGGAGCTGGGCGGTCCCCCTCGCGTGGCGGATGGATCACGCCTACCGGGTGCTGGGCCGCGAGGTCCCGCACCTGACCCGGATGCCGTCGGAGTACATCCGCGACCACTTCTACTACACGACGCAGCCGGTCGAGGAGCCGGAGAAGGACGAGTACTCCGATGAGGTACTCGAGGCCTTCACCGCCTCAGGGATGGGCGAGAAGCTGATGTTCTCCTCCGACTACCCGCACTGGGACTTCGACGAGCCCTACCACTACCTGGACCTGGCCGACGAGCAGCTGAGCCGCAAGATCCTGGGCGGGAACGCGAGCAAGCTGCTGGGTATCGACCTCCTCCCGGACACCGGTCTCGAGCGGAGGGTCGGCTAGGGATGCCCACCAGGAAATTCGTCGTCGGCAAGACCGATGATCTCCGAGAGGGCGAGGGCATGCTGGTCACTGTCGCCAGCCGGTCCATCGGGATCTTCAAGGTCGGCGGGGAGTTCTACGGCCTGATGAACAAGTGCCCGCACAAGGGGGGTGAGCTCTGCAAGGGCCGCCTGACGGGCGCGCTCACCTCGGACGGGCCCGGGCACTACCAGTACGACCCCGAGACTGTGCTGATCATGTGCCCGTGGCACGGGTGGGAATACGACGTGCGCACCGGGCAGTCCTACCTGAACCCGAAGACCCCTGGTGCCCGGCCCTACCAGGTGCAGGTCGAGAACGGCGGCGAAGTCACCGTCGAGATCGACGAGGGCCGGGTGGCCGTCGCCAACGGGGACCGGGTCCCGGTCCGCGAGAACGCGCCCAGCCCCAAGAAGATCGCTGACCGAGCCCCCGGGCCGTATGTCGCCGAGACCGTGTCGGTGACCGTCGACGGCGACTACATCGTGGTGAACCTAGACCCGGTCCGCTCCAAGGAGAAAGCATGACCACCGCCCTTCCGCTGGCCACCGCCCGCCAGGAACTGTGGACCGGCCCCGTCATCGACGTGGACGTGCATGCGAACGTCCCGTCGATCGAGGCCCTCTACCCGTACCTGGACGGGATGTGGGTCGACTGGATGGTAGAGCGCGCCTACAAGGGACCGAGCGCCGCCGCGACGCATTACCCGCCGGCATCGCCGCGCTCCTGCCGGCCGAGTGGCGGCCGGACGGCCGGGCGCCGGCCTCCAGCGTCGAGCTGCTCCAAGAGCAGCTCCTCGACCCCTGGGACGTCCAGTACGCGATCCTGAACTGCTACTACGGGGTGGACAGCCTGCGCCACCCCGACTGGGCGGCCGCGCTCGCCCGGGCCGTGAACGACTGGATCGCCAATGAATGGCTCGCCCGCGACCCGCGGCTGCGGGCGTCGCTGTGCGTTCCCGCCCGTGACCCGGCCGCCATGATCGCGGAGATCGACCGGATCGGCGACCACCCCGGCTTCGTCCAGGTGCTGCTGCCGGCCCGGAATGACTGGCTCTGGGGGATGCGCACCTTCCACCCGGTCTTCAAGGCCATCGAACGCCATGACCTGGTCGCAGGCCTGCACATGGGCGGAACGAGCGACGGCGCGCCATCCTCGACCGGATACGCCTCGTGGTACATCGAGAGCTACGCGGCCGAGCTGTCATCCTTCACCTCGCAGATCACCAACATCATTAGCGAGGGCGTCTTCAACGTCTGCCCCAACCTGCGCATGTCGGTGATCGAGGGCGGCTTCCTGTGGGTTCCGGTCTGGGGCTGGCGGATGAATAAGGAATGGCGGGGACTGCACCGCGAGGTGCCCTGGGTCGACCAGCCCCCGCTCGACATCATCCGCGAGCACATGCGCTTCTCGACCGCGCCGATCGACGGGGGACCGCCGGAGCTGCTGCGCAAGGCCGTCGGCTGGCTGGGCACCGATGACTTCCTGATGTTCGCCACGGACTACCCGCACGGGTACGACGACGACCTGCCCGCCCTGCTGTCCACGCTGTCCCCGAATGCGCGCGGGAACATGATGGCGGAGACGGCCCGTCACTGGTACAGGCTCTGATCCTGCAGTTCACGAAGGGTATGGGCAAGTGATACAAGTGAGAGCTAACGTGCGCATTTGCGAGGGATTCGCAAATTGTGTCTCGGCCGCCCCTGATCTCTTTGATATCGATGACGACGACCGCGTCATAGTGCTGCAGGGCAACCTGGATGGCACGGAAAGATCCAGGATCGAGGAAGCGATCCGCAGCTGCCCGGTATCCGCGCTGAGCATTGCCGACGCATGACGCAAACGGTGGCGATAGTCGGGTCGGGTATAGGCGGCATCCGGACCGCGCAGGCACTGCGATCCTTCGGCTATGCCGGACGGCTGGTCGTAGTCGGCCAGGAAACGGAACGGCCCTATGACAGGCCGCCGCTCTCGAAGGACTTCCTGTCTGGCCGGCGCGACGCGGAAGCGGTGTCCCTGCTCAGCCATCAGGAGGCAGCCGAGACCGGGATATCCCTGCGCCTGGGCATGCCAGCCGAGCGCATCGTGCCCGAGGAAAAATGTCTCGTGCTCGGTAACGGGGAGACATTGTCTTACGACATATGTGTCGTGGCAACCGGCGCATCGGCCCGGCCGTCGGCATGGAGCAAGCTAGCTGGAGTCCATGTCCTGCGTTCCATGGCGGACAGCCAGGCGCTGCGCGAGCAGCTTCGCCAGAGGCGAGAGGTGGCGGTCATCGGCGGCGGCTTCATCGGGTCTGAGGTCGCCGCCACCGCCCGCTCGCTCGGCCTGCTGGTAACGGTCATTGACCCGCTGCCGCTGCCGATGGAAAGGACGCTCGGCGCCAGGGTCGCTCAGCTGGTGGTTGATCTCCATCATCGCAACGGGGTGACCACCCTATTCGGCGCCGGAGTGGATTCCATCGCCAATAATGGCATGCAGCTAAATCTGCAGCTGAGTACCGGCGCGAGCCTGACGACTGACGCTGTGGTACTCGGCATAGGGGCAACTCCGAACGACGGCTGGCTGAGCGGCTCCGGGCTGCCGGTCGCAGACGGGCTCATCTGTGACGAGTACTGCCGCGTGGAAGGGAGAGACGACATATTCGGCGTTGGCGATGTAACCCGCTGGTATAGCCCGAGATACGGTGGGCATGTCAAGGTCGAGCATTGGACGAATGCGGTAGAGCAGGCGCGGTGCGTCGCACATAACATCGCCTTCCCGGACCAGCTGGCCGCCTACGAGGGCATCGAATATATCTGGACCGATCAGTACGACTGGAAGATCCAGGTCGCAGGCCAGCCGGCTCACGGCAGCGTAGAAACAGAAGCAGCTGTGGGCGACTTTGCCGGCCTGCGGCCACGCGGCGCGGTGCTCTACGGCGATACCACCGGGGCACTGTGCGGCGCTGTGACCGTCAACTGGCCGCGGGCGATCACGCTCTGTCGGCAGGCGCTATCCGTGCACGCGCCCTACCAGGAAGCCCTGAGGGCTGTTACCGGCACGCGCCGGTAACAGCCGGTTCCCGCCGCTGCGCGCACCTCCATTTGGACAACATACATACCAGTATGTATGTTTGGTTCATGGCTAAGACAGGAGCGCAAGCCCGGGAACGGCTCATCGAGGGGACCCGTCAGCTGCTATGGGACCGGGGCTACCTCGGAACGAGCCCGACGGCGATCCTTGAGCGTTCGGGTGTGGGGCAGGGCAGCATGTATCACCACTTCAGCGGCAAGCCGGAGCTGGTGCTAGCCGCCGAGGAACGTAGCGCCGAGGCGATGCGGGCGCAGATGCGAGAGGTCTTCACCGCCGAAATGTCAGCGACGGAGAAAATCTCCGCCTACCTGCTGCGGGAACGCGACGTGCTGCGCGGCTGCAGCATCGGGCGCCTGATCTCCGATCCGGAAGTGATGGACAGCGACGAGCTGAGAGCCCCGGTCCGGCAGACCTTCGCGGCGCTGCATGACTACCTGGTGGAGGCGATCACCGGGGGGTGCGCGTCGGGTGAGTTCGATCCCGGCCTGGACGCGCACGAGGTCGCATCGACCGTGGCCGCGGTCGTCCAGGGCGGCTACGCGCTGGCGCGGGCTGAGCAGTCGGCCGAGCCGTTCGACCGCGCGGTCCGCGGAGTGATCGCCTTGCTGCGCTCCAGCAGCCGTTAACCACCTTGCCGTTGTCACCGTGTCTGGAGTTCAACGTGAGCCAGTCAGCCGTTGCCGGGGAGAAGGCGCCGCCAGGCGGGCGCCGCGTCCTGCCGCGATCGGTCTCCTTCGTCGTCGTCGCTGTGGTTTTCATAGCGCTGTCCGTCGCGGCCGCGGCACCGTCGCCGCTGCTCGTCGTCTACCAGGCCGAGTGGGGATTCCCCGCGTGGCTGCTGACGCTGGCGTTCGCGATCTACACGATCGCGCTCCTGATCACCCTCCTGGTGTCCGGATCGCTTTCGGACCACATCGGGCGCAGGCCCGTGATGACCGCGGGACTGGTATTGCAGCTCATCGCGATGACGATGTTCTTGTTCGCGCCCAGCATCGCCCTCGTGATAGCCGCCCGCACGGTACAGGGCGCGGCGGCCGGCATCGCCTCGGGTGCCTTCGCGGCGTCCCTGACCGACCTGGCTCCGGGTGGCAACAAGCGCATCGGCACCACGATCGGCAGCCTCGCGCCGCTCGGCGGTCTCGCTGTCGGCGCCATTCTTACCGGCGCGCTCATCCAGTTCTCCAGGCACGCGAGCACCGAGATCTTCATCGCCTTCGACATCCTCTTCCTGCTCGGCCTGCTGGCGGTCACCCTGATACGCGACCCGGTCAGCCGGCGCCCTGGCGCACTCCGCAGCCTCAGGCCCCGCGCGGCGGTCCCCGCGGCAGCCCGGCGCGAGTTCGCCGCCGCCGCGCCCGTGCTCATCGGGGCGTGGGCACTGGCCGGGTTCTACCTCGGGCTCTCAGCCGAAGTACTGCAGGACATCTTCAAGATCGACAGCGGACTGACAGACGGGGCCGCGGTCACGATCGCGACGGGGGCGGGGGCCCTCACGGTCTACGCCTCCAAGGGGGTCACGCCGCGCGTCACCGCCATCATCGGCACCGCCGCGCTCACACTGGGAATGCTCGCCACCCTCATCGCCGTCGCCGCCCATGACCTCCCGCTGTTCATCATCGGCGATGCCGTCGGCGGAATCGGGGTTGGAGCCGGATTCGCGGCTGCCATGGCGCTCGTTATCGCCCGCGCCCGCGCCCACGAGCGCGGCGAGGTCTTCGCCTCCATCTACATCGTCAGCTACCTGAGCCTGGGGCTCCCTGCCCTCATCGCCGGCCTTCTTGTCACGCCTTTCGGGCTCCTGCCGGTCACCATCGGCTACGCCATCTTCGCCGTCGCCGCGGCCGCCGCGGGCCTCGGCACCAACCTGGCCAGGCTAGTCGGCAGCCGGCGCCCGGACTCGCGGTGGGCATTCGGGCAGGTCGCCGAGGAACCGGTGGACTGACGTTAGTGAACCCGTCCGGCTAGGTATCAGCTGGCGGCGAGGAACTCCAGTAGCGCCTGGGTGAACTCAGGCGCGTCCAGCGCCGTGGCGTGGTCACCGGGCACGATGACGTGCCGGGCGTCTGGCAGCAGTGCGGCCAGCTCGCCCGCAGTCTCTCCCCGGTTGTCCTGGTCGCCGGTCACGATCAGCACCGGCACGTGGACCTGCCGCAGCTCCTGCGGCGCCGTCGCCGCCATCGAGCGCAGGACGGAGCTGACCGCCCGGGCGTCGACACCGAGCTGCGTCAGCCACCCGGCCATGGACTCTTCGGGCGTCCCCGGCTCAAGGGGCTGCCCGGTGGCCACCGCGTCAAGCGCGCGCAGGTACCCGCCGGTGCGGTCGGTCGCCGCGTCCAGCGCGTCGAGTCCCTGCCCGCCGACGAACGCCCGGACCGGGCGGGCTCCGCGGGCGAGAAGCCGCAGTACCAGCCGGCCGCCGAGGGAGATAGCCGGCCAGGTCGTAGTCGTCCAGGCCGAGGTCGTCGATCAGGGCCAGGCCGTCGTCGGCGAGGACGTCCGGCGGGTACCCGACGGGGTCGTGGGGCCGGGCGCTGTCCCCGTGGCCGCGCAGGTCGGGCAGGATCACGCGGTGACCGCTGGCCGCCAGCGCCGCGGCCAGTGGGCTGCGTGCCAGCAGCGCGGAACTGCCAAGCAGGCCGTGCAGCAGCACTACCGGGCGGCCCCTCGCCGAGCTCGCGCCGGGCCAGCCGCTGGCCGTCGCCGCCGCGGAACCACTGCACCTGGAGATCTGGCACGGCTCCAGCCTAGAGCGCCCCGGTGAGCCATCCGCGCCACTCGGCCAGTTCGGCCCGGCGGTCTGGCACAGGCCCACTGTCACCCTGGGACAGCGGCGCTGACAGATCTGACAGATCCCGACCCCGCTATCCGATAATTCATAGAATCTGGGGAAACGCCAGGCATGTTCCCGCGTATGCGTTTCCAGGAAGCGCCCTCGATACCAAATGCTGGTTATCGAGTCATCAGGGAAGCATCCTGCGGTCGTCGTGGTTTTGAGTGTATGGACTAGCGAGGGAGGACAGTCATGAGCAAGAGCAATTCCCTTGAGGATGTTGTTCGTGTGTTGCGCCGAACAGGACTACCTGAGCTCGCGGTGGAAGCCAAGGGAGAGCTTTCTGATCCAGTCGACAGAGCTGAACTGGAGCAGTTCGCTTCGGCGCACGGACTGTCGGCCGAGAGGCTGGCGGAGCGACTGGGAGGCAGTCCCTGACGCAGAGTCGCTCTGTTTCATCACTTTCCCCATTCTGTGCGGACACCATTGCCGGAGCCTGACATGGTTCTGTTGCGGCGCTTCCCCATTGGGTGATGCGGTTCCATAGTGTGGCCCGGGTGGAATCGGGGGCATGGAAAGGTGGCGCACGTTCTTCCCAGGTCAGCGGTGGAAATGAGGGGCGCAGCCTGACTTGGTACGGCCCTAACGCGCCGGTGAGCAGCCAGGCCGCCGCGGACCGTGCGCCGGCGGCGCCCGACCGGGTGTGCCGGGCTTCCATGCGGTGGTCATGCGCTCGCTCCCGGGCCTTCGGCCCGGGAGCGAGTTAGGCTCTGGGAATGGCCGGGTACCGCAGTGAATTTGACCGCTCACTGGAGGGCATCGAGGTCAAGGTCATCGAGCTGTTCGCCATGGTCGTTGAGGACCTGCCCGCCGCGACGCGGGCGCTGGTGCACGCCGGGGACGAGGCGGCGGGGGTGGCCGGGCACGAGCAGCTCGTCGACGCCCTGTACGTGGAGATCGAGGAGCTGGCGGGCCGGGAGATCCTCCTGCAGTCACCCGTCGCGTCCGACCTGCGGTTCCTGCTCACGGTACTGCGGGTCGTGCCCGAGCTTGAGCGCTCCCATGACCTTGTCGTGGACATCGCGGCCCGCGCGCCGCGCATCGGCGACGACGACCTGTCTGCGTGCTGCCGTGAGCTGGCCGCCCGGATGGGTGACCTCGCCGCCGTCATGTGGGGCCAGGCGGCCGATGCCTGGTACAGCCGTGACCGCTCCGCCGCATCGGCGCTTGGCCTGCTCGACGTGCAGCTGGGGAGTCTCCACGCCAGCCTGGCGGCCGAGATTGCCACGGGGCTGATGCCGACGCGAGTGACGATGGAGATGACCCTGGCCGCACGCGATTACCGGCGCCTTGGTGCGCACGCCATCAACATCGCGCGTCGGGTCGCCTACCTGGCCGGGGCCGAGCGGGGTGACGCCCGGCAGCCGTAACCGCCCGGGCGCGGGCGCGCCAGGGCTCACCGCGCGGGCGTGCAGAGCCAGCAGTGTCTCGTAGCGGGCGGTAACGTCCGCCTGGTCGGCCGCTTCGGGGACGGTGCGCAGGCTGAGCCGCTGGATCATGGCCGCCTGGTCGAGCAGTACCTGCGACCGGCTGGCCGGGGCCACGGCCATGACCTTCCCGAGCGCGTCGAGCTGCCTGATCAGCACGGCCGGCATGCCGTCGGCCGCCTGGCGGATCTTCTCGAATGACCGCTGGACCAGCCGCTCGTAGCTGACGGGCGCGGTGATCAGTCGGATCTGGCCGGTGCCGTCGCGGTGGCAGGTCTGCGGGTCCCAGTCCACGGCGATCTTGCACAGGCTGTCCCCGAGCCAGTCAATGCAGGTCAAGGCGGTGAACGTGTCGTTGACGGCGGGTGAGAGCGCGCGGATCGCGATCTCCGCCAGCTGGTCGATGCCGAAGGAGATGTCCTGTCCCAGCGTGCGCAGCGGCCCGGTGATCTGCACGCGCTCCAGTCGTCGGCCGATCGTGCCCGCAGCGTTGGGCGGCCACACGGTGGCCATCGGGTGGCCGCGGGTGAGGAAGTGACCGGGACGGTGGTGCAGCCTGATGACCGCGTCATTCTCCGCGGCGATCCGCGTCAGCGTGCCGTGCCGCACGAACCGCAGGTATCCGCTGGCCGGGGCGGTGATGACCTGCCCGGCACGGTCAAGCCGAGCCTGCAGCACGTCCAGCCCGGGCCCGTTGACCAGGCCATGCGGCGCGCGCGCGGCGGTCTCGGCGTCGATCCCCTGGGCTAGGTCGCGCGCGATGCTCGCGATGACCTCGGGCAGCTGGATCGCGGTCGCGGTGTGGTGGATGAAGTAGATGAGCACGCCGAGGTCGATCGCGGTCGCCGCGATCGCCGTGGTCACGGACAGGTGCGGCACGAACGTGGACCCGATCGAGATCAGCACGAGCATCGCGTAGAAGAACGTGGCGACGAACGTTCCCAGGGTCAGCTGAGTACCGCGGTCCCTGATGAACGTCCGGAGCATCCGGGGCCCGAACTGGGTCGAGGCGAGCGTCAGCACGACCATCATGATCGAGAAGACGACGCCGACCACGGTGATGACCGCGGCGGCGAGTGAGGCCAGGATCTGCCGTGCGGCGTCCGGTGAGCCGCTGATCACCCAGGACGGGAGGCTAACCTCCCCGCGGGAGGCGGCGTGGTCGATGCCGAGCGTCACCGCGAACAGCAGCACCGCCACCGCGCTCTCGGCCGCGGGTATCAGCCACAGGTTCGTGCGGAGCGTCTCGGCGCGCCACTCCGAATCCACGGCAGAGTGCCGGAAAGGGATGCCCATGTGCCCGCCTCGGGAATAGTCGCTCTCATGCCGACCAGGCTTCCCGGCTCACCGTGCACAACAATAGCCTGCCAGCCGGCTGGGCAGTCACGCCGTCCGCTCGCCGGGCGGCGATGGCGAGGCCGCGCCGGCGGGCATCGATCGCCATGCCGGTCTCAGCCGACGATTCGTTCGCCGATTGGGCCCAGGATGAGCATCGGGAAGTAGATCAGGCCGCCGACGATGACGATGACGCCGACCAGGAAGCCGGCGAACGTGATGCCCGCGGTGTCTAGTGTCGCCCGGGTGCGGGCGTGGACCCGGGCACCGGCCAGGGACCCGGCGATCGCGAGCGCGAGCACGATCGGGACGAACCTGCCCACCAGCATCACCAGCCCGAGCGTGATGTCGTACCACGGGGTGTTGGCCGACAGCCCGGCGAAGGCGGACCCGTTGTTCTGCGCGACCGAGGCGTAGGCGTAGGTGATCTCGGTCAGGCCGTGCATGCCGGGGTTGAGCGCGGAACTGGTCCCCGCGCCGAGTACCGCGGACAGGGAGCCGAACGCCAGTACCACGACCGGGATCGTGAGCACGTACGCCACGACGAGCTTCATCTGCGGCGCGCGTATCTTCTTCCCGAGGAACTCCGGGGTGCGACCGACCATGAGTCCGGCGATGAAAACCGACAGCAGGGCGAGCACGAGGATGCCGTACAGGCCGCCGCCGTCGCCGCCGGGGCTGAGTTCCCCGAGCAGGATCGCGACGAACGCGGCCGTGCCGCCGACCGGGGTATAGCTGTCCAGTTGCGAGTCGGTGGCGCCGGCCGTGGTTCCCATCGTCCCCACGGTCATCAACGCCGAACCGGACGGGCCGAACCTGGTCTCCTTGCCCTCCATGTTGCCGCCCGGGCTGGTGGCGGTCGCGGCCTGGCTCACCCCGGCCGGCAGCAGGTGGTTGCCGTGCAGCTCGGCCTGCATGGCGACCATGGTGTGCCCGAGGAAGACCAGTGCCATCACCGCGATGATCGCCAGGGCCTGCTTCTTCCGGCCGACCAGGTGACCGAACATGATGATGATGGCGAACGGCAGCACGATGACCAGCAGCAGGTCGAAGATGTTCGTGAACCCGGTGGGGTTCTCGAACGGGTGCGCGCCGCCCGCGCCGTACATGCTGCCGCCGTTGGTGCCGAGCAGCTTGATCGCTTCCATCGACGCCACCGGGCCGCCCGGGATCTGCTGGGTGCCGCCCGCCAGCGTGCTAACGGTGCGCAGGCCGCCGAAGTTCTGCACCGCGCCCTGGCTGACCATGACGAGTGCGGCGAGCACCGACAGCGGGACGAACACCCGGACCAGGGACCTGGTGAGGTCCACCCAGAAGTTGCCGATCCGGCGGGAGGACCCGGCGATGCCGCGGACCACCGCGAGGGCCACGGCCAGGCCGACCGCTGCCGCGGTGAACTGGGCCACCACCAGACCGCCCATGTCGGCGAGGTAGCTGGCCTGGCTTTCCCCCTCGTAGGCCTGCCAGTTGGTCCCGGTGACGAAGCTGACCGCGGTGTTGAACGCCAGCAGCGGTGACATGCCAGGTGCGCGGGCCGGGTTGAGCGGCAGCACGCCCTGCAGGCGCAGGATCAGGTACAGCAGCGCGCACGACAGCAGGCCGAAGACCAGGACCGCGATGGCGTAGACCTGCCACGTCATGGACGACTGCGGGTCCACCCGCAGCACCCGGTAGACCAGGCGCTCGACCGGGAGGAAGAAGCGGTCGCCCGCCGCGGGGCGGCGCGCCTTGGGGTTCCCGTCGGCGGCGTCGCCGTGGACGGCGACCGGGTCACTGACGGTCACCGTGTCGCGGAAGACGGCCGCGAGATAGCGCGCGAGCAGCGGCGCGAGAACCGCGGTCACCACGCAGACCAGCAGGAGCTGCTCCCACCCGGAGATGTTCACCGGAGCCCGTCCAGCGCGAGGTTGAGCTGCAGGACGTTGACCACGGGCTCGCTGAGGAAGCCGAGCTGGGGACCGGTTGTGTGCTGCCGGACGAGCACCAGCACCCGGCTGGCGGGCAGGTGCCGCGCGGCGGCGACCCGGTGAGCCTGGTCCAGGGCGTTCTGCACGGAGATATCGGGGTCCAGTCCGGACGCCGACGTGGTGACCGCGTCGGTCGGTACCGCCGCGTCCGGCGGAAGGTGGTTGAACGCGCGGTAGGCGCGCAGCCGTTCGGTCACGGTCTTGATCAGCTCCGGGTTGGACGGGCCAAGGTTGTCGGCACCGGATCCCGCGCCGTTGTAGCTAACCGCGGACGGGCGCGGCTGGAAGTACCGCGGCAGCGGGTTGCCCTTGGCGTCGCTGAAGCTCTGCCCGAGCAGCGCCGAGCCGGCCACCTTCCCGCCGCGCTCGATGAGGGAGCCGTTCGCCTGGTGCCGGAAGAGAACCTGCGAGATGCCCGTGACGACGACCGGGTACCCGAAGCCAAGTGCCGCGGTGATGACGATGAGCGCGGCGATGCCCGCCGACGCCTGCTTGATAACGGCGTACCTCATGTCATTGCAGTCCAGTCGCGGCGAGCAGCAGGTCGATGAGCTTGATGAAGGCGAACGGGGCGATCATGCCGCCGACGCCGTAGATGAGGGTGTTGCGGCGCAGGATCGCGGCGCCGTCCCGGGGCTTGAACTTGACCCCGCGCAGCGCGAGCGGGATCAGGGCCGGGATAACCAGCGCGTTGTAGATGACAGCGGACAGGATCGCGGTGTGCGGGTTGTCCAGGCGCATGACGTTGAGCACCCGTAGCTCCGGGTAGGCGACCACGAACATCGCGGGAATGATGGCGAAGTACTTCGCCACGTCGTTGGCGATGGAGAAGGTGGTCAGCGCCCCCCGCGTGATCAGCAGTTGCTTGGCGACCTCGACGACCTCGATCAGCTTGGTCGGGTTGGAGTCGAGGTCGACCATGTTCCCGGCTTCCTTGGCCGCCTGCGTGCCGGTGTTCATCGCCAGGCCGACGTCAGCCTGCGCCAGTGCGGGCGCGTCGTTCGTGCCGTCGCCGGTCATCGCCACCATGTGCCCGCCGCGCTGCTCCCGCCTGATCAGCGCGAGCTTGTCTTCCGGCGTGGCCTCGGCCAGGAAGTCGTCAACCCCCGCCTCCACGGCGATGGCCTTGGCGGTGAGCGGGTTGTCGCCGGTGATCATCACCGTGCGGATGCCCATTTCGCGCAGCTGAGCGAACCGCTCTGGCATCCCCTGCTTCACGGTGTCCTTCAGGTGGATGACCCCGAGGATCCGGGTCCCGTCGGCCACCACCAGCGGCGTGCCGCCGCCCGAGGCTATGTGCTCGACCACGGGGCCGAGGTCCTCCGGGACCGTTCCCCCGTTTCCGGTAACCCAGGCCTTCACGGAGTCCGCGGCACCCTTGCGTACCTGCCGCCCGCCTACGTTGACTCCGCTCATCCTGGTCTGGGCAGAGAACGTGACGAGCTCCGCGGCGGACAGGTCGGGTGCGGTCACCGGGTAGCGGGTCTTGACCAGGTCGACCACCGAACGGCCCTCGGGTGTCTCGTCGGCTACCGATGACAGTTCCGCGGCCTCGGCGAGCTCGGTCTCCTGGACCCCGCGGACGGGCAGCAGCTCGGCGGCCATCCGGTTGCCGTAGGTGACGGTCCCGGTCTTGTCCAGCAGCAGCGTCGAGCAGTCGCCCGCCGCCTCGACTGCCCGGCCGGACATCGCCAGGACGTTCCGCTGCACCATCCGGTCCATGCCAGCGATGCCGATCGCCGACAGCAGGCCCCCGATCGTGGTCGGGGCCAGGCAGACGAACAACGCGATGAGCACGGCCGTGGACTGGATGGCCTTGTCGTAGACGGCCAGGGGCTGCAGCGTGACCACGGCGACCAGGAGGATCAGCGTCATGCCCGCGATCAGGATGTCGAGCGCGATCTCATTCGGTGTCTTCTGCCTGCTCGCGCCCTCGACCAGGGCGATCATCCGGTCGAGGAAGGTCTCGCCGGGCTTAGAGGTGATCTGGACAACGATCCGGTCCGACAGCACGATCGTGCCGCCGGTCACCGCGGACCGGTCACCACCGGACTCCCGGATCACGGGGGCGGACTCACCGGTAATCGCCGACTCATCGACGGTGGCGATGCCCTCGATGACGTCGCCGTCACCGGGGATTACCTGGCCTGCCGCCACGGCGCACCGGTCGCCGACCCGGAGCCCGGTAGACGGAATTGTCTCCAGCGTCCCGTCGTCCCTGATACGGTCGGCCGTCGCTTCCCCGCGGCTCTTGCGGAGCGTGTCCGCCTGGGCCATTCCCCTGCCCTCGGCAACCGCCTCGGCGAAGTTGGCGAACAGCACGGTCGCCCACAACCACAGCGTGACCAGTCCGATGAAGAGGCTAGGGCCGGCGAAGAACTCGACGGTGGTGATCACCGAGCCGACCTCGACCAGGAACATCACCGGGACGTGGACCATCACCCGCGGGTCGAGCTTGGCGAACGCCTGGGGGATGGCCCTGCGGAGGATCGCCGGATCAAGCAGCGCGGCGGCCGGGCGGATGCGGACTTTGGGCGGCTGGGGAGCACCCGTGAGTGTGGGGGCGGTCACCGTAGGCCGCCTTGCCGAGGCTCCGCCTCGGTATCCGGGGGATCGTCGTCCAGCCAGTCCGAGTCGCCACCGGCGATAACCCGGCCGAGCAGGTTGACCAGCCCGATCGCGAGCGCGAAGAACGCCACCGTGATGGCGGCCAGCAAGATGTCACTCATCGCCGCACGTCAGAACCATTCCGGCTTGAACATGGCGACGCCCAGATAGACAAAGGCCACCACGGAAACCCCGAGGAGGATGCCCTGGACGATGGTCACTACCACCAGCTCCCTGAACAGGGGAAACGTTTGCAGGTGTGACGGTACGCCCGAAGCGGCGGGCCGCCAGGGGCGCTAACGGGCTCCAGGCAGCTCCAGTCGCTCCGCAGGCGGAATCCATGCCGCTCCGCGCCGTTCACCGTTTCTCCACCGGGGGCATCGGCGAACGGCCTGGTTCCGCCCCGACTGCCGGCGGAGCGGGTATGTGGATGAGATGGCACTTGTCGATAACGCCGTGTACGTCAACGGGCAGCGCACGGCGGACCCGCGCAGCCTGGAAGAGACGTATGAGCTGCTGCGGGACCGGCACGGGATGGCGTGGATCGGCCTGTACCGGCCGGACGCGGCGGAGATCCGCTCGGTGGCGGAGGAGTTTGACCTGCACCCGCTCGCGGTCGACGACGCCATCGCCGCGCACCAGCGGGCCAAGCTTGAGCGGTACGGGCAGACCCTGTTCACGGTCCTACGTCCGGCGCGCTATATCGATGACGAGGAGCGCGTGGAGTTCGGCGAGGTGCATGTTTTTACCGGGCCGGACTTCGTGGTCACCATCCGCCATGCCGAGTCGCCGGACCTGGGCCGGGTGCGCGACCGGCTGGAGGGCAACCCGGAGCTGCTGCGACTGGGGCCGGAGGCGGTGCTTTACGCGATCCTGGACCAGGTCGTCGATGAGTACGCGCCGGTCATAGCGGGCCTGGAGAACGACATTGACGAGATCGAGGACCAGTTGTTCGCGGGTGATCCCGCGGTGTCCCGGCGGGTATACGAGCTGTCCCGCGAGGTGATCGGGGTCCAGCGCGCGGTCCGTCCTCTGGTGGACATGCTCGCCAGCCTGGAAGCAGGCTTCGAGAAGTACCGGGTCGACCTGGAGTTGCAGCACAGCCTGCACGACGTCCACGATCACGTGATCCGCGTCGTCGAGCGGGCTGAATCCTTCCGCGCGCTGCTGCAGAACGCACTGACCGTGCAGGCCGCCCTGATAGGCCAGCGGCAGAACGAGGTGATGCGTAGCCTGACCGAGGCCAGCCTGGCGCAGAGCGAGGAAGTCAAGAGAATATCCGCCTGGGCCGCCATTCTGTTCGCGCCGACACTCGTTGGAACCATCTACGGCATGAACTTCGAGCACATGCCCGAACTTCACTGGCTGTATGGTTACCCGCTTGCCGTTGCGCTGATGGCTGCCACCTCCGCCGCGCTCTACATCGCTTTCAAGCGGCGCAGCTGGCTGTGACCCGGTTCGATCCTCTGTCCTCTCGTTCAGCGGGGCTGGCCCCGGCCGGATCAGGCGTCGAGCTTGGCCAGTTCGGTCTCGACCATGGCCGCGTGCTCCTGCTCGTCGCGGCGGGCGTCCGATGGCTTCCAGCGGCCGCGCAGGAGCGGGATGGAGAGCAGGAAGAAGATGATCCCGCCGAAGCACACCCAGTACCAGGTTTTCCACTGACTGGCGGTCTGGGCGGCGGCCTGCTGTACGGCGGCGCCATGGGCGCTGAGGTACGCGATGGCCGCCGGCGGCACCTTCGACAGGGCCGTTAGCTGCGCGCTGTACGGGGCGATCACCGTGAGGTCTGCCGAGTACGGGGCGATGGTCTTCAGGTCGGCCGCGTACGGGGCAATGGTCTGCAACTGCGGGCCGGCCGCGATGACGGAGTTGATGGCGGCCTGGTTGGCGCCGATGGTAGTGAGCGCCGCGACTCCCTTGGCTCCGCCGCCGGCGGCGGCCACGGCCTGGGCCTGCAGGGTTTTGTTGGACGGGTCGGCGTTGCAGCTTGGTGAACAGGGCCGGGTGGGCCGCGATGATGGCCAGCTCCGGTGCGAACTTCTGTGCCGCCGCGAGTTGCGGGCCGAGCTTGGCGGCGGTGGCCGTTACCGTCGGCGGGACCTTCGCCGCCGTGGCCAGCACCGTTGCGGGAACCTTGCCGGCGGCGGCGACGACGGCCGGGTGAGCTTGGGCGAAAGCGAGTTGGGTGCCGTACTGGGCCGAGTAAGCCGATACCTGAGTCCCGTAGTTGACCAGCGGGGTGACCGAGCTGACAATCGCCGGGATGATCAGGAAGGAGGCGAAGACCACGACGCGCTGAATCCAGCCCCAGATCGCCAGCCCGGTCGCGGTGAGCGCCGGGTTACGGGCTTCCACCGTCTCGGTGAAGCTCGCCATCCACGGGGCGAAGGCGAAGCCAAGGCCAATCGACAACCCGGCGAGCATGAGCGCGATCGTGTAGTAGCTGGGGTGGTGGCCGGCCTGCAGCAGGTAGACCACCACCATGACCGCGGCGATGACGCCACCGATCACCATGAACGGCTTGCGCACCCGGAACCGGTCGGAGATGATCCCGATCAGCAGCACCGCAATGACGTTGAAGCCCCAGTTCCAGTTGCCGAGGCCGTTGCCGTCCTTGACCGAGAAGCCGAACACGGTGGTCAGGTAGATGAGCGAGAACCCGACGGCGGTGTAGTAGACGAGCAGCATCACCGACACCGCGAACGCGGAGACGAGGATGTCGACCTTGAACAATTGGCGGAACGGATGGCGCAGCGCCGCCTCGACGTCCAGTCCCTTGGCCCGCGCCTCGATCAGGGCGCGGTCACGGATCGACACCATCAGCTGATCGCGCAGCCTAGGGGAGAGCTCCCTGAGCCCGACCAGGGCGATCAGCCAGACGACGAGGCCGGCGATGCCGCAGATCACGTACTGATGCGTCCAGATCCGCGGGTCAGTGACGGTGGCCGGGATGGTGGCGCTGCCGACGACCGCGACGACCAGGCTGCCCGCGACCGGGCCGACGGTCCAGAACCCCATCGCCGTGGCCCGCCCCATCTGCGGGGAGAAGTCGCGGATCAGGGCCGGGGTGGCGACCAGGCAGATGCCCTCGACCAGGCCGACGGCAAAGCTCTCGATGGCGAAGGACCACTTATCGGTCGCGTTCGGCAGGACGAAGGCGGTGAGGATCCCGGTGACTAGCAGGCCCCCGACCACCAGGTTGGCCCGGCCGAGCCGGTCGGTGAGCCCGGCCAGCAGCGCGCCGAACGCACCGATCAGGTTTCCGATAGCCAGGATGACCACGAAGAACGTAAAGGTCACATGCAGGTTGGCCAGGATCAGGGTGGACACCGCCCCGGCAACGTACAGCTCGTAGTACAGCATGATGGTGGCCAGGACGGTAATCGCCAGGTAGAGCAGGCGGGGCCTGGTGTCGGGATACGCGTCGAGCTGCCGCCGCCACAGCCATGACGCGCCGCTAGAGCGTCTAATACCGGTATCTTCCGCGGTCGCACTCATATTGACCTCGCCATCGTCCTTGTTGGCTGGTATCCCGTGCGCTGGGACGTCGAGGTCAATGTATCTGCACGGTGCGCGCAAATTCAATGGGTGCAAGCTATGTAACTGTTGGGGTGATAACCCGGCTTCTTAGGCGAACCCGGCCTCGGCCAGCAGCGCGGCGAAAGTAGCCCGGAGAAGTTCCTCGGCCCTTCCAGGATCAAGGCAGAGATCGGTGCGCAGCGACTCCCAGAACGACCAGATGCTGACCGCGTGCAGGGCGTCGGTCAGCTGCTGGCGCTGCGGGCCTGCGAGCTCCGCCAACTCCGTGGCGAAGACCCGCTCGAGGTAGGTCCGGCCTTTGGCCAGCGTCCGCAATCTGTTGCGCGTGAGCTCCGCCGAGGACGGCTCGTGGATGCGGGCCGCCCGCCAGCTGGGAGTCATCTGCTCCAGGATCCGCGCCCGCTGGCCGGTGAACAACGCGACCCGGGCCGCCAGCGGCTGGTCCGGATCGATTTCCTGGACGAGCGACCGCATGATCTCGTTGTCGCGGCGATTCGCCTCGACCAGCAGTGTCTCCATGTCGGCGAACTGCATCCAGACCGTGCGCAGCGACACCCCGGCCCGCTCGGCCACGCGCGGGGCGGTTGGGCGGAGGTCACCCTCGGCATGCAGTGCGCGCATCGCTTCGACGATCGCCCGGCGGGAGCGGTGCGACCGGGCGGCCCGGCCATCCGCTGGCTCGCTGTCCCTGGCCGGCTGGCCGTGGCTCCCCGGCTGTTCGGTGGCCTGTCGCACGGTCGACATGTATCCCCCAGTTCCCTCGACGTCCGTGGTCATCGTAAGTCAGACCTCAGGCCCTTCCGTGCGGTGGCTGCCGCAGCGGAACCACCGGGGCAGCCGCCGCTGGCCTTCTTGCGGGCGCGTTTCCCGGCAGGCTTGAAGCAACGCCGAGCTTCCGGAATTCCTTCGTGGCTAGTACCCCTATGGTCCTGTCAGGCGGACGCCTTGGCTGGCGTCGGGATGGGGGCGAGGTTCTTGGTGAAGAAGTCGGCGAGCTTGGTGATGGCCTGCCGGACGTACTGTTCCTTGTCGTAGAGGTCGTTGTGCGTGGCGCCGTCGATCCAGAGCAGTTCCTTGGGACCGATGGCCTTCTGGAACGCTTGCACGCTCATCCAGGCGGTCACCGCTTCGCGTCCGGCGATCATCAGCAGCGGCCGCGAGGCGATCAGCTCAACCGAGCTGAAGGCGTCAAAGGCGGCGATGTGGTCGATGCTGGACCAGGTGAGGGACTTGGCCGAGCGGGGGTGCTGGGCACGAGGGGTGCAGTAGTACTCCCAGCCTTCGAAGACGTGCGGGCCGCCTTGGCGTGCCTCCTGCTCAGTGTCGGGGAAGAGCTTGAAGGCCTGGACGCCCTCGCCGCGGGCCTGGGCGGTGCGCGCCGCCGAAGCCGCGTCGAGCAGGCCCTGGATGACTTCCGGGCTCTGGGTGCCGTCGGCGCCCTGGCGGAACTGGCGGGCGATGTCGACGGCGCTGACGGTGCCGACGGCCTTTATCCGGTGGTCGGTCGCGGTCGCGGCGAGCGCGTAGCCGCCCGAGGCGCAGATACCCAGCGCCCCGATGCGGTCGGGGTCGACCTCGTCGCGGGTGGTGAGAAACGAGACGGCGGCCTTGATGTCCTCGATGCGGTGGGCCGGGTCCTCAAGGCCGCGCGGGGTGCCGCCGCTCTCGCCCTGAAAGGCGGCGTCGAAGGCCAGGGTGACGAAGCCCTGTTCGGACAGGCGCCGCGCGTACAGGCCGGCGGCTTGTTCCTTCACGCCGCTGCCAGGGTGGCCGACGACGATCGCCGGGCGCGAGCCGGCGAGGCCGTCGCCGTTGGTGTAGAGGTGGCCGGCGATCTGGATGCCGGCGCTGTCAAACCTGACGTCCGTGCGCATGGTGGTACTCTCCGCTTCCTGTTTCACTGCCGGGCACGGTGCCGCGGCACGGGAACCAGCTTCGCGCCGGTCTCGCGTCCGCAAAAGGAGCAGGTTCCCGCCTGGGAAGGCGGCATCCCGGGAAGGAACCCTCCCCCTCACAGCCGACCGGCGCATATCTACGATGGACGCCATGAGCCCTGTTCAGCGCCGTCCGGACGGGCTGGGGGACTTCCTCAAGGCCCGCCGTGCCCAGCTGACCCCGCGCGAGGTCGGCCTGCCCGAGGCCGACATGCACCGCAGGGTCGCGGGGCTGCGGCGCGAGGAGGTCGCGCAGCTGGCAGCGATCAGCGTCGACTACCTCACGCGCCTGGAGCAGGGCCGCGTGCCGGCATCCGCCTCCGTGCTAATCACGCTGTCCCGGGCGCTGAGGCTGGACGACGACCAGCAGGCATATCTTTACGAGTTGGCGGGTAAGACCCCGCTGCCCCGGCGCCGTCCGGCTCAGAAGGCCAGGCCCGCGATGCAGCGGCTGCTGGGCCAGCTCACCGAGACGCCCGCCGTCGTGCTCGGCCGGCGCCTGGACATCCTGGCCTGGAACGACAGTGCCACTGCCCTGTACACCGACTTCGCCCGCCTCACCGCGCGCCGCCGCAACTACGTCCGGCTGCTGTTCACCGACCCGGCCGTACGCGCGCTGCACGTCAACTGGGACCACGACGCGCGCGCCGTCGTCGCGGCGCTGCGCATGGAGGCCGCCAAAGACCCCGGCGACCCGGAACTCGCTGTCCTCGTCGGAGAGCTTTCGGTGCAAGATGCCGACTTCCGTACCTGGTGGGCCACCCACCAGGTCACTCGGACCGGCTACGGCACCAAGCACTACCGGCACCCGCTGGTCGGTGACATCACCCTCGACTGCGACACCTGGGACAGTCCCGACGGCAGCGGCCAGCGCCTCATGGTCCTCACCGCCGAACCCGGGACGCCCTCCCACGAACGGCTACGCATCCTCGCCTCCTGGAACGCCGAAACACACGCTGGCCAAGGCGCGGAAAGTCCCGCCGCTGAGGAAAGGGCCACGCCGTAGGCCACCGGGCCACGAAGGCTTCCTCAGTTCCTGCCGCATCCGCCGCCCCTGCAGGCTTGCGATCCTGCTCAAGGGGGCTGACGCGGGCCGCAGCGGGCATCTAAGGGTAGTCGGGCAACCGCTACGAGGGAGGCGTCTGATGTGCCGTTGGCTTGCGTACTCGGGTGAACCAATGCTCTTGGCCCACGTGCTCTACACGCCGGTCCATTCGCTGATTGACCAGAGCCTGCACTCCAAGATGGGGGCGGAGACGACCAACGGCGACGGGTTCGGTGTTGCCTGGTATGACGCCGAGCCGGTTCCGGGGGTCTTCCGCAGCACTGAGCCAGCCTGGAATGACCAGAACTTGCACGAGCTCGCAGCCCACGTGAGCTCGCCGCTGTTCTTCGCGCATATCCGCGCGGCGATCGGGTCTCCCGTCCAGCAGACCAACTGCCACCCGTTCCGATACGGCCGCTGGCTGTTCATGCATAACGGGTATATCGATGGTTTCTCGGCGATCAAGCGCGATCTTGTGCTCGGCATCGACCCGGCGCTGTTCCCTGAGATCAAGGGCAGCGCCGACACCGAGGTCCTGTTCTACCTTGCGCTCACCTTCGGCCTGGCTGACGATCCGCCGGCCGCGGTCGCGCGGGCCATCGGGTTCATCGAGGAATGCGGGCGCGCGCGGGGCGTCAAGTACCCCTTCCAGGGCACTATCGCCACCACCGACGGCGAGAGGATGTGGGCGTTCCGCTACTCCAGCGTGGGCAAGTCACGGACGCTGTTCTTCAACCGCGACGTGCGCAGGCTCCGCGAGCAGTACCCGGACCGGGAGGTCTTGCGCGAGGTGTCCGACGACTCCCGGCTGGTGGTATCAGAGCCGATCGGTAACCTGCCAGGTGCCTGGATCGAGATGCCAGAGGCGACCTGGGGGGTGGTGGGGAACGGGGAGGACCAGTTGTTGCCGTTCTCACCGGAGCCCCCGCCGAAGGCGCGGTGAAATTGTGCCGGTGACCATCGGGGTGGAGGAAGAATTCCACACCGTCTCCCTCACGACACGGCGGCTGGCCGCGCAGGCCGACCGTGTCCTGGAGCAGTTGCCCGTCGGCAAGTTCAGCGCAGAGCTCCAGCAAACGACGCTGGAGGCCAACAGCCGACCGCATGCCTGCCTGGCCGACCTGGCAGCGGACATCGCCGGGCTACGGCGAGCTGCGATTGACGCGGCGCGGCAGAGCGGTCTGGGACTCGTGGCGGCCGGCACGGTGCCCATCGCCGACCCGGGGGCGGGCAGGGTCACGGCCGACCCACGGTATGAGCACATGCACAGCGAATACAGGACGCTGGTCAGCGAGCAGCTGATCTGCGCTTTGCAGGTGCACGTTGGCGTCGCCGACCGAGACCTGGCGGTGGCCGTCGCGCACCGGGTCGGGCCATACCTGCCGGCGCTGCTAGCGTTGTCGGCGAGTTCCCGGTTCTGGGCCGGGATGGATACCGGCTATGCCAGTTATCGCACGCTGATCTGGCGGCGCTGGCCGACAACGGGGGTGGCGAGAGCCGGATTCGCCTCGGCCGCGGAGTACGACCAGACCGTCGCCGACCTCGTGCGGTCCGCAGTCATCACCGATCCCGGAATGATCTATTTCGATGTCCGCCCCTCGGCCCACGTGCCAACCCTGGAGCTGCGCATCTGCGACTCCTGCCCGCGGCTGCCCGATGTGGTTCTGCTGGCCGGATTGTTCCGGGCGCTCGTCATCCGGGAGGCCGAAGCGGCGATCGCGGGCCGTGCCCCGCTGCCTGTTCGCCCGGAGCTGATCGAGGCCGCGACATGGCGGGCTGCCCGATCGGGCCTGGAAGGTGACCTCGTTGACCCGGCGACCTCCAGCCCGGTGCCCGCCGGCCGCCTCATCCGGCGGCTTCTCGCCGATCTGCGACCCGCATTGGAGTCCAGCGGTGACTGGGAGCAGGTGAGCGGGCTTGCCGAGGAGGCCCTTGCCCGGGGCAGCTCGGCGGCGCGGCAGAGCGCGGCGTATGCCAGCGGCGGGCTCGAGAAGGTCGTCGACCTGCTTGTCGAGGAGACCCAGGCTGACATAGGCCTGTACACCGCTGGGGCCGGGGGTTGAGCCTGGCGAAGAACAGGCTCACGGGCCAGTCCGGTCTTTGAGGTTGGCCTCGCCGGTCGCTAAGGCGGCCGGCGTCAGGGCGCCTCGGGATCAACGGGCGGGACTTGCGGGTGCTGGTCTACCGCTGCGTCCTCGTCGCGGTGCTTCTCGCGTGTCGCGGGCTGAGGCGCGGCCGCGGTTGTGGCCTTCGCGGCTGCGGGCTGGGGCCGTCGCCGTACTGACAGGCGTGTTACCGCGAAGATGAGTGCCAGCGCTAGCGTGGCCGCCCCGAAGACTTCCGGTCCGATGGGGGAGGCCGCGCCGGGCAGTGCGGTGGTGTCGGCGGCCGGCTGTGTCCTGCCGGGTACTGCCGTGCTGGTGCTGGTGCTGGTGCTGGTGCCGGCGGTCGGGCCTGGGGTGAGTGTGGGGAATAGTGCGCCTGCGTTGCCGCCTGGGCTCAGCGCGGGGGGCGGGGCCGCGACGCCGGGCAGGGGCTGGGGGGTGACGCCGACTGGTGCTGGCGGGGCAAGGACGGTGACGGTGCCGGACGCCGCCGGGTGAGTTCGCAGGCCGGTGGCGGTGATGGTGGCGGTCAGGGTGACCGACGTGACGGTCACCTGGAGGGGGATGGTGAGCTGTGCCTCGAGCTGCCGGTGCGCGGAGGCGGGGTCGATTGCGCCAAGGTGACACGCGGGCGTGGTGTCTTGCTTCCCGCAGCCGACGGTGAACTTTGGCGTGCCGCTGCCCGCGGGCGTGGCCCGTAGCTTGATCGTGGCGCCTGGCGCGGTGCCGCCGGTGGTCCAGGCGGTCACGTCCCAGGCGGCGGCCTTGCCGCGCTCGGTGGTCTGCTGCATTGGCACCACCTCGACGCACAGGCTGGCCGTCGTGGCCGCGGTCAGGATGATGAGGTTGCCGGAGACGGCATCCGCCGTGGCTGACCCCGGTGCCGTCGGAGTTGCCGTGCTGGGCGTGGGCGTGGGCGTGGGCGTTGGTGTTGGCGTCGTGGGTGTCGGTGTCGGGGTCGGAGTCGGCGTTGGGGTCGGCGTGGGCGGGGTGGGCGTTGGCGTGGCCGGGGAGCTCGGCGTTGGGGTCGGCGTGGTCGGTGGGGCCGTCGGACTCGGCGAGGTGGTGCTCGGCGTGGGCGTAGGGGTGGCCGTGGGCGACGGCGAGCTGGTGGTCTTCTTCGGGGTCGGGGTCGGGGTCGGGGTCGGGGCGGGCGCGTGGAAGGGCTCGCATGACTTGGCTCCGCCGGCGGCGGAGGCCGTCGCGGTGGTCAGGGTCGCTGCGGCAGCGGTTCCCGCGGTGGCAGTGAGGATGCCCGGCCAGGCCGCGGTGATCAGGGCAGCCCCCGCCAGGGAAGCGGCGGCCGATCGCCGCGCGCGCTTCGCCACACGCATTTCAGGGTCCCCGCTCGTCTTGGCCGGCACCGCCCGGAAATCGTTAAGAAATCCCTAAGCAGCCTGCTTTGCGTCATACGAAAAACGAGTCCCCCGAAGCCGGGTGGATGCCAAGCCCGCCCTGAACCAGGGAAACCTAGCAATTAGTACACCGCCGTCGGCAACGTAGGCAATAGGTGTAAGTTATGAAATGCTTCACG
This sequence comes from uncultured Actinomycetota bacterium, assembly GCA_963748785.1. Taxonomy (GTDB): domain Bacteria; phylum Actinomycetota; class Actinomycetes; order Streptosporangiales; family Streptosporangiaceae; genus Trebonia. The sequence goes on along the minus strand of CAVVKP010000037.1, from coordinate 86,334 downwards.
GTCTCGCTGGGGGGTTACGGACAGCCACGGCGAGTACGTGACCGGCCAGGTGCCCGCCGGGGCCCCGGAGTGGCCGGGGTGGTGCTGCTCGCCTGGGCGCTGCCTTGGTTCACCCGGGTGAAAATGCGGGGTCAGCGGTCGGCGGGCTCTTGAATGCGGACCTCGTCGGGTACGGTCGCCGGATCCTGGGTGAGGATCTGCTCCTCGATCAGCACCGAGGCGTGCACCGCCATGTCGTGATAGCGAGCTGAGCCGTTCCAGTCCGCCGAGCGGGTCGAGTTGCCCCGCAGCCGAGGGAAATCGTCGGCGTCGATCGTGGCGGTCACGTCCCGGTCGTCCGCGGTGAGGACACAGACGAGCCTGCTTTTCCCGTGCTCCTGGTCGAAGGCCAGGGAACGCAGCCGCCACGGGCCGAGAAACGGCTCGTCCGTGACGGCGGTGACCGCTCCGCCGGGGCCGTAGCGGTAGGCCTGACCGGTCGGCAAGGCATCGTTCCGAAGTAAGCACCGCGCGACTTGTTGGATAGCTGGGCCTTATTGTCGCGGAGGGCGCTTCGCGGCCTGGCTATCCGCTTGGGCTATCGGGACCGGACTACTGGTAAACGCGGTGCGGAAGGGACGGCTGGGCTGCTTCCTGGGGCGGCGCCGAGGGTGTCTACCCGGGTCGTCGTGGTGCCGTACCTGGACGCAGTCGCCTGCTTCGTCCGGGGTAGTTCCGCGGGGCGCCGTTCCAGAGGTGGCAGGCAGAAAGGATTGGACTTGACAGTCCAATATTCTCCCCTCAGTATTGGACCATGCCGTCCACTAATGACTCTGCTCCTGACTCAGGGCACCCGGTAGCAGGGGCCGGGAAGGGCCTGCCGCTGGCGGTGGACCCACATCCCCCATCTAGGCACCCGCAATCCCACCACTACTGAGAGGAACGACCATGCCGGATAACCCGAGTGAGCGCGAGCTCCGCAACGACGCGCTCATCCGCGAGTTCATCGCCGCCTTCGACAAGAAGGACGCGGCGCTGCTTGGCGGCTACTTCGCCGACGACATCGTCTTCGAGAACTACGGCGATCCCGTGATTCATGGCCGGGCCAGGCTGGTCGACATGTGGGCGAACGTGTTCCGCAACTTCGCCAGCGTGAGGTTCGAGACGCTCAACCAGGCCGTCAGCGGCGATGTGGTCATCGCCGAGCAGATCCACGGCCTCGGCCTGCCAGGAAAGCCACTCGCGCCGATCAGGAACCTCGCTATCTACGAGATCCGCGACGGCAAGATCGCCGCCTGGCGCGACTACACCAATCCGAAGAAGGCCGGCCAGCTCCTGGGCGTGTGACCCGCCCAGCGACAACCAGAAAAGGAGCATCCCGTGAGAGACCTGGAGACCCTCGACGCGATCGAGGACATCCGCGCCGTTGAGGCCCGCTACGCCCGCTACGCCGACCAGAAGCGCTGGGAGGACCTGGCCGGCCTGTTCACCGAGGACGGCTGGTTCCGCCCGCAGGACGTCGCCGGCAACGAGATCGCGAACATGGCCAGCCGCGCGGACATCGCGGCCCAGCTCGGCTCGCGCAACTCCGGCGACGTGCAGCCCATCCACCAGCTGCTCACCCACGAGATCGAGATCGAGTCACCCACGACCGCCAAGGCCGTGTGGGCGATGGCCGACCTCATCTTCCGCGGCGACAGCGCCGATACCCGACCGCAAGCCCGGCGACCCCCTGCCCCCGTTCCGCACGATGCGCGGCTGGGGTCACTACCACGTCACCTACCGCAAGGAGAACGGGCGGTGGCTGATCGCCACCCGCACCCTGACCCGGACCCGCCTCGAGTTCACCTACTGAGCCGCTGCCACCCCGACCACGCCGTGAAGGAACGTACCCGTGACCGACCTCGAGCAGGACCGCTTCACGGTCTCCATTCCGCAGGAGACCATCGACGACCTCAAGGACCGCCTGCGCAACACCCGCTGGCCCGCGGACATCGACGAGAACGACGACTACTACGGCACCAGCCTGGCCTACATGCAAAGACCTCGTCGACTACTGGCTCAACGATTTCGACTGGCGCGCAGCCGAGAGGAAGCTCAACGAATGGGACAACTACCGGGTCACCATCGACGGATCACCCGATCCACTTCATCCGCAAGGACGGCACCGGGCCGAACCGGATCCCGCTCATCATGAGCCACGGCTGGCCGTGGAGTTACCGCGAGTGGACCAAGGTCATCGGGCCGCTCACCGACCCGGCCGCGTACGGCGGCGACCCCGCCGACGCCTTCGACGTCATCGTCCCGTCACTGTCCGGCTTCGCCTTCTCCACCCCGGCGGGGCGGCCGGACATGAACTTCTGGAAGATGGCCGAGCTGTGGCACAAGCTCATGACCGAGTACCTCGGCCACGAGAAGTACGCCGCGGCCGGCTCCGACTACGGCGCCCTGGTCACCGGCCAGCTCGGCCACAAGTACGCCGGCGAGCTCTACGGCATCTGGCTGAGCCACCGCATCCACCTCGACATCTTCCAGGGCGACCGGCCCTGGGACATCACCGGCGGCGCGCAGGTCCCCGACGGCCTGCCCGACCCCTTGCACGCCGAGGTCACCAGCATGCAGCAGCGCTTCGCCTCCCACGTGGCGGTGCACCTACTCGACAACCAGAATCTCGCCTACGGCCTGGCCGACTCTCCGGTCGGGATGCTCTCGTGGATCTTGCGACGCTGGAGCAAGTGGAGCGAGTCGAACGGCGACGTCGAGAGCGTCTTCCCGCGCGAGCACCTCATCACCAACGCGACCATCTGGTGGGTCACCAACTCGATCACCACCTCGCTGCGCTCGTACGTGAACGCCAACCGCTACCCGTGGACGCCGTCGCACGACCGCACCCCGATCATCGAGGCGCCCGCCGGCATCACCTTCCTCGGCTACGAGAACCCGCCGGGCGTCGCGACTGGCGATGTCGTCCAGCGGTTCCTCGACAACCCGCGCGAGAAGCCTTGGTACAACCCGGTCTACCTCAAGGCGCACGAGCACGGCGGCCACTTCACCGCGTGGGAGAACCCGCAGGCGGTCATCGAGGACATCCGCGCGACGTTCCGCCCGCTGCGGTAACCGCGCCAGCGCCCGCGAACGTCCAATCAGCGCCAGTTCACCACTACTGGACCGTGGTGTCCATTCTCGGGTACCCGGATTAACCTGAGGTATGAGCGTGCGTTTGACTTCGAAAGGCACCGCGACCAGGCAGCGGCTCGTTGCGGGCGCGGCACTGCTGATGCGCGAGCACGGCGCCGCCGACACCAGCCTGGACCAGGTGCTTCACGCGACCTCGACCAGCAAGAGCCAGCTCTTCCACTACTTCCCGGACGGGCGCGCCGGCCTCCTGCTGGCGGTGACCGAGTATGAGGCCGAGCAGGTCCTCGAGGCGCAGCGCCCCTACATCGACGACCTGTCGACAGTCGAGAGCTGGAAGGCGTGGCGCGACGCGGTCGTCGACCACTACGCCCGCCTCGGGCAGCGCTGCCCCATGGGGGCGCTCACATCGGAGCTGGGCAACTCGTCGCCCGGGGCCCGGCGCGTCGTCAGCGAGCTGTACGACCGGTGGGAGGGCGCCCTGTTGGCGGGCATCCAGGCCCTCCTCGCCGCGGGACTGGTGCCCGCCAACTTCCCCGTCCGGGATACCGCTCGCAGCATCCTGACGGCTGTTCAGGGCGGGGTCGTCATGCTGCGGGCCACCGGGCGCCTGTCCTACCTGGAGACCGCGCTGGGCGCCGCGCTCCGGCCGGTTTTCGAAGCTCCGGTCCCGGCCTAGCGTCCCGCAGTCAGCCTCCTGACTGGCTGACACGGCAGATCCCTCGCCGTAAGTGCGGGTTTACCAGGAATTGCACATCGTCGCCCGCGGAGTCGGCATCAGCTTTACGTTCGAGGCAGTCGGCACCTGGCAAAGGCGGCCGGGGGTGACGTTCGTCCCGATCGCAGACCTGCCGCCAGGCTTCGGTTGCCTCGCCTGGTGGCCCGAGACACAGCGCTGGTGGCCGAGCTGGCTGCGGTAGCCAACGAGGTCCGGACGCCGGCCGCCGACTCTCGCGCGATGCCAACGGGCGCGAGAGCCTGGCCGGCGCATTGTTAAGTGATCACGTAACAGTAGTCAGTCATATTCGACGTTCCGCCTGGGACGGAAGGCTCTTAGCCTTGCAGCAACTCAAACAATGCGTTCACGCGGAGTTCATGGGCGAGAGGGGACTTGCCCTGAGTTGCCCGCGGCAGCGATACGACCGCCACAGCAGCGGCCGGAATCGCCGGGGCAGACCTGAGGGTCTCTCACAGACAGGAACAGACAATGCGTCTTCGCTTCGATTTTAGACACCCAGATTCGGCTACCCGGCGCCACGGTCGGCTGGCCGCGATCGTGTCGGCAGCGGTGCTCGCGGCCCTCCTGACCGCCTGCGGCACCACGGCCACCAGCACGGTGGGCACCGCCGGTGCGGTCGGGCACGGAAAGCCGCTCTCGCAGCTCAAGATCGGCTACTTCATGACCGACAGCACCAACTCCTATGAACAGGCGATGATCAGCGACGCGGAGTCCGCCGCGAAGAACGCTGGGGCTAGCCTCACGATGGTCCAGTCCGGCTTTAACGTTCAGACGCAGATCAATCAGATGGAACTCGCCCTTCAGCGGAAGACATATAACGCCTGGGTTGTGGTTCTCGACTCAGAAAAGCAGGAGTGTGCGCCCGTCGAGCAGGCGATTAAGCAGGGGATTCTCGTAATGGTGGGGACAGCCCCGGTCTGCGAGACCGACTCGCAAGGGCTCGCGCCGAAGGGCTCGCTCGGACTACGCGCGGTTCAGGTGCAGCAGACCTACACCGAATGGTGGCAGTACATCATGAAGGCCAACCCTCACGCGCAGATGGCCGTGCTCACCGGCCCGCTGGACGCCTCCACGACGAACTTCACCAACGAGCAGCTAAAGGCGGCGCAGAAGTCCTACCCGGGTGTCGACGTGGTGGCCAACCAAGCGACCGACTACACGACGGAGCAGGCGTTCCAAGCGACGCAGGACCTGCTCAAATCCCACCCCGACATCAAGGTCATAGCGTCGAACTACTCGGGCATGACCCAGGGCGTCGTCCAGGCGGTCAAGGCAGCTGGGGACGTCGGCAAGGTCAAGATCTACGACCTCCTCGGCGACAAGTACGTCGTCGGCCAGATCAAGGCCGGAACCGTCACTGCCACCCTCCCGGGATTGCCCGGCACGGAGTCGGCCATGGCGGTGCAGGGCGCCATCCAGGCGTGGGTAGGCAAGCCGGTGCCGGTCTTCGTCAACCCTCTGACCAGTGTCAAGGTGACCGACGGTCCCTTCATCACCAAGGCCAACGTCAGCCAGTTCAATGCGGAGTACTGACGTGGCGGCGGACGCTCACGTCCCTCCTGCTCGCGCCGCTCTCGAGTGCGTCGGTCTGTCGAAGGCCTACGACGGCCACGCAGCGGTCACGGACCTCTACCTCGAGGTGGCCGCGGGCCGGGTCCACGCCCTCGTCGGCGCCAACGGAGCGGGAAAGTCCACTGTCCTGGGCATGATGAGCGGCCGCACCGCCCCGACGACGGGCATCGTGCGCGTATTCGGCCAGGAGCTTCGCGGCGGCAAGCCCCGGGAAGCGCGCCGCGCCGGCATCTCCTCGGTCTACCAGGAACTGACGCTGGTCCCGCACCTAAGCGCCTGCGCGAATGTGTTCCTCGGCGCGGAGCAGAGCGCCCGCGGCATGCTGACGGAGCGGCAGATGCGGCGGCGGTACGACGAGCTCAGGGAGACCTTCGGTCTCGCCGTCCCCGCCGACACGCCAGCCGGGGAGCTCAGCGTGGGCGTGGGCCAGCAGCTGGAGATCATGCGTGCCGTGCAGCGCGGCAGCCGCATCATCCTGCTCGACGAGCCGACCGCTGCCCTGTCGTACCGCGAGCGCGACCATCTGCTGGGGCTGATGCGTCGGCTGCGGGACGACGGGGTGACGCTGGTTTTCGTCAGCCACAACCTCGACGAGGTCCTCGCCATCAGCGACACGGTCACCGTCATGCGGAACGCCCGTCACGTCGTCACCTCCAGGGCGGCTGACTGGACCAAGCCCGAGCTGGTGGCGGCGATGACGGGCAGCGAGCTCGGCGCGGAGCTCGCCAGCCCGAGCCTCGACGAGCGCGACCGTCGCGCCGCGGAGGTTGTCCGGGTAGAGCAGCTCCAGCTGCGCCCGGCGGCGCCGCCGGTGTCGTTCGCGGTCCGGGAGGGCGAGGTTCTGGGCCTGGCCGGCTTGGTCGGCTCCGGCCGCACGACGGCCCTGCGCTCGATCGCCGGGGCACACCGGTCGGCCGGGGGCCGGATGACCCGGCGGGGCTTGCCGGTCGCCTGGCCGCGCACGCCGCGGCAGGCGCTGCGGCTGGGTATCGCGATGCTGCCCGAGGACCGTAAGTCACAGGGCCTGGTCCTCGGCATGAGCATCCCTGACAACATCACGGCCCCCGACCTGCAGAAGGTTTCCAAGGGCGGGCTCGTCATGAAGGCGGCGCAGCGCCAGGTTTCGGCGCGCCTGATGGAGAGGTTCGGGCTCAACCGCAAGGTGGGCGACTACCCGGTGATCAACCTGTCCGGCGGCGGCCAGCAGAAGGTTGCCTTCGCCCGGGCGATGTTCAGCGGCCCAGAGGTCCTGCTGATCGACGAGCCGACGCGGGGAGTCGATGTCAGCTCAAAGGTAGACCTGCTGAGGGCACTGCGCGAGTTCGCCGACGGGGGCGGCGCCGTCGTGATGACCAGCGCTGAGATCGAAGAGGTACTAGACGTTAGCGACCGGATCCTCGTGTTCAAGGACGGAGCCGCCGTTGCCGAGTACGACATGCGCGCGACACGACCGACGGTACGCCAGATCCTGGACCACGCCTTTGGAGTGACCAGCAAATGACAACCCACGAGATCGGCACGGTCGAGGCCGAGCAGCAGCCTGTCGAGGAGCGCCCGCGTAGAGCCGACTGGCGCACCTTCACTGCCAAGTACGGGATCTACGCCATCCTGGTCGCGGTCGTGATAGCCGCCACCATTGTGTACCACGGGTTCCTCGAGTGGGGGAACATCGAGCTTCTGCTCACGCAGAACGCGCCGCTGGGCATCGTGGCGGCGGGCATGACACTGGTGATCATCTGCGGCGGGTTCGACCTGTCCGTCGGCGCCATATACGCCGGCTCCGGCACGGTCGCCGCGATGATCGCCATCCACGGCAGCGTCGTACTCGGCTTCGTCTGCGGGATCGTGGGCGGCGTCGCAGTCGGGCTGGTGAACGCGCTCGTGGTCACGAAGTTCCGGGTCAACCCCTTCATCGCCACGTTCGGCAGCGGGTCGGCGATCTCCGGCGTCGTGCTGCTGATGTCGCACAACCAGCCGTACACCGTGGACAAGACGGCGTTCGGCTGGCTGGGCCAGGAGACCATCGCCAGCATCCCGATCCCGCTCTGCCTGCTGGTCATCGTGTTCGCAGTCAGCTGGATAGCGCTGAACAAGAGCCTCTACGGCCGCAAAATCCTCTCGGTGGGCGGCAACAGCGAGGCCAGCCGCCTGGCCGGCATCCGGACCGACCTGATCACCGGAAGCACCTACGTTGCCAGCGGGCTGCTGTCCGCGATCGCGGGCGTCGTGAGCGCGTCACAGCTCGGAGTCGGTCAGGGCAACGTGAACGAGAACCTGGCGCTGTCGGCGATCGCCGCCGTCGTCATCGGCGGCACCTCGCTGCTCGGCGGCGAGGGAAGCATCGTGCGCACCGCGGTCGGGCTGCTCATCCTTGCAGTCCTCGACAACATCTTCTTCAGCCTCGCGCTCAGCCAGAACTGGCAGAGCATCACCCAGGGCCTGATCGTCATCGGCGCTGTCGGCGCGGACGGCCTCCTGCGCCGTCGGCGGCGCTAAGCCGTCACTGCAATCTCACCACTGGAGGATTTAATGCCGCTCGCCTTCGAGGGAAATACCCGCATGGCGGTCAATATCGGTGTCGACTTCGATGCTCATTCGCTTTGGATGGGCGGTTTTCAGGTTACCGGGCCGAGCGCGCTATCACGCGGCGAGTTCGGCGCGGAGGTGGGCGTGCCGCGGCTGCTCGCGGCCTTCGCGCGATTTGGCGTGAAAGCCACTTTCTGCGTGCCTACTCACACGATGGCCACCTTCCCGGGGGCCTTCGCCGCGGTCCTGGAGGCGGGCCATGAGATAGCGGCGCACGGCTGCTATCACGAGTCGATCGCCGGCCTGCCCGCCAGTGAAGAACGCCGGCTGCTCGAGCTGGCGGTGCGGCAGCACGAGCGCCATGCGGGGCGTCGGCCGCGCGGCTTCCGTGCGCCGTCGTGGGAGATCAGCACGCAGACGTTCGGATTCCTGGAAGAGCTCGGGTTCGAGTGGGACTCGTCGCTGATGGGGCGGGACTTTCATCCCTACCGACCGCGCCCGGTCGTGCTCAACTACGAGGACGGCAACACGTTCGGACCCCCGAGCCGGATCCTGGAACTCCCAGTGAGCTGGGATCTCGATGACTTCCCGGCCCAGGAATACCGGCCAGGAGCCGACGGCGGCCTGCGCGACACGGACGTAATGCTGCGGCGATGGATCAACTACTTCGACTTCGCTTACGAGCGCGAGCAGAATCCGATGATGGCGGTGACCGTGCACCCGCAGTGCATCGGGCGACCTCACAACATGCTGATGTTCGAGCGCTTCCTCGCTTACGCGTCCGAGCATGAGGGAACGTGGTTCGCGTCCCTCAGCGAGATCTACGACCAGTGGGCCGACGAGGACCCGCTGCCCGATCGGATTTAGTGGCATGCCGACAACCAGCTCCCCGGGGCGGGAGTCACTGCCAGCGGACGGGACTGGCGACCGGAGTGACGGTCACTTCGACCGTTGGGGAATCCCGCACATCGCCGCATCGTCCGCGCATGACCTGTTCTTCGCGCAGGGCTTCATTGTCGCACGCGACAGGCTCTTCCAGCTTGACCTGTGGCGCGGCGCGGTCTAGGCCTCCTGTCCGAAGCTCTCGGCGAGGATTACGCCGAGCAGGACATGGCCGCTCGCCTGTTCCTTTATCGGGGCGCCGATCGACGACGAGTGGGCGGCCTACGGCCCGGACGCCCGGAACATCGTCGAAGCATTCACCGACGGCATCAACGCATGGATCGCGCGTGCCGACGCCGACCCGCGCTGCTGCCCCCGGAGTTCAGGCGACTGAGCTTCCGGCCTGGTCTCTGGCGTCCAGAGGACGTCGTCCGCGTGCGGAGCCACGGCCTGTACGGCAACGCGGAGGAGGAGGTGGCACGCGCGATCACGCTGCGGGAGTTCGGCCCCGCCGTCGAAGACCTACGCAGGGTCGGCAGCCCGCCATCGAGGTGTCGGTCCCGGACGGCCTTGACCTCGGAGCCTTCGACGAGTCGGTGCTGGACGTGTACCGGCTGGCCCGGGGACTGGTTTCCGCAGGCCCAATTCCGGCGGGCACGGCATCGCGGCTCGACGGGAGCAACAACTGGGTCGACTCGCCGGCACCGGACGGCCACGGGCGGCCGCTGGTGGCGAGCGATCCCCACCGCGCGATGACGATGCCGTCGTTGCGTTACCTCGTCCACCTCCGCTGCCCGGGTATCGACGTGATCGGCGCGGGCGAGCCGGTCCTGCCGGGCGTTTCCATCGGCCACAACGCCCACGTCGCGTTCGGGCTGACCATCTGGCCGTGCGACCAGGAAGACCTTTACGTCTACGAACTCGACCCGGCCGACCCAGGGCGGTACCGGTACGGCGACGGCTGGGAGGCGTTCCGCGTTGAGACGGAGTCGATCCCGGTCGCCGGACGGCCCTGACCAGCGCGCTGAGCTAATGTTCACCCGCCATGGCCCGGTCGTGCGCGTGGATGCCGACCGTGGGACCGCGTTTGCCGTGCGGGCCGCCTGGTTGGAGCCGGGCATGGCGCCGTACTTGGCGAGTCTGCGATACCTGGGTGCCCGTGACGCGGCCGACTTCCGCGACCTCGCTCGCCCACTGGGGCTCGCCCGCCGTCAACCAGGTGTGCGCTGACGTGCACGGCGACATCGGATGGCGGGGATGCGGCCTCGTGCCCGTGCGGGACAACTGGGACGGGCTGCTGCCGGTCCCCGGCGACGGCCGGTTCGAGTGGGCGGGCTACCGGCAGGGAGACGAGCTGCCACAGGTCTCGAACCCACCCTGCGGCTGGCTCGCCAGCGCCAACGAGATGAACCTGCCCGGCGACGGCGAGTGGCGTCCCGTTCCCATCTCCTACGAGTGGCTAGCGCCGTATCGAGCCCAGCGCATCGCGGAGGTGCTGGGCCAGGACGGTCTTGCGAGCACCGCGAGCGCCGCCGCCCTGCAAAACGACTACGTCAGCATTCCAGCCCGGACCGTCTGCACCCTCTTGCTGAGCTGTCTGCGGCAGGCTTCCCCGACGTGGACGGCGCGCTGGGGGCGGGACTGCAGCTGCTGGGAACCTGGCAGTACACGATGACCGCCGAGTCGGCTCCCGCGCTCTTGTTCGACGAGTGGTTCCGCGGCGAACTTCGTGACCGGCTCTACAGGCAGGCGCTCGCGTTGCACGTCTGCGCCGACCGTCTGGACGACGCCGTCGCCCGCGTGCTCCCCGACGAGTCTGTGGTCGGGGACGTCACCGTCGAGATGCTGCTCATCGAGCGCGGGCTCGCGGACCCGGGCCGTCTGCGGCGCATGCTGTGCGAGACCCTGGGGCAGGCGGTCAGGCGCCTGCGGGACCAGTGCGGCCGGGATGAGACGAAATGGCGCTACGGCAGCTCACGGCGCACACGGCTGACGCACGCCGCCTGTGCACTGGGCCTCCACGGCGGCAGCCGACCGTGGTCGCTGGGCGCCGATCCGAAATCGGGAAGCCCGGAAACAGTCGGAGTCGCTGTTTTCGACCCGCGTTCTCGCGAGCAGGTGCTCGGCGCGAGCTTTCGCGTCGTCATGGACGTCGGCGCCTGGGATCAGTGTGTAGCCGTGAACACGCCCGGGCAGTCGGGAGATCCCCGCAGCGCCCACTTCAGCGACCTCTACGAGGTCTGGTACGAAGACCGCTACGTTGAGCTGAGCTACTCCGCCGCCCGTGTCGCCGGTAATGCGGAGACCGTGCTCGCCCTTGCTCCGCCGACGGCCCAGGGAGCGCCGTGACCTCCCGGTCATTCGTCGGGCAGCGCCTCCGCCAGCGTCGTCGCGACCGTTACCAGGTCCGCCACGGTACCGGTGTCCTCGGGCCACCACGCGAGGACGACCCGACACGGATCAAGATCGCTGATTGGAACGTACACGACTCCGGGACGACCGTAGTAGCGCGCGGCCGCCATGGCCGTGATGCTGATGCCCTGTCCGCTCGCCACCAGGTGCAGCTCTGCGTCAAAAGTAGCGGCCTCGCCCACGACAGGAGCCGGCGAAGAACGGTACTCGGCGAGGATCCAGTAGTCCCGCCACGGGCCGACCGAGGTCGGGGCCGCGATGATCGGCTCGGACAGCAGGTCGGCGACCGAGACCGAATCACGGTGCGCCAGCTCATGCCCGTCGGGCAGGCAGGCGACGCGGGGCTCGCTCGCGAGGTCGACCGTGAGCAGGCCGGCGAGCCCCACCGGGGGACGGATGATGGCGGCGTGCACTTTGTGATCTCGCAGGCCGGCCGTGGGCTCGGCGAAATCGAACTCCTGAGTCTGGACCCTAATACCGGAGTACGTGGCGGCAAAGGTTCGCAGCAGCGCCGGGACCAGGTCGAGGCCCGCTCCGATCAAGTAGCCAAGCCGGAGGTCTATCTCCGGTCGGCGGGCCATGTTCCGCGCAGCCAGCACGGCCCGGTCGAGCTCGGTCATAGCGCGCTCCGCCAGTCCCGCGAAGACGCCGCCAGCCGGCGTGAGCTCCACCGACCGGGTTGTCCTGACGAGCAGGGGACAGCCGAGCGACCGCTCCAGCTGCTTGATCGCCTGGCTGAGGTACGGAGCCGACACGTGCAGCCGGCTGGCGGCCTTGGTGAAGCTTTGCTGCCTGGCTATCTCAAGGAAGGCCTCCACCTGCCGCAGGCTGATGTTAGACGTCGCCGACATGAAACAAACCCCTGTCCCGGCTAGCCGATTATTAAGTCGGACACTATCAATTAATTGCATATACAACATTGTATCAGGGATTTTTCCTTCTTATTATTAGTGTGTTGCGGAACAATTACCTCGGTTCCCAGCCCACCCAGCGCGGCTCGCCGGCCCCTTTCAGGCCGGGGCCCGGTGTCCACATCCACAGCAGTTGAGGAGACGCGGTGACCGCTACAGGTTCCGTCGCAGGCATAAGCGAACGCGGCAAAGCGAAACTACTTCACGAGCCGCCGGGCGGCGATCCGGACAAGCTCACCCTCGTGCGGGCGCGCGGCTCGCTGGTCTGGGACGACGAGGGCAAGGAGTACATCGACTGCACGGCGCAGGCCTGGTCGAACAACCTCGGCGCCAACGACCCGCGGGTCATCGAGGCCGCCGATCGCGCAGTTGCGCGAGATCACGCACGTCCGCCCGATCTACTCTCGCTGCCGCTGCTTCGAGCTCCGGCCAAGCTGGTCGAGATCGCCCCCGCCGGGCTCGACCGCGTCGGCTTCAACCTGCACGGGTCACCGCCGTCGAGATGGCGATGAAGCTCGCGATGCGTCAACCGGCCGCGCGCGCAGAACATCCTCGTCCTGCAGGACGCCTACCACGGGCGCTGCCATCGACCACCATGGCGGCGAGCTGGCCGCACCCGGCAACGTATTCGGCCCGATCCAGCCCCGCTTCCTGCGCGTCCCGCGCCCGAACCTCTACCGGCCGCGGCCGGGCTGATCCCGAGACAAGACGCGGAGCTGTGCCTCGCGCTGCTCCGCGACACCATCAGCAAGGGCGTCGACGGTCGGGTCGCCGCGCTGATCTACGAGCCCATCCAGGGCAACGGCGGCCACAACGAGTTCCCGGCACTCTGGTACGCCGGGCGTCCGCGAGATCTGCGACGAGTTCGACATCCTGCTGATCGTCGACGAGGTGCAGACCGGCTTCGGGCGGCTCCGGCCGCGATGTGGGCCAGCGAATACTACGGGATCCACCCCGACATGCTCGTGTTCGGCAAGGGCGTCGGCGGCGGCTTCCCACTGGCCGGAGTGCTCGCGCCGGCGGACGAGGCGAAGTTCGCTGCCGGGCGACGACCAGCTGACCTTCGGCCAGTTCCCGGTGTCCATCGCGGCGGGGCTCGCCACGGTCACGGCGATCCTCGACGACGACCTGCCCGCCCGCAGCGCGCGAGCACGGCGAGTATGCCACCGGCGGCTGCGCGAGATGCAGGACGCCGCACCCGATGATCGGCGACGTGCGCTGCCCCGGCCTGATGGTCGGCTATCGAGCTGGTGCGCGACCGGGACACGAAGGAGCCGGCGCCGCCGAGTCGGCCGAGGTCTTCCGGCGGGCGCAGGCCAGCGGGGTCATCCTTCGGCGAGAGCCGCTACGCGGGCCTCGGCAACCTGATCAAGGTCAAGCCGCCGCTGGACATCCCGGAACCGCTTCTCGCCCGCGCTCTCGACGTCATTGAGGAAGTTGTCGTCGAGGTCGACAAGGACTTTGGCAGCCGCGGCTAGTTTTACCCGGTTGTCGGCAGCGCTGCCGCCACCCCTGGTGTCCCAGATCCCGGCTTCGCGGAAGAAGCCGGGATCTGCTGGCTTCCAGCGTATTCGCGGCGGCAGCATGTCAAGGTTGCGCAAACGCGCTGATCCCTGTTTCTGCTCGTCGCCGAAATCCTGGATGGCTAGGTTGGCCGCACGGACCGCGGCCTCGCACGCGAAGTACTTGGCTTTTGAGGCGTGGTCAGGCTACGCGTCTGTTGTTCTCATGTTGCTTGTTTCCGGAGTCGGGGGCTGCGGTATCCGAGCGCCGCACGACGCGCGCTGGTACCGGGCCGCCGGGTCGCTGGAGGACTACGACCGCCCCCTGTCTGGCCATGCGAGCCGGATGGTTCGTCGGGATGGGGTCTCGGTACGCGATGAACGCGTCGCGTGCCAGCGATTCGAGGGAAAAGTCTGCCAATTCCGGGGTGTCCTTGAACGGTAGCCCGGCTGCCCCGGCCCGGTCTCAGTCCGCACGACAGGGTGGTGACGATGGAGATTAAGAGCATAGATCACGTCGAGTTCTTCGTTGCTGACGTGGAGAAGGCAGCGTCGCATCTCTGCGGGGCCCTCGGCTTCAGGGTGGCCGCCTGGCCAGCCCCCGGGGCGGGCCCCCAGGAGGTTGACTCCCTGTTGCTGCGGCAGGGCGGCATCCAGGTAGCGGTCACCTCGGCGACCGACGGGGCGCACCCGGCAGCCAGGTACGTCCGGCGACATGGCGATGGCGTCGGCGTTATCGCCTTCGCGACCCCTGATGCCAGGGCGGCCTTCGCGGCGGCTACGCGGCGCGGCGCGGCCGGGCTGCAGCCGCCCGCCGAGTACGCGTCAGCCTCGGCCCGGGTCGTCGTGGCCGAGGTAGCGGGATTCGGTGACGTGACGCACCGGTTCGTTGAGCGGCACGGGGCCGACGAGTTCCACCCCGGCCGCATCGCGATGACCGAGGCCGCCGCGGCGGACGACGGAACGGACCTACTGCGCCTGCTCGACCACGTCGCCGTCTGCGTGCCCGCCGGGCAGCTCGCCGCCACCGAGCGGATGTACCGGGATGTCTTCGGCTTCGAGCGCACGTTCGGTGAGTACATCGAGGTCGGAGACCAGGCCATGGACTCCAGCGTCGTGCAGGATCCCTCCGGCCGGGTCACGTTTACCCTGCTCGAGCCGGACGCGGCCCGCAAGCCGGGTCAGATCGACACCTTCCTGGCCAGGCACGGCGGGCCGGGGGTGCAGCACCTGGCCTTCCTCACCGAGGACATCATCGCGGCGGTGGGTCAGCTTCGCGGCCGCGGCGTCCACTTCCTCGACACACCGGACGCCTACTACGAGGAGCTGGGCCGCCGCCTCGGTCGGGTCGGCCTAGGGGTCGAGGCGCTGCGCGACACCAGGGTGCTCGTGGACCGCGACCACTGGGGCCTGCTGTTCCAGATCTTCACCGAGTCGGTGCACGAGCGGGGCACCTACTTCACCGAGATCGTCGACCGGCGCGGGGCCCGGTCCTTCGGCACCGGGAACATCCGGGCGCTGTACGAAGCCGTCGAGCGCAACCTTCGGGCGTGACCGAGGTTTCCTGTACCGAGTCCAGCGGGTCGCCGTAGACCCCGTTCGAGCGGCAGGGGTACGCAGGCCCGCACGGGCGCTCAGGAGGATGCCGGGACCGGGTTCGAGGTCGCCGGGGCCGTGATGGACTGCGGCTGCCCGGAGTCGGTGAACGTTACCGTGAGTGTGGTCTGGCCGTCGCTGCCTTGCAGGTGGATTTTCATCTGGTGTACCACGCCACGGCTGTCGGCCCACACGTCGAGCGCGGTCAGGGTTGCCGGCGGCACGGTCTCGTCCTTGAGTTCGGCATTCAGGTTCGCGTACCGGGCGAGGGTCGAGTCTTCCGGCACCCCGCTGAGCCGGGTGGCGTGCAGGTGGGTGAGCCGGGTGCCGCCGATCACGTCTGTCCCGGCGTCCTGGAAGCCTGCGGCGGGGGATAGCAGCCGCACCAGCGTCGCCGCCTCGGGGAAGTCCGGGCTGTTGTGCCAGCCGAGCATGTGCAGCCACGGTTGCCCTGGGTCCCCGCTGAGGTAAGACTGTCCGTGCACGAAGCGGGCGACGCCGCCGGGGAACGCCGGCACCGTCTGGTGTACCACAAGGTTGTAGTTGCTTCCCGAGTAGGTGACGGTGTCTGTCCCTGCGTCGGTAACGGTCCCGTTTTTCACGCTCCGGTAGCTGATCTGCTCCCGGCCGGAGTTCGCCAGGGCGGAGCGGGATGCCAACGCCACGTGCCTGACGTTCGCCGCCGTCAGGAATGCGGAACCCTGACCGGAGGGGCTGGCCGGCGTGGCGGGCGAGGCCGGGGCGCCGGGAGAGGCGAGCGCGACGGCAAGGCCTGTCGCGCAGCCGGCCGCGGCGACGCTGGAGATGGCGACGGTGATCATAATGCGGCGCCGTCGGGCTTCGCGGCGGGCGTCGGCCGGGTGCCGATGCCTGATCTCCTGGAGCGAGACGGGCCGCGCCCCCCGGTCGATCAGCTCGCGGATCTGGTTTCCCAGGTCAGTTTCCACGCGTCACTCCTAGCTTGTCGCGCAGCCGCGCCATTCCGCGGTCGCTGTGGTTTTGGACGGTGGTGCGCCGCATGCCGGTCAGTTCGGCAACCTCACCCAGCGTGTAGCCGAAGCCGTGCACCAGGACGACCACCATGCGCTGGCGGCGTGACAGGGCCGCGAGCGCGTCGGGCAACCCGGGCTCGAAAAGGTAGTCCGGCCATGCCGAGACGTCGTAGAGCGCGGGCACCCGGCGGTGCCGGCGGCTGCTTTGCGCCACGCGGAACAGGTACCCCATCGCGTTCGGCATCTCCCGGACGCGTTCCCAGTGCTCCCAGGCGTAGGCGAGCGCCTCCGCCGTGGCGTCCCTCCCGTCCTCGAAGCCGTAGGCGGCGACCAGGGCGCGGCGCAGCCTCGGCTCGCCTTCCCGCGTGAATGTCTCGAACTCCGCCGCGCGCTCCAAGGCGGGCGGGGCCTCCTTGGCTTGGCCGTGTATCACGAGTCGCTTCTTTTGCTCAATGCACTGTCTCCGTCCCAGCCTTCTTTCCTTGAGGCCCTCACTCAGTTAGACCCGTGCGCGGCCCGCCTGTACCACAGCAGAGGGCGGCGGGTTGGGCCCGGGGGCTCTCGCGAACAGAACCACTCGGCCATTCGTATCCTGTGACCATTAAGTTCGCTCTTTGTCAATGAAGTCGCCCGTTCCTTGGCTTTGACAGTAGAGTCGGCCCGTCCAGGGGTTGGTGACGACGGGCGGCCGGGTGTCGGGAGTTGCTGTCGCGGCGGATGCCGCTAGTGAGCGGTTCGCGCTGGATTTCCAGCTCGCCAGGGATTCCTGGCAGCGTGAGCCGTTGTCGTCGGCGGCGCTGTGCCGATGACGCCAGAGATGCCCGTGCGCAAGGCGGCAATGCTGCTCATCGTGACCGACGGCGGCCTGCTCTTGCATCTGCGCGACGACAAGCCGGGAATTCCCCATCCTGGCTGCTGGGCCGGATTCGGCGGCGCCGTCGAGGAAGGAGAAACCACCGAGCAGGCGCTCCGCCGCGAGGTATTGGAAGAAACCGGTCTTGAGATTAGCGGTGCCACGTTCCTGACCTCCGAGACCGACCACGAAGGTGACGGGCGGGAGGTCTCGCTCTTCTACGTCGCCGGAGGCTACCGGCCCGAGGATATCGACCTGCGGGAAGGAGCCGGGGTGGCAGTCCACCCCCTGGAGGACCTGCCCGGGCTGAAGATGAGCCCTTTCGTGCGCCGCGCGATCCGCTCGCACCTGCTGCCAGCCCTCCGCTAACCACGTGCGCCGCTACCTTGCCATCCCTCGGGGCAGCTACTTGGCGGTGTCCCGGCAGGGCTGAAACGATCTGAGCATGAAAATGGACGAGGAGAAGATGCGTCAGCGGGTCTCCGGGGCACGCGCGGCACGGGTGGGCACGATTGATGAGCAGGGGCGCACTCATCTCGTGCCGATTGTCTTCGTGGTTGAGCAGGACACGCTGTACTCACCGACAGATGCGGGGCCTCGGCTGCCCAAGCGCCTGCGCAATCTAGCGCGAGATCCGCGTGTGACGGTCCTGGTGGACGACTACGGGGAGGACTGGTCGCAGGTGTGGTGGGTGCGCCTGCGTGGTGCTGGCCGGGTAGTGCAGGATGCCGCAGAACATGATCGTGCGCGGCAGCTGCTGGCAGCGAAGTATCCCCAGTTCGGCGACGGCCCTGGGGACGGCGCGATGATGGCGGTCGACATTGAGGAATGGTCAGGCTGGGCGAACTCGGAGTATTCGAGCTGCCCGTGACCTAATGACGCGGCCTTCAGGCTCACCCATTCCTGTAGGTCTTCGCCGCCGACCGGAACGCGGCAAGCGCCGCGGGGTCGTCCTCGAGCCGCCAGTCTTGGTGGTAGATCCCCTGGTGCTGGGTTTCGTCGAACCAGACGAAGCCGACGAGATGGTCGGCCTTGACCCCGGCGAACAGGCCCCGGATCTGCGATTCTCGCCGTGTCCCGGAATCGGGGCCCGTGGCGGTCTCCGAGATCAGGACGGGTTTGGCGGAGAGCTTGCGGGCAGCGGCGATGCTGGGACCGAACAGGGTGGCGAACGTGTCAGACGGGTGGGCGTAGTAGCCGTCGATGCCGGCTTCGGTCACGTACGACGCGCCAGGCCAGTAATCGGAAATCGGTCCCGAGCCCGGGAAGGGGACATTCATCGTCCACACCCAGGTCACGTCCAGCGCGCCGGCGGAGCGGAAAACGGTTACGACATGCCGCCATGCGGCTACCCACTGGGCTGCCGGAGTGTGCGACCAGCCCCATCGGTACCAGTTGCCGTTAGGCTCCGGAGCGAACGACAGCATGACCGGCTGCGCGAGTGAGCGGATCTGATCCGCGTCCGCCCGCAGCCGTGCGTCCTCGGCCCCGGCAGTCACGTCCCGCATCGAGACCTTGCCCGGCATTAGCTGGATGAACGGGATCGCCCCGTGGGCCTGCGCCCGCCGCGCGAATCCCGTGTTGAACGCCGCGGTCAGGGCACTGTAGGTCAGCATGATGGACGGGGTGGCACCAGTCGCCTTGGCGAACGCCTGCGCCGGCGCGTAGGACGTAGCGGCGCCGGGAACGAACGCGCCTACCGCGACCAGCGGCAGGGAAAGAGCCTTCGGCTCGGCAAGCCGCGACGCGGTTGGCGGGCTGGCCTGTTGCGCGGCCATCGCGCACGCGGCCACCAGGACGCTGACCAGCGCGGTGCCGCCGGCGTACTTCGCGGTGCCGCGCAGCGGCCGCGGCCGGTAGTTGGCGACCTGGCGATCCGGTCCCGGCACCAGTCTGGAAACGGCGATGGCCCCGAAGAGCACCGTCGTGATCTTGACGAACACCCAGGCCGCGCCGCCTGAGAACAGGATGTCCCGAAGCGCGGTCACGCTTCCGCTCCGCGGTCCAGGTGCCCCCAGGAGATCTCCTTGCGCTGGATCGCCGCGTATGCCGCGCGCGCGAACAGCCATCCCTGCCACAAGGAGTAGAACGCTTCGGGGAAGATCACGACGGCCAGCAGCATGGCCCGCCAGCCGCCGCGCCGGACCGTCACTGTCCGCTCGACGGCGGTCACCGACAGGATGCCCGCCGTCCAGGCGACGCTGATGCCAGGCGAGGTTGCCAGTGCGAGGATCATGATTCCCAGGCACGCGAACGAGACCGCGAAGCCGCCGTACAGCCCGGCCTGCCGCAACCAGTACGAGCGGGTCACCCGGGTAAACCCGTAAGCCGCCAGGTCTCCCAGGGTGCCCTTCTGCCAGCGCATCCGCTGTGTCCACAGGTCGCCCCACGTCGGCATGACCTCCGTCAGCGTCTCGCACCCGGTAGGGCAGAGGCACCTCCACCCGAGGGTCTTCATCGCCAGGGTGATCTCGTCATCCTCGGTGATCGACGCGTGGCGGTAGTACTGGCCCGGAATGCCCGGCAACCGCGAACCGCGCTCCCGGCCGATCGCCCGGAGCGCCCGGGCGCGGAACAGGCTCCCGGTGCCGGACAGGACGAGCGCCTGCCAGCGCCGGTTGACAATCCGCGCGTATCGGTAGTACTCGTTCCGCTGGATTTGCCCGACGATCCCGCCGCCAGGCTCTCCGAGGAAAGCCCCGCATACCGCGCCAACACGCCGGTCAAGGGCGAGGATGCGGGCGGCGGTCTCCAGCCAGCCGGGGCAGAGCGCTGAGTCGGCGTCCATCGCCAGCAGGTAGTCGTCGTCCCCTAGGCGGGGCAGGACGCGCGCGAGAGCCTGGTTCAGCGCGCCGGCCTTCCGCGCGGTGTTCAAGTGGGTGGTCATGACCTGCGCGCCTTCGGCCGCGGCAATGGCGGCCGTGTCGTCGGTACAGTTGTCGCACACGACGGTAATCGACGCGACCGGCAGGGTCTGGCTGCGCAGCGACCGGATGGTCTGCGCGATAGTGGCTGCCTCGTTATGCGCGGGGATGAGAACTGTAATCCTCGGCAGCCGCATGACGGTGTGGTCGTCGATGCGGAATGGTGCCGTCATCGCCGCGGCCATCCGGCCGGTGGCGATCTTTTCCATTCGCCCAAGCGCGGCCAGGTTGTCGTCGGTTGCCGGACCCGTGTACGGGAGAGGCGCTCCCGTGTACATGGCCGCCTGCTCCGCCGCGATCTGCCTCAGGTGCAAGAGCCCGGCGTGCTGGTCATCGGCACAGGGCCCTGGATACGCCTCCCGGCGGTCCTCTGGCACCCGCCGCGCTGGACGCTGAGGCCGCAGGTCTGACCTCACGCGGCCTCACTCATCTTCGGGCCGAGCCGGCGGGCATCGAGGCCACATCGTTTTGGCCGGTACCAGGGGGCGTCGTGGCCGGTCGTGGCTACGCCGATCACCATCGCGCTCAACTCTCCAAAGACACTCAAGTCCCCGCACCGCCGGAACAGCGATCGTGGTCAGCTTGGTCATCATTGAGCAAGCCCGTGGAAGAGTTGTGGAAGGCTGTGGAAGGACCGTGGAAGCCGCGAGAGCTCAGCTCCCCCAGGGCGGCAGCCCGGCGCCCGGCAACCTGCCGTTCAGGACATCCCCGGTCTCGCTGCGGGCACGGACAGCCACAGCGAGTACGTGACCGGCCAGGTGCCCGCCGGGGCCCCGGTGAGGTCTTCCGCGTCTCCCGCCGTGCGCAGGCTTGTCACCTGCTGCGGTGCGGCCCCGGGCACTGACACGGACGCCGCGGTCGGGCCGAGCAGCACCGCCCGCCGCCCGGCCGCCGTCACCGCGCCGGCTGCCTGCGCGAGCTGTGCGGCGGCCGGCGTTGCCACCGGGTCGCCGCACAGTTCCCTGACCGCTGGCCCGTACACCGCTGCCGTGTGCGCGTCGGCGAACAGGACGCTCGCCGGCGGCTCGATCGCCGTGCACAGGGACGACACGGCCGCGAGTGACCCGCCGTACGTCCGCGACACGCCTACCCCGTGCCAGCGCAGCCGGCTGATCAGCTGGGAGATGCCCGATGAGGACGGCCCCACCGTCGGCCGTGCGGCTAGCCCCGGGTTGAGTGTGGTTATCAGCGCGGGCCCGGCCAGCGCCAGGCAGCAGCAGGCGGTCACCAGGGCGCTCCCCGCCCGGGACGCGCCGTGGAGCGCGGCCCGTGATACCAGCCAGGACGCCATCCACGCCGCGAGCAGGACGAACCCGGGCAGTACCAGTGGTACCAGGCGTTGGGACGCGAGCGGCTGCCACGGCACCGTGCCGGGGTCCCACAGCACGGACACGGCCGACCAGGCGACCAGGGCCAGCGGCAGCCCCCACCGGCGGGCCTCCGTTAGCTGCGTCGGCGCGGGCAGGGCGCCCGCCGCGGAGGTAGCGGCTGCGCCGGCCAGCGGGCCTTCCCGTAGGACCGCCTGCACGAGCCGGCGCCCCAGCGTCCCCGCTGCCGCGCCCGCCAGCAGTATCACCGGGGCGCCCAGGTACCACAGCACCCAGTAGAGGCTGGACTCGTAGTAGTGGCGCGCCCCGTCGGCTGGCAGCTTCTCGATCCGCTCCAGGGCTGCGACCTGGCTGGCCAGCACCGGGTCGGCATGCTGCCAGGCGACCTGCAGGTAGGGCCGCGCGGCCAGCCCGGCCAGGGCGACCGCCGGCAGCACCAGGGCCAGCCACTGGGCCGCCCCGCCGGGCGACGGGAGGGCGAGCCGCGCGCCCCGGGGCAGCCGCAGCCGGGCCCGCCCGGCGAGCCAGCGGCGCAGCCGGGACCGCGCGCCCGGCATAGCCAGCGGCGTGACCAGCAGCGTCACCGCCGCCCAGCCGGCCAACGCCGGCCTTGGCGCGAAGGACGACAAGGTGGACGGCGCGAGCGTCAGGGCGGCCGCGAGCCCGGCGGCGAGCCCGGCGAGCAGGCCGGCGGCGAACGCCCCGGCCTGCCCGCGCCGGGCCGCGAACAGCAGGGCGAGCGCGGGGAACGCGGGCAGCAGCAGCCCTGAGCGAGTCACCGGAGACCAGCACGGTCAGCCCGAGCGCCAGCCCGCTCAGACCGGCCAGCGCCGGACCGCCCCTGGCGCCGCTGCCGCGCCGGGCCGTGAGCGAGTCGGTGAACAGGGACAGCCCGCCGAACACCAGCACCTGCACCAGCGGGCCGGGGAACGGGGTCCGCGAGGCGTACACCTCGGGCAGGCAGGCCGCCAGCGCCACCTCCGCCGCCACCCCCCACCACGCCCCGCACAGCCGCCCGGCCAGGCCGCCGAACGACAGCAGCGCGCACCCGCCGAGCACCGCCGGCACCAGCAGCGCCCCGCTCAGCCCGCCGAGCCACGCCCCGCCCGCCAGTACCAGCGGCAGCCCGGGCGCGTAGGCCGGGGTGACCGCGTTCCCGGTCAGGGTGAACCCCGCGGTGGTGAAGTCAAGCCCGCCTGTCCCGCCGAACGCGGCTGCCGTCACCGGTACCCGCGCTGTCCCGTGCCCGGCGATCCAGTACCCGTAGTGCAGGAAGAGACCAGGATCGCCGGCCACCAGCACCTGCTCGGACCGGAAGAGCGCCTGCCACAGTCCGAACCCGGCCGCGACCGCCATCATCGCCAGCAGCGCCCCGCCCGCCCGCCGCCCAGATGATGAGCCGTCGGCGCCGTGCCCCCGGGTCGACGCCGCCTGGCGCAGCCCGAAGAAGCATGCCGCGACCGCCGCCGCCCCGGCAATGATCACCATCGGCGCAGGACGCAGGCGCCCCGCCAGCAGCAGGCCGGCCCCGGCACCAGCCACGCCGCCGCCAGCAGCGCCGGCAGGACTGTCACCGCCGCCAGCGCCCGCCCGCCCAGCCGCCCGCGGGGCCGCTTAGCAGCCGCCGGCGTCAGGGGCACCTCGCCCGTTTCGCTGTCCGAAGCCGTCTCCGCCGCCAGGCCGGCGACGCCGGCAACTCGGCCGTCTTGGTGTCATTCGGGTCAGCGCTGCCCCCGGGCTCACCCGCCGTCAGGGGGAAGCCCGCCGCCGCGGGACCGGCAGCGGGCAGCCTGCCGGTTGCTGCCCGCGCCCGCTGCCAAGGCTTCCGCTTACCAGAACTCACTTCCTGCCAGCCTCCGCGACCACCGCCGCCTCGGACGTCCTCTCCGCTGGGCCCCGCATGGCCCGAAACGGAGCAAAACATCTCACGAGCTGGCGAGTGGTGGCAAGCGAAAGACCACAATTCCCACGTGATGGTACTTCCCGGTACCCGCGCTGGAACGTGCCCGGCCTCGGCCGCCTCTGTAAGCTACGTGCTCGACCCGTGTGGGCCCCGCGCCGGATGCTCCGCAGTTCCCGGCCTATCATGAGAGTGCTGGGCTGGCCGTGACTGACTGATGCTTGGAACGCGATGAACCGGTGGTTCCCCACGCCCGCGGCTCGCATCGCCGCGCTGGAGATCCTGCCCGTCATCGTCCTCGTCATCCTGCTTGCGCTCGGAATGAGCCGTCTTGGCGATCTCAAACCCGCGCTCACGGCCGCTCCAGCACTCGCCGCCGCAGTCAGCCGGCGCGCCTGGTACCCGCTGGCCGTGGGCGGTGCCGCCGTGATTGTCAGCTACGTGCTCACCGAATACGACGGGGGGTCATTCCAGGACGCCAGAGCCACCACGCGGGCCTGCGCCATCGCCGTCGTCTCCGCCCTCAGCTCCCTCAGCGTGATCATCCGGGAACGTCTGGAATGGTCGCTCGCGCAGACACGGATGGTCGCCGAGACGGTCCAGCGCGTGCTGGCACGCCCCATCCCCGGCCGGATCGGTCCCATGCGGGCGGCGGTGCACTATACGGCCGCACAGGAATACGCCGAGACGGGTGGCGACCTGTACGAAGTGCTGCAGACCCCTTACGGGCTCCGGGCCGTCATGGGCGATGTCCAGGGCAAGGGCCTGGGCGCGGTAGAGACCGCGGCGGCCGTGCTCGGCGCATTCCGCGAGGCCGCCCACCTGGAACCCACTCTCGATCGACTGGCGAAACGGCTGGCGGGCCCCCTCGACCGCATGCCCGGCCACGATGGCGAGCAGTTCGTCACGGCCGTGCTGATAGGGGTACACGACGACGGTATCGCCGAGATCGTCAACTGCGGGCACCCCAGCCCGCTACTGCTACGGGACACCGAGTCAGCGCGCAGCCTGGATCCTCCCGCGCGAGTACCGCCCTTGGGCGTCCTGCTGCCGGACCAGGTTTGCCCGCCGGTGCTGTCGCTGCGGCTCTGGCCCGGCGACCGGGTACTGCTTTATACCGACGGCGTGATCGAGGCACGAGACCCGGCCGGGAACTTCTACCCGCTGACGGAACGGGTGCCACGGTACGCGGCCCGCGACCCCGGCGAGGCGCTGTGGCGACTTAACCGCGACGTCCTACGGCACGTCGGCCGCCGACTCGATGACGACGCCGCGATGGTTCTGTTGGAATACGCACCACAACCCGCGAAGACACACTCCTGAGTGCGCCATTTCAGCGGTCGTGGATGGTGTCGGGAAACCCTCCCGCTGCCGGGTTAGCTCCTTCGGTCCGGCCTTCCACGGCGAACTGCTCTAAGCATGTTCTGCTGGCTCATCTCCGGTACCGAGGTCACCGGCCAGCGCGCGGACGCCGCGCAGCATGTCGACGAGCTCGGCCGCCCGCTCCTGAGTCAGCCCGGGCAGGCCGAACGCGGCGTCGTTGAGGGCCGCTGTGGCCTCGTCGACGAGGGTCCGTCCGGCGTCGGTGATGGTGGCGAGGACAACGCGACGGTCGTCGGGCGACATGCTGCGCTGCACGAGGCCGCGCTGCTCTAGTTTGCCGATGGCGTTGGTGACCGCGGCGGGGTGGACCATGAGCCGCGCGCCGAGCTTGCCCATGGGCAGCGACCCGGTGCGGGTGAAGTCGAGCAGCCGCAGTGCCTCGTAGGCGGCGAAGGTGATGCCGAAGGGCTTGAGGATGTCCTCAACCTGCGCGAGCAGTAGCTGCTGCACGCGCATGACGGAGGTGACGGCGGCCATCCGGTCCGCCTGGCCCGGCCAGCGGGCGCGCCATTGGCGGTGCGCTTCGGCGAGGGGGTCGAAGGGCTCATGATCAGGCACGCCGATAACCGTATGCGAACAGCAGCGACCGGCGCGAGAGTCGCGCGGCAAGCCCTCGGCTTGACAGCGTGCCGTCATTTAATTTAGCGTGAAAATATTGAACGTCCAATGACTTCCCCGGAGGGCTCATGGCAGCGGTGAACGAGGGCGATCTGTACGTGCCAGCGAACCCGGTGCGGTTCGTGACATCGACGGCGCTGTTCGACGGGCATGACGCGGCGATCAACATCATGCGGCGGATCTTGCAGGCGCAGGGCGCCGAGGTCATCCACCTCGGTCATGACCGCTCGGTGCACGAGGTCGTCGACGCGGTGCTCGACGAGGACGCCCAGGGCGTCGCGGTCAGCTCCTACCAGGGCGGCCACATCGAGTACTTCGAGTACCTCGCCGAGCGCCTCAGGCAGGCCGGCGCTGGCCACGTCAAGATCTTCGGGGGCGGCGGCGGGGTGATCGTCCCGGAGGAGATCGCCCGGCTGGCGGCCGCCGGGGTGCGGATCTTCTCGCCGGAGGACGGCCAGCACCTGGGCCTCACGGGCATGATCAACGAGCTGATCAGGGCCGCGGACAACGACCTCACCGCACGTCAGCCAGATCAGGACGCGGTGCTTACGGGTGACCGCCAGGCCCTGGCGCGGGCGATCACCTGCCTGCAGGCTGGCCGCCTCGCCGATCCTGCCCGCCTGGCGATCACGGCAGCGGCCGGCGGCCGCCTCGTCCCGGTGCTCGGGATCACGGGCACCGGCGGGTCGGGGAAGTCGTCGCTCACCGACGAGCTGGTCCGGCGGTTCCGCACCGACCAGCAGGACAAGCTGCGCATCGCGGTGCTGGCGGTCGACCCGACCAGGCGGCGCGGGGGCGGCGCGCTGCTCGGCGACCGGATCCGGATGAATGCCCTGGACGGCCAGCACGTCTTCTTCCGCAGCCTCGCGACCAGGGGCGGCCGGGAGCTGCCCGACGGCATGAGCGACATCATCGCCGCGTGCAAGGCCGCCGGCTACGACCTGGTGCTCGTGGAGACGCCGGGCATCGGCCAGGGCGACGCGGGGGTGACGGACCTGGCGGACGTGTCGCTGTACGTGATGACGCCGGAGTTCGGTGCCGCCTCGCAGCTGGAGAAGATCGACATGCTCGACTTCGCCGACGTGGTCGCGGTCAACAAGTTCGAGCGGCGCGGCGGCGCGGACGCGCTGCGCGACGTGGCCCGCCAGCTGATCCGCAACCGGGAGGCGTTCAGCGCCAGCCCGCAGGAGATGCCGGTCTTCGGCACGAGCGCCGCGACGTTCAACGACGACGGGGTGACCGCCCTGTACCAGCACCTCGCCGGGCTGCTGCGCGAACACGGTCTGCCCCTGACCGAGGGTGTGCTCCCGGCCGTGACGGGCCGTGCGTCGACCAGCGCCGCGTCGGTCATCCCGCCCGGGCGGGCGGGCTACCTGGCGGAGATCGCCGCCACCGTCCGCGGCTACCACGAACAGACGGAAAAGCAGGCCGAGGCGGTGCGGCGGGTGCAACGCCTCGCCGCCGTGCAAGCCGAGCTCTCGGAGGATTCCGAACGGAAGCGCCGGACCCCCGCCGGGGACGCCGGACCGGAAAGCGCGGAACGCGCCGTGGCGGACCTCCTCGACGGGGCCCGCCGCGACGTCACCGAGGACAACGCGGCACTGATCGGGAACTGGCCCGCCGTGGCGGAGTCGTACTCCGGGGACGAGCAGGTGGTGCGGGTGCGGGACCGGGAGCTGCGCACGAAGCTGACGCGGGAGTCGCTGTCGGGGAACGCCATTCCGCGGGTGGCGCTGCCCGGGTTCACCGACCACGGGGAGCTGCTGCGGTTCCTGCGGAAGGAGAACCTGCCCGGCTACTTCCCGTTCACCGCGGGGGTGTTCCCGTTCAAGCGGGAAGGGGAGGACCCGGCGCGGATGTTCGCGGGGGAGGGCGACGCGTTCCGCACCAACCGGCGGTTCAAGCTGGTCTCGCAGGGCAGCCCGGCGACCCGGTTGTCGACTGCGTTCGACTCCGTCACCCTGTACGGCCGGGACCCCGGTGAGAGCCCGGACGTCTACGGGAAGGTCGGCACCTCCGGGGTGTCGATCGCGACGCTGGAGGACATGAAGGTCCTCTACGACGGCTTCGACCTGGTCTCGCCCACCACGTCGGTGTCGATGACGATCAACGGGCCCGCCCCCACGATCCTGGCCTTTTTCCTCAACACGGCCATCGACCAGCAGCTCGAAACCTTCAAATCGGATCACGGTCGCGAGCCAGCACCGGCCGAGGCCGCAGACATGAGGGCACGCGCGCTCGCCACCGTCCGGGGCACGGTGCAGGCCGACATCCTGAAAGAGGACCAGGGCCAGAACACCTGCATCTTCTCGACCGAGTTTTCCCTGCGGATGATGTCCGACATCCAGCAGTGGTTCATCCAGCAGCAGGTGCGCAACTTCTACTCGGTCTCCATCTCGGGCTACCACATCGCCGAGGCAGGGGCGAACCCGATCAGCCAGCTCGCGTTCACCCTGGCCAACGGGTTCACCTACGTAGAGGCCTACCGCGCTGGCGGCATGAAGGTCGACGACTTCGCACCGAACCTGTCGTTCTTCTTCTCCAACGGCATGGATCCGGAGTACACCGTGATCGGCCGGGTCGCGAGAAGGATCTGGGCGGTGGCGATGCGGGACCGCTACGGGGCGAGCGAGCGGTCGCAGAAGCTGAAGTACCACATCCAGACCTCCGGCCGGTCGCTGCACGCCCAGGAGATGTCGTTCAACGACATCCGCACCACCCTGCAGGCGCTGTGCGCCATCTACGACAACGCGAACAGCCTGCACACCAACGCCTACGACGAGGCCGTCACCACGCCGAGCGAGGAGTCAGTGCGCCGCGCGCTCGCGATCCAGCTCATCATCAACCGCGAGTGGGGCCTGGCCGTGAACGAGAACCCGCTGCAGGGCTCGTTCATCGTTGACGAGCTGACCGACCTGGTGGAAGAGGCGGTACTGAAAGAGTTCGAGGCGATCAGCGAGCGCGGTGGCGTGCTCGGCGCGATGGAGACCGGCTACCAGCGCGGCAAGATCCAGGACGAGTCGATGCTCTACGAGCGGCGCAAGCACGACGGCAGCCTGCCGGTCATCGGCGTCAACACCTTCCGCAACCCGCACCCAGAGAAGTCTGCGGGCGCGGCGGTTCCGCTGTCCCGCGCCAGCGAGGAAGAGAAGAAGTCCCAGCTGAACCGGGTCCGCGACTTCCAGGCCAGGCACGCAGGCGAGGCACCCGCCGCCCTGGAGGCACTCAAGGACGCCGCCCGGTCCGGCGGCAACGTGTTCGCCGTCCTGATGGACGCCGCCCGCGTCTGCAGCCTCCAGCAGATCACCGAGGCATTCTTCGAGGTCGGCGGCCAGTACCGGCGCAATGTCTAACGGACATCAACCCGCAACATCGGCACCGAAGGTGAGGGGAAGGGCATGAGCGATTACACGCGGGTCGGCGTGGTCGGCGCAGGCCTGATGGGATCGGGCATCGCGGAGGTCTGCGCCCGGGCCGGGCTCAGTGTCGTCGTCCGCGAGATCAACGAGGGCGCCGTCGCGGCCGGGCGCACCCGGATCACCCGCTCGCTCGACCGGGGCGTGCAAAAGGGCAAGCTCACCGAGGACGAACGCGACGCCGCGCTCGGCCGGCTGATCGTCACCGCCGACCTCGACGGCCTCGCGGACCGCGACCTGGTCATCGAGGCGGCCACCGAGAACCCCGGGGTCAAGGCCGCACTGTTCGGGGACATTGACCGGACGGTCAAGCGGCCGGACGCGATCCTCGCGACCAACACCTCATCCATCCCGATCATCGAGGTCGCCCGCGCCACCAGCAGGCCCGCGCAGGTAATCGGCCTGCACTTCTTCAACCCCGCGACGGTGCAACAGCTGGTCGAGGTAATCCCGTCGGTCCTCACCAGCCAGGACGTGACGGAAAGCGCCCGCGCCTTTGTCACCGGCATGCTCGGCAAGACACCGATCAGCGCGCCTGACCGGTCGGGTTTCGTGGTCAACGCGCTGCTGGTGCCGTACCTGCTGTCAGCCATCCGGATGCTCGAGGCCGGGCACGCCACGGCCGGGGACATCGACACCGGGATGCGGCTCGGGTGCGCGCATCCGCAGGGGCCGCTTGAGCTGTCTGACCTGATCGGCCTGGACACGCTGCAGGCGGTTGCCGACTCGATGTATGCCGAGTACGCCGAGCCGCTGTACGCGGCGCCGCCGCTGCTGCGCCGGATGACCGCCGCCGGACTGCTCGGCCGCAAGTCCGGGCGCGGCTTCTACGACTACACCAGCCAGCCAGCCAAGCCTGAGAGCGGAGCACGGCGATGACAGACCTGTCCGGTTACGCGCCGTCCGAAGAACATGAACTGCTGCGGCAGACGGTCCGCGAGCTGGCCGAGGCGAAGATCGCCCCGGCCGCCGCGGACGTCGACGCGTCGGCCCGGTTCCCGCAGGAGGCGCTCGACGCGCTGACCGGCGCGCGGCTGCACGCCGCGCATATTCCTGAGAGCTACGGCGGCGAGGGCGCGGACGCGCTCGCCGCCGTGATCATCATCGAAGAGGTCGCCCGCGCCTGTGCGTCCTCGTCGCTGATCCCCGCGGTGAACAAGCTCGGCACGGTGCCGCTGCTGCTGTCGGCGTCGGAGGACCTCAAGCGGAAGTACCTGCCGCCGGTCGCCCGGGGCGAGGCGCTATTCTCCTACGCCCTGTCCGAAGCGGGCGCCGGGTCCGACGCCGCCAGCATGAAAACCCGCGCGGTCCGCGACGGCGAC
Source organism: uncultured Actinomycetota bacterium (assembly GCA_963748785.1). Classification (GTDB taxonomy): domain Bacteria; phylum Actinomycetota; class Actinomycetes; order Streptosporangiales; family Streptosporangiaceae; genus Trebonia. The sequence goes on along the minus strand of CAVVKP010000037.1, from coordinate 56,344 downwards.
TGGTGGGTGCTGAACGGCACCAAGATGTGGATCACCAACGCTGGGGTGTCGGAGTACTACACGGTGATGGCCGTCACCGACCCAGAGCGCGGCGCGCGCGGGATCTCGGCGTTCGTGGTCGAGAAGTCCGACCCCGGGGTGAGCTTCGGGGAGCCGGAGAAAAAGCTTGGCATCAAGGGCTCGCCGACCCGCACCGTCATCCTGGAAGACACCAGGATCCCCGCCGACCGGATCATCGGCGCCGAGGGCACCGGGTTCAAGACCGCCCTGGCGACCCTCGACCACACCAGGGTCACCATCGCCGCCCAGGCCCTTGGCATCGCCCAGGGCGCCCTCGACTACGCCGCCGGCTACGTGAAGGAACGCCGGCAGTTCGGCAAGCCGATCGCCGACTTCCAGGGCCTGCAGTTCATGCTCGCCGACATGGCCATGAAGCTGGAGGCGGCCAGGCAGCTGACCTACCACGCCGCCGCGCTGTCCGAACGCGCGATGGCAGGGGAGAAGGTCCCCGGCCTGACGTTCGCCTCGTCGGCGGCCAAGTGCCTCGCCTCCGACACCGCGATGGCCGTCACCACCGACGCCGTCCAGCTGCTCGGCGGCTACGGCTACACCCGCGACTTCCCCGTCGAGCGGATGATGCGCGACGCCAAGATCACCCAGATCTACGAGGGCACCAACCAGATCCAGCGTATCGTCATGGCCCGCAGCCTGCTCGCATGAGCCTGCCCAGTCGCGCGAACACGCCAGCTCGCGAGCCAGCCGGCGCACACGGATAAGGATGGCGATCGGCGCGGCCCGACCCGTCGCTCCTGCTCCAGCCGGCCAACGCGATCCGCGACGCACTGCGTCGGGAAGCACGGGGCCGGGACGGCGCGCCCGGCGTCGGCGATCTTGACCTGCTGGAGATCAACGAGGCGTTCGCCGGGGTAGCGCTGGCCTCAACCCGCGACCTGGGCGTCTCGCTTGACCGGGTCAACGTCAACGGCGGCGCCATCGCGCTCGGCCATCCCGTCGGGATGAGCGGCGCGCGGCTTGTCCTGACCCTCGCACTCGAGCTGCGCCGCCGCGGCGGCGGGACCGGGGCCGCGGCACTGTGCGGGGGCGGCGGCCAGGGCGACGCACTCATCCTCCGTGTCCCGGCACCACAGTGAGCGTCGGCCGCGGGTAGCTCTCCCGTAGCGGACCAGAGAGGGACGATCCATGATGAGCAGTTCGGCACCGCCGCGTGATGATCTCGGCTACCCGGTCGGCCTGTCACGTCCCGCGCGCCGGGTCGTGTCCCTGGTGCCGTCCCTGACCGAAGCCGTGGCCGCCACCCGCGCGGAGGCACTGGTAGGGGCCACCCAGTGGTGCACGCATCCCGCGGGCCTGGAAGTGCAGCGCGTGCGGGGGACCAAGAACCCGGACCTGGGCGCCGTCACCGGCCTGCGGCCCGACCTCGTTCTCGCCAACAAGGAAGAGAACCGCCGGCTGGACGTGGAACGGCTGCGGGCCGCCGGGGTGCCGGTCTGGGTCACCGATATCCGGACCCTCGATGAGGCGCTCGTATCGCTGCGCAGGATGTTCAGTGCGGCACTAGGCTGGCCCGAGCCGCCGTGGCTGGCTCACGCGGAACGCGCGTGGCGGCAGCCCGTCCCCGGTCCTCCCGTCCGGGCGGCCATCGCCATCTGGCGCGATCCCTGGATGGTGGTCGGCTCGGGCACCTTCGCAGGGGACATCGCCGCACGGCTCGGGCTCGACAACGTCTACGGCACCGACCGCGAACGGTATCCCCGCATCGACGTCGATGATGTCGCTGAACGCAGGACCGACCTAGTCGTCCTGCCCGACGAGCCGTACCCGTTCAGCCCGGACGACGGGCCGGAGATGTTCCCGGGGCGGCGGGTAGCCCTGGTGGAGGGCCGCAGCCTGACCTGGTACGGGCCCTCCCTGGTCACGGCACGTGACCTACTCGCCGGGCAACTGGCGGCGGCGCGTCCCGCACTGCCGCCAGGCGCCTGAGCGCGGCCGATCGGCCCACATCCGGCGCTCGCCATCCCGCGATTTGGTCGGCCAAATAGAACCGCGACTGAGGTAAGCTTGCTTGAGGTCCTGATGTCAAGCCCGACGCATGGCAGAATACGTTGAGGCTGGTGGGTCGAACTGCCTTGCGCGGGGCTTGACGTGGAGTCTGCAAGTGTCGCAATATGGCCGTCTAAAGTTTCGTTTTCGTGGACTGGAGTTGTGTTGGAAGCCAGACCGCTCTTCACTTCGGCGCAGCCTGCTGCTGACGGATCCGGCGAGCCTGCGGCCTATCGCCAGCTTGCCTCGGACCTGCGTGAGGCGATCGCTGCCGGGCAGTATCCGGAGGGGCAGCGGCTGCCGACCGAGGCGGACCTGGTTGCTTCGACCGGGCTGAGCCGCCAGACGGTGCGGCGGGCTTTCCAGGAGCTGGCGACCGAGGGTGTCCTCTACCGGGTTCCGGGTCGCGGTACCTTCGCCGTGCCGGGTGACGGCAGGTACCTGAGGTCGGTCGGCAGCATCGATGACCTGGTGGCTTTGTCGGTCGACACCGTACTGGAGGTTGTCGAGCCGCTGCACGTGCTGGCGAGCGTTGAGCTCGCGGATCAGCTGCAGCCCGGCGCGGACACGGTGATGACTATCTCGTTCCTGCGGCTGCACGACGGTATGCCGTTCTGCTACACGCGGGTGCACGTGCCGGCGGGCATTGGCCGCAGGCTGAGGGACCTGCCGGAGATGGCGCCGCTGGCGGAGCCCGGCGCCCGCGCGCCGTTTACCCTGATCAGCCTCATGAACCGGGTGAGCGGCCTGCCTATTCACAGTGCCGCGCAGAACGCGACGGCGGTTGCTGCGGACCCCGACGTCGCGCACCGGCTCGGGTGCGCGCCCGGACTGCCCGTGCTGCGCATCGACCGGCTCTACCGCGACCGTGAGCTGACCCCGCTTGAACTCGCGGTCAATCACTTCCACCCTGACCGCTACTCCTACCGGATCCAGCTTCGGGCACAGCTGGACCCCTCGTCACGGTGAGCGAGTCCCCGCCGCTAGACGGCCTTACAGTCCTGGAGATCTCCAGTTTCGTCGCGGCCCCGCTTGGCGGCCTCACCCTGGCTCAGCTCGGCGCGGAAGTGATCAGGATCGACCCGGTCGGCGGAGGAGCGGACCTGAACCGGTGGCCACTGGCCCCGTCCGGAACGAGCCTGTACTGGACCAGCCTGAACAAGGGCAAGCGATCGGTCACCGTTAACTTCCGTGACCCCGACGGCCAGCGCATCGTGGGTGAACTGCTGGCCGCCTCGGGTCCCGGCGGCGGGATCGTGCTGACCAACGCGGTTGGCCAGGGGTGGCTGAGTTACGCCGAACTGGCCCGGCTGCGCCCGGATCTCATCCACCTGCAGATCCAGGGGCATCACGACGGCCGGGCCGCCGTCGACTACACGGTCAACGCCGAGACGGGATTTCCGCTGATTACGGGCCCGGAAGAGCTTGCGGGCCCGGTGAACCACGTGCTGCCGGCCTGGGATGTCGCCTGCGGGCTCTATGCCGCCGTCGGCCTGCTCGCCGCCGAGCGGGACCGGCAGCGCACCGGGAGCGGACGTCAGATTACCCTCGCGCTCGCCGACGTGGCGCTGGCCGTCGCCGGGCACCTCGGTTTCCTCGCCGAGGCGCAGCTCAGCGGGACCGACAGGCCCCGGATCGGCAACCACTTGTACGGGGGCCTGGCGCGGGACTTCGGGACCGCGGACGGTGACCGGGTGATGGTGGTCGCGCTGACCCGGCGGCACTTCGCCGACCTGGCCGCCGTGACCGGCCTGGCGGGCACGTTCGCTGGGCTGGAACGGCTGCTCGGCGCCGACTTCGGCCGCGACGGTGACCGGTACCGGCACCGCGGCGTCATCACGGCCCTGCTGGAGCCGTGGTTCGCCGGCCGCGGGCTGGCGGAGATTGAGCGGGACCTGGCCGGCACCTCGGTGCTGTGGTCGCGGTACCGGCGCTTTTCCGAGCTGGTCAGCGACGGCACGCTGGCCGGCAACCCGCTGCTGCGGGAGATCAGCCAGCCCGGGGTCGGCTCCGTGCTCGCCCCCGGCTCGCCGCTGGCCACGGCGGGCACTGCCGGGGCACTGCCGGCACCGGCCCTCGGCGCGGACACCGCGGCCGTGCTCACCGGAATGCTCGGCATGTCCGCCGCCGACGTGGCGGCACTGGCCGAGCGCAAAATCATCGGCTGCTGAGAAGGGAAACGGATGCGCCGCCTGACCGAGACCGATGGCCTGACCGAGGTGCAGCGGGACATTATCGGTGCCGTCCGCGAGTTCGTTGACGCCGAGATAATCCCGGTGGCCAGCGAACTCGACCATTCCGATACCTACCCCGCCCAGATCGTGGCCGGGTTGCGGGAGCTGGGCGTCTTCGGGCTGACGATCGACGAGCAGTACGGCGGTCTCGGTGAACCCTTGCTGACGTACGCGCTGGTGGCGGAGGAGATCGCCCGGGGCTGGATGAGTATCTCGGGCATCATCAACACCCACTTCATCGTCGCGTACCTGATCAGCAAGCACGGCACCGGGGAACAGAAGGCCAGCTTCCTGCCGCGGATGGCGACCGGTGAGGTCCGGGCGGCCTTTTCCATGTCCGAGCCGGGCCTCGGGTCTGACGTGGCCGCGATCCGCACCGCTGCCCGGCCCGACGGCAGCGACTACGTCCTGCGCGGGCAGAAGATGTGGCTGACCAACGGGGCGTCCGCGAACCTCGTCGCGCTGCTCGCGCGCACGCCTGAGGGCGCGGCCAGGCCGCACCAGAACCTGACCACGTTCCTGATCGAGAAGGACAGCGGGTTCGGGGAGACACGGCCCGGGCTGACAGTCCCGGGGAAGATCCACAAGATGGGGTACAAGGGGGTCGACACGACCGAGCTTGTCCTGGACGACTGCCGTGTCCCGGCCGGCCGGGTGCTCGGGGAGGCGCCGGGCCGCGGCTTCTACCAGATGATGGACGGGGTCGAGGTGGGCCGGGTCAACGTGGCCGCCCGTGCCTGCGGAGTCGGGCTGCGGGCCTTCGAGCTGGCCATCAGCTACGCCCAGCAGCGGCAGACGTTCGGCAAGCCCATTGCCCGCCACCAGGCGATCGAGTTCAAGCTGGCCGAGATGGGAACCAAGGTCGTGGCCGCCCATCAGATGATGGTCCTGGCCGCGCGGCGCAAAGACTCCGGCGAGCAGAGCGACCTGGAAGCGGGCATGGCTAAATACCTCGCCGGCGAGTACAGCAAGGAGGTCGTGGAAGACGCCCTGCGCATCCACGGGGGCTACGGCTACTCCCAGGAGTACGAGATCGAAAGGCTCTACCGCGACGCCCCGATGCTGCTCATCGGCGAGGGCACCGCCGAGATCCAGAAGATGATCATCGGGCGGCGGCTCCTGGACCACTTCAAGACCGCATCAGGCTGACCCGTTCGGTGCGCTCGGCCAGGACGTCTTCCCCTCTCGGGTGGGATTCATTAAGTGACGCCCACCATCCGCCACGGCAGCGCGGCAAAGAAAAATTCCCACCGGTTCTCGTCATGGCAGACCTGGGCGAGCTCGGTCAGCTGCATGTTGTCAATGAGCCAGAGGCCCATTGCGACGAGCAAGACAGCGTGAATAGGTCGAAGGAAATTCAGCGAGTATCCGGAGGGCTGGACATCCTGGATGCCGTCGTTGCCGAGAACCGCCACGTCACGCTCCCTCAGGAACGGCAGACAGCTTGCGTGGAGGCCGGCCTGACGGGCTGCTGGTCCGATCGCATCCGGGCCTTCCGTCAGGATCGCTTCCACGTTGCCCGTGTGGATCAGCAGCGCGTCACCGGAGCGAACCCTGACGCCCTGCGCCTCCTCGGCCGCCTCCAGTTCCTCCAGGGTGACCCCGTAGCCGCGATCGAGCCAGCGGACGCCGTGCAGCGCCGCGATGTCGAGCAATACGCCCCGGGTGACGAACCCGCGCTCGGCGTGGTGCACCGAAAGCGACTTGGCGCCGCGCCCCGAGGTAGTGTCGGACTCGAGGAAGCCGTTGTAGGTCTTGCCGTCCCACGAGTAGTGCGCAAGCCCATCAATTTCTCGACGTCACCTTCAGCGAACTCGCGATTGGTGGCTGTTGCTGCGTCGTCGGTTGCTGCTTGGCTGGTCATCATACGTTCCCTTCTGTCTTCTGCTCTTCTGTCTTCTGGCTGTTTGAGCAGCTTTCCTGGTGTTGAGGTCAGCCGGTCTGAGCCATGCCGCCGTCGGCGAACAGCTCGACCCCGGTGATGAAGCTCGAGGCTTCGCTTGACAGGAAGACGGCCGCGGTGCCGAGTTCACGTGGCCGCGCGAGTCGGCCGAGTGGGTTGCCTTCGCCCATCTTGGTGACGAGCGCATCGACCTGGTCGGCGCCGGAGGCGTCAGCAAGAGCTGAGCGAAGCGATGGTGTGTCGACCGCGCCGGGGCTAAGCACGTTGATGCGGATGCCTGTTCCCTTGACCTCTTGGATCCACGCTCGGACCATGTTGCGCAGCGCGGCCTTGGCTCCGCCGTAGAGGCTCATCCCGGTTGGCGGCTGAATGGACGCTGTCGAGCCGATGACGACGACGGTGCCACCGTCCTTCATCAGGCCGATGGCCGGTTGAACGGTGAAGAGCACGCCCTTGACATTGACGCCGAAGACGAAATCGAACTGCTTCTCGGTGATGGACTGGACGCCGTTGCTGTCGCCGGCGCCGACGTTGGCGACTACGGCGTCGAGATGGCCGTGCTTGGCGACGACGTCGTTGTACATGGCCTCCATCTGGTCGAGGTTCGTGACATCCACGGCCGCGGTCGTGACGTCCGGACCGAGGGAGGCGGCGGCCTCCTTCAGGGTCAACTCGTTGATGTCGGCGATGACGACGGTCGCGCCGTGGTCGATGAACTCCTGCGCGATGCCCAAGCCGACACCTTGTGCGCCACCGGTGATCACAGCGACCTTGCCGTCGAGCCGCATACGGTTTGCGGTCTGTGCTGACATTGCTCAACTCCTTCCATTGAGCGATCCGCGCAGCCGGACGCGGGACTCGCTACAGTAAGTGGATAGCTGTCCGGTACGCCTCCGACGTTATCGGACACATGTCCGTTTAGCAACCTCGATCTGGAAGAAGGCCTTGTGTCAGCGCCCGGCACTCCCCCCCAACCCGAACGGCTCGCCCGGCGAGCGGACGCCGAACTCAATCGTTCGCGCATCCTCGATGCCGCCCGAGCAAGCCTGGCCGAATCTGGTGAAGCATCGATGCAATCGATCGCGAAGCGCGCTGGGATCGGGCAAGGAACGCTGTACCGGCACTTTCCGACCAGAGAATCGCTGGTGCTGGAGGTCCACCGTCACGACGTCGCCGAGCTCGTTGACGCAGCTCCGGCACTGCTTGCAGAACACCCGCCACGTGAGGCGCTGCGCTTGTGGCTAGACCGCCTCGCCCTATACGGACAGATCAAACGTGGATTGGCCAGCGCGTTCCACACCGCCACCTACAAGCAACTCGCGGGCGAGGGGTACGGCCCCGTGATCAACGCGATCACGAGGCTTCTCGACGCGTGCAAACAGGCCCGGGCGGTACGCGACGACGTCGAAGCAGAAGAAGTGCTTCTGCTCGTCGGGTTCCTATGGCGCATCGAGACGGACGCCAACTGGGCCATGAGAACAGCCCGCATGCTCGACCTCGTCATGGATGGCCTCGTGATCACGGAAATGCCCAGCGCGTAGTAACAGCCGGAAGTCGCGAGCTGCTCTCGAACAGCGCGACTACGTACGGGGCCGCCGTCGGGCACCACGAATGGGGCGACCCGGCTTGACTGCCCGCATGGTCAGGTCCGAGAAGACCAGGGACAGGTTGTGGCGTTGGTCGCGATGGCCACCTCGTGGAAGGGAAAGATGCGGTGGTGGAGGAGTTCGGCCGTTAACTTGACAGACCCGGCCGGGTGGGTAGGCCTGCGGCTGCCTGGAAGTCGCTGTCGAGTGCGGTGGCGAGCTGTGTGATCAGGTCCGCCATGCGAGCCTGGTCGGCGGCTGGCCAGTCCGCGAGCATCTCGGTAAGCATGGCGCGGCGGGTAGCGTGCAGGCGGGCGAGCAGATCCCGCCCGGCGCTGGTAACCCGCAGCTGAGCGGCGCGCTGATCGTCCGGGTCGGCGTCGCGCTCGATGAGCCCGTCGCGGATCAGGCGCTTAGCCTGGGGGGTAAGAGTCGACTTGTCCACGCCGAGCAAGGGGGTGAGCTCACTGAGGCGGGCGGTGCCGCAGAGGTCTATCCGCGACAGCAGCACTATGGGGGCCCGGGGCAGGTCGCAGCGGGCGCGGCGCATGATCTGCTGGTACACGTCGTTACGCGCGAACCAGACGACGATGCTGCTCAGCGCTTGCTCCAGGCGTCCGATATCGGAGTCCGGCCCAGGGGTCGTCGCGGCCATCAGATTGTGTACCGGGTCCGGGGCGTGGCCATCGGGCACTCCGCCATAGGGACCTCCCTCGTTGTCTGGCACGCTGACTCCTCGTGGCGTGAACGCCGGCACGGTTGCCGCCCACCGTAGCTTGCCTGCGGGTGGAACGCTGCTGTGCGTCCCGGTTGTTTCAGGCTGGCCTGTTGCGAACCGGCCGACGGGCCGGGCCACCGCAGCGCTCCGGCGCACAGTCACGCCGACGTGCCCGTAGCAGCGGGCTCCTGATCCGGGGTGGTGTCGATGCTGTCTTCGTCGAGACGCCGACCGTGTCGGCCCGGGCGACGAGGTAGGCAGGCTGGCTGACAGTCGTCGCGCACGATCATGCCGACGGTCATGATCAGATACCGGGGCACTCAGCGCGGCCGACCCGAACCCGGAACACACGGGATGCGATCGACCCGCAGCCCCGCCGCGTTATGGCCGCTCGAACTCCGCGATGCCTGTAGCAGCACGGGCCTCGTCGCGGACCTTATAGTGCATGAGCTTGCCGGTCGCGGTGCGGGGAAGCGCGTCGACGAACTTGTAGCCGCGCGGCCTCTTGTAGTTCGCGAGCATCGGATGGGCGAGGCAGTGCTTGTCGCACTCGGAGGCGGTCAGGCCGTCACTGGCTGGCACGACGTAGGCGACGACGACCTTGCCCCAGCGGTCGTCGGGCAGCCCGACGACCGCGGACTCGGTGATCAGCGGGTGCTCGTTGAGGACCTCCTCGACCTGGACCGGGTGCACGTTCTCGCCGCCGGAGATGATCATGTCGTCCTTGCGGCCGGCGATCGTGACGTAGCCGAGCTCGTCCCAGGTGCCGAGGTCGCCGGTGAATACCCAGCCGCGGCGGAACTGGGCGGCCTCCTCGTCGGGGTTGTTCACGTACGCGTAGCCGGACTTGACCGAGCGCATAACGACCTCGCCGATCGTCGCGCCGTCGCGCGGCACGGTGTCGCAGGGGTCGCCGGGCTTGCCGTCCGGGGCCACCCGGGCCACTGCCACGTCGTCGTCAGTGCAGGCGCGGCCCGCGCTGCCCGCGTGCCCCGGCAGGTCCGCCGGGCGCAGGAACGTGTTCCAGAACGCCTCGGTGGTGCCGTACCCGTTGAAGATCCGCGGCGTGAGCACGGCCTGGTAGCGCAGGCACGCCGCCCGCTCAAGCGGAGCGCCCATCGTGACGATCCCGTTCAGGCTGGACAGGTCGCGCGAGCGCGCCTCCTGCTCGGCGGCCAGCAGCGCGAGGTTGGTCGGCGCGCCGATCAGGAACGTGATGCCGTGCTCGGCCACCGCGTCGAGGACGGCGCCGGCGTCGAACGCGCGCACCGGGACGACGGCGGCGCCGACGTAGAACGCCGGGTTCGGGCCGCCGGCGGAGATACCGCCCCGGTGGAACCACGGCGTCATGTTCAGCGTTTTGTCCTGCGGGCTCAGCGGGAAGTGCATGATCACGTCGTGCGCGGTGAGCACCTCTGCGATCGACGGCAGCGGCACCCCCTTGGGCATCCCGGTGGTGCCCGAGGTGTACAACCTGGTGGACTCGTCCCAGGTGGACCCGGCCTCCAGGTCAGGAAGCCGGGCCGTGTCAGCGGCGTCGGCGAGCAGGTCGTAAACAGCCAGTCGCGGTGCTGGCCAGGCCGGGCCTGGGCGGGGCGGCCGGACCCGGCACGGTGACGAGCAGGTCGGGCCGGTGACGGGCCAGGGCGAGCGCCTCGCCGGTCCCGGCCGTCAGCGTGGCGTCGAAGACGTGCGCCTTGGGCAGGCTGTCGTCGAGCACGTGGCCGGTCTCGCCGGGGGAGAAGCGGAAGTTGACCGGTGCCGCGATCGCCCGCAGCCGCTGCACCGCCAGGTAGAGCAGCGCGAACTCCGGGCAGTTGAACAACTGGAACGTCACCACGTCGCCGGGCCGTACGCCCCGCGCGGCGCAGGCCCGCAGCCAGCCGGGTCACGTCCGCGCCGAGCTTGGCGTAGGTCCAGCTCCGGCCCGTCGCCGGGTCGAGCATGGCCAGCCGCTCGGCGTAGCGGTGGTCGTTGCGCCAGAACCCGGCGGCGAACGTGAAGTGCGGTCGAAGACGTCGCGCAGGGCCGACGGGTCGTAGGCGGCTCAGCCAGGTCCTGCTCGGCCGGGGCTTTGATGCGGGGCGGCCGTGGGGGTCATTCGATTGCTCCTCAGCACGGTCACGCAGTTCTGGCCGCCGAAGCCGAAGGCGTTGGCGATCGCGGTCGCGTACCGCCAGCGGGCGGGCTACGTCCGGCACGTAGTCGAGGTCGCACTCGGGGTCGGGGGTCGTGAGGTTGATCGTCGGCGGCACGATGCCGTCGCGAATGGCCAGCGCGCAGACCATGCGCGCCCAGGCGCCGGCGGCGCCGATCAGGTGGCCGACCATGCGACTTCGGGCTGCTGACGGCGGTGGCGTCGGCTGCACGGGCCGAGCGCCTGGCGGATAGCCGCGCGTCTCGGCACGGTCGTTGGCCCGGGTCCCGGTGCCGTGCGCGCAGATGTAGTCCGAGCTCCTCGGGGCGCGACGCCGACCCGCTTCAGCGCGCTGGCGGATCGCCTCGCGCGGCGTAAGTCCCGTCCGGCTCGCGGGGCGCTCACATGGAAGGCATCCGCGGTCAGCGCGCCGCCCGCCGAGCTCGGCGTACGGACGTGCGCCGCGCGCGGCGGCGTGCTCGGCCGACTCGACCACCGCGACCACCGCGCCCTCGCCGAAGACGAAGCCGTCGCGGTCGGCGTCGAACGGGCGGCTCGCGCCGGCGGGTCGTCGTTGCGCGCGAGACAGCGCGCCCGAGGGGATCAGCCCGGCGAACATCACCGGGGTGATCCCCGCGTCGGTGCCGCCCGCAGATCACGACGTCGGCCTCGCCGGCGAGGATCAGCTGGCGGGCCCGAGCAGCGCGTCGCTGCCGCTGGCGCAGGCCAGCGCGCTGGCCAGCACGGGACCGTGGACGCCCAGGTCGATGGCGACCTCGCAGGCGGGCATGTTGGCCAGCGACGACGGCACGAAGTACGGGCTGACCGGCGCGCGGCGAGCAGCTGCCGGGTCGCGGTCCTCGACCGTGTCGAACCCGGCGACGGCCGCGTTAACCACGACGCCGACCGTCTCGTCGCGCGCTGCCAGCGGTGCCCGTCCCGCCAAGGGCCAGCCCCGCGTCCGCACCGCCTCGCGCGCGGCGGCGATCGCGAGCTGGGAGAAGCGCGCGGTGCGGCGGACCCGCTTGACGGTCGAGGTGCTCGACCGGGTCGAAGCCGCGCACCTCGCCGGCGATCCGCACCGCCAGGCCGGACGGCGTCGAACGCGGTGATCGGGCCGATCCCCGAGTTGCCCGCGACCAGGCTGCGCCAGGTGCTCTCCCGGTCGTTGCCGACCGGGGTGACCGCGCCGAAGCCGGTGATTACAACCCGTACCGTCTGGTCACGCTCCATCTAACCTCGGCCGCCCGCACCACCAGGCCACGACGTGCCACCCGTCGCGGGCCGGAGGATCCGTGCAGGTCCGGGCCGACTCCGGCCGGCTGCACCGTCATGACCTGCCCCATCTGTTAGTTTGGGTGTTACAACCAACTACTTAACCATAGAGTGTCCTGTGCCCGATACGCACGTGATCGGCCGGGTGTGGTGAATTGGTCTCATGAATGGAAGCTGACTGATGCGGCTAATGGTGAAGCACGCATCGGGTCGCGTCGAGGGCGACCTGATCATCCCTAACTCCAAGTACCACGCCCATCGCGCGCTGATGCTGGCGTCGCTGGCCCCGGGCGTGAGCCGGATCGAGGGATTGTCCGATGCCGGGCACGTGCGACACACGATCGAGGTGCTGCGCGGCCTCGGCACCGAGATAACCACGGACGGGCAGACGGTTCCTCGTCCGCGGCGGGCGTTCCGTCCCGGCCGGCCGGAGGTCTCCGTCGGCAGCTCGGGCACCACCCTCTACTTCATGATCGGGCTCGCCTGCCTCGCCGACGCGCCGGTGACGATCACCGGCCAGAAGTACTTCCAGCGCCGCCCGGTCGGGCCGCTGCTCGAGGCGCTCGAGGCGACTCGGCGTCGAGCTCGAGTCGGCCAACGACTGCCCGCCGATCCACGGTCCAGCCCGCAGCCGCCCGCCGGCGGCCAGGTCTCGCATCGCCGGGCACGCTCGTCGCAGTGGATCTCCGGCCTGCTCCTGCTGGCCCCGTTCGCGACCGGCCCGACCGTCGATCGAGGTCGAGGGCGCGCTCAACGAGCGCCCTACGTCGAGCTGACCGTCGGATGATGCGCCAGTTCGGCCTCGCACGTCGGCGTCGCCCGACGACTGGCGCGGCTTCGAGATCGAGACCGAACCAGAGGCGCGCGCCCGCCGACGTCACCCTGCCGCCCGACATCGGCTCGGCTCGCCTTCGGCCTCGCCGCCGACCGCGCTGCACCCGTCCGACGTGCTGCTTCCGCGGGCTGTCGGCGAGCATCGGCGGCGCCAGGGCCGACCACCCCGAGGCCGCACTTCCTCGACATCGTCACCGAGATGGGCCTGCCGATGGAGCTGGACCGCGAGGCAGGCGGCGTCCGGGTCCGGCACGACGGGGTGCAGGCTGCGCCGGGTCGAGTCGACTGCCGCCCGATGCCCGACATGCTGCCGGTGCTCGCGCCTGGGCCAGCTCGCCGAGGGCGCAGACGAGCTGCGACAACGTCGCGCACGTGCGGCTGAAGGAGTCCGACCGGGTCGTCGGCGATGCTGCAGCTCAACCGGATGGGCGGCGGGTCGAGGTGCGCGGCGACGGCTGGTGGTACGCGGCGTCGAGAGCGCTTGCCCGGCGCCGACCTGTCCTCCTTCAACGACCACCGCGTCCTGCATGGCGCTCGCCGTCGCCGGCATCGCGGGCGCGAGGGCGAGAGCCCGCTGACCTACCCGAACGCCTACCGGATCTCCTATCCCCGCTTCCTCGACGACATGAACGGCGATCGGCATCGACATGGCGGTCCAGGACGACCGCGAGCGCACGCGGCGGGAGAGCACGCGGCGCGCGCCGGCGAGGCCGACTCGGGCAGCGGGCGAGCAGTCGCTCGCGTCGACCAGGCGGCCGAGGTGCCGATCGGCGACTGGGTACGCCGCTGGGCGCGGGAGCGGCCGGACGAGGATCGCGCTGTCGTCGACGTGACGCGGGCGATCGGGCACCGGCGAGCGGACCTGGACCTGGGAGCGAGCTCGACCGCGAGGCCGACCGGCCGCGGCAGCTGCTGCTCGAGCTCGGCGTCGCGCCGGGCGAGACGGTCGCCTACCAGCTGCCGAACTGGGGCGAGTTCGTCGTCGCTGGCGCTGGCGCTGCCCGAGGTCGGCGCGGTCTGCTGCCCGCTGATGCCGATCTTCCGCGAGCGGGAGGTCGTCTTCATCGCTGCGCCGCTCGAGGGCGCGGGTGCTGGTCGTCGCCGACGAGTTCCGCGGCCGCGAGCACGCCGAGAGACCGCGGCGATGCTGGCCAGACGGACGGGCCGCTCCGGTCGAGCACGTGCTCGTCGTCGGCGCTGACCGGGCGCCCGCCTGCCGAAAACTGCGGCGCGCGCTGGCACGACTTCGCCGCCGCGGTCGCGCGCGTCAGGAGCCCGACCGGGCCGTGATCGACGCGCGCGCGCCGGCACCCGACGGCGCTCGTCGCAGCTGCTGTTCACCTCCGGCACGACCGGCGAGCCGAAGGGCGTCCTGCACCGCATGCGACGCGCTGACCCGCGCCGCGACGATGGAGATCGAGCACCTCGGCCTCGGCCGCGACGACCGGATCTTCATCCCCTCGCCGCTCGCCCACCAGACCGGCTTCCTGTACGGGATGTGGCTGGCGTTCGTGCTCGGCTCGCCGCAGATCCTCCAGGACGTGTGGGACGCCGCGCGTCGCCGCCCAGGCGCTGCGCGCAGTGGGACGGCACCTTCGTGCAGGCGGCGACGCCGTTCCTGGCCGACCTCGTCCGCGTGCCGTCGAGTCCGGCGGCGAGCAGGCGCCGCCGGCGCTGCGGATCTTCGTCGTCACCGGCGCCGCCGTGCCGCGGGCGCTCGCCGAGCGCGCGACCCCGTGCTCTCGACGCCGCCGTCTGCGGCGCCTGGGGCTCGACCGAGACCTGCCTCGGCGCCCTCGCCGCGCCCGGCGACGACCCGGCGAAGGTCTGGGGCACCGACGGCCGCGCGCTGGCCGGCATGCGGATCCGGATCACCGACGACGACGGACAACGTGCTCGGCCCCGGGCGAGGAGGGCAACTTCGAGGTGACCAGCGCGCTGCCTCTTCGACGGCTACCTCGACCGTCCCGACCTGACCGCCGAGGCGATGACGGCGGACGGCTGGTACCGCACCGGCGACCTGGCGACGATCGACGACGACGGCTTCCTGCGGATCACCGGCCGGGTCAAGGACGTGATCAACCGCGGCGGCGAGAAGGTCCCGGTCGCCGAGATCGAGCAGCTGCTGCACGCGCACCCGGCGGTGCGCGAGGTCGCGATCGTGGCGATGCCCGACGAGCGGCTCGGCGAGCGCGCCTGCGCCTTCGTCGTCCGCGCGCCCGGGCACGGCGAGTTCGGCCTCGCCGAGATGCGCGCAGTTCCTCGACGCGCCGAGGTCGCCAAGCAGTACTGGCCGGAGCGGCTCGAGATCGTCGACGAGCTGCCGCGCACGCCGAGCGGAAAGATCCAGAAGTTCGTCGCTGCGCGACCGCGCCAAGGGCGCTCCGGCCGAAGGAGCCGAAACCGACTGACGAGGAGCCCGTCCGATGACGCCGCAAGCCGCGATCCCCCTGCCCGAGACCTTCGACGATTCGGGCTTCGAGGAGCTCGAAGGCGGAGATCGCCGCCTACGTCGCGGCCGAGGGCGAGGAGTGGACGCGGCGGAGATCGAGGCGAGCGCGCGGTGCCGCCGGAGCTGCGGGTCGAGCTGCAGGACCGCGGCTACCTGCGGCTCGCCGGCGCCGGCCGGAGTACGGCGGCCCGGGCATCCCCTTCTCGCGGCTACCTGCGAGCTGCTGGAGCTCTTCTCGATGTCGCACGCGTCGCTGCGGATGATCGTGCACGTCGCCAACGGGGTGTGGCGGCTCGATCGACCAGTTCGCGACCGAGGAGCAGCGGCGCGAGTTCGTGATGCCGCGCGGTGACCGGCGACATCACCGTCGCCTTCACGCTGACCGAGCCGACCGCCGGGACCGGCGCCGACCTGCGCTGCGAGGTCGACCGCGAGGGCGACACCTACTACCTGTCCGGCGAGAAGCACCTGATCACCTTCGGCGTCCGCTGCGACTACTGGCTGCTGTTCGCCCGGCTGGCCGGGACGACGGCGGCAAGGACGGCACGGTCGCGCTGCTGGTCGACCGCGACACGCCGAGCGTCACCGTCGAGGACATGGCGCGAGACGATGGGCGTGCGCGGCACCGACCACGCGCACCTGATCTTCGACCGCGCGCCGGTCCCGGTCGCCGACCGGCTCGGCGAGGAGGGCAAGGGCCTTGCAGGTCGCCCTCGGCGGCTTCCTCACCCCGAGCCGGATCTCGGTCGCGATGACCTGCGTCGGGCTGGCGCAGCGGGCCCAGGAGCTGGCGGTCGAGCACGCCGCGCAGCGGGTGACCTTCGGCAAGCCGCTCGCCGCAGCGCCAGGCGATCTCGTTCGCGCTGGCCGAGAACGCCGCCGACATCGAGGCCGCCCGCCAGCTCGTCCTGCACGCGGCGCGGCGCTGGGAGGCGGGCGCGGCCGACGCGGCGGTCCTGTCCTCGATGGCGAAGCTGAACGCCGTCGACATGCTCACCCGGGTCACCGACAAGGCGCTGCAGGTGCACGGCGGCATCGGCTACTGGGAGTCCAGCCCGATCGAGCGGGTCTACCGCGACGCCCGCGCGCAGCGCTTCGAGGAGGGCACCAACGAGATCCAGAAGACGGTGATCGCCCGCACCGTACTCGGCGGCAGCCAGTGAGCGCGCCGGCCAGCGGCAAGGTCGCGCTGATCACCGGCGCCTCGCGCGGCATCGGCCGCACGCTGGCGCTCACCCTGGCCCGCAGGGCGGCTCGGTCGTCGTCAACTACAAGAAGAACGAGGACCTGGCCGAGGAGGTCCCGCGGGAGGTCGAGGAGCTCGGCGGGCACGCGATCGCCGTCGCAGGCCGACATGGAGTAGCCGGAGGACATCGACCGCCTCTTCGACGCGGCGGGCGACGCGTTCGGCCGGCTCGACTACTTCGTCTACAACGCGGCGGCCAGCTCGTTCAAGAACATCACCGACCTCAAGGTCCACCACCTCGACCGCTCCTACGCGATGAACATGCGCCCGTTCGTGCTCGGCGCGCAGCGGGCGGTGCGGCTGATGGACGACGGCGGGCGGATCGTGGCGCTGTCGTAGCTACGGCTCGATCCGCGCCTACCCGACCTACGCCAACCTCGGCGCGGCCAAGGCCGCGATCGAGGCCTGCGTGCGCTACATGGCGGTCGAGTTCGCGCCGCACGGCATCAACGTCAACGCGGTCAACGGCGGCATCATCGAGATCGGACTCGCTGGACTACTTCTACGACGTCCCGGGCATGGCACCCATCTCGACCGTGCTGCCGAAGATCCCGAAGCGGCGGATGGGCACCGTGCAGGAGGTCGCCGACACGGTCGAGTTCCTGCTCGTCCCGCGCGGCGGAGTACATCACCGGGCAGACGCTCGTCGTCGACGGCGGGCTGTCGATCGTGGCGCCGCCGTTCTTCGACGACGCGACCGGGCCGCTGGCTCTGTCCCGGCCGGCGGACCAGCGGGAGCGACCTGCCCGGGCACGTCTTCACGCCCGGCACCATCGGCGCTACGGCTGCCGCACCGGATCGTCATGGGGGCGATGCACCTCGGCCTGGAGACCCTGGACGACGGCGGGGAGGCACTGGCAGCGTTCTACGCCGAGCGGGCGCTCCGGTGGTGCCGGGCTGATCGTGACCGGCGGTGCGCGGTCAGCCGGCCGGGGCCGGCGGTCCACGCTACGGGGTGCTGGACGATGTCCCGTTCACCCGGCGGCTCGCCCACGCGGCCCAGCGGGTGCATGACGCCGGCGGGCTGATCGCGCTCCAGCTCTTCCACGCCGGCCGGTACGCGCCCGTCGGCGGCCGTGGGCCGGTCGCGCCGTCGCCGGTATTCAGCCGGATCTCGGGCTGCGAGCCGCGTGAGCTCTCCGCCGACGAGATCAGCCAGACCATCGGCGACTTCGGCCGAGGCGCCGCGCTGGCCCGTGACCTCGGCTTCGACGCGGTCGAGGTCATGGGCTCGGAGGGCTACCTGATCGACCAGTTCCTGTCACCGCTGACCAACCAGCGCGACGATGAGTGGGGCGGCGACGCGGAGCGGCGGATGCGCTTCGGCACCGAGGCGCTGCGCCGGTCCGTGCCGCGGTCGGCAACGGGTTCCCGGTGATCTTCCGGATGTCGGGAGCTGACCTGATGCCCGGCGGGGTGCCGCGGAGGAAGTGGTCGACTTCGCCCGCGCGGCCGCTGCGGCCGGCGCGGACGCGCTGAACATCGGCGTCGGCTGGCACGAGTCGCCGGTGCCGACCGTGCAGGCGATCGTGCGGCCCGGCACGTGGGCGCCGGTCGCCGCCGCGGTCAAGGCCGCAGTCTGCGAGATTCCGGTGATCGCGAGCAACCGGGTGAACCGGCTTGAGATCGCCGAACGCATCCTCAGCGCGGGCCAGGCCGACTTCGTGTCCATGGCCCGCCCGTTCCTCGCCGACCCGCGGCTGATCGACTCCGCTCGCCACCGCCGCCCGGTCAACATCTGCGTCGGCTGCAACCAGGCCTGCATCGACCGGTCGCTGAACGACGCCGGCGATTCCGTCTCCTGCATGGTTAACCCCCGGGCCGGACGGGAGACACGCCTCCCGTACCCGGCCAAGGTCAGCCGGCCTGCGAGGGCCGCCGTCATCGGCGGCGGCCCCGCCGGGCTCGCTGCCGCGCGCAATCTCGCTGCCGCCGGCCACCGGGTGACCCTGTTCGAGGCAGCCAGTTCCCTCGGCGGGCAGTTCCGGCTCGCCGCCCGGGTCCCGGGCAAGGAAGACTACGCCGCGTGCATCCAGTACCTGGCAGCGGAACTGGAGGGCCTCGGGGGCGCGATCATGCTGCGCCAGCCAGTCGGGAACGGACCCGACCTGCTGCGCGGCTTCAACGGCGTGATCATTGCCACCGGCGTCCGGGCACGACGCCTCGCTATCCCTGGCGCGAGCCTCCCGCATGTGCTCAGCTACACCGACGCGTTCACTCCCGCGCTGGGTGACCGGGTAGTGATCATCGGCGGCGGCGGCATCGCGGTCGATGTCGCGCACTACGCCAGCCACCAGGACCCTGGCCGCCGGTCAGTTACCGTCTTGCACCGGGGTCCCCGGGTCGGCTCCCGGCTCGGCAAGTCCACCCGCTGGGCCGTCATCGGCGCCCTGCGCCAGCAGGGCGCCGAGCTGCGCACTGGCGTGCGCTGCGAGCGCATCACGCCCTCCGGGGTGGAAATCCGAAGCGACGGAGGCGTAACAGAACTCGTGCCCGCCGACACCATCGTGACCGCGGTCGGACAGGTAGCGGACGATTCAGTCCCTTCGGCGGCCCGCCGGGCCGGCGTGTGGCACCGGGTCATCGGCGGTGCCCGCGACGCGGCCGGGCTGGACGCGGTCCGGGCCATGGCGGAAGGAGCACAGGCAGCCAGCGAATTCGCCACCGGCGACGACGGTCAAGTTCAGTTCGCGTACTAGCCGCTCCTCACCCGAAGCCAGCAGCGCGATGGGCCGGGCGGGGCCGCTCTGCGGTCAGACCCTACGCAAGGACGGCCCTCCAGCGCGCTGAACCCGCTGTCCTGGAACCGGTGCCCCGCCTCGCGCACGGTTCCGCACCATCAATCGCAGGCACTCCAGCCGCAGCCGCGTAATGCTTACCTTCGCAAGCACCGGGCCGCACTTATAGACCTCCGCAGCTCCGCCGGTCGCCCGCGGACGATAGCCGACCAGGTGGGCAAGAATGTCAAGCCCGCGCTCGACTGTCCACGACGTGCAGCCGGGCGCCTGAACTAGGCCCGCCCCGCTGGCATCGGGCGCGGCCCGGTCTCGGCCAGGCCGGCCATGCTGGCCAGGCGGGCGCGCCGCCGCCGGCCGTAGATCGCCGACGCCGTCACCAGGGCCGCAAGCAGCGGGATCACGCCGCACAGCAGCATCCCGTCCCGTGCCCCGTAGTGGCTGGTCACCGCACCCACGACGGGGGCCCCGATCGGCGTTCCGCCGACGAACACGAGCATGTACAGGCCCATCACCCGGCCCCGCAGCTCGGGGTCGACCTCGAGCTGCACCGACGCGTTGGCCAGGGCCTGGCAGACGAGGTTGGCGAACCCCATCCCGGCGATGAGCACCAGGAACACCGCCATGTCAGGCGCGAGCGCCGCAGCCGCCTGCATGGCCCCGAACAGGACTGCCGCCCCGACCACGATCCGGGTCTTCGGCCGGGCCCCGGACCCGGCCAGCACCGCGCCGGCCGCCGACCCGAGCCCGACCACGATGTTGAACAGGCCGTAGGTGCTCGCGTCGCCGCCGAAGGCGGACTTGGCCATCGCCGTCAGCACCACCGGGAAGTTCAGCCCGAACGAGCCGAGCATCCCGACCAGGAAGATCGTCCACAGCACGTCGGGCTTGCCCCGTACGTAGCGGACGGCCTCCAGCACCGCTCCCGGAGTCCGGGCCGAGCCCGCGGGACGGGTCCCGCGCAGGTCCGACGGCCGCAGCATCAGCAGCCCGATCGTCGGCCCCAGGTACAGCGCGGCGTTGGCCGCGAAGACCCAGCCGCTGCCCGCGGTCACGATGAGCACGCTGGCGATGGCCGGCCCGATCAGCCGGGTGGCCTGGAACACCGCCGCGGTCAGCGAGATCGCCGCCCGGAGCTTGTCCTCGGGCACCACCTCGGTCACGAACGATTGCCGGGCCGGGCTGTCGAAGGCAAAGATAACCCCGCTGACCAGAGCGAACGCGTACACGTCGACCGACCTCACCGCGCCCGCGACGGTGACCGCGGCCAGTGCCCCGGTCGCGACCAGGTTCAGCGTCTGCGTGGTGAGCAGAATGCGCCGCTTTGAGATCCGGTCGGCCACCGCCCCGGTGTGCAAGCCGAGCAGCAGGATCGGCGCGAACTGCAGCGCCATCGTGATGCCGACGGCGGTGGAGTTGTGGGTCAGGCTGAAGATCAGCCAGTCCTGCGCGATGCTCTGCATCCAGGTGCCGGTGTTAGCCAGGCTCTGGCCCATCAGGTAGATCCGGTAGCCGCGCGATGCGAGGGCGCTGAAGGCGCCTCCCGATGGCCGATGCATCTCGGCGGTCGTCACTGGGAGGGCCTTCCTGTTCGCCGTTGTCAAGGTTTCCTAGCAAATTCTAAGCAACCTAGAATCATTTGGTCGTCCAATAAACCAGCTAACAGTTATTGTGAATCGTTATGACTGGCTTCGACCCGCAGCTCCTCGCCACCTTCCTCGCCGTCGAGCAGTCGGGCAGCTTCACCCGGGCGGCGGCCCGGCTCGGCCTCCAGCAGCCAACGGTCAGCCAGCACATCCGCCGGCTGGAGAGCCAGGTCGGCCGGACCCTGGTGCAGCGGGACACGCACTCGGTATCGCTGACCGCCGACGGCACCGCAATGGTCGGCTTCGCCCGCAACATCCTGGCCGCGTCCGATGCGGCCGCCGCCTACTTCAGCGGCGACCGCCCCCACGGGCGGCTGCGCATCGGCATCGCCGACGACCTCGCGCTGACCCGGCTGCCGCAGATCCTGCGCGACTTCCGCCGGGACAACCCGCTAGTCGACTTTGACCTGCGGGTAGACCAGAGCGGGCTGCTGCACCAGCGGCTCGAGGGCGACCGGCTCGACGTCTTCATCGGCAAGCGCCCCAGCGGCGAGCAGCGCGGCCAGCTCATCAAGCGGGAGCGCCTGGTCTGGGTGGGCACCCCGACGACCAAGCCCGACCTGGGCAAGCCCCTGCCGCTGGTCGTCTACCCCGCGCCGAGCATGTCCCGGACCGAGATGCAGAGTGCGCTGAACGCGGCCGGCCTGCCGTTCCGCAGCGCCTGCGTGACCCGCGGCGTCAACGGCCTGATCGCCGCGGTCGCGGCCGGGATCGGCATCTCGGCGATGGCCGCCAGCCTGGTGCCTGCCCAGCTCACCACGCTGGGCGCCGGCCATCGGCTGCCCGAGCTCGGCCCGATCGACCTGATCCTGCTGACCAACCCGCGGGCCGACCAGCGCCTGTCGGTCCGCGCTCTCACCCGCACTGTCCTGTCCAGCGGCTCCCGCTCGCTGAGCGCCTACCGCGAGGAAACCGGGACTCAATGACGGCTCTGCGCTCTCCTCCACCAGCTCCCGGTGTGCCGACCGCGCAGCGGTGCCTCACAGCGCCGTGCGGTCCAGAGCGCTCCCGCGCGGGAGGGCGCGACAGACCGACGCCCCGGGCGCGGAACAGGCCCCGTCATTCCTCGCCAAGGTCCTGGTGGTCAGGCTCGCACTTCCTCACGCATTCCTCTCCGGCACCTCGC
Source organism: uncultured Actinomycetota bacterium (assembly GCA_963748785.1). Lineage (GTDB taxonomy): Bacteria > Actinomycetota > Actinomycetes > Streptosporangiales > Streptosporangiaceae > Trebonia. Next base: position 34,391 of record CAVVKP010000037.1, on the reverse strand, counting down.
GTCTTCAGTTCTCGATCCCTTTGCGCGGGTTTGGCCCGCGCATGGCGTGCCGGAGGCGCGCCCTTGACGCCATCGGCCAGGACGCCGCGCTCATCTACCTTCACGCTCCCGCCAGTCGCCAGCGCGCCATCGCTGACCAGATCGGCAAGAACGCCAAGAAGGCGCTCGGCAAGGTCACGCGTTCTGGCACGCGAACGGCACGCGGTCAGGGCTCCAAGTGAGAAAACCCGGTGCGCCAGGCAGGATTCGAATCCGCGACCCGTCTTAGAAGGCACCTCTAGGCGGAGGCTGGGCATTGCTATGGCCTCATGCGGCTCGGTACCGGCGACTGTTGGCTCCCGTTAGAAATTAATCCATCGTGCCGCTGACGGCGTGTCGCCGTTGGTGGCTAGGCCCCGTCTCTGTCTGGCAGCGTCAAGGTAATGCTCACGCCGCTGGCGCTGGACGGCCGGGCCTCCTGCTCCGAGCGGGCTGGGACCAGTCCAGCGGCGGCGCGGCGGCATATCTCTCGGCTGCTCGGCTCCGGGGTGGTCATCCCGCGCACCGACGTGAGCGCATACGCGGTGAACTGGCCCGTCCAGGTGTACTTGTGGGCTAGCGTCCCCACCGGCTCGCTGACGGAGACGGCCCGGATGCTCAGCCGGTTCCGCTAGGCGCGGCTGACCGCGACCGTGACCGCGGGACCGAGCCTTGTCCTGTGCTCATGGCTGCAGACCGTGGAGGAGGTGCACAGGCTAGAGCTCGCGATATCAGCCAAGTGCAGCAGCTGAAGATCATCGACCGGCTCGTCGTGCTCCGCACCGTCAAGCGGATGGGCCGCCTGCTCGACGAGTCCGGCCGGGCGGTGGAGGTCGTACCCATCAACCTGTGGGACGACCTGCTGCCGCATGACCGCCCGGGTACCCCCTTTGGCCTGCTGGCTGCTCGCTAGGCTCGGCCAGCTGGACAATTCGCCCCCTGCGAATCGTCCGGTAGCGCTACGATTCCCCGGCATCCCACCAAGGTGGCGCAATTCGCATGGAAGAAGGAGGAACCTGGCGTGGCGCTGTTCCGGAAGAAAGCCGTTCCGACAACGGCCGCCACTGCGGCCCCAGGACCGACGGTTCTCAAGGCAAGGGGAGACCAGCGTGCGCTAGCCTTCGAGGCCCAGTTGGCACGGGGACAGTGGCAGGACTTCCACGACTTCCTTGAGGCGACGACCGAGTGGGACCTGCGGAGCTTTTACGTTACAGAATTGTCGTGCATTTCTGGACGACCGCAGTGGCTGGACGAGTGGGTCGCGGCCAGGCCAGGGTCAGCACTGCCCCTGCTCTTCCGCGGCTCGCACAGCAAGAACTGGGCGTGGGAGGCACGGGGCGCCGGACTAGCGAAAACCGTGAAAGAAGATGCCTGGCCGCTATTCCACGCGCGTCTTGTGGAGGCCGACAGGGATCTTGCCAAGGCGGCGGCGCTCGACGAGCGGGATCCGGTCCCGTGGGCACAATCGATGATCGTGGCTCGGGGTCTGTCGCTGGGGCAGTCGGAGTTGCGGCGCCGGTTCGACGAGGCACACCGTCGGGATCCGCTCAACGGGGGTGCCTGCGTCAACATGATCCAGGGCGCAGCCCGCAAGTGGGGCGGGTCGAACGAGGTCATGCTGCAGTTCGCCCGCTGGGCGTCGGGGGAAGCGCCTGACGGGCACAGCGTGCACAAGGTCGTCGCGCTGGCACACATTGAGATGTGGGTGGACTCGACCAAGGGCGATGCGCAGCGGACCTACTTCCAGTCGCAGTCGGTGAAGCAGGAGGTACTGGCGGCCGCGCGGCGCAGCATTCTGTCCCCGGCCTACGGCCAATCGGGCAGCGTGCTGTCCTGGGCGGATCGCAATGTCTTCGCCTTCTGCTTCCGCCTCATGCAACAGTACGAGGCGCAACTGGAGCAGATGCGGCTGATCGGGCCGCACGTTGTGGAGTTTCCTTGGCAGTACCAGGGCAATCCCGGGCTGAAGTACGATGCACACCGGCAGCACGCGTTCAAGCAGTTGTACGGCGTGGCCGCTCCCCCTTGGGAGACGTTCCTGGCTTCGGCGGGCTGGGATGCGACGGGACCAGAGTCCGCGGATGCAGGGCAGGCCCAGTGAGCCCTCTTTTCGGAAGGAAAGCCAAGCCGGCCGCGGCTACCTGGTCCAGTATCGACACGCTGGTCGGCGACCCCGACGCGCACCGGTTCCGGGGCGAGCTTGCGCGCGGGCGGTGGCACGAGTTCCACGAGTTCCTCGAGGGCATCACGGACTGGGCCACGCGGCACTGGTACGTGCGGCAGCTGTCTGAAATCAGCGGTCGTCCAGCGTGGATAAACGAATGGGTTGCCGCCCGCCCCAACTCAGCCATTCCGGTGCTCTTCCGCGGCTCTCACGGGACACATTGGGCGTGGCAGGCCCGCGGGGGCGGGTTCGCCAATACCGTCAAGCAGGACGCGTGGGCGGTGTTCCACTCCCGCCTGGTGGCGGCTGACCAGGATCTTACCCATGCGGCGGCGCTGGACCCGCGGGACCCGTGCCCGTGGGAGCTGTCCCTGCCTGTGGTGCGCGGGCTATCCCTAAGTCAGGCCGAGGGCAGACGCCGGTTCGACGAGGCACACCGGCGAGATCCCTGGAACCTTTTCGCATGCGTGGACATGATCCAGGTGACCGCGAAGAAGTGGGGCGGGTCGCACGGGGCCATGTTTGAGTTCGCCCGGTCAGCCTCGGCCCAGGCTCCCGAGGGGAGCAGCGTGCACCGGGTGATCCCACTGGCTCACATCGAGAAGTGGCTGGACCTCAGGAACGCCTCCGAGGAGCAAGCACGGTACTTCCGGCTGTCGGAAGTACGGTCAGAGATCCACTCGGCGGCCACCAAATCGATTCGCTCCCCCGACTATCGCGACGACCTGGCCTCGTGGGGAGGTCGCAACGCCTTCGCCTTCTGCTTCTACCGGATGAGTGACATACGGGAGATGAAAGAGCAACTGCAGATCATCGGGCCGCGCATCACCCACCCGTGGACCATGTACACCGATCCGTTGGCACAAGTCCGCCGTGCGCTGGGGGCCGCGCGATGATCCCGGCCGTTGAGCGGGACACCATTGACGGGATACCCGTGCTGCGGTCCACCGCAGTGGCGGGGCGGCACGCGGCGGCGCTGATGTTCCGGGTCGGGCAGTTCGACGAGGCGCTGCCGGACCGGGGCATCACACACATGGTGGAGCACCTGACCTTCGGCGGCCACCACGAGGTCACATACCAGTTCAACGCCTCCGTGGACGGCCGGTACACCCAGTACATCGTGGAGAGCGCGGACCCGGCCGACATCGCTACCTACCTGCGGGCCGTATGCGCGGGACTGACCGCCAGCCACGGCGAGATCCTGGACCGGGAGCGGCGCATCCTGCGCACCGAGGCTGCCAGACGGGGCGGAACCGGGATGCTGGGCACGTGCCTGGTCGAGCGATACGGGGCGCGCGGTCCCGGCCTGCTGAACTACCCGGAATTCGGCTTCGAGCGGCTGGACTGGGCGGACATCGCGGCCTGGCGGGAGCGCTGGTTTACCGCCGGCAACGCGGTGCTGTGGGTCGCGGGCGACCTGCCGGACGGGCTGCGGCTTTCGCTGCCGGACGGCCCCGCGCTGCCGATGCCGGACGTGGTGCCGATGGCCGTCGCGCTGCCGGCCTACGTGACGGGGGCCAAGGGGGGCATCGCCGCCGGGCTCGTCACCGGCCAGTCCTTCGCGTCGCATGCGGCCTTGGACATCCTGCAGCGCAGGCTCACCCAGGCCCTCCGCCACGACCACGGCCTCACCTACGACGTGGGGATGGACGTCCAGGAAGTGGACCGGGATCACCTCCACGCGTGGCTCACAGCCGACGCGCTGCCCGAGCAGGTGCCAATGGCCGCGCACGTGCTCCTATCTACCTTCGAGACCCTGGCGACGACCGGTGCGCAGCACGCGGAGCTGGCGGCCTACTGCCGTCGCGTCGAGGACGCGTACGAGTCACCCGCTGGCCCGGTAGGGCTGTTGCAGCGCCAGGCCCGCGCCGTTCTCAACGGGAAGCCGCCCCGGTCCGCGGCCGATTCGATCCGGCTCGCCGACGAGCTAACCCCGGCGGACGTCGCGAAGGCAGCCCAGGCACTCCGGGAATCCATGCTCGTCGCGGCCCCCTATGACGTGCCCGCCATCCAGGGCCGGATGGGCCGGGTGCCGTCCTTCTCAGCGACGACGATCACCGGCGGGAAGGTGCACAAGCCGACCGCCGGAGACTCGCCCACCCTGACGGTCTCCGATGAGGGAGTCACGTTCACCAGGGCGCCCGGGGAGCACGTGACGGTCCGCTACGCGGACGCCGCGGTGTTGCTGCGGTGGAACGACGGCAAGTGCTCCCTGATCGGTAGCGACGGCTTCACGGTCATCCTCGATCCGGCGCAGTGGAAAGACCGCGCCGCGATCGTGCCCGCCGTCAGCGCCCGCATCCCGGAAGACCTCGTTGTTCCGCTTGGCCAGCCCGGCCCGGCCACCCCGAAGCCGCAGCCCGCCGCCGTCCAGCAGGCAGGCGCGGGCCAGCAGGCGGGCGCGAAGCCGAGGAATCACCTAGTCCGGATTGTCACCAACCGGGCGTTCATCCTCGCCTGCATCTCAGTTCTTGTCCTGGGCGGGCTCGTATGGGGTGGGTCCAGCGGTTCGGTGGGCGGCTTCTCTCCGGCGGTGATTGGTGTCATCGTCATTGCCCGGCTGGCATCGGCGAGCCGCCGCCGTCGTCGCTTCTGACACCGCGCTACCGATAGTCGCGGAATTCCAGCCTTCCGCTGGGCTAGTTCGAAGGCCGTAGCTGACCAGCCGCTCGCGGGCTCAAGCAGGCACTGTGGTGCCCGCAGGGCCTGCTGGGGTGAATAGGCGTGGGACCTGCTCACAGGTTCGCCTGGTCGAGCACCACGCTAGGGTGGGGGACCGCTTCGAGGATGTCGCCTGCGGTGACGCACAGGGGAGCAACGATGACCACCTCGGGCCCGCACTACGACGGCTGCCTGGTCACCGGGAACGAAGACGGAATCAAGCACTGCGCGATGAACATCCTGTACAGCCTGCAGCACCTCGGGTACGTGATCCCCTACCGCAGGCCGACGCCGGTTGGATCGGAAAGGCGGGCCCTGGCCCGTGCATGTGCATACAAGCGACGGAGACATCGCCGTGGCGCCATCTGCCACCCCCGGCGCCCTCGCCTTCCTCTTCCGGGCATATTGCACCCGCTGCGGAGCGCTTTATCCCGGCCCCTTCCGGTCCCGGCCAGCAACTTGACCCCTAACGGGGCCCCTCTAGCCGCAAGAAGAAGGCCGCATCCCCGCCGACAACGCGCGGATGCGGCCTTACCCGCAGGGAGCAAGCTTCGATGCGCAGGGGATCGATAGCCTCCGGTGGGAGCCCCTATCACCGATTCCGTGCGCTTCTGTTTACACCCGTCCGGCTGGTTGAGCGCACTCAGATGAGCCAACTCTGTGCTGCGAAAACGGGCTGAAGGGTGGGGCCTCGCAGTGGCGTGCGGTACTGATCGCGTGACGTCTGGCCCGTGTTTGCGAGACGTCGAGTTCTCCAGCGGTGATGTGGCACTGGCCGGATGCCGCGGCCACGACACTCCCAAGAATGGGCGACAGGCAGCCGTTTAGCGGTGGCGGATCCAGATGTTCGGTTCGACGTAGGTGCCCAGGTCCGCCTCGCGGTCGATGTGGAGCACGCTCAGCCCTTTCGGGATGGCGTAGTCGCCGCTGGACGGCAGTGCGATGCCGGACCATTGTTCCCATTCGGCGACGGTCCCGGTCATGGTCTGCGAGGCGGGAGCGGCCGCCAGAATAGATGCGCCCAGCCGCTGGTGGGTGCGGATCCACGGGTCGAGCGCGGTGCCGTCCGGGCGGGTCCAGGTCACGAAGGTCTCTATCGGGGTCAGCGGATACTGCTGCTTGAGCGTCGGGCGCACCGGTGCGATCACCCGGGTCAGGCCGGCCCCCAGGGCGGCGTCGCGCAGGACCGTAAGCATTTTCCCGGCCAGGCCGCGGCCCTTGAGCCGACCCGCGACTACGGCCCCGCAGATCACCAGCGTGTCGATTGCGGTCCCCTTTTCGCGGTCCCCGACCGCGCGGATCATGGCGTCGGTATAGCCGGCGGCAGGCCGGCCACGGTGCCGTCCCAGTGGACCGGGATGCCCCAGCCGGCGGCCGCCGGGTTCTGCTGGGCGTCGACCAGGATCAGGTTCCACTCAGGGAACCATTCGCGCACCCGGCCGATGTATTGCTTCGCCAGCCTGTCGGCGGTGATGAACGCAGGGAAGCCATCGGAGAACAGGTCTTCCATCTGCTCGTCGCTCCACTCACGGGCGTCGGTGCGCTCGACGCTCACGGCCATCTCGTTCATGTTGTCCCCGTTTTGTCTCGCCTTGTTAGCTACGCCGGCTGACGACCGCCAGGACTGTATCCCAAGGCTGGCAGCGGCATCCACGCTTACCCGCGATGTCCCGCCCGGCCTCGGGCGCGTGCGGGCTGGCGCCGAAGTCGCCCAGGTCGAGCAGCAGCACCTCGTCGCGGCGCAGCCCGGACGCGTAGGCGACCGTGAACAGCACCGCGTCGCGGAACGCGGCAGCCGGCCCTTGCGGCCCGCGCGCGGGCGGCCACGATCCCTCCGGCGATCGCGCAGGTGGTGTCGACGTCGCCGCCTGCGGACGCGGTTGCCCACAGGGCCTCCTCAAGGTTGTCCAGGTGGCGGGCAGCGCACCAGATGGCATAGGGGACGGTGTCTTGCGCCGAGATCTGCAGGCCGCAGCCGACCTCGCCGACGACCCAGGCCGGCTCGAGTTCGAAATGACCGGCCCGCGACCGTCCGCAGCCGCGAGGCGCGCGGCGCCGTTTCCCCACGAGCCCATGCCGCCGAACTGGTGGGCGGTCACCGCCCGCCAGTCCTCGCCCGCGCCGATGCAGTGCGGGACGTCGTGCATGGACCCGCCGTAGCCACGGTACGGGTCGGCTGAGTAAGCGTCCGCGAAGGCACGCGCCCGGTAGTCTTGCCGGACCTCGCCCTGAGTGGTCAGGACCTGGTATAGCGACAAAGCCATCGCGGTATCGTCGGTCCACGCCCGCGGCCCCGCCGGAACGTCCCGGGTAAGCTGGCACCGCTCGGCCTCCCCGGCGGAGATGCGGAACCCAGGTCTCCCCGAACGCGTCTCCCAGTGCCAGACCGTTCAGCGAGTCACGAGCACGGCCGGCGTCCATGGGGCCTCGGGTCCCGGTCGCGTTCATGAGCCGATAATCCCAGCCAGGCTGCCTGCGACCCAACGCATTTTCCGGCCCGCGGGCACGGGCCCAGACCGGCCTGTTATGGGCGCGCCACATCCGAACCGGACGCAGACCTGGAACCGTCCAGAACGGCGGATATCGATGACCTGTCGCCTGACGCGTTCACCGCCGCGTCGGAGGCGTGCCTTGATGCGCTCCTGCTATCGCGGTGGTACCTGGATGCGCCGCCAGCCGCCTGCCCGGTTGTTGGCGATGACGGCGCGCAGCATGGCGAGCAAGGCCGACTCGTCGATCGCGTCTTCGCGGTAGAACCTGGACGGCCCCGGCGGTGGAGTATCTGTGCCCTTGGTTGATAACGTCGGCCGGGTCCGGGACGGTCGGGTCATAGATGAAGACGTTGATGTGGTCCTTGGTGGCGAGTAGCGCGCAGATGTTGCCGTGCAGCACGAAGTGCGGGCGGTCGGTCCGCTTGATGGTCACCGCTGCGGACGTGTCGCGGTCGGCGCTTGAAGCCGTTCAGGCTGGGCTGAGCCATTCGGCTGGCTGGCCGGTGATGGTGGCGATGAGGTCGAAGTCCTTGTCGCAGTGCAGCACGGTGAGGCCGGCGAGTTCGGCGGTGGCCGCGATGACCAGGTCCGGGACTGAGGGGGCGCGGTGCTGGCCGCGGTCGGCGAGCAGCGTCAGGACCTCCACGGCCCGGTCCTCGATGGCCGGGGTGAGGTACTCCACGGGCATGGCCGAGACGGGCGGCTGCCTGAGGCCGGCGCGGAGGTCGGCCGCGGAGCGGGCCGAGTAGCCGACCTCCAGCCTGGTGACGGTGGTGATCCTGACCAGGCCGCGCTCGATCCGGGTGGCCCAGGTGGCGGCGTCTGGGCTGCTGCCGAGGCGGACCAGGGCGGACTTGTCGATCAGCCAGTCGGTCACTGCCAGGCCTGGGACATTACCTCGGGGTCGGCCAGGTCACTGAAGGTGTCGCCGAAGCGCGCTAGGTCCCCGGTGCTGACGGGCGAGTCTGACAGGGCCGCGTCCTGGGCGAGCCTGCGGCGGACGTACTCGGTGCGTGACAGCCCTAGGCGGCGGGCGTGGGCTTCGAGCGCCGCGACGACGTCGTCGGGGACGTCGCGGATCAGCATGTCTGTCATCCCGCACCTCCTTTGATATCTGATGATATCACCCTCGGGATCCGCCACGCGGCACGCCAATCCGGACCGAAGCATGTTGAACCCCGAATCCGGAGGAGCGCGCCGACGGGGCTGATCGGCGTCCTCCTGGCCGTTGAAGCCGGGATCGACCGCGCCCGCGTAGCCGTCATGCGAGGCGTCCCAGTCGACAGAGTTCTCGCTATGCCTGCAACGCGGCCTGCAACAGGCTCCCAATTTGACTCCCAGCAGCGAGCCTTTGGGTGGCCGCAATCCCGCCGAACTGGTGCGCCAGGCAGGAATCGAACCCGCGACCCGCTGCTTAGAAAGCACCGTCAAACCGTCGCTGCACGCCGCCTGCTATCGCTCAATGAGCCATCTAGCTGCACGAATGAAAGCTAGCTGTGGCGTGGTATCGCCTGAAGACTGTGACTGTTGGCTCCCAGTTTGGCTGTGTGCGTCGAGACGAGGAGGTTGCCTTGTAGCTAGGTGATCTTCTTGTCGTGCTGTGCGGATGATGAGGGTTTTGTGGCCCCTCGGGATCGCCCTTCGGGGGGTGGTCTCAAGCCGCCTCGTGCTGCGTTGGCTGAAGACTGTCGTGGTGAGCGATCGGGGAAAAGGCGCCCTTGAGGTGTCAGGCGGGGACCAGGAAGGCGTTGCGCTGGAAGCGCCCGAGCCGGGGTTTCCCGGCGGGGGCGTTCACCGTCTGAAGCGTCGTTATTGGGTTGAGGTGGCAGCGGAACCGGGGAGAAGCCAAGTCCCCGGGATGAGCCTGGCGGTTGCCCGGATCGCTGGCCAGGTGGTGCCCGGCGTAGAGGTGGCGCGAGCCTGGTCTGCGGCGTCTGCATGGAACGGCGGAGGGCCAGTCCGGACACCGCTGCCCCCTGGCGGGGCGGCGAGAGGGATGCCCGCGAGCGCAGGATGCGCGAGGGGCGGAAACCGTTGCCGGGCTGGCAGTCGGACCGGCTCGTAGTAGCGCTGATCCTCCTGCCTGGCGCGGTGGGGCGGGGAGCGAAGGGGCCGGCTTGCTCGTGGCTTTATTCGTCTCGTCAACCAGCGTGGCTGGGAGGAGCGTCATGGATGAGCTGAGGCCTGAGGTCAGGCGCAGGACGGTATCCGGGGGGCCGCTGGACGGGAAGCCGTTCGCGGTCAGCGGGTACGAGGTCTGGCGTGCCTGGGAGCAGGTGAGGGACAACAAGGGAGCGCCGGGGGTGGACGGGCAGTCCATCGCGGCCTTCGAGGAGCGGCTGGAGGACAACCTCTACAAGGTCTGGAACCGGATGTCGGCGGGCAGTTACCTGCCGCCGCCGGTGCGGGCGGTGGAGATCCCCAAGCCGGGAGGCGGCACCAGGACGCTCGGGGTGCCGACGATCGCTGACCGCGTCGCGCAGACCGTGGCCGCGCACCGGATCGGAGTCGTGACGGAAGGGTTCTTCCACCGCGACTCCTACGGGTACCGGCCAGGTCGCGGGGCGCATGACGCGCTCGCCGTCGCGCGGAAACGCTGCTGGAACTACAACTGGGTGCTCGAGTTCGACATCCGGCGGTTCTTCGACAGCGTGCCGCACGATCTCGTGGTCAGGGCCGTGGAGGCGCTGCGCCTTCCCGCCTGGGTGCTCCTTTACGTGAAAAGGTGGCTCGCCGCGCCGGTCGTCATGCCGGACGGGGAGGCCAGGCCGAGGGACAGGGGGACCCCGCAGGGCGGCTTATGCGAAGCTGAACATAAGCCGCCTAATGCGCAGTGCCGGGTTATGCGCAGTGCCGGCCTCCTGGCCATGCTTGTTGCCGGTTTGGCGGGCGAGCGCTGAGCATAACGCCGATGATCCGTTCATGAGGCCCGGCAGGGGGCCGGGCCGTGCGTGATCGGGGGTCGGCCGATGGTCGCCTTGCCTGTGCTGGTGTCCGGCCTGGAGGCGGAGATGGTTCGCCTGGGCTACAAGGAATCGACGATGACCTGGTACCACGGTGCCTGGCGTCGCCTGCAGCGGTACTGCGCCTTCCGCGGCGTTGAGGAGTTCTCGCTGGACGTGGCCATGGAGTGGGTCGATCGAGGCGTGCGGCGGCTTCTTCGCCAAGGAGCAGGCCGGAACGCTCAAGCAGACCGAAATATACCTGTTCAGGGTCGCCCAGATGCTGGCCGACTACGAGGCGCACGGCGCAGTGCTGCGCCGCTACTCCCGCACGGTCAGCAAGCTGTCGGCCGCCGATGCCGCTGCCGTCGCCCGGTTCCAGTCCTGGCTGCGGGCCGCAGAGCGGAGCACCTCGACGGTGCGGTCCTACGGGACGGTGGCCGCGGAGTTCGCCGGGTTCGCCGGCACCCGCGGCGGCCTGGCCTGCTGCGACGCTGCGATGGTCGGGGCGTTTGTCGCCACGCTGGCCGGCTACCAGGCCAAGACCGTCGAGCAGAAGCTGTGCGCCCTGCGGTCGTTCCTGCGGTTCGCGTCAGGGGAGGGCCTGGCCGGCACCGCGACGGCAGAGGCGGTCCCGGCGGTGCCGTCCCGGAAGCAGGCCCGGGTCCCGTCGGTCTGGGACGCCGGCGACGTGGCCAGGATCCTGGACGCGGTCGACCGGGGCAACCCGTGCGGGAAGCGCGACTACGCGATCATCTTGCTGGTCACCCGACTCGGGCTGCGCAGCATCGACGTCAAGCGGCTCGAGTTCGCCGACTTCGACTGGCCGGGCAACCGGCTGTCGGTCGCCCAGGCCAAGACCGGCCGCCAGGTCTGGCTGCCGCTGCTGAAGGACGTCGGCTGGGCGGTCATCGACTACGTCCGCAACGGCCGCCCGGCCAGCGGCTGCCCGCAGGTGTTCGTGCGCCACACCGCCCCGGTCGTCCCGTTCTCCGACCAGGACCACCTGCACCAGATCCTGGTCAAGTACGCCCGGGCGGCGCACGTCCCGCTGGGCGAGGAGCGCCGACACGGCATGCACTCGCTGCGGCACACGCTGGCGACCCGCCTGATGGAAGACGGCACCCCGGTCGAGCAGATCGCCGACGTCCTCGGTCACCAGTCGGTGGCCTCCACCGGCGTCTATCTGAAATCCTCCCTCGGCCTGCTCTCGAAGTGCGCCCTGGACCCCGACGAGCCCGGAAGGCAGGCGGCGCGGTGAACGACGGCATAAGCCTGGCCGCAGCGGCCTCGGAGCTCGTCGCCGAGAAACGCGCCGTCGGTTACAAGTACGACGCCGAGGAACGCATCCTGACCCGGTTCGAGGCATTCTGCCGCGAGCGGTTCCCCGGGCTGGACACGGTCGCCAAGGCCTCCGCCGAGGCATGGATCACCGCCGGCCGCGAGCGGGGAGTGCGGCCGGCGACCCTGCAGGGCCTGGCCGCCCCGGTTAGGGAGCTCGCCCGCTGGCTCGGCCGCCGCGGAATCGCGGCCTACGTCCTGCCGCCGCGCACGCTGCCCAGGCCGGCCCGCTACGTCCCGCACATCTACACCGACCGGGAACTCGCGGACCTGTTCGCCGCGACGGACCGCTGCCACTACAGCAGCCAGGTCCCGTTCCGGCACCTGGTCTTGCCGGCGCTGTTCCGGACGGTCTACGCCTGCGGCATGCGCATCTCCGAAGCCCGGCTGCTCCGGCCCGGCGACGTCGATGTCGCCGCAGGGGTCCTGCAGGTCCGCGACGCCAAGGGAGGCAAGGACCGGCAGGTCCCAGTCTCCGGCCCGCTCCGCGAACGGCTCGGCCGGCTACCAGGCGCACATGGCCGGGCAGCCCGGCTGGGAGTGGTTCTTCCCCGGCGCAACCGCCAGCCGGCCCATGACCTTGGTGAACGTCTACCACAACTTCCGCCGGTTCCTCTGGCAGGCCGGCATCTCCCACGGCGGCCGGGGACACGGCCCCCGCGTCCACGACCTGAGACACACATTCGCGGTCAACAATCTCCGGCTGTGGTTCGCCGCGGGAGAGGACGTCCATGCGCTGCTGCCGGTGCTGCAGGCATACCTCGGTCACTGCGAGATCGGCGACACCGCCTACTACCTGCGGCTGACCGCCGAATCCTACCCGCACATCGCCGCCCGCGTCCAGGCCGAGTACGGCGGCATCGTGCCGTCCCTCACCGGAGGGCCGGCCGATGGCAACTGACTTCGCGACCGCCCTGCGCCGCTTCCTCACCTCCTACCTGGCCGGGCTGCGCGGCTGCTCGCCCGCCACGATCACGTCCTACCGCGACACGTTCAGGCTCCTGATCGCCTGGTTCCGCGACGAGCGGTCCGTCCCGCCGGCCAGGCTCGCCCTCGACCACCTCGACGCCGGCGCCGTCGCGGCGTTCCTCGCCCACCTGCAGGAACACCGGGGCAACAGCGTCTCGACCCGCAACCAGCGGCTCGCCGCGATCAGCTCGTTCGCCACGTGGATGCAAGCCGAGGACCCGGCCCGGATGGCCCGCTGGCAGGACATCCTCGACATCCCCGCCAAGAAGCAGGACCGCCCCGCCGTCCGGCACCTCACCGTCGCCCAGGCCCGGCTTCTGCTGTCGGCACCCGACCGGTCCACCCGGCAGGGCCGCCGCGACGCGACCCTGCTCGCCACGCTCTACGACACCGGCGCCCGAGTCTCCGAAATCGCCGGCCTGTCCGTCCGCGACGTCCGCGTCCAGAAGCCGGCCATGGCGTCGCTGACCGGCAAGGGCAGCAAGACCCGCCACGTCCCCCTGGACGGCGCCACCGTCACGCTCCTGGGTGCCTGTCTGCGGTCAGCCCAGTGCTGGCGAACCTGTTCCTGCACTGGGCCTTCGACGCGTGGATGGACCGGGAGTTCCCGGACTGCCCGTTCGAAAGGTACGCAGACGACGGCCTGATCCACTGCAAGAGCCAGGCCCGCGCCCGCCAGGTGCTGGCCGCGCTGGAGCAGCGGATGAGGGACATCGGCCTGGAGCTGCACCCGGGCAAGACCCAGATCGTCTACTGCAAGGACTCCGCCCGCCGCCAGCCCTGGGACGGGCCGGTGTCCTTCGACTTCCTGGGCTACACCTTCCGGCCCCGCGACACGATGGGGAAGAACGGCAGGTTCACCGGGTTCGACCTGGCAGCCAGCCCGAAGGCGGTCAAGCGGATGAGCGAGACCGTCGCCGGCTGGCACCTGCGCCGCCACACGAACCTCACCTGGGAGCAGCTCACCGACTGGATCGGCCCGGTCATCTGCGGGTGGATGACCTACTACGGCCGGTTCCGCCATTCCGAGCTGCACCCGCTGCTGGCCAGGATCAACCGCCGCGTCCAGCAATGGATCAGGGCGAAGTACCGGCGGCTCAGGGCCTATAGGGCCATGAAGCGCGCCTGGGACCGGATCACCGCCCAGATGCCGGGGCTGCTGCCCCACTGGCGCTGGGAAACCGGGGCCTGGTACTAGCCAGCTGCACGGCGAGAGCAAGAAGAGCCTGGTGACGGGAGACTGTCACGCCAGGATCTGTGGGAGCCCAGGGGTGAAATTCCCCTGGGCCACCCGACCCCATCCTCAGCCGGCCTCTGCGGTGTTCGGATCGGAAAATATTGTCGATGCTGCGGGTGTGAGCGTGCCGCGCTCAAAATATCCGTCACCTACGCAAAGCCCGATTCTGGCGCGAATGAACGACTAAGGTCGTGTATCGTCGACCTTGCTATTTGATGCAAGTTGTGAGGTCAGGTCAATGGCGATGAGCGAGGTGAGTGCGGTGCGCTGGGCGGCCAGAGGCCGGGAAGCGTACGCTGTGGGTGTGGCGTACGAGCGGATTACCATCGACCCGAACCGGATGAGCGGCCTGCCCTGCATCCGGGACACCCGGGTGACGGTAAGCGCGGTTCTGGGCCAGCTCGCCGCGGGGCTGACTGTCCCTGAATTGCTCGCTGATTTCCCGTACCTGGAGCGGGCCGATGTCCTGGCTGCCCTGGAGTTCGCCGCGGCGGCTGTGCAGGAACGTGAGCTGCCGCTAGCCCAGTCGGCGTAGCCGCCGTGCGTCTCCTCATCGACGCCAATCTGTCGCCCAGCGTCGCGGTCGCGCTCGGCAAAGCCGGGCTGGAAGCCGTGCACGTCCGTGACGTAGGGCTGCTGACGGCATCCGATAAGACCATCCTCGACCATGCGGCGGTCAACGCCCTGGTGATCGTCTCCGCGGACAGTGACTTCGGTGAACTGCTGGCGGCCAGCCGCGGGGCAACACGGCCTTCGGTTGTCCTGCTCCGGTCCGCGGACCGGTTCACGTCAGATGAGCAGGCGGACCTGCTGGCGGCGAACCTGCCGGCGGTTGAGAGCGACCTGGAAGCGGGTGCGGTCGTCACTATCGCGCGGGGTCGGATGAGGGTCCGGTCATTGCCGATCGTCCCCGCTGACTAACACGCTTCACGGGAAAGGACAACACCAGGGGCGCTTGCTGGTGGACTGCGCCATGACTCACAGGTGAGTCTTTGGCTCCCAGCGCTGCACTCTCGAACAGCTGCAACCCTGCTGAACTGGTGCGCCAGGCACACTGGTGCGCCAGACAGTGCGCCAGGCAGGATTCGAACCCGCGACCCGCTGCTTAGAAGGCTCCCGGTGTGGTGAGACCTACCAGCGTTTTCGCAGTTCACCCGCTCCATGGGGTATCTGTAAGTGACTGTCAGTCGCCCGGGTTCACCCCTCCATCGGGCACGTGACGGGCACGCGGTTGACGCTTAAGCGTCAGTAGCCAACTAGCAGGACCCCGTGTAGCGGCAGCGGGAGACGCTGACTGGCATATAGGGCTGTCAAGAGGTCTAGGCCCCGAGTGAAGGCGGGGATGGAAGATGGCCGGCCGCCGTTGCTGAATCTGTAGGTCACGGGTAGCAGCAAGGCAAGGTACCTGGCATCGAGGATCAGGCTTGCCCTGATGATGTCCCGGTAGGTCGCATTGTTGGATGCAGCGCGGCCCGCTTCAACCTCCACAACGATGCCGTACTGGTCGTGGAAGGCGTCGATGTCATATGCGACCTCCGGCCGTCCGTTGCTTCCGAACAAGACAGGTCGCCGGATCCGGTCAGCCTCACTCTTGCTTGACTCCACCTCATACCCGAGTCGCCTCAGGCCCGGATCGAGTTGCCGTAGAACATCGTCGCTGTGCAAGCCGGTTCCCTGATCAACAGTTGAGATGCGCGACTCTGCGTCACGAACTTCGGACACGAGCGGCTCGACCCATCCAGGCGGGCGCACGTTGCGAGGGAAGTACTCCCATCGCGGGTAAGTGTTCGCGGGCACTGGCCTATCTTGCCCTCAGGCTGCTGAGGCCGTGGGTAGATCGTGCGATGAGAGCAACCTTGACCGAGAGGCCGGTTCTCCCGATGCGGACGAGAGGCAGACGGGCCTATGCGCGGCATCCTGGCTGATCAGAACGTTGGATCATATCTATGAGGGTCGGTCTGGGGCGGTGTGGTTGCTGAACTTTTCTGCTGCACTCGCCACCGTGCTTGACGTTTAAGCTTCAGCTTTCAGACGGGCCGAACGCGTTGTAGGTACCTTGTTGATCGTGCATCCACTTTTTGTGCGGCTTGGTATCCCGACCGATATCGACACTTTGACTGGTATTGAGCGGGTTGTTAACGAACGCGTTAGTGAGAGCCAGCGCCTGGACTTCAAGCGGCAGCTCCACGGCGTTGACGATCTCGCTGACGATCTCATCGCACTGGCCAACGTCGGCGGTGGCGCGCTCGTGATCGGCGTAGGTACCGACAGGACGGATCGTGCAGATTCCTTGCACGAGCAGGATCTCCGCACGGTCGAGCAGCAAGTTGTGCAGGCCGCTAGAGATGGGGTAGACGAGCCGCTCCGTGTGGATCTGCTGGTCGTACCTGGACGGGCTAATCCCAATGCAGGGAAGTTAAGGTCCCGCAGGGCTTGTCACGGTTTTCGGGCGGCGTGTCGGCGGTTTGTAGTGTCCTGGGTCGACGTCGCTGGTGATGGCCGCTATTCGTTTGGTTGTGCGGGGTTTTCCTGCCGGGTGCTTGTTCCAGCGGCTGAGCGGGGATTTGACCCTGCGGGCGCAGACACGGGGCCGGCGGGGGCGGTGCAGGCTCGCGAGGACGGCCCGGCCGATGTCGCCTTGCAGGTCGTCTTCCCCGCCGGTGACGTTCGCCGCCGTGGCGAGCAGGTTCTGCGCGGTCTCCACGGCCGTCTGCCAGCCGGCCCGGTCCGGGTCGGTGCCGGGGACTGACTGGACCGCGTCGGTTACCGCGATGCGAAGCGCCTGGTACACGGCCAGCAGGGCCCACATTTCCTGCTCGACGCCGGCCGGGTCCCCGGACCGGAGCACGCGCCCGGTCAGCAGGGTGTGCCGCAGGGCGAGATAGGTAACCTCGTGCTGCCAGCGCTCGTGATACAGGCGGACCAGGGCCTGCGCCGGGTGCTCCCGGTGGTCCAGGAGAGTGGTCGCGAGCCGGTACACGTCTCCGTAGACGGTGCCGTCGTGGCAGGTCACGGTCACGCGGGTGGTGATGATGCGGACCTTGACGCCGCCGATGAGCGAGGTGAACGACCCGTCGGGCAGGTGCCGCAGGACCGGCGGGCGCCGGCTCCGGTTCAGCCGGACCAGGAACTGCGCTTGCGTCCTGGCGACCCCTGCCAGGAAGACCCCCCTGTCGAAGCCCCGGTCCATGAGCAGCAGCATCGTGGCGTCCAGCAGGTGCAGCAGCCTTCCCGCCCAGGCGGCCTCGCCCTCGGCCTGGCTGCCGAAGACCGCGCCGAGCAGCGCCCTCGTGCCGGTCTCGACCAGGGCCATCAGCATCAGCGAGGGATACCCGGTCTCCCCGTTGAGCGCATTCTGCTTGCCCAGCCACGCCCGGTTCGCGGCCGTGTCGGGCACCCGGAGCGACTTGCAGCCGTCGAGCGACACCGTCCGGTAGCCGCCGAACATGATCCCGGGCGTCCGCGGCAGGCCCAGGGGCCCGGCCAGGATCTCCGCCAGCCGCTTCACCGGCCGGGCCCCGATCCGGCGGCGCAGGTCCCGTAGCGCCCTCGGCGACGGGACCGCGATGCCCAGCGTCCGCAGCCCGGCGGTCAGCTTTCCCCATACCCCCAGGTAAGACGACTGCGGGAACAGGCACATCGCCAGCAGGAAGTACAGCCCGCACCGCGACGGCAGCAACCGGACCCGCTTCTCGAGCCCGCCCTCCTCTTCCAGTACGGCATCGGCCAGCTCGAACGGGACAACCCGCGTGAGCTCGCCCAGGTGACCGGGGGCAAAAGCCCCGGCGGCAACGGTAATCACCGTCGTCACCGTCGTCACGGCACGGCGCATGGCAGACTGAACGGGCAACGGAGGTCTCCGGTACACGGGGCGTTTTGGTCGACTCCCGTCCTACCGGGCCTCCGTTGCCATGTCCGCTCAACCCGCCAAAACCACCGAACCGCTTGACTACACGCTGGAACGCTTAACTTCCCTGCATTGGGGCTAATCCAGCGCTGGGCTTTGTCGTGGTCGTCGTTCCCCCGAGCGACCGAGTCCCTCACCTATCGGCCAAGAAAGGCCGCGTGCTTCAGCGGCGCCGGCGCACCAGGACCGGCAGGGTCCACGACGAGCTGCCCCACTCCAGGCCCATCACCCACTGGAACTGCCAGCCCGGCACGACCTTGCGCTCACCGTCGCACCGGCACGGCGCGTAATGCAGGCCCCGGCCCGGCGAGCACTCGGCGTTCGGCCTGGGGAAGGTCGTGGCGTCGATGCCGAACATCAGCGGGGCGCCGCCGGGCAGCTGGCCGGCCAGCAGGTCCCGCAGCCGCTCTTCATCGACGTCCCCCTCGGCCAGCGCGTCGTAAAGCGCGCCGTGACCACGGCGGAACACCGGCGCGAGCGACAGCTCCACCAGCGAGGTGACCGGCCCTTCGGTGCAGACCGCCGCGTCGGCCAGCTCGAACAGCGCATCCGCCCGGGCGTTCAGGCATTCATAGAACCCGTCACGAAACCGGGACAAACCAGACAATGCCTCGACGTCGGCGGCATCGTGCACCACACTCACCTCTACGGCCTTCGGGCGATCGGTTGACTTCAGCGAGAAAACACGATCGTCCGAAGGCCGCACGGCTGTCCGGGAAACCACGAAACAAACCAGAAGTTGATCTGGCGGAGGTTAAATCGCAAGCCAAGAGCGCCTGCAGTTTTGACTGCACGTCGACCACGAAGCGGGCCTTGGCCAGCTCCTGCTCCAGCTTGGCCTTGTCTTTCCGCAGCCGGGCGATCTGCGCGTCCCGCGGATCGGCCGGCGGACGGCCCTGCGGCTGCCTCAGCCCGGCCAGCGCCCCGGCGTCGCGGGCCCGCCGCCACTCGGTGATCAGGCTGGAGTACAGGCCCTCCCGGCGCAGGACCGCGCCTTTCTCGCCGTCGGGCGCCGCCTCGTAGGCGGCCAGGACCTCCTGCTTGTACTGCGCGGTGAACGTCCGCCGGCGGGCCTTCTCGGGCACCTCCGGATCGGGGCGCTCCTGCCGCTCGCCGGTCACCCGTCCAGCATCGCCGGCCAGCCGGCGTGCGGTCGAGCACGGTCATCGTCATCTAGGAAAGCTGTCTCCATCCCCGCCCTCGGGGAGGTCAGTGGTTACTGAGGGGCGGGTGCCTCACGACAGCTTGGCAGAGAGGGCCATCCGGACGAATGTCCAGCAGAGCGCGCCGGCGGCGAAGCTCCCCGGACCAAGCCGATCAGCAGTAGCACCCTGGAGGGCCGCCACAGCGACTGGGTCGCCACCCTGCCGCCCCTGCTCACCCGCGACGGGGCCGCGTTCGACGCCGCCAAGATCGTGCCTTACGCATACCGCCACAGCTACGCCCAAAGGCACGCCGATGCCGGCGTTCCCATCGATGTGCCGGCCTGGCCTTCCAGAAGATTCCCTTGGTTGCGGGCTACTCGACCGAGACGGCGTCTCGGGCCGTTCCGGGGACACCGGGCATGAGCCGCACGGACCCATCTGACCTTCCCTGGCTCCGAGGCGCCAAGGCGGCCAGCGAAGACCGTAATGACCAGAGTGTGCTAAGTGGGATCACTGCGATCTTGTCTTCCTTGCGGTATGCGAGTTCTCCGAGGTTAAGGACGAAGCCGCCCACGAACCGGTCGCCGAGGCGGTCGCGCAGCAGGCGAAGTCCGTTCAGGTCCGGGT
The DNA here is from genome assembly GCA_963748785.1 of uncultured Actinomycetota bacterium. Taxonomy (GTDB): domain Bacteria; phylum Actinomycetota; class Actinomycetes; order Streptosporangiales; family Streptosporangiaceae; genus Trebonia. The sequence continues at coordinate 14,888 of CAVVKP010000037.1, read as the reverse complement.
CCTTGATCCTGGTGCCGGCTTTGATCTCGAACCCTGCGACTCTGCCGTCCCAGGTTTCCAGGACGAGGTCGACTTCGTCGCCGGCCTCGGTGCGGAAGTGTGACGTCGTGATCACCTCGTCCGCCCAGCTGACCTGCTTGAGGATCTCGCTCACAGCGAAGGTTTCGACCAGGTGCCCGAATTCGGTCAGGGCGGCCGGGCTCCGGCTGTTGATCTTCGCCGCGCTGAGCCCGAGCAGCCAGCCCGCGAGCCCAGAGTCGATGACGTGCACTTTCGGGTGAGCGGAGAGGCGCCTGCCCAGTGTCTCGCCCCAGGCGGGCAGCCGCTGGATCATGAATGCCGCTTCCAGCAGGGTCGCATAACGGTTCGCGGTGCTGCTTTCCAGGCCTATGGCCTGCCCGGCTTTGGTGATGTTGAGCAGCTGGCCGGTCTGCGCCGCGAACTGGCGCAGCAGCCTGGGCAGCGCTTCGCGCTGCCGGATGCGCGCGATGTCGAGAACGTCCCGCATTACCACCAGCTCCACGTAATCAGCGAACCAGGACGTGCGCGCCCGCGCGGTTTGCCGCTGGAGGATCATCGGGAACCCGCCGGCCAGGATCCGGTTGACGTACTCGTCCCTGCTGAACGGTGGAACTGCCGCCGGCGGCATCCGTTCCGGGTCCTGCCAGAGCAGGTCAACAAAACGCTCCCGGTGACTGTCAAGCTCCCCCTGGGACAACGGAAGGACGTTGACGACGTGCGCCCGCCCGGTCAGTGACTGCGCGGCCTGGGGCAGCACGGTGTACCGGGTCGAACCAGTCAGGACGAAGCGCCCGGGCCTGGTGTCCCGGTTCAGCTCCGCCTTGATCGCGTCCAGGATCTCAGGGACGTGCTGGAACTCATCGATCAGCACTGGCCCCGGGGCGGAGACGAGGAAGCCCGGGTCCACGGCCGCGGCCGCCCGCGCGTCCGGCCGGTCCAGGTCGAACACCTGTCGGCCAAACTCCCGGCTGAGCCCGGCGAGCAACGTGCTCTTCCCTACGGTGCGCGGCCCGGTGAGGATCACGACCGGTTCCTCGGCGACACGCTGCGAGACAACTTCGAGAAGCCGCCTGGGGCGCAGTCCGCTGATGGCGTCCATGGACTACAGGTTGTCACAACAGGTCGGCCACTGAAACGCGAACTGGGAAGATTCCCTAGCTCGTGTGGGAAGACTTACATAGGTTTCCTGGGCAGACTTTCATCCCTGTGTAGGGAAGGATTCCACGTGACCATGCTCTGCGCAGCGACCGCCCGCCTCACTTCTGCTGCCGGACGCGGCCGTTAAGGCGCTGACGTTGTCGCGCTTCCTGAGGAGGGAGGACCTGCCCTCAACCTCGGCCGTCGCCCTCGCTGGACACCCGAAGGACGACACGCCATCCGGACGGAAGCGGCACGTTGTCGTTTCGGGCGCCGTCGTGATGCCTGCGCAGAGCGTGGAAACCAACTCTACGCTGCGTAGAAACCAGGTAGGTGAAGTGCGCCAGGCAGGATTCGAACCCGCGACCCGCTGCTTAGAAGGCACCGTCGAAGGATGGTGGCGCGTCCTGTCAATGTGAGGTCTCAGGACATGCTTTACGCGATCGTTCTCAGGACATGCTTGACGTCGTTCAGGCCTGGGTGTTCATGCCGCGGACGTAGAGCCGGGTGATGGGCGTGAGTGTCCTTGCGGGGCTTGACTGCGAGTTCTTCCTCGCCGTGGAGGATGCGGTAGCTGGTGTCTTCGATGATGACGGTGACGAGCTTGCCGGCGTGGCGGGGACCGAGCTTGATGGGCTGCTTGGTGACCATGATCCGGCCGTCGGGCGTGGACGCGTCGGCGGGCGCGCGATCGACCCCGCTGGCAGCGGCGGCGGCGGCAGCGGCGCGGAGGCGGCCCGCGCCGTTCAGCCGGGCCGGTCGCGGTCGGCGGTGACGGGCAGGGCCATGTCCCGACCAGGGCGCCGTCGGCGATGGCGTGCATGAGGTGCCCGTCCAGGCGCAGGTGACCGCGTGTGCCGGCGTAGCGCGAAGCCGACCTGGTACTTGCTCGCCGTCGATCGGTGACGTGCCCGTCGCGCTGGACCTTGCGGTCGATCTCGACCGCCTGGCCGGCGGCCAGCGCGGGCTGGCCTTCCGTGCGCTGGCATGGCTGCCGTCGCGGGCTCAGGGCCGGCCTGGGCGGGCGCCGCGCATGGCGAGATAGGCCAGGTCCTGGGGCAGCAGCCGGGAGGCGACGGTCCGCAGGACGTGCCCGTCGAGGACCAGGTGGATGCTGCGGAGGTCGGCCCAGACGGTCAGGGTCCGCCCGGCCAGGCCCTGCCTGACGCCGACAGGTGCTGGCGGCCGGCCACGATGATGAGGTCCCCGCCAGGTGAGACGCGGCCTCGAACTCGACGGCGGCGCTGCGCGGGACCGGCAGCGGCGGCGGGGAGACAATCCCTTCCTCTAGCCCAGGGCAGGGCGACCTGGTCGTCCTGGGCGGCGGCTGCGGGACGGCGACGTCGCGGGCGGGCCCGTTGGGGCGGAAGCGCGCTGGCCGGGACGGCCATGTCCAGCGCCTGGTGGGGCCGATGGTGGTTGTAGGCGTGGACCCATCCGTCGATGCCGGCCTGCGCTGCTTCCAACGACTCGAACGGGGCGACGTGGTCGAGCAGCTCCTGGCCGCAGGGTCTTGTGGAACCGCTCGATCTTCCCCGTGGTCGTCGGGGACCGGGGCTTGGTCGTGCCGCTAGATGATGCCGTTCTCCCGGCAGACCCGCTCGAACAGCACCTCGACCGGCTGCGGCCGGATGTAGCCGGCCGGTGAACTGCGTGCCGTTGTCGGTGAGCACCTCTCACGGGCACCCCGTAGCGGCGCATCGCCGCCGTGAACGCCTCGCAGACCGCCCGCCCCGTCGGGATCATCACGACGGCCGAGATCACGATGAACCGGGAGTGGTCATCGACCCCGGTCACCAGCTTGCGCTGACCGGCCGTCCGCGAGGGGACCCCGCCGACGATGTCCAGCTGCCACAGCTGCATCGGCGCGTCCCGCTGCCACCGTCGGTACTGCCGCTTGTGCTCCTGCTCCTGCGGCCTCGACCAGCCCGTTGCGGGCCATCACCCGGTGCACCGTCGCCCGCCCGGGAACGCTCGCCAGCCCGCGCTGGCCGAGCTCGAAGGCGATCCGGCGGGCACCCCACCGCGGGTGCTCCCGGCGCAGCTGGCAGATCAGCGCCTCCACCTCGGCTTCCAACCGCGACGGGCTGGTCTTCGGCCGCCTGGAGCGGTCCACCAGGCCCGGCATGCCCTCGGCTTCGAACGCGCCTGCCGCCACGCGTGCAGCGACTGCCGTGACGTCCCGAAACGCTCCGCCACCTCGCCGATCGGCGAGCCGCCCAGCACCTCCCGCACCGCCCGGTACCGGTACTCCGCCAGCGCCTGCTGATCCACCCCGCCGCCCCCGAATGGCTCCGACCCGAACCACACCGACGGGTGATCATCCCGCAGAACCGTCAACCATGTCCTGAGAACGAATGGTCAAGGAAGTCCTGAGACCACACACCGACACGTCCCCTGATATTGCTCTGTGAGCCGTTCAACTGCACTGATGGAGGCCGACTGTGGCCTGGCGTCGTCTGGGAACTGTGACTGTTGGCTCCCAGTTTGGCTGTGTGCGTCGAGACGAGGAGGTTGCCTTGTAGCTAGGTGATCTTCTTGTCGTGCTGTGCGGATGATGAGGGTTTTGTGGCCCCTCGGGATCGCCCTTCGGGGGGTGGTCTCAAGCCGCCTCGTGCTGCGTTGGCTGAAGACTGTCGTGGTGAGCGATCGGGGAAAAGGCGCCCTTGAGGTGTCAGGCGGGGACCAGGAAGGCGTTGCGCTGGAAGCGCCCGAGCCGGGGTTTCCCGGCGGGGGCGTTCACCGTCTGAAGCGTCGTTATTGGGTTGAGGTGGCAGCGGAACCGGGGAGAAGCCAAGTCCCCGGGATGAGCCTGGCGGTTGCCCGGATCGCTGGCCAGGTGGTGCCCGGCGTAGAGGTGGCGCGAGCCTGGTCTGCGGCGTCTGCATGGAACGGCGGAGGGCCAGTCCGGACACCGCTGCCCCCTGGCGGGGCGGCGAGAGGGATGCCCGCGAGCGCAGGATGCGCGAGGGGCGGAAACCGTTGCCGGGCTGGCAGTCGGACCGGCTCGTAGTAGCGCTGATCCTCCTGCCTGGCGCGGTGGGGCGGGGAGCGAAGGGGCCGGCTTGCTCGTGGCTTTATTCGTCTCGTCAACCAGCGTGGCTGGGAGGAGCGTCATGGATGAGCTGAGGCCTGAGGTCAGGCGCAGGACGGTATCCGGGGGGCCGCTGGACGGGAAGCCGTTCGCGGTCAGCGGGTACGAGGTCTGGCGTGCCTGGGAGCAGGTGAGGGACAACAAGGGAGCGCCGGGGGTGGACGGGCAGTCCATCGCGGCCTTCGAGGAGCGGCTGGAGGACAACCTCTACAAGGTCTGGAACCGGATGTCGGCGGGCAGTTACCTGCCGCCGCCGGTGCGGGCGGTGGAGATCCCCAAGCCGGGAGGCGGCACCAGGACGCTCGGGGTGCCGACGATCGCTGACCGCGTCGCGCAGACCGTGGCCGCGCACCGGATCGGAGTCGTGACGGAAGGGTTCTTCCACCGCGACTCCTACGGGTACCGGCCAGGTCGCGGGGCGCATGACGCGCTCGCCGTCGCGCGGAAACGCTGCTGGAACTACAACTGGGTGCTCGAGTTCGACATCCGGCGGTTCTTCGACAGCGTGCCGCACGATCTCGTGGTCAGGGCCGTGGAGGCGCTGCGCCTTCCCGCCTGGGTGCTCCTTTACGTGAAAAGGTGGCTCGCCGCGCCGGTCGTCATGCCGGACGGGGAGGCCAGGCCGAGGGACAGGGGGACCCCGCAGGGCCGGCTTATGCGAAGCTGAACATAAGCCGCCTAATGCGCAGTGCCGGGTTATGCGCAGTGCCGGCCTCCTGGCCATGCTTGTTGCCGGTTCGGCGGGCGAGCGCTGAGCATAACGCCGATGATCCGTCGACCAGGCCCGGCAAGGGGCCGGGCCGTGCGTGATCGGGGGTCGGCCGATGACGCCTTGCCTGTGCTGGTGTCCGGCCTGGAGGCGGAGATGGTTCGCCTGGGCTACAAGGAATCGACGATGACCTGGTACCACGGTGCCTGGCGTCGCCTGCAGCGGTACTGCGCCTTCCGCGGCGTTGAGGAGTTCTCGCTGGACGTGGCCATGGAGTGGGTCGATGAGGCGTGCGGCGGCTTCTTCGCCAAGGAGCAGGCCGGAACGCTCAAGCAGACCGAAATATACCTGTTCAGGGTCGCCCAGATGCTGGCCGACTACGAGGCGCACGGCGCAGTGCTGCGCCGCTACTCCCGCACGGTCAGCAAGCTGTCGGCCGCCGATGCCGCTGCCGTCGCCCGGTTCCAGTCCTGGCTGCGGGCCGCAGCGGAGCACCTCGACGGTCGCGGTCCTACGGGACGGTGGCCGCGGAGTTCGCCGGGTTCGCCGGCACCCGCGGCGGCCTGGCCTGCTGCGACGCTGCCATGGTCGGGGCGTTTGTCGCCACGCTGGCCGCTACCAGGCCAAGACCGTCGAGCAGAAGCTGTGCGCCCTGCGGTCGGTCCTGCGGTTTCGCGTCAGGGGAGGGCCTGGCCGGCACCGCGACGGCAGAGGCGGTCCCGGCGGTGCCGTCCCGGAAGCAGGCCCGGTTCCCGTCGGTCTGGGACGCCGGCGACGTGGCCAGGATCCTGGACGCGGTCGACCGGGGCAACCCGTGCGGGAAGCGCGACTACGCGATCATCTTGCTGGTCACCCGACTCGGGCTGCGCAGCATCGACGTCAAGCGGCTCGAGTTCGCCGACTTCGACTGGCCGGGCAACCGGCTGTCGGTCGCCCAGGCCAAGACCGGCCGCCAGGTCTGGCTGCCGCTGCTCGATCGCCTCGCGCTGCGGCAGCAGCGAGCTGGCGTAGTTGCCGCCGGTCTTGGCGGCGCCCATGCCGCCCCGTCCGGCGCGCGTGTACTCCTCGCTGAGCCACAGCGTCACCGGCCTGACACCGCCCTTGAAGTAGGCGCCGGCCGGGCTGGCGATGACCATGAACGTCACGTGCTGGGCGGGCCGGACGCCGAGGAACGCCTCGCTCGCGAACATGAACGGCCGCACGTAGAGGCTCTTCTCCCGTGCTCCCCCCTGAGTTCTGGGCACCCACCGCTGGTCGACGGTCACCAGCGCGTCGACGGCCGCGACGAAGTCCTCGACCGGCAGCACCGGCAGCGCGAGCCGGTGGCTCGAGCGCTCCATCCGCGCGGCGTTCTCCTCCGGCCGGAACGACCAGATCGAGCCGTCCTCGTGCCGGTAGGCCTTCATCCCCTCGAAGGTCTCCTGCGCGTAGTGCAGGACCGCGGTCGCGGGGTCCAGGCTGAGCGGGCCGTAGGGCTCGATCCGGGCGGCGTGCCAGCCGGCGTCGGGCGTCCACTCGATCGTGAGCATGTGGTCGCTGAAGTGGTTGCCGAACCCGGGCTCGGCCAGGATCTCGGCGAGGCGTGCGTCGTCGACCAGGCGGTCCGACAGCGTGGTGCTGATCTGCATGGACATCAAAGTAGTTCCCTCTAGGTCGCGACGCGAGAGGCGATCGGCGTCGCCGATCTCGGACGTACGCCGCGCGGCGGCCGGGTCCCGCTCGGCGAGGTCGGCGATGACGGCCGTCTCGACGGTGCCCGCCGCCTCGTCGTAGCCGAGGTGGTCGAGGAGCAGCGCCGCGGACAGGATCGCCGCCGTGGGGTCGGCCTTCTGCTGGCCGGCGATGTCCGGGGCCGAGCCGTGGACCGGCTCGAACATGCTGGGTGCGGTCCGGTCCGGGTTGACGTTGCCGGAGGCCGCGAGCCCGATGCCGCCGGTGATCGCGGCGGCAGGTCGGTGATGATGTCGCCGAACAGGTTGTCGGTGACGATCACGTCGAAGCGCGCCGGGTCGGTGGTCATGAAGATCATCGCGGCGTCGATGTGCATGTAGTCGGTCGGTGACGTCCGGGAACTCCGCGGCCACCTCCTGGAACAGCCGCCACCACACCGAGCCGGCGTTGACGAGCACGTTGGTCTTGTGGACCAGGGTCAGCTTCTTGCGCGGCCGCTTCTGCGCGCGCGCGAACGCGTCGCGGACGACCCGCTCGACGCCGAACGCCGTGTTGACCGAGACCTCGGTCGCGACCTCCTGCGGCGTACCGACCCGCAGCGCGCCGCCGTTGCCCGTGTAGGGCCCCTCGGTGCCCTCGCGGACGACGACGAAGTCGACCTCGCCCGGGCTCGGCCAGCGGCGACGTCGCGCCCGGGAAGATCCGGGACGGCCGCAGGTTGACGTAGTGGTCGAGCTCGAAGCGCAGCCGCAGCAGCAGCCCGCGCTCGAGGATCCCCGGCGGCAGGTTGGGGTCGTTGGGCTTGCCGCCGACCGCGCCGAGCAGGATCACGTCGTGCTCGCGCACCTCGGCCAGCACCGAGTCGGGCAGCACCTCACCGGTGGCGAGGTAGCGCTCGGCGCCGAGGTCGTAGCGGGTCTGCTCGACCTTCGACGTCGGCCGGGACGGCCACCTCGAGGACCTTGAGGGCCTCGGCGGTCACCTCCTGGCCGATGCCGTCGCCGGGGATGACTGCGAGCTTGACGACTGACGATCACGCGCATGGGCGACGCTAGTTGTCGTCGGGGCGCTGGCCGCCGTTGTCCCGCAGGTCGAGCGAGGCCTGCAGGGCGGCCGTGGCGTTCTCGTGGCTGTGCGGGTTCTCCGGGTTGTGGCTCGCCGGGCCCCAGTCGGGATACATGTCGTACATCGGTCGTGCTCCTCGTGAGTGGATCGGTGAATGAGTGCTGAGTCGGTGTGGCCGAGGACGCCCCGCGACGGGGACGTTCCGACTCGTGGATCGCACGAGGGATGGAGCCTGGCTGCTGCGGATCACGCTGATGAGCGAGGGTCCGCGTCGCGGGGGCGTCTCGACCTGGTCAGCTCCGGTAGGAGCTGGAGTGAGAAGCCACGCAACGCCGAACCACCGCGGCGAGGTGGCCTCTCGTCAGGCCTCGCCGCGGCGCTCGATGAGTACGAACACGCTCCGCATGGTGGGACGAGGTTACTCCGGGGTCACGCCGCGGCGCCTGCGGTTTCCCCGGCGTTTCGACATCCGAGACGGCCGGCCCGAGGTGCGAGACCCTGCGCAGACTCGACCGGTGAGTCACCCACCCGAGCTGCCGGACATCGTCAACCGCGCGTTCGACGTCTCGCGGCGGGCCGGCTACGTGTCCTTCTGCCGCAACGAGACCGGCCGGCTGCTCGCGATGCTGGCCGCCACCCGGGACGGCACGATGGCCGAGTTCGGCACCGGCTGCGGTGTCGGCACGGCCTGGCTGCGCTCCGGCGTCCGCGGCGAGAAGGCCCGGATCGTGACCGCCGAGCTCGACCCCGGCTCGCCCAGGCGGCCTGCGGAGATCTTCGCCGACGACCCGCTCGTCGAGGTCCTGGCCGCGGACTGGTCGACGCTGCTCGACAAGGGTCCCTACTCGCTGCTGTTCCTGGACTCCGGCCAGCCCAACGAGGTGGGCGTGGACGCCGTCGCCGACCTCGTCGAGGGCGGCGGCATCGTCGTGCTCGACGACTTCACGCCCGTGCGAGGTCTGGCCGCCCGTCTCCCACGGCCGGGTCGACACGCTCCGCGAGCAGTGGCTGACCGACGAGCGGTTCACGACCGTCGAGGTCATGGTCGCCCCGGACGCCTCGACCCTGATCGCTACTCGGCGATGCCGGGCGCCCGGGCAGCTCGACGATCCAGGTCGGCAGCATCAGCTGGGTCAGCGGGCCGATGGCCAGCGCGAACAGGACGGTGCCGAGGCCGGCGACGCCGCCGAGCAGCAGGCCGATGAGCACGACGGTGACCTCGAGGGCGGTGCGGACCACCCGGATCGAGATGCCGGTACGCCGCACGAGGCCGGTCATCAGGCCGTCGCGCGGGCCTCGGCCGAGCTGGGCGCCGATGTACATGCGGTGGCCAGGCCGCACAGCGCCACGCCGCCGACGGTCAGCGCCATCCGGGCCGCCAGCGCGTCGGGGCGGTCCAGCAGCCACAGCGTCCCGTCCGCCGCGAAGCCGACCACGAACGCGTTGGAGATCGTGCCGATGCCCGGGGTCTCGCGCAGCGGGATCCAGAAGACCAGCACCACGAAGCTCATCACCACGACGGCCTGGCCGAGCGTGATCGGCACGTGCTGGATCAGGCCGGAGTGGAGCACGTCCCAGGGCGCGAGCCCGAGGTCGCCGCGCACCATCAGCGCCAGCGACGCGCCGTAGAGCACCAGCCCGACGTACAGCTGCGGCAGCCGCCGTCCGAGCCGCCCGGCCCGGAGCTGGGCGATCGGGCCCAGGTCGGACAGCGTCCGGGGCACCCGGGCCGGCGTGGCGGCGGTCGTGGTCACCGCACGATTCTGCCGCGAAGTGGCCTTCTCAGAAATAGCCAATCGTGGGACAGTGGCCTGCATGGACGGGCTCCCCGTCGATCGCGCCGCCCGCACCGCCACGCCTCGTCGGCGACTTCGACCGCTCACCCGCCTACGCCGGGCTCGCCGACGCGCTCACCCTGCTCATCGGCGACGGCCGGATCGGCCAGGGCACCCGGCTGCCGAGCGAGCGCGAGCTGACCGACGCGCTGGGCGTCTCCCGGACGACGGTCACCCGGGCGTACGCCGCGCTGCGCGACGCCGGCTACGCCGAGGCGCGCCAGGGCTCGGGCACCTACACCCGGGTCCCGGGCGGCGCGGCCCGCGCCCACGACCGGGCGCTCCTCCCCCGGCCCGGCGACCACGACGCCATCGACCTCAACTGCGCCGCGTCGTCCGCACCGCCGCAGCTCGCCGCGGCGTACGCCGACGCGGTCGCGCTGCTGCCCGGCCTACCTCGGCGGTCACGGCTACTTCCCGGCCGGCCTGCCCGAGCTCCAGGCGGCGATCGCCCGCACCTACGACGAGCGCGGGCTGCCGACCGACCCCGGCCAGATCATGGTCACGCCGGGGCCCTGGCCGCCGCCGCGATCGTGGCCAAGGCGCTGGCCGGTCCGGGCGACCGGGTGCTGGTCGAGTCCCCCGTCTACCCCAACGCCACCGAGGCGCTGCGCAACTGCGGCGCCCGGCTCGCGGCCTCGCCCGTCGACCCGGACGGCTGGGACCTCGACGCGGTGCGCGCCGCGCTCCGGCAGACCTCGCCCAGGCTGACGTACCTGATCCCGGACTTCCAGAACCCCACCGGCCTGCTGATGAGCGACGAGGAGCGGGAGACGTACGCCGCGCACGTCCGCGCGCGCCCGCACGGTCGCGGTCGTCGACGAGGCGCACCAGGCGCTGCCGCTCGAGGGCCAGCCGATGCCGCGGCCGTTCGCGGCGTACTCCCCCGGCACCATCACCATCGGCAGCGCCAGCAAGACGCTTCTGGGGCGGCCTGCGCCTGGGCTGGGTGCGGGCGCCGCACGACCTGGTCGACCGGCTGACCCACGCCCGGGTCAGCATCGACCTCGGCGCGCCGGTGCTGGAGCAGCTGGTCCTGCTGCGGCTCCTCGAGGGCCGGGCCGAGACGATGACCGGCCACCGCGAGCGGCTGCGGGAGCAGCGGGACGCGCTGGTCGCCGCGCTGCGCATCCACGTCCCGTCCTGGGAGTTCCGGGTGCCGACCGGCGGGCTGGCGCTGTGGTGCCGGCTCCCCGAGGCCCTCGGGACCGCGCTGGCCACCGCGGCCGAGCGGCACGGCGTCATCGTCGCGCCCGGGCCGATGTTCGCCGCCGAGGGCGGGCTCGACCGGTTCGTCCGGATCCCGTGGACCAAGCGCCCCGAGGAGCTGGCGATCGCCGCCGAGCGGATCGGCGCGGCCTGGGACGAGGTCGAGGGACGGCGCACGGCGACGGGCTCGACCGCCGGGTCATGGTCGCTGCGTGAGCGCCTGAACTGAACCGACGCGTGCGACGAAGTGAGCGTTGCGCGCGGAGCGCGCGCGCCCCGCGATCGGCCCCGGTGGCCGTGACGACGGCGAAGCCCGCGAGCGAAGCGAGCGTCGTCATGGTCTCGGGGCCGAAGCTCGCGGGGGTTTAGGAGGTCGACCGCGCGCACCGACGCCGCGTCGATCGCGTGCTCGATCTCCTCGAGCGTCTCGGCGGAGATCGCGGTGTCGACCGAGAGCGCGACCAGGGCGTGGCCGCCCTTCTCGTCGCGGGCGACCTGCATGCCGGCGATGTTGATCCCGGCGTCGCCGAGGATCTGGCCGACGGTGCCGACCATGCCGGGGCGGTCCTCGTAGGTGAAGAAGGCGAGGTGGTCGGTCGGCTCGAGGTCGACGTCGAAGCCGTTGACCTCGACGATCCGCTCGCGCTGGTGGATGCCGACCAGCGTGCCGCTCACCGAGACCTGCGAGCCGTCGGCCAGGGTGCCGCGGATGGTGATGACGTTGCGGTGGTCGGGGCTCTCGCTCTCGGTGACCAGGCGGACCGCGGTGCCGCGCTCGGCGGCGAGGAGCGGCGCGTTGACGTAGGAGACCTGGTCCTCGACGACGTCGGTGAAGACGCCCTTGAGGGCGGCGAGCTCGAGCACCTTGACGTCGTACTCGGTGATCTCGCCGCGCACCTCGACGTCGATCTGCTGCGCGACCTCGCCGGCGAGCGCGGTGAAGACCCGGCCGAGCTTCTCGGTGAGCGGGATGCCGGGACGGACCTCCTCGGCGATGACGCCGCCCTGGACGTTGACCGCGTCGGGCACGAGCTCGCCGGACAGCGCGAGGCGGACCGACCTGGCGACCGCGATGCCGGCCTTCTCCTGCGCCTCGTCGGTGGACGCGCCGAGGTGCGGCGTGGCCACGACGTTGTCGAGCTCGAAGAGCGGGCTGTCGGTGCACGGCTCGGTCGCGAACACGTCGAGCCCGGCGGCGGCGACCCGGCCCTCCTTGAGCGCGGAGTACAGCGCCGCCTCGTCGACGATGCCGCCGCGGGCGGCGTTGACCAGGACGAGCGACGGCTTGACCCGGTGCAGCTGCTCGTCGCCGATCAGCCCGAGCGGTCTCGGGCGTCTTGGGCAGGTGCACGGACATGAAGTCGGACTCGGCGAGCAGCGTGTCGAGGTCGACGAGCCGGACGCCCATCTGGGCGGCGCGGCCGGCCTGGACGTAGGGGTCGTAGGCGATGACCGACATCCCGAACGCGCTGAGCCGCTGCGCCACCAGCACGCCGATCCGGCCGAGCCCGACGATGCCGACGGTCTTCTCGTAGAGCTCGATGCCGGTGTACTTCGACCGCTTCCACTCACCGTTGCGCAGGGCGGCGTGGGCGGGCGAGACGTGCCGGGCGGCGGCGAGCATGAGCGCGACCGCGAGCTCGGCGGCCGAGACGATGTTGGACGTCGGCGCGTTGACCACCATCACGCCGGACTGGGTCGCGGCGCGGACGTCGACGTTGTCGAGCCCGACCCCGGCGCGGGCGACGACCTTGAGGCGCGTGGCCGCGGCGAGCGCCTCGGCATCCACCTTGGTCGCCGAGCGGACCAGCAGCGCGTCGGCGTCGGCGATCGCCGCGAGCAGCGCCGTCCGGTCGGCACCGTCGCACTCGCGCACGTCGAAGTCGGGTCCCAGGGCCTCGATGGTGGCCGGGCTCAACGACTCCGCGATCAGGACGATCGGCTTGTTCACAGCGGTGTCTCCGACGTTGGTGAATGGGGGTGGTACGAGTGCCGCACGACGCTGTGCCAGTCGGCCACAGTACCCGACGTCAGAGCGCTAAATCGGGTGCGTCCGCGGACGCCGCCGACCTAAGTCTCGACGTCGTGTCCTGACGTCTGAACGTGACCATCCGCCCGGTCGAGCCCTGCTCCCGGGCGATCAGTTCCGACACCCGGGAGGCTCCCGTGACGGCGCCCGTTTCCAGCATGCTCACCTTCACCGGCGTCGGCCTCACCTGGCCGGACGGCGACACCGTCCTCGACGGCGTGGACCTGCTCGTCCCGGCGGGCCACTCCGGCCTTGTCGGCGTGAACGGGTCCGGCAAGTCGACGCTCCTGCGCCTCGCGGCCGGCGTCCTCGCGCCCACCCGTGGCTCCGTCCAGGTCACCGGGGAGGTCGGCTACCTGCCGCAGGACCTCACCCTCGACCGGGACCGCCAGGTCGACGACCTCCTCGGCATCGCGGAGCCGCTCCGGGCCCTGCGGGAGGCTCGACGGCGGCTCCGGCGACCCGGCGGACCTCGAGGCGGTCGGCGACGACTGGGACGTCGAGGAGCGCGCGACCGCCGAGCTCGACCGGCTCGGGCTGCCCCTCCGACCTCCTCGACCGGCGGATCGGCGAGCTGTCCGGTGGCGAGGTGATCCGGCTCGGTCTCGCGCGGCTGCTCCTGCTCCGGCCGGACGTGCTGCTCCTCGATGAGCCGACCAACAACCTCGACGGCCCGGCCCGGGCCAGGCTCCATGACGTCCTCGGCTCCTGGCCGCGCACGCTTCTGCTCGTCAGCCACGACCGCGAGCTGCTCGAGCGGATGGACCGGATCGGCGACCTCCGGAACGGGCAGGTGCGGTGGTACGGCGGCGGGTTCAGCGCGTACGCCGAGCAGGTCCGCGCCGAGCAGGACGCCGCGGAGCGGGCGGTGTCCGCTGCCCGGTCCGACGTACGCCGCCAGAAGGCGGACCGGGTCGAGGCCGAGCGGGTCGTCACAGAGCGAACCCGACAAGGTCAGCGCAACGCGATCCGGACCAACATGGGCAAGGCGGCGCGGGACTACTACAAGACCGGTCAGAGAAGAGCGTGGCGTCGTACCGGAAGGTTCACGACGAGCGGCTCGAGCTCGGCACGCGATCGCCTGGAAGCGGCGGAGGCTCGCCTGCGCGAGGACCGGACGATCCGGGTGGACCTGCCCGGGACCGAGGCGCACAGGGGCCGGCTCGTCCTCACGACGGACCACCTCGTCCTGCGCACCGGCGCTCCCGTCGAGCTCGACCTCAGAGGACCGGACCGGGTCGCGATCACCGGCCCGAACGGTGCGGGCAAGACCACCCTGCTCGACACGATCGCCGGGCCGTGCCGCCACGGTCCGGTTCGGTGCGGACGCATGTGCCGTCGGGCCTGCTGCCCCAGCGGTTGGACCTCCTCGACGAGGACCTCAGCGTCGTCGACAACGTGCTCGCACGCGCGCCGGGCCACGAGGTCAACCCGGTGCGAGCGCGGCTCGCGCGGTTCCTGTTCCGTGGCGTCGGCCGCCGACCGGATGGTGGCCACCCTGTCCGGTGGCGAGCGGTTCCGGGCCAGCCTGGCGCGCGCTCCTGCTCACCGACCCGGCCCCGCAGCTGCTCATGCTGGACGAGCCGACGAACAACCTCGACCTGGCGTCGTACGACGCCCTGGTCTCGGTGCTCACGGCCTACCGGGGCGCGCTGCTGGTCGTGGGCGACGACCCCCGGTTCCTCGAGGACGCCGGCGTGGACCGGGTGCTCGAGCTCGGCTGAGCGATACTCCTGCGGTGCACCGAGCCATGACGGTCCGCACCGCCCCCAAGGCGACACCTCTGCTGGAGGCGCTGGTGGTGACGCTGCACGACGGCCGCCCGGGTTTCTCGGCGCGAATCCGCGACGTGCGGCAGCTGGACGGCGCACGGCTGCTGCTCTTCGCCGACGGCGCGACCGAGCCGACGGTCACGGGCGTCGCGAGAGTCCTGCGCTCGGGGACGGCGTACCAGGAGGTGCGCGGTAGGACCCGTGAGGCGGAGCGCTGGTGGCAACGTGGAGCGCGTCGTGCGGACAACGCGGTGGTCGTGATCGATCGCGACTGAAGTACCGCTGCGAGCGGGGAGCGGAGCGAGCGTTGCGAGCGATGGCGAGCGAAGCGAGCGCGCCTCGTGAT
>CAVVKP010000036.1:0-6599 GCA_963748785.1 uncultured Actinomycetota bacterium | reverse complement strand
CCGCGTTCACCGCGAGCACCTAGCCCGGGCTGCGCGTCCCCAGATTCGCCCTCGGCCAGCGGCTCCCCGGACCGGAGCCGCCGCGACCCCGAGGCGATCATCCCGTGGACCGGGCGGGTAGGCGGGGCCCAGTCTGACCCCGCCGGCCACGGCCGGCGGGGTCAGACGGTGCGCGCCTTGCGTGACCGGCGCAGCCAGGTGAGCAGCAGGGTCAGCGGCACGACCAGGCCGCCGATGCCGTAGATGACGAACTCGTTCACGCCGTCCACGTTCCGCACCAGCCAGCCGAAGTTCTGGCCGAAGAAGCCGGTGACGAAGGTGAGCGGCAGGAAGATCGAGGACAGGATGGTCAGCTGCTCGATGGTGGAGTTCTGCCGGATGCTGACCCTGGTCTGCTCCACCGTGATCACCGCCATGTTGGCCTCCAGGATCGTGCCAAGCAGGTCGCGCTGGGCGGCGATCTCCTCGTCGACGAGCAACAGGTGGTCCTGAACGTCGCGCAGGTAGTGCCGGAGTTTCTTGTCGGCCATCCGCTCGACCGCCGCGATGACCGGCAGCAACGGGTGGACGGCGCGGTAGAAGTCGGTCGCCTCGCGGCGCAGCGAGTAAATCCGCTCGGTCGGCGCGGCGGCACCGGAGAAGACGGTGGCCTCGATCTGGTCGATGTCCCGCTCAAGCTCGCTAACCACCGGCGTGTACCCGTCCACCACCACGTCCAGGATCCCCCACAGGGCCGCTGCGCTGCCGGCGTCCATCAGCTCCGGGCGCTGCTCAAACCGCTGTCTGGCCCCGCGCAGCTCACTGGCCCCGCCCTGCCGCACGGTGATGATGAAAGTCGGCGCCAGGAAGACGCTGATCTCCCCGAACTTGACCTCCTCGGCGTCATCGTCGTAACGGGTGGTCCGCAAGATGACCAGCTGGATGCCGCCGTCGTAGCGCTCGATCTTCGGCCGCATGTGCTCGCTGAGCGCGTCCTCGACCGCCAGCTCGTGCAGCCCGAAGACCTCGCTGACGTGGTCCAGCTCCGCCTTGTCCGGCTCGAACAGCCCCAGCCAGACG
Organism: uncultured Actinomycetota bacterium; assembly: GCA_963748785.1. GTDB lineage: Bacteria > Actinomycetota > Actinomycetes > Streptosporangiales > Streptosporangiaceae > Trebonia. The sequence continues at coordinate 5,540 of CAVVKP010000036.1, read as the reverse complement.
AAGCCGCCGATGGTGCGCCGCGCGGCCACTTCCTCAAGCGGCACGCCCTTCTCGTCCGTCCTGCGGCCGTCCTGGTAGTGGGCGCAATCGATGATCATGTACGGATCTCCTCACCGGCGGCCGGGGAGCAGCTGTCTGCCCCCCAGCATGGCAAGTCGGCGGGCGGCGCGTCTGCGTCGGGCGGTTCTGCAACCGGCCTGGCCGCGTCACCGTCCCCGCCCGGCCCGGCGCCGGAAACGCCCCGCCCTCCCGCCGTCCCCCGGTCCTCGCCGGGCACCGCGGCCTGCGGGGTCGCACCCCTCCGCGTTCAGCAGCCGCCACTGGCCGGCCGAGACCACGTCCACGTCGTCGCCGCGGACCCGGACGGCCGAGTCGTCGTCGATGGCGTAGACCGGGCAGTCGAGCTTGGCGGCGGCCCGCTCGAACCACGCGCAGGGTCCGGTTGGGGAAGCTGGCCGAGTTGAGGTGCGGCTTGAGGTACCAGTCGAACAGCCCGGCCGGGCGACCGCGGCGGCGTCTCACCGAGGATCCGCAGGTCGTCCTGCTCACCGAACGCCTTGCCTGTCCGCTCGGACAGGTTCCGGCTGAAGATCATCGAGCCGGCGCTGACGCCGACGTAGACCCGCGACTCCAGGAGGCCGGCCAGCTGCGCCGGCCAGTCCGGTGGCGATGAAGCTGTTGGCCAGGTGGTAGTGGTTGCCGCCGGCAGCGTAGATCACATCGGCGTGCCGCAGTCGGCTGCAGTACCATCGGACGCGGGCAGGCCGTTCAGCTCGAGGAAGTCAAGCTCCCGCCAGCCGCAGGCCGTGCAGCCGGCTCAGGTCATCGACCAGCCAGCCGTGGTCCCCGTCGGCCGCGGCCGAGGCGGTGGGGATGAACACCACCCGCGCGCGCCGGAACGGCTTGCCGACCAGGTCGGCCAGCGCGGCCTCGCAGGACGCTCGTTCCGCAGCCCGTTCGAGGTCAGCAGCATTCTGCGCACGGGCCGGAGTCTAGCCCGGCCAGCGGAGTGACATGATCAAGATCAATCAGCTCGAACGGACATTTCGGCACTAACCCCCACATTCGACGATCAGCGAGCAGTGATCGCGCGCATCAGGGCATACTGACTTCTTTGGTTCCTCTTCGACGATTCTCTGGTGCCCGCGCGCGCCGCGGGCTTACACACAAAGACAGAGGGGTTCAGGGTAGATGACCGGAGCAGCGCTTGAGGCAGTCGCGCGGGAGAAGCCCGAGACGGTGGGGGGCGGGGCGACTACGACATCCTGATTTTGGACGCGTCGCACAAGCACAGCTTGACGAGCACGCGGAGCCTGGCCCGGTCCGGGCTCCGGGTCGCCCTCGGCGAGAGCGAGCGGCCAGTACCCGCCGCGCCACGAGCCGCCCGCGTTCCAGTCCCGCTACTGCGCGCGCGCCACTGGTGCTGCCGGACTACGTGAGCGAACCGGCCGGGTACGTCGAGGCCGTCATCGCGTTCACCCGGGACCACGGCATCCGGGTCGTCCTGCCGGTCGGCGACGCCAACATCACCCTGCTGGCGCCGCACCGGGAGCGGTTCGCGGACCTCGGCTCCATGCTGGCGGTGGCCTCGGACGCCGCGCTTGAGATCGCTAACGACAAGGTCCGCACCCTTGAGCTCGCGGACAAGCTTGGTATCGCCTACCCGAGTCCATCCCGGTGACCGGGGTCGAAGACCTGCGCGAGGCCGAGGCGCAGTTCGGCTACCCGTTCGTGCTCAAGCCGACCGTGTCGTGGACCGGCAAGGTGCCGGTCCGGATGGTCCCGACCGAGGTGCTCACCGAGGCCGGAGGCGCTGGAGGCGACCGAGCGGTTCCTGGCCACCGGCTGCGAGGTGCTCGCCCAGCAGTTCGCGAGCGGGCCGCCGCGAGGGGGTCAGCCTGTTCATCGTGGACGGCGAGGTGAAGGCGCACTGCGGGTGCATTGCCCACCGCACCACCCCGCCGCTCGGCGGCGTCTCGGCCATGCGGGAGAGCTTCGAGGTCCCCGAGGAGCTGCTGGACGCGGCGGTGAGCCTGGCCACCGCGATCGGCGTGGAGGGCCCGAGCGAGGTCGAGTTCCGGCGCGACGCCAGCGGCAAGCCGCTGCTGATGGAGATCAACGCGCGGCTCGCCGGAACGCTGGAGAACGCGATCCATTCGGGTGTCGACTTCCCGCTGATGATCTGGCAGTGGGGGACCGGCCAGCCGATCGAGCCGGTGAAGTCATACCGGGCCGGCGTCCGGACCCGCTGGCTGGCCGGGGACCTGCGCTGGCTGTGGGACGGCGTGATGGCGGCCGGCCGGCCGGACAGCGTCCCGCTCGGCCGCGGCCTGCGGACGTTCACCTCGGAATTCTTCCGGACCCGTCATTATGACTTCGTCGACCGGCGTGACATGCGGCCCGCGCTGGCCGAGGTGTGGGACACGGCGGCGATCGTCCGGAAGCAGTGGGTCAACCGGAAGGAGTGGCGCGAGGACGGCAGCAGTCGCAGGACTAGCCGGCACCAGTGCCGCTCGGGCAGCAATCATCCGCACACCTTTGTGAGGGAACCTCTTCATGGCCATGAGTGACGTACTTGTCATTGGCGCGGGCCCGTTTGGCCTCTCGATTTCCGTTCACCTGCGCAGCCGCGGCATTGAGCACACCATTGTCGGCCGTCCCATGAACACCTGGCGCAATCACATGCCGCTGGGCTTGTTCCTCAAGTCGGAACCGTGGGGCTCGTCCATTTCCGCCGCCACGCGCGGGTACGACATTAAGACGTGGGCCGGGCTGGCTGGCTTCGACGACTACGTGGACCGAGTGGGGCCGCTGCCCCTGCACCGCTTCCTGGAGTACGCCGACTGGTTCACCGAGCAGCTGGTGCCCGACATCCGCGACCTGACGGTGACCAGCGTGACCCCGGTCGGCGGACGGGTTCAAGGTGGAGTTCGCCGAGGAGTCACCGATGCTGGCCCGGGCGGTGATCGTCGCGACCGGCATGATGCCCTACGCGTTCATGCCCGCCGAGCTGTCCGGGCTGCCGGACGACCTGGTGACGCACAGCATGGCTCACGACCGGCTGGACAAGTTCCGCGGCAAGCGGGTGGCGGTGGTCGGCGGCGGGCAGTCGTCGCTGCAGACCGGCGCGCTGCTGCACGAGGCGGGTGCCGACGTGCAGATCGTGGTGCGCAAGCCGAAGGTCACCTGGGAGACGCAGATCGCCCCGGAGGTCGGCCTGCTCGACCGGATCCAGCGGCCGCCGGCGCACCTGTGCGAGGGCTGGGCCTGCGTCGCCTACGGCTCACCGGACTTCTTCCGGCGGCTGCCGGAGAACCTCCGCGTGCACAAGACGCTGACCACCTTCGCGCCCAGCGGCGCCTGGTGGCTCCGTGACCGGGTGGAGGGCGTCGTCGACGTGCTGTACGACCACCGGGTCACCGGGGTCGAGGCGCACGGCAGCGGGGTGCGGCTTCGCCTGGACGGCTCCCGGCAGTCGAGCGTCGAGGCGGACCACGTCATCGCGGGCACCGGGTTCCGCATCGACGCGACCCGCCTGCCGTTCCTGTCGGCCGAGCATCAAGGCGGGCCTGGTCACCCGGTCCGGCTTCCCCGTGGTGAACCGGGCCGGCGAGTCGGCCGTTCCCGGCCTGTACTTCGCGGGCGCGCCCACCATGGTCAGCATGGGGCCGGGCGTGCGGTTCATCGCCGGCACCCACCACACGGCGGCCCAGCTGGCCCGGTCGGTGGCCCGACGGGCGCGCAGGAAGGCCGGCCCCGGCGACCCCGCCGCCCAGCCTCGGCCCAGGCCCAGGCCGACGTCGGCCCCGGTGAGCTAGCTGAGCCGGGATTGTCACCGCCTGTTACCATCCCTAACGGCGTGGTCGCCGGGCGGCGTTGTCACTCGACGGCTGGCTGACCCGGCGGCAAGGTCCCGCCGACGGACCGCCAGACCAGCGCGGCGGCCCGGTCCGGCCAGTCGGCGGGCGGGACCTGGCCGGCCAGGGCCAGGGCGTACCAGGAGCCGGTGCCGAGCGAGACCGCCACCTCCAGGTCGGCGCCGGGATCGATCAGCCCGAGCCGAGCGGCCCGTTCCAGGATGGCCCGGATACGGGCGCGCCGCGGGGCCACCACCCCGGGCCTGGTAGCGGGCCCGGGCCCGGCGGCGGTCCCGTCCTGCAGGATGACGCCGGCCGCGAGACCGCCCAGACGCGAGACGCCCCGCCGGAGTCTGCCAGCTCGGCCACCAGGTCGGCGAGCGGGCTGGCCGAGGCGGCCTTCGGTGCGCGCCTCGGCGGCGGCGAGCAGGGCGTCGGCCGCCAGGCTCGCCTGTCCGGCCAGCGCCGGTACAGCGCCTGGCGCGTCGTGCCCGCCTCGTGGGCGTATGGCGGCCAGCGACATCGCCTCGTAGCCGTGGCGGGCCAGGTGGCGGGCGGCGACGGCCAGCACCCGCGTGTCGATCTCCGGGTCCCGCGCCCGCCCGGGCCCGCGCTCTGCGCGCGAACCTGCGGGCAACCCTGCCCGTGACCCTGGGTCCGCGGCCGGCCTTTCCCGCGTTTGACGCCGCCTGCATATCAAACAACACCGTGTCGTATTGTAAAGCTCTCGCGCGGGCCAGGCCGACGCGCCGACTTCGCCGACCCTCGCCTGCCGACCCTGGCGCCCGCGCCCTGACCCATGAGGAGGCGACCGTGACTACCTCGCTCTACGACGACGCTGGCGGCATCGACGGCCTCCGCCGCCTGTCCACAGCCTTTTACCGACCCGGTAGACTCTCCGACGAGCTGCTCGCCCCGGTGTTCGCGCACTTCACCAGGGCCCACTCCGAGCACGTGGCCGGTGTGGCTGGCCGAGGTGCTCGGCGGTGGCATCTACACGGCACGGCTCGGCGGCCACCACGCGCTGCTCCGCAGCCACCTGGGCATCGGGATCCGCGACGAGCACCGCAGGCGCTGGCTGGAGCTTATGGCCGAGGTGATCGACGAGGTGCTGCCCGGCCGTCCGGAGCTGGCCGCGGCCCTGATGAGTTACTTCGAGTGGGGCACCGCCATCGCGCAGGACGTATCGCAGGAACCCGTCGGCAGCGACGTGGGCGAGCCCGGGCCCACCCCGCGCTGGGGGCTACCAGGGGCTCGCCACCGGCCGGGCCCCGCCGGTGGAGCCCTACCAGCCGCCGCCGCCCGCCAGTGGCTCTGGCTACCGGCACCGTTGGCCGGCCTGGCCGGCGAGCGCGGATATGACCGTGCCCCTCGCCGCCCCTGGGCGAGGGGCACGGTCGCGCGGGGAGGGGTCCCGCTAAGTAAGCGCCGAGCGCCTTCATGAACGCGTCGGGCGCTTGGGTGATGCTGCTGCAGGTCGGCGAGGCGGAGCCCTGCGCGCCGCCCGGGCACTGGGTGTCCCGGGCCGCCGACCACATGGACAGCCAGGCCAGGTGCTTGCTGGCGGCGAACGCCTCAAGCTGGGCGGCGTTGGCGACGGTGAACACCTCGTCGCTGGTGTCGTTCACGCCGATCATCGGGGTGACCGCGACCTTGGACCAGGCGGCATCGTCGCTGATCACG
>CAVVKP010000035.1:0-211564 GCA_963748785.1 uncultured Actinomycetota bacterium | reverse complement strand
AACGCATCGTCTCGCCCGCTCCATCGAGCGGGTCGCCCGCCCGGGTGCGCGACCGGCGGTACGACGAGGGGCGAGGGATATCCGCGGTGAGACGCCAGCATTCGCATTCGGCACCCGTCGGAGGACTCCATCCGGTCACTGAACCGGCGACCTCAGAGCCGGTGGAGAACGAGGAAGCATCCAAGAAGAAGCAATCGTCGCTGCGCAGCGGGCTGGAGTGGCTCGCGGTCATCGCCGGCGCTGTCTTGGTCGCGGTCGTGGTCAAGACGTTTCTGTTCCAAGCCTTCTACATCCCGTCACAGTCCATGAGCCCGACCCTCGTCCAGAACGACCGGGTGCTGGTCAACAAACTCGCCTACGACTTCCACGACGTGCACCGGGGCGATGTCGTGGTATTCGAACGTCCGGCAACGGAGTCCGCAGAGAAGATCAAGGACCTCATCAAACGGGTGATCGTGCTCGCCGGGGGAGCGGATCTCGATCGCCTCAGATCGGGTGGCCATCAACGGGCACCTGCTCAACGAGCCGTATGTGCATGGCAAGCCGACGACCATCAGCTGCGGCCTCGGGAGCGTGAAGGGGATCGACACCGAAGCCGGTCTGCTCATTCCGAAGGGCATGGTGTTCGTCATGGGGGACAACCGCACCGACTCCCATGACGGCCGGTGCTTCGGCCCGATCTCCAAGAAACTGATTGTCGGCCGAGCCTTCACGGTCATCTGGCCGCCCTCCAAGATCGGCTCGCTGTAGGTGTCCGCGAACCAACGCGGTGTGGTAGGGCTCCACCACGTGAGTGTGCGAAGGAGGCCGCCGACCTCCTCGTGCTATCGTCGCCTCAGTGACCGAGTCCGCTCCGCCCGCTCCGTCGAGCGGCTCGCCCGACCAGCTGCGCCATCGGCGCTACGACGAGGGACGGGACGTGTCCTCGGTGAGACACCGGCCTCCGTGTCGCCACCGTCGGGGGACTCCGTCCTGCCACTGACCGGCGACCGCAGAGGCGGTGGAGAACCAGGAAGAACCCAAGAAGAAGCGATCCTCGCTGCGCAGCGGGCTGGAGTGGCTCGCCGTCATCGTCGGCGCCGTCTTGGTCGCCCTCCTGGTCAAGACGTTCCTGTTCCAGGCCTTCTACATCCCGTCACCGTCCATGAGCCCGACCCTCGTCCAGAACGACCGGGTGCTCGGTCAACAAGCTCGCCTATGACTTCCACGACGTACACCGCGGGCGACGTCGTGGTGTTCGAACGTCCGCCAACGGAGCCGTCCGAGGAGATCAAGGACCTCATCAAACGGGTCGATCGCTGCTGCCGGGGGAGCGGGTCTCGATCACCGCAGATCGGGTCAGCATCAACGGCCGCCTCCTCAACGAGCCGTATGTGCACGGCAAGCCGACGACCTACAGCAGCTGCGGCCTCGGCGAACGTGAAGGGCATCGACACCAAGGCCGGTCTGCTCATTCCCGAGGGCATGGTGTTCGTCATGGGCGACAACCGCACCAACTCCCATGACGGCCGGTGCTTCGGTCCGATCTCCGAGAAGCTGATCGTCGGCCGAGCCTTCATGGTCATCTGGCCGCCGTCCAAGATCGGCACGCTCGTCGATCCGACGAACTCGGGTCGTTTGCGTACCCAATCGGTACTCGAACGACCGCAATCGACGAAAGGCTTCAGTCGTCCAGCCGCGCGGACGGCCGTCCATCATGCGGTCGGTGTGGTCGCTGTAGACGGCGTCGATGCCGATGTCGAGCAGCTCGTCGAGGATGCGCTCGTGCTGGGCGTCCCATCCGAAGGCCAGGACGCCGAACCGGTGGAACAGCGTGGTCAGCCCACCGGTCCACTCCGAGTGGTGGAGGTTGACGGCGTCGATCGCTGGGCGTGCAGGGCTCGCGGCGTGGCGCTCGGGTCCCGGCTTCACGCTCTGAGGCGGGTCGAGTCGACCAGCCGGACCGCGGGGCTCAGGGCCCGCCACGAGGCGAGGAGGTCGAGATCGTGATGGCACAGCCACACCCGCTCAGCCTGGTCCGGGCCCGCGGAGCCGGACCACGTCGGCGATGCGAGCGACCGGCCGCGGGGTCCTTCACGTCGAGCGAGAGCTCGTAGTCGGTGCCGCACGACTCGTAGAGCTCCGCCAGCGTCGGGATGTGGGCGGGAGATCGGCCCGGTCGATGTCGGCGATCGGCCGCTGCGCAGAGCGCCCGACGACCCCGTCGTGGTCGAGCACGGCCACGCCGTCGGCGGTGAGCCAGACGTCGCTCTCCAGACCGGTCGCGCCGAGCCGCAGCGCGAGGGCGAAAGGCCTCGAGCGTGTTCTCCGGCGCGTGGGCACGGGCACCCCGGTGGGCGAACCCGATGGGGGGCCGTCGCAAGGATGGAAGACGGGTCGGCACGGGGTAATGCTGGTGTCCCGGGACGGGTTCGAGCCAGCGGAGGACATGCCCCTCGCCCAAACTGGACAGCGGACGGGCCTTCCTTGTCCGATTGGTCCCGCAGCCTAAAGAAACCATTGGCCGACGCCGATGGAGGACCTGTCAATAGGTGTTCGAGGAAGGGCGTCCATGGCAACGATTCGAGCAAGCTGCGCAGACTGCGGCGACGTCGAGCTGACGACGCGCGACGTCGAGGTTCGGGTCTGCACCGACGACAACCAGGGCACGTACTCGTTTCGATGCCCGAGCTGCGAGATCGTCGTCGTGAAGCCAGCCGACCCCCGCATCGTCGAGCTGCTCGTCGCCACCGGCGTCCGCCTGGCCACCTGGCGCCTCCCGGCCGAGCTGTTCGAGTCCCGCTCGGGCGGACCGATCACCCACGACGACCTGCTCGACTTCCACGACGCTGATGCGAGAGCGATGACTGGATCGACAACCTGGACCGGATCGGCGCGGGCCTGAGCACGAGCCCCGGTAGAGCCGCTCCGTGGTGGCCGACGCTCTGGGTCGTCCTCGGCTCCTGTGCGAGCTGCTGTGGGCTGCCGCCTCCCACGATACTGATCGCGGCGTTCACTTGCTGCTCGTCGACGCAGCTGCGGAGGATCGCCATCCGCAGCGCTCCCTCCTTGCGGATGCATGCCGAGACTTGCGCTCCGACCGTGCCGGATTGGCTCGCGTGAGCCGGGCCGCGCGGGAGCCCGCGCCTCGTTGGACGAGCTCGAGCACCGGTAGGCTCGCAACCATGTTCAACCTCGGCGGCCCGAGATCCTCGTCATCCTGTTGCTCGCCCTGATCGTGCTGGGCCCCAACAGCTCCCCGAGGCGGTCCGCGGTCGGCGAGTTTGATGGCCAGGTCCGCCAGATGTCGTCCGGCTTCCAGGAGGAGATCCGCAACGCGCTGGACGTGCCCACCGGGGTGACGCCCAGCGGCGAGTCGAAGCTTCCACGCCGGCCCGAGGAGGCCGACATCACCGAAGCCAGTCGCCCGGACTCCGAAGGCGACGTCGACGACCACTCCAACGGTGCGGGCCCGAGCCACGACCGCATCGCACGACGACCCGACGTCAGCCGAGCGGTTCTACGGAACGTTCACTCCGGTACCACCACCGGTGACCACGAGGACGTCGACGAGCACTGGACGCCAGCGACCGTGCGTCGGGCTGACCCGCACCCCGGTCCGCTCCGTAGAGCCAGCCCATGAGCACCGAGGCCGTACAGACGAGAGGCGGCAGCGCCGACGACGGTCGCATGTCCCTCATGGAGCACCTCGGCGAGCTGCGCGGACCGGATCATCAGGTGCGTCATCGCCATCGCCATCGGTGCCGTGATCGGGTGGATCGCTCTACCCATGCGGTCCTGCGACTTCCTGACCCAGCCGCTGCAGCGAGATCGCAAGCCCGCAGAGCATCACCGGCGGCCGGCTGCTGCTCACCGACCCGCTCGAGGGCTTCTCCGTCCGCATCAAGATCTCGACGTACATCGGCATCGGCTGGCCATGCCGGTGCGTCCTCTGGCAGCTCTGGCGCTTCGTGTCGCCCGGCCTCTACTCGAACGAGAAGCAAGTACGCCGTCGGCTTCGTCGTGTCGGCACCGCTCCTCTTCGTCCGCCGGTGCGGCCATCGCGTTCTGGACCCTGCCGAAGGCGCTGCGAGTTCCTGCAGTCAGTCGTCGGGAGAGCAGCTTCGCCAGGCCTACAGCGGCGCCGAAGTACCTCACGCTGATCGTCTACATGATGCTGGCGTTCGGTGTCGGCTTCGAGTTCCCGATCCTGCTCGTCTTCCTCCAGCTCGTCGGTGTGCTCGACAGCAGGAAGCTGCGCGGCTTCCGGCGGTACGCCATCGTCATCATCTTCGTGGTCGGCCGCCGTCATCACCCCGAGCGCCGACCCGATCAGCATGCTCGCCCTCGCTCTCCCGATGTGCTCTTCTACGAGATCGCCATCCTGTTCGGCCGCATCCGCGAGCGTCGTGCTGCGCAAGGCGCAAGCTGCAGCGTGACACACGTCTGGTGACCAAGCCGTGAGCGCTGACGACAGCGAACGCTTCACCCTCGACCGGTTCCAGGTCGAGGCGATCGAGGCGATCGACGCCGGCCAGTCCGTCCTCGTCGCCGCGCCGACCGGCTCCGGCAAGACGGTGGTCGCCGAGCACGCCGTCGCCGTGCCCTGGCGGAGGGCCGGCGAGGCCTTCTACACGACGCCGATCAAGGCGCTGTCGAACCAGAAGTACGGCGACCTCCTGCGCCGGCACGGGGCGGGGCGGGTCGGCCTGCTCACCGGCGACAACGCCATCAACGGCGACGCCCCGATCGTCGTGATGACGACCGAGGTGCTGCGCAACATGATCTACGCCGGTCGGCCACGCTCGACGGACTTGGCGCTACGTCGTGCTCGACGAGGTCCACTACCTGCAGGACGCCTACCGCGGGCCGGTGTGGGAGGAGGTGATCATCCACCTGCCGCGGAGGTCACGCTCGTGTGCCTGTCGGCCACGGTGTCGAACGCGGACGAGCTGCGCCGCTGGATCAGCGACGGTCCGAGGGCCGACGGCCACGGTCGATCGAGCACGAGCGCCCCGTCGAGCTGGTCAACCTCTACCTCGTCGCCGACCGCCAATCGCCCGACCTTCTGCTGCTCCCGACGCTGGTCGACGGGCGGCCCAACCCGGAAGGCGACCGGCTCGACGCGGCGACCTCCGCGGGCCACGCACGGCGCTACCAGCGCGGGCGGACGCCGGCGCCGGTACGCGACGCCCCGCCGTCTGGAGGTGGTCGACCGGCTCGTCGACGAGGACCTCCTGCCCGGCGATCTACTTCATCTTCAGCCGCGCCGGGTGCGACGACGCAGCCCGGTCCCTGCTCGAGTCGGGTGTCCGGCTGACCACGCGCCGACGAGCGCGCCGCGATCCGCGCGCATCGCCGAGCGACACGTCGAGCACCTTGGCGATGCCGATCTCGACGTCCTCGACTACGACCGCTTCGCGGCTGGCCTGGAGGCCGGCGTCGCACCGCACCACGCCGGCATGGTGCCGCCGTTCAAGGAGGCGGTGGAGGCGTGCTTCGCCGAGGGGCTTGGTCAAGGTCGTGTTCGCGACCGAGACCCTCGCGCTCGGCATCAACATGCCGGCCCGCTCCGTCGTGATCGAGAGCCTCAGCAAGTTCACCGGCGAACGGCACGAGGACCTCACGCCAGGCCAGTACACCCAGCTCACGGGCCGGGCCGGGCGCCGGGCATCGACCCGGTCGGCCACGCGATCGTGCTGTGGTCACCGTTCGTGCCCTTCGATCGGGTCGCCGCGCTGGCCGCCAGCCGGCGACTTCCCGCTGACGTCGTGCGTTCCGACCCACCTACAACATGGCCGCCAACCTCGTCCAGCGTTACGCGTCCGACGATGCACATCGCCTGCTCAACCAGTCCTTCGCCCAGTACCAGGCGGACAGGTCGGTGGTCCGCTTCGAGACCCGCCGGGCGTCGCAGGTCGCCGCGCTCGGAGCTGGTCGAGGCGGACGCCCGCTGCGAGCTCGGCGACATCGAGGAGTACCGGGCGTTGCTCCGGCCGATGAACACGCCAGTACGACCAGCGCGGCACGGCGTGCGGTCGACGAGGCGCTGAGCCGGCTGAAGCCAGGCGACGTGATCCGGGTGCAGCGGCGACCGGGCGGCGATCCTCTCCGTCGCCTTCCGCAAGGGCGGCTCGATCAAGCTGCGGGCGGTCAACCCGGGCGGCCGCCCGTCTGCAACTCGGGGCGGGCGACTTCGCCAACCCGCCCGATCGTTTGGCCAGCCTGACCCTCCCGCGCCGTTCGCTCCCAACAACAGCGCGTTCATCCACCAGATAGCGGCTGCCTTACGTCGGACCCGGCTGAAGCACGGATCACCTCGACATCGGGTGCCTCATCGGCCGGCCGAGGGCATCGGCGGCGGACGCACACCCGATCGCCCGTGCCCGACCTGCGGCGCACCTTCGCTCCCTCGCCAAGCCGAGCGCATCGGCCGTGAGGTCGCCGACCTCGAGCGCCGGATCGCGGGCCGGACGGACTCGGTGGCCAAGCGGTTCGACGAGGTCCTCGGCCGCTGGGGCCACCTCGGGGACTGGTCGGTAACCGAGAAGGGCCGGGTCCTGGCCCGCCTCTTCCACGAGACCGACCTTCTCGTCGCTGAGGCGCTCGTTCGAGGCTTGCTCGACGGGCTGGACCCGCCCGCCTCGCCGGAATCGTCTCCTGTTTCACCTACGAGCATCGGACAAGCCGCCCCACCGCCTCCGCCGTGGTACCCCTCGGCCGAGGTTCGCCGGCGGGTCGTCTCGATCGACGAGATCGCACGCCAACTCAATGCCGACGAGCTACGGGCCCGGCTGCCCGAGTCCCGCCGGCCCGACCCCACGTTCCTCCCTTTGGCATACGCGTGGGCGGCGGGTGAACCGTTCGACCGGGTCCTGGCCGACGAGGACCTGTCCGGCGGCGACTTCGTTCGCAACGTCAAACAGCTCATCGACCTGTTGCGTCAGATCGCCGACGTGGCGCCGTCGGCCGCCACCGGCCGGGCCGCGCAGCAGGCCGCCGACCACCTGTTCCGCGGCGTCGTTGCGGCGTCTTCGGCGGTGGGCGCCGGAGACGACGATGCCGCAGTGCCCGCTGACGACGACGAAGACAAACATGGCCTGACGGACCGAGCCGACCCGCCGGTCCGGTGACGGTCGAGAAGGGCCGGCCCTGGGGCGAGCCCGGGGAGTTGCCAGCCGACGGTGTCGTCGTGCGCTCCGACACCGATGCGCGGGCGGTCGTCGAGAGAGCCCGGCGAGCGAACGCTCCGTCCCGACGCTCGGACTTGTGGGCGGCGATCTGTGCCGCACCGTAGGTGGCCACGGTGACGAGCCCGGCTCCGGGGCCGGGATGCCATGCGGTTTGCGGTGGATCTCGGCGTCGGTTCTCGTCGATGGCCGGCTGCACTGGTTCGTTGCCCATCTCGTCGCCCGCCGTTCGTGGTGGCGGGGAGAGCGTTCGCGGCCATGAACGCCGAATGGCTCGGTACGTGGGACGTGGCGCCGAGGGCGCACCCCGGCGACGGTCTGCTCAACACGTTGTCCGGCCAGCCCTCGATCGACGACCGACTCAAGGTCCGCCGACGCCTCCCGTCGGGCACCCATGTTCCCCATCCCGGCATCGTGGAGCGGCAGGTCAAGTCGACCCAGTGCGACTTCGTTCGTCCGCTCGACATCTGGCTCGACGGTCAGCTGGTCGGCCGGGCTCGCACGCTGTCCCTCAGAGTCGAGCCCGACGCCCTCACGTGCGTGGTGTGAAGCATGCGGGCCGCAAACGAGCGGCGGTCACACGTGAGTCCGCATCGGGCCGCCGTTGAGGCCTCGATCATGTCGGTGATCGCGGCAAGCATGTCGATCGCCGAGCCGAGCGGTTGGCCATCGAGCTCGGCGTAGGCCCGGTGCAGGTTGCCCGCCAGACGCTCTGGATCGGTCAGATCGGCGAACTCCCCGAGGTCGGCCGCTTGCGCGGCTTGGAGCGGGGTGATGCCGGACTCCCTACCAGCGGCGGCTACCGCTGGACGAAGCGCAGGTACGAACCAACCGGTTCGAAGACCTCTGGGCCGCCGACCGGCCCATGCCCGGGCACCACCACGGCTGCACCGAAGCTGCGGAGCCAGTCGAGAGCGGCCAGCCACCCCGCCACCGACCCCATCAGTCGCGAACGGCGTACCGCCGTTGAACACGAGATCGCCGACAAAGAGGACCGAGCAGTCCGGAAGCCAGACCACGACGTCATCGACGGTGTGGGCTGCGCCACCGACATGGTGCAGCTCGATCCGGCGCTCATCGAGGTAGAGGTCGAGCCATCGCCGGAACGTCACGGTCGGCGGCGCAAGGGACAGCTCACCCCAGTCGATCGGCTCGAAGGCGGCGTCGGCGAAGCCAATGGGTGTCGCCATCACGGCGACGCGGCACGCTTCATGGCCGACGATCGTGGCGCCGTCCACCAGGCAGTTGCCATTCGTGTGATCCCCATGGTGATGGGTGTTGACGATCGTGCGGACCGGCCGGTCGAGTGACCGCGGCGATCGCGGCGAGGTAGGCCCTCGTGCGCCGTTCCGTGGAGCAGGTGTCGATGCTCGGCGCCCTCGCCCGGTCCGACGACGAAGCCGGCTTGTTCAGCCACCAACTTCCGTCCGGTTGGACATAGGCGAACACGCCGTCCGCCACCTCCAGGGTCGTCGCGATCAGGCCGGCAGGGGACGTGCTCGGGTTCATACGGCCACCGTAGGGGCGAGCGCTCCTCCTCCGCGACCAGCGCCTCAGCGGACCGTGGGCGACCCTGGGCGTACCCTGGGCGGATGGCTGACCTCGGCACCATCAAGGACCGTCTCCACGACCTGGTGGACGCTCACGCTGCCGTCCTCATCGACACGTCGCACTCGATCCACGAGCACCCCGAGCTGGCGTTCGAGGAGCACCACGCCCACGACCTGCTCACGGGCATCCTCGAGGGCGAGGGGCTGGCCGTGGAGCGCTCGGCCTACGGGCTGGAGACCGGGTTCGCGGCCCGGGCCGGGTCCTGCCGGGCCGACGATCGCCGTGCTGTGCGAGTACGACGCCCTGCCGGGCATCGGCCACGCCTGCGGCCACAACATCATCGGCACCGCCGGGCTCGGCGCGGGCCTCGCCGCCGCGGCGCTCGCCGAGGAGGCTCGGCGGCCGGGTGCTGCATCCTCGGCACGCCGGCCGAGGAGGGCGGCGGCGGCAAGGTCTTCATGGCCGAGCAGGGCGCCCTCGAGGGCGTCGACGCGGCGATGATGGTCCACCCCGCCGGGGCCGGACCTGCGACATGAACGCGATCGCGATCCAGCAGTGCCACGTGCACCTACGACGGGCAAGGCCGCCCACGCCGCCGCCGCCCCGCACAAGGGCCGCAACGCGCTCGACGCCGCCGTGCTCGGCTACATGAACGTCGCCGCCCTGCGCCAGCACATCCGGCCCGACGAGCGCATCCACGGCATCTTCACCGAAGCCGGCGACGCGGCCAACATCGTGCCCGACCGGCCGGGGCGATCTGGTACGTCCGCTCGCCCAAGATGCGCAGGCTCGACGCCGCTCAAGCAGCGGGTGCTCGACTGCCTCGAGGCCGGCACGAAGGCGGCCGGCTGCACGATGACCTACGAGTGGAAGGACCCGGCCTACGCCGACCTGGTCGACCTCGAGCCGTTCGACGACCTGTACGTCGAGAACGTGGCCCGGCTCGGCCGCGAGGTCCTCGACCACCGGGCGTCGCCCGGCGTGGTCGGCAGCACCGACATGGGCAACGTGAGCTACCTCGTGCCCGTCGATCCACCCGATGATCCAGGTGTCGCCGCCCACACGTCGCCATCCACACCGAGGACTTCGTCCGCTACGCCCGGGGCCCCGAGGGCGACGCCGCGGTCCTCGACGGGGCCAAGGCGCTGGCCCTGACCGTGGCCGACCTGTGGCTCCGCGACGGGGCGCTCGACGACGGTGAAGGCGGCGTTCGCCGGGGCCGACCGGCGCGGCTGAGTTGACCGGTCGGCGACCACGCACGACGTGGTCCGCGGCGACAGCGGTCCGGCGACCGGTCTACGGTCCTCCGCCGTGACGGTCTACGTCGCCGAGGAGTTCGCGCCCGACGAGGCCGACATCCTCCGGCGGTACTTCACCAACCTCGACGGACCCGTGTTCGCCCTGGTCAACCTGCCCGAGGTCGTGAAGGGCGCCCTGTTCGCCCGCTACTCGCGCTCGCCGAAGAGCCTGCGCCGCCTGTTCCTCGACGAGTTCGTCGGCGAGCTCGACATCACCGGCGACATCAGCATCGACGCCACCGTCGGGCTGCGCCGGGCCGAGGAGCTCTACGACCGGGTGTTCTTCGAGTACGGCGACGACTCGGTGGCCCAGCTCGGCGGCGTCCACCTGGCCTGCGAGCAGGCGTCGAACCTGCTCACCAAGGTCCTCGAGTGGGGCCGGCTGATGTCCTACCTCGAGCAGTCGACCCGCTACATCGCCTACGACGCCCGCCTCGGCGGCCGCTACCGGTACCACCGCGACCCGGCGCTGCTCAGCTCGCCGCTCGGCACCCGCTACGTGGGCGACATGGACCGGCTGTTCGACATCTACGCCGAGCTGCTCCCGACCCTCCAGGACATTCCGCGCGCACGTTCCCGAAGGACGCCGCGACTCCGACTTCGTCTACCGCCAGGCCATCCGGGCCAAGGCCTTCGACGCGCTGCGGGGCATCCTGCCGGCCGCCTCGCTGTCCAACGTCGGCATCTACGGCACCGGCCAGGGCTACGAGCAGCTGCTGCTGCGCATGCGGGCCCACCCGCTGCCCGAGGCCCGCTCCTACGCCGACCTGATGCTGCGCGAGCTGCGCAAGGTCATCCCGTCGTTCCTGAAGCGGGTCGACCTGCCCGACCGGGGGGTGGCCTGGAGCGACTACCTCGTCGACGACCGGATCGGCGATGGCCGACGTGCGCCGGGCTGCTTCCGCCCTCCGAGTCCAGGCCGAGCCGGTCCCGCCGGTGTCCGCTCACCAGCTTCGACCCCGACGCCGAGGTGCACCTGGTCGCGGCGATGCTCTACCCGTACTCGCACCTGCCCGAGCAGCAGATCGTCGACGCGGTGCGGGCCATGGGCGGTCGAGGACCGCATGGCGGTCATGCGGGCCTACGTGGGGGAGCGGGCCAACCGTCGCCACAAGCCGGGCCGGGCGCTCGAGCGGATCGACTACCGCTTCGACGTGCTCGCCGACTACGGCGCCTTCCGGGACCTCCAGCGCCACCGCATGCTGACCGTCGAGTGGCAGGCGCTCAGCCCCCGCCACGGCTACACCCGGCCCGAGCCGGTCGACCTCGCCGGGCGCCACCGCCGCCTTCGACGACGGCATGGAGCGCTCGGCCGCGCTCCACGACGTGCTGGTCGACAACTTCCCGGCCCAGGCGCCCTACGCGGTCTGCCTCGCCTACAAGGTCCGCTTCGTCCTGCAGCTCAACGCCCGCGAGGCGATGCACCTGATCGAGCTGCGCTCGGGCCGCCAGGGCCACCCGGCCTACCGGTCGGTGGCCCAGGAGATGCACCGGCTCATCGCCGAGGAGGCCGGCCACCAGGGGTCGCGGAGATGATGCGGTTCGTCGACCACACCCCCGAGGCGAGCCTCGAGCGCCTCGACGCCGAGCGCCGCGCCGAAGCCCGCCGTCACACACTGTGAGGATGTGTCGATGCCGAACCAAAGGTTCGTCATCGAGTGAAGAGGTGCCCGCCTTCGGCGGGCTCGAAAAATTTGTCGGCGATCGACCAACCAAGTGGGATCGATCGCCAGATGAGGGGGCCGGCGGAGCCGCCCCCCTCAACTCCACCCACGCGGAGATCATCCGCCGTGTGGGCCTGAGCTGCGAGGACGAGTGGGGCCGCTCCTGGGGTGGGATTGCCGGGATTTGCGCTACGGAGTGGTTGAACGGCTTGCAGGTGGGCCTACGACCCGCCGCGGCTCACCTGACCGGCCCCCCTCCGTTCCCCGCCCCGCCTACCGCGACCGGTCCTGGCGACGCCACGGCTTCGCCTCCGGCGGTGTCGTCCCTGGTCGCTGCGGTGTCTTTGTCCGCTGCCTGCGGTGCGGCGGCTGGCCCGGCGTCGGCGGGCATGGCTGACCCCCTTGAGCTCTGCGGCTGGTGGTGGCGCGAGATGAGCGCGAAGCTCAAAACCGTAGCACCGGCCATGACCGTCGTCACCCGGTTTACCGGCCCGGCACGGGCGGAGCGCTTCGCGCCGCTATGGCTGCGCCCGCCAAGCGCCCCTGTTCCCGGTCCCCCGCAGTGTCCATTCACGGGGCTGCCTGAGCTGGTGTTTGTCTCGTGACAGTAACGTGCCGTTTGACAGCCGCCATCATGTCGTCAAACCTCAGCTGACCGTGCTGGACGTGATGACTGAGACGGGACATCGCCGCGGTCGCTGCGAGGACCGGTGCGGCGCCCCTGATACCCGGTGATCTCCCGCGTCTCTGACATGCTGATCGGCGTGAGGCGTGTCGAACTGTCCAGGCCGGCGGGTGTTCGCTGGATTCCCGACGAGCATCGCGGCGTAGGCGTGCTGGTGCTGGCCGGGTCGAGTGGCCGGGTTGATGAATCAAGAGCGCGCGTCATAGCGGGGCAAGGCTGCATCGCGGAGTCTGTCCAGTGGTTCGGCGGCCCCGGCCAGAACGCCGGCCCGTGGGAGATCCCGCTGGAGACGTTCCAGCGGCGGGTCGCGGACCTGGCCCGCGATTGCGGCAGGGTCTACCTCGTAGGCACTTCCTTCGGGGCCGAGGCGGCCCTCGTCACCGCCGCGCAGACCCCGGGCATCGACGGGGCCGTGGCGTTCGCGCCGTCAGATGTCCTATGGGCCGGCATTGACCCGGCCGGGCGCCAGACCTCGCACTGGTCCCTTGACGGTCATCCGCTCCCCTTCATCGCCTTCGATGAGTCCTGGCAGCCTGACGGCGATCCACCGGGTTTCCGGTCCCTGTACCTGGGCTCGCGTCACGCCGCCGACCCTGCAGCGATTGCCGCGGCCACGATTCCGGTCGAGCGCATCCCCAGCGTGATCACCGTTGCCGGCAAAGACGACCAGGTCTGGCCGAGCGACCTGCACGCTGAGAGCATCCGCTCTCGCCGGGCTGCGCACGGGATGGAAACGACGGCCCTCACTGACGATGAAGCGGGCCACCGCGCCATCCTCCCGGATGAGCCTGTGATTTCCGGCGGGGTCCGCATGCGACGCGGCGGAACCGAAACGGCCGACCGCAGACTCGGTCAGCTTGCCTGGAACGGGATGCTCACGCTTCTGGCGGGCGGAGCATCTACCCCGGAAACGACGTGATGGCTGACACGAGATCACACCCCCCGCACCCCTTCCTGCCTTCCCCCAAAACAGAAGGGTGTGCCCCCGGAAAACCCGGGGGCACACTTTTCTGCCGTGGCTAGCGCGGCCTGACGGCGGGGCCCGGCACAACCGGCACAACTGGGTGCAGCATGTTTTCGACACGGCAGAACCTCTCCTCGATCATCCCAAGCAGTTGCATGTCGGCCATCTCGGCGCGCCCGCGAATCGGCAGGGATTCCCGAAAGGGTCACGAGTGGCGAAGCTTTTCCCTCAGCACATAAAGGCATGACTCCAGTACGTCGTCACCCAGCGCCTCGGGGTCGGCCAGCAGGACTTCGACCGCAACCATGCGGGCCGCCTTGGGCGGCAGGTTCGTGATGTCTTCCTCGACGCTGCTCACTGGCCACGGCCTTTCGTCCAAGCAGCCCGGGCGCGGATGATGAACTCCTCGCTCATCCGCTCGTACCGCGCGATCATGTCCGGCGTCCTGCTCGTGCTCCGGGACGCGCTCAAGCTCCTCACGCACCCGCCGACGCTCGTCGAGGAACGCGATGTCGTCTAGCTGGCTGATTCGTCGGCGTGCTCATCCATGAACCTTTCCTTTACGCGAGGGAATTGTGATCTTGGCGCGGCCCCGCCGCCGGTGAGCGCAATCCGTTGGTCACGGTTTTTGTCGGGCAGCGGCGGGGCCGTAACCACGAGATTGCCGTATTCAATGACGCCGTTACAAGCAATGTGGCACGATTATTTTCATGACTGGTTCGAACGGCAATAGCGCGGCACGCAACGGCACGGCCCGAAGCCCGGTAGCCCACTTCGGACGTCAGATGCGCAAGGAACGGCTAGCGCGGGGATGGACTATCGCGGAACTTTCCAAGCAAACCAAAGTCGCGGCACCCCACCTGAGCAGGGTCGAGGCAGGTACGCGGCCGCCGACCGAGCGGATCGCCCGCGCGCTAGACGAGGCATTTAAAACGACCTGGTTTATGGATTGGTACACGGAGTCGCGCACCTGGATGCCGCCGGGCTTCCGTGACTGGCCGGAAATCGAGAACAAGGCGAGCGACTACTGCTCTGGACACCGGGCGTCGTCGACGGACTGGCGCAGACGGCCAGCTACGCACGTGAACTGCTAACATCTCCCGGTGCCACGCCCGAAATCGTGGCCGCCCGACTAGCCAGCCGCATGGAGCGCCAGCGCCGCCTGCTGCGCGACGGAGCCCGCGGGTGATGCTGCTCATCGAATGGTCGCGCTCTACCGGGGCGTAGGGTCGGCCGCCATCATGACCGAGCAGTGCGCCCGTTCGGCCGAGGTGGCCACCTGGACGCCGTGACGCTGCAACTGGTGCCCCCGGTCAAGATCCCGCTCGCTACGGCTTCACTGATGCTGGCCGACAACGCCAGCGCGTACACGGAGAACGCGCTTGAGGGCGCGGTCTACACCACGGAGGAATCCGTTACCCGGGTGCGCCTCCTGCGAGATACGGTGAGGGCAGAGGCAAGACCGGCCAGCGAGTCGCTGGCGACCATCAGGAGGGCCGAAGCACAGTGGACACCAACCCGTTCCCGCACGTCGTCGTACAGCAGCAGCAACGGCGGGGAATGCGTCGAGATCGGCCGCGAAGGCGTGATCCTGGTGCGCGACTCAACCGACCGCGACGGCGGCACCCTGAGCATCCCGGCCGCCGCCTGGACCAGGTTCGCCGCGTCGCTGCGGTAGCCCGCCCTAGCTGGCGGCGAGGTGGCGGACCCGGGCGTGCAACAGGGCACGGTGCGCGGTCAGGTCGTCGGCCTCGTCGGGCTTGCCCGGGCACTCGCCCGCGCCGACCGCCTTGGTGAGGCGGTCGCGGGCGTCCGCGGCCTCGATCGGCTCGAAGACGATCAGCGGGTCGCTGTCGGCCGCCAGCCAGGTCTTGTCGAGCAGCCCGGCGGCGTCGTCCACCCAGGCGTCCTTGATCCGGCCGCCCTGGCCGTGGTCGATCAGCACCGACAGGGCGTGCTCGGCGGTTCCGTAGCCGAAGCTGACCGTGACCGACTCCTGCCGGCCGCCAACGTCGCTGTAGTGCCAGCACCGGCCGATCGTCGGGTTGCCGATGACGGCCGCCCAGTCCGGGTCGGGCACGCCGCTGGCGGTCAGCCGCTCCGCCGCCTCGGTCGCCGCGTCGCGCAGCGCCGGGGAGCCGATCGCGCCGAGCACCCGTAGCAGTGCCAGCGCCTCGGGCGCCGCGTTCCGCTCGGCCGCGGGCACCAGCGACGAGGCCAGCTCCGTCATCACGTCCCCGCCCTGGCCGGGGCCGCCCTTGCCGCTCAGCGCGCCGATGATGTCCGAGCCCCACAGCTCAGCGTCGATCGGCCGACGGACGCTGGCGAGCACCTGGCGCGCCTCGCTTAGCACAACCTCGCTGGCCTGCGCGGGCGGCAGGGGCGCGAATAGCTCGGCGATATCGGGTTCGGAATCAGCCATGCGGCATTGTTACACGGCCGCTACGCAGCCGGCCGCTCGAATGCCCGCACCCCGGGGCGAATTGATACGCCCCGCGATGCCCAGGCCGGTGAGCCGGATCACGATAGCGGCACCTTCTCACGTTGGCCAGCACCGTGATCACTAACGGCTGGTGCGTGCGCCCCGGCCGCTGTCATGGCCGGGCGCGGGCGTAGGCGGCGGCGAGCGCGCCGAAGACCTGCTTTGGCTCCCAGGCCATGTCCGGGTAGGTGGCGCCTCGTCCGTGGTCCAGGACCGCTACGACTCCGTAGGAGGCGAGGTCAAAGTCTCGGTGCGGGTCTGTGAGGTGCCGGGAGTATTCGAATCCGGCGAAGGTGTGCCAGAACGCGGAGTCGATGTCTTCGGCTTCGTAGATGGCGAGCATGTCGTGCAGGTACCTGACCTGCTCCTGCTCGTCGCGTTCGTAGGTGCCGGGGATACTGGCCGGACCGGTTTTCTCGTCAACAATCATAAAGCCCGTGCCGCCGCGGTCGGCCGCGCCGCGGTAGGTGCAGCAGCCGAACTCGGTGACCGCGACCGGCCTGCCGAAGCGCCGGTAGGCGCGCAGCGCGTCCCGGTCGCCGAGGCGGCGTTGTCCGAGTCTCGGTAGGCATCGACGGAGACCAGGTCGAACAGGTCCCAGTCGACGGTTTCCCACGGCGCGGCCGCGTAGGAGAGTGGCCGCGGCGAACTGTCCCCGGGCGGCGGACGCGACGTCCCGTAGCGTGCACCTGGCCCGCTCAAGACCGCTGCCCAGCGCTGCTATGACGTCCGGCTTGGACTGCAGGCCGGGGTCGGTCACCGTGGCGATGCGGCCGGACACAGTGTCGCCGCCGGGGAGGAAGCCCGCGCACCACAGCGAGATCTCGCACCCGGTCACGAGAACCACCCGGCCCTCATGTGCCTGCCGGAGCCGTTCGGCCTCGGCTGCGCAGCGGGCAAAGTACCCGGGCAGCGCGCCCGGCTGGAGGTTTACCGGGACCGGCGAGAACCACAGCTCCAGCCCGGCGGCAAGGGCGTGCTCGCCGGCGCTCGCCAGCCGCTGCAGGTCACCGCCGGTCACCCGCACCGCGGTCGCGTGCAAGTCGGTGGCTATGACCTGCAGTTCCCGCCGGGCCACCGCATCGTCGTAGTGCTTACGGGTGCAGTCCCCGTCGGCGGTGATGCCGGTGTCGTAGGTGATCCCGTAGTTCCGCATGCCAACCACCATAACATTAAATCCATACTGAGTATGTTTTCATATCTGGTATGGTCAGTGCATGGCCGGTGACAGCCGTCACGGCGACCCGGCGGCTCCGCACCCTGGGCGCCGGGAACGCAAGAAGGCGGAGGTCCGCCAGCGCATCTCGGATGCGGCGACGGCACTGTTCTTGCGCCGCGGGTTCGACCAGGTGTCGGTCTCGGAGATCGCCGAGGCCGCCGACGTGGCCCGCCCAACGGTCTTCGCTCACTTCCCGCGCAAGGAAGACCTGTTCTTCGACCGCTACCCTGAGGTAGCCGGGCAGCTCACCCAGGCCATCCGGCAGCGCCCGGCCGGGACCTCAGCGGTCAACGCGCTCCGCGACGCGCTCGTGGCCGCCGCCCGGGTGGGCCTGGCACCGTACGGCATGCAGGTTGACATGGTCCCGTGGTGGGAGACAGTGGCGGCCTCGCGCGCGCTGCAGGCCCGGGCGCGGGAGCTTGCCGACCAGCTTTCAGCCGAACTGGCGCGGGCCATGGCCGCCACGGGTACAGCCGAACCCGAGCTTGCCGCGGCACTCGCCGTCGCCGCCTGGCGCACCGTCCACCTCCAGGCCATCCGACGCATCCTCGCCGGCGAGGACGCCGCAACGGTCACGGCACACCATCCAGGCCGGATCGGCTCGGCGCTCAGCGCAGTCGACCAGATGATGCCTGACAAAACCGGTCGCTCAACCGCGCAATCTCGCAGATGACCCCGCCTATGCCCGATCAGTCACCTCCCCAGTTCAGGCACTCCCTGAAGCAAGCGCCGCGACCCCGAGGTGCTGGCGCGGTTCTGGTGCGAGGTCCTGGACGAGCCGAAGAACGGGCATGCCCGGCTGCACATCGACGTCAACCCCACCGACCGCGATCAAGACGCCGAGCTTGAGCGCCTCCTGGCCGCCGGGGGCCAGTCGACACAGGTCAGCCTGCGGAGGCGTCCTGGCACGTACTCGCCGATCCAGAAGGCAACGAGTTCTGCCTGCTCAAGCGCCGCCTCGACCCACTCTGACGGCCCTCGACCAAACGATCGACCTCGGCGTAGCAGGACCTGTCGATGTCCGCTCGCCTGGCCAGCTCCGTTTGGGTGAGCCCGGCGGCCGCACGCAGCGCCCTGATTCGTTCCGCGAAGGCGTGATCCTGGTCCGCGACTCAACCGACCGCAACGGCGGAATCCTGAGCATCCCGGCCGCCGCCTGGACCACGTATTGATCGCTCGCCGAGGAGTGCGACTGAGAACGATGGTTGGCGGCCGCGCGGGACGCGGCCGGCGTGCCGTCGCACGCGATAAACCTGGTGCGACGTCGGTGGTCATCCCCCGATACTGACCGGCATGGAAGAGGTCGAGGTCGTCGTCGCCCATAGCGAGCGCGCGACCCTGCGCGTCGGTGACGTGTTCCTGAAGATCGACGGTGATCAGACGCGCACCGACGTCGAGGTCGAGGCGATGGCCATGGCGCCGGTCCCGACTCCGGAGGTCCTGTGGCGCAAGCCGCCCGTGCTCGCGCTCGCCGCCCTGCCGGGGACGGCACTCGGCCGCCTCGGCGAGCCGTCGACGGCGTCGCCGGCGGCGTGGGCCGCGGCGGGTGCCGCCGCACGGATGCTGCACGACGCGCCGCTGCCGCCATGGCCCGGCCCGGGCCTCGATGAGATCGCATCGGAGCTCGACGGCGAATGCGAGTGGCTCGTCGCCAACGGCGTCCTTCCCCCCGACGTAGTCACGCGCAACCGCCGGGTTGCCGAGGCCGCGCTCCGGCCGTGGACACCGGTGTTCACGCACGGCGACCTGCAGATCACCCACGTGTTCGTCGACGGTGACGAGGTCACCGGCGTGATCGACTGGTCCGAGGCAAGTCAGGGCGATGCCCTGTACGATCTCGCCACCTTGACGCTCGGACACGAGGAGCACCTTGGCGACGTCGTCGCCGGATACGGCACTGATGTCGACCTCGATGTGATCCGCGCGTGGTGGTCGCTGCGCAGCCTGAGTGCGGCCCGCTGGCTGATCGAGCACGGCTTCGACCCGTCCTCGCCAGGCTGCGAGTTCGCTGTGCTGAGATCCCAGCTGTGAGAGACCCCACCCTGGCTTCCCGAGGGGTTCTGAGAAGAACTCCTGGGCCAGGGCACCATGACCGGGGTGGTTCAGTTCGCTGGTCCCCAGGCGACAGACTCCCGGATCGCCGGGGTCATGAGCCGTTAATGAACGTGAGGACCCGGTCGATGCCCGGGTGGTAGCCGGACGTCGTGTTGACCTCGATCTGCGGGGCGTCCAGGGAGAGCCTGTCGAATGCGAGGTGCCGCTGGATGTAGTCCCCCGCGTCGTGCGGGCTCGGGTCGGCGTGCGCGGCCCGCACGGTGCTGGCCGTCCCGCGCAGGACGATCCGCTGGAAGGCCAGCCCGGGGTCCACCACGCAGTGCACGATCCGGATCCGGGCGAACGGGAGGAGCGGTGTCAGGCGCGGGCGCCAGACCCGGTCCTGGAAGGCCGCTTCCGCCACGGTCGTCACGCCGGCTGCCAGGAGCAGTTCCAGCACGCCGAAGAAGGCCGGCAGCGTCCGCATCGTCAGGTCATCACCCGGTCCCGGCACGAAGCCGGGGGTGGCGTGCACCATCCCCTCCTTGATCTCGTCCCGGCAGACCGCCGGGCACCCGACCGCGCGGGCGAGTTCGTGCGCGAGCGTCGTCTTGCCCGAGCCGGGCGGCCCGCTGACGACAACCAGGGTCGGGTGAGAAGTCATCAGACGCAGCACTGCCGCAGGGTGACAGGTGGAGTGGCCCGGGCCACCGCTGTCAGACGGAAGCCGCGCCTACGGCTTCCGGCCTACCCCGCCATAGTTGGGCAGCTCACGGTCCTGGCCCACCTCCGCGGTTCCGGCCCGCCACCGGTGCAGCTGCACCACGCCGGGCTCGACCAGGTCCTGGCCGGTGAAGAAACGGGAGACCTCCGCGTGGCTGCGAGCCGTGAGCGGGGCGGCTCCGTGGCTGTTGTAGTCACCCATGGAGCGGCTCAGCTCAATGGCGACGTCGCTGGCCGGGTGCGTCACGACGAGGTAACTGCCCTGCGGCACGGCCGCCATCAGCGTGGCCACGATCGCGGCGGGGTCGTCCTGGTCGGGGATGCAGTGCAGTACCCCCAGCAGCATCACCGCGACCGGCTGGGCGAAGTCCAGCGTGCCGGCCGCCTCATCCAGGATCTTGTGGGTGTCGCGCAGGTCCGCTTCGATGTAGGCGGTCGCGCCATGCGGGCTGCTGGTCAACAGGACCTGGGCGTGCCGCATCACGATCGGGTCGTTGTCCACGTAGACAATCCGTGAGTCCGGCGCGGCCTGCTGGGCGACTTCGTGGGTGTTGTTCGATGCGGGCAGGCCCGTGCCGATGTCCAGGAACTGCCGAATGCCCGCCTCGGTCACCAGGTAGTTCACTGCCCGGGCGAGGAACGCCCGCTGTTCGCGGACGCTGACCAGCACATCAGGGAACGCGGCGATGACGTGCTCTGCGGCCTCCCGGTCGGCGGCAAAGTTGTCCTTGCCGCCCAGCCAGTAGTCATATACGCGCGCGATGTGCGGCACGCTCGTGTCGAAGCGCGCGATCGCTTCCGCTGGGTCCTGCCCGCCCATCCGTCTGGCCTGCCTTCCCGCCGGTTCTGCTGGAGATAACCACGCCAGCCTGCCGCGTCAGGCCGATTCGCGCAACTTGGCAGTAAAGGACCCCGCACCGCACGTTCGGCGCAGCGGACATCATCCAGGCGACCAACCTCAGCCGAGTCACCGTCCACCGCTACCTGGCGCAACTTGTCGAAGACGGGCGGCTGGCGGCTCATAGCCACCGCGCCGCCGTCGAACCATCATCGCGCGTGCCGGCTGCCCACTCCCTCCCGTTGATCTGCCGCCTTACCTGCGGCGACGGAGCGCGACGTGGTACGGGGAGGAGTCTGAGAGTACGCGACGTCAGCCCATGCCCATGTGCCAGATCAACTCAGACCGGACAATGACTGCCGGGTCGCACAGACTGGGCACCGCTACGATGACAACGTCCCCTTGCCGGGGGTTGGAGCCTAAAGCCGAGTCCCCTCGAAGGCCGGGGCCATTCAACAGGACGGAACAGCGTGGACGTCGGTACACGGGGAGAAGTAAGTCCGAGGCGGGTGCCCGGCGACGTCCGGCCGAAGAAGCTGCTCCTGCGCGCGCTCGCGGGAGAGCGTACCGAGCGGCCGCCGATATGGCTGATGCGGCAGGCCGGACGGTACCTGCCCGAGTATCACCGGGTCCGCGAGGCCGCCGGGGGCATGGTGGGGCTGTGCAATTCGCCCGAGCACGCTGTCGAGGTCACCCTGCAGCCGATCCGCCGCTTCCCGCTCGATGCCGCCATTCTCTTCGCGGATCTTCCGCAGGTCGCCGCCGCGCTGGGTCAGACGCTGGAGTACCGGGCCGGCGACGGGCCGGTCCTGACGCCCCCGGTCCGCTCGACGGCGGACATAGCGCGACTTCCTGAGCGCTTCCCGCCTCCACGAGGAACTGGCCCCGATCTACGAGACGGTCAGGCAGCTGACGCAGCGCCCTGCCTGCCGAAGTGGCGCTGATCGGCTATGCCGGCGCGCCGTGGACCATCGCCACCTACATGGTCGAGGGACGCGGCGGCGGCAGCGTCGGAGCACGCCGCCGTCAAGCAGTGGGCGCTGAGCGACCCCGACGGATTCCAGCCCCTGATCGACCTGCTCACGACCGCCATCATCCAGTTCCTTGGAGCGCCAGATCGAGGCGGGCGCGGAAGCGGTCCAGCTGTTCGAGAGCTGGGCCGGGATACTCCCGGACGCCCTCTTCGAGCGCTGGTGCGTCAGGCCGGTCGCCGCCATCGTCGCGGCGCTGAAGGCGAAGCATCCGGACGTCCCCGTCATCGCCTTTCCCGCGCGGCGCCGGGCTCGCCTACGACGGCTTCGCCGAGGCGACCGGCGCGGACTGCGTCGGCCTGGACGCGACGGTCCCCCTCGAATGGGCCGCGCAGAAAGTACAGCGCGACCTGGGCCGCTGCGTGCAGGGCAACCTCGATCCCCAGCTCCTGGTCGCCGGCGGCCCCGCGCTCCGCGCCGAGACAGACCGCATCCTGCGCGCCCTGAGCGGAGGGCCGTTCGTGTTCAACCTGGGGCACGGCATCGTCAAGACCACGCCCCCGGAGCACGTCACCGCCCTGGCCGAGCAGGTCCGCTCCTGGACCACGCCCGCCCCGCCGGGCCGGCCGGAAGAGTCACCCGAGGGCACCGGCCGCTCAGCGAGCTGACCGCTTTGCGGAACTGGTGACGGCAATCCCGGCACTTGATCGGCATCGCCATGCTCGTCGCCGCGGCGGGCGCCGCCCGGGAGATCCCGCCGTTGCTGCCTCGGTCCTGGCCGGCGACGTTGTCTGCTGCGCCGCTATCGGGTGGGTGGTCGTCGGGCTCAGCCGGGCGGGTCCTCACCGGCAGGCCGGGCGAAGCAGTCCGTCAGGTGGTCGTTGACCAGGCCGCAGGCCTGCATCGTGGAGTAGACCGTCACCGGGCCGGTGAACACGAAGCCGCGCTTGCGCAGCTCCTTGGCCAGGGCGGCCGAGGCCGGGCTGGAAGCGGGCAGGTCGGCGAGGGTGCGGGGCGCCCGGTGATCGGCGTCGGCGTAGCTCCACACCAGGTCGCTGATGCCCCCGTCGAGTTCGAGCGCGGCCCGGGCATTGCCGATCGCCGCCTTGATCTTGGCCCGGTTGCGCACGATGCCGGGATCCGCGAGCAGCCGGGCCGCGTCGGCGTCGGTGAACGCGGCGACGGCCGGGATGTCGAACCCGGCGAACGCCGCGCGGAAGTTCTCCCGCTTGCGCAAGATGATCAGCCAGGACAGTCCGGACTGGAAGGCCTCAAGGCAAAGCCGCTCGAATATCGCCTGGTCGCCGCGGACCGGGCGGCCCCACTCGTCGTCGTGGTAGGCGACGTACTCGGGCGCGCTCAGCCCCCACGGGCAGCGCAGCCTGCCGTCCGGGCCTGGCACCGCGCCCTTGGGCTGGTCGGCCAGGCCCTTCCGCAACCGAGATCTCAGTCATGCGACTGCTCCGGCGGCACCCCGGAAGCGTCGCCGCCCGGCCTGCCAGGCTTCGAGGGCAGACGGGGCGCGTCGGCCGATCCCGGGAGCCGTCGCGGGCCACCCAGTCCGGCTCGGTGTCGCTGGCCTCGCTCCAGGCCGGCTCGGCCTGACCGGGCTCAGCCCCGGCCAGCTCGGCCGTCGGCGCCTCGTTCCCGGCCGACGCCTCGTCCCTGGCCGGCCCGGCCTCGCCCTGCTCCGTCCAGGCGAGCTCGGTCCACGCCGGTTCCCGGTGGCCGGGGACCGCACTGGGCGGCTCGGTCCACGCCGGCGCCGTCCCGGTCGGGTCCGTGCGGGCCAGTCCGGTGTCGGGCGCGGGCGGGCGGCGGTGCCGGGCGCCGACGTACGGGCTGCCGAGCGGTAGCGCCGGGGCGTTGTCCCGGCCCAGGTCGGTGACGAGCTGCTCAAGTGCGACGATGCGCACGTCGCGCTCCCTGATCGCCTCGGCGATCTGCTCCATCGCCGCGTCGGTGGCCGGCACGTTGTAGCCCCACAGCCCGCTCGGCGGGCGCAGCAGCGCCACGTCCGTGGACGACACCGGCCCCAGGTCGAGCGGGGCGTAGGCGGCGCGCTCTACCGACAGCGCGCCGCCGCGCCCGCGGCCAGCCACGATCACGGCGACGAGGACGACGACGACGGCGATCACCATGACGACAAGCACAGTGTCATCGTGCCATGAACCGCCGGCCAAGTGGTAAGTCCGCGCCCGCTAAAAGGACCGGCTCAGCCCGCGTAGCTCAGCGAAAGGAAAGGCCGGCATGCGCCTCCCTGATGATCTTCACGACCTCATCCGGCTCGTCGGCCACGTGCAGCAGGGCAAGCTCGTCCGGGCCGATCTTGCCCTCGGCCAGCATCCTCTGCTTGAGCCAGTCGAGCAGGCCGTTCCAGTACGCGCTGCCGACCAGCACGATCGGGAACTTGGTGATCTTGCCCGTCGCCACCAGGGTCAGCGCCTCGAACAGCTCGTCCATCGTGCCGAAGCCGCCCGGCAGCACCACGAACGCCTGCGAGTACTTGATGAAGACGGTCTTCCTGACGAAGAAGTAGCGGAACTCGAGCCCGATGTTCACGTAATCGTTGAGTCCCGACTCCATCGGCAGCTCGATGCCGAGGCCGACCGAGACGCCGTCGGTCTCGGCGGCGCCCTTGTTGGCCGCCTCCATGATCCCGGGCCCGCCGCCGGTGATGATGGCGTAGCCGGACGTCGACCAGGCCGGAGGCGATGCTCTCGGCCAGCGCGTACTCGGCCGTGCCCTGCTTCGTCCTGGCCGACCCGAAGACCGAGACGGCCACGCCGAGCTCGGCCAGCAGGCCGAACCCCTCCACGAACTCGGCCTGGATGCGCATCACCCGCCACGGGTCGGTGTGCACCCAGTCCGACTGACCGCGGCGGTCAAGCAGCCGCTGGTCGGTCGTAGTCGCCGGAATCTGCTTGTCGCGCAACGTCACGGGTCCCTGGCGACGAACCCGGCGCGTGTTAGCTCCACCCATAGTCCTATCCACGGTAGCCATCAACGGCCGGTGCTCCGTCGAGAACACGCGGCCTCCAGGCGAATGACGGAGAACTGCGGACGACCGGCCCCGGCTCCAGGCGAGCCCCTCCATGCACGGTCACGCAGGCTCGCGGGCCGGGCCGGGAAATGGGCGGGGAGCCCCCCATGCGGAAGACTCCCCGGAAACACTGCTATCCGTCGATGCCGTGATCGCGAAGGATGTTGTTGAGCGCGGACTTGTCGTGCCGCTCGCCCTCGGTGAGCCGCTTCAGGATGAGCACCGCGGGCAGGCCGAACTCGCCGCCGGGGAACGTGCGGAACCGCGTTCCGCTGACCGCCACCGACCACGCCGGCACCTCGCCGCGCGGCAGTTCCTCGCCGGTCTCCACGTCGATCACGTGCGTTGTCTTGGTGATGTTGGTCCCCGATCCGAGCACCGCGCCGGTGCGCACCCGGGCGCCCTCGGCCACGATGGACCGGGAGCCGATGAAGCACTCGTCCTCGACCACGACCGGGAACGGCGTTGGCCGGCTCGAGCACGCCGCCGATGCCCGACGCCGCCGGACAGGTGCACGTTCTTGCCGATCTGGGCGCAGGAGCCGACAGTGGCCCAGGTGTCCACCATGGTGCCCGTGTCGACGTACGCGCCGACGTTGGTGAAGGACGGCATCAGGACCGTGCCCGGCGCGATGTAGGCGCCCCAGCGGGCGATCGCGCCCGGCACCACCCGCACCCCGTCGAGCCGGGTCTTCAGCGGCACCCGGTCGTGGTAGCGGAAGTCCCCCACCTGTGACTGCGCCATCGGCAGCACCTTGAAGGCGAGCAGGATCGCCCGCTTGGCCCGCTCGTCCACCACGACCTCGTCGGTCTCCGCGTCCACGAACGCGACCCGGGCGGTGCCCGCGTCGATCTGGTCCACGGCGGCCACGATCTCGGCCCGGGCGGCGGAGTCCTCGGGGCTCAGCTCGGCGCGACGCTCCCACAGTTCGTCGACGACGGCGGGCAGCGGAGACTTCAGCTCACTCATGATCCGGGAGCCTAGCGGAGTCCAGCCGCCGCGCGGGGCAGGCGCCCGGGTGTCCACGCGGGCCATACGTGCAGCAGGAGGCGCTGTGCTTGGGTAACTTCGAGGTGTGCGGACCACGTCCACGAGGCGCAATGCGGCCTACCGGTATCAGCGCCCCGCATGGCGGCGGCCGCTGATCGTGCTCATCGTGATCGCGGTGGTGCTGGCTGTCGGCGGCTACGTCGCCTACTCCGCCTACCAGCGGTACGTGGTCCAGCTGCTGACCGTGCCCGGCTGCCAGGCGGGCACCGGGGACAACGCCGTACCGCTGGACTTCGGGCAGGCGGCCGACGCGGCCACGGTGGCCGGCGTCGCGGCCCGCGAGCACCTGCCGGCCAGGGCGCTGACCATCGCCTACGCGACCGCGTTCCAGGAATCCAAGCTGGAGAACCTGAGCTACGGTGACCTCGACTCGGTCGGCATCTTCCAGCAGCGCCCGTCGCAGGGCTGGGGCACCGCCAAGCAGCTGCAGGACCCGGCCTACGCGGCGCAGGCGTTCTTCGGCGCGCTGGTCAAGGTCCCGCACTACACCACGATCCCGGTGTACCAGGCCGCCCAGGCCGTGCAGCGCAGCGCGGACGGGTACGCCTACCAGCAGTACGCGGACACAGGCGCGCAGCTGGCCGCCGACTTCACCACCCGGCCGCACGCGGTCACCTGCTGGTACAGCCCGCAGGCCCAGGCGGCGAGCCAGAACGTCTCGACGAAGCTGAACCTGAACGGCGCGGTCACCGGCCTGAAGGACACCTTCGGTGAGCCCGGGCAGTGGCAAGGTGGTGACACAGCTCACCTGGGCCGGCTCGGGCACGTCGATGACCCTGCATGCCGCCCCGAGCCAGGGCTGGGTCGTGGCGAACTGGCTGGTCGCCAACGCGAGCTCGTACGGGATCACCCAGGTCAGCTACCACGGGTACCGCTGGACGGCCAAGCTGAGCGAAACGAGCTGGCAGGCAGGCGCGAGTGCGAGCGCGGGGGGTATTGTCGCCAGCTAGCGGGGCGAACCACCATACTGGGTGGTAGCTGGAATTGGGTTAGCACGTTAAAGAGGAGCTCACAAGTGACCTACACCATCGCGCAGTCCTGCGTCGATGTGCTCGACAAGGCATGCATCGAAGAATGCCCGGTGGACTGCATCTACGAGGGCGAGCGCATGCTCTACATCCACCCGGATGAGTGCGTGGACTGCGGCGCCTGCGAGCCCGTCTGCCCGGTTGAGGCCATCTACTACGAGGACGACGTCCCGGAGCAGTGGAAGGACTACACCAAGATCAACGCAGACTTCTTCGAGGAGCTCGGCTCCCCGGGTGGCGCGTCGAAGACCGGCAAGGTCGGCAAGGACCACCCGACCGTCGCGGCGCTTCCGCCGCAGGCCGCGGAAGGGTGACGCTCGCCGCACGGCTGCCTGAGTACCCCTGGGACGAACTGGAGCCAATCGCCGAAAAGGCGCGCGCCTTCCCGGGCGGCCTGGTCGACCTGTCCGTGGGCACCCCGGTCGACGCGGTGCCCACGGTCATCCAGGACGCGCTGGCCGCCGCGGCCAACGCACCGGGCTACCCGCTCACCGCGGGGACACCCGAGCTGCGCTCGGCGGCCGCGCAGTGGCTCGCCCGGTCGCTCGACGTGCACGTCGACCCGGTCAGCGTGCTGCCGGTCATCGGGACCAAGGAGTTCATCGCCTGGCTCCCGACCATGCTCGGGCTCGGCCGGGGCGACACGGTGCTTTACCCGTCGCTGGCCTACCCCACCTACGACATCGGCGCCCGGCTGGCCGGGGCCGGTCGGCCGCGGTCGCCGAGGTGGCGGGCGACGCCCTGTCGGCGGTGCCAGCCGGGTCCCGGCTGCTGTGGGTCAACTCGCCTTCCAACCCGACCGGCCGGGTGCTGGCGCCCGCGGCGCTGCGCGACGCGGTCGCCTGGGCGCGGTCGCGGGACGCCGTGCTCGCCTCCGACGAGTGCTACATCGAACTCGGCTGGGACAGCTCGCCGGTGTCGGTCCTGCACTCGTCGGTGCGCGGCGACTCGCTTCGACGGCGTGCTGGCGGTGTTCTCGCTGTCCAAGCGGTCCAACCTGGCCGGGTACCGGGCCGGCTTCGTCACCGGTGACCCGGCGCTGATGAAGGACCTGCTGCTCGTCGGCCGCCAGGCCGGGATGATCATGCCCGCCCCGGTGCAGGCCGCCATGGTCGCCGCGCTGTCCGACGACGCGCACGCGGCCGACCAGAAGGCCAGGTACGCGGCCCGCCGAGCGGTCCTCGTCGCGGGTCTCACCGCGGCCGGGTTCCGCATCGAGCACTCCGAGGCCGGGCTCTACCTGTGGGCCAGCCGTCCCGGCCTCGACTGCTGGGCCGCCTGCCAGATGCTCGCCGACGAGTGCGGGATGCTGGTCGGCCCCGGCTCGATGTACGGCCAGGAAGGCGGCGCCTACATCCGGGTGGCGCTCACGGCCACCGACGAGCGGGTGGCCGCCGCGGGCGAGCGACTGCACGCGCTCGCCGCCCGCTAGGCACCGCGCCTCCCCGCGCAATGAATCGATGACATCTCCGGAAAATGCGCAACGGATCGCCATCTGGACGCATGATTACGCTCTGTTAGTTTCATGGGCGCGCTCCGTACGCTCAAGACATGAAGAACGACGTGACGCGCCGGGTGGCCTCGCCCCGGTCCTACCTGATGTGCCCGCCGGAGTACTTCGCCGTGACCTACGCCATCAACCCGTGGATGCGGCCGCAGGACCCGGTGGACGCCGGGCTGGCCATGCGGCAGTGGACGGCGCTGCGGGCCACGTACGAGTCGCTCGGCCACCGGGTTTCCGTCATCGAGCCGGTGCCCGGGCTGCCGGACATGGTGTTCGCCGCCAACGGCGCCACGGTCATCGACCACGCCGTGCTCGGCGTGCGGTTCCGGTACCCCGAGCGGGCCGCCGAGGCCGGCGCGTACTCGTCCTGGTTCCGGTCGCCACGGGTACCGCGTCCACGACGCGGTGCTGGTCAACGAGGGCGAGGGGGACATCCTGACCGCCGGTGACACCGTGCTCGCCGGGCTACGGGTTCCGCTCCGACATCGGGGCCGCCGCCGAGCTGGAGTCGACGTTCGGGCACCGGGTCATCTCGCTGCGCCTGGTGGACCCGCGCTTCTACCACCTGGACACGGCGCTGTGCGTGCTCGACCCCTCGACGGCGATGTACTACCCGGCGGCGTTCGACGACGCCGGCCGGGCGCTGCTGGCCACGGTCTTCGACGAGCTGATCGAGGCGAAGGACGAGGACGCGGAGGTGCTCGGGCTGAACGCGGTATCCGACGGGCACCACGTCGTGCTGGCCGTGCAGGCCCCCGGCCTGGCCCGGTCACTGTCGGCCCGCGGCTTCGAGCCCGTGCCGGTGGACATGTCGGAACTGCTCAAGGCGGGCGGCGGCGCCAAGTGCTGCACGCTGGAACTGAGGTGAGACCGTGACCGAGACGCTGCCTGGAACTCAGCACCGGGACCGACCTGTCCGGCCTCACCAGCCGGTACAGCGCGCACAACTACCACCCGCTGCCCGTCGTCGTGGCGTCCGCGTCCGGCTGCTGGGTCACCGGCACCGACGGGCGGCGGTACCTGGACATGCTGGCCGGGTACTCGGCGCTGAACTTCGGGCACCTCCACCCCCGGCTGGTCGAGGCGGCCACCCGGCAACTCGGCCGGGCAACGCTGGTCTCGCGCGCGTTCGACCACGACCAGTTCGGGCCGTTCTGCGCCGAGCTGGCCGGGCTGTGCGGCATGGAGATGGTGCTGCCGATGAACACCGGGGCCGAGGCGGTGGAGACCGCGATCAAGGTCGCGCGCAAGTGGGCCTACCGCAGCCGCGGCGTGCCGCACGACGAGGCGGTCATCGTGGTGTTCGACGGCAACTTCCACGGGCGGACGACCACGATCGTGTCGTTCTCCTCCGACCCGGACGCGCGGGACGACTTCGGCCCGTACACGCCCGGCTTCGTTTCGGTGCCCTTCGGCGACCTGGCCGCGCTGACCGAGGCCTTCCGCGCCCACGGCGACCGGATCGCCGCGGTGCTCGTCGAGCCGATCCAGGGCGAGGCGGGCGTGGTCGTGCCGCCGCCAGGCTTCCTGGCCGGCCTGCGCGAGCTGTGCACGTCCGCGGGCGCGCTGTTGATCGCCGACGAGATCCAGTCCGGGCTCGGGCGGGTCGGCACCACGTTCGCCTGCGCGGCCGAGGGCGTGGTACCCGACGCCTACCTGCTCGGCAAGGCGCTCGGCGGCGGCATCGTGCCGGTGTCCGCCATGGTGTCGTCGCGGGCGGTGCTCGGCGTGCTGCGGCCAGGACAGCACGGCTCCACCTTCGGCGGCAACCCGCTCGCGTGCGCGGTGGCCCGCGAGGTCATCGCGATGCTGTCAACCGGCGAGTACCAGCGGCGCTCCGCCACCCTGGGCTCGATGCTGCACGCCGCGCTGGGCACGCTGCCGTCGTCGGCGGTGGCGTCGGTGACCGGGCGGGGGCTGTGGGCCGGGGTGACGTTCGCCGACCTGGACGGCCGGGCGGTGTGCGAGCGGCTGGCCAGGCGCGGCGTGCTGGCCAAGGAGACCCACGGCCGCACGATCCGGCTCGCTCCGCCGCTGGTCATCACCGACGACGAGCTGTCGTGGGGCCTGGAGCGGTTCAGCGAGGCGGTACTGATCGCCTGACCCGGAAGACGAACGAGGTCACGGCCCCGGCCGCGCACGCGAGCGCCCCGCCGTACAGGTACCACTCGCCCGCGGTCGTGGCCGTGATGATCACGCTCCCGTTGGACTTCGGCATGGCCAGGAAGAACGAGACGACGATCCAGCCGACGGCGGGCAGCACTCCCGCGCTGAGCGTGCCGACGCCCCAGCCGCAGGCCACGCAGGTGACGAAGATGACCACGATCAGCACGATCGCGATCAGCGGGGTGGGCGACTGCCCGTACTGGAAGCTGCCGATGAAGCCCTGGACCAGCACCGAGCAGGAACAGCGCCAGGTAGCCGACGGCCGTGAGCGCCCGTTGTCCGCCGTCGCGAGCCGGGCCTTGCGATGTCCCCATAACGCAGCAGGCTACCGACTTCAGCGAGCGAACAGGTCACGCTCGTAGCGCGGACCGCTCCCGGCTAGCGCCCCGGCGCCGTCGCGCGGCGCCCGCGGCCCGGCCAGCTGGGTGTAGTACTCCGTGGCCAGGATCCGCTGGCCGAGCTCGTTGGACAGCGCGAAGAAGTCTCCGTCCACGGTGACCTGGGTCTCGTGCGCGCGCATCGCCTCCCGCTTGGCGTCCAGGTAGGCGGCGGCGTCGATCTCCGTGGTGACCTGGTCGTCGGGGACGCTGTCCGACAGGTCGCCGATCGCGGGCGAACCAGGAATCGGCGGGCAGCTCGACGGCGCGGGCCAGGACCGAGCGGGGCATCACGCCCGCGTACAGCTTGGCCACGCCCTGGGCCTGGCCGCCGGCCAGCTCGCGGGCCCGGAGGGTGACCCGGTGGGCCTGAATGTGGTCGGGGTGGCCGTAGAACCCGTTGGCGTCGTAGGTCACGATCGCCGTCGGGCTCGACCTCCTCGATGACCTTGGCCAGGGCCGTGGCCGCCTCGTCCACGCTGAGCCTGCCAGAAGCAGCTGGGGTCGTCGTTGTCGGGCAGCCCCATCATCCCCGAGTCGCGGTAACGGCCCTCGCCGCCGAGGAACCGGTGGTCGGTCACGCCGAGCACCGCGCACGCGCGGTCAAGCTCGACGATGCGGTGCTGGCCGAGCTCGTCCGGGAGCAGGTGGCTCAGGTCGGGCGGGATGATCTCGCCCAGCTCGCCGAGCGTGCAGGTAACCAGCGTGACCCGGGCGCCCTCCGCGGCATACCTGGCCATGGTGGCGCCGGTGAAGATCGACTCGTCGTCCGGATGCGCGTGCACCAGCAGCAGGCTGCGCTCCACTCCGTGTCCCTCCATGGTGGTCGTGATCCCCATGACGCTACCGCGCCCCGGGAGGACGTCCGCCCAGGGGATACGGCATCATCTGATGGCATGACCGAAAGCTTTCCCAGGCAGCACGCGCGGACGCGCCGGTTCCGGCTCGGGGTGCCCCGGGCGTTCCAGGTATCGCCGGACGGCGGCAGGGTCCTGTTCCTGCGCTCACGGGCGGGCGACGACCCGGTGACCTGCCTGTGGGAGGCCGACGCCGCCACCGGCGCGGAGCGGCTGGTCGCCGACCCGAGGGCGCTGGGCGCGGACGAGGAGAACCTGCCGCCGCAGGAGCGCGCCCGCCGCGAGCGAGCCAGGGAGCTGGCCGCCGGGATCGTGGCCTACGCCACCGACCGCGCCGCCACGCTGGCGGTCTTCGCGCTGTCCGGCCAGGTGTACGCGGCGCGGCTGGGTGACGCGGGCCGGGTCCGGCCCGGCCGTCCGGCGCGTCCCGGCTCAGGTCCCGGCGCTCGAACCCCGGCCCAACCCGGCCGGGACCGCGGTCGCCTACGTGCACGAGGGCGCGCTGCGCGTCATCGACCTGGCCACGCGGCGAGGACACGGTGGTCGCGCGGGAAGAGGGCGTGACGTTCGGCCTGGCCGAGTTCGTCGCCGGCCGAGGAGATGGGCCGCTCCCGCGGCTACTGGTGGTCGCCGGACGGGACCAGGCTCCTGGTGGCCCGGGTGGACGAGTCCCGCGGTGGCCCGGTGGCACATCGCCGACCCGGCCAACCCGGACCAGGCCCCGGCCGAGGTCGGCTACCCGGCCGCGGGGACCGCGAACGCGGACGTGTCCCTGTTCGTCGCCACCCTCCCGGCCGCGCCCGACGACACCGTGCACAGCGCCCAGGCGGCGCTGGCCGTCATACCGCCGTCCGGGGTCAAGCTGGCCGAGGTGGCCTGCTGGGACCGGGCCGCCTTCCCGTACCTGGTCAACGCGGCCTGGGGCCAGGACCTGCTGATCGTCGTGCAGACCCGCGACCAGAAGACCATGCGGGTCATCGACGCGGGCACCGGCCAGGTGGTCCGCGAGG
Source organism: uncultured Actinomycetota bacterium (assembly GCA_963748785.1). GTDB lineage: Bacteria > Actinomycetota > Actinomycetes > Streptosporangiales > Streptosporangiaceae > Trebonia. Next base: position 178,931 of record CAVVKP010000035.1, on the reverse strand, counting down.
ACAGCGACCCGCACTGGACCGACGTCGTCGACGGCGTGCCCGCGCAGCTGGCCGACGGCGACATCGTGTGGACCGGGATCAGCGGCGACACCCGCGGCCTCATCGTCGCCGCCGGCCGCCGCGCTCGCGGCCGCCGCCCCGGTCACCCCGGCGGGCCTGCAGGTCCTGGCGGTCGCTCGGCACCGACGGGGACGACGTGCTGTTCGCGGCGGCGACGCGAGTCCACCGAGCACGGCATCTGGCGGTACGGGCCGGGCGGGCTGGCCCCGGTCACGACCGAGCCGGGCGTGCACGCCGCCGTGTCCGCGGGCGGCACGACCGTGCTGGCGCAGCCGGACGCTGGACAGCAGCCAGGCTCGCGGTCCGCATCGCGCGCGGCGGCGCTCGCACCGGGGACGTCGCCTCGTTCGCGCCAGGAGCCGAACCTGCCGCACCCGGCGCCGCACCTGATCGAGGCCGGGCCGGCCGGCATCGCGGACCGCCGTGCTGTTCCCCTCCTGGCACACGCCGGGGACCAGCCTGCCGGTGCTGATGGACCCGTACGGCGGCCCGGGCATGCAGCGGGTGGTCAAGTCGGCCAGCATGTACCTCACCTCGCAGTGGTTCGCCGAGCAGGGGTTCGCGGTGGTCGTGGCGGACGGGCGCGGCACGCCCGGCCGCAGCCCGTCCTGGGAGCGGACGATCGCCGGCGACTTCGCCACCGGCATCCTCGACGACCAGGTCACCGCCCTGCACGCGGCGGCGGAGAAGTTCCCCGACCTGGACACGACCCGGGTCGGCATCCGCGGCTGGTCGTTCGGCGGCTACCTGTCGGCGCTGGCGGTGCTGCGCGCGCCCGGACGTGTTCCACGCCGCCGTCGCCGGGGCGCCGCCCACCGACTGGCGGCTCTACGACACCCACTACACCGAGCGGTACCTGGGCGACCCGGCCGAGAATCCGGCCGCCTACCAGGTCAGTTCGCTCATCGACGACCCGGCCCGGGCGGTACTGTCGGTTATCCGGCCGCTACTGATCATCCACGGCCTGGCCGACGACAACGTGTTCGTCGCGCACTCGCTGCGCCTGTCGTCGGCGCTGCTGGCGGCGGGGTACCCGCACTCGGTGCTGCCCCTGTCCGGGATCACCCACATGACGTCGCAGGAAGCGGTCGGCCGAGAACATGCTGCTGCTCCAGGTCGCGTTCCTGAAGCAGGCACTCCTGAGGCAAGCAGTGTCGGAGCAAGCAGAGGGCAGCGCGGCGACGGCGGGGTAGCGGGGCGCCCGCCCGGCGACGGGGGTCGCGGCGCGGGCATGAGGACACGGCGGAGACGGAGGAACTGTCGTGACAGGGGGGTTGCCGAGGCAGAAGATGCTGCCCGGGCGGGATCGGCCGCCGGTCCTGGCGGTGATGCTGGCGGCCGGGCCCGGGCGCTCGCCGCCGCGGCGGCGCTGACCGCGCTGCTGTTCGCCGCGTACCTGCGGGTGTCGTGGACGGTCGCCCGAGTACGTGGTGGTCGAGCTGGCCCGGCCGTTCGGCATCGGAGTCATCCACGTGGCGCCGGCCGGGCTGCTGTGCGTGCGGCCGCTGCTCTACCAGTCGCCGGTCGCCGCATACGACCCCCGGTCGCACGACGCGCGGTTCGTGGTGATGCGGACGCAGGCCAGCGGCCCCGGGTACGCGGCGGAGGTCAGGCCGGCGCTGGCGGCGCGGGCAACCTTCGGCAAACCGGCCCGTGGTGTATCGTTTCGACGGGTTCACCGTGGCCGTGTGGAATGTGAACCTGCTCACCAAGCTGCGCTAAAGGCCTGGTAAATACGGGGAGTGTAGCCAGTCTCACATGCTGGATGGTCCCTCGGATGCGGCATCCTGAGAGTATCTGGAATAAGTTCGTGGGCATCGCATGCGCGCCCCGCTCCCATCCCGCATAAAGGGTTGCCTGGCTAGCGTCGCGGTCACGATCACGCACAATGGCAGCGAGGACGCCGGATGACACAAGTTTCGGAAGCGCCAGTCAGGACGAGGGCGCAGATCGCCGAGAAGACGCTCCGCTCGGATCCCTGGTGGAACCGCGGGCGCGTCGTCGCGACGCTGCTGACGATCTGGGTGGCCTACGCGACCGTTCGAGTTTTTACCGGTCACTGGTACTTCGTGGCGGACGACAATTACCTGACGCCGTTCTACTCGCCGTGCGTCAGCGGCGAATGCGTGCCGGGGTCTTCGGCCCTGGGAACCTGGATTCCGCAGATCCCGCCGATCATCCCCTACGCCTTCGTCTCGCTGCCGTTCGTGCTCGGCTTCCGGCTGAGCTGCTACTACTACCGGGGCGCCTACTACCGGGCGTTCTGGCGGTCGCCGTCGGCGTGCGCCGTGCGCGAGCCGCACGCCAAGTACTCCGGCGAGACCAAGGTGCCGCTGATCGGGCAGAACCTGCACCGCTACTTCTTCTACCTTGCGGTCGTGATCGGTGCCCTGCTCACGTACGACGTGGTGGAGGCATTCCTGCCCCAGCAGGGGCCCGCGCACCCGCACGGCGCGTTCGGCTTCGGCATCGGCTCGCTCATCATGCTGGTCAACGTGGTGGCGGTCTGGGGGTACACGCTCTCGTGCCACTCCTGCCGGCACATCACCGGCGGCCGGCTGAAGAACTTCTCCAAGCACCCGGTGCGCTACTGGATCTGGACCCAGATCTCCAAGCTGAACAGGCATCACATGGCCCTCGCTTGGACCTCGCTGACCACGCTGGCGCTCACCGACCTCTACATCATGCTGGTCGCGGCGAACGCGTTCCCCGACCTGCGCATCTTCAACTAAGCCAGACGGGCAAAGGTTATGGCTGACGAAACAACCACCAGCGAAAGCAGCACCACCGACACCGAGATCGAGCGTTTCTCCTACGACGTCGTCGTGATCGGCGCGGGCGGCTCCGGGCTGCGGGCGGCGATCGAGGCGCGGGCGCGCGGCAAGAAGACGGCGATCATCTCCAAGTCGCTGTTCGGCAAGGCGCACACCGTCATGGCCGAGGGTGGCGCGGCCGCCGCCATGGGGAACGCGAACCCCAATGACAACTGGATGGTGCACTTCCGTGACACCATGCGCGGCGGGAAGTTCCTGAACAACCCCCGGATGGCGGAGCTGCACGCCAAGGAGGCACCGGACCGGGTCTGGGAGCTGGAGGCCTGGGGCGCGCTCTTCGACCGGACCAAGGAAGGCAAGATCTCCCAGCGCAACTTCGGCGGGCACGAGTACCCGCGTCTTGCGCACGTGGGCGACCGGACCGGCCTGGAGATGATCCGCACGCTGCAGCAGCGGATCGTCGCCCTGCAGCAGGCCGACTCCTACGAGTTCGGCGACCCCGAGGCCATGATCAAGGTGTTCGCCGAGACGACGATCACCCGGCTGCTCAAGGACGGCGACAAGATCGCCGGCGCCTTCGGGTACATCCGCGACACCGGCAAGTTCATCCTGTTCGAGGCGCCGACGGTGATCCTCGCCACCGGCGGCATCGGGCGGACCTTCAAGGTCACCTCGAACTCCTGGGAGTACAGCGGCGACGGTCACGCGCTCGCCCTGCTGGCCGGCGCGTCGCTGATGAACATGGAGTTCGTCCAGTTCCACCCGACCGGCATGGTCTGGCCGGTCGTCGGTGAAGGGCATCCTGGTCACCGAGTCCGTCCGCGGCGACGGCGGGGTGCTGAAGAACTCCGAGGGCAAGCGGTTCATGTTCGACTACGTGCCCGACGTGTTCCGCGCCCAGTACGCGGAGACCGAGGAAGAGGCCGACCGCTGGTACACCGACCCGGACCACAACCGGCGTCCCCCCGAGCTGCTTCCCCGCGACGAGGTCGCCCGCTCGATCAACTCCGAGGTCAAGGCCGGGCGCGGCACACCGCACGGCGGCATTTACCTGGACATCGCCTCGCGGCGGTCCCCCGAGTACATCCTTTCCCGGCTGCCATCCATGCACCACCAGTTCAAGGAGCTGGCGGACGTGGACATCACCAAGGAGCCGATGGAGATCGGCCCGACCTGTCACTACGTCATGGGCGGTGTCGAAGTCGACCCCGACACCGCCGCCTCCTCCGTGCCCGGGCCTGTTCGCGGCGGGCGAGGTGTCCGGCGGCATGCACGGCTCCAACCGGCTCGGCGGCAACTCACTGTCCGACCTGCTGGTCTTCGGCAAGCGGGCAGGCGACGGCGCAGTGGACTACATCGAGTCGCTGGGCGACGCCAAGCCCGCCGTGGCCCAGGCTGACCTGGACGCGGCCCTAGCCGAGGCGCTGGCGCCGTTCGAGCGCGCGGACGGCGAGTCGCCGTACGAGGTGCACGCCGAGCTGCAGCAGACGATGAACGACCTGGTCGGCATCATCCGCCGCGGGCCTGAGGTCAAGGAGGCGCTGGCCGCCCTGGAGAAGTTCCGGGAGCGGGCCGCCAGCGTGTCGGTCCCCGGCGAGCGGGCCTACAACCCGGGCTGGCACTACGCGCAGGACCTGCGCAACATGCTGCTGGTCGCCGAGTGCGTGGCGACGGCCGCCCTGGAGCGCGAGGAGTCGCGCGGCGGGCACACCCGCGAGGACCACCCGGCGATGTCGCCGGAGTGGCGCAAGGTCAACCTGATCCTGACGCTCAAGGGCGACAAGGTCGAGATGGTGCACCAGCCGCTGCCGGTCATCCGCGAGGACCTGCTCGACCTGTTCGAGATCTCGGAGCTCAAGAAGTACATGACCAAGGAAGAGCTGTCCGGGCACAAGGAAGCGGCTGCGCTGGAGGAGGAGCACTGATGGGGTACCTGGCAAAGCTCCGGGTCTGGCGCGGCGACGCGGGCACCGGTGCGCTCAAGGACTACAAGGTCGAGGTCAACGAGGGCGAGGTGGTCCTCGACGTGCTGCACCGGCTGCAGGCCACCCAGGCGTCCGACCTGGCCATCCGGTGGAACTGCAAGGCCGGCAAGTGCGGCTCCTGCTCGATGGAGATCAACGGCATGCCGCGGCTCGGCTGCATGACCCGGATGTCGACGTTCTCCGAGGATGAGACGCTCGACATTACGCCGATGCGGACCTTCCCGGTCATCAGGGACCTGGTCACCGACGTGTCGTTCAACTACGCCAAGGCCCGCGAGATCCCGTCGTTCACGCCCGACCCGAAGGTCAAGCCGGGCGAGTTCCGGATGCAGCAGGAGGACGTGAACCGGTCGCAGGAGTTCCGCAAGTGCATTGAGTGCTTCCTGTGCCAGAACACCTGCCACGTGATCCGTGACCACACGGAAAACGAGGAGGCCTTCTCCGGCCCCCGGTTCCTCATGCGCATCGCGGAGCTGGAGATGCACCCGGCCGACGAGGCCGACCGGCGCAACATCGCCCAGGACGACTTCGGCCTCGGCTACTGCAACATCACCAAGTGCTGCACCGAGGTCTGCCCCGAGCACATCAAGATCACCGACAACGCGATCATCCCGATGAAGGAGCGCGTGGCCGGGCGGAAGTTCGACCCGCTGGTCTGGCTCGGCTCGAAGATCAGCCGACGGCCGGAGCCGCAGGGCACCCCGGCGGTACCCGGCAAGCGCTAGCGGGCCAGCGGCCGCGGCCGCTCCCCACAGCGATAGGCGCCCCCAACCGGAACCCGGCTGGGGGCGCTTTCGCGTGCGGGTCCGTCAGAGTCGGAGTGATGTTGCCGCCCGGGTCTACGCCCAGGCCGGGCCGCGCCGGCTGCCCGGGAAGGCGGCGGTCAGGCGGCCTGCTTGCCCCGCTTCTTGGCCGCGTGCCTTTTCGCCGTCGGCTTCTTCTTGCGCCGGGTGCTTCTTCTTGGCCGGGTGCTTCTTGGCGGCCGGCTTCTTCTTGGCCGTGTGCTTCTTCTTGGCCGCCGGCTTTCTTCGCCTTGGCCTCCTGGTCCGTGTGCCCGGCGGACGCGCGGAGCGGGAACAGGCCCAGGGCCGGCTGGTAGTAGTCCAGGTCAACCTGGCCGATGCCGGGCAGCTTGCCGTTGTCGGCGTACTGCCACAGCGCCCACTTGTTCCACGGTGACGGCACGTCCGGCTCGGTGCCGCCGAACGCGGCCAGCCACAGCGGCGCCTTGCTGAAGTCGCTGCCCCTGGTGCACTCCTGCCACCAGTCGGCGGTGGTGTAGATGATGGGCAGCCGGCCGGTCAGCTTGTGCGCCTCGGTGGCGAACCCGGCGATCCAGCTCTTCATGACCTTGGCGCGGCGCCCGTAGCAGTCGGACGCCTTGGCGTACGGGTCGTTCTCCAGGTCGACCACGAGCGGCGACCGGGCAGACCGGGTCGCGCCGGTGACCTGGACGGCGAACTTCGCCGTCGCCCGCCCGCCTGCCCGCTTCGGGTTGGCGAACACGTACGGCAGCACGGTCAGCCCGGCCGCCGCGGCCCCCCGCGCGTCGGCGGCGTAGAAGGGATTGCGGTAGTAGGTGCCCTCGGTGGCCTTGATCGCCACGAAGCCGATGCCCTGGCCCGCGAGCCGCCGCCAGTTGATCGGCGACCCGGTGTGCTGGTAGGCCGAGATGTCCAGGCCGCGGACCGCCGGGCTTGCCGCCCGCGTCTCCGCCGCGTGAGCGTCCGGGACCACGGCGCACGCGAGCCCTACCACCACCGCACTGGCTGCCGCCGTCGCACGCAGAGTCGTCACTCTCTGCTACTTATCCACTCACTGAGAGTAATAATCGCCGCGCTGGCTCACCGTAGGGAAACGTTGCCAGTCAACCCGCCGGAGGTCGCCGCCGGGGCCGCCGGTCACCGGGCTACCGGCCGCGGCTAGAACACCGATTGGCCAGCAGAACGAACGGTGCGCCGCCCTCCCCCGTGGCGAGTAACCCGCGCCCGTTCCCCTTGCTCATCCTTTCTAGCTTGGCGATCCATCGGATGACCAGAATGAGCGGTAAAACCAGAATTTTCGCCGACGACGGGAAATTCCTTGATCTCATTGTGCCTAGAGGCACGTCGCGGCAGAGGCGGCGGCAGCGCACGCCCACTTTGTGCGTTTGGAGAAAGTGCCCGTCGCGCTGCCGCCGCCGCTTCCCGCCCGCCCCCGGGCGGTCCGCCGCTTCCCCACGCCGACGCACGCCCCTCTCCTGCGCCGACGCGATTACTGTGCGCACCCACGGCAACCCCCTCCGTACCGTGGGCGCATACGTAGCCTATGCAGGAGACCGAAAGACGCCCATACCGATAACCGAGATATGGGTATACCGATGTTCCCATCCGCAAATGTCAGCACTCGATACGCGGGGCCAGGGCGACTCCTCCGGCATATCGCCGCTAATCGGGCAAACCGCCGCTTTGGTCGCACGTACCGTGACCTGCCCTTTCCGGCGACACGGCTAATCGCAACCGCCCGGAATTGCCGGTTAAGCGGGAAGTCCGGGCGGGTGCGCGCTGGTCAGGCCGGGGAGCTACCCCTCGCGGGACACGCGGGCGCGGGTCCGGCCGCGCTCCTTGGCGTCGAGGATCGTCTTGCGCAGCCGCACCGATGTCGGGGTCACCTCGACGCACTCGTCCTCGGCGCAGAACTCAAGCGCCTGCTCCAGGCTGAGGATCCGGGGCGGCACCAGCCGCTCAAGCTCCTCCTGGTTGGACTGACGGATGTTGGTGACCTTCTTCTCCTTGGTGATGTTCACGTCCATGTCGTCGTCGCGGGAGTTCTCGCCGACGATCATGCCCTCGTAGACCTCGGTGGTCGGCGCGACGAACAGCGAGCCTCGCTCCTGCAGGTTGAACATCGCGTACGTAGACGCGGCGCCGGCGCGGTCAGCGACCAGCGAGCCGGTCGCCCGGCCCCTGATGACGCCCGCCCACGGCTCGTAGCCTTCGAAGACGTGGTGCGCGATCCCGGTACCGCGGGTCTCGGTGAGGAACTGGGTGCGGAAGCCGATCAGCCCACGGGACGGGACCAGGAAGGCCAGGCGCACCCAGCCGGTCCCGTGGTTGGTCATGCTCTCCATCCGGCCCCGGCGTACCGCGACCATCTGGGTGACCGCGCCCAGGTACTCCTCGGGCACGTCAACCGAGAGGCGCTCGACCGGCTCGTGGACCTTGCCGTCGATCTCCCGGGTGACGGCGGAGGGGCGGCCCACGGTCAGCTCGTAGCCTTCCCGTCGCATGGTCTCGACCAGGATGGCCAGCGCCAGCTCGCCACGGCCGCGGACCTCCCACCTGTCGGGACGCTCGGTGGGCACGACCTGAAGACTCACGTTACCGATGAGCTCGCGGTCCAGACGGTCCTTGACCAGCCGGGCCGTGACCTTGGTGCCCTTGTCGCGCCCCGCCGTCGGGGCGGTGTTGGTGCCAAGCGTCATCGAGATGGCCGGCTCGTCCACGGTGATCAGCGGGAGCGGGCGCGGGTCGTTCGGGTCAGCTAGCGTGTCGCCGATCATGATGTCCGGGATGCCGGCGATCGCGGCGATGTCGCCGGGGCCCGCCTCGTCGGCCACCACGCGCTCAAGCGCCTCGGTGAGGAAGAGCTCGGAGATCTTCACCCGCTGGATCGTGCCGTCGTGCCTGCACCAGGCCACCTGCTGGCCGCGCTTGATCGAGCCGTTGTAGATCCGGCACAGGGCGATACGGCCCAGGTAGGAGGATGCGTCGAGGTTGGTGACGTGCGCCTGGAGCGGGGCGGTGGGGTCGTAGACCGGAGCGGGGATGGTCTGCTTGATGACGTCGAACAGCGGCTCCAGCGTCTCGCTGTCGGGCAGCCCGCCGTCCGCCGGGCGGTTCAGGCTGGCCCGGCCCGCCCTGGCCGATGCGTAGACGATCGGGAAGTCGATCTGCTCCTCGCTGGCGTCCAGGTCGATGAACAGCTCGTAGCAGGCGTCGATGACCTCAGCGATCCGCGCGTCCGGGCGGTCCACCTTGTTGATGACCAAGATGACCGGGAGGTTTGCCTCCAGGGTCTTGCGGAGCACGAACCTGGTCTGCGGCAGCGGGCCCTCGCTCGCGTCCACCAGCAGCACCACCCCGTCAACCATGGACAGGCCGCGCTCGACCTCGCCGCCGAAGTCGGCGTGCCCGGGCGTGTCGATGATGTTGATCGTCAGGCCGCTGTGCTGGACCGCGGTGTTCTTCGCGAGGATCGTGATGCCCTTCTCGCGCTCCAGGTCATTGGAGTCCATCACCCGCTCGTTGACGTGGGCATGCGCGCCGAACGCGTTGGACTGCCACAGCATGGCGTCGACCAGCGTGGTCTTGCCATGGTCGACGTGCGCCACGATGGCGACGTTACGAAGGTCGTCGCGGGCAGCCAGCTCCGTGGCGCTGGTCATAGTGGTCTCCTGCGGTGGTGTGGGCATGCGTCTGGTCTCGCTCATCCGGCATCGGGACGGTGGCCACGTTGATTTGGCCGTGATGCGGCGCGCCCGTGGCTTGGCCGCGAGAGGCGCGGCGGCTACCAGTCTATTGCCGCCCAGCCGGCGCCTCGACCTGACCACCCTGCTCTGCCTGCCTGCGCGGCCGGGTGCCTTAGGACGCGGGAAAGGCGGCTTAGCCAGGCCCAGGCCGGCGGCGGCGGGAAGATACGGCGAACGACCCATAGCGCGACCGGGGGGCCTTAGCGCGAACCTGTAAGTACGCAGGAGACCACGGCGGTCTCCCGCTGGGGAGGGTTTCCGTGAACGGCGACATAGTGTTCAACATGGCCAAGGTCGAGATGGCGGAGCGCCACGAGCGTGCGGCCGGGCGCCAGCTCGCGCGGGAGGCGCGCCGGGCGGAGCGCGCCCGCCGCGCCGACCTCGCGGCGGAGGCGGCCAGCCTGCCAGCGATTCCCGACTTCGCTCACGAGCTGCTCGACCAGGCGACCCGTGGCTCGGTGCCCGCACCGCGGGAGGCGTCCGCGCAGGGCGGCCACGCGCGGTCGGGCCGCTGACGCGGCGATGGCTGGCGCGGGCCCCGCACAGCCCGGCGAGTCGCGGCCGGAGCCGGACTCCGGCCCGGCCGCGCTCGGGCAGCTGGCCACGGCCGGGCTCCGGAAGTGATCCCGGCATCCAGCGGCGGCCTTCGGCCAGGGTTAGCGCCGGGCAGCTATGCTCCTGTTCGTGATCGCGGTTGCTACCTGGAACGTCCTGCACCGGGTACACGCCGAGAACTGGGGCGAGGAGGTCGCGACGCGCTGGCCGGATGAGGCGGTGCGGATCGCCGCCGTTACGGCGCGCCTGGCCGGACGGGCCGAGCAGGTCATCGCCCTGCAGGAGGTCAGCGGCGACCAACTGGCCAGCCTCCGCGCCGGCCTGACGGGCCGGGACGTCCACGCGTTCCGGTACCCGCGCGCGCCCGCCCCGCGCCACGGCCACAGCCCGCTTCGCGATCCCGGCGAGTACCTCGTGCTGCTGGCCGACGGACCGGGGCGGGAGGTTGCCGCCTGGTCCTTCGCGGACGCCCCGGGCAAGGGGGCGCTCGCCGTCCAGACCGCCGGCATGGTCTTCGTCACCGTCCACCTGAGCTGGGGCCGGCGCGGTGCCGGCCAGCTCGCGCAGCTGGCCGCCGCCTGGCCGGGGCATCCCGTGGTGCTGCTCGGCGACTTCAACGCCGGCCGCCCCGACGTGGCATCGGGCCTTGGCCCCGGCTTCACCGTCGCGGCCCTCCCACCGAACGCCCGGCCGACTCGGCCGGGGCCGCCGGGCGCCGGGCCGCTGTGGATCGACCACGTGGCCGCGCGGGGCGGCGTCATCGACGGCGCGGTGGTCGAAGACTCGGGCGGCCTCTCAGACCACAACCTTGTCCGGTCAGATATAACCCATGCAGGCCGGCCCATAGTCGAATTGCCGTTCTAGCTGGTGTTATGATCGCGCCATGGCTGCGTACATACCGCCGGGCTGGCCAACCGGAGTGCATCCGCCGGGCACCGAGGACTTCGAGGCAACCGCCGTCACCTGGCTGCTTGACGTGGTGCCGCCCGACTTCAGGCTGCACGGCGTGCTGCGCCGACACCCGGCGGCGCTGGCCGCGATGGCCAGGCACCACACGCAGGCCTGCGTGGAGGGCGCCCGGACCGGCTACCGGACGGCGCGGACCGAGCTCGGCGAGACGGTGCCGCCGCACGTGATCGACGCCGTGCTCGCGGCCTACCGGACCGAGGGGCGGCGGCTGGCCAGCACCGCCAAGGCCGTGCTCCTGGTCGAGCGCGCGCTGCGTGAGGAAGCGGGCTGACACCTTGCGCCGAAAAACTGATATCGTTATGCTAGCAACCGATACTAGCAATCCCTTACCCGAGCGGGGCAACGCCGACGTGATCACCCGACGCCATGGCAGAGCGTAAGAGCATCCTCCTGCGGCTCGACCCGGCCGTCCATGACGCCCTGGCGAAGTGGGCGGCCGACGAGATGCGGTCCACCAACGCCCAGATCGAGTTCCTGCTGCGCCGCGCGCTCGCCGACGCCGGGCGGATGCCCGGTGCCGCCCGGGCCATGCGCCGCCCCGGCCGCCGCCGTCCTCGGCTGACCCGGGCACGCAGCCCTGACTAGGCACTCACCGACGGAAGGCACCCCGCCGGTAAGGCAAAAAGCCGGTGAACGGTTACAATCGACGCGAACTCAATACACGGGAGCTCGGGCTGACCGGGCTGAGAGGGTGGCTGGCCGCCTCGCCGCGCATCAGGTGAACAGGCCCACGCGCCACCGACCGTCCGAACCTGTCCGGGTAATTCCGGCGTAGGGAGGCCTTCGTGGCGACGACCACAGACTCCGTCAGTTCCAGCGACAGCGCCTTCGTCACCGTCCCCGGTGACCGGCACTCCGAGGTCGGGCGCACGCTCGCCGAGCCGGTGCCGCAGTCGCTCGGCCTGCTCGACCAGTTCGGCCTGTGGGGCAACCTCGGGGCCAGCCTGCTCGGCTTCACCGGCGCGATCTTCGTCCTGCAACCGGGCGGCGGCGGGACACCCGAGCTGTCGCTGGCCGCCGCGCTGACCGCCATCGTGGTCGGCACGCTGCTCGGCGCCGCGGTGCTCGCGCTCTCCGGCATCCCCGGCGCCCAGACCGGCGCGCCGTCCATGGTGCTGCTGCGCGGGCTGTTCGGCGCCCGGGTGTCCTACCTGCCCACCGCGCTCAACGTGCTGCAGCTGTTCGGCTGGAGCATCTTCGAGATCGTCACGATCGCGACGGCCGCGCACGACGATAGCGCCGCAGCTGCCGAAGTGGGGCTACGTGCTGATCGCCGGGGCCGCGACCGCGCTGCTCACCATCCGGCCGCTCGGCGCCATCCGGGTGCTGCGCCGGTACGCCACCGCCGCCGTGCTCATCGTGATGGTCTACCTGCTCGTCCAGCTGCTGCGGCACCCGATCCCGCCCTTCACCCACGGGACCTGGTCCGGCTACTGGGCCGGCGACCGACACGGTGGTCGCCGTCGCCATCTCGTTCGCGCCGCTGGCCGCCGACTACATGCGCCACTCCCGCAGCACCCGCTCGGCGTTCGCCGGCGCGATGGTCGGCTACAGCGTCACCCAGGTGCTCTGCTACGTGATCGGCCTGCTGGCCCTGGTCACCATCGCGCACGGGGACTCCGACAGCCACATCTTCGGCGCGTTCATCGCGCTGCCCGTCGGCGCGCTCTGCTTCGCCGTCCTGGCCGCCCGCGAGCTCGACCAGTCGTTCGCCGACGTGTACTCGACCGCCATCTCGATCCAGAACCTGCGCCCGCTGTGGGACCGGCGGGTGCTCGCCGGGGTGATCACCGCGTCTGACCACGGCGGGCGCGCTGTGGCTCAACATCGACGACTACGAGAACTTCCTCACGCTGCTCGGCTCGGTGTTCGTGCCCATGGCGGCGGTCCTCATCGTCGACTACTTCGCCGGGGCCCGCCACGGGACGCCGGGGCAGCGCTGGGACCTGTCGGCCGGTGCCGCCTCCCGCTGGGCGATGCTGGTCCCCTGGGCCGTGGGCTTCGTCGTGTACCAGCTGATCAACCCCGGGTACGTGTCCTGGTGGGCGTCGGCCTGGACCTCGTTCGGCCACGACATCGGCTTCACCCCGGCCGGCTGGATGTCGGCGTCGATCTTGTCATTCTGCGCGGCCGGTATCGTGACACTCCTAGTCAGAGGGCTGGCGAAAGCCGATATCGTGCCGCTGCTGGTCAGGGGACTGGTGAAACTAGTGCGTCACTAAGTAACGCCAGGACGTGACAGACTGGGAGCGTCACGCAGCCACCACCGGGAGGACGACGACCTATGTCCCAGGCCCAGCGCTCTAGTGGCCACGGCTGGGATCACTGACGTGGCTCACCAGGCGAAGATCCTGCTTGTCGATGACCGGGCCGAGAACCTGCTCGCGCTCGAAGCGATCTTGTCGACCCTGGAGCAGGAACTGGTCTACGTCCGCTCCGGTGAGGCCGCGGTCGACGCGGTCATCGCCGACGAGTTCGCGGTCATCCTGCTGGACGTGGTCATGCCGGGCATGGACGGCTTCGAGACCGCCGCGGAGATCAAGGCGCACGGCCCCACGCCCGGCGCGCCGATCATCTTCCTGACCGCGGCGGGCGCCGAGCCCGACCTCGCCTTCCGCGGCTACGCGGCCGGCGCCGTCGACTACATCTCCAAGCCGTTCGACCCCTGGGTGCTGCGCGCGAAGGTCTCCGTCTTCGTCGACCTGTACCTGAAGAACCGCGCGGTATCGGAGCTGTCCGGTGCTGCTGGCGGCGATCGAAGAGGCCGCGGGCGGGCTGGCCTGCCTGCCTGGTGTCCTGGCCTCCGGCGGCGCCCTACCGGACGGCCGGACGGCCGCCACGGCGCTGTCCGACGGGCTCAGCCAGCTGGACGGCGCGATCGCCTCGCTCCGCGAGGCCATCGGCGACCTCCCCGTCGAACGCTCCTCCCTGCCCGCCGACTGACCATGCCCGGCGCGGGGCGCCTCTTGCTGTTATCAGCCGCAGACGGCCGCTGGCGAGCATGAAGAACGACGGCGCATTCACGCCCTGGTGGGCTTGTCGGCGGCGCGGGGCGGCTGCCAGCCGATCCGGGTGTGCTCCCGGATGACCTTCGCGGGCACGCCCGCCACCACGCACTGGTCGGGGACGTGGCCGCGGACGACGGAGCCGGCCGCCACCACCACGTTGCGGCCGATGCTGGCCCCGGGCAGGATGATCGCGCCCGCGCCGAGCCACGAGCCGGCGCCGATGCTGACCGGGCGGTTCTCCGGCAGCTGACGGCCGATCGGGGTGCCGGTGTCCTCGTAGCCGTGGTTCTGGTCGGTGATGTAGACGTACGGGCCGGTCCACACGTCGTCACCGATCGCCACCGACTGATGGGCCACGATATGGCTGCCGCGGCCGATCACGCAGCGGTCGCCGATGGTGAGCAGGGTCAGGCCGAACAGGTCCTGGCCCGGCAGCGTCCCCGCCGACAAGGTGACCTGCTGGCCGATGAGCGTGCCCGCACCGATCTCGATACCGCCCTCACCGAAGACCGACCCCGGCGGGAACGCCATCAGCGAGCCGCGCCCGAACCGCCGGAAGGCCCGGCCGCCCGGCGTGTCGGCGGTCACGAGCCCAGCCCGCTGGAACTCCCGCCAGCCCCAATGGGCGGCCCGCCACAGCGCGTCGCGCCGGGCCACGCCGGCTCGCTCCTTGACCCTCGTCCACCACGTCACCAGCACATTCTGCCCTCCGCCCGCACCTGCGCCGCCGGCGGCCCGCCGGCGGCGGCCCGACCGCGCTCCCGGCGGCGCGGAGCAGTGGCGCTGCGGCGCGGACATCCACGCCGGGCCGGCGAACGGGCGAGGGGCAGCAGCGGGGTGCCGGGGCGGCGGGAGGCGGGGCCGACCGACCGGCCGGTGACGGTGGCGGCCAGTTGGCCGCACGCGCCGTCGATCTCCCGGCCGCGCGTGTCGCGGACCGTCACCGCGACGCCGTGGTCGGCCACCCGGCGGACGAACTCCTCCTGCACGCCGGGCCGGGAAGCGGTCCACTTGGAGCCGGGCGTCGGGTTGAGCGGGATCAGGTTCACGTGGGCCAGGTGGCCGGCCAGCAGCGAGCCGAGCAGGTCGGCCCGCCACGGCTGGTCGTTGATGTCCCTGATCAGCGCGTACTCGATCGAGACGCGGCGGCCGGTGGCGGCGGCGTAGTCCCAGGCCGCGTCGAGCACCTCGGCCACCTTCCACCGCCGGTTGACCGGGACGAGCTCGTCGCGGGCCTCATCGTCGGGCGCGTGCAGCGAGACGGCCAGCCGGACGGTGAGCCGCTCGTCGGTCAGCCGGCGGATCGCCGGGACCAGGCCGACCGTTGACACGGTGAGCGAGCGCTGGGAGATGCCGAGGCCCGCGGGCACCGGGTCGGACAGGCGGCGGACGGCCGCGAGGACGTTCTTGTAGTTCGCCAGCGGCTCGCCCATGCCCATGAAGACGATGTTGGAGACGCGCGAGGTGCTGGTGGGCTGCGCGGGCGCGCCTTCCCGCAGCGCCCGCTCCCCCGCCACGACCTGGGCGACGATCTCGGCGGTGGACAGGTTACGGGTGAGCCCGGCCTGCCCGGTCGCGCAGAACGGGCAGCCCATGCCGCAGCCGGCCTGCGATGACACGCACATCGTCACCCGGTCGGTGTACTTCATCAGCACCGACTCGACGAGCGCGCCGTCATGCAGGCGCCACAGCATCTTGCGGGTCGCGCCGTTGTCGCAGGCCATCTCGCGCTCGGAGGTCAGCAGCCGGGGCAGCAGCTCTTCGGCCAGGGTCTCGCGGACCGTGGCCGGAAGGTCGGTCATGTCGGCGGCGGCGTCGGTGTACCTGGCGAAGTAATGCCGGGACAACTGGTCGGCACGGAACGGCTTCTCGCCGAGCGCCGTGACAGCCGCGCGCCGGCCGGCCAGGTCGAGGTCGGCCAGATGGCGGGGCGGGTGTGCCACTCCAGACTCCAATCTTCCGGGGACATCCCCGGACTCCCGGATACCTCTCGGGAAGACGGCCCCCGTGCTCCGAGTTGTAACACGGGGAGGGACGACCCCCGAACCCCCCGGGTGCGCGCCCGATGGTCGCGATCTGTCATCATACCGGGCGTCCGGGGAGGGACTGGGGCCGCGCTTCCGAGGTTTTGCCTCTGTGTGAGGACTTGATCACAGAGGGCAAACGCGACGATAGTGGGAATATGGCGATTATGCTGTCTGGTCCAGCTCCGTTCCCGCCGGTCGTCACGCTGCTTGACAGCGTGAGCCCGTACGGGTCCAGGCGGCTAACGGTCGAGTTCGACGGCTCCACCACGGCGGCCTACCTGCGTGACGAGACATCGGTCATCGCCGCAACCTGGATAGCCAACCATGTCCGCGCGCCGCGCGCCACCGACCCGGACCGGATCAACGCCGGGCAGGCGCCGGTTATGCCCGCCGGCCGCACCCGGCACCCGCGCGGCAGGCCGCCGCTCGACCCCGCCGCCTTGCAGGCACTGTGGTTCGAGGAGGGCGACGGCGTCGCCCTCCTCGAACGCGGCGCCCTTCTCGCGGTGATACCGGGCTGGGCGGATTCCAGCCGGGGCATGCCCGGGTACAGCCGGGACGTCATCGGGCAGACGCCGTTCGCCTGGGCGCTTGACGAGGCCATCGACGGGCTCGGTCCCCGGGTGGAGCGGGCAGCCGAGTTCTGGCGCTGGCGCGACTCGGCCGGCGGCTGGGCGCAGTTCCAGTCGGCCGCGCTCGGCCACCTCACCGCGCGCCTCGGGCCGGGCGCGCATTACTGGGACGGCGCCCCGGGCAAGCGCCCCTCGATCGGCATCTCAGAGCGGCCCCCCGGCCCCGGCCGGCCGTTCACGATCTTGTCGACCATCGGGATGAGCGCGCAGCGGATGCCGGTCGTGGAGCAGGTGATCGAGGACCCGGCCGGGTACGCGCGGATCGAGCTCGCGGTGGCGACGACGCTGCCGCCCGGTGTCGCCGCCCTGGTGTTCCTGTGGCTGGCGGGGTACCCGTGGCGTGCGGTGACCTGGTTCGGCCCGGGTCACAGCATCCGCTGGTACGACAAGCCGTCGACGTTCCCGCTCGGCGGCGGGTACGAGGGCGCGCTGCTGCTTGAGGACCCCTCCGGCCTGGCCGGGCCGCCCGCCCCGGACATGTCCGGGTTCTCGGTCGACGGCGACCCGGTCCGCTGGCTGTGGGTCGTGCCGATCACCGAGCAGTCCCGGCTGCTAGCCAAGGAGCACGGCTCCGCCGACCCTGGTGCAGCCGGCTGGGCGCGCGGGGCCGCAGCTGGGTCGTCAGCCCGCCCGCCGCGGCCATGCGCTAGGCGCGCTGCCCGGCATCGGCAAAGGGTCTCGCAGCACTCCGAGTTCGGCACCGTGATGGATCTGCTCGTCTAGCTGCTGAAGCACCATCGATCCCTTAGCTTCCTGGCGCGTATGGCCCGGCAGCAGGACCAAGCGGTTCCGCCCGGGACAGCGGCCGGCAGCGCGAGGAGCAGGTCTCGCCCCAGAGGGCATGCGCAGATTCCAGGCGCTGATGGACCTCCGCCCAGGGAGCGTCCTCGCCATCGTCATGCTCGGGCCGTCGCGGCGGGGGCCGTCCGACTCCGCCTGTGCTGGCCGGCGGCTGACGCCCAACCGGCCCCGCGCGGCGGGCAAGCGCAGGACCGCTGGTCCTGTTGCCGGGCCATACGTGAGGCGACAAGGGTCGCGGTCCCCAGCACGGCAGATCCACACGCCGCTCGGGTGCTGGACCTCCGATCCGCAACACCCGGCAGCACGAGTCCGGCCGCTGACGCGCGCGGCAGGCGAGTCGCGGCGGACAAGTCGCGCCGCTTGCCGCCGCGCTCGGACACATCCGCGGGCGGGGCCGGCGGCGGCGCGGACGGCCTGGGCGGCGCGGACGACGCCCGTGAGCCCGGGTCTACGGGCGGACGAACAGGGCCAGCAGCAGCCAGACCACGGGGGCGCAGGCGAGCAGCGAGTCGAGGCGGTCGAGGATGCCGCCGTGGCCGGGCAGCAGGCTGCCCATGTCCTTGATCTCCAGGTCGCGCTTGATCATCGACTCGGCCAGGTCGCCGAAGACGGCGGCGGCCACCGCCGCGATGCCGGTGATGACACCCTGCCACCAGTGGCCGTGCAGCAGGGCGGGGAGCAGGAGCCCGCCCGCCACCACGCTGAGGAACACCGAGCCGGCCAGGCCCTCCCAGGTCTTCTTCGGGCTGATGACCGGGGCCATCGGGTGGCCGCCGGTGAACGGGGTGAGGGTGATGCCGGCGAAATAGCCGCCGATGTCGCTGCAGATGGTGAGGATGATGAAGATCAGGACGCGCTTCGCCCCGTCGGACGGCGCCAGCATGGCCGAGACGGTGGCCCCGAGCAGCGGCAGGTACGCGGCGGCGAACACGCCCGCGGTGACGTCCCTGACGTAGCCCTCGGTCCCGTAGAACATGCGGTAGACGAGGATGCCCAGGACGGTGAGGGCGAAGGCGGCGGCCACGGCCCCGCCCGAGGCCCAGTAGCCGGCGGTGAGCATCGCCGCGCCGCCGAGCGCGACCGGGATGACCGGCAGGCCGATGCCCCGGGTGCGCAGGGCGTGGGCCAGCTCGTTAAGGCCGACCGCGAGGGCCGCGCCCATGAAGATGAGGAACGTCGCCTTGACGGTGAGCAGGGTGACCAGGGCACAGCCGCCGAGGGCCACGCCGACGCCGATCGCGGCGGGCAGGTTCCGGCCGGCCTTGATGGTCCTGGCCGCGGGCTGGCCGGGCGCCGACTCGGCCGGGCCGGTGGCGTCGGGCCGCCATCCGGTGTGGTGCCTGTGGTGCTCACGGGACGCTCGCGGTTCCGCCGGTTGACTCTCAGATCTCGAGCAGCTCGGCTTCCTTGTTCCTCAGCAGCTCGTCGATCTTGGCCACGTAGGTGTCGGTGAGCTCCTGCAGCTCGCGCTCGGCGCGGTGCACGTCATCCTCGCCCGCCTCGGCGCTCTTGACCATCTTGTCCAGCGTGTCCTTGGCGTGCCGCCGGACGTTGCGGATGCTGACGCGGCTGTCCTCGGCCTTGGACCGGGCGGTCTTGACGTACTCCCGGCGGCGCTCCTCGGTCAGGTCGGGGAAGACCACCCGGATGAGCGCGCCGTCGTTGGACGGGTTAACGCCCAGGTCGCTGTTCCTGATCGCCTTCTCGATGGCGCCAGGGACCCCTTGTCGAAGGGCGTGACGGTGATCATCCGCGGCTCGGGAGTGTGGAACGACGCGAGCTGGTTCAGCGGCGTCTGAGTGCCGTAGTACTCGGCGGTGACCTTCGAGAAGACGGCGGGAGTGATCCGGCCGGTGCGGATATTGCTGAAGTCTTCCTGCGCGACCGTGACGGCCTTGTCCATCTTCTCCTCGGCTTCAAGGAGGGTGTCATCGATCATCGTGTTTCAGCTCCTGATGCACAGACGGCGGCGTTGACCACACTACCCGGACACGCGCGCGTCGCGCGGCCTTGGCAGGCCGCGCGACGCGCGATGTTGCTGCTAAGGCCGTCAGGCCTGGCCTACCCGGAAGCGGGCAAAGGCCTTGACGTTGACCTGGCCCGCCGCGAGGACCGACTTGACGGTCTGCTTCGGGTCCTTCACCGACGCCTGCTCGGTGAGCACCACGTCCTTGAAGAAGGCGCCGACGCGGCCCTCGACGATCTTCGGGATCGCCTGCTCGGGCTTGCCCTCCTCGCGGGTGATCTCCTCCGCGATCCGGCGCTCCTTCTCGACGATCTCGGCCGGGACCTCCTCGCGGGTGACGTACTGGGCGCCAGCCGCCGCGATCTGCTGCGCGATCTCCCGGGCGACCTCGGCGTTGTCCCCGTCGAGCTGGACGAGCACGCCGATGGTCGGCGGCAGGTCACGGTCGGACTTGTGCAGGTAGGTGGTCACGTAGCCACCCTCAAGCACGGCGTACCGGCCGAGCTCCAGCTTCTCCTTGATGGAGGCGCTGGCCTCCTCGATGAGCGCCTCGACGGTCTTGCCGTCCGCCGTCTCGGTGGCGAGCAGCGCGAGCCGGTCGGCCGGCCGCTTGGCCAGCGCGGCCTTAGCGATCTTGGCGGCCAGCTCCTGGAAGCCGTCGTTCTTCGCCACGAAGTCGGTCTCGCAGTTGACCTCGACCAGGACGCCCGCGCTCGTGCCGTCGAGCTCGGCGATGACCAGGCCGTTCGCCGCGGTCCTGTCGGCCCGCTTGCCGGCGTCCTTGACGCCCTTCTTACGAAGGATCTCAATGGCCTCGTCAAGGTTGCCGTCCGCCTCGGTGAGGGCGTTCTTGCAGTCCATCATGCCGGCGCCGGACATGTCCCGGAGCCGCTTCACGTCAGCGGCGGAGAAATTCGCCATTGTCTCTTCCTCGCTCTGGAGTGGTTGTCGCGGTCGGCGTCACTCGGCGGTTTCGGTAGCGGCCACGGGGGCGACCTCGGGGTCGGCCTCGGCCTCGGTGACCTCGGCGCCGCCTCGGCCTCGGCGATCTCGGCGTCGGCCTCGGCGGCGTCGGTGATCGGGGACTCCTGCACCTCGGCGGTAGCGGCGTCGACCTCGGCGGCCGGAGCGGCCTGCAGCGGTCGCGGCGTCGGCGGCCGGGCCTGCGCGGCGTCGGCGGCCGGGGCGCGCCTCGGAGCCGGCGAGCAGGTCACGCTCCCACTCGGGCAGCGGCTCCTCGCTGGTGGCGACGAACTGGTCCTCGGACGGCTTCTGGTCGGTGTCGGACGCGCCCGCCCGGGACATGAGGCCGTCGGCCACCGCGTCGGCAACCACCCGGGTGAGCAGCGCCACCGAGCGGATCGCGTCGTCGTTGCCCGGGATCGGGTAGTTCACCTCGTCCGGGTCGCAGTTCGTGTCGAGGATCGCGACGACCGGGATGTTCAGCTTGCGCGCCTCGTTGACCGCGATGTGCTCCTTCTTGGTGTCCACCACCCAGATGGCGCTCGGCACGCGGGCCATGTCGCGGATGCCGCCCAGGGTCTTGTCCAGCTTGTCGCGCTCGCGCTTGAGGCCGAGCAGCTCCTTCTTGGTCATGCCCGAGCCGGGCACGTCGCCGAAGTCGAGCTCCTCAAGCTCCTTGAGGCGCTGCAGCCGCTTGTAGACGGTGGAGAAGTTGGTGAGCATGCCGCCCAGCCAGCGCTGGTTCACGTACGGCATGCCGACCCGGCGCGCCTGCTCGGCGATCGCCTCCTGGGCCTGCTTCTTGGTGCCGACGTAGAGGATCGTGCCGCCGTGCGCGACCGTCTCCCGGATGAACTCGTACGCGCGGTCGATGTAGTCGAGCGACTGCTGCAAGTCGATGATGTAGATGCCGTTGCGCTCGGTGAAGATGTAGCGCTTCATCTTCGGGTTCCAGCGCCGGGTCTGGTGCCCGAAGTGGACGCCGCTCTCCAGGAGCTGCCTCATCGTGACGACCGGGGCCATCGCGGTCCTTCCATTCGTGCGCGCGACGACGCCGGCGCTCGCCTTGGCGGTCACCGTTCTCGTCACACGCGGCTCGGTTGTGTCCTAGTGCCCGCTGGCTCACGGAGGTAGCGTCCACGCCCAAGCCGCCGGCGAGTAGCCGACGGACCGAGTGGCGCGTCCCGCGCCTAGTCGGCGCGGCATGACGGGCACGCGAATTTAGTCGCCCGGTTGGCGGTCTGTTGGGACCGCCCCCGCAAGCCCGGAGGGCGCGCGGATGAGCAACCGCTCCCATCTTACGCTTTCTTTCAACTGCCGGTCCTGTGCCGTCCACTGACGTATGACCAGGTATTCGCGCACGGCCTTCGGCGCGGTGCGTCCGAGCTGGCGCGCGACCGCCTCCGTCGGCACTGGTCACGCGCGCGGGTGGGCCTGGCGGTAGGTCGCCTTGAGGCGCTCGGCGGTGACGTGGGTGTAGATCTGCGTGGTGGCGGGCGAGGCATGGCCGAGGATCTCCTGCACGCTGCGCAGGTCGGCGCCGCCCTCCAGCAGGTGCGTGGCCGCGGTGTGCCTGATCGCGTGCGGCCCCGCGTCCCGCACGGCCGGACGGCCCGTCACCCGGCTGGCCGCCGTCGCCCTGCTGTCCGGCCTCGTCGAAGCCGTGCCGGGCCGCGCCGGCCGCCAGGTCGGCGGCGCGCAGCCGGGCGTGCACCACGCGGCGCGCCGTCCTCGGGTCGAGCCGGCCGCCCCTGGCGCCCGAGGAAAAGCGCGGTACCGCTCCGCTCGTTGACCAGGACCGGGCGGCCGACCTCCTCCCAGCGCGCCAGCGCCCGCAGCGCCGGGGCGCCCACCGGCACGACCCGCTCCTTGCTGCCCTTGCCGAGCACCCGGACCGTGCGC
Source organism: uncultured Actinomycetota bacterium (assembly GCA_963748785.1). GTDB lineage: Bacteria > Actinomycetota > Actinomycetes > Streptosporangiales > Streptosporangiaceae > Trebonia. The sequence goes on along the minus strand of CAVVKP010000035.1, from coordinate 156,779 downwards.
CGTTCCCGGTCGAGCCCGCCAGCGTCGAGGTCGCACAGCTCACTCACCCGGATCGCCGTCGCGTACAGCAGTTCGAGGACCGCCGCGTCCCGCATGGCCAGGGCCGCGGCGGTCCGCTGGCCGACCGCGAACTCGCGCAGCGCCCGGTCCTCGCAGTCCGCGAGCACGACGTTCATCTCGTCCCGGCGCAGCACCTGCGGCAGCACCCGGCGCGCCTTCGGCGTGCCGAGCTGCGGCCCCGGGTCGGTCGGCCAGCCAGCCCCGCCGGTGGGCGTAGGCGGTGAACGCCCGGGCCGCCGCGCCCCGGCGGGCCAGCGTGGCCCGCGCGGCGCCGGCCTGGTGCTGGGTCGCCAGCCAGCCGCGCAGCGTGGCGAGGTCAAGGTCGGCCGGGTCGGCGACGCCGGACCCGCCAGGCGTACTCGAGCAGCGACTGGATGTCACCCTGGTAGGCCCGCACGGTGTGCCGCGACAGGGCGCGCTCGGCGCCCAGGTAGCGGCAGAACTCGGCCAGCGCCGAGCTCAGCGGCTCCGGCAGGCCGTCCGCCTGCTCGCCCGCGCCGGAAGCGCCCGTGGGGCCGGGAAGGTCATCCCTCGTCGTCCCCCGGGGGGACTGCAACCATGGGCAAAGTGTGGCCCGCCATGCGGGCGCTGGCAAGCACGTCACGGCGTCAGTGCGACGGCATCCGGCCGTTTTCGTCGCCGGTACAGGAAGCGTGCGGACCAGGGCTGCGTAGGTCGGAAGCCGGTGCGTAGCACTCGGTGCTACGCTGTGAACATGAGCATGCCTGAGATCACGCAACGGGACCTGCGGTCGAGGTCACGGGAGATCATGGACGCTGTTGAGCACGGGCAGTCATTCACCGTTACGCGCGACGGGCACCAGATCGGCGAATTGGTCCCCATCCGGAGACGACGCAGGTTCGTCTCCCGGGAAGAGTTCGCGGCGATGTCGCGCCAGCGCGGGCGGAGGCGACCTGGACGCTTTCCGGGCGGACCAAGACGCGACCGCTGATCACGAAGACGCCGACCCCTATGAGCGGTAGTGCTCCGGGGCGGGCCGCGGGGCCTCATCGGCAAGGTCTGCTCGATACCAACATCTTGATCCTGCGCCGCTGGATCGATCCCGCGGAACTCCCCGACGAGATGGCGGTCAGCGCGATCACCCTCGCGGAGCTTTCCGCCGGACCGCACCAGGTCCGCCCCAACGGTGAACAAGACCTCTACGACGAGCATGGGGAGCGCGCCCGCCGCACCGAGACCCTGCAGCGGGCCGAGAGCGAGTTTGACCCGCTCCCCTTCGACGCCGAAGCGGCGCGGGTGTATGGGCGCGTGGCCGCCGCCGTTGTCGCGGCCGGCGCGGAAGCCGCGACGACGCGTAGCCGACCTGCTCATCGCGGCCACCGCGATCGCGGATGACTTGCCGCTATACACCACCAACCCGGGTGACTACACGGGCCTGGACAAGCTACTGCGCATCGTCCCCGTGACCCGCCCGGCTCTACCGCACGACAGCAGATGAGAACGCACACGCGACTACGACTGACGTCTCGACTGTGACGGTTGGCCCCATACCATGCGATTGGCGGCCACCCGGGCGGCCGCCACCAGGCGTGACGGCAAGCCACGGCCAGCCACGGGCCGCCGCAATCTGGCGCTCCTGCCGGCGCGCGGACTACGCCGGGCGGTCGCTACCAGGCAGTGAGGCCGAGCGACGGCTAGCCACGGGCCGCCGCGCATCTGGCGATCCGTCAGGCATGGCGCAGCCGCCAGCCGTCGTCGCAGCGCTCGACAAAGCCGGCTGCGGCGAGCCCGCCGAGGCACATGGCCGTCGCCGCCGGGGTGAGGGCGGCCCGCTGCGCGACCCGCAGCGTGCCCATGCCGCCGCGTCGAGGCATCGCGTCGAGGACCTTGGCGTAGTCCTGGTCGAGCAGGTCGCGGGGCAGCGGCGCGGATGAGCGGGTGCCGGCGGCGTGCCCCGCCTGGGCCGGGTCGGCGGCGTCGCCTGGCAGTTCTGCGCCGACCGGGGACAGGTGCTCGACGACGTCGGGCGCGCTGGTGACCAGCAACCCCTGCCAGTCACGAATGATGTCGTGGCACCCGGCGGACAGGTCGGACGTGACCGGCCCGGGCACGGCCATCACGCGGCGGTGCAGGTCCCTGGCGTGCCGCGCGGTGTTGACCGCCCCGCTGCGCCGGGCCGCCTCGACCACCAGCGTGCCCGGCCGCGAGCCCGGCGATGACCCGATTACGGACGAGGAATCTCAGTCTCGACACGTGGCTGCCCGGCGGCCATTCGCTGACGATCACGCCCTGGGCGGCGATGGCGTCGAACAGCTCCGCGTGGGCCGCCGGATACGGCGTGTCCACGCCGCTGGCGAGCACGGCGACGGTGACGCCGTCGGCCCCCAGGGCGCCCCGGTGCGCGGCGGCGTCGATACCGAACGCGCCGCCGGACACCACGGCCAGGCCGCGCGACGCGACCGAGGCGGCGAACTCCGCCGCCACGTAGGAACCGTAAGCCGTGGCGGCGCGCGAGCCGACGATGGCGACCGAGCGCAGGCAGCTGAACCGCAAGTCGGCCGAGCCGCGCAGCCACAGCGCGTACGGCTGGGCGTCCCCGAGGTCGGCCAGCTGTCCCGGCCATTCCGGGTCGCTCGGCCCGATGAGCCTGATCCCCGCCTGGCGGAAGGCGATCACCTCATCCGGGGCCGGCAGGCAGGGCAGCCGCATCCGCCACCGTTCCATCGCCGACCGGAGCGACTGGCGCGCCCGGCCGCCGCTGCCCTGGTCGTCCGCCCAGTCGCCGATCCCGGGCAAGGCGCCTGTCACGGTGCCGGCGTCGGCACCGTGATCTCCGGCGGTGGCGTTGTCTTCGGCGGCTCCGCCGCCGTCGGCCGCGGCTGCTGTGGGGCTGGCGGGGTACGTGCGGGCGGGCTCCGCAGCGGCTCCGCCGCCGGCCGCCGGCCTGGGGGTGGGAGCAGGCGGCCCGCCTTGATCGCGTCGAGCGTCACGGGTGCGCCGTGCAGGCGGAGCAGTTGCCCGAGCCAGCGGTCGGCGGGCTCGGCCAGGTAGGTCAGGGCCGCGCGGGCGTAGGCCTCGTCGGTCAGGCCGTCGTTCACTGTGGCACTCCTAGCCATAGTCCGATCGCCAGGTTGACCTGCTCTCGTCCGGGCTGGTCGGCGCCGGCCAGGTCGGCCAAGGACCAGGCGACGCGGATGATCTTGTCCGCGCCGCGGGCGGAGACCTGGCCCAGCTCCATGGCCCGGTCCAGCGAGGCGATGCGCCCCCGGCCTGGGCGGGAACGAACGGCGCAGCGCGGTCCCGGGGACGTTGGCGTTGACCCGCCACGGGGTCCCGGCCAGCCGGGCGGCGCAGCGCTCACGCGCGGACGCGACCCTTTCGGCGACCACTGCGGACGGCTCGGCGAACTTCCGGTCGTAGAGCATGTCGCGCCGCGACACCGGCTGGAGCCGCACCTTGACGTCCACCCGGTCGAGCAGCGGCCCGGACAGCCGGGCCAGGTAGCGGCGCCGGGCGGCGGGCGAGCAGGAGCAGCCGCCCTGGCCCGGTCCGGTCTTCGCGCACGGGCAGGGGTTGGCGGCGAGCACGAGGGTGAAGCGAGCGGGGAAGACGGCCTGTGTCCCGGCCCGCGCGATCATGACCTCACCCGATTCCAGCGGCTGGCGCAGCGCGTCGAGCACGTCCCGGTGAAACTCGGGGGCCTCGTCGAGGAACAAGATGCCCAGGTGGGCCAGGGAGGCGGCACCGGGCCGGATGACGCCGCTGCCGCCGCCGACGATCGCCGCCATCGAGGCGGTGTGATGCGGCGCGCAGAACGGCGGGCTGGTAATCAGCCCGGTCCCGGGGGCCAGGTAGCCGGCGACGGAGTGAATCGAGGTGACCTCGAGCGCCGCCGGGGTGTCCAGCTCGGGCAGGATCGTCGGCATCCGCTCGGCCAGCATCGTCTTGCCTGCCCCCGGCGGCCCGAGCAGGGACAGGTTGTGGCCGCCGGCCGCGCAGATCTCCACCGCGAGCCGGGCCTCGGCCTGGCCGAGCACCTCGGCCAGGTCCAGCTTCCTGGCCGTGGGCACCGCGGGCGCCGGCCCGCGCGGTGGCTCGGCCGCCAACGCGGGCGCCGGCGGCAGGCCGCTGCGCAGCCAGGCGATCACCTCCACGAGGGTGCTCGCGCCGATCACCCGGACACCGGGGACCAGGGCCGCCTCGGCGGCGTTCTGCGCGGCCACCACCACGGTGCTCACCCCGCCTTCGGCCGCGACCACCGCGGGCAGGACCCCGGTCACCGGCCGCAGTCGGCCGTCCAGGCCCAGCTCGGCCAGGAACATCGTCTCGGCCAGCGCGGAAGCAGGCACCGCCTCGGCGGCGGCGAGCACGGCGATCGCGATGCTCAGATCGAAGCCCGAGCCGCGTTTCGGCAGGGTGGCGGGCGACAGGCCCACGGTGATCTTCGAGTTGGGCCAGGTCTCGCCGCTGTTGACGATCGCCGCGCGGATCCGGTCGCGGGCCTCGCGCAGCGCCGTGTCCGGCAGCCCGACCAGGATCGTCGCGGGCAGGCCGCTGGCGATGTCGGCCTCCACCTCGATGAGGTGGCCGCGGACGCCGATGAGGGCGACCGAGTAGGTGCGGGCGAGCGCCATCTACCCCACCCCGCGGATGTGCTCGACGGTGAACCCGCCGTCGCCGTCGCGCAGCAGGCCGAGCACGTCGATCCGGACCTGGTCGAACCGGGTGCCGTGCGCGGAAAGCCACTGCGCGGCCAGCCGTCGCAGCCGCCTGCGCTTGGCGTACCCGACGGCGTCCGCGGGCGTGCCGTATCTGGTCCCTGACCGGGTCTTCACCTCGCAGGCGACGAACGTGCGGCCCTCGGTCGCGACGATGTCGATCTCGCCCCCACCACACCGCCAGTTGCGGTCCAGGATCCTGAACCCGTGATCCCGCAGGTAATCGGCCGCGGCCTGCTCGCCTTCCTTGCCCAGCACGTCTTTCGCGCCCATCGCCACCACCTCCGCCTACGACGATGCCGGGGAGGGACCGGACGGGGCGACGGCGATTGGCCGCCTGTGGATAAGCTGGTGAAAACTCCGGTCAACTGTGCATAAAGTCGGCCGAATGTCGGTCCGCAGTGCTTTAATCCGGCGGCCGAGAAACGTGAAGCGCCCGCCCGCAGGCATTTGCCGGTTAGCCAATGGGGCGCGTTCGACACGGTCACCTTGCCGACAAAACGATGGTGACGCGCCACGGGCTGCCCGTGTCAGTGATAACCGTGCCGTGTCGCAGAAGCGCCACGAAAAGAGTCACGGTCAGCCACGGAAACGGCGTCGTCATGGAAAGGTCAGCCTGCCCGCCGTCGCACGAGGCCGTATCGTCGGGCTGAGTGCCAGCGTGGCGCTGGGCGCCACGAATCCCGCTGACGGCCGGGTAGGCGATTCACGCCAGGGTCAGCCTTGCGACCCGGCCAATAGTGGCTTGTAATTGAACCAGGGCAGCGACGCCCGTGATTCGGCCATTCGTGGCCGCGCATGCGATGAGATGCAGTTCAGGTCTGGGGGGACCTCTAAAGGAGGGTCGTCCGTTGTCCGAAGACGCCAGTGTCCCCCCGCGACTCCCGGGCGAAAATGCTCCTACGGAGACGGTCGTGGCCCCTGAACCGACCCGCGTGCAGCCGGACACCCCGCCGCCCGCCGCGCCGCTCCCCGACCCGCAGCAGACCCGCGTCGACCAGCCGGGACCGCAGCCGCACACCCCGCCGCAGGCCAGCCCGCCGCCGTGGGCCCCGGCGCCCCAGTCCGGCCCCCCGCCCTACGCCGCGCCGCAGGCAGGCCCGCCGCCCCAGGCCGGCCGAGCAGGCCGGCCCGCAGCCGTACGCGGGCCCGCAGCTGTTCGCGGGTCAGCCGCCGTATGCCGGTGCGCCGCCCGGTCCGGGCGGGCAGTCCGGCCCGGCACCATACGGCGGGTATCCGCCTCCCGGCGCAGGCGGGTACCCGCCTCCCGGCGGGCCGCCTGGCTGGGGACCGGCGGCCCCGGCGCCGCCCCGGCGCAGGCGGCGGCTGTGGCCCCTGGTGATGACCGGGGTGGTCGTCTTCGGCCTGGTGGCCGGCCTGCTGGTCTGGGCACCGTGGAGCACGCCACCGCCGGCCACGCCCACGGGCATCGCCGCGACGTCGAAGACGGCGACGTCGGCGACGGTCTCCTGGACCATGCCCAAGGGCGGCACCGCCCCTGACCGCTACCTCGTCACCCGGGACGGCACCCAGGTGGGCCTGGTCCCGGCCGGCCAGACGTCCTACACCGACAACGGCCTCACCCCCGGCAGCACCCACTACTACACGGTCACCGCCGCGGCCGGCGGGCTGCGGTCGGCCGACTCGGTCCGGGCCAAGGCGGTCACGATAACCCCGCCCCCGGTCAGGCTGGGTGTCACCAGTGCGACCTGGTCCACGGTGACCTTCAGCTGGTCGCCGTCGCCGCTCGGCCCGGCCCCCAGCCAGTACGTGGTCTACGACGGGCCGAGCCCGGTCGCCACCGTTCCCGGGTCCACCACGTCCTACAGCATCAGCGGCCTGGCCGCCGGCCACAGCTGCCAGTGCTCGGTCTCCGCCCGGTGGGGCCAGGCAACCTCCGCCCCGTCGGCGCCCCTGTCCGCGTCGGCGCTGCAGCCGCCGCTCAATGGCGAGCTGCCGGTGAAGCTGGACACCGTCGGTACCCCCGGCGGCACCGCCAGCCTGCAGACGGGCGACCACTGGAGCGATGAGTGGACCTTCGCGCCCCAGTGCTCCGGCACCACCTGCAAGCTGACCGCCCACGCCGACCTGGCCGCACCCGGGTTCTCCGTCAAGGAGTTCAGCGTGCTGATGCACGGCTCGGGGGGCCGGTACTCGGGCACCACCAAGGCGCAGATCAGCAGCTGCGCGTCGGTCAACGTCACTAACACCCTCACCCTGACCATCGCCGCGAACAGCGGCGGCATCCGCGACGGGCAGTGGACCACCTGGAGCGGGGCCCTGGAGGTCAGCTCGCCGTACACCGTGACGGGCGACGAGTTCTGCCCCACGCAGAGCTGGCGGTTCGCCGTGACCCCCGGCTGAGCCCGCCCCCTGGGCGTCAAGGGCCGGCACCGGGTCCGGGCCCAGGATGGCTGAGCCAGGCTCAGGAAGGCCGATCGCCTTCCGGCTCGGCCACGTGCGAAACGTCCACCGGCACCTGACCACCGGCCCGAGCCAGGCCCGGACCAGGAAAAGTCAGAGTCAGAGTCCTAGTCAGAACGGAGGCGGCCGTGCCCGCTACCGGGTCACGCCGCCTGCGTTCGCGGGCTGGCGTCGGCGGGTCAAAGGGACCGACGGGAGTAACCCGCCGCCGCTGCGCGTCATGCCCTAGAGTGCGGCGCGGCCGCGGTGGCGGCCGCTGCCCGGCGGCGCCTTACTCGCCGTGGCCGCCGTGCGCGAGCGGCTCCCGGCCGGGCGGCTGGATGGGCGGCGGCAGCTGGACCGGCGCCGGGATCCCCAGGGTGATGCCCTCGGCGGTGACCGTGGCCGACTGCTCGTAGTGGGTGATCGGCAGGGGGTCGCCTTCCAGCAGGGAGTAGGTGGCCCCCTGGTCGCGGATGCCGACACGGATAATCCGCCCCCGGTAGCGCTGGCGGAAGGTGAGGCCCACAATGCCGGGCGGCAACTTGGGCGCGAAGCACAGGGTGCCGTTGGCCGCCCGCATTCCGCCGAAACCGCCGACCAGGGCGGTCCACGCGCCGGCCAGCGAGGCGATGTGCAAGCCGTCCTTGGTGTTGTGCTCGCGATCCTGCAGGTCCATGAAGGCGGCCTCGGCCAGGTAGTCGTAGGCCAGGGCGAGGTGACCGACCTCGGCGGCCATGACGGCCTGGGTGCAGGGCGACAGCGACGAGTCCCGGACGGTGAGCGACTCGTAGTAGTTGAAGTTCCGCAGCTTCTGCTCGGGGGTGAAGGCGTCCGGGCGCAACTGCATGGCCAGCACCACGTCGGCCTGCTTGACGACCTGCTTGCGGTAGAGCTGGAAGTACGGGTAGTGCAACAGCAGCGGGTAGTGCTCGGGCGGCGTAGCCTCAAAGTCCCAGCGGGCGTAGTTGGTGAAGCCGTCGTGCTGCTGGTGGACCTGGAGCCGCTCGTCGTAGGGGATGTACATGTCGTCGGCCGCGTCGCGCCAGGAGGCGGCTTCCTCGGTCGTCACGCCGAGCGCACGGGCCTCGTCCTCGCGCTTGACGGCCAGGTCGGCGGCGGCGACCAGGTTTTGCTGCGCCATCAGGTTCGTGAAGAGGTTGTTGTCCTTGACCGCGCTGTACTCGTCGGGGCCGGTGACGCCCTCGATGCGGAACTTGCCCTGGGCGTCGTGCTGCCCGAGGGAGCGCCACAGCCGGGCGGTCTCCACCAGGATAGGCAGGCCGACCTCGCGCTCGAACTCCTCGTCCTGCGTGGCGTCGAGGTAGTTGACGACGGCGGCGGCGATGTCGGCGTTGATGTGGAACGCGGCGGTGCCAGCCGGCCAGTAGCCGGAACACTCCTCGCCGTTAATGGTGCGCCACGGGAAGGCCGCGCCGTCCAGGCCGAGCTCGGCGGCGTGGTCGCGGGCAATGTCCAGGGTCATCGCCCGCCAGCGCAGCGTATCCGCGGCGGCGGACGGGTGGGTGTAGGTCAGCACCGGCAAGACGAACGTCTCGGTGTCCCAGAAGGTGTGCCCGTCGTACCCCGTCCCGGTGAGGCCCTTGGCCGGGACCGGGCGCTGCTCGGCCCGGGCGCCGGCCTGCAGGATGTGGAACAGGCCAAAGCGGACCGCCTGCTGGATCTGCACGTCCCCGTCCACCTCGACGTCCGCGCCCTCCCAGAAGGCGTCGAGGAACGACCGCTGCTCGGCCAGCAGCCCGTCCCAGCCGGTCAGCTCGGCGGCGGCGAGCGCGCCCGCCACCTGGTCGACCAGCGCGGGCCGCGACCGCGCGCTGGACCAGCCGTAGCCGAGGTACTTGACCAGACGCAGGTCCTCGCCGTGCGCCACCTCGGCGGCGACGATGAGCCGCCCCATGTCGGCGTAGGACTCCACGTTGACGGCCATCCGCTTGGGCCCGGTGATGTCATGGGACATCCCGGCAGCCAGCCGCAGCTTGCTCGACCGGGTGCCGTGCACCAGGATCGCCCGCGGGTGACTGCCGTCGACGGCGCTGTGCTCCTCGCTGACCAGCGGCTCGGCCAGGATCGCGGCGGCGCGCGGATCGGCCGCCTGCACGGGGATCTCTTCGTTCGCCACGATGTCGGACAGCACCACCAGGCGCAGCGGGGCGTCGTCGGGGCCGTCGGATGGCTCCTCCCCGCCCGGCTCGCTCTCGGCACGGTCACCGGGGTGACGGAGTAGCTGATCGCCGCGATGGCGCGCTGGGTCAGCGAGACCAGCCGCACCGACTTGACCCGTACCGTGTGGCCGGCCGGCGAGGTCCAGACGACCTCCCTGGTCAGGGTGCCCGCACGCATGTCCAGGGTGCGGGTGTGCGAGCGGACCGTGCCGTACCTGATGTCGAACGGCTCGTCGTTGACCAGCAGGCGGATGATCTTGCCGTTGGTCACGTTGATGACGGTCTGCCCCATCTCGGGGAAGCCGTAGCCGGCCTCCGCGTACGGGCAGCGGGCGGTCCTCGTACACCGAGTTCAGGTAGGTGCCGGGCAGGCCGTGCGGCTCGCCCTCGTCCAGGTTGCCGCGCAGCCCGATGTGCCCGTTGGACAGGGCGAAGACCGACTCGCTCTGCGCGATCAGGTCAAGGTCGAGCGAGCTCTCGGTGAGGCACCACGGCTCCACACCGTACGACTCGTTCTCAATCACTGCCGGTTCCTCCCGCTCGTGCCCGACTAACGCGTTCTGACACCCCAGTGCTCGCCGTCCGTCACTCGGCGGCGAACGCGGCGAATCGCCTGGCGGTACCGCTACAGCAGCTCCGCCAGGTCCTTCACCACGACGTCGGCGCCGTGGGCGCGGAGCTGCTCGGCCTGGCCGACCCGGTCCACGCCGACGACAAAGCCGAAATTCCCGGCTCGCCCGGCGGCCACGCCGGCCTGGGCGTCCTCGAACACGACCGCGTGCGCCGCGGGCGTGCCCAGCTCCCTGGCCGCCTCGAGGAAGGTGTCCGGCGCGGGCTTGCCGTGCAGCTTGCGCGCCTCGGCCACCTGGTGGTCGATCCTGACCTCGAACAGGCTCTCGACGCCGGCCGCCTTGAGCACGGCCTGCGTGTTCGCGCTGGACGACACGATCGCGGTGCGCAGCCCGGCCGCGCGGACCGCCTTGACGTAGCGGACGGACCCCTCGTAGACCTGCACGCCGTCGCGCTCGATGACCGTCTGGACCAGGTCGTTCTTCTTGTTGCTCAGCCCCCAGACGGTGTGCGCCCCCGACGGGTCCGACTCCTGGCCGAGCGGCAGCTCGATGTGGCGCGACTCGAGGAACGACGAGGTCCCCTCCAGGCGTGGCTTTCCGTCGACGTACTCGTCGTAGTCACGCACCGGATCAAAGGGGGCGAAGGGGACGCCGCGTTCCGCTGACCAGTCGCGGAGGAACTCGTCGAACATCTCCTTCCACGCCGCGTCGTGCACCTTGGCGGTCTGCGTGATCACGCCGTCCATGTCGAACAGGCAGGCGGTCACGCCGTCGGGCAGCCCTAGCACGACGGCCTCACCCGGCCAGCGCGGCCGACCAGGGCGGCACGGCAGGCACGGCGGAGGCGCGCGGGCGGCGCGGCAGGCGAACTAGCCGGGAAAGCCCGGCTTCCCGTTCTCATCGGGTAGTTCGAGGTCACTCTTGGCCAGCTCCTCGATGTTGACGTCTTTGAAGGTGACTACCCGCACGTTCTTCACGAAACGAGCGGGGCGGTACATGTCCCAGACCCAGGCGTCATGCATGGTGACCTCGAAGAATACCTCGCCGTTGTCGGCGGCGCGCACCGCGAGGTCCACGTCGTTGGTCAGGTAGAACCGGCGTTCCGTCTCCACCACGTGGGTGAACAGGCCGACGACGTCGCGGTACTCACGGTAGAGCTGCAGCTCCATCTCCGCTTCGTACTTCTCCAGGTCTTCCGCGCTCATGCCGCTATTCTCCCTCCGCCTGCGCTGTGTTCGACACAGCCGCCTCTGCCGCAACCGGGCCGGGCACGCACCTGAAGGACCGACGGTGCACCGGAGACGCCCCGTGCTGCGCCAGCGCCCGCACGTGCTCGTCGGTTACATACCCCTTGTGCCGGCCGAAGCCATATTCGGGGTAACGCTCATCGAGTTCGCGCATCATCCGGTCCCTGGTCACCTTGGCCACGATCGAGGCGGCCGCGACAGAAGCGGCCACCCGGTCACCCTTCCACATCGCCAGGGCGGGAGCGCCGAGGCCACTGACCGGGAACCCGTCGGTCAGCACGTACGCCGGGCGGCTGGCCAGCCCGGCGAAGGCCCGGCGCATCCCCTCGATGTTGCACACGTGCAGCCCGAGGGCGTCGATCTCGGTGTGCGAGATCGTGGTGACGTGCCATTCGATCGCGTGGACGACGATCTGCTCGTAGGCGTACTCGCGGGCGTCGGGGGTGAGCAGCTTAGAGTCGGCCAGCCCGTGGATGCGCTTGATCGCGCCCGCGTCGAGCACGACCGCGGCGACAACGAGCGGCCCGGCGCAGGCGCCGCGGCCCGCTTCGTCGATGCCGGCGACGGGCGCGAGCCCGGCGCGCGCCAGCGCGTTCTCGTACGCGGCGAGCCCGGCGCTGCGCCTCGGTGTGTAGGGGGAAGCGGTCATCTCACCTCGCAGCGTACGCCAACCGCGTGCGCGCAGGGGGCCGGGCGCCGGGCTTCGCCGACCGTCGGCGCTTGCGGCGGCCGCCGACGCTGGCGCCGCTGGCCCTCAGCGCCGGCGGCGGGCGGACCGGCGCAGCCAGAGCAGGCGGTTGAGCCAGGTGAGCGGGACGGCGCCGGCGAAGCCGAGCGCGAGCGGCAGCGGCGAGCCCGCCGGCTGGACCGGGGTCCCGTTGTCGAGCGCGGCTTCCAGCGCGGCGCTTGACCCGCCGGCTGCGGCGGCGCCGCCGGCGGAGGCGGGCGCGTTCAGCCGCGGCTGCTCGAAGGTGGCCGGGATGTTCAGCACGCCCCATTGGCTCGGCGGCCAGATGATGACGAACGCGCGGCCGAGCACGCCGGTGACCGGGATCGTGCCGCCGCCGGGGAAGGCCATGTGGCCGCGGGAGTCGTAGGAGATCGCGCGGTGGTCACCCATCACCCACAGGCGGCCGGCCGGGACCGTGATGCTGAACTTCTGGGACGACGGCACGTTGCCCGGGTACAGGTAGGAGCTTTCGCTGAGCGGCACGCCGTTGACGGTGACCTGGCCCTCGGCGTTGCAGCAAGCCACGTGGTCGCCGGGCAGGCCGATGACCCGCTTGATGTAGATGGCGGGGTCGTTGCTGATGCCGACGATCCCCTCCAGCTCGTCAACCGCCTTGCTGAAGAAGTTGGAGGGGGGCTTCGGGGTATCGAAGTTCCACGAGTCGGTGCCGTCGAACACGATGATGTCGCCGCGGTGGATCGGGCGCAGGTGGTAGACGACCTTGTTGATCAGTACCCGGTCGCCGATGGCCAGGGTGTTCTGCATCGACCCGGACGGGATGTAGAACGCCTGGACCAGGAAGGACTTGATGATCAGCGCGAGCACCACCGCGATGACGACGAGGATCGGCAGCTCTTTCCAGAAGCTGCGGCGGCGCTTGCCGCCCTGGCCGTCCTTGGACTCCTCGCCGTCCCCGCCCGGCTCCCCGCTATCGGCCTGCTCGGCGTCGTCCGGTCCGGCGCCGTCGGCGGCCGGGCCCTTAGCGTCGGAGCCCCCCGGCTGGTCGGCCCCACTGCCGGGGCTGGGCGGCGTCGGAGTCCCGGTCGTTGCGGTGGAGGTCACCGTGACCGCCGACGGCCGACGGGCCGCTGGCCGCGGCGTAGCCGCCGTGCCCGGACGGGCCGCGGATCGCGCCAAGGCCGGGGATGGCCTGCGTCTGCTCCAGATCGGGCACTGGTTCGGCCGGGTCCCACGGCGGGGTCCCGAATCCGTCCCCCGCGCCCGAACCGTTCATCGGTGCTCCCCCTCGTCCCCTCGGGCCTGTCTCGACGCGCCGGGCCGCGCCTTCGCCGCCCGCCACCGTGAGCGTATCGCCACCCGGCGAGCGTATCGCCTCGCGGGCGAGCGCCGAGCGAGCACGCGGGCGGCTAGCGTCGACGGCGGCGCCAGACCAGGGCGGTGGCGGCGAAGGCCGCGCTGCCGCCGGCCACGGCTGCCGGAGGCGCCGCCGCGGCCGTGGCCGCCGCGCTCAGCCCGGCCTGCTCGAAGGTGTTCGGGATGGGGAGGTCGGTGAAGCGGGACAGCGGCCAGATGACCAGGAACGCCCGGCCGACCACCGCGCTCTCCGGGATGGAACCGCCGCCCGGGTCGCCGGTGTGGTAGCGGGAGTCGGCGGAATCGCCCCGGTTATCCCCCATCACCCACAGCTGGCCCGCCGGGACGGTGATGTTGAAGCGCAGCTCCGACGGGGCGGCACCCGGGTAGAGATACGACGATTCCGACAGCGGCACGCCGTTAACCGTGACCTTCCCGGCACTGTTGCAGCAGGCCACGTGGTCACCGGGCAGCCCGATCACGCGCTTGACGTAGTCGGTCTCAGACCCTTCGATGCCGACCAGGCTCTTGGTCCAGTCCCAGGCCCGCTCCAGCGGGTTACCGGGCTGCGATTCCGGCGGGTCCCACGACCCGGCGCCGCCGAACACGACGATGTCGCCGCGGTCGATGGGGCGGAAGTCGTAGACGACCTTGCTGACCAGGATGCGGTCACCCTCGAGCAAGGTGTTCTCCATCGAACCCGACGGGATGGAGAACACCTGCGCCACGAACGTCTTGAGCAGGATGGTTATCACGACGGCCGCGGCCACCATCACCACAAGGTCGCGCCAGAAGGGCCGCTTCCTCTTCGATGTGGCCTCTTCGTCCGTACCCTCGTCCGTACCCTGTTCGTCCGTACCCTGCTCTGCCCCGGCATCCGCCTGTGCGTCTGCCTGAGCGTCTGACTCGGCTCCCGGGTCCGCGGCCATCCTCTTAGATCTTCAACCCCGCTCAGCTAGCGGTAACGGTCTCCCGGCGCTCCTTGATGCGGGCCGCCTTACCGCGCAGGTCACGCAGGTAGTACAGCTTGGCCCGGCGGACGCGGCCACGGGTGACCGCCTCGATCTTGTCGATCGAGGGGCTGTGCACCGGGAACGTGCGCTCGACGCCGACGCTGTAGCTCACCTTGCGGACGGTGAACGTCTCCCGGAGGCCGCCGCCCTGGCGGCGAATCACGACACCCTGGAAGACCTGGATGCGGGAGCGGTTGCCCTCCGTCACCTTGACGTGCACCTTGAGGGTGTCACCCGGGCGGAAGTCCGGGACGTCATCCCGGAGCTGGGCCTGCTCAAGCTCGGCGATCGCGGTGTGCATGATGGATGTTCCTCAGTCCTGGTCGGAATGCGCGGCAGCACGCATTCGCGAGGTGAAAGCCTGCGATAGCCAGGGACACACCCCGGCAGGGTCAACGCCCGAACGGGCAGCGCTCCTCAGTGTGCCACATTTTCAGCGTCAACCGGAAAACCAACGTCAGCAAGCACCTGCCGATCCCGCTTGTCCAGGCCGTCCGGCGCCGCCGCCAGGCGGCGAACCAGATCCGGCCGGTTGGCGGCGGTGCGGCGCAGCGCCTCATCCCGCTGCCAGCGCGCGATCGCCCGGTGATTGCCTGACAATAGTACGTCAGGTACCTCGTGCTCGCGCCAGGTTCTCGGCCGCGTGTAGACCGGCCCCTCTAGCAGCCCGCTCATCGCTCCCCCGGTGCCGCCGAACGAGTCGTCGCTGTGCGACTGCTCATTGCCGAGGACGCCAGGCAGCAAGCGGCAGACAGCCTCCACGATGACGACGACGGCCGCCTCGCCGCCGGCCAGGACGTAGTCACCGATGCTGACCTCGTCCACCGGCATCCTCGCCCGGGCGTCGGCGACCACGCGCGAGTCGATCCCCTCGTACCGCCCGCAGGCGAAGACCAGGTGCGCCTGCGCCGCGTAGGCGGCGGCCAGCTCCTGGGTGAAGGGCGAGCCGGACGGGGTCGGGACCACCAGGCGCGCGGGGGCGGGCGCCGCGGGCGCGCCGACGAGCACAGCGTCGAGGGCGTCGCCCCAGACATCGGGCTTCATGACCATGCCCGGGCCGCCGCCGAAGGGCGTGTCATCGACCGTGTGGTGCACGTCGGCAGCCCAGGCGCGCAGGTCATGGACGCGGAAGTCGATGTCCCCCCGGGCCGCCGCCTTACCGATCAGCGAGACGCCGAGGGGCCCCGACGGGCCGACTCGCCCGCCAGAACCGACCGGCCCGAAGTAGTCCGGGAAGATGGTGACAATGTCGATCCGCACGGGTCAGGAGATTTCTTCCAGGTTGAGCAGGCCCTCGGGCGGGTCGATGGCCAGGAAGCCTTCCGCCACGTTGACGTCGGGCACGATCGCCTTGACGAAGGGCACCATGATCTCGCGCCCGCCGGGCGCCTTGACCACCAGGACGTCCTGGCCCGCGTGGCGAACGTCGTCGACGGTCCCCACCGGCGTGCCATCCAGCGTGCGGACCGACAGGCCGATCAGGTCGGTGTCGTGGAACTCGTCGGGATCACCGGTCGGCGCGATCGTAGCGGAGTCCACCATCAGCCAGGCGCCGCGCAAATCGCCGGCGGCGTCACGGTCGGCGACGCCCTCGAAGCGGACAAGCAGCTCACCCGAGTGCCAGCGGGTGCCTGCCACGATGAGCGGACCGATCGCGGCGGGGTCGGTGTCCAGCCGCGAGCCCTTAGCGAACCGAAGTTCGGGCTCGTCGGTCCGGACACCGACCACGACATCGCCGCGGATCCCGTGCGGACGGCCAATACGGCCTACCGTGACTTGCACGTCGCTACCTTCCGGGGAGTCCCCGCTCCCGATATAAGCGCGCGGTTCCTGTAGTGCTGTCCACAGATGCCGACGGATCTTGTCCGCGTGGGCGGGCCTGGTAAGATCGCGATTTCTGCGATCAGGCCCGACCGCGCGGGACATCGGGGGTACGGGGCCAGGGGGCTACGGGGGGCGGGCAGCCCCCCGTGCGGATAGCTGCCCCCCGGGCGATAACTGTCCTACCTAACCTCGCCGGTCTCCAGCAGGTCGATGCGGACGTGCCCGTTGCCGGCCAGCGAGCCGACCACTGTCCGCAGCGCCCGGGCGGTCCGACCGCCCCGGCCAATGACCTTGCCCAGGTCGTCGGGGTGCACGCGGACTTCGAGGACGTTGCCCCGGCGGAGCATCCGGCTCACCACCCGGACATCGTCCGGGTGGGTCACGATGCCCCGCACTAGGTGGTCGAGGGCTTCCTCAAGCACCGTTAGGCCTCGGCGGACTCGGTCGGGGCGGCCTCAGCCGGAGCGGCCTCAGCCGGGGCCTCAGCCGGGGCCTCAGCCGGAGCGGCCTCGGCGGCAGGAGCCTCGACGGACTCAGCCGGGGTCTCCTCGGCCTTCTCGGCCTTCTCGGCCTTCTCGGCGGGCTCGGCCTTCTTTGCCGCGTCCTTCTTGGCCGAGGACCTCGCCGGCTTGGCGGCCGCCTTGGCCTCCTTGGACGCGAGGGACTCCTTGACGAGCTCGTCGTAGCGGTCCTTCTTGTCCGCCTTATCGTCGGCGGTCCTCAGCGTGCCCTCGGCACCGGGCAGGCCCTTGAACTTCTGCCAGTCACCGGTGATCTTCAGCAGGACCTGGACCGGGTCGGTCGGCTGCGCGCCGACCGAGAGCCAGTACTGGGCCCGCTCTGAGTCGATCTCGATGAGCGACGGCTCGAGCTTCGGGTGGTACTTCCCGATCTCCTCGATGGCGCGCCCGTCCCGCTTGGTGCGCGCGTCAGCTACGACGATCCGGTAGTACGGTTCCCGGATCTTGCCCAGGCGCTTGAGTTTGATCTTGACAGCCACGGCTGCGGTCTCCCACGAAAGTTGGTACGAGTGCCGGACACCCGCCAGCGGGGAAAGGCCGGCCGGACCGAGCGATGGTGACCAGGCCGGCGGACAGAGAGAGGGCGCCACGCGACCAGGCATCAAGGGCCCAGTATAGGGGGAAGCGGCGCCCGCCGGGGTCATCTCGGCCGCCAGCGCCCACGCGGCGCACCGCGGGCGCCGCCGAGGCGCCCACGGCCGCTGCTTCGCCGGCCTTTCCTCCCGGTCCCCCCGCGTCCCTTTTTGCCCTTTGGGCACTCTGCGCCCGGTCGCCTCAGGCACCGCGACGCCCAATGGCCGGATGCGCCGAACGGGCGGTAAACGAGGCACCGGGCCACCGGGGTGACAGTTACATAACGCGCATTGACGGCGATACAGGGCCAGCAATAGCGTTCTTCTGGATTGTCGACAATACGCCGGAATCGGCAATAAGCGGCTTTCCACGATCACGCTAAGTAACGATTTACCGGGTGCGGCGACGGTGCGCCCCTTGCGGCAGGGGCACCACCCTTACCCATCCACATCCGTATATTTTCCCAAACGATGACGTTTGTGCGCATAAGGGACGGCTGTGATGTTAGCCTCGGAGACGCTTACGGGCCGTAACCCGACCGTTGCAGCTCCTCGTAACGCTCATCACATTCACCCCGACGTGATCACGCATCCACAAGGTGCGCAGCTATATCAAGGAGAGTTCCCAAACAATGACTGACCAGACTGCCTGGCGGGGCAGCACCGACAGCCGGTCCCCCGCTGGCGTATCGCGGCGAAGCCTGTTCCGTGCCGCCGGGGTTGGCGCGGCCGTGGTCGGCGGCGGCGGGCTGCTCGAGGCCTGCAGCTCCGGCATCAAGGGTGCGTCTTCCTCTTCATCGGCTGGCGCGGGCTCGGGCGCCTCGGGCGGCGGCTCGAACAAGGAAATCACCATCGGCTGGATCCACCCGGTGACCGGCTCGCTGGCCGGCTTCGGCTACCCGGACAAGTGGGTCATCCAGACGGTGACGTCCACCCCGCAGTTCAAGAGCGGGATCAAGATCGGCGGCTCGACCTACACGGTCACCGTCAAGTCGTACGACACCCAGTCGAGCCCGACCAGGGCAGGCACCCTGGCCAAGCAGGCCATCCAGCAGGACAACTGCGACCTGCTGTTCGCATCGTCCACGCCGGAGACGGTCAACGCGGTCGTCTCCCAGGCCGAGGCGCTGGGCACCCCGTTGATCTGCTCCAACATCCCGTGGGAGTCCTGGTACATCAACCTGGGCGGCAATCCGCAGAAGCCGACGGTCAAGCCCAAGTCGACCGTCATGTACTTCCTGGGCGCCGAGCACCTGGTGCAGTGCTTCATCCCCATGTGGAACCGGATCGGCGAGAAGTACGGCAACAACCACAAGGTCGCGGCCGCGTTCCCGAACGACCCCGACGGCAATGCCTTCCGCGCCGTCTTCCCCGGCATCATGAAGGGCGCCGGCTACGACATCGACATGTCGACCGCCTACACCGACGGCCTGACCAACTACACCTCGATGATCAGCCAGTTCAAGAGTCGCGGCGACGACTTCTTCACCAACGGCCCGCTGCCCCCCGACTTCGCCACCATGTGGACCCAGGCGCTGCAGCAGGGCTTCAAGCCCAAGCTGGCCACCGTGGCCAAGGTGCTGCTGTTCCCGACCGACGCGTACGCCATGGGCTCGAAGGTCTACAACATCGCCACCGACGCGTGGTGGGTGCCCGAGCTGCCCTGGACCTCCTCGCTCACCCAGGAGACGTGCCCCGACCTGGCCGCCGCCTACACCGCCGCGGGTAACGGCCAGCCGAACGCCAACATCTCCAACTACACGCTCTTCGAGATCGCGTACGCCGCGCTGACCTCGGTGAACGACCCGCACAACAAGACGGAACTCGCCGAGGCGCTCTTCAAGGTGAAGCTGCCGCAGGCGGTCGCCGGGCCGCTCGACTACACGTCGACCGACCTCAAGACCAACCCGGCCCCCGGCGTCGCGATCACCCCGCCGGTCGGCATCCAGTGGCAGAAGGGCAAGAAGTACCCGCTCGAGGCCATCGTGGTGGACAACACCCTGCTGCCCGAGGCGAAGATCACCGGCGACCTCCTGCCGACCTTCAAGTAAGCCAAGGCCACTCGCAAGCATGACTAGTCCCCTCCTG
This sequence comes from uncultured Actinomycetota bacterium, assembly GCA_963748785.1. Classification (GTDB taxonomy): domain Bacteria; phylum Actinomycetota; class Actinomycetes; order Streptosporangiales; family Streptosporangiaceae; genus Trebonia. The sequence goes on along the minus strand of CAVVKP010000035.1, from coordinate 137,573 downwards.
CAGCTCGACCAGGTGACGAAGCGGTTCGGCCGCGTCGTCATCGCGGAAGAGCTCAGCTTCTCGGTCGACGCCGGGGACACCGTCGGGATCGTGGGGCCGAACGGGGCTGGCAAGACCAGCCTCTTCGGCCTCATCTCCGGCGATCTCGCCCCCGGGGCCGGCCAGGTCAGCTTCGCCGGGAAGAACGTCACCCGGCTTGACCCGGCCGCCCGCTGCCGCCTCGGCATCGGGCGTACCTACCAGGTCCCGCGCCCGTTCACCGGCATGAGCGTGTTCGAGAACGTGCTCGTCGCCGCCCAGCAGGGCGGCGCCCTGCGCCGCAAGGCCAGCTACCAGGCGGCCGCGCGGGCCCTGGAGCAGACCGGCATGGCCGGCGAGGCGAACGTGCCCGCCGGCCGTCTCGGCCTGCTCGCCCGCAAGCGCCTGGAGATCGCCCGCGCGCTCGCCACCGGGCCGCAGCTGCTGCTCCTCGACGAGGTCGCGGGCGGCCTCACCGACCCCGAGGTCACCGTGCTGGTGGAGATCGTCCGCGCCATCAACGCCGAGGGCGTCGCGGTGATCTGGATCGAGCACGTGGTCCGCGCGCTGACCTCCCTGGTATCCCGGATGGCCTGCCTGTACGGCGGCCAGTTCATCGGCGACGGCACGCCCGCCGAGGTCCTGGCCAGCCCCCGGGTGCGCGAGGTGTACCTCGGGAGCGCTGTCGACTCCTCGACCATCGCGGCCGTCCTCGAAGAGGAGGACGCCACATGACCGCGAGTAATCCCCCGGGGGGACGATCCCCCGTACCCCCGAGGGCCTGCCTGATGAAGGGCAAAAATATCAGGCAGGCGAGCGTACCGAAGGCGCCGAGCCGCTGCTGGAGGTGCGCGACCTGGTGGTGCACCACGGCCAGCTGCGCGCGCTGTCCGGAATCTCGCTCACCGTCTACCCCGGTGAGGTCTACGCCCTCATCGGCGCCAACGGCGCGGGCAAGTCCACGCTGCTGCGCACCATCGCCGGGCTGCACCACCCGACCTCGGGCACGGTCAGCTACGACGGCCGGGACGTCACCAGGCTGCGGCCGGAGAAGCGGGCCACCGCCGGGATCGTGATGGTCCCGGAGGGCCGCCGCCTCTTCCCCTCGCTCTCCCTGGAGGACAACCTCAAGGTCGGCGCCTCCTACGCCCGCCCGGGCCCGTGGACGACCGACCGGGTCTTCGAGCTGTTCCCGTGGATGAAGGACCGGCGCGGGCAGAAGACCGCGCAGATGTCCGGCGGTGAGCAGCAGTCGGTCGCCATCGGCCGCGCGCTGGTCGCCAACCCCCGGGTGCTGCTGCTAGACGAGCTGTCCCTGGGCCTGGCGCCGGTGATCGTACAGCGCATCTACGCGATGCTGCCGCAGATCCTGGAGTCCGGCATCACCGTGCTGCTGGTCGAGCAGGACGTCAGCCAGGCGCTTCGGGTCGCCACGTACCTGCAGTGCCTGCTGGAAGGGCACACGACGCTGGAGGGCACGCCCGCCGAGGTCAGTCGGGAGCAGGTGGAGGCGGCCTACTTCGGCGCCGGCGCCGAGGCAACGGAGCCGGCGCTGGCCGAGACTCCGGCGGAAGGGAGCGACGCGTAATGGCCTGGGTCAACGCCATCGTCCAGGGCCTGCTCACCGGCGGGCTGTACGCGCTGTTCGCCTGCGGCCTGTCGCTGCTGTTCGGCGTGATGAAGGTGGTCAACCTGGCGCACGGCGACCTCGCCGTCGTGGCCGGGTACATCGGCGTCGGGGTCATCGCGGTCACCCACCTGCCGGTGCTGTGGTCGATCCCCGTCGTGGTGCTGCTGATGGCGGTCATCGGGTACGTCCTGCAGCGCTCGGTCATCCAGAGCGCGATCAGCCGGGGCGAGCTCACCACGCTCATCGTCACCTTCGGCCTGTCGATCATCATCGAGAACGGCCTGCAGCAGTTCTTCACCGCCAACAGCCGGGGACTCGGGGTCGGCGACTCGTTCATCACCGCGTCCTTCTCGATCGGCTCACAGGTCACCGTGGCCTGGCTGAACCTGGCCATCTTCGTCCTCGCGGTCGTCGTGCTGCTCGGCCTGCAGCAGTTCCTCACCGGCTCGAAGTACGGCCGGCTGATCAGGGCCGTGGCCGACGACCGGGAGGCCGCGCAGCTCTCAGGCGCGGACTACCGGCACGTGTTCGGCATCGCGGCCGCGATCGCCTTCGGCACCGTGGCCATCGCCGGCATGTTCCAGGGGATGATCACCACGATCAGCCCGACGCTCGGCACCGACGAGATCGTGCTGTTCGCCTTCGCCTCGGTGGTCATCGGCGGCCTCGGCTCGCTGTGGGGCACGCTCCTCGGCGGCGTCGTCCTCGGCGTCGCCCAGGCCGTCGGCGCGCAGATCAACCCCTCGTACGAGCAGCTCGCCGGGTACGTCGTGTTCCTCGTCGTCCTGGTGCTCCGGCCGCAGGGGCTGACCAGCCGCAGGGCTACGTGAAGGGTTCACCATGACGGACAACGTGATAACCACCCCCCGTGATGCAGGGGTGGACTTGAAAGTAACGCGTTCACGCCGCAACGTCGCCTGGAGCGGCATCGGCGCGCTCGTCGTCGTGGTGATCCTGTTCCTGTTCCCCTACTACGTGGGGCCGGGCACCACCGGCATCATGGTGCAGGGGCTGATCGTGCTCACCCTCGCGTCGATGTGGAACCTGCTCGCCGGCTACGCCGGGCTGGTCTCGGTCGGGCAGCAGGGGTTCTTCGGGCTCGGCGCGTACTTCGTGCTGATCCCGGCGATGCACGGCGTCACCCCGTGGGCCGGCCTGCTCATCGCCGCCGTTGGCGCCGCGGTCTGCGCGCTGCCGCTGTGGTGGCTGGTCGCCCGGCTGCGGCTGGGCTACTTCGCCATCGCGACCTGGGTGCTCGCCTCGGTGGTCATGCTGGTCATCGAGCAGATCGGCTCCATCGGCGGCGGCTCGGGCGAGCCGCTGCCCGGGCTGGCGGGCATGGACCCGGCGGTGCTCACCGCCGACACCTACTGGGCCGCGCTGGTCGTCGCGGTGCTCGCCGTAGCCGGGGTGTACTTCCTGCTGCGGTCCCGTGTCGGCCTGGTGCTGACCGCGATCCGCGACGACGAGCGGGCCGCGCGGTCCTCCGGCGTCCGGGTCGGCACGGCCCGGCTGCTAGTGTTCGTCGCCGCCGCCGCCGGGTGCGGCGCGGCGGGCGGCATCCTGGCGATCGAGCAGCTCCAGGTGGTCCCGGGCACGGCGGGCGGCGTGTTCAGCGTGCAGTGGACGGCCGAGATGGCGTTCGCGGTGATCATCGGCGGCATCGGCACCATCGAGGGGCCGATCCTCGGCACGATCGTCTACATGGTGCTGCAGCAGACGCTGCAGTCCTACAACGCCTGGTACCTGATCGTGCTGGGCGTGGTGGCCGTGCTCATCGCGATCTTCGCGCGGCGCGGGCTGTGGGGGACGCTGGACGAGCGGTACAACATCCGGCTGTTCCCGGTCGGGTACCACCTGTGGGCACCCGGCGAACGGCGCGGCCGCAAGCGCAGGGCCGCGACCACCGCCCCGTAACCGCCGCGAACGGGCGACAAAAGGCCCGTGCGTGCCCGGCTGGCCGGGCACGCACGGGCCTTCGCCGTCACGGGCGCGGCCGCCACGACGTGCGGTTAGTCACGGGTAAAGCCGGTCACGCGGGTCACAATGGTGACGTGCTACTCGCTGAACTGGCCGACGTGTCCCGGGCCGTCTCCTCGACCTCCAGCCGCCTGGCCAAGGTGGAGGCGCTGGCCGGCGCGCTGCACGCGGCCAGCGTCGCGGAGATCCCGATCCTGGTGGCCTACCTGTCCGGTGAGCTGCCGCAGCGGCAGATCGGGGTGGGGTGGGCGTCGCTGCGGTCGCTGCCGCCGCCGGCCGCGCGACGCGACGCTGACCGTGCTGGCGGTGGACGAGACGCTCACCCGGGTCAAGGCGCGTGGCCGGGAAGGGGTCCGCCGCCGAGCGCAAGCGGCAGGTTGGCGAGCTGTTCGGCGCGGCCACCGCCGACGAGCAGCGGTTCCTGGTGCGCTTGCTCTCCGGTGAGCTGCGCCAGGGGGCGCTGGACGGGGTGATGACCGACGCGGTCGCCAAGGCGTCCGGTGTCCCGGGGGCCGAGGTGCGCCGGGCGGTGATGCTCAGCGGGTCGCTCGCGGTGACCGCGCAGGCCGCGCTGGGCGGCGGCAGCGAGGCGCTGGCCCGGTTCGGCCTGCAAGTCGGCAGGCCGCTCAAGCCCATGCTGGCCAGCAGCGAGGCCACGATCGAGGAGGCCATGGAGCGGGCCGGCGGCCGGGCGGCGGTCGAGTGGAAGATGGACGGCATCCGGGTCCAGGCGCACCTGGCCGGCGGCGGCGTCCGGCTGTTCACCCGGTCGCTGGACGACATCACCGCCCGGCTGCCCGAGGTGGTCGCGGCGCTGGCCGCGCTGCCGGCCCGGGACGCGGTCTTCGACGGCGAGCTGATCGCGCTGCGGCCCGACGGGCGGCCCTACGCCTTCCAGGACACCTCCTCCCGGGCGGCGACCGGCGCCGGCGTACCGGGCGCCGCCGGTGCGGGCACCGGGACCGCCGTGCCGCTGTCGGTGTTCCTGTTCGACGTGCTGCACCTGGACGGCGCCGACCTGCTCGACCAGCCGGACGCCGAACGGCACGCCGCCCTGGCGTCCGTGGTGCCGCGAGGCGATGCTCATGCCCCGGATCGTCACCGGCGACCCCGGCGAGGCGACGGAGTTCTACCGCGAGGCCGTGGCCAAGGGCCACGAGGGCGTGGTGGTGAAGTCACTGGACACGCCGTACGCGGCCGGGCGGCGCGGCGCGGGCTGGATCAAGGTCAAGCCGCGGCACACCCTGGACCTGGTCGTGCTGGCGGTCGAATGGGGCAGCGGCCGCCGCCAGGGCTGGCTGTCCAACCTGCACCTCGGGGCGCGTGACCCCGAGGCCGGCGGCTGGGTGATGCTCGGCAAGACCTTTAAGGGCCTCACCGACGAGCTGCTGACCTGGCAGACCGCGCGGTTCCTCGCGCTGGAAGACCACCGCGACGATTACACCGTCTACGTCCGGCCCGAGCAGGTCGTGGAGATCGCCTTCGACGGCGTGCAGCGGTCGCCGCGGTACCCAGGCGGAGTCGCCCTGCGCTTCGCCCGGGTACTGCGGTACCGCGAGGACAAGATGGCCGGCGAGGCGGACACGATCACCACCGTGCTGGAGCTCGCACCGCCCGCCGACTAGGCGCCTGGGAAGCTGGGAAGCCTACTTCTTCTTCTTGGTCCGCTTACCGAAGGCAGCCGGAACGTTACCGGGGCCGCGCCCGCCGCCGAAGGCGGGCGGCAGCGCTCCCGGGCCGCCGCGCACACCGGGGAAGCCGCCCTGGCTGTCGTCGCCGAAACCGGGGACCGCGCCCGCCGCCTGCGCGTCGCGCAGCATCTCGGCCAGCTCCTCCATCGACTGCGGCGCCTCCTGCGCGGCCTGGCACGGCGCTTGGCTGCTCCTGGTCGGCGGACGGCACCGGGGCGATGGCCGCCTTGCGCGGGTCGCCGCTCTTCCGCTTGCCCTTGGCGTTCTTGGCCGCCTTCTTGGCCGCCGACTTGCGGCCGCCCATCATCGCGCCCATGCCCGGCATGCCGGGCATCCCGCCGTTCATCAGCATCTTCATCTGCCGCTGGCCCTCGAAGAAGTTGGTGACCAGCTGGGAGACCTCGCCGACCGCGACACCGGACCCCTTGGCGATCCGCATCCGGCGCGAGCCGTTGATGATCTTGGGGTTGCGGCGCTCATCGGGGGTCATCGAGCGGACGATCGCCTCGGCCCGGTCCAGGTCCCTGTCGTCGACCTGGTTGAGCAGTTCCTTGTTCTTGGCCGCGCCCGGCATCATGCCCAGGATGTTCTTCAGCGGGCCGAGCTTGCGCAGCATCCCGAGCTGCTCGACGAAGTCTTCCAGCGAGAAGCCCTCGCCGGTCATCAGCCGGTTGGCCATCGAGGCGGCCTGGTCGGCGTCGAACGCCTTCTCCGCCTGCTCGATGAGCGTGAGGACGTCCCCCATGTCCAGGATGCGGGTGGCCATCCGGTCGGGGTGGAAGATGTCGAAGTCGGCCAGCTTCTCGCCGGTGGAGGCGAACATGACCGGCTTGCCGGTCAGCGCGGCGATGGACAGCGCGGCGCCACCGCGCGCGTCGCCGTCGAGCTTGGTCAGCACCACGCCGTCGTAGCCGACGCCGTCGAGGAAGGCCTGCGCGGTCGGCCACCGCGTCCTGGCCGATCATCGCGTCGACCACGAACAGGACCTCGTCCGGGTCGGTCGCGTCGCGGATCGCGGCGGCCTGCGCCATCATCTCCGCGTCGACGCCCGTGCGGCCCGCGGTGTCGATGATGACGATGTTGTGCTGGGTCCGCTTGGCCTCGTCGATCGACTGCCTGGCCACGGCCACCGGGTCGCCGACGCCGCTGCCCGGCTGCGGCGCGTAGACCGGCACCCCGACCCGCTCGCCGAGCACCTGGAGCTGGGTCACCGCATTCGGCCGCTGCAGGTCACAGGCGACGAGCAGCGGCGTGTTGCCCTGCTCCTTCAGCCACAGCGCGAGCTTGCCCGCCAGGGTGGTCTTACCGGCACCCTGCAGGCCGGCCAGCATGAGCACGGTCGGCGGGGTCTTGGCGAAGCGCAGCCGCCGCGTCTCGCCGCCGAGGATCGTGACGAGCTCCTCGTGCACGATCTTGATGACCTGCTGCGCGGGATTGAGCGCCTGCGACACCTCGGCGCCGGCGGCCCTTTCCTTGACCCGGGCGATGAACTGCCGGACCACGGGCAGCGCGACGTCCGCCTCGAGCAGGGCGATGCGAATCTCGCGGGCGGTCGCGTCAATGTCGGCGGGCGACAGCCGCCCCTTGCCGCGCAGCCCGGAGAAGACCTGGGTCAGCCGATCGGAGAGCGTCTCAAACACCCTCCTAGGCTACCGGCACGCGCGGGCTAACGTCCTTCCCCGCCGCGACCTGTCGCCCGCCGGTTAAAACCAGGCATCTCCCGAACGGACGCTGCCCTTGCCTCATCTCGCCCTGGTTCCCCGCCCGGCGTGGCCGCCTGCGGCCTTCGTCCGACCCGGTAACTCCCGTTCGGCGGGGGTGAGGGCGGCCAGGATGGTCGCCGTCGTGCGCTTGCGCAGCTCCGGGTCGGTGAGCAAGGCCCCGTTGGCGTCGGTGACGTAGAAGACGTCTACCGCCTCGGCACCCAGCGTCTCCACCCGGGCGGACTGCACGTTCAGGCCGCACTCCCCCAGGGCGCGGCCGATCCGCCACAGCAGGCCGGGCTCGTCGTGCGCGCGGACCTCCACGACGGTGGACGTGCTCGACGCGTCGTCGATCAGCGCCACCTTGGGCGGCGGCGCGACCGCGGCGTGCGGGCGCACGGCCCTGGCCCGGCGTTCGAGCCGGTCCTCCACGTCGAGCCGCCCCTCGAGCATCCGGCGCAGGTCCGCGCTGACCAGGGTGGCGTCCGGCGGGTCGCCGTACTCGGGCACCACGCTGAACACGGTGACCGCGGTGTCGCCGACCGCGTTCGCGTTCGCGCCGCGGACCGCGAGCCGGTGCGAGGCGAGCACGCCGGCCGCCCGCCACAGCAGCCCCGGCCGGTCCAGCGCGACCACCGTGACCTCGGTCCCGTCGACGATCGCGGCCGGGCCGCCGCCTGCGACCAGCGCGAGCTGGTCCTCGCGCAGCGGCGCGGGCTCCGGGTACCGGCTCGCCGTCGAGCACCGCGCTGACCCGGCGGACCAGGTCGGCGACCAGGCCGGCCTTCCAGTCGTTCCACGCGGCGGTCCCGGTCGCCAGCCCGTCCGCCGCCGACAGCGCCTGCAGGATTTCCAGCAGCGTCCGCGAGCCGACCGTCGTCGCCACCTGCTGCACGGTCATCGGGTCGTCCAGGTCCCGGCGCGTGGCCACGGACGGGAGCAGCAGGTGGTGGCGGACCGCGTCCGCGACCAGCTGCGTGTCCGGCTCGCTGAGGCCGAGCCGCCGGCACACGTCGCGGGCCACGACCTCGCCGGAGACGCTGTGGTCGCCGGGCCAGCCCTTGCCGATGTCGTGCAGCAGCGCGGCGAGCAGCAGCAGGTCGGGCCGGGACACGTCGCGGGCGAGCGCGGCGGCGTTGGCCGCGCACTCGACCAGGTGCCGGTCGACCGTGAAGCGGTGCAGCGGGTTGCGCTGCGGGCGGTTGCGCACCCGGTCCCAGTCCGGGATCAGCGCGGCCAGCAGGCCTTCCTGGTCGAGCGCCTCCCACACCGGCGATCGCGCCGTGCCCGGCGCCGAGCAGGGCGAGCAGCGCGTTGCGGGCGTCGCGCGGCCACGGGACGGGCAGCGGCGGGCACTCGGCCAGCCGGGCCAGGGCCCGGGGCGCGAGCGGCAGGCCGACCTGGGCGGCCGCGGCGGCGGCCCGCAGCACCAGGACCGGATCGGTCGTCGGCGACGCCGCCCGGGCCAGCACGACCTCGCCGTCCTGCTCGACCACGCCGTCGGCCAGCGGCCGGCGGTCCAGCTTGCCGCGCCGCATCCGGACCCCCAGCGCGCGGCGCCCGCCGGACCGGTCGGCCTGCCGGAAGGCGTGATCGACCGCGTAGGCCACGGTCCGGCCCGCGCCGGCCAGCTGGCGCAGCAGCGCGTCGCCGTCGAGCAGGCCGAGCGTGCGGGCCACCTCGTCCTGCTCCTCGAGCACCAGCCGGTCGAGCCGCCTGCCGGTGACCTCGTGCAGCACGTGGCGGGCGTCCATGACCTGCTCGTAGGCCGCCCTGACCTTGGGTCCTGGCGCCGGGGCGACCCAGGCCGCCGCGATGGCCTGGATGGCGTGCACGTCCCGCTGGCCGCCGCGTGACTCCTTCAGGTCGGGCTCAAGCAGGAAGGCCAGCTCACCGTGGAGCCTGGTCCGCTCCTCGTGCAGTTCCCTGAGCTCGGCGAGCCGGGTGCGCGCGTTGGCCCGCCAGTCCTCCAGCGCGCCTTCGCGCAGCCGGGTGGTCAGGTCCGCGTCGCCGGCCACGTGCCGGGCGTACAGCAGGCCCAGGGCGACCTTGATGTCGCTGCGGGCCACCCGGCGCGCCTGCGGGACGGTCCTGACCGCGTGGTCGAGCCGCGCGCCGGAGTCCCAGACCGGGTACCAGATCCGGTCGGCGATCGCGGCGATCCCGTCCCGGCCGTCGTGCAGCAGCAGTACGTCGAGGTCGCTGCCGGGCAGCAGCTCCTTGCGGCCGTAGCCGCCCACCGCGACCAGGGCGACGCCCGGCTCGGCGCCCGAGCATCCCGGCCAGCCAGCGGTCGGTCTCGGTAGTCCTCCGGCTACGATCAGCCGCGTAAGAAGTCATCACGCTCACCAGGGTCCCCCGAGTGACTAGTGCGCGGCCCCTGGCGAGGCATGGGCCGCTCGGACCGGTCCCCCCAAGGCGAGCATTCCCCGTTTCCCTTCCGGTACGACGGCCGGGCGGGCCGCCGTACCGGACAAAGCCACGGGAACGCCCGCGCCGCGCCGGCGGGTGCAGGCTGTCAGCTCAAAGAGCGTCGGAGCCGCGCTCCCCGGTGCGAACCCGGATAACCGAGTCCACCGGCACGACCCACACCTTGCCATCGCCGATGCGGCCGGTCTGGGCCGCCTTGGCGATGACACCGACGAGGTCATCGGCATCCTCGTCGTCGCAGATGACTTCTACTTTCACCTTGGGCACGAGGTCCACCTGGTACTCCGCGCCCCGGTATACCTCAGTGTGCCCGCGCTGCCGGCCGTAACCACTCGCCTCACTGACTGTCATGCCATGCACGCCGAAGGCCTGCAATGCCGCCTTGACATCGTCTAGTTTGAAGGGCTTGATGACAGCAGTAATGAGCTTCATGGTGATCACCCTCTCGTTCACTGCCCTCGACGATGCCTTACGCGCGTTTCCTGCGTCCAGTCCGTATGTGTCAGGGCGGTGAAACAGCGGGCCTGGATATTACGGCCGCGTTACTTAACCTCTCAAGCGCCTGTCAGCGTCGCGCGACGGGCCGCAGACGGCAACTTCCCGGCCGCCGACGGGTGCGGGAGGCTGCCTGACGGCGCTCAGCCGAGGATCGCGTCGACGAACGTCGCCGGGTCGAACGGCGCCAGGTCGTCCGGGCCTTCGCCCAGGCCGACCAGCTTGACCGGGACGCCGAGCTCGCGCTGCACGGCGATCACGATGCCGCCCTTGGCGGTGCCGTCCAGCTTGGTGAGCACGATGCCGGTCACGTCCACCACCTCGGCGAACACCCGGGCCTGGCGCAGGCCGTTCTGCCCGGTGGTCGCGTCGAGCACGAGCAGCACCTCGTCCACGGCGGTGCGCTTCTCGATCACCCGCTTGACCTTGCCGAGCTCGTCCATCAGGTCGTTCTTGGTGTGCAGGCGGCCGGCGGTGTCGATAAGCACCACGTCCGCCTCCTGCTCGATGCCGACGGACACCGCGTCGAAGGCGACGCTGGCCGGGTCGGCCTGATCCTTGTCGGACCGGACGATCTGCGCGCCGACCCGCTCGCCCCAGGTCTGCAGCTGGTCGGCGGCCGCGGCGCGGAACGTGTCCGCCGCGCCGAGCACCACCGTCTGCCCGTCGCCGACCAGCGACCTGGCCAGCTTGCCGCAGGTCGTCGTCTTGCCGGTGCCGTTGACCCCGACGACGAGCACGACCGCCGGGCGACCCTCGTGCCGCTGCGTGCGCAGCGCCCTGGTCGCCTCCGTCTCCACCTGGGCCAGCAGCTCGTCGCGGAGCATCGACCGGACGTCATCCGGCGCCCGCGCCCCCTCGACCTTGACCTTGGTCCGCAGGTCGGAGGTGATCTGCCTGGCCGGCGTCACCCCGACGTCGGCGGTGATCAGCACTTCCTCGATCTCGTCCCAGGTGTCGTCGTCGAGCCGGTCCCGCGAGAGCAGGGCCAGCAGCGTGCCGCCGAATCCGCTCTGCGACCGGGCCAGCCGGGCGCGCAGCCTGACCATGCGCCCGGCCGAGGGCGGCGGCTTCTCCAGGCTGGGCCGGGGCGGTGAAGGCACCTCGGCGTCCGGCAACGTCGGGGCTGCGGCGGCGGGCGCGGTCGCGGTCGCGGTGCCGCCGCCGCTGGCGGAGTCCTTGTCCCCCACCCTGGGCATCGGACCAGTCAGGTCGAGCTCGCGAGCCCGGCCGCGACGGACGCCGTGCATCCCCCGTGGCCGCATCAGCAGCGTGCCGCCGATGCCGCCAACCAGCAGCACGACGACCACCACGATGAGGATGATGTACGCAGTCATATAAGCCCTACAGTCTCCCTGAACGTCACGTCCCGACGCGGCCCGCAAACCCTCTGTCCGCGTTCAACGCCCCTGAGCACGCTACAACATGCCCAGCGCTGCGCTCGGCATCCCCGATATTCAGCCGTGTTTCCACCCAAGTTGACACCCGTCTCACGGGGCGGCTGGCCGAACCGTCCCTGGTGCCACCGGCAGCGCCAGCATGATCACGGAAACTTCTTCTTTAGCGGAAACTTTTTAGGCGTATAGCGTGATTTGTTTCCGTCACGAAAAAAGTTTCCAAGATCTTCCTTGAGCTGGTGGAACAACCGGGGAAGGGGCGGCGCGTGTTATCGCGGTTTCACCCGCGACCTCGTGCTGGTGGGCGATCGGGGGTTCGGCCGCGACGGGGACGAGGGCGGAGCGCGACCGCTGGCAAGCGCGGTGTCCACCGCGAGCAGCGGGGCCCCGGCGAGCAGCGGGGCCCCGGCGAGCAGCGGGGTGTCACGGAAAGGAGGGTGTCATGGGAAGCGGGGGTTGCGCAGGCGCGGACCGGGAGCCGGCCGGGCGGGGTCAGGCGGGTTCGGGTTCGCGGACGCGCTGGCTGATGACCTGGGAGACGCCGTCGCCGCGCATCGACACGCCGTAGAGGGCGTCGGCCGCCTCCATGGTGCGCCGCTGGTGGGTGATGACGATCAGCTGCGAGTTCTCCCGCAGCTCCTCGAAGACCCGCAGCAGGCGCTGCAGGTTGCTGTCGTCGAGCGCGGCCTCGACCTCGTCGAGCACGTAGAACGGCGACGGGCGGGCCTTGAAGATCGCGAACAGGTAGGCGATGGCGGTCAGCGACCGCTCGCCGCCGGACAGCAGCGACAGCCGCTTGACCTTCTTGCCCGGCGGCCGGGCCTCGATCTCGATGCCGGTGGTGAGCATGTCGTCCGGCTCGGTCAGGACCAGGCGGCCGGCCCCGCCGGGGAACAGCCGGGAGAACAGCCCCTCGAACTCGCGGGCGGTGTCCGCGTAGGCGGAGGCGAACACCTCCTGCACCCGGTCGTCTACCTCCTTGACCACCGTGAGCAGGTCACGCCGGGTCTTGCGCAGGTCCTCCAGCTGCGTGGCCAGGAACTGGTGCCGTTCCTGCAGCGCCGCGTACTCCTCAAGCGCGAGCGGGTTGACCTTGCCCAGCCTGGTCAGCTGCCGCTCGGCCTCGGCCGCCCGGGCCTCCTGCTCCTCGCGCGCGTAGGGGACGCCGACGGCGTCGGCGACGGGCTGCGGAGCTGCCTTGGCCCGGCGGCCTGGCTGGCCAGCCGGGTGAGGCTCGTCCGGCACCGCGTCCGCCGCCTCGGCCTCGGCCCGGACCGCGCGCAGCGCGTCGGCCAGTGAGAGCGCGGGGGTCGCCCCGGCCGGGGACGCCGCCCCAGCCGCGGCCCTATCCGCCGCCGGGTCCGACGGGTCCGTTGCGGCCGAGGGCATGTCCGGGGTCGCAACCGTCTCGGGACCCTCCGGCGCCGGTGAGGTCGCCGCCTCGCTAGCGGGCGCCGCGGTGTCCGCTGCTCGGTGGCCACTGGCCCGTCCGTGGCCGCGGCGACCGGCCGGGCAGCCGCAGCGCCTTCGGTTGACCAGGTTTGCGAGGCGGCTGGGGCCCCGGAAGCCTCATCGCTCGCCGCGTCCCGGGCGTCAGCAGCGGTGGCATCCGCCTCGGGGGCGGCGGGCGCCTCCTTGGAGCTGAAGGGAAGCACGCCCTGCATGGCCGGCAGGGTCGTGGAGCCGCGTCGTCGGCGTCCGTGGCATCCGCCGGGTCGGCGGTAGCGGGCACGGAAGTGGCCCGAGCCGGGGCGGACGGCGCGGGGACGGGCACGGCCGTGCCGCGCTTGCGCGCCGCGACGGCGAGCGGTGAATCGGCGGGCACGACGACGAGCGTGTCCGGGCCGTACTCCGCGACCAGCGCGTCCGGCTCGATGCCGTACTCGTCCGCCGTGTGCGAGGCCAGCTGCTCCAGGCGCAGCCGGTGCTCGTTGCGGGAGATCTCGGTGCCGTGCGCGGTGTTCACGACCTTGTCCAGCTCACCGGACACCGCGGTCACCTGGGCGCGCGCCGCCTTGAGCGCGTCGGTGCCGCTCGCGCTGGCCTCCTCGGCCTCGGCCCGCTGCTGCGCCGCGAGCGTCAGCGACGACTCGGCGGCGGACACCGCGACCCCCGACCCGGCGGCGACCGCGCGGGCGACCGCCGCCTGGGCGGCCCGCTGCTGGCGGCGGACGGCGGCCCGTTCCCTGGCCGCGCGCTCGGCGGCGGCCGAGTTGGCTAGCGAGTCGGCCCGGCCGCCGATCGCGCGCAGCCGCTCCTCGACGGTGCGCACCTCCAGGCGCGCCTCCATCTCGGCGTTGCGCGCGGCCGCGGCGCGCACGGTCAGCTCCTCGCGCTCCTCGTCGGCCTGCTGGTTCTCGAATTCCGGGTCGCTCGCCCGCAGTTCCTCGTCTTCCGCCTCGCTCAGCTCGGCCTTGAGCTGCTGGTGCTTGGCCTCGTCCTTCTCCGCGCCGCGCAGCGCGGCGCCGACGGCGGCGTCCAGCCGCTTGGCCTCATCGGCGGCGGCCCGGGCCGCGCCGGCCAGCCGGCCGAGCCGGCCGGAGATCTCGGCCGCGGCCGCGTCCACGGCCCGCAGCCGGCCGCGGATCTCCTCAAGCTGCTGCCGGGCGGCCTCGGCCGCCTCGGTCGCCGTGGCGAGCGCGTCGGCCGCCGCCTCGCTGGCCAGTTCGGCGCCGGTGAGCCTGGCCGCGGCCTCGTCGGCCGCGGACCGCACGTCGAGCAGCGACTGCCCGCCCGCCGAGCCGCCGCGCGCCCAGTGCGCGCCGATCAGGTCGCCGTCGGTGGTGACGCCGCGGTAGCCCGGGTGATCGCGGACGAACGCGGCCGCCGCTGCCAGGTCAGGCGCGACCACCACATCGCCGAGCAGCTCCGCGATCGCGCCGGCCAGCTCGGCGGGCCCGGTCACCAGGTCGCTGGCCCAGCGCAGGCCGTCCGGCAGCCCGGGACGGTCAGGGCCCGGGGCGCCGCTGGCCGCGGGCGCGGCGCCGGGTGAGGCGATCACCAGGCCGACCGTGCCGGCGTTGGCGCCGCGGATGCCGGCCAGTACCTCAACCGCCGCGTCGAGCCCGTCCACCGTGAGGGCCTCCGCGGCGGCGCCGAGCGCGGCGGCGACCGCCTGCTGGAAGCCGTCGGTGACGGTGAGCCGGGCGGCGAAGGCCCCGAGGATGCCACGGAAGCGCTCGGGGTCGGCGAGGACCGCGGCCGTCGCGTCCACGCCGCGACGCAGGGTCTCGTTGAGAGCCTCCACGCGGGCACGCAGCGCCGCCGCCTCGCTGTTGGCGGAGCGTTCGGCCTTACGCGCGGCCACCATGCGTTCTGAATGGCGGTTGTGCTCCTGCTGCGCCGCCTCCAGCTCGGCGGCGAGGCCGCTGCGGTCGCTGTCGCCGTCGTCGGCGACGTCCTGCACCTCGCTGTACTCCTGCTGCGCCCGCTCGGCGCGGGCGCGCGCCTGTTCGGCCGCCGTGGTCAGCCGGTCGATCTCCTCGCCGGTTGCGGCGGAGCGGCTGGCGGCGGCGTCCACCATGCCGCGCAGCCGGGCCAGGCGCTCGGCCCGGCCGGCGGCGGCCCGGGCCGCGTCGGCGAGCCTGCGCTCGGCGGCGGCCAGCGCGCCCTCGGCCATCGTCCGTTCCGCGACCGCCTCGGCCAGCGCCTCGCGGCCCTCGCCGAGGCGCTCGTTCAGGCCGGCCTCTTCGCCGCGCAGCTCGGCCGCCTGCCGGTCGAGTTCGTCGGGGTCGCGGCCGGGCCGTTCCGGCTCGGGATCGGCGGCGAGCAGCCGGACCCGCTCGGCGGACAGGCCGCGGACCGCGCGCAGCTTCTCGGTGAGCGAGGACAGCGCGAACCAGGTCTGCTGCGCGCTGGCCAGCTCGGCGGCCTGGGCCTGGACGGCGAGGTCGAACGCGGACTCCCGGGCACGCGCGTCGGCCAGCGCGGCCTCCAGCTCGGCCCGGCGGGCGCGGATCGCGGCCTCGTCCGCTTCCTCGCGCTCCAGCTTGTCCCGCAGCTCCAGGTAGTCGTCGGCGAGCAGCCGGAGCCTGGCGTCGCGCAGGTCCGCCTGGATCGTCGCGGCCTTCCTGGCCACCTCGGCCTGCCTGCCGAGCGGCTTGAGCCGCCGGCTCAGCTCGCCGGTCAGGTCGACCAGCCTGGTCAGGTTGGCCTGCATGGCGTCGAGCTTGCGCAGCGCCTTCTCTTTGCGCTTGCGGTGCTTGAGTACGCCGGCCGCTTCCTCGATGATCGCCCGGCGCGCTTCTGGGCCGGCGTGCAGGATCTGGTCGAGCTGACCCTGGCCCACGATGACGTGCATCTCGCGGCCCAGCCCGCTGTCGGACAACAGGTCCTGCACGTCGAGCAGGCGGCAACTGTCGCCGTTGATCGCGTACTCGCTCTGCCCGGAACGGAACAGCAGGCGGCTGATCGTCACCTCGGCGTAGTCGATCGGCAGGGCGCCGTCGCTGTTGTCGATGGTGAGCGCGACCTCGGCGCGGCCGAGCGGCGCCCGGTTCGTGGTGCCGGCGAAGATGACGTCTTCCATCTTGCCGCCGCGCAGGCTCTTAGCCCCCTGCTCGCCCATGACCCAGGACAGGGCGTCGAGGACGTTGGACTTGCCGGAGCCGTTGGGGCCGACGACGCAGGTGATGCCGGGCTCGAGGCGCAGCGTGGTCGCGGAGGCGAATGACTTGAAGCCACGCAGGGTGAGGGACTTCAGGTACACGTGTCCCTCCCTCCCCCGACAGCGCGGCCGGCGCGGCCACCTCCCGAAGATTACCGTCCCGGGCGGCCAGCCGCCGGAAACGGCGCCGGCGCCGGTAAAACCCGTGAACAACGGGCGGCCGGTCAATGACCGTCAGGGTAAAACTGGCACCCGGGCCGGAACCGACTAATGCCAGGAGTGTGTTTGACGCCACACCGGCGCTCCCCGCGAATGGTTACCATGATTTCGCGAACGCGAATGCACATAGCGTAGCCATCGACGTCTCATATCCGTCAAAACGGACAATAAATTCGTCAGGTGAGCGGTCAACCGCCGCCTCCGGGGACGGTTGCCGAGCCGCCAGCGTCGGCCACGGCCGCCGGCCGGGAGCCGACGAACAACGGGCGACGGTCGACGGATAGCGCCGACCACGGACGGCCGCGCGGCCTGACGGAGGTAGCCCGTGCTACGGCGAGGCGGTGACAACGAGAAGGGACGCCATAAGGGCGCCCCTTGTTCGTTTCTTCGGTTGTGGCTGAACCGGACCCGCCGATCAGCGGGCTGAGACGTGCCTTCCCGGGTTCAGAGACTTCCCCGGCCCCGGGATACCTGAAGTCGTCAGGTCAGCGCGGGCTCACGGTCAAGAACCAGGACGTCCTCGTCGTGCGTCAGCCCCGCGGCGAGCGTGTCGTTCTCTTCCTGAAGCCGGTTAAGCTCGGCTTCCAGGTCGCGAACCCGCTGCTGGAGACGACGCATTTCGGAGACGATACGCGGGTCAGGACCGCCGACGTGGCCGAATAGAGCCTTAGACATGATGAAAGGTCCTCCACACTGAGTGACCAGAGTGGGCACAATGTGAACCGCACGCCGATGCGTGCGGGCAACGGATACAGGGTCCCACCATGATCTTTCGCGGTCAAGTTGAGAGCTACCTGTCACCCGCTATGCCCTTTATCTTACCAAAGATACGGGCGCCAAACAAACGACCACCGTACAGAACCCCTACATCTAGGGGCTTTCTACCTGCGCCTTCCTACCAGTAGGCACCCTAGGGTGACCGACCTCACGCGCCGAGCAGGGCGCAAGGCCGCTGCCCCCCGGCGCGTTTCCGACGTACGTACTTACTTCCCACTCTCGGCGAGAGTTAACAGCGTTAGCGCTGGCAGCAGGGGCAACGGTAGGAGGAGCGGTTCATGAAGGACTCGCGGGTGATCGGGGTACCGCACCGGTGGCAGGGCTGCCCCTCCCGGCCGTAGGCGTTCAGCGAGCGGTCGAAGTAGCCGCTCTCCCCGTTCACGTTGACGTACAGCGCGTCGAACGACGTCCCGCCGGCGGTGAGCGCCTCGGCCAGCACCTCGCGGACCGCGTCGAGCAGCCGTGACACCTCGCCGCGCTTCAGGGTGTCCGTCGGCCGGGCCCAGTGCAGCCGGGCCCGCCACAGCGCCTCGTCCGCGTAGATGTTGCCGATCCCGCTGATGAGCGACTGGTCGAGCAGCTGCGCGCTTCACCTGCGTCTTGCGGCTGGTCAGCCGGGCCGCGAACACCGTGGCGTCAAAGGCCTCTTCAAGCGGGTCGGGCGCGATGTGCGCGATCGGCTCGGGCACCAGACGCGCAGTTCTAGCCACAGCCGCAGCGCGAGGCACCGCGGGTTCTGCGGTGGCTGCCGACCGCAACCCCCGGGCCCTAACCTCAGCCGCAGCGCGGGGGGCGTCGTGGTTGTTGCGGCGCCCCCCCGTGGGGGGGCGATGGGGGGGCGAAGCCGTCCCATGATCGGGGGGTGCAGGGGGGTCGTCCCCCCGCAGAACACAGAGCATGAGGTGACCGAAGGTGCGCTGGTCGGTGAAGCGCAGGTCGGGGCCGCCGTCGCTGAAGGTGAACCGGGCGCGGACGTGCGGCGACAGCGGGCGGGCCGGGTCGCCGACCAGGAGCTGGCCGCTCATCCCCAGGTGAGCGAGCAGCGCCTCCTGCGGGGGGTACGGGACTGCGGGCCATGGGGGGCGGAGGCCCCGGCGGGGAACTGTCCCCCGGGAGGCATGGGCGTGCTGCGCGCCCGAGCCGTCGTCCAGGGCGAACCACAGGTACTTGCCGCGGCGCTCGGCCCGCAGCAGGGTGCGCCCGGTCATGGCCGCGGCGAAGCCGTCCGGCCCGGTGAGGTCACGGCGCACGGCACGCGGGTTCAGCACCGCGGCGGTCGCGACCGTGCGGCCCACCACGTGCCGCTCCAGGCCGGCCCGCACGGTCTCTACCTCTGGCAGTTCAGGCAACGATCCTCCAACGCGCCGCGGCGCCGTCGGGACGTGGCCGTCAGGCGCCGACTGGAACCGGGCTCGGGCCCCGGCTGGCCTTCTTGCCCTTCTGGCTGCGCGCGTGATCGAACGGTAGGCCGCCTCGGCGGCCAGCTGCTCGGCGGCCTTCTTCGATCGGCCCTCGCCAGCGCCGAGCTCCCGGCTGCCGACCTTGACCACGGCGCGGAACAGCTTCTGGTGGTCCGGGCCGCTGTCCTTGACGTGGTACTCGGGCACGCCGAGGCCGCGGTTGGCGGTCAGCTCCTGCAGCGAGGTCTTCCAGTCGAGTCCCGCGCCAAGCAGCGCGGACCGCTCGATGACCGAGTCGAAGAGACGGTGGACCAGGCCGCTGGCCGCGTCGAGGCCGCAGTCGATATACGTCGCGCCGATCACCGCTTCGAGCGTGTCAGCCAGGATCGACGGCTTGTCCCGGCCGCCGGTCCCCTCCTCGCCCCGGCCGAGCCGAACGAACGAGCCGAGGCTCAGCTCCCTGGCCACCTCGGCCAGCGTGCTCATCTGCACGACCGCGGCCCGCAGCTTCGCCAGCTGTCCCTCGGGCAGGTCCGGGTGGCCCTTGAACAGGCTGTCCGTGACCACCAGGCTCAGCACCGAGTCGCCGAGGAACTCAAGCCGCTCGTTGGTGGGCAGCCCGCCGTTCTCGTACGCGTACGACCGGTGGGTAAGCGAACGCTCGAGGGTCTCTGCGGTGATGGGCGCGCCGAGAGCGCAGAGGAGTTCCGCGGGGCTTCCCGCTTCCGTTCCGCCCCCGTCGTTACGTCGTCCGCTCACCGGCGCTCCTGTCACATGCAGGCTCAGGCCGGGTCAAGGACCTGCCGGCGGCGGTAGGTCCCGCACGTCGGGCAGGCGGCGTGCGGCAGCTTCTGGCTGTGGCACTGCGGGCACTCGACCAGCGTCACCGGGGCAGCCTTCCACTGCGCGCGGCGCGACCTGGTGTTGCTGCGCGACATTTTCCTCTTGGGAACAGCCACGTCGGCTCTCCTGTCAGTCTGCTACTCAGTTGTGTCGTTAATGTCTAGCTGTGCGAGAAGACCCCAGCGGGGGTCAACCTTGTCGCCGTGCCCGTGGTCCGGCCCGACGTCCGCGAGCTTCGCGCCGCATTCGGCGCACAGCCCGGGGCAGTCGTCCCGGCACAGCGGGGACAGCGGCAGCGCGAGCACCACCGCGTCACGGAACGCTGGTTCCAGGTCAAGGTAGTCGCCGTCGAGGAAGCGTTCCTCGCCGTCGTTCTCGTCCTCACCCGGGTCCGGCAGGTACCGGTAGAGCTCCTGGAAACTGACCTCAACCGAGCTGGTCAGCGGGTCCAGGCAGCGCGCGCACTCCCCGCTCAGCGGTGCGACCGCCGAGCCGGTGACGAGCACCCCCTCGGAGACCGCCTCGAAGCGCAGGTCGAGAGCCACGTGGGCGCCGGCCGGGACCAAGACTAGCCCAGAACCGACCTCGTCCGGCGCGGTCGCCGTCAGCTTCTGGTCCCTGAACTCACCTGGCCGCTGGCCGAGCACGCGCATGTCGAACACGAAGTCACCGCTGCCACGGGCATGCGAACCGGCCGGCTTGCTGTCCTTCGACACCTGACCTGCCTGACCCGCACCCTCGCCGTGTGCACCGGGCACCCCGCGCGCGACTGGTTTACCGTTTCCTGTGGACATCACATTTTACCGTGTCGGTGAATGCCTGACCGACGGGTTAGCGAACCCGTGACCTAGGCCTTGTCGCCCAAGGACGAACCACGGGCCCGCGTCACGGGCCGCGGGCAAGCCCGTTAGGCACAACTTCCCCAGTGTACCGGGCCAGCCAGGCACCGAAAACCGTTCGCCGAGCCGCCCGGCCCCGTGCTGCCCCGGCTACTCCGCGCCGAGGCGCTCGTGCAGGCGGCCGAGTACCGGCTCGGGAACCAGGCCGCTCACGTCGCCGCCGTACCTGGCGACCTCCTTGATCAGGCTGGAGCTGAGAAAGGAGTACAGCGGGTTGGTCGTCATGAACAGCGTCTCGACCTTGGCCAGCCGGTAGTTCATCTGGGCCATCTGCATCTCGTACTCGAAGTCGCTGACCGCGCGCAGCCCCTTCACGATCGCGTTGACCCCGTTCGCCACGCAGAAGTCCACCGTCAGGCCGTGGAACCGCTCGACCCGGACGTTGCCGTAGCCCTTGGTGACATCGGCGAGCATCTCCACCCGCTCGTCCACGGTGAACAGGGTCTTTTTCGTGATGTTGATAAGGACGGCGACGATCACCTCGTCATAGAGGCCGGCCGCCCGGCTGATGACGTCCAGGTGACCGTTGGTTACCGGGTCGAACGAGCCCGGGCAGACCACTCGCGTCATGTGGTTCACTCACTCCTCATGCGCCCGGCGGGGCGCGTCAAGCGACAGCGACGGCGTCACGGGCTGCGGCTGTCCCGCCTGCTCAGCCTCCGCGCCGCTGCCGTACCAGCCATACCAGAAGGTGGCCTCACCGTATCGACGCGACTTTCCCTCTGCGTACCCGGGGGGCCAGTCAAACGATCCCGAACGGGTGGCCCGTTCCACCACCACGAGCGCGTCTTCGGCGAGCCAGCCACTGTGTGGCTGACCACCCTGCAGCAGGCCGAGCACGGCCGCCAGCGTCCGTCGTCGGCACGGCGTACGGCGGGTCGGCGAAGACCAGGTCGTAGCGCGGGCCGTCCGGCGGCCTGCTGAGCAGCCGCTCGACCCGGTCGGTGGCCACGGCCGCGCCGGGCAGGGCCACGGTGGCGATGTTCGACTTCACCACCGACGCCGCCCGCGCGTCCGACTCCACCAGCAGCACGCTGGCCGCGCCCCGCGACAGGGCCTCAAGGCCGACCGCACCCGAGCCGGCGTACAGGTCGAGCACGCGCAGGCCCGTTGAAGCCGCCAAGCTCCGACAGCAGCGAGGAGAACAGCCCCTCCCTGGCCCGGTCGCTCGTCGGCCGGGTGCCCTGGCCCGGCGGGACGCGCAGCCTGCGCCCGCCAGCCGTCCCGGCGATGACCCGTGTCACTCCCCTAGTGTGCCAGGTCCGGCTGGCGCCCCTCTCGCCAGCCGGACCCTGCGACGGTGCGCCAGGCGCACCGCCTGCCGCGGGCGCCTCTTGGCCGAAGCCGCGCGCATGGCCTCCCCGCAATGCGCGCCGGGGCGTCTCCCGCCGCCGTCATGTACAGATGTTCACTCCAGGCATGTGCAGATCCCGTGGAGATCTTGCGCAGGCCAGGCGGATGTCCCCGCGGCGTAAGCCCCACGGGGGCATCCCGGGGGCGCCCGACTTACGCCTTGTCGAGGAACTCGGCGCGGCGGTCGCCGAGGAAGTCGTCGATCGCTTCCTTGAGCGCCGGCTGGCCGGCCAGGCCCGGGTCGGCGGCGACCAGCGCGGCCGCCTCCTCGCGGGCCGAGGCGATCAGGTCCTCGTCGGCGAGCAGCCGGAGCAGCTTGAGGCTGCTGCGGCGGCCGGCCTGGGCCGCGCCGAGCACGTCGCCCTCACGGCGCTGCTCCAGGTCGAGCCGGGACAGCTGGAAGCCGTCCCCGGTGCCCGCCACCGCGTCGAGCCGCTCCCGGGCCGGGCTGTCCGGCGGCGCCTCGCTGACCAGCAGGCACAGGCCCGGGTTGCGGCCGCGGCCCACCCGGCCGCGCAGCTGGTGCAGCTGGGAGACGCCGAACCGCTCGGCGTCCATGATGACCATGGCGGTCGCGTTGGGCACGTCCACGCCGACCTCGATCACCGTCGTCGAGACGAGCACGTCGAGGTCACCGGCGGCGAACGCGGTCATCACCCGGTCCTTCTCGTCGGGGACCAGGCGCCCGTGCATGATCCCGACGCGCAGCCCGGCCAGCGGGCCCTCGGCGAGCTCGGGGGCCACGTCGAGCACGGCGAGCGGCGGGCGGCGGGCCTCCGGCTCCGCCCCGGGCAGGCCGTCGGCTGGTCCGGCCTCCCCCGCCTCGGCGTCGGCCGGGCCTGGCGCCCGTGGTGCCGTCGCCGTCGCCGTCGTTGTCCGCGCCGCCGATGCGCGGGCAGACCACGTACGCCTGGCGCCCGCTGGCGACCTCCTCGCGGACCCGCTGCCAGGCGCGGTCCAGGTAGTGCGGCCGTTCCAGCGCCGGCACCACGTGGGTGGCGATCGGCGAGCGGCCCGCCGGCAGCTCGGACAGCGTGGAGACCTCCAGGTCGCCGAATACCGTCATCGCCACCGTGCGCGGGATCGGCGTCGCCGTCATCACCAGCACGTGCGGCCGGGAACCGCCCGCGGCCTTGTCGCGCAGCGCGTCCCGCTGCTCCACGCCGAACCGGTGCTGCTCGTCGATGACCACCAGGCCGAGGTCCGCGAACTGGACCTGGTCCTCGAGCAGCGCGTGCGTGCCGACCAGGATGCCGGCGTCTCCGGTGAACACGTCGCTCAGCATGGCGCCGGCGTGCCCGGACGCCGGTCGAGCCGGTGAGCAGGGCGACCCGGGTGGCCGGCTGTCCGTCGGCGCCGAGCTGGCCCGCGGCGGCCAGCGGCCCGAGCATCGCGGTGATCGATCGGTAGTGCTGCTGGGCGAGCACTTCGGTCGGCGCGAGCAGCGCGGCCTGGCCGCCCGCGTCCACCACCTGGAGCATGGCCCGCACCGCGACGACGGTCTTGCCCGACCCGACCTCGCCCTGCAGCAGCCGGTTCATCGGGTAGGCGCAGGCCAGGTCGCGGGCGATGCACCTCGCCCACCGACCGCTGGCCCTCGGTGAGGGTGAACGGCAGCCGTTGGTCGAACGCGGCCGCCAGCCCGTCCCCGGCGGGCGGGCGGGGCACCGCGGGCATGGCCGCGGTCAGGTGCCGCCGCTGCGCCAGCGCGGCCTGCATGGTGAACGCCTCGTCCCACTTGAGCCGCTTGCGCGCGTGGCGCAGGTCCTCGCGGTCGGTCGGCCGGTGGATCGCCCTGATGGCCAGCTCCCTCGGCCACAGGTGGTGCCGTTCCCGCACCTCGTCGGGGAGCGGGTCCTGGCCGGCGTCCAGGGAATCGAGGACGGCGGCGATGTGCCGGGAGATCGCCCACGAGGTCAGCTTGGCGGTCGCCGGGTACACCGGGATCAGCTCCGAGGCGAACTCCTCGGCCAGCTCGTTGGTGAGCTGGTCGTCGCCTGCCGACGCGGGCAGCAGCTCGTACTCGGGGTGGACGAGCTGGCGGCGGCCGCGGAAGCTGGAGACCGTGCCTGCGAACAGGGCGAGCACGCCGGACTGCAGCTGCTTGGCGTGGAATCCCACGCCGGCGAAGAACGTGAGCTGCAGCTTGCCGGTGCCGTCGGTGACGATGACCTCAAGGCGGTTGCTCCCCCGGCCCCGCCCGCCCGGCCGGCCGCCCGGCCGCCCGCCAGCACCGGGGAACGGCCCGGCCACGCTGGCCATGGCCACCCGGGCGAGCACGGTGACGTGGTCGCCCTCGTGCAGCGAGTCGAGCGGGGTCAGCTCGCCCCGGGTGTAGTAGCGGCGCGGGTAGTGGCGCAGCAGGTCACCGACCGTCCGCAGGCCCAGGGCCTTCTCGAACGTGTCGCCCGCCTTCTTGCCCAGCGGCTGGACCAGGGGATCGCGCAGCGTGGTCACGGGGCCAGGATAAAAGCGATCACCGACATTCGCAGCGCCGGCGGCCCGCGTCCGGGTGGGAAAGGCTGGCCATCGGCCTACCGGTACCGGCTGGCCGCTACCTCGTAGATGATCTCCAGGCCGTCCTCGTCGTCCCACTGTTCGCCGACCCTGACGAAGCCGTACTGCACGGCTAGCCCGGAAGAGGCGGTGTTGCCGGGGCTGATGCTCACCCGGACCACCTTCACCGCGGGCTCACGGGCCGCCCGCCGAAGCAGTGCCTCCAGTGCGGCCCGGGCGTAGCCGCGCCGCCGGTACGCGGGATCGACCGCGTAACCGATCTCGACCATCCCCGCGTGATCGGGGGGACCGTGGTACCCGGCCCGGCCGACGGCTACCAGCTCGCGCTCGTCCCAGATGACGCCGGTGACCCAGGCCGCGCTGTCCGGGTCCTGGGTGACCTGCTCCCGGCGCCTGCGCCACGTCCCCCGCCACTCCGGGCCGGCGAAGTACTCCGGGAGGGGCACCGGGCTCGCCGTGTTCGCCGCCGCCAGGTCACCGTCGGCCAGCGCGCGGAACGCGGCCGCCGTCAGGTGCACGATGCGCACCGCCTGCGGGGAACGGGGGGTAGCCGTGCTCGACGACTCCGCTGGGATCATCAGGCAAGCGTGCCACACGGGCGGCGGGCCGGAGATGAGCCGGACAACCACCTCCGGAAAGATCACGGTCGGCAGCGGGAGCACTAGTTCGCCGGCCGGGGACGGCGTCGGGTATGCTGCACAGGTTGCCTCTGGTCCGTGCTGGCGTTGTGTTCCGCCGCTTCGGTTGAGGCTCTGACCGACTTAACCATCCCAACCTGTGGAGGCAGCCGTGGCTTCCGTCTGCGACGTGTGCGGCAAGGGGCCGGGCTTCGGCAAGAACGTGTCGTTCTCGCACCGACGCACTTCCCGTCGCTGGAACCCGAACATCCAGACCGTTCACACGGTCGTGTCCGGGACCCCCAAGCGCCTGAACGTGTGCACCTCCTGCATCAAGGCGGGCAAGGTCACCCGCTAGGAGCAGCTCTTCCACGAGCCGGCCTGCCCGCAGGGGCACGTCGGCTCGTGTCATGCCCGGGCACGGTAGCCGGGGCTGGCCAGTCGGCGTGAAGCAAGCGACGGCTACGGAGCGCCCGCGCGCCTCTTGGTGTTATCCGGTGGCGGGCGTGCGTGCGAAACCTCCGGGCCACGGCACCCGCCCGAGCTAGCGGAAGTGCTGCCAGCCGCCGGATCCTGCCCACGGCGCGCCGTCCACCGTGACGCCGGCGCCCTCGCCGGCCTGGCCGATCACCCGCCAGTGGCCGGGCAGCGTCGTCCCCGGCGGGAACGCCGCGACCAGCGCGTGGTCCTCGCCGCCGGTCAGCACCCAGCCCAGGGCCCTCGCTTCCGGGGAAACGGCCACGGGAGGAACAGCCGCCGGACGGGCCGGCGACGAGTCCGTTGCCTTAGCGGGCGTCGACGGCTCATCCGCCGACGTTATCCCTGGCGACAGGCGTGAGTGGATGGCTGCCGCGGCTTCCAGCAGGGCGGTGCCGACCGCGACCCGCTGGCTCTCGATATCGACGTGGACGCCGCTCGCGGCGGCCACGTGGCCGAGGTCGGCGAGCAGCCCGTCGCTGACGTCGATCATCGCGGTCGCGCCCAGCCGCGCCGCCTCCGGGCCCGCGGCGTAGGGCGGCGCCGGCCGCAGGTGGGCGGCGACAAGGCCGTCCGTCGCGGCATCCGGGGCCGCGATCCCCGCGGTGAGCAGGGCCAGGCCGGCCGCCGAGCGGCCGAGCGCGCCTGCCACCGCGATCACCTCGCCCGGCCGGGCACCCGAGCGGAGCACCGGGGCCCGCCCCTCCAGGTCGCCGAGCGCGGTCACCGAGAGCATGACCGTGTCCGCGCCCGCGGTGTCACCGCCGACGATGCCCGCGCCAGCCCGGACCGCCTCGGCCGCCAGGCCCGACGCCAGGTCGGTGGCCCAGCGGGCCGGCAGCGTCCCCGGCGCGGCCAGGGCGGTGAGCAGCGCCGTGTTGACCGCGCCCATCGCGGCGATGTCGGCCAGGCTGCGCGCCGCCGCCTTCACGCCCACGTCATAGGCCGAGGACCAGTCTCGGCGGAAGTGCCTGCCCTCAATGATCATGTCGACCGCCGCGACCACGCTGCCGGACGGCGTCCGCACGACGGCGGCGTCGTCGCCGATGCCGACCGAGGTCAGTGCGCCCGCGGGCATCCGAGCCCGCAGGGCGGCGATGACCCCCCACTCGCCCAGGGCCCCGAGGGACCCGTCTTCATCAGCGATATCGCGCCTCCACGCACCGCGCCCTACCCGGACGACCAAGCCTAACCAGCCCGGCTGGGAGCCAGGCGGCCGCGGTGCCGCCCGTCGCCCCAGGTGACACGGCCGCCCTTCCTGGGTACAAATAACTCACAAGCCGCATTAGGCCAGAAAACTGCAGACCCGGGATATAACAGGTCTGGACCATTGCTGTACCGTTACAAAATCGGCCAGCAGAGCAGCGGGCCCCCCAGGAGGACGCCATGGTTGAGGCATACATCCTCGTCCAGACGGAGGTCGGCCGAGCCGCTGACGTGGCCCGGCAGATCGCGGAGATCGCCGGAGTCATCAAGGCGGAGGACGTGACCGGACCGTATGACGTCATCGTGCGCGCCCGCGCCGAGAACGTGGACGAGCTCGGCAAGCTGGTCGCGGCCCAGATACAGGCCGTCGAGGGCATCACCAGGACGCTGACCTGCCCGGTGGTGCGCATCTAGGGGCAGCAGACGCTATACGTCGGCCAGGATCACCGCAGCCAGCGCCGTGGTGAGCGGCCCGGCGCCGAGCGCGAGGGCCGCGCGCAGGTCCTCGCCGGTGTCCACGTCCCGGCGCAGGCCTGGCAGCCCGGGCAGGCCGAGTTCGGCAGTGCCCGCCGCTGCGTGCCTGGCCCGGGAGGCCCCGCCGAACTGGGGCAGGAAGTCGCCGCCCGGCGGCACCGCGTACATCGTCGTGCCGATGCCGGCCGCGTCAGGGACGAACGTCGGGCGGCCGCGGGCCGCGCGCAGCGCCACGGCCAGCTCCGACGGGTTCAACGCGGGCAGGTCCGCGGTGAGCGCCGCCAGGCCGGTGCCCGGCCAGCGCAGCGCGGCCACGCCCGCACCGCGGCGCAGCGCCGCGTTGAGCGGCTCCTGCGCGCCAAGCGCGCTGGGGACGTCGGACGCGCCCGGGCCGGCGAGCGGGGCGCTGGCCACCAGCCCGGC
The DNA here is from genome assembly GCA_963748785.1 of uncultured Actinomycetota bacterium. Lineage (GTDB taxonomy): Bacteria > Actinomycetota > Actinomycetes > Streptosporangiales > Streptosporangiaceae > Trebonia. The sequence continues at coordinate 110,418 of CAVVKP010000035.1, read as the reverse complement.
CGGCTCGTCGGGCACGATGACCGCGCCGAGCGCGCGCAGCAGCGGCCCGGCCACCGGGTCGGACGTGATCACCACCACCCGCGCCACCTCCGGGCAGGCCGCCACGGCGGCGACCGTGTCCGAGGCCAGTGCCAGCGCCAGCTCACCACGGCGCTCGCCGGCCACGGTGGCGAGCCGTGACTTGGCGCGGGCTAGTACCTTGACTGGCAGCAGAACTGTCCAGCTAAAGCGGGCAGTGTCAGTCATGACCACCGGCAAACTTGGGAGCATGGCGTGCGGTACCGGACCACGGGAAGGCCTCTCGGATGAGCAAGTCTTACTCGCCTGCGTGGCGGCTGTTCACCGTCATCTTGTTCCGTCCCCTCCTGAGTGTGCTGGTCAGGAACAAGTGGGCGGGCCGGGAGAACATTCCCAAGAAGGGCCCGGTCATTTTCGCGCCCAACCACATGTCCTACGCGGACTGGGGCACCGACTCGGTGTTCTTCCAGACGGCGGGCCGCTACCCGACGTTCATGATCAAGGCGTCCGCGTTCAAGGCGCCCTTCATCGGCAAGATGCTCTACGGGTGCGGCCAGATCCCGGTCGACCGAGGCGGCAAGGACGCCGCCAAGGCGCTCAAGCAGGCCGAGGAGGCCCTGGCCGAGGGCGCGGCGGTCATCGTGTACCCGGAGGGGACGGCGACGCGCGACCCGGACCTGTGGCCGATGGTGGCCAAGACCGGCGTCGCCAGGCTCGCGCTGGCAACCGGCGCGCCGGTGATCCCGATCGCCCGCTGGGGTACCCAAAACGTCCTCCCGTACGGCAGCAAGAAGGTGAAGCTGTGGCCACGGCAAACCGTGCGTACGGTAGCCGGCCAGCCGGTGGACCTGTCGGAATGGGCCGGCCAGCAGACCTCGGCCAAGGCGCTGCGGGCCGCCACCGACGCGATCATGGCCGACGTCACGGCCCTGGTGGCGTCGCTGCGCGACGAGAAGCCCCCCGCGGTCCCCTTCGACCCGGCCAAGGCAGTAGGGCGGTGACCCGCTTCGCGCAGACGCCTGACACCCGGGGGGTACGGGGCCGGGGGGCTATGGGGGGCGGGGAGCCCCCCATGCTGGGAGACTGCCCCCCGGGAGATGACAGCGTGAAGGCGGCCGTGCTTGGGGCGGGGTCGTGGGGGACGACGTTCGCTCAGGTCCTCTGCGACGCCGGGACGCCGGTCACGCTGTGGGCCCGGCGGGACGACGTCGCGGCGTCCGTCAACGCCAGCCACGCCAATCCCCTCTACCTACCGGGGATCGAGTTGCCGGCCACGCTGACCGCCACGACGGACGCCGGGGCCGCGCTGGACGGGGCCGACCTGGTCGTGCTGGCCGTTCCCGCGCAGACGCTGCGCGACGGCCTGGCCGCGTGGGCGCCGCTGATCCCGCCGCGATCGCTGCTTGTGTCGCTGATGAAGGGCATCGAGCTCACCTCGCTCAAGCGGATGAGCGAGGTGATCGTGGAGATGGCCGGCGTGCCCGAGTCCCGGGTCGCCGTGGTGTCCGGGCCCAACCTGGCCAGAGAGATCGCCGAACGGCAGGTCGCGGCGTCGGTGGTGGCCTGCTCGGACGAGCTGTCCGCGCGGCTGCTGCAGCGCTCCTGCCACACCGGGTACTTCCGGCCTTACTGGAACACCGACGTGGTCGGCTGCGAACTCGGCGGCACGGTCAAGAACGTCATCGCGCTCGCGGTCGGCATCGCGGTCGCCCTCGGCTTGGGCGACAACACCAAGGCCACGCTGATCACCCGCGGCCTGGCCGAGATGGCCAGGCTCGGCGAGGCGCTGGGCGCGGACCCGCGCACGTTCGCCGGGCTGGCGGGCATGGGCGACCTGGTGGCCACCTGCTCGTCGCCGCTGTCACGGAACCGGCGGTTCGGTGAGTACCTCGGGCAGGGCATGGACGCGGCCCAGGCCAACGAGCGGATCGGCCAGACCGCCGAGGGCGTGACCTCCTACGCCCCGGTGCTCGAACTGGCCCGCAAGCACGGCGTGGAGATGCCGATCACGGAGGTCGTCGCCGCGGTGATCACCGGGAAGCTATCTGTCGGCGACACGGCGGCGGTGCTCGCCTCCCGGTCGGCCAAGCCGGAGTGGTACAGCGCGTTAGCCGGGGGCGCAAAAACCGCTATCGGGCCGGTCCCGGTCAAGCCGAACGGTACGGTGGTGCTCGCATGGGGGACATTGTTTGACCTTTTATGGAGCCTGACCTGTGGAGATAGCGCGAAGGCAACTCGGCGAGAACACCAGGGCGGTGCACCTGCCCCCGCCACCGGAGACGACGCAGCGCCCACTGGGCACGCCGGTGTACCGCACGGCGGCGTGGGCGTTCTCCTCCGCCGCAGGAGTACGCGGCGGTGCTCGGCGACCAGGTGCCCGGCTACAGCTACAGCCGGATCGACAACCCGACGGTGGACGCGTTCGCCCGCGCCGTCGCTGCCCTCGAAGGCGCCAACTTGCAGCGCTGGCCGGCCGCGCAGGCGTTCGCGTCGGGCATGGCGGCGATCTCCGGGGTGTTCTGGACGTTCGCCCGGGCGGGCGCGCACGTGGTGGCGTCGGCCGCGGTCTACGGCGGCACCTACAGCCTGCTGCGCAACATGCTGAGCCGGTTCGGCGTCGAGACGGACTTCGTAGACGTCACCGACCTTGACGCGGTAGCCGCCGCGATGAAGCCGGCCACGCGGATCATCTACGTGGAGACGATCGCCAACCCGACGACCGCGGTCGCCGACCTGGCGCGGCTGGCCGAGATCGCCCACGAGCACGGGGCGCTGCTGGTGGTGGACTCGACGCTCGCGCCGCCGGTGGTCTGCCGCCCGCTGGAGCACGGCGCCGACCTGGTGATCCACTCGGCGACCAAGTACATCGGCGGCCACTCGGACGTCACCGGCGGCGTGGTCACCGGGTCGCTGGAGCTGATCGGCCAGATCCGCGCCACCCGGGTCGACACCGGCGGCTCGATGTCACCCGACGACGCGTTCCTGCTCCGCCGCGGCCTGGAGACGCTGCCCGTGCGGGTGCGCCGCCAGTGCGCCACCGCCTCGGTGTTCGCCGCCACGCTGGCCAAGCACCCGGCGGTCGCGTACGTGGACTACCCGGGGCTGCCGACGCACCCGGGCCACGAGACCGCGCGGCGGCTGTTCGACTCCGGCCCCGAAGGGGTCAGGTTCGGCGCGATCGTCACCGTCACGCCCTACGGCGGCCGTGAGGCCGGCCTGGCGTTCGCCAGCTCGGTCCGGCTGGCGGCCGCGGCCACCTCGCTCGGCGGCACCCACACCGTCGTGTCGCACGTCGCCTCGACCACGCACCGCCAGCTCGACGAGCGGGCGCTCGCCGCGGCGGGCATCGACGCGGGCGCGGTGCGCTTCTCCATCGGCCTGGAAGACTCCGAGGACCTCATCAGCGACGCCTTCATGGCCCTGCAGAGCCTCGGCCGGCACCGGCTGGAAGCCGGCGGGCAAGGCAGCCTCGAAGCCGGCGGGTAATTAGCCTCGACGGCCGGCGGGTAATCAGTAATCCGACGCACCTGGGTACGTAATGCCCAGGCAATCAATAATGAGCTGGTCAGCGGCTACCATCGTCGGATTGGCTTCAGCGGCAGCGGGAGGTGGGCATGGCTTCGGCGGGCAAAATCCGGGTTGCCGTGATATTCGGTGGACGCAGCGCCGAGCACGCGGTGTCGTGCGCGAGCGCGGGGCTGGTGCTCGGGGCCATCGACCGGGACCGCTACGACATCGTGCCTGTCGGCATCGCCCGTGACGGGCGCTGGGTGCTGACCTCCGGAGATCCGGCGCGGCTGGCGCTGACGTCCGGGGCGGAGCCGTCCGTGGAGGCGGTCGCCATGCCCGGGGTGTCGGTGACGCCGACCGCGGGTCCCGGCGGCGGCGCGCTCGTGTTCAGCGGGCCCGGGCGCGGCGATGCCGCGGGAGTGCCTCCGGAGCTGGGCCAGGTCGACGTGGTCCTGCCGCTGCTGCACGGCACCTACGGCGAGGACGGGACGATCCAGGGCCTGCTGGAGATGGCCGGGGTCCGCTACGCCGGCGCCGGGGTACTGGCCAGCGCGGTGGGCATGGACAAGGAGTACATGAAGCTGCTGTTCGCCGCGCGCGGGCTGCCCATCGGGCCGTACGTGGTGGTGCGGGACCGGGACTGGGGCGCGACGCCCTCGTCGCTAGAGCGCAAGCGGGTGCTGGACGAGGTCGCCGAGCTGGGCTTCCCGGTGTTCGTCAAGCCGGCCAGGGGCGGGTCGTCCATCGGCACCTCACGGGTCGACGTGCCAGAAGGGCTGGAGGCGGCGATCGAGGAGGCGCGCCGGTACGACAAGAAGGTGCTGGTCGAGGCGGCCATCGACGGCGTCGAGGTCGAGTGCGCGGTGCTCGAAGGGACCGGCGGCGGGCCGCCCGAGGCGTCGCTGCCGGGCATGATCGTGGTCGACCCGCACTCCACCTGGTACGACTTCGAGGCCAAGTACCTGGCCGGGCAGTCGCGGATGGAGATACCGGCGCCGCTGCCGGCCACGGCCGCGGAGCAGGTGCGGGCGCTGGCCTGCGCGGCGTTCGACGCGATCGGCTGCGAGGGCCTGGCCCGGGTGGACTTCTTCTACACCAGCCGCGGCGAGGTCCTGGTGAATGAGATCAACACCATGCCTGGGATGACGCCGTCCTCGGGCTTCCCGATGATGTGGGCGGCCTCCGGACTGGCCCTGCCCGAGCTGATCGACCGGATCGTCACCACCGCGCTGGCGAAGGGGTAACCGCTCCTTCTCGGCTCAGGCGAAGGGCCCGGTGCCGTCACGGCACCGGGCCCTTCGCTGTCGCCAGAGCCTGTCAGGCGTGGTTGTCGTTGGTCGCGAACGTCTGGGTGAGCGGGTGGGACGGCTTGGCGCCCGGCCCGTTGTCGACCGGCGGCCGCTTGCCGGTGAAGACCAGGGTCAGCTCGGTGTAGCGGCGGTCGGCCGGGTACCCCTTGACCGCGGCGCTCCCCCACAGGGTGGCCACGACCGGGTAGCCGATGATCTTGCCGCTGGCGCAGTTGGGCGTGCAGTTGTTCTCGAAGAAGGTGCCGTAGCCGCTGGCCAGCTTGGGCGTCCAGCTCGTCCAGTGCATGGCCTCGATGCCGGTGCCCGCGTCGGCGCAGGCGATGAAGTAGCTGGACGGCTTCACCTGGGGCTTGAAGGCGCAGTCGAGCAGCACGTGGCTGGGTGCCTTGGCGATGACCGCGGTGATGCCGCGCCGCACGGCGACAATGGCCCTGGGCACACGGTCGATGCTTCTAGGCGCGGCGGCGGTGCCGGCCGAGGCGGCCATGCGGGTGGCGGCCGACGTGCCGGTGGTGGCTGCGTTCGCGGTGCTGGTGAGGCCCGGGCTGGCGGCCGCCGCGGTCGCGGCGAGCCCGGCGGTGGCGACGGTAATGGCGTACCGGTGCTTCATGAGGTCTCCTCACAGTCCCTGCGACTTGGTTGTCACCACCTTAGACACCGTGAGACCACGAATGGTTGCGTTCAGTAATAAACGAACGGCGGCACCGGGGAGGACCCGTGTGCCGCCGTGCGTTCGTAACCGGACTACTTCTTCTTGGCCGCCTTGGCCCCCGACTTCGCGCCGCCCTCGTTGACCAGGGCCTTGAAGTCCGCCCCCGGGCGGAACTTCGGCACCGACTGCGCGGCGACGTGGATCTCTGCGCCGGTCGCGGGGTTCCTGGCCGTGCGGGCCGGGCGCTCGCTCTTCTCGAAGACGCCGAAGCCGGTGATGGCGACCTTGTCACCCTCCGCCACCGCCGACTGAATTGTCTCGAGGACCGCGTTCAGCGCCTCGGTCGCGGACTTCTTGTCCCCCAGGCGACCCGAGAGCGCGTCGATCAGATCACGCTTGTTCATATTCACTCCTGCGTTCCCCCACGGGAGGCCGCGCTTGTGGCTACACGCCTGGGTCGCGACCCCTGACCAGCCCGAAATTAGGCGATCAGGCCCGGCTGCACAATAACCTTGGCGAATATTGCCGGCGTGTCGGGGGTTTTCGCAGCCGGCTCACGGGTCAGCGCCCGACATTTCGGTAAATTTCCGTCACAGCGTTCACAGCCGAGAACGCCGCTGGTCATCGCGCCGATCACTGCGCGCAACGGCCCCAACCGGCTACCGTTCGCGCGTCGCAACACCCCTATCAGTGGCCCCCTGGTCCCATGGTCAGCCCCGGTGACGCCACCGCACGAACCGGTCCGGCGTCGCACGCGCCCGTTCACCCTCTCGATTGGGTTGACTTTTGACCTCGCGTCACGGCAGCGGTCGCCTCCTGCCGGCTCCGAGGGCACGTTCGCGGACCGGAGGCGTACGCCGGGCCGAGTGCGCCCACGGAAACGACAGCGGGCCGCGGGCCGGCTGGGAGCCGGCGCCGCAGCCCGCTGGGCTGGTGCGCGCGTGTTACATGGTGACGGGCAGGAACCGCGGCCGGGTGGCCTCGAAGGCGGAGATAGCGTCCTCGTGGCGCAGCGTCAGGCCGATGTCGTCCAGACCCTCCATGAGGCGCCAGCGAGTGTAGTCGTCCAGCTGGAACGGCTCGGCCAGGTCCTCGGCGAGGCCGCCGCCGGTGACCCGGACCTCGCGGGCCTCGAGGTCCACGGTGACCTGCGCGGGCGGCTCGGCCTCGGCCGCGTCCTGGATGAGCGCGACGACCTTGTCCGGCAGCACCACGGGGAGCAGGCCGGCCTTGGTGGAGTTGGTACGGAAGATGTCACCGAACCGGGGCGCGATCACCGCGCGGAAGCCGTAGTCGAGCAGCGCCCAGACCGCGTGCTCCCGCGACGACCCGGTGCCGAAGTCACGCCCGGCCACGAGGATGGTCGCGCCCTGCGTAGCGCGGCTGGTTCAGCACGAACGACGGGTCCTCGCGCCAGGCGGCGAACAGCCCCTCGCCGAACCCGTCGCGGCTGACCCGCTTGAGGTAGACGGCCGGGATGATCTGGTCGGTGTCGACGTTGGTCCGGCGCAGCGGCACGGCCCGGCCGGTGTGCGTAACGAACGGTTCCATGATGGCTCGGGTCTCCCTACAGGTCGGCGGGGGCGGACGAGGTGGCCGGTGACGGCGGTGGCGGCGGCGACACCAGGCGACACCAGGTGGGTGCGCCCGCCCTTGCCCTGGCGGCCCTCGAAGTTCCGGTTAGAGGTGGACGCGGAGCGCTCACCGGGCGCGAGCGTGTCCGGGTTCATGCCCAGGCACATCGAGCAGCCGGCCGAGCGCCACTCCGCGCCCGCCGCGGTGAAGACCTCGTTGAGCCCCTCGGCCTCGGCCTGCGCCCGGACCTGCATCGACCCGGGGACGACCAGCATGCGGACGCCGTCGGCGACCTTACGGCCCTTGATGACGTCGGCGGCGGCGCGCAGGTCCTCGATCCGGCCGTTGGTGCAGGAGCCGACGAACACCGTGTCCACCGCGATCTCGCGCAGCGGGGTGCCCGCGGTCAGGCCCATGTAGGTGAGGGCGCGCTCGGTGCTGTTCGGGTCCTTGGTCTCCCCCGGCGCCGGGACGGCCGCGCCGAGCGGCAGGCCCTGGCCCGGGTTGGTGCCCCAGGTGACGTAGGGGGTCAGCGTCGTCGCGTCGATGGTGACCTCGTGGTCGAAGACCGCGCCCTCGTCGGTGGGCAGCGACTTCCAGTACGCGACGGCCGCGTCCCAGTCGGCGCCCTGCGGCGCGTTCGGACGGCCCTTGAGGTACTCGAAGGTGGTCTCGTCCGGCGCGACGAGCCCGGCCCGCGCGCCCGCCTCGATGGACATGTTGCAGACCGTCATGCGGCCTTCCATGGACAGCGACCTGATCGCCTCGCCGCGGTACTCGACGATGTAGCCCTGGCCGCCGCCGGTGCCGATCTGCGCGATGATCGCCAGGATCAGGTCCTTGGCGGTGACGCCGTCTGGCAGCGCGCCCTCGACGTTGATCGCCATGGTCTTCGGCTTGATCTGCGGCAGCGTCTGGGTCGCCAGGACGTGCTCGACCTCGCTGGTGCCGATGCCGAAGGCGATCGCGCCGAACGCGCCGTGGGTGGAGGTGTGCGAGTCGCCGCAGACGATCGTCATGCCAGGCTGGGTGAGGCCGAGCTGCGGGCCGATCACGTGCACGATGCCCTGGCCCGCGTCACCCATCGGGTGCAGCCGGATGCCGAACTCGGCCGCGTTCTTGCGCACCGCCTCGATCTGCGTGCGGGAGACCGGGTCGGTGATCGGGCTGTCCGGGCCGGTGAGCGGCGTGCCGGGACCGATGACGCCGGTGGTCGGCACGTTGTGGTCCTCGGTGGCGATGGTCAGGTCGGGGCGGCGCACCTTGCGGCCGGCCGCGCGCAGGCCGTCGAAGGCCTGCGGGCTGGTGACCTCGTGCACGATGTGCAGGTCGATGAAGAGCAGGTCGGGCTCGCCCTGGGCGCTGCGCACCACGTGGGCGTCCCAGATCTTCTCCGCGAGCGTGCGAGGCGCGCTGCTCATGCGGTCCATCTCCTTAGGTTGCTGATTCACTGGTACCGGTGCCGCCCGCCATTTGCATCTCAGGATTTGAGACGGCAGTATCAGTACATGGTCAAGTCTACCGCCAGCCGCGCTGTCGTGAAGGTAGCCGCCGCAACGACGCCCGACCACGGCCGGGTATCGCACTCGTCCGCCGCCCCTCCGGCGCAGGCCCGTTAGCATGGCCGGCGCTGCCATCGGCTCCGCGGCGGACGGCCCCCGGGGGGCACGCGGAATCGCCCCGTCGGGCGAGAACGGCGGGGTACGCGGGGTCGCCCCGCTGGGAGATCCCGGCGGAGTACGGGGGCTCGTCTCCCCGGGAGACAACAGCGGCGTCGGCGTCCTCGACAAGGCGGTGTCCGTGCTCGCCGCCGTGGAGAGCGGGCCCATGACGCTCGCGCAACTCGTCGCGACGACCGGGCTCGCCCGCCCGACCACGCACCGGATCGCGGTCGCGCTCGAGCATCACCGGCTGCTCGCCCGGGACGTGCAGGGCCGGTTCATCCTCGGCCCGCGGATCGCCGAGCTGGCCTCGGCCGCGGGCGAGGACCGGCTGCTCGCCGTCGCCCAGCCCGTGCTGACCCACCTGCGCGACGTCACCGGGGAAAGCGCGCAGCTCTACCGCCGCCAGGCCGACGTCCGGGTCTGCGTGGCCGCCGCCGAGCGGGCGAGCGGCCTGCGGGACACCGTGCCCGTGGGCGCGGCCCTGCCGATGACCGCGGGCTCGGCCGCCCAGGTGCTGCTGGCCTGGGAGGAGGGCGAGCGGATGCACCGCGGCCTGCGCGGCGCGAGGTTCAACGCCACCACGCTGGCCGCCGTCCGCCGCCGCGGCTGGGCCGCGAGCGCGGCCGAACGGGAGGCGGGCGTGGCCTCGGTCTCGGCCCCGGTGCGCGGCGCCGGCGGCAAGGTCCTCGCCGCCATCTCCGTCTCCGGGCCGATCGAACGCCTCACCCGCTCACCCGGCCGCCTGCACGCCGCCGCCGTCGTCGCCTCCGGCGAACGCATCAGCGACCTCCTGCGCGCCGACTCCGCCAACCACGCCTAAGCCCCGTCACCCGCCCTCCCACCCGCCACACACCGCCCCGCCGGCCCCACCCGCCCCACCCGCCCCGCCGGCCCCGCCGGCCCGCCAGCCCGTCGGCCCCACCCGCCCGCCGGCCCCGCCGGCCAGAAGTTCGCCAACCGCCCGGGGCCCTGCGGCGCCAACCGCCGAGTGGGCGGCGCCAACCACCCCGCCCACCGCCTCTGCAGTCGCGGCGCCCACCTCGCCCCACCCGTTGCGCGAGTCGCGAGGCACGAGGCTCGATTGCGCAAACGGCTCCGCTCGCCCCGGGTCGAATGCGCCAACGGCGTCGATAGAAGCAGCCGTTGGCGCCAACGACCCGCTAGGAACGGGGCCGAAAGCGCCAACGACCCGCCCGGCGCCGACGAGAAACCCCACCCGCCACCACACCCCGCGACCCCGCCCACCTCCAACCGGGTGGATTGTGCAAACGGCCCTGATAGAAGCAGGCGAAAGCGCAATCGACCCGCTCAGACGGGGTCGAATGCGCAAACGGCCCGCGCAGGCCGGGGCGGGGGCAGGCCGGGGCGGGGGCGGGGCTGGGGCGTTGCGGGGGCGGGGGCGGGGCGTTGCGGGGGCGGGGGCGGGGCGTTGCGGGGGCGGGGGCGGGGCGTTGGCGGGGGCGTTGCCGGGGGCGGGGGCGGGGGCGGGGCGTTGCGGTGGGCCGGGGGTGGGGGCGGCGGTTCGGGGAATCACCAGGGGTAACTGGTGCCTGAGCTGCTTCTTTGACCTCGACGGCACCAGGGGCAACAGAAGACCTGGTACTTCGCGGACCGGGCGAAAGCCAGGCCGGATTCGGATGATCTTTGGGTCCTACCGCTTCCCGGCTCTCGGTTTTAGCCTCAGAGGTAGGTGCGCTATGGCGCGAAGAGGCGAAGAGGGGTGCCGCGTTGTCTGACAAGCGGGAGCCGATGGTCCCGGGCGCCGACCGGCGGATGCGGGTTAGAGACCGCAAGCCGGGCGCCCGGAGGCGAGTGAGGGCATGAAGGTAGCAGTCGTCAAGGAGACCGCGCCCGGGGAACGGCGCGTCGCCCTGGTGCCGGAGACCGTGCCGAAGCTGGTGCAGGCCGGCCTGGACGTGCTGGTCGAGCGGGACGCCGGCGACGGCGCCTGGTTCCCCGACCGCGCGTACACCGACGCCGGGGCGACGATCTCCGACCCCGCTGACCTGTACGCGGCGGCGGACGTCATCCTCACGGTGACCCGCCCCGACGAGGCGGCCCTCAGCCGGCTGCGCGCCGGGCAGACGGTGATCGGCATGCTCGCGCCGCTGACCGACCCGCAGCTGGCCGCTGCGCTCGCCGAGCGCGGCGTCACCGCGGTCTCGCTCGACGGGCTGCCGCGCACGCTGTCCCGTGCGCAGGGCATGGACGCGCTGACCTCGCAGGCCAACGTGGCCGGGTACAAGGCCGCGCTGGTCGCGGCGGACGCCTACGGGCGGTTCTTCCCGCTGCTGATCACCGCGGCGGGCACGGCGCGGCCGGCCAAGCTGCTCGTGCTCGGCACCGGCGTGGCCGGCCTGCAGGCCATCGGCACCGCCAGGCGGCTCGGCGCGCAGGTCAGCGGGTACGACGTGCGGCCCGGCGTCCAAGGGCGAGGTCGAGTCGCTCGGCGCCTCCTTCATCGAGCTGACCTCGGCGGTCAGCGCGGCCGGGCGAGGGCGGCTACGCCCGCGAGCTGACCGCGGAGGAGCGCGACGCCCAGCAGGCCGAGCTGGCCGGGCACATCGGCCGGCACGACGTGGTCATCACCACCGCGCAGGTACCCGGGCGGCGCCCGCCGCTGCTGGTCACCGAGGACGCCGTGCAGGCGATGAGCCCGGGCTCGGTCATCGTCGACATGGGCGCCAGCCCGCTCGGCGGCAACGTGGCCGGCTCGGTGGCCGGCCAGACCGTGGTGACCGCCGGGCGGCGTCACCATCATCGGCGCGCAGAACCTGGCCGCCGCCGTGCCGACCGCCGCGTCCAACGCCTACTCGCGGAACATCAGCGCGCTGCTGCTGCACCTGGTCAGCGCGGCCGACGGGGGCAGCGCAGAGCTGAAGATCGACACCACCGACGACATCCAGGCCGGGGTGGTCGTCACGCACGGCGGCGAGGTGGTGCACCCGGCCGTCGCGAAGCTGCTGGCCGCGGACAACGCGCCCGCCGCCAGCCCACCGCCGGCCGACCGCCCACTAGCCCGCCCGGCCGCCACCACTAGCCCGCCGCCACCGCACCACCACCCAGGGAGACGCCGATGTCGACGGCACTGGTCACTGACCTCAGCATCTTCGTGCTCGCGCTGCTCGTCGGCATCGAGGTGATCGGCAAGGTCCCGGCGACCCTGCACACGCCCGCTGATGTCGGCGGCCAACTCGATCCACGGCATCGTGCTGGTCGGCGCGATGATCATCGGCGTCACCGCGCACAACGTCGTCGGGTACGTGCTCGCGTTCGTCGCCGCGTTCTTCGCCGCCGCGAACGTGGTCGGCGGCTACGCGGTGACCGGGCGGATGCTGAAGATGTTCCGCGCGTAGGGCCCAGCCGCACCGTGCCGGCCCGCCGGGCCCGGGCGGAACCGCCAGACCGGGACGAGGCGGGCGGACAGTATGGATACCTTCAACGTCAACATCCAGCTCGCCTACGTGCTCGCCGCCGCCTGCTTCGTCGTCGGCCTGCACCTGATGAACTCGCCCGCGACCGCGCGGCGCGGCAACCAGGTCTCCACCGCGCGGCATGGCCATCGCGGTGATCGTCACGCTCATCGCTGCTGATCCACGACGGCTCGGTCACCGGGGTCGGCTGGACGGTGCTGATCGTCGGCGCGCTGCTCGGCTCGGCCGCCGGGCTCTACTCGGCCCGCACGGTGCAGATGACCGCGATGCCGCAGCTCGTGTCGATGTTCAACGCGGTCGGCGGCGGCGCGGCCGCGCTGGTGGCCGTGTACGAGTACATCCACGACGAGTCGCTGCCCGGCGGCGTGCTCGGCACCACGTCGGTGTTCACCGTGCTCGACGTGATCATCGGCTCGGTGACGTTCACCGGGTCGCTGGTCGCCGCGGGCAAGCTGCAGGGCGTCATCACCGGCCAGCCGGTCACCTTCCCCGGCGGCCAGGCGCTCAACGCGGCCCTCGCGGTGGTCGTGCTGGGCACCGGCGCGTTCATGTTCACCACCGCGTCGCTGCCCGCGCTGCTCATCCTGGTGCTGGCCTCGCTGGCGTTCGGCGTGATGATGGTGCTGCCGATCGGCGGCGCGGACATGCCGGTGGTGATCTCGCTGCTGAACGCGTTCACCGGCACCGCGGTCGCGATGGCCGGCTTCGTCATCGGCAACTGGGCGCTGATCGTGGCGGGCGCGCTGGTCGGCGCGTCCGGCGGCATCCTCACCAAGCTGATGGCCGACGCGATGAACCGGTCGCTGGCCAACATCATCGTCGGCGGCTTCGGCACCGGCGACACCGCCGTGGCGGCGGCGGTGGCCGGCGACGTGCAGGTCCGCTCGATCGCCGCCGACGACGCCGCGATCCAGCTCGCCTACGCGTCCAAGGTGATCATCGTGCCCGGCTACGGCCTGGCCGCCGCCCAGGCGCAGCACGGGGTGGCCGAGCTGGCCGCGCTGCTCGAGTCGCGGGGCATCGAGGTGTCCTACGCGATCCACCCGGTCGCCGGGCGGATGCCCGGCCACATGAACGTGCTGCTGGCCGAGGCCAACGTGCCGTACCCGCAGCTGCGGGAGATGGAGGAGGTCAACCCGGAGTTCCCCCGCGCCGACGTGGCCCTGGTGATCGGCGCGAACGACGTGACCAACCCGGCCGCCCGCCGGGCGGGCACGGCGATCTCCGGCATGCCCATCCTCGACGTCGACCAGGCCAAGTCGATCATCGTGATCAAGCGCTCCATGGGCAGCGGCTACGCCGGCATCGACAACGAGCTGTACATCGACCCGAAGACCAGCATGTACTTCGCCGACGCGAAGAAGGCCCTGTCCGAGATGACCGCCGCCGTGAAGACCCTCGTCGCTTAGCCCGCGCGGGCGGCCCCGATAAGATCGCGGTTCTTGCGATCGGGGCCGCCCGCGCGTCCACCGGGAGGGTACGGGGGGTCGTCCCCCCGGGGATAACTGCCCGGCTGCCCCGGATGTAGCCTTGGGGGCGAATGAGCGCCATCTTGCGTAACCTGCCTTCCATTGCGATTAAGTACACCGATAGCGGGAAGTGCGACTGACTGTGCCTACCGCTCCCGGCTGGATCGACCTCCAGGTCTCCGACACCCCGGTCTCGCGATGATCGACCACGACTCGGCGGGCACGCTGCTGCTGGTGGACGACGACCTCGCCAAGCGCCACGTCATCGCGACCTGGCTGCGGCGGGCCGGGCACACCGTGGACGAGGCGGGCACCGGCCAGGAGGCGCTGGACAGGGTGTCCGCGGCCGAGCTGGTGCTGCTGGACGTGCACCTGCCCGACATGAGCGGGTTCGAGGTGTGCCGGCTGATCAAGTCGAACCAGCGTACGGCCGCCATCCCGGTCATCCAGGTATCGGCCACCGCGACCGACGTCGCCGCCCGGGCCCACGGCCTGACCCAGGGCGCCGACGCTTACCTGGCCGAGCCCACCGAGCCCGCCGAACTGCTCGCCACCGTGACGGCGGTGCTGCGCTACTTCCGGGCCCGGCAGCGGGCCGAGCGCACGGCGGCGCTGCTGTCGGAGCTGGTCGCCGTGTCGCTGAACATCAACGCGGCCGAGACCTTCGACGGGCTGGCCGCCGCGGCGGCATCCGGCGCCACCCGGATCTTCTCCGTGCCCGCCGTGCTGTTCCTGGAGATGCCGGACGGGCAGACCCGGCGGACATCGGCCGTTCCCGGCAGCTCGGGCACGGTGCGGCGGGGCGGGCCGCCCGGGCTCGGCGCCCAGGTGGCCGAGCATGTGCTCAAGCCCGGCCTGGTCAGCGCGATCACCACCATCGACGAGAAGGAATGGCTCCGCCTCGTGCCGGACAGCACGCTGGCCGTGGACGTGTACGTGGCCGTTGCCAGGACCAAGCCCGGCAGGCCGCCGGCGACCGTCGCGATCGACGTCACGGGCATTTCCGGCGAGGACGACAGGCAGATCCTGCGCCAGCTCGCCCAGTCGGTCGCGCTCAGCGTCGACGCGCTGCGCGCCTCGGCGGAAGAGCACCTGGTGGCGCTGACCCTGCAGCGGAGCTTCCTGCCCGCCGCCCTGCCCGCCATCCCCGGCGTGCAGACGGCGTTCCGCTACCTGCCCGCCAGCGACCAGGCCGAGGTCGGCGGCGACTTCTACGAGGCGCTTGCCGTGCCGGGACGGCGTGCTCGTCGCCATCGGCGACGTCCAGGGACACTCGCTGCAGGCCGCGACCGTGATGGGGGAGCTGCGGCACGCGCTGCGCGCCTTCGCCAGCGAGGAGCATTCACCGCTAGCGATCACCGGCCTGCTCAACGCGGTGCTGCGGCGCTTTCACCCGGGCCTGATCGCCACGCTGTGCCTGGTGCTGCTTGACCCGCCCACCGGCAAGCTGACGATCGTCAACTGCGGGCACATGCCGGTGCTGCTCGCCGATGACGACGGCGCGCGCTACGTCGGCGAAGGCGGGGTCATGCTGGGCGCGGTCCGCCATGAACCGCACGTGGAGACGGCCGTGTTGCCCGCGGGCGGCACCGCGCTGCTGTTCACCGACGGCCTGGTCGAGGACCGCCACGTCCTGCTCGACGACAACCTGGAGAGGCTGCGCGCCGGGCGCGGCCGAGGCGGCAGGCAAGGACGTGGAGGCCTTCGCCAACCAGGTGATGTCGCTGTTCGGGCCGCGGGAGGACGACGTGGCGATGATCGCGTTCCGTCAGACGGGCGCCGCGGGCGAAGGCTAGAGCGCGCTCAGGGCTTCCTGCAGGCTCTCGTGCACCGGCATGAGGTGGCCGACGCCGATCAGCTGCAGGACCCGGCGCACCGAGGTGTGCGGCGACACCGCCAGGCGAAGCAGCACTTCCCGCTCGGCGGCCGTCTCGTAGGCGTGCATGATCGCGTGCACCCCGGACGAGTCGCAGAACTCGGTGGCGGTCATGTCGGCGATCACCGTGCCGACGCCGGGCGTCAGAACCGCGACCAGTTGCTCGTAGACCTGGTCGGCATTGGTGACGTCGATCTCGACGGGTAGCACGACGACAACCGGCGTGACCTGCGCCGCCTGATCATTCATGCTCAGCACCCCTGCCGTAGCGAACTTTTGCTTCTTCTTTGCCAAACCCAGGCTACCGTGTCACCGGCCCGCCTGATATGCCAGCGGCGCCAACAGGGACCACCGAACGGCGGCGGGGTTCCGGTGACCGTCACCTGCGCCGGATGCTCGACGGTGAACCGGTGACGGACGGCGGCAGACTCCCGCCCGGCCAGCCCACGCCCGGCTCGACCCCCGAAATCTCGCCGCCGGCGTTTCAACGTGAATCTATGTAACCTTTAGTGAGTCATCACGCTACGATTTGTTTATGGTCCTTCTCGTCCCAGCCGCGCTTGTGATGAGCCTGATGCTGTATTACATCGGGCACGCGATCGGCTACCTTCAGGGCCACCGGAAGGGCTGGCGGGCGTCACAGGCCGCCGCCGCCCGGCTGTCACGGGCGCAGGCCAACGCCGAAGTCGCCGTACGGCCGCAGAGCCGCCGCCGGGGAAGCCGCCCCGGAGCCGGGGTCGCGGATGCCTGGGTCGCGGGCGGACCAGGCCACGGCGATCTGACCCGCCAGGGCGATGTTGCCCCGGGCCACGTCCAGGTTCACCGCCACGCTGGCCCCGCCGGTCGCCTCGCTCATGTGCGCGAGCAGGTACGGCGTCACCGCCTTGCCGTGCACGCCAGCCCGCGCGGCGGCCGCCACCGCGTCGGCGAGCACCCGGTCATGCAGGGCCGGATCGAGCTGCGCCCGCTCCGGTAGCGGGTTCGCGACGAGCAGCGCGGATTCCTCGCCCAGCCGGTCCCTGGCCGCCATGACCTCCGCGACCTCTTCGGGCGTGTCTAGGCGCCAGTCCAGGTCAAGGCCGGAGTCGGTGAGGTAAAAGGCCGGAAATCGGCTGGTGCGGTAGCCGGCGACCGCGACGCCGAGCGTCTCCAGGCGCTCCAGGGTCGCCGGGATGTCCAGGATCGACTTGACGCCCGCGCTGACCACGGTGACCGGGGTGCGCGACAGCGCGGTGAGGTCGCCGGACTCATCGAGCGACTCGGCGAAGCCGCGGTGCACGCCGCCGAGGCCGCCGGTGGCGAACACCCGGATGCCGGCCCGGGCCGCGAGCAGCGACGTGGCCGCGACCGTCGTGCCCGCCGTCCGGCCGCCCGCCATGGCCAGCGGCAGGTCACGGCGGCTCACCTTGATCACGTCCGGCGTCCATGGCCACGCGCTCAAGCTCGGCGTCGCTCAGCCCGACCCGGGGCATGCCGTCGATGACCGCGATCGTGGCCGGGGTGACCCCGGCCCCGGTGAGCAGCGCCTCGAACGACCTGGCCGCGTCGAGGTTGCCCGGCCGGGGCAGGCCGTGCGAGATGATCGTCGACTCCAGGGCGACCACGGGGCGCCCCTCGTCAGGGCGGCGCGGACCGCCGCCGAGAGTTCCGGCACATCGGGCATGCCCCGACCCTATCGCCGCCTGCCCGGGCCGCCCCCGCCCGACCGCCCGCGGCCGACCGGGGAACACCTCGCTCCGTCCACGGCGCGCAGTTGTCCATCCCGACCATGCAGTTGCATAGGCAACTGTTGATTAGGCGGGATCGACGGGTAGCGGGATCGCCGCGAGCAGCCCGGGGGCCCGGCGGGCCCTGGTGGCCTGCTCGAAGGCGTAGGCCAGGGCGAGCAGCCGGGGCTCGCTCCACCGGGGGCCGAGGAACGAGACGCCGACCGGCAGACCGCAGACGTAGCCGAAGGGGACGGTGACCGTCGGCCAGCCGGACACCGCGCCCGGCCGCGAGCTGCCGAATACCGAGTGGTCGCCGAGCACGTAGTCGGTGAGCCAGGCCGGGTTGGCGGTCAGCGAGAAGATCGCGTCGAGCTTGTGCTCGACGGTCGGCGTTTCCACCGCAATCCGGGCGAGCTGGCTGGCCGCGCCGCGCAGCTCCAGGTAAAGCGGGTCGGCGAGGTCGCCGCTGGTCGCCTCGGCCGCCAGGAAGATCTCCTGGCCGAACCGGGCGAGCACCTGCCCGGCGTGGCGCTCGTTGTACTCGATCAGGCCGGCCAGCGTCCGCGGCGGCGGCGGGCCGTCGCCGCAGGCGAAGCCGGCCAGGTAGCGCGAGGTAGGAGTTGATCCCGTGCTTGAACTCGAATTCCAGCGCTTCGAACTCAGGCTCGGTCACCTTGTCGATGTCCGGCAGCTCCACCGGGTCGATCACCGTGGCCCCGAGCGCGCGCAGGCAGTCCACCGCCGCGTCGAGCAGCGCGGTCGTCGCGGCGTCCGCCACGGCCGAGGCTGACCGCCAGATGCCGATCCTGGCCCCGTCGAGCGCATCCGGGTCGAGGAACGCGCGGTAGTCGATCTCGCCGGGGTGATCGTCGGCGCAGTCGTCGGGGTCGGCGGCGGCGAGCACCGACAGCAGCGCGGCCGCGTCCGCGACCGAGGGGGCCATCGGGCCCGCCGTGTCCTGCGCCAGGGACAGCGGCACGATGCCCGCCCGGCTGACCAGGCCCATGGTCGGCTTGACCCCGACCACGCCGCACGCGCTCGCCGGCGAGATGATGGACCCGTCGGTCTCGGTGCCGATGGCGAGCGGCGCGAAGCCGGCTGACACGCCCGCGGCGGATCCGGAACTCGACCCCGAGGGGTTGCGGTCCAGCGCGTACGGGTTGGCGGTCTGGCCGCCGAGCGTGGACCAGCCGCTGGCCGAGCGGGTCGACCGGAAGTTCGCCCACTCCGACATGTTGGCCTTGGCGATGATGATCGCGCCCGCCGCACGCAGCCGGGACACGATGAACGCATCCGGCGGACGGGCGGCGAGCAGCGCGGGCGATCCCGCCGTGGTCGGCATGCCCGCCACCTGGACGTTGTCCTTCACCAGGACCGGGATCCCGTCGAGCATGCCGCGCGGCTGGCCCGACTGGGCGGCGGCGTCGCAGGCGGCAGCCTGCTCCAGTGCGTCGGGACACGTCGCGATGACCGCGCCGAGTACGGGGTTCACGTCCGCGATGCGGCCGGCGTAGTGCGCGGCGATCGCGGTCGCGGTGAGCGCGCCTTCGGCCATCGCCTGGCGCAGTTCGGCCACCGAGGACGACGGGATATCGGCGCTCGTGCGAGGCAACTGCGGGACAAGCTCGTACGAACTCTTATATTCCGCCATGCGGGCAGGATAACGAATCACTAGCTCTTGCGTAACTGGGCAAGTCTCCCGTTAACGCCAGTACCAGCGGGTAATAACTGTGTCAGGCGGAACATCCAGGCCTGGTCCGCGCGAGTGCACCCGATTCTATGAGGCCCTTTGCCTGCCAGCCCCAGGCAGTAGGGTTACGATCCCCCGCGGCTACAAGCCGGCTATGAGTTCGCTCAGCCTGGCCGCGGCCGCGCGTACCTGGCCGAGCAGCCGCTCCTGCAGCATGGCCGGCGCGCGCACCAGGGGCGAGGGGACGGTCAGCGCCGCGACCGTGGACCGCCCGTCGGTCACCGCGGCCGACGCGGCCCAGACGCCCCGGTCGATCTCCTCCTCGCTGGTCGCCCAGCCCCGCGCCGCGACCCTGGCGATGTTGTCGGCCAGGCGCTCGGCAACCGCCGGGTCGGTCTCGGCCAGCGGCGCCAGGTACTCCCGGCGCACCCGCTCGGACAGGCCCGCCAGCAGCACCTGGCCGCTCGCGCCGCGCAGCAGCGGCAGCGGCTGGCCGGGCTCGAAGGTGGCCCGCAGGTGATGCTCGGACTCCACGCGGTGGACGCAGACCGGTGCCCGGGCGATGAGCCGGACGAGGATGACCGTCTCGCCGCACTCGCGGACCAGGTCCCGCATGACCGGGTCGGCGACCTCGATAAGCGTCTCCGCCGCCTCGGCCGCACGGGCCAGCGAGATCAGCCGGGGCGACAGGTGGTACCCGCCGCGGGCGTCGCCGATCAACAGCCCGGTGTCGCGCAGCAGCGCGATGTAGCGGTACATGCTCGGCAGCGGTATCGCGGTGAGCTCGGCCAGTTCCCTGGCGGTGAGCGTGTGCCGGCGCGGCGAGAACGCCTGCAGCACGGCGAGCACCCGGCGGGCGCCCTCGGCCCCGGCGGCGGGCGCGGGCCGCGCGGGCTCTCCGGCGCCGCGCCGCGCCTGGGGAGCTGGATGAGTGGCCACTGGACTCTTTCTCAGTAATTCATAATGTGACTGTCGCGACACGATAACGATACCGTCCGCGGACCGTCAGCCGTCTCCTGATGCTCCGAACGCATAGTGAGGTACCAGGATTTTCCCCCGTACCGTCCGGGCTACATGAGCCAGCTGACGTGGCCGACCAGCAGCGCGTAGCCGATGAAGGCCACCGCGTCGATCAGCGTGTGGGCGATGATCATCGGGGTCGCGCGGCGCCAGCGCAGGAAGAGCGTGCCGAAGATGATGCCCATCACGGCGTTGCCGGCGAAGCCGCCGAAGCCCTGGTACAGGTGGTACGACCCGCGCAGCGTCGCGCTGATCGCCACGGCGGCGGCCGGGCGGACACCGAGCTGGCGCAGCCGGGTCAGCAGGTAGCCGGTGACGAGCACCTCCTCCAGCATCCCGTTCTCCAGCGCGGAAAGCAGGAGCACCGGATAGCGCCACCACACGTTGGGCTCGTTCTCGGCCACCACGTTCAGCGCGATGCCCAGCTTGAAGGCGATGAAGTACAGGCCGAGGCCGCTGCCGCCGATGAACGCGGCCAGCCCCGCGCCGCGGCCGAGGTCGCGCCACGGCTGCGTGCGGTCCACGCCGATCCGGTCGCGGTCGCCGGATCGGGCAAGCAGGTAGAAGGCGAGGATGACCGGAGCCACCCCGGCGGCGAGCCCGACCAACTGCAGGAACAGGTCGAGCAGCGGACGCCCCGGTGCCTGCGAGCCGTTCAGCGTCACCGACTGCGAGGACAGCGAGTGATGCGCGGTCAGCGACCCGATGAGCGACACGAACGCGGAGACACCGCTGGCCCCGAGCGAGACGGCAAAGACCGCCACGATCTCCCAGCGCATCAGCACCCGGTCCCGCCGCGACAGGTCCAGCGCGTCATCGTCCCGGGTCAGGTTCAGCCGGGCATAAGCCCGCGCCAGCCGCCCCCGGTCATCCTCAGGCAGTCCGCGATCCACAGCCTGCGTCGTCATCCGTCTCTCCCAGGAACGCGCGAAGTCACGCCATCTCCCGCGCGCCCTCTTGCGGCCGCGGGTTTAGCTCTCTCCAGCGGCAGGCCGTTCCGAACTACCGGACGCACTGGCAATACCGATTATGCGTCGCAACCTCAGACGCTTCGTCCGCGCGCCAGCGCGGACATCCGGGGGTACGGGGGTTCGGGGACCCTACGACAACATCTGGTCGAAATCGCCGTCCTGCGCGCCGCCGATCAGCGCCTCGATCTCGGCCTTGGTGTAGATCAGCGCCGGCCCTCCGGGTCGGCCGCGTTGCGCACGGCGATCTGCCCGTCGGGCAGCCGCGCCATCTCCACGCCGGCGTCGGCGCGGCCGGCCAGCCGCCACTGCAGGTCGGGCAGCTCGCCCGCTGGCATCCCGTTGTAAACCCCGTCGGCCATCGGCTGGCTTCCTCCGCTGTCTCGCTCAGATGTCCTTGAGCATGTCGGTCAGGATCTCCCTGGTCCGGTCGGGCGACGTGCCCGCGACCGAGAGCCGCTCCATGACCGCGGCGTAACGCTCGACTTCTTCCGGCTTGTCGATGTAGTGCGCGCCGGTCAGGTACTCCATGTAAACCACGTCCGGCAGGTCGGTCTCCGGGAACCGCATGATGGTGAACGCGCCCCCGTCGGCCGCGTGGCCGCCGTAGCGGAACGGCATCACCTGGAGGGTGATGTTGGGCTCGCCCACCAGGTCGATCAGCCGCTCGATCTGCGCGACGTGCACGTCGCGGCCGCCCATCGGTCTTCGCAGCGCCGCCTCGTCCATGATCACCCAGTATCGCGGCGGGTTCTCCCTGGTCAGCAGCTTCTGGCGGCCCAGGCGCAGCGCGACGCGCCGCTCCACCTCATCGGCGTCCATGCCAGGCATGCCCTGCATGACGACGGCGCGGGCGTACTCCTCGGTCTGCAGCAGGCCCGGCACGAACTGGACCTCGTAGACCCGGATGAGCTGCGCGGCCTCTTCGAGGCCGACGAAGACGTGGAACCAGTCGGGCACGACGTCCTGGAACTTCTGGTACCACGGCGTCGCGTTCGCTTCCCTGGTCAGCTGCACGAGCTTCTCGCGCTCGCCGTTGTCCTCGATGCCGTAGAACTCGAGCAGGTCGGTGACGTCCCGTTCCTTGAACGAGACCCGGCCGAGCTCCATCCGGCTGATCTTGGAGCCCGAGGCGCGGATGTGGTACCCGGCGTCGTCGCGGGAGACTCCCGCGGTCTCGCGCAGCCGCCTCAGCTGCGCGCCGAGCAGCATCCTGAGCACGGTCGGACCGCCTGCGGGAGTGGCGCCTCCAGGCGCACCAGCAACCAACGCGGTCCCCTCTCAGGTGTTCCGGCACCGGTGATCCCCACTCACCAGCGCCTTTGGTCTCGTCGCGATCATCTGCACGGCTCACCTGCACGGTGCGTTCGCACATGCATGACGTCGACGACGCTGCGATGATATCGCGCCCGGTGTCATGGCACGAGTTTCTGCCAATACTGAGAAGACAGGGCACAAAGGACCTGCGGGCGCAGGCCCGGGGACGCGGCGCTTCAGGCAGATCAGCACTATGCTTCGGGGGACAGCGCGTCACGTTAGGGCACCCCATGTTGAAGACATTCTCCGGCGACGGCAGCGGTTCCGCCCTCACCGGCTTCGAGAAGAAGATCGCCGGCAGCGTCCCCGACGACGCGCAGGTCCCCGCCCCGATACTCAAGTCCGTCCGGTTCATGCTGGCGGGCGCGGCCGTCACCGCGGTGATCGGGGTGTACTCAATCATCGCCTTGCTCGCCGACCCGCGGCTGTTCAACAACGGCGTGCAGCCCGCGGGCAGCCAGGTCGTGCAGGCCGTCGTGTACGACATCGTCAGCACGCTGGTCTTCATGGCGCTCTGGGTGCTGATGGCGCGCAAGAACCGCTCCGGGACGATCTGGGCCCGCATCGCGGCCACGGTGCTGTTCGTTATCTCCACGTACAACCTCTACGGCGGCATCAACTCGCTGCACGGCGGCGAGACCATCCGGGTGCTCAACATCGTGAGCTTCGTCCTCGCGGTCGCCGAGTGGATCTGCGGCCTGATCGCGGTCGCGCTGCTGTGGCGCCGCGAGTCGAGCGTCTACTTCAGGGAGCGCTCCGCCCGCTAGCCGCACCGCACCGCGCGGCAACCGCCCGCCGGACCGCGCGGCAACCGCCCGCCGGACCGCGAAAGTATCGCCGTTCGCGCGCGCCGCTTGTCGATTCCTCCAGTCTCCGCCGGTGCCGCCAGCGGATTCCGTAGCGCCCTCTGGACTATTGCCTGCCTCTGACGTAAGCAGGAGACATGCCCGCGACGCGCAGCGGTCTAGACCTTGCCTGGAAGGGGAGCCCGAACGGTGGCACACGCATGGATGCCGGGAGTAAGGCGCATCCGGGCGGCGGCTGACGGAGGTCCCCTGATCGGCGGCGCGCCCCGCGCGGTCTGGCTGACACTCGGCCCCGCCATCGGCACCGTGCCCGGTGCGGTGTCGGTGCAGTCGGCCGCGCAGCTGCTGATCAGCGAGCGGCGCCCGTGCCACCTCATCTGGGACCCGGCGACCGGCGACGTCGCGCAGCTCATCTCCGTGCTGCGGGCCGGGCGGGCCCTCGGCGCGCCCGGCCACCTCGACTGGGCACCCGGCCAGGGCCGCGCCCACCAGGACAACGTCAACGCCGAGGGCCGGGTGTGCGTGCAGATCGGCGTGCTCGCCCACCCAGGCGAGCCGTTCACCAGCGGCACGCTCATCGGGGTCGAGGCCATCGTGACCTGGCTCGACACCTGGGGCGTGCCACGCCGCTGGCCCGCCGGACGCCCGGAGGGCTACCGGGTGGACCGGTCGGCCAACGCCGCCGGACTGGCCGACCGGCGCAGCCGCGCTCTGTGGGCACGTGGCGGCCACTTCGGCGCGTCGCAGGTGCCCACGTGCGACAACACCGGGCCGGGCGCCATCGACACCGACCGCCTCACCGGCTCGCACCGATCTCGGCGGCCCGCACGGCCCGTCAGTGCGCGCCCGCGGTTTCGCGCCGCCGCGCGCCCGGGCCGACGCGCTGCCCGTACCCGCCTAGCTCCGCCCCGTCAGGCACCGTGTCCCGGGCACAGGACGCTCGTCCCGCACCCGCCCCGCCCCGGCGGCGGGAGCGATGTGATGAACGACGGCGTTCCCCCCGCTCCGCTAGCCCCGCCTGCCCCGCGTAGACACGGCTCGCGGGTAACGCGGAGCACGCGCCCGTTCTTCACCATCGAATTTGCCTTTAATCTAGTTAGAATGAACGACCGGCTAGTGTGGATTGACTGCGAGATGACGGGGCTCGACATCGAGCGGGACGCACTCATCGAGATCGCGTGCGTCGTCACGGACTCCGAGCTGACCCTGCTCGACGGCGGGATCGACCTGATCATCAAGCCCCCGGCCGAGGCGATCGACCAGATGAGCGACGTGGTGCGGGACATGCACACCAAGTCGGGGCTGCTGGCCGACCTGGCCGGCGGCGTGACGCTCGCGGAGGCGTCGGACGCGGTGCTCGCCTACGTCAAGCACCACGTGCCCGAGGCCCGCAAGGTGCCGCTGTGCGGCAACTCGATCGCCACCGACCGCTGGTTCATCGCCCGCGACATGCCCGTGCTCGACAACTGGCTGCACTACCGGATGATCGACGTCTCCTCGGTCAAGGAGCTGGCGCGCCGCTGGTACCCGCGAGCCTACTTCGCCTCGCCGGACAAGCACGGCGGGCACCGGGCGCTGGCCGACATCATCGAGTCCGTGCGCGAGATGCGCTACTACCGCGAGGCGGTGTTCGTGCCTCAGCCAGGCCCGGACTCGGCCACCGCGCGCGAGATCGCCGCGCGGCACGCCAACCCGGTGCCCGGCGCCGGGACCGGCAAGACGCCGGGCACGGGCAACGCGGCCCGCTAGCGGCGCGCGGCGCGGGGTGCCGCGCTGGCCGGCGAAAGAGGCGCTGGCGCGGCGGCAAACTCGTTCCTGCACACTCGGCCGGACCGCTATACTCTTAATGGCCCTCAGCCGAGGGCCCTTGGTGGGTGTAGCTCAGCTGGTAGAGCACCAGGTTGTGGTCCTGGGGGTCGCGGGTTCGAGCCCCGTCACTCACCCGCAATGAATTACCAGGCAACGGCCCCGGTTCGTTAACGAACCGGGGCCGTTGCTCATTCAATGTCCGATTCCGACGAGCAACGATCGTAACGCGGCCCTCAGAGCGGCGTCAGCTTCGCCGCCAGCGGGTCTTCCGGACCTGCGAGCAGTTGTTCCGCCCAGATGATCTTGCCGCTCCGCCTGTAGCGACAGCAGGTTCTGAGCGGCTGAACCTAGTTCTCCAGTACCGTGACCGACTCCCCCGGCAGGGAGACCGTGACCTTGCCCTTCCAGTTAGCCTTCCCCGTCACGACAGACGGGTGAGCGGCTTCGTACCGCCAGGTTGTCAGGCCGTTCACGGAGATGTTCTTCGTGCTGGTCACCTGGGCTGACTTGGTGCTCAGGTTGACGTACGCCTCGCCTATCTTCCCGTAGCGCAGGAGAACGTGAAAGGCCAGGACGTTCTTGTTCGTGTTGGCGGTGTCCACCGACAGTACCCGGCCCGCTGGCTGCGTCATCTTCGAGGCCAGCAGGTACCCCCAGTAGGAGGTCTGCGGCGTGCCGTTCAGGTTGAACATCGAGAAGTCCGTGTTAACGCACTTGCTGCCGCTGTTGTTTCCGTCCGACTGAACCCACCAGTCAACGGCCTGCGCCCCCTGGGCCAGCCACTCAAGGGCGGTACCCGCCGCGTACACCGCGCCTACGGGCTTGCACTGAGCCGTGGTCGGCTGGTTGTCGTTGTTCGCCTCGGTGATGGTGTAAGAAGTTCCCGGGGAGTACTTCGCGATGTCGGCCTTGATGCCAGCCGCGTACTTCGGGATAGAGGTGATCGTTGTGAGGTCCTCCGCGTCCGTGGGGGAAGATGGCGTCCTGTGCGGGTACCAGAGCACGCTGAGCGAGTTGTACTTCCCCTTGAGCGCGGGCATCACGGCGTCATTCCAGGCGTACCCGGAGTTCCCCGGCGGGCTGATGGCGTAGGGCAGTACGATCTGCGCGGACGGGTTAGCCTTCTTGACGGCGGTGATGAACGCCGGGGCGTGAGCGATGTACGAGGTGGCGAACCACTTGATGCCCGCGAGGCCGGAGCCGGCCTGAGCGTACGGGCACCTGGCCGGCGTGTTCGGCTCGTACGTTGTATCACTGACCGGCGGCTGGGTTATCTCCAGGTCCGGGGAGGCACAGCCGTAGGGCTCGTTACCGATCTCGAACTGCTGGACGGGGTCCTTCCCGGCGGCTACCTTAGCTGCCCAGGCCCCCGCCAGGGCCGGCGTCCCCGTGCCGTAGTTGACGGTGATTATCCCCCGGGCGCTGACTGCCCTTGCCTCGGCGCTGAACGCGGCGTAGCTCGTGGAGTCGCTACCCGAGCTGGCGCACGGCCCGGTGAAGTCCCCGGTCTGGTTGCCAGCCTTCGCGCACGCGTACGTGTCCTTGTTGACTTGCCAGTTGTAAGCGTCTGCCCAGACCCCGCCGCCGTATCTCAGCGACACGGGACCGAGGGCTTTCAGGTACGGCTCGATCTTAGCGTTGTTGGCCACGTTGGACCACGGTGCCACGTTTGTGCCGAGCGGAGCGGCCGACAGGGTTACGCCGGCGGGCTTTTGCGGCGGCACTAGCCGTGCCAGCGCTGGGCAGCGCTACGGCAGTGACTACGGGTGCCAGCACGGCGGCGGGTACCACGAGCTTGCGCAGCGCAGCAGCCGTTCCCGCCGGGAAACCCCGCCGGCACAGCGCGCCCTTGGCCTCGGCCTCTTCCATGCCTTGCTTCATGATCAGTTCCCTTCGTCGTTGTTGATCAGCATCCGTTTCGTCGTCGTCGTCGTAAGGCTCCGGCTGCGTGGTCCGCCAGGCTGCAACCGCGCCGAGCAGGCGACCTCTGGCGTGCAACAGCGCCCAGCCGGCCCTTCACCTCGCCGAAGGCCATACCTGCCAGGCGCTCCGCCTCGACGGACCACTCGATGATCCTTCCCTGGCGGTCCAGCACAACTGCCGCCGGTTTGGGCAAGCAGAACCCAGGCTCGCCCATAGCCCCAGCACGTTCGTCCATCAAGGCTCCCTGCCTCACAGGCGGAGCACTGTCGCTGTCAGCGTACCCAGGCACTTCTTGCCGAAAGGTGCATTCTGACAACACTCATCCTGTCGCCCGACCCCGCCGAGCAGACCGGGTCAGGCGGGGACGACCAGGGCGTCAGGGCCGAGGGTGAAATCCGGGTCGATCTGGGCCACCAGGTCCTCGGTGGAACTCGGCCGCCAGGCTGGCCGTGCTCGGTTAGTCAGCCCGACCGGGATACCCAGCGGCCGGGCGCGCAGGCAGGAACCGACGAGCAACGATCGTAGCGCGGTGCTCAGAGCGGCGTCAGCTTCGCTGCCAGCGGGTCTTCCGGATCTGCGAGCAGTTGTTCGGTCCAGATGGTCTTGCCGCTCCGCCTGTAGCGACAGCCCCAGCGGTTCGTGCACTGCGAAACGATGAACAGGCCTCGGCCGCCCTCGTCGGTGTCTGTGGCCCTCACCAGCCGAGGCTGTGTGTTGCTCGGGTCGGTGACTTCACAGATCAGGGAGCGGCCCCGGATCAGACGGATTTCCACCGGTCCGCCGGCGTATTGGATGGCGTTCGTGACGAGCTCGCTGACCACGAGTTCGGTGGTGAAGACGAGGTCATCGAGGTGCCACGCGGACAACTGCCGGCCCACAGTGGCGCGGGCCTCGGAGACAGCCTCGAGATCGGGCGGGAACTCCCAGGCTGCGACCTGGCCTGCCGGCACCTGGCGCAGACGGGAGAGCATCAGGGTGACATCGTCACGGGCGACGGTCTCACCGTTGTTCCCCAGCACCGCCAGGCCGCTCTGCGCCAGTGGGACGCCGGGGCCGGTCCGGTAGGCGAGTTGGTCCTGCAATCGTCGCAGCCCGTCGTCCCCTGCGTAGGGCTCCAGCCCGAGGATTCCGTCGGTATACAGCGCAAGGACGCTATCCGGTGCGATGTCCAGCGTGGTGGTTTCGTAAGGGAAGCCGCCGACCCCGAGGGGCGGTCCGGGACTGACGTCGAGCAGTTCCGCCCGGCCGTCGGGGGTGACCAGGATCGGTGGCGGCTGCCCGGCACTGGCCAGTGTGCAGCGACAGGCGATCGGATCGTAGACCGCGTAAAAGCACGTGGCTCCGACGACGTCGCGCAGGGACTCCGGTGCCTCGGCGGCCAGTCGGTGGACCAGGTCGTCCACGTGGGTGAGCACGTCGGCGGGGTCGAGTTCCAGATCGGCGAAGGTCTGAATGGCCGTACGGAGGCGGCCCATCGTCGCGCTGGCGATCAGCCCGTGACCGATGACGTCCCCGACGACCAGGGCAACGCGCAGGGATGGGAGGGTGATGGCGTCGAACCAGTCTCCGCTGATGCCAGGTCTGCCACCGGCCGGTCGGTACAGGGCTACGGTCTCGGCCGCGAGGGTATCCGTGGTGGCCCGCGGGAGCAACCGCTGCTGGA
Source organism: uncultured Actinomycetota bacterium (assembly GCA_963748785.1). Lineage (GTDB taxonomy): Bacteria > Actinomycetota > Actinomycetes > Streptosporangiales > Streptosporangiaceae > Trebonia. The sequence continues at coordinate 82,005 of CAVVKP010000035.1, read as the reverse complement.
GCGTCTCCGCTGTGCGGTGCTCCCTGGTGTAGCGGCGGGCGTTGTCTATGGCGAGTGCCGCCCGTGAGGCTATCTCGGTAAGGAGTTCCGTTTCATCGTCGTCGTAAGGCTCCGGCTGCGTGGTGCGCCAGGCTGTGACCGCGCCGAGCAGGCGACCTCTGGCGTGCAACAGCGCCACGGCGAGGCTGTGCGCGTTCGGGGGGACCAAGAGCGGGGCGTGCTCTCCGAGCGCCTGGACCACCTGGCTCCGGCTCAGCCGATCGGAGCCGCGCTGCTGCAACCGACTCAGCGAGGGGCCCTGTGGCAGCTCTGGGTACGAGCCGCCGACGGGAAGAACGCCGTCGGGCCAGGGGCCGTCTGTCGAGGCTACGGCGATGCGGACCAGGTCCAATTCGAAAACCGATGGCGGTTCGTCGCCGGACAGGATGGGCCTGGTCAGGTCCACGGTGACGATGTTAGCCAGCTCGGGGGTGAGGACCTCGGCGAGGGCTTGAGCCGTCCGCACGATGTCCAGGGAGGTGCCCAGCTCATCCGCGGACTGGTGCAGCAGGTCCCGGTGGCGCCGCACTCTGCTCGGCTCGGTCACGTCAGTGACCGTAACGAGGACGCCGGCGGGCTCACCGTGGGTGTTCTCCATCCGCATGACGGTCAGTGACATTGTCCAGGCTCGCCCGCCGGGTTCCTTGGAACGTACCCTCGACTCGTGGCCGACGACAGGGACACCGGTCTCGAGGACTTGCCGCAGCAACGCCTCCACGGCGATTGCGTCGTCAGCATTCGTATAGCCGCGCAGGCGGTCTCCGGGTGATATGGGCGGACCACCGAACATTTTCGGGGTGATGTTGGTCCAGACGACCTTCAGGTCGTTGTCGTGAAGCACCACGCCGACGCTGGCCTGGCCGAAAAACGCGCGCAGGAAGGACTGGCCGTGGCCCCACTCAAGTGCCTGGTCAAGCGGGACCAGCAGCACCTGGCGATGTCCGTGGCTGCCCGGTTGGGCCGCCCACACGAAGACATCCACGTCATTGCCACGGGAATCCACCAGAACTGCCCGGGAACCCGTGGTGCGCGGCCCGACCGGCCCCTCCGATTCCGGTCGGCCGGCCGCCTGCCACCCCGGCGCCGCAACCAGCAAGTCGTCGAACAGCCGACCCTTCACCTCGCCGAAGGCCATGCCTGCCAGGCGCTCCGCCTCGACGGACCACTCGATGATCCTTCCCTGGCGGTCCAGCACAACTGCCGCCGGTTTGGGCAAGCAGAACCCAGGCTCGCCCATAGCCCCAGCACGTTCGTCCATCAAGGCTCCCTGCCTCACAGGCGGAGCGCTGTCTCCCTCAGCGTACCCAGGCACTTCTTGCCCGAAAGGTGCATTCTGACACTGCGCATCCTGTCGACCGGCGAGCAGCACACCGGGTCAGGCAGGGACGGACAGGGCGTCAGGACCGAGGGTGAAATCCGGGTCGATCTGGGCCACCAGGTCCTCGCCCGCGCGGTCGCTGGCCCAGGCGCGGGCGTTGCGCCGGTGGAACTCGGCCGCCAGACCGGTGTACCTGGCCCAGTCGCGCGGCACCGCGTCCAGCCGGTCCTTGATCGCCTCGAGGGCGCCGGCCGTGTCCGGGCTCAGGTCGTCAAGCCGGAACGGTTGGCCCTGCTCCATGGCCCGCACGGCGGGCTCGTAGCCGACGCAGGCGGCCGGCTCCTCCCCCGCCTGCTCGCGCAGGAAGGCCGCGTCCCGCGCGGAGGCGACCTTGTTGCCGACCAGGGCGACCGGCAGGTCGAAGCCCGCGGCGTAGCCCTGCCACTGCTGGTAGACGCTGACACCCTTGCGGGTCGGCTCGGCGACCAGGATCGTCAGGTCGAACCGGGTGAACAACCCGCTGGCGAACGAGTCGGCGCCGGCCGTGCAGTCCACCACCACGTACTCCCCCGGCCCGTCCACCAGGTGGTTCAGGTACAGCTCGACCGCCCCGGTCTTGGCGTGGTAGCAGGACACGCCCAGGTCCTCGTCCGCGAAGTGCCCGGTGGCCAGCAGCAGCGCGCCGCACGGCGCGGTCTCGCCGAGCGCGTGCACCGGGTCGGCGCCGCCGGGGCGCAGCAGCCGTGATCCCCGGCCCGGCGGGGTGGTCTTGACCATGGCCTCGGCCGAGCTGATCCGCGGGTTGGTGCCGCGCAGGTAGTCCTTGATCAGCGGCAGGTCCGCACCCATCGGGCGCGGCTCGCCTGCGCCAAGCGCCTCGGCCAGGTGCTGGTTGATGTCGGCGTCGATGGCCACCACTGGCAGCCCGCGAGCGGCCAGGTACCGGACGAACAGCGACGACAGCGTGGTCTTGCCGCTGCCGCCCTTGCCCGCGAACGCGATCTTCACATCATCCTCCAGTTACGCTCCGGGTCCGTGCGGTCTCGGACGGACACGATTGTGGGCCCATCTTATTGCAATGATTTTCATTTTCAGGAAGGATGACCGAGGTGATCGGTTCCTTCAGAAGGGAAAGCATCATGTCGCTCACGGTTCCGCAGGACCTGCTCGAACAGGCACTGCGCGGCGAGGTTGACGAAGCGGACTTCCTCGACTGCGTCCGCACCTCGCTGCCCTACGCCTGGGATATGGTCACGGGCCTGGTCAAGGAGCTCGACGCGGGCAGCGCCGACTTCGCCGACAACCAGGTGCCGCCGCCGGACGAGGCCGCCCGCGGCCAGCTGCTACGGATGATGGCCAGCGACGCGATGCGCGCCGCGGTCGAGCGGCACTTCGGCGTGCGGCTGGCGTTCCAGAACTGCCACCGCGCCGCCGTCTTCCGCCCAGCCGCGACCGTCGCGCTCGCCGCGTTCACCTCACCGCGGGCCCAGCTGCTCAACCAGAGTCCCGAGCTGGTCGACTGCTGATCCGGCGCAGCGGAACGGGTGCTGGCAGCCCCGGTTGACCAGCACCCGTTCCCTAGCCGCACGGCGCGCCCCGGGCCAGGGTGGGTACGCCCAGGGAACGCCACGCGGCTTCCGTACTAGAGCTTCTCTGTCGAGGTCTTGTCGGTGACGGCCTTGCTCAGCGCGTTGGCCTCGGCCAGCATCCAGGACTGGTAGGTGTAGCCGGGGGTCGGCATGGTCTCGTAGACGCCGACGACCGGGATGCCGTTGTCCTGGGCCAGCTTGATGTAGGACTCGGTGAGCGAGTCGGTGACCTGCTGGTTGTAGAGGAACACCTTGACCTTGTGCTGGGTGAACAGGGACTTCTGCGTGGCCACGTCCTGCGGCGACGGGTCGGTGCCGTTCATGATGTCGGCCTGGAACGTCCACGGGGTGAGGTTGTCCGCGCCGGCGGCCTGCAGCATGTAGTCGGCGACCGGCTCGGTGGTAGCGACCGGGGTGCCGCCGTGACCGGACTTGAACGCCGCCAGGGCCTTGTTCCACGCCGACAGGCTGGCGGTGAACGAGGCCGCGTTGGCCTTGTAGTACGACGCGTGCGCCGGGTCGATCTGGCCGAGGTCCGCGGCGATGGCACTGGCCACCGCGGGCATGGTGGACGGCTTGTACCACAGGTGCGGGTTGGGCGTGCTGTCCGGCAGCTTGAGGAGCTGCTGGACGTCGATGACCTGGCGGCCGTCGCTCGGCGCCGCGTTCTCGATCGTGTTGGCCCAGTCGTCGTAGCCGACGCCGTTCTGCACGACCAGCTTGGCCGAGGCGATCTCCCTGGCCACGGCCGGGCTGGCCTCGAACGTGTGCGGGTCGGTGTTCGGGTTGCTCATGATCGAGCTGGCCTTCACGTACTTGCCGCCGACCTGCGCGATGACGTCGGCGTACTCGTTCTCGGCCCCGATGGCCGTGATGGTGGCGGTCGACGCCGCGGCGGCGGACGCGCCCGACGCGGCGCTGGATGAAGAAGAAGACGAGCATGCGCTGGCCAGCAGCGCCGCTGCCAGGGGCAGCGCGGCGACGAGTCCCGCGGGGCGGGGCAGCATGGTGCGGGTTCGCATGACCTAAGCACTCCAGGTGGGAAGAGCCGCCGCGTGGGCGACGTCAAATGAAAATGAACACCGTTATGGTAATCATTTCCATTAACTGGGAGCAAGCGCCTTCGCGAAAACGACCTGGCCAGGGCGCCCGGCCAACCGAGTCAGACGGCTAGACAGCCGGCGGGCACTGGGCGCGCAGGGGTGCTCGGGCGGCGGGCGCTGGGGCGCACGGGGGCGCGCTGGGGTGCTCGGGCCGCGGGCTATGGTGCTCGGGCGGCGGGCTGACGGCGCCAGGCGACCTCAGCAGGGCTGGCGGTCTCCGGGCAGGCCGAACGCGCCGGCCTGCGCCATGTGCCGGTAGCGCTCCTGCTGCTCGGCGCGGGACTCGCCTGCCCGGCCCCGGTAGCGGCTGGGGGCGATCTCGCCGCGCTGGTAGGCGGCGATGGCCTCGGCCGCGCCCGCCTCGTCCACCGGGCCGTAGTAGAGCCCGTGCGGCAAGATGACCAGGTTGGCCGCGTAGCGGTGGCCGCCCACGTGGGTGGTTTCCCAGGTTTGCGCCGGGTGGGCCAAGCCGAGCGCGCGGGCGAGCGGGGCTCCGAAACGGGCGCAGCAGACGTCGCGCCGCCCGTGGGCGCACACCAGGTAGAGCGGCGCAGTCACCGGCGAGCCGAAGGACGGCGCCGCGCCCTCGGCCAGGCCGTCGAGCTGGCCGGGCAGGGAGCCGGCCACGCTGGCGTCGCCACGGCGCAGCCAGGGCGACGGGCCGGCCGTCCAGCCGACGTAGACCGACGCCGGGGCGCCCGCGCCCGCGGCCTGGCCGGACGGGCGGGGCCTGCGGCGGCCGGGCCTGCGGATGAGCTGCACCCGGATGCCCAGCTCGTCGGCCCGGGAAGCGAGCGCGCCGAGCGCGCCGGGCAGCTCCGCCTCCCGCGGGTCGGCAGGCCACGGCCCGTCGTGCTCGACGAGCAGCCAGGACCGGGCCAGCTCGGGCGCCGTCCCCACGGCCGGCTCGGCCCCGGCATGGCAGTCCGCGCCATGCTCGCAGTCGAAGGCGAGCGGCGGGCCCGGCGGCCGCCGGGCTGTCGGGTTAAGCGCCATGGCACATCGTCACTCGGTCCGTCCCCTTGGCTCACGCACATGCCTAGTACATTAGGTTAGGCTTACCTAACATACAAGATCATCGCACGCTAGCGTACGACGACGCCAGCCGCGGCGCACCACTAAGCCGTACCCGTATCCCGAGCACCAGTACCCGGAGGGCGAGCCGGCCCGGCGGTCAGCAGCTCAGGGCGGCGCCGTCGGGCACGGCCAACTGGCGCCGGGCCAGCCGGACGAACCGCCGCGTGGTCATCCAGCCCGGCCGCCCGTCGGCCGAGTGCCGCCTCGCCATCGCCCGCAGGGCAAAGGCGGCGGACTGGCTCACGTGGTCCGCCCACTCGGCCGCCGGCACGGCCGCGTCTCCCGCCTGGGCGGCGGCGCGCACCGCCGACAGGGCGGACAGCGCCAGCCAGTGGCCGCGTTCCGCCTCGTGCCACTGGTGCACCGCGCTGAGCGCCCGGTTCATTCCCGACGCGCCCGGCCGGCGGCGCGGCACCGTGCGGAAGGACGCGCGGGCGCGGGCCGCCTCGCGGTCCACCGCCCGGGCCGACTCGCGCGCGGCGTCCAGTGCGTCGCACTCGGCGGCCAGCAGTTCGAGGTCGCCCGCCCCGGGCCCGGCCCACTGGCGCACGGTCACGAGCGCTCGGGTCACCCGGGGGTCGGGGTCCGCGCACGCCGCGGTGGGCGAACGCGGCGATGTCGGCGGCGCAGAGCACCACCGGCCCGCGCCGCTCCTCCGGGTCACAGGTCCGCGCGGCCAGCCACAGCAGCCACTCGGGGTCGGGGCACGCGTCCCAGCACGAGCGCAGGTCGGTGAAGGGCGCCGCCCACTGGGCCAGGGCCGCCGGCGGTGACAGCTCGCTCAGCCAGGGGCTCAGGCCGTCCAGGTGGTCATCGCCGGAGGACGCGGGCACCGCCGCGCCCGGGCCGAACAGGCGCCGGACCCGAGCCATGCCGGCCGGTTCGCCGGTCCCCGCCATACGCTCACCCCGCAGACAATCCACGTCCTGCCAGTGACACGAGAGCCGGGGCATGAAGCCGCCCGCCATCGCGGTATTAGGTAAGGCTAACCTATAACTTTGCCGAACCCAAGGGCCGCGCCCGCTCGCCCAGCGGCTTCCCGGCAGGCGAGGACAATCGCGCGACCGCGTTCCGCTGCGCGAACAGGGTAACCACAGGTTATGGACCTGCTGAGCAAGCTCGAAAACGCCAAGTCACTCGACCGGCTGACCGGACCGGTCCAGAAGGTGGTGCGGAGGGTGCTGCGCCCCGGCCCGGTGCGCGACGCGCTGCACGGCGTGTGGCTCGGCCATCCACTGCACCCAGTGCTGGTGCAGGCCCCGACCGCGGCCTGGCTGTCGGCCAGCTTCCTCGACCTGTGGCCGGGCAACGCGGCCGCGTCCCGGCGGCTGGTGCAGGTCGGGCTGGCGACCGCCGCGCCCGCCGCATGGTCCGGGTGGACGGACTGGTCCGAGCTGCACGAGCGGCAGATGCGGGTCGGCCTGGTGCACGCGCTGTCCAACGCGACGGCGGTCGGCATCTACGCCGTCTCGGTGACCGCGCCGCCGGCTCGCGCCCGGCTGCTGCGGGCGGCCGGGATGGCGGTCCTGGGCGTCGGCGGGTACCTGGGCGGCCACATCGCCTACCGGCTGTCGGCGGGCGCCAACCACGCCGAACCGGTCCCGCACCTGGTCGAGCCGGGCTGGCATGAGCTGGCGGCGGTGGCCGAGCTGCCCGAGCGGGAACCGGCCCGGCACATGCTCGGCGAGGTGCCGCTGGTGGTCGTCCGCGACGGGGAGGACATCCACGTGCTGGCCGAGCGGTGCAGCCACCAGTCCGGCCCGCTGTCCGAGGGCGATTACCACGACGGCTGCCTGACCTGCCCGTGGCACGGCAGCTCGTTCCGCGTCGCGGACGGGAGCGTCGCCCGGGGCCCGGCCACCGCGCCGCAGCCGTCCTTCCAGGTGCGGGTCACCGACGGGATCGTGCAGGTCTGCCTGCCCGGTGCTGCGCCGGCCCCGGTGCCGCATTAGCGGGATGAATAACGGAGCGTGCGCACACCGGGCCGGCCGCCCCGTCGCCGAGGTGGCGGCCTGACGTGACGACAGGGCAAGCCCAGGCAGCGAGCAAGCGGAAGCCCGGGACGTTTGCCCAGCGGAGGCTGGGTAGGGACCGTGCATCGAGCCGGGCGGCCTGCCCGGCACCTGTCGGCTTCCGGAGGAGGCAGCGGATGCCCACGCCGCAGATCAAGGACGAGAAGACCTACCGGGCGCTGCGCCGGGAGGGCAACAGCGAGGAAAAGTCGGCCCGGATCGCCAACGCGGCGGCCAACAGCTCGCGCCGCAAGGTCGGCCAAAAGGGCGGCCACAGCCCGTCGTACGACGGGTGGACCAAGGACGAACTGCTCAGGCGGGCCCGCGAGATCGGCGTCAAGGGCCGTTCCTCGATGAGCAAGGCGCAGCTGGTCAGCGCGCTGCGCAACCACTGAGACCAGTGCTGCCAGGCATCGGCTGCCTCTCCGGTTAGACGGCCGGGCCGGGCGGCTTTTCATCGCCCGGCCCGGCCGCAGGCAACCAGTTCCCCCGGCCCGCGTCGTCGCGGAGCAGCCCGGCGATCCTGGAGAGCTGGCCTGGCCGGGTGGTGTCGAGCTGCCGGACGACGGCGGCGGCCATGTCGGGGGTGCACCGGAGCCGCTGACCAAGCACCTTGGTCATGTTCTGCTGTTCTTGGATGCGGCTGTGTTCGGCGTTGACGATCGCGTTGAACTCCGCATTGAGGTCGTCGGTCATGTCAGTCCTCCTTGGGCTTGTTGGCCGGGCAGCTCGACGGGCTGGCAATCGTTGCCCGCCACGGCTTCCTTCCAGCACGTTCCGCGCTGGCCGGTGCCGGTGTACTCCTGCTGCGGGAACGGGAAGGTCTCACGCGGGCCGGTGGCGTACTGGTCTAGGAAGCTGCCAAGCAGGTCAGGTACTGCGTCAACCCACGTGGCGCGGTCACCCTTGACCTGCTCGGTCAGTGCCCGTCCGATGTACTTGGCCGGGTCCTTTCAGGCGTCCTCCAGGTTGCCGGTCAGGGTTTGGAAGTCTTCACCCGACAGCGACGGCCGATAGCGACGCAACTGGAGCAGTTGATCAAACCGCCTGAACGATTGAGGTTAACTAGGCCTTGATTATTCAGAGAAGGACCAGAAACCCGTCAGACGACCGTCAGCGGCAGCTACTCACAAAAATACTCATTGACAGGGGGGTCTCGCTTAGAAGAAGATCATCTAGCCGAACCCCCGGATCGGCCGTTCTTAACACCCGCGCAATCACGGTCGGACCCATGGATGAGTTCTAGTGCCGATTTCTTCACGTAAACGGCTAGGCCTATTGGCATCGGCCTTGGCAGCCGGGCTGGTGACTACTTCTCTGGTCCCTGCTACTGCCAAGGCCTCACCCGTGGTCGATCCGTTCAACGCCAGCGCAGCGTCTCTCCAGAACATTCAGCAGGCCTGGTCTTCGTCCCCGCGTACCCGTCTGCCCCAGAGCTCGCGACGGGCACTCTCACTGACCCGAACGGGAATGCGATGGCCGGAGCAACGGTTATTGTTCTCCCGGTACCCCAATCACCAAAAGCCGGTCAGTCCTTGACTCCGGTCTCGAGAGCGACGACTGACTCCAATGGGGACTACACGCTCCGCCTGTCCTCTTCCGAGCGGTCTCAACTAATGGCGTCCGGGAACAATGATTACCGGAACCTGCACATTATCGCCTTCTACCCGGATGCGATGGCGAACTGGTTCATGCCTCTCAGTGCTAGCACCCAGGCAGCCTCGACCGCAGATCCCAGTGCCAGCACACAGGCAGTCCCGACCGCACACCTCGTTTTGCAGCAACTGCCGTCCCAGGATGCAGCCAATGCTGCGGCCTCCGACGGGGCTGTGCCCCAGACGGTAATACCCCCGGGTGCCACCTCCTGCTCCGTAGCGTCTAATACCGAGATCCCCGGCGTGGAGATGGTGGTCGGCTACAAGTCAACCCTTACAGCCAGTCACATTAAGTTCGCCCAGTTTACCTACACCAGAACGGTTTCACAATCGACCGGAGTTGGGCTTTCTCTCACTGGCGCGAACGCCGGATTCTCGACCGACGGGACAACAAGCCAGTCTTCAGGCATCCAAGTAAACTTTAAGCAGATCACCGGCGCGAGCAACAATGATATGGCGGTAGTTAGCACGTGGAATGATACCAAATGGAGCTGCTTTGGGATCAACTCGTCAGGCGTCCTAACACCCTTCACTGGGTGGACAGTGACTCTTAACGGCATAGGCGGGCCATGGTCAAACCCCACACCCGGAACGACAGCGGTGGCCGTCGGCAAATGTGAAACAGAGGGGCCGGCTACCCCATTTACCATGACCACGACCGCCCAGGCGACCGATACACATGGTGTCAGTATTTCAGATATGATCGGGATCAACTTGTCATCACAGGATGGGTGGAGCACGTCCGCCGCGCTTACCTACAGCCTCGCGACGTCTGCTCCTGTGTGCGGGGTGAGCAACTTTCCTGGCGCCACCAACCCGTCAGCTGGCTTCATACAAGTGCACTGATCCGGAGTGATGGGTGAACGAGAAACCTCACGTTAAGCCGATGGCACTGATTATCAGGCACTCGGTGGTTGCGGCGCTCGCGGCTACGGCGCTCCTGCTCTCCGGCTGCTCGGCGGCCGGGCAGCCGCTTGCCTCGGCCAACGTTCAGAAAGGCGAGAAAGGCTGCGCCGAAGCGCCGAACACGGTCCCGTCCGCCGGAGTCCCCGCGTGGAACTCGCAGACTGGATGGGCGATCAACTGGTTTTACAACACCTCGGCGTCCCCGGTTGAGCTTGAGTCGGTATCCCTGATCGACTCTCATGGCCTGATTCTGCACAAGAACGCCTTTGTCTACGAGATGCGGCACTCGGAGAATCCGCTCATCCTGGCCGACGGATGGGGAAAGATGAGTCAGGGCGCGAACCCCACCATGTGGGCGCGTCGGCAGAGCGTTCCCGGCGCGGTCATACTCCCAGAGGGGTCCACGATCGGGACCCCCGGGCCAAACGCGCGAGACGAGTACCAGGTCGTCCTTGACATCTCGGCGAAGACGCCCGCAGGCGGGTATGCGATCGGCCTGCAGGTTACCTACCGGCAGGGGAACGCCCAGTACACGATTCGCACCTACCAGGGGACCGCGATAGGCCCGCCGGGTCCAGACGGGCCGAAGTGCCAGACCCAGGAGAACGCCATCAATGCCGCCTGGTCACACGTGTAGCCGGAACGGAGCAGGCGGAGCGAGGATGGAGATGACCATCAGATCTGGCGTACAGCGTAGGTTCCGGCTGAGGCATGTCTAGATCACCGGCTGGGCTGCAATGACGGCCCTACCGGGGTTTTAGGACGAATCCGGGCAGGGAACGCTTTTGTGACGTACAGCGTAGACCTCCCGGTAACCGGGCGAACGGTCCCTGCAACAGACGGCCCGGCCACCCCTTGCGGGGCGGCCGGGCCGTCGGGTTAACGCGCTGGCCCGGTCGACCGCCGTGCGGCCATGTCCAGGCGTTACCAGCGGTACCAGCGGCCGCGGGTGCTGCCCTCGCCGGCGCGGACCAGGAAACCGAACAGCCAGACCACCAGGACGGCGAGCGCGATCCACCAAAGGATGTGAATGGCGAAGCCGAGGCCGCCGAGGATGATGGCCAGGAGTAGGACGAGCAGGATGATGCCCATTTGCATTGTTCCTTCCATGACCTGGTGCGCGGGGGTTGTCCCGCGCCGTCGGGCCATCAGCTACCCGGGGCCTGCCGCCATATTCACCGCCCGTCGTCACATGACGGAAAATATTATTTCAACGGAAACTTTTTGACCCTATGGCGTGAATTGTTTCCGCCCAGAAAAAAGTTTCCGTGACGTAGACCCGAACGGCGGGTCATAGCGGCCCCGCCGCCGGCCGTACCCCGGGATAGCCGGATCAGCCCTTGGCTCGCTGGGTGGGATGGTGCTCTACCTGGGTGTCTCCAGCGGGGAAGAACACGCTCTCGCGTCCGTCGCGCCAGCGGACAAGGTAGGGCGGTTCTCCGTCCATGCCGTCGACGCGCACGACCGTGCCATGGCGGTCTCCGTCACCCTGGTGGCGTCCCCTAACCGTCAGTTCATCGCCAGTTTGTGCTCGCATGACTCGCCTCCTCACGTAGGAGACTTACCCAGCGTAACGGCTACTATCGCCCTGACCTGTGACGAAAGCCGAGGCCTTGGCCGCCTGCTCCACCTGAGCGTGGTAATCACGCCACCAGGCCGGGTCGCCCGAGGGCAGGTTGCCGGCCTGGCGCAGCAGGCCGACCGAGCCGTCGACCAGTTCCCGGACGATGTCGGCGTGGCCCGCGTGGCGTTGTGTTTCCGCCGTCACGTGCACCATGACGTGGCCCAGGCTCAGTTTGGCGCCACCCCACCAGGGCACCGTCGCGGTGGCGTCCAGCGGCACTTCCGCGATCGTCGCGTCGGTGTGCTGCCACGCCCGCCGGTACAGGCCGGTGATGAAGTCGCGGGATTCGTCGGGCGTTGCCCACATGTCCACGTTCTCGTCAGCGCTGGGTTCCAGCCATGGCAGCTGCTCGCCGTGCGGCCGACCGAAGATGTCGCCAAAGTAGATGAATTCCCCGCGAGCCTGGTGCTTGACCAGGCCGAGCAGGTTGGTGCCTGTCGGCGTCAGGGGCCGGCGGATGTCGTACTCGCTGAGGCCGTCCAGTTTCCACAGCAGCGTCTCGCGGGCACCTTGCAGGTAGTTCAGCAGGGTCACCCTGGCGTCGAATTCCGTCATGCGCGGCAGTCTCGCAGCCGGTGACCATGCTCACGTCCGCTCTGCACTATTTGTCGCGCCATTCACTAAGCGAAGGCGCGAGGTGCGAAAGGGTCAGGGCGCCGGGCGGGGGCCTAGGCCCGTCCCCGGGGCGGTTTCCGGCTCATGGCGAGGGGAAATACGCTGGCCGCCAACGATGCGAAAAGTGATGGTTGAGCGGTGTTTGGCGGGCGGCGGCCCGGGTAAGTGGTACCAGCCCCGGGAACGGTCGGCATCGGTTCGCGCGTTATACAGGAGTGCGAATGAGCATTACGGCGGTACCGGAGCGGGGCGGCGTGCCGACGAACCCGCTGACCGTGCTCGACACCCGGCTGCTTGACGACTGGGGGCAGCGTCTGGCGGCGACCGTGCACCGCGGCGGCCGGCTCCTTGTCGCTGGCACCGGCGCGTCGGGCGTCCAGGCGGAGCAGTTCGCGACGCAGCTCAACGGCTGGCTGGCGGCGAGCAAGGCACCCCGGCTGACGGTCGTGCTGAACGCGGAGGCCGCCGGCGGCACCGCGGTCGTGGGCGATCGGGAGTACGCGGACGAGCTGGCGCGCGGGGTTCGCGCGCACGGCAGGCCAGGCGATGTGCTGCTGGTGGTGTCCGCCTCCGGCCGCAGCCGCAGCCTGCTGCGCGCGGTCGACGCGGCCCGGGCCGGCGGCATCGCCGCCTGGGGCCTCACCGGCCCGGCGCCCAACCCGCTCACGGACGCGTGCGACGAGGTCGTGTGCGTGTACCCGGCCGGCGCGCGTGCGCTGGCGCTGACCGCCACCGTGCGGGAGGCGCACCAGCTGGCGCTGCACCTGATCTGCCTGTCCTTCGACGCCACCGTGCTCACGGCGGAAAGCCCGGCGCCGGCCGACCGGCAAAGCGCCGACCCGGAAAGCACCGCCCCGGAAGGCACCGCCCAGGAAAGCGCTGGCCGGCAAGGCGAGAGGGCGCCGCAGCCCGAGGCCGCGCCACCCTCCCGGCTGGCCACTCCGGGCGGCTAGACCATCGCCGCGGGAACCTCATCCCCCAGGACCGGGGGAACGTCGTCCCCGGGGTGGCTGTGCGTCGGCAGCGGGTCGCGCTTGCGCGAGTGCAGTGCCTGGTGCAGGTTCACCAGGTACTGATCGGTGAATCCCCGGGTGCCCTTCTTGTGCAGGCTGCTCAAGTGATCAGCCAGGTCGGCTTCGGTGCCGTCGGAGTTGATGACGTGCGCGGACAACTGTTCCCCCTCGTTCTGCCCCAGCATCCGATGGCATATTTCCCGGCTCATATGCCGGTTAACCAGCGCGGATATCTCCGTCCGCGGTCCGGCGGCCGCGCCGCAAGGTCCGCCAGGGCGGGCCGCGAAGCCCGGCTGGCCGGTTGCCCGCCGCCGCTACACTGACGCGTAGCGTGCGTGACGATCCCCGCTCGGAGGCCAGCCGCCTTCGCTTCCCCGCAGGACTGCGGGGTCACCACGGCGCTTCTCGCTCTAGGGTTGAACTCGCGCCTGCCAGCGTCCGTTTGTCTGGTTGAAGACGTCGGCAGCAGGGGCGCCGAACGGCTGGCCGATGGCTGATGTGAGCAGCGTGCACAAGAGAGGTATTGCCCGATGAGCGACGAGGACCCCTGGAAAGGCTGGTACCAGCAGCCCAGCGGACAGCCCGGCTCCGACGCGACGCACGACATGACGATGAAGTCGCCGATGCCGCCGCCTGGCGGTTCCTCGGCCTCCGGCGGCCCAAGGGGCGCCTGGCCGGACCAGCCGCCTAGCCGCTCGCAGCCTGGCTCCTCCGGCGGCCCCCGCGGTTACGGCGATAACTCCGGCTACGGCCTTAGCGACGGCGGCTACGGCGGGCCGGGCGGCTACACGACCGCGCCGCCTCGCGGCGTGCCGCCGACCCGGACCGGGCGGCGCTGGCGGTTCTGGGGGCAGCCGGGACGGCACGGCCGCCGCATCGTTTTGATTGTCTGCGTCGTGCTCGTGCTGATCGTCGCCGGGCTCGGCGGCACCTACTTCTGGCTCGACGGGAAGCTGAACAAGACCGTCGCCCTGCCCGCGTTCACCGGTTCGTCCGCCGGGACCAACTGGCTGATCGCCGGGTCGGACGCGCGCACCGGCATCACCCGGGCCGAGCGGGCCAAGCTGCACCTGGGCGCGGAGGGCGCGGACGCCTCCGACTCGCTCATGCTGCTGCACACCGGCAGCGGGGGCAAGCCGGTGCTCATCAGCATCCCCCGCGACTCCTACGTCCCGATCCCCGGGCACGGCAGCAACAAGATCAACGCGGCGCTGGCGATCGGCGGCCCGACGCTGCTGGTCCAGACGGTCGAGCAGGTCACCGGGCTGCGGATCGACCACTACATGAGCATCGGCTTCGGCGGGCTCGCCAACGTGGTGAACACGGTCGGCGGCGTGCACATCTGCCTGCCCGCCGCGCTCAAGGACTCCGACTCGGGCGTCAACCTCAAGAAGGGCTGCCAGAACCTGAACGGCACCGAGGCGGTCGCGTTCGTCCGCGACCGGCACTCGTTCGCCGACAGCGACCTGCAGCGGATCCAGGACCAGCGGGCGTTCCTCGCCGCCATGCTGTCCAAGGCGACCAGCCCCGGCGTTTACCTGAACCCGTTCACCTCGCTGCCGTTCGCCTCGGCGGCGGCCGGCTCCATCGCCGTCGACAAGGGCTCCAGCCTGTACGACCTGGTTCAGGCGGCGTTCGCGCTGCGCGGCCCGCAGACCGGCACCGTGCCGATCGCCAACGCCAACCTCCAGACGCCGGCTGGCGACGCGGTGAAGTGGGACTCGGCCAAGGCGCTCCAGCTCTTCAACGCGATCAAGGACGGCAAGCCCGTCCCGGCCGGCCTGCTGAGCGGCACCAAGCTAGCCAGCTAAGCCGCACCAGGACGGGCATCCAAGCGGCCGTCCGGCCGCAACCGGGCGGGGCAGGCTGTAACGCCTGCTCCGCTTTGAGCGGTTTGAGAGGGGACATTTTGGTGTATCTGTACCTGTACAGGTAGGTCTTGACATCGTGACGCGCTGGTGCTTGCGTTTCACGGACTGGTTTACCGGAGGTCTCATGAGCCATGCCCAGGTTGACCAGCAATGCAGCCTCGGCTTGTCGGCACGCGAGATCGAAGTCATGTCGCTGATCGCCGGCGGGCATACCAACGGCGAGATCGCGGCGCGCCTGTTCCTCGCGGAAAAGACGGTCAAGAACCACGTGCGGCGCATCTACTCCAAGCTCGGCGTGCCCAACCGGTCGGCCGCCATCGCCCAGTGGCTGGCCACCAGGAAGCCGCGCGCGTCCTAGCGGATCTTCTCAGCCGGAATAACGGCAGCGGCTTCCCCGCAGCACGCCCCCGCTGGGCCTTGCCGGCGCCGGAACGGTGACGGCCGCCGCCCGGCGGCCCTGGGCGCGGCGAACCTGGCCCGCGGACCTGCCCAGCGGCGAGCGTACCCTTGGCTAGTAGGGCAGCAGCCTTCGAGCAAACGTTCAGGGTTTCCTCAGCAAAGCGAACGAAGATGATGGGCATGAACACGTCGATCACCGATGCGGCGACGCCTGCCGACGCGCGGCTACTGGTCGTGGAGGATGAGCCGAACATCCTCGAGCTTCTGTCGGCATCCCTCCGCTACGCGGGCTTCGACGTGATCACGGCGTCCGGCGGCACCGAGGCGGTCCAGGCCGCGCAGCGGCACCGGCCCGACCTCATCGTGCTCGACGTGATGCTGCCCGACATGGACGGGTTCGACGTGATCCGGCGGCTGCGTGGCGGCGGGGCCCGGATCCCGGTCGTGTTCCTCACCGCGCGCGACGCCACCGACGACAAGATCCGCGGGCTGACCCTCGGCGGCGACGACTACGTCACCAAGCCGTTCTCGCTGGAAGAGGTCATCGCCAGGATCAAAGCGGTGCTGCGCCGCACCCGGGGCGACGGGGTGGAGCCGACGCCCCGGCTGAAGTTCGCCGACCTCGAACTGGACGAGGAGAGCCACGAGGTCTGGCGGGGCGGCACGCAGGTGCAGCTGTCGCCGACCGAGTTCAAGCTGCTGCGCTACTTCATGTCCAACGCCAACCGGGTGCTGTCGAAGATGCAGATCCTCGATCATGTCTGGGACTACGACTTCCGCGGCGACACCGGAATCGTGGAGTCGTACGTGTCGGTGCTGCGGCGCAAGGTCGATACCAGGGAACCGCGGCTCATCCACACCCTGCGCGGCGTGGGCTACGTGCTGCGGCTTCCGACGTCTTAGGACGGTTTTGCCATGGCGGAACAGGAAACGCTGTCGAGCCCCCCGGAACCGCGACGCCACTCGGTGCCCGGGCTCAAGCGGCTATCTGACCGGACGCCGCTGCGGACCAAGCTGATCACCGCTGTGCTCGCGCTGGTGATCCTGGCCCTGGCGGTGATCAGCACCGCCAGCATCTACATGCTGCGCAGCTACGTGACCACCCAGCACGACGGCGACCTCCAGACCACGATCGCAGTCCCGGTACCTGCCGGGCGGGGTGGGTCTCGGCACTGCCGCACCTACACGGTCCAACATTGTCGAGGGACTGCAGCAGCCAGGGCAGCAGCTCGCCTGGGGGACGTACAGCAATCTTCCTGGCCTGGGCGACCCCGGACCCGTTGCCACAGCTGCCGACAGACGGGCTGTGGACCGGCGAGGACGGTAACGCCGAACTCCTCTCGCTGCCCGCCCAGTCCGGCTCGCACACCTGGCGCGTCGCGGCGAAAACCGTGGACGTGACCGACCAGGAAACGGGGGCGCACAGCACGGCCATCCTTATCGTCGCCGAAGACCTCGGTGATGTCGATGCGCTGACCATGCGGCTGATCCTGTTCGACCTGATCGTCGGCGGGGCAATCGTCATCGTCCTCGCGGCCGTCGGCGCGGCCGCGGTCCAGGCGAACCTCCGGCCGCTGAACGACATCGAGCTGACCGCCGGCCAGATCGCCAAGGGGCACCTGGATCACCGGGTACCCGAGGGCGACCCGCGCACCGAGGTCGGCTCGCTCAGCCGGTCGCTCAACGCGATGCTCTCGCAGATCGAGCGGGCGTTTAACGCGCAGCACGCGTCCGAGCAGGACGCGCACCAGTCCGAGGAACGCATGCGCCGGTTTATCGCCGACGCGTCGCACGAGCTGCGCACCCCACTGACCACGATCCGCGGCTTCGCCGCCCACTACCGGCAGCGCGGCGGCGCCAACGGCGCCAAGGACAACCTGTCGCCCGAGGATCTCGACCACCTGATGGCCCGGGTGGAGTCCGAGGCGACGCGGATGGGCCTCCTGGTGGAAGACCTGCTCATGCTGGCCAGGCTCGACCAGCAGCGGCCGCTGGCCAAGGGCCCGGTGGACCTGCTCACCCTGGCCGCCGACAGCGTGCAGGACGCCCGGATCGTGCAGCCCGGGCGGCCCATCGAGCTGACCGTCGCGCCGGGGACCGCATTCCTGGTGGACGGGGACGAAGCACGGCTGCGGCAGGTGCTTGGCAACCTGGTGAACAACGCGATCACGCACACGCCGCCCGGCACGCCGGTGCGGGTAACCATCGGGCGCGGCACGCTCCACCCCGGTCCGTCCGGCGAGGACGGCGGGCCTGCCGTGGTGCTCGACGTCGCGGACGACGGGCCGGGGATGACGGCCGACCAGGCGCAGCGGGTGTTCGAGCGGTTCTACCGGGCCGACGCGGCCCGCAACCGGGCCTCCGGCGGCACCGGGCTCGGGCTGGCGATCGTGTCCGGGCTCGTGGCCGCGCACGGCGGCACGGTCTCGCTGCGTACCTCGCCGGGGCAGGGCGCCGACTTCCAGGTCAAGCTGCCACTGTCACCCGACGCCCTGGTGGCCGACGAGGCCGACGAAGAGCCGCCCGCCTAGCGCTACGCCAGGTCGCCAAGCCCGGGAGTAAGGGGCACCCGGTCGCGAGCATCACGGGCAATTAAGAGCTCACCGGGGCCTCGGCCCGGCGGTATCATCGCCTGGCCGAGACCTCGGCCGGGCGGGAGTGACGGTGCCCAGCGACGGAGACTAGGAGTAGCTACCGTGACCACTCCATCTGACGGGCCAGCGGGCCACCCGGCCGACGGCCCGGTCGGTGCGGAGGCGGCGGTCCTGGAGGCCGAGGCCGAAACCAGGGACGCGGAGCGGGCCGTCTTCTTCTCCGACGCCGTGGTGGCCATCGCGATCACGCTGCTCGCGCTGGAGCTTCCGGTCCCTGCGGGCACCTCGACGATGACCAACAGCCAGCTGCTGCACGAGCTGTGGGGGAACTCCAGCGCCTATTTCGCCTGCCTGATCAGCTTCTTCGTAATCAGCAACCACTGGATGGTCCACCGGGCCACTTTCCGGTACATCCGGCGGATGAGCTCCAGCGTCAACATGCTCAACCTGTGCTGGCTGCTGATGATGGTGCTGACCCCGCTCGCGGCCAGGCTGCTCGGCGGCGACGGGGCGTTCGGCGTCCGTTTCGGGTTCTACGCCCTCGTGCAGGTCATCTCCGTCGCCAGCCTGGTGCAGATCCGCAGCCTGCTCAGCCGCCAGAACCTGCTCGCCGGGGACGCCCCCGAGCCGGCCAGGAAGGTGGACAACCGCTTCGGCCTCGTCATCATCGCCCTGTTCCTGGTCTCCATCCCGGTCGGCTTCGTCACCGAGTGGGCGTACCTGTGCTGGGCCGCCATCCCGGTTGTCACCCACTCGGTCCGGCGGCTAGCGCCCGCAGCGGCGTTAGAGGCCAACGTCACCGACCTGGCGACGCTCGCCGCCGGGTAGCGACCGCCGGGACGCCGAGGCCAGGGCCTGCGCGGGCCAGCCGCTGCCGTTCCTTCCCCTAGTCCCCCGCGCGGCGAAAGAGTCACAGAGAGTTAATAGGGGTAACACCATGCAAGCAAACCCAGGTGAGAGGTCCCGGTACCGTGAACGCTTCATCGCCCGCGAACGGGCGCCCGCAGGGCAGCGGCCGGCCGTGGCTGGAGCGCCTCGGCAAGGCCTGCGGCGGCCACCCGTGGCGGGTGCTCGCGGTCTGGGCCGTCATGCTGGCCGGGCTGCTGGCCGCCTCCCACGCCCTGAGCGCCACCTACAGCAACAACGTCGACCTATCCGGCGCGCAGTCGACCACCGGCCTCAACCTGCTCGAAGCGCACAGCCCGAACACCGGCGGGTACTCCGGGCTGGTGGTCTTCAACTCACGGTCCGGGACGCTGGCGTCGCACAGCACGCAGGTTGAGCAGTCGATCACCGCGCTCGGCAAGCTGCCGCACGTCGTGTCGGCCTCCGACCCGCTGTCCTCGACCGCGCCCACGGTCTCCGCCAACGGCCAGATCGGCTACTCGACGGTCCAGTTCAACATGCAGCCGGCCACCCTCGGCGATTCCTACGTCGACCAGCTCGACAACGCGACCTCAGCCGCCCGCAACGCCAATATCGAGGTGGAGTACGGCGGCGGGCTCGACCAGCTGACCCGGCCGAAGGCGCAGGACCTGCAGTCGGAGGCGATCGGCTTCGGTGTCGCGCTGATCGTCTTGCTGCTCACCTTCGGCAGCGTACTGGGCGCCATCCTGCCGCTGGTCACGGCGCTGGTCAGCGTGCTCGCCGGGCTCAGCATCCTGGGCATCTTCGCCACCGTGTGGACGTTCGGCACCGCCTCGCCGACGCTGGCGGCGATGATCGGGATCGGCGTCGGCATCGACTACGCCGTCTTCCTTACCACCCGGTTCCGGCAGCGGATCATCGACGGCGCCGACCCGGTCGAGGCGGCCGGGTTCTGCACCACCACCAGCGGCCGGGCGGTGCTGCTGGCCGCGGGCACCGTCGCGGTGGCCATGCTCGGCCTGTATGCCTCCGGCATCACCTTCATCGGCCTGCTCGGGCTGGCCGCCGTGTTCGGCGTCGTCACCGCCGCCGCCGGGGCGGTCACCCTGGTCCCGGCCCTGCTCGGCCTGTTCGGCCGCCGCATCGACCGGCTCAAGGTCAGGCGGGTCCCGGTCGCGGAGACCGGCTCGGCGGGCGACGGCTGGCACCGCTACGCGTCGCTGATCGGCCGCTTCCCCTGGCTGTTCCTCGCCGGCGGCCTGGCCCTGCTGTGCGTGCTGGCCATCCCGCTGCTGTCCATCGAGACCGGGCACGTCAGCGACGGCGCCGACCCGACCAGCTACACCGACAAGCGGGCCTACGACCTGATCACCCAGGGGTTCGGCGTCGGCTACAACGGCCCGTTCACCATCGTCGTTGATACCGGCAAGAACGCCTCCGCCGACACCTCGCTGGCCGCCAAGGTGCAGTCCGCGCTGGCCGGCACCAGCGGCGTCGCCAAGGCCACGCCGCTCTCCCCCACGCCGGACGGCGTGCTGCTCACCGGGTCGGTCATCCCGACCACCGGCCCGCAGGACCAGGCGACCACCGACCTGTTCAACACCCTGGTGGACACCACGCTGCCGGGCGTCCTGGCGGGCACCGGGTTCAACGGGTACGTCACCGGGCAGCAGGCCCTGCAGACCGAGTTCGACCAGAAGGTCACCGACCAGTTGCCGGTGATCATCGGCGTGGTCGTCGCGGTGGCGTTCCTGCTGATCATGACGGCCTTCCGCAGCCCGCTGCTGGCACTCAAGGCCGCCGTGCTCAACCTGTTCAGCATCGCCGCCGCCTACGGCATCGTGGTCGCCGTCTTCCAGTGGGGCTGGGGCCGCAGCGTGCTCGGCGTCAGCGAGGACGTGCCGATCGAGGCCTACGTGCCGATGATCATGTTCGCCATCGTCTTCGGGCTGTCCATGGACTACGAGGTGTTCCTGCTGTCCCGGGTGCAGGAGGCCTGGGACCGCAACCACGACCACCACCTCGCCGTCGCCAGCGGCCTGGCCACCACCGGCCGCGTCATCAGCTGCGCCGCGCTGATCATGATCGCGGTGTTCCTCTCCTTCGTCACCTCGTCCCAGGTGGTGATCAAGCAGCTGTCCATCGGGCTGGCGGCCAGCATCCTCATCGACGCCACCGTGGTCCGGCTGCTGCTCGTGCCCGCCGTCATGTACATCTTCGGCCCCAAGTCCTGGTGGATACCGCGCTGGCTGGACCGGGTGCTGCCGCGTATCAACGTGGAGGGCGACCCCGAGCCGGCCGCCACGCCCGCCGACGCGGCCAGGCCCACCTCTCACTGACCCGGGCCGCCGGGCGTGGCGGCGGAGACCACGTGCCACAGCAGTCCCCGCCGCCCGACCGACAGGCCGACAGGCCTACAGGCCTACAGGCCTACAGGCCTACAGGCCTACAGGCCTACAGCTTGCGGATCTTGACCGCGGTGCCGTAGGCGCAGATCTCGGTCCAGTTCTGGCCCATCTCCGAGGTGTCGAAGCGCATGGCCAGGATGGCGTCGCCGCCCCGGGCCTCCGCTTCCTGCTTCATCCGGTCGATCACCTCGTTGCGGCTGTCGGAAAGGTTCTTGGTCATGCCGCGCAGCTCACCGCCGGCCATCGACTTGAAGGCCGCACCGAACTGCGAACCGATGTTGCGGCTGCGCACGGTCAGGCCGAACACCTCGCCAAGCACCTCGGTGACTTCGTAACCAGGAATGTCGTTCATCGTAGAGATAAGCACGCCACACCTCCTGGGGCAGGCATCGGCGCCCGCCCACGTAGGTCAATGAATGGGTGACTTGCAGTAACCGGCCGACGTTATTTCCGATCGAATTCAATCCTCCGGCCGACGCTGCTCGCCAGCAAGCTACCAGGCCTCGGGCGCGTCGTCGTTCTTCTTAATGCTCTGGGCCCGGGTGCGGTACTCGGTCTGCGGGTCGGTGTAGGAGTAGATGCTGTACAGGCCACGCCCTAGCCACGCCGACACCCGGCGCCCGCGCCCACCGCCCCCACCAGGTGGAAAGCGCAAACGGCCGCGTTAGAAGCAGGCGAAAGCGCAAACGACCCCCTCGGTAGCCCGCCGCCGACCGGGTCGAAAGCGCCAACGGCCACGATAGAAGCGGGCATTGGCGCCAACGACCCGGTGAGCGGCGCTGGTAACGGGCGGCTGTCACCGGGCGGTGAATGGGCCATCGATGCCGCTATGGCACATTCATGCCAGGGGGCTGGGGGCGTCGGGGAGGGCGTCGCTGATGTATTCCTCGGTTGGCGGGCCGCCCATCGGGTCGAAGCGGGTGACGGCCGACGGGACGCGGAGCCCGTCCCGGGCGGCCAGCGCGGCCACGGCAGCGGCGGGTGCGCCGGGATCGGCGGTGAGCGCGCACACCTCGTCAAGCACGACCGCGTCCGTCTCGGGGACCGTCCCCGGGCCGTGGCCGAGCTGCATACCCCACCCGTCCCACAGCAGCATCTCGGTCTTGTCCAGCGCGGCGAGGTCGTGGATCACGTTGTGCGCGAGGTAGGGCCAGCCCCGGAGAACCGGCAGGTCCACCGCCGGGTCCACCACGTAAACAGCGGGGTCGGACCGGCCCTGCCGGACCGACTGCCAGGCGCGCGGGCCGGTGACGAACTGGTCGTCGGTGAGGTCGAGCCAGTCCACCCGGCGGCCGTTCACTTCCGGCGTCCAGTCGCCGTCCATCTCCGGGTCGACGAGGCGCCAGCGGCCTTCCCCGCCATCCCAGACCTCGGCGACCACATGGTCGATCAGCCAGCCGGGGTGGAAGTAAGCGGCGAACCCCACGCGGGCCCGGGCCGCGAACCCCTTGTGCCGGGCCAGGGCGAGGAACAGCACCGTCGCGTCCCGGCAGCACCCGACGACCCGGTCGGCGGCCGCGCGCTCGCGCGCCAGCGACGGCTCGCCGCGCTCAAGCACCCGGCCCAGCATGACGCCGGCGTACCGCGCGTTGACCTCGCTCACCCGGCCGGCGGGCACGCCGTTCGCGGCGAAGTCACCGCCCGCCCGGTAGTGGAACACCAGCCGAGAACTCGCCTCCCGGAGACCGCGCAGGTCACCGGGGAGGTCGTCGATCGCGCCTCCTGCCTCGCCCGGGTCGGTCACCCGGCTCTGAGTGGCCCAGTACTGCTGCTCCATCGCACCCTCCAAGTCCGTGCTTGCGTCTTTCCCGCCATAGAGGAAGACGGGCCTCGGCCCGGTAAATCATCGCCCGTTCGCGTGACCTGGCCCGCCCGCACCGCTGACCCCGCCGATCAGAAGGAACGGCGGCGGGGCGACGCGTGGCAACGCTCCGTTCCTCTCCCTGGGTGGTCGCCAGCCTGCCGCCTGCCGCACCGGGCAGGCGGGATGGACGGGCGGGATCAGGAGGCCTGGAATGCGCGCCGGTAGGCCTGCGGCGTGGTGCGGACCGCGCGGGCGAAGTGCCTGCGCAGGTTGTCGGGCGTGCCGAAGCCGCTGTTGCGGGCGACCGCGTCGACCGGCAAGGCGGTCGTCTCCAGCAAGCGCTGGGCC
Source organism: uncultured Actinomycetota bacterium (assembly GCA_963748785.1). Lineage (GTDB taxonomy): Bacteria > Actinomycetota > Actinomycetes > Streptosporangiales > Streptosporangiaceae > Trebonia. Next base: position 58,763 of record CAVVKP010000035.1, on the reverse strand, counting down.
AGGCGGGTGCGCTCACGCACGATCCACTGCAGCGGAGTCGTCCCGGTTCCGGCCACGAAGCGGCGGGCGAACGTGCGCGGGCTCATCGCCGCGCGGCTGGCCAGGTCGGCGACGGTCACCGGCTCGGCCAGGTGCCGCTGCAGCCAGGCGAACGTGTCGCGGAACGGGTCGGCGTCGGCCGGCGGCGGCACCGGCGCCTCGATGTACTGTGCCTGGCCGCCGGGGCGGTGCAGCGGGACCACCAGGTCGCGGGCCACCCGGGTGGCGACCTCGGTGCCGTAGTCGCACTGCACGAGGTGCAGGCACAGGTCGAGGCTGGCGGCGCTCCCGGCCGAGGTGAGCAGGTTCCCCTCGTCCACGTACAGCACCTTCGGGTCGACGTGGACCCGGGGGTAGCCGCGAGCCAGGTCGGCGCACTCGGCCCAGTGGGTGGTGGCGGTGCGCCCGTCGAGCAGACCCGCCTCCGCCAGCGCGAAGGCGCCGGTGCACAGGGACGCGATCCGCTTCCCACCCTCGTGCGCGGCCCGCAGCAGGGCGAGCACCGCCTCGGGCGCCGGGCCGGTCACCGACGGCGGCGCGACCACGATGGTGTCCGCGCTCGCGGCGACGTCCAGGCCGTGCGGGACCTCGATGGCGAAGCCCGAGCCGGTCGTCACCGACGGGCCGGGGGCGCAGACCGACACGCGGTACAGCCGGCGCCCGCCGGGGCCCCTCACGTCGGTGCCGAACACGTCGTCCGCGACGGCCAGCTCGAACAGGGCCACGCCGTCGAACACGACGATCGCCACGTGGGGCGGCGAGTTGGCAGCTTTGTCGTGCATAATGTCGATTCTGCCACTGGTGGGCCCGGCACGGGAAGCGGAGGCTGGAGCCATGGGAAACATCCTCGTGCTCGGCGACCCGCCCGTCATGCGCCCCCGGCGCCTCGGCGACCGGCTCCGGGCGGGCCTGCTCGCGGCCTCGCTCGACCAGTCGCTGGCACAGGGGCAGCCGCCGGAGTCCGCCCGCCTGCTGGCGGCGCGCGCCCAGGTCATCGTCGCGCCGCGCAGGCGCCGGTCGCTCGCGGCCAGCTGGGAGCACCTGCTGCGGGTGGCGGGCCGCGGGCCGACCGCGCCCCGGGCGGCCGCGGGGGCGGTGCCGGTCTGCGCGGACCGCATCACCGCGGCGGAGCCCGCAGTCCGCCGGCTGATCAGCGCCCTGACCGCGGCGGCGCCGGTCCCGGCGCGCGGCGTGGCCATGGCCCGGGTGCTGCTGACCGACGCGACCAGCCCGGTCTACCGCCGGCGCTCCCGGGTCAGCCTGGCCGCGGCGCTCGACGCGGCGGCGGCGCAGCTCGACCCGGGGCTGCCGCTGCTCCCGCCGGCCGGAACCCGTTAGACCGCGGCCGCCCCGGTGATCGTGATCGGGGTGCCGACCGGGACCTGCCGCAGGCGGACCAGGTCGGCGTCCTGCAGCCGGACGCAGCCGTGTGACAGGGCCGCTCCGCCCCGGCTGATCTGGCTGGCCCCGCCGAGCGGGCCGTGGATGCCGATCACCGCGTCACCCGAGCCCTCCCAGTCGCTGATCGCGGTGGAGTGGGCGGAGGTGACGAGGACGAACGGGCCGTAGCCCGCGCTTGGCGACTGCTCGAACATGGCCACGAAGTAGTGGCCGGGCGGCGTCGGGTCCTGCGCCGTCCCCACGCCAGCCGGGACGTTCATGACGACCCGGCCCGCCCGCAGCAGCCGCAGGTGCCTGGTGGCCAGGTCCACCACGATGGCGTACGGCGTCCTGGTGACGGTCACGTCGGTGGCGCGGACCCAGGCCGTGGACCCGTTGGGCCTGGTGGCCAGCCGGACCCGGTACCAGCCCGGCCGCTGGGCGATCACCGCCAGCGTGGCCGGGGCGCCGTACCACCGGGCCGGGACGGTGCCGTCACGCTTGCCGCCGGGGGCGGCGAAGCGGGGAATGTCGCCCTTGACCGTCGGCGACCAGGCTCCAGCCGGCCGGGAGCGCGGCCGGCGCCGTTCCCGGCGACGTCCCGGGCGGCCGCGACCGCGGTCGCGCGGGAGCGCCGGCCGCCCGGCGGCCATCGCGGGCGCATCCGACGGCGAGTAGCGCGGTCGCGGTCGCGGCCGCCGCGAACGCGGCCAGCGCCGCCCCGCGTAGCTGGCGCGGCCGCGGTGACAGCCGCCGGGAGGGGTCGGGCATCGTGGCTCCTTCGATTGATGCCGGCTCGTGACAACGATGAGCAACCTTACACAGTGTAACTGCGTCTTTACTCTATGTGATCAACTTGTACGGAGAGCTTCCCTGAAGCGCCGCGCGTTCGTCGGCCTCGCGGCCGGGGCGGTCGCCGCGGTCGCCGTTCCCGAGGTCGTCCGGGCCGCGACCTCGGACAACGCCGCGCCGGCCTCGGCATCGCCGCCCGGGCGGGCGGGCCAACGCCGGCCGACTGGACCGCCCTCTCGCATGACCTGGCCGGGACGCTGGTCCGGCCGGGCGAAGCCGCCTACAACACCGACCGGCTGCTGTTCGACCCGCGGTTCGACGGCCAACGGCCGGCCGGCATCGCGTACGTGAAGAACACGCACGACGTGTCGACCTGCCTGGCCTTTGTCCGGAAGTTCAAGATCCCGTTCTCCACCCGGTCCGGCGGGCACAGCGACGGCGGCTACTCCGGCAACACCGGCGGCCTCATCGTCGACGTGCAGAACTTCCGCACGGTCGCGGTCTCCGGCACGACGGCGGTCACCGGCGCGGGCACCCGGCTGATCGACTTCTACAACGCCCTCGCGGCCAAGGGGAGGTCCGTGCCCGGCGGGTCCTGCGCGACGGTCGGCATCGCCGGCCTGACCCTGGGCGGTGGCATCGGCGTGACGGCCCGGGCCTTCGGACTGACCTGCGACAGCCTGGAGTCGGTCCAGATCGTCCTCGCCGACGGGTCGGTGGTGAACGCGACGGCCAACCCGCAGGAGCACAGCGACCTGTTCTGGGCCTCCCAGGGCGGCGGCGGCGGAAACTTCGGCGTGGTCACCTCGTTCACGTTCAAGACCACCAAGGCCCTAGACGCGTGCCATTTCTTCCTGACCTGGCCGTGGTCGCAGGCGGCCCGGGTGGTGGCGGCCTGGCAGTCCTGGGCGCCGCACGCGCCGGACGCGCTGTGGTCCAACATGCACCTGTCGGCCACGCCCGGCGGCCACACTCCGAGCATCTCGGTCGGCGGCACCTACCTGGGTAGCCAGGGCGGCGCGGCAAAACCTGCTCAGCCAGTTGTACGCCAAGGTCGGCTCACATCCCGCCAGCGGTAGCCCGACCACGCCGCAGTCCTACCTGTCGACGATGTTGTGGGCGGCAGGCTGCTCCACGGTCCAGGCCTGTCACCTGCCCTGGTACGCATCCGGCGGCAAGCTGACCCGGGTGCCCCAGTTCACCAAGTCAGACTTCTTCACCACCCCGCTGAGCAGCCGGGGCATCGGCACCCTGCTGGCCGGCATCGAGGCACTGCAGCGGGTGCCGGAGCGGCCGGCGGCGTCGGCGGCATCGCCTTCGACGCGCTGGGCGGCGCGGTCAACCGGGTCGCGGCGGGCGCCACCGCGTTCGTGCACCGCAACGCGCTGTTCGACGCGCAGTACACCACCAACTGGTCCGTCGGGGCGAGTAGCAGCGGCATCAACAACCAGCGCATCTGGCAGCAGAAGTTCTGGAACTCGATGCGCCCCTACGCCAGCGGGCAGGCCTACGCAGAACTACATCGACCCGACGCTGGCCAACTGGCAGCAGGCGTACTACGGCGCCAACTACCACCGCCTGCAGCTCATCAAGCAGAAGTACGACCCGCACCCGGGTGTTCAACTTCGCGCAGGCCATCCAGCCGGCCACCGCCGCGTCGCGCGTCGCCGTGCCGGTCACCGGGTAGCAGCCCGCGGGCGCCGGACCGGGCGTCACGGCCGCTGTCCGGCGGCCGTCCTTCCCGGGCGGTGCCGGGCTGGCGGCCCAGGTCCGCGGGGTCAGCGCGTGCTGATCAGCAGCCGCTCGCCGGGTCCAATGCCCGTGAACACTAGGATTCGTCGCCATGGCTACTGAGTCGCCTGACGAACCCTTGTCGAAGCTGGACACCAACGTGGCCCACTCGGCGCGCGTCTACGACTACTGGCTTGGCGGCAAGGACAACTTCGCCGCCGACCGGGAGGCCGGCGACCGGGTCATCGCGATCCGGCCGCAGATCCGCTCCGACGTGCGCGAGAACCGGGCGTTCCTGCGCCGGGCCGTGCGGTTCCTGGCCGCCGAGGCGGGGATCAGGCAGTTCCTCGACATCGGCACCGGACTGCCGTCGGCGGGCAACACCCACGAGGTCGCGCAGGCCGTCGTGCCGGAGGCGCGGGTGGTGTACGTCGACAACGACCCGCTGGTCCTGGCGCACGCCCGCGCGCTGCTGACCGGCACGCCGGGCACCACGGCGTACCTCAGCGCCGACCTCAGGGAGCCGGCCGAGATCCTGCACGACGCCGCCGCCGCGCTCGACTTCGGCCAGCCGGTCGCGGTCATGCTGGTGGCGGTGCTGCACCACATCGCCGACGCCGACGACCCGGCGGGCATCATCGCCACCCTGATGGCCGCCGTCGCCGGCGGGCAGCCACCTGGTCATCTCGCACCCGGCGGCCGACGTGCAGACCGAGGCGGTCACCCAGGTCGCCACGCAGTACAACCAGCACGTGGCCACCGGCCAGACCCGCCGCACCCGGGAGCAGGTGGCCGCCTTCTTCGACGGCCTCGAACTGCTGGCGCCCGGCGTGGTGCAGACGCCGCAGTGGCGCCCCGAGGCGACCCCGGCCGGCACCCCGGTGCCGATGTGGGCGGGCATGGGGCGCAAGTCGGCGTAGCGGCGGCGCCGGCTCGCGCTAGCTGACGGCGAACACCTCGGGGAGCTCGGCCCGGGAGGCGATGCCCAGCTTCGGGAACGCCCGGTACAGGTGGGACTCGATGGTCCGGCGGGACAGGTACAGCTTCTGGGCGATCTCCCCGTTCGACAGGCCCCGGGCGGCCAGCTGCACGATCTGCAGTTCCTGCGGTGTGAGCACGTCCAGCGGGCCGGCGGCCGGCTCGCGGCTCTGCTCGCCCGCGGCCAGCAGCTCACCACGGGCACGTTCCCCCCACGGGGCGGCGCCGACCGAATCGAAGGCGTCCCTGGCCGCCCGCAGGGCGGCGCGCGCCTCGGCGGTGCGCCGCTGGCGCCGGAGCCACTGGCCGAAGGCCAGCCGCAGACGGGCGTGCAGCAGCGGCCACTGTGCCATGCCCTCGTCGCAGTCCGCCTCCTTGAACAGGCACTCGGCGTCCTGGTCGGCGGCGAGCAGCGCGCGGGCATACCCCAGCGTGGCCAGCAGCCAGGGGGACGGCAACCGCTCGGCGAGCGCCTCGGCCCGCCGCAGGTCACGGCGGGCCGCGTCGCGGTGGCCGCTGTATGTGGCGGCCTCCACGAGGTCGGCCAGGTCGAACGCGGCGAACGCATCGTGAAACGCGGGGTCTCCCGGCTCGTGCACCCGGCGCAGCAGCTTGTAGGCCGCCGCGGGCCTGCCGTCGCTCAGCGCCGCCTGGGAACGCGCGTACACGGCCAGGGCCAGGTGAGACACGGTGCCGAGTGAGAGCGCCGCCGCCTCGGCCCGGGCGGCCAGGTCCGCGGCCGTGCGGTGATCGCCGCGCAGGGCCGCGATGATCGCCCGGTGGGCGGTCGCCTCCATTTCCCAGTGCGGCTGTCCCGTCTCTGCGGTGAGCCGGATGGCCTCATCAGCCGACGTCAGCGCGGCGGGCAGGTCGCCGGCCCAGATCGCCGCCCACGACCGCGCGGTGATGAAGCGGGCGAGGACCCCCAGGCGGCCCTGGTCGCGCAGCCGGGCCTCGGCCCTGTCGGAGCCGGAAAGGGCCTGCCGAAATGCCCCGACGCTGTTGGCCGCCGCCATCAGGAACAGCGCCGCCTGCGGGTCGGGCGGCGGGCCCGCGCGGGCGAGGCGGTCGAGGACGCTTGCGCCGCGCCCGTACGGCGCGGCGAACGCCTCGACGAACAGCTGCCGGGCGTCGTCCGGGCCTGCGCTGCCGCGCTCGGCCACACCCAGTAGCTCGTCCACGGCCTCACCGGTCACGTTGCCCCAGTGGCAACGCATTGCCGCCGCGGTCAGCAGGGCGCGGCCCAGCTCATGATCGCCGTCGGCCCCCGCGGACCGCACGAAGGCGGTCAGGACGCGGACCGGGCCGGGATCGCGCGGTGAGGTGCGGCACAGCGCCTCGGCTACGCCCGTCCGCCCCTGTGGTCCCGGTTCGGCGGCATCGGCCTCGCGCAGGAGGCGGATCGCCATCGTGCCCTGGCCGACCTGCAGGGCCATGTCGGCCGCCTGCAGCAGCAGCACCGTGCGCCGCCCCGGGTCGCCGGCCAGCTCGGCCGCGCGCTCGTAGGCCGCCGCGGCGACCGCGAGCGCCGCCGCGAGTGCGGGCGCGGGCGGCCGCGTTCCCCAGTTCCTCCGCCACCACCGGATCGCGGTCCGTCGCGGCGGCGGCCAGGTGCCAGACGCGGCGGTCCGGGTCGGCGGCGAAGACCTCGGCCAGCGCGGAGTGCGTCCGGTGCCGCTCCGCGACGCTGGCCGCCTGGTACACCGCCGAGCGGACCAGGGGGTGCCGGAACCGGACGTCGACGCCCGCGACCGTCAGCAGGCCGACCGCGACCGCGGGGTCGAGGTCGGCCAGCGCGGCGGGCGTTCCGCCGGCGATCCCGGCCGCCGCCAGCAGCTCGCCGAGCAGGCCGCCGTCGTCGGCCGCCGCCGCCAGCAGCAGGGCGCGGGTGACGGCAGGCAGCCCGGCCACCCGGCTGGCGAACGACCGCTCCAGCCGCGCGGTGAGCGGCAGGTGCCGGGGCAGCATGCTCTCGCCGTCCCTGCGCCGCGGAGCTGAGCGCGGCCGGCAGCTCAAGCAGGGCCAGCGGGTTGCCGGCCGCCTCGGCCACCAGCCGCTCGCGGACGGCGGACGCCATGTCGGGGAAGCGCGCGGCCAGCAGCTCGTGCGACGGCCCGTCATCCAGGCCGGCCAGGCGCAGCCTGGGCACGTCCGGGGCGATGCCCGCGGCGCCGGCTCGTCCCGCACGGCCGCCAGGACGATGACCCGGTCGGCCTGGATGCGGCGGGCGACGAACGAGAGCACCTCGGCGGAGGACTGGTCAAGCCAGTGGGCGTCGTCGGCGATCACGACCAGCGGCGAGTGCGCCGCGGCCGCGCTCAGCAGCTCCAGGGTCGCCAGCGCGACGAGGAACCGGTCACCGACCTCCGCGTCCGCCATGCCGAACGCGGCCAGCAGCGCGTCGCGCTGCGGGCGGGGCAGTGCGTCAGCCAGCGGCAGGACCGGTCGCAGCAGCTGGTGCAGGCCCGCGAACGACAGGTTCACCTCGGACGGCGTGCCCGTGGCCCGCAGCACCCGCAGCCCCCGGTCCGCCGCCAGCGCGGCGGCCGCGCTCAGCAGCGCGGACTTGCCGACCCCCGCCTCGCCCTCGATGACCAGCGCGGCGCCGCTGTCACCGATCCCGTCGAGCAAGAGTGCGATCGTGTTTTCTTCGCGTCGCCGTCCGACCAGCGATGTCGTCATCCCCCGCCTCATCCAGGCGCCCCGCAGCGTCCCCCGATACGACCAAACCAACAGAATCAACCGTATCGTCACTGGTCATCCCGAAATGCCCGGGAGCGGGCCTTGAGAGCTTCCTCTGAGGAAAGGCCTGTCGCCGCCCGCTTCGCACGGCCGGACCTGGCGATTTCCCGGCCGAGCGGCGCTCGGTAGCGCGCCCGGCAGGCGGCCTGCGCCACGACGTCCCAGGTTCAGTGACTGCATTCGAACCGCCGCGGGGCCGGCCACGGCAGTGCAGTGAGCCCTCACTGATGCGCGCACCGGGCCTTCCGGCCGCATCACGGACGTGCTGACAGCCACGGGGAATGTACGGCTGACGACCAATAGCACTCGGGGCGATACACGTTAAGCGCCGGCCTTGATCATGGGGGGCGTTTTCCCATCCCCGGCCAGGTGCGGGCCGGGTACGCGGGGCGCGTGACCGCGTCGCCGCCGCGCCTGCTGTCGGCCATGCCGCTCAGCCAAAACCACAATCAACCCGGGCAATAACGACGGGTATTCACCGAGGAAAGGATTCAGTTTCATCCGGGCCGTATTCCCTGGTCGCCGGTGGCCTTCTCCCAGCGGACCAGGTCCGCGTTCCAGAACCAGTAGCCGAACCCGGACGTGTGCGTGACGAGCTGGCGCACCGTGGGCCTGGTCGCCGACGGCCGGTAGCGCGGCTGGTCGCCGTCGAAGCCGTCAAGCACCTGGATGCCGGCGATGTCCGGCAGATGCTTCTCGACCGGGTCATCCAGGTCGAGCGCGCCCTGCTCGGACAGCTGCAGCGCCGCCGTCGTGGTGACCATCTTGGTCATCGAGGCCAGCCGGAACAGCGTGCGGACGCCGGCCGGGCTCCGCCGGGCGTGACGGTGCCCGCGGCCCCCTGGTAGATGATGCCGTCACGGTCGGCGGCGACGGCCACCACGGCCGGGACCGCGCCGCTGTCCACCGCCTCGGCCAGCAGGTCATCGATGCCCCGGTACCAGTCATGGTGGCAGCTCCCTTGCTTTACCGTTCTTGCCCTACCGGATTGTCCCCCTTCGCGCCGCCCGGGCGCGAGACCCGCCGGCCAGGCAGACCGGGACGGAGCTGGTCCGTGGCGTTGGCTCAGCCGCGCGGCGGGCCCGGGCCGGGACCGGCCGCGCGCCGAGCGGGTCGCGCCGGGCGGGCATGCGCAGCGTGACCATGCGGCGCCAGCCGCCGAGCCGCTCGTACAGGTAGACCGCGTCGATCCCCCGGGCGAGCACCACCGACTTCAGCCGCGACCAGTGCAGCGTCTGCCCCAGGTGGGCCATGACCGCCTTGCTGACGTCGCGGTAGACCGCGATCTCGGCGTGGGCGGTGGTGCGCAGGATGGAGTCGATGTCGCGGCGGTGGCCCGCCGCGGCCAGCCGGAGCAGCTCCTCGTGGCAGTAGGCCAGGTGGTTGTCCTCGTCGGCCGAGATCATCGCGACCGCCCGGCTGACGTCAGCGTTGTCGGTCGAGTACCGGCGCAGCGACCGCATCTGCTCGGACGCACGCTGCTCGGTCACCCGGCTGTGCGCCAGGTAGGCGATGATGTCCGCCTCGGTCAGCGGCTGGTCCGCGCGCAGCGTGCTGTGCCCGAGCCCGATGCCCATGCCCTCCAGCCGCATGGTGTAGTCGGTGTCGGCGGGCACCGGCACCGGGGAAAGGTTCCGCTTGCGCAGCAGCGCGTTGAAGATGCGCCCGTGCTTGTCCTCGTCCGCGCCGTGCCTGGCGATCTTGGGCGCGAGGTCACGACAGGAATCGGGCACCAGCGCGGCGATCCTGCCGTTCTCCCAGCCCCCCTGGGCCTCGCCGCTGGCCGCGATGGAGCAGAACAGCCGGAACGCCTCGTCGTTGCTGAAGATCTCGCCGTAGATCTCCCTGGGTGAAATCATCCTGGGTCCCCCTGGTTCGCTGTATCCCGGAGACGCCGCAGCGAAGGAGCTAGACATCCCGGCCCGCCCGCGCCCTATTCGCGGCGCAAGCACCGGACAGCCGCAGCCGATGCTCGGCCTTTGTCCCTCTGTATTATGACCGACGGACACGATAGGTAATCAGGGCACTTCAGGACCCCTGTCATCCCCACGGGAGCCTGGCACCCGCTCGGTCTGCCACGTCCGGCGGCGCCGCCGGACGGCGCGGCGGATAAGCACGCAGACGTTCCCATTACGTCTGTCTGGAGCCTCAAACGGAACGATTTTCGCATCGATCATCCCCTTCTGGGTACGATTTCCGTAGGGACCACCCGCTGCGGGCGAGGCACGATCGCCATGGGTCCGCAGGGTGTTGCTGGTTGGCACCGCTGACGATGACGCCGCTCTTACGGCCCGGTCCCTGTCGTAGGCGGGGCGGCGGATCATGCGTGAGAGGCGAGGAGCAAGGCATGGCAGGGAGCGCACGACCGAATCCGCTGGCTGCCGGGGCCGCCCTGGGTGTCCGGCGCGCGGAACGCATCGCCTGGTTCGGCCGACTGAGCCTGGACGAACCCGAGGCGATGCGGCACCTACTGGAGCTAGCTGCCGCGTTGCGCGACAGCCGGCAACTGGAGACGCTCCTGTCGTCGATACTTGACGGCGCGCTGGCGCTGACCGGCGCGCAATTCGGCAACGTGCTCCTGATCGACCCCGCCTCAGGCCTGCTGGTGCTGGTCGCCCAGTCCGGCTTCGAGCCGGTGTTCACCGACCACCTCGCCTTCGCCGCTGACGAGCACTCCGCGGCGGGGCGGGCGACGCGGAGCAGCACCCAGACGGTTATCGAGGACGTGACGACCGACCCGGACTACGGGCCGCACCAGGGACTCGCGGCCGCCGTCGGGTTCCGCGCCGTCCAGGCAACGCCGCTGGTCGACTTCAGCGGGCGACTCGTCGGGGTGGTCGCGACTCACTGGCGACGCCCGGGCCGTCCACCGGACCGGGACCTGCGGCCAATGGAGCTCTTCGGCGAAGTGGCCGGCGAGGCGATTACCCGGCGCCTGGGACCGACTTCCCGGGCCCTGGCCGACAGCGGGAGTGCCGCACCGCCGCCCTCGGCGGCCGACCGCGTGCCGCGCCCCCGCGACGAGCATCCCTGATTGGCACCGGGCCCGCGGCGGTGGGTCGCATCGCCGCTGCCGCGTTTGCGGGGACCGCCCCCTACCCCAGGATGACATTTCGTGGGTGGTTGCAACGAATGCGGGGCCGTCATCCCCGCGTATGACTGGACGCGCCGCCCCGACCGGGACACCCTAGGTCACATGGACAACTCGATTGCGCTTGTCACCGGGGCGAACAAGGGGATCGGAAGGGAAATTGCCCAGCAGCTCGCGGCGGCGGGGCACACCGTCTACGTCGGCTCGCGGGACGCCGCACGGGGCGAGCACGCCGTCGCCGGCATCGGCGGTGACACGCGGCTGCTCATCCTCGACGTCACCGACGCCGCGAGCATCGCGGCGGCCGCGCGGGCGGTGCCCTCACTGGACATCCTGGTCAACAACGCCGGAGTCTCCTCCGATGACCCGAAACCGGTGACCGAGGAGGACCCGGACACGTTCCGCCGCATCTACGAGACCAACGTGTTCGGCGTAGTCGCCGTCACCAACGCGTTCCTGCCCGCGCTGCGGCGCTCCGCGCATCCCAGGATCGTGAATATTTCCAGCGGCAGTGCCTCGCTCGCCGCCTCCGCTGGCCAGGCCGAGGGAATCATCGCCTTTGCGAGCAGGCCGACCGGGGCCCTCGGCGCGTACCGGTCGTCCAAGACGGCGCTGAACGAGCTCACCGTGCTCTACGCCAACGCCCTGGCCGACGACGGGTTCAAGGTGAACGCGCTCGCGCCCGGCCGGCGGCGCACCGACCTGAACGGGCCGGCGCGCGCCGCGTCCAACGCCGGCGACCCCGCCGAGGGCGCGGCGGGCGGCGTCCGTCTCGCCACCCTCCCCGACGACGGCCCGACCGGAGGATTCTTCTCATGGGACGGCACCCCCGTCCCCTGGTAGTCACCCGTCGGCGCGGCGCCATTGCGCGGTCTGGTCCGGTGTCGCCCGTGACAGGCCCGCAGCGGCGGCATCGAGGGTGAGGTCGGCCGATGATCCCGATGCGCGCGATGCTCCTCTTGTTGTACGAGGGGGATATCACAGAGCCGAGTCCAGGACAGGTTCGCCGGCGAACTCGGACTCGGCCGGGAAAAGGTCGCGCAACGAGGGGCGGTCGCTGTGCAGGTCGCACAGCTCAACGATGGTGCCCGCAGGCCCGCGGCTGAGCAGCGGAACGGTGCCGACCGTGGCGAACCCGGGGTAGCCAAGGGCCTCAAGCCGTAGATGACTAGGCCCGCACGGGCGAAGGACGACTTCGCCGCCGCTCTTCACAGCTTCTTCACTTCACTTTCGTCCCTCTTGCACCACGGCCGACTTTAGTGAGTGTGTACAGCAAAGCCGCTCCGCCCGGTGAAGGTCGCCGCGGCTACGTTGGCGTGGGCTTTGGCGGCAGTGAAGCGAACCGCAACTGAGGAAGGTCCCGATGACCGCTGCTCTCAGCGATATCCAGTCCCTGGCCCGGAGCGTGAACGGACAGGTGATGACGCCCGCCGACCCCGGCTTCGAGGAGGAACTCTCCCCGTTCAACCAGGTCGCCTGCCACGAGCCTGAGATTCTCGTGGCCGTAGAGGACGCCGACGACGTGGCTGCCGCCGTCCGCTGGGCCGCCGACCACCGGATGCCCGTCGCGGTGCAGGCCACAGGGCACGGCGCGATCGTCTCCTACGACCGCGGCATGCTCATCTCGACGAAGCACATGCAATCGCTCACCCTCGACCCGGTCGCGCGCACGGTCCGTGTCGGCGCCGGAGTGAGGTGGCGCCAGGTCATCGAGGCGGCCGAGCCGCACGGGCTCGTCCCGCTGAACGGCTCATCGAGCGACGTCGGCGCCGTGGGCTACACGCTGGGCGGGGGGCTGCCGATCCTCGGGCGGACCTTTGGTTTCGCCTCAAGCTACCTGCGGGCGGCGGACATCGTCACGGCCGACGGCCAGCTGCACAGGGTTTCGGCGCAGAACGACCCGGACGTCTTTTTCGCCCTCCGCGGCGGGAAGCCGAGCGTGGGCATCGTTACGTCGATGACCATCGGCCTGGTTCCGTTGCCCGCGTTCTACGGGGGCTGCGCCTTCTTCGACGGCGATCATGCGGACAGGCTCTTCCACGCCTTCCGCGACTGGACGGCGGCGCTGCCGGACACCACGACAACCGCCATCAGGCTGCTTCGCCTGCCACCGCTGCCCGAAGTCCCGGAACCGCTGCGGGAGAGGCTGACCGTACAGCTAATCGTGGCTCATGCTGGAAACGCGGCCACCGGGGCCAGTCTCATCGCGCCCATGCGGGCCCTCGCGCCGGCCATCTTCGACGACATCCGGGAACGCCCCTACCGTGAAGCCGACCAGGTCTACCGGGATCCTGAGCAGCCAATCCCGACCAAAGAGACCTCCGCGCTGCTCAGCGAGCTGACCCCGGAGGCGATAGACGCCATTATGACGGTGGCCGGGCCTGGTGTGCGGACGCCGCTGCTGCTGGCCGAACTCCGCCACCTTGGCGGCATGCTCGCCCGCACCGCCGACCCGCCGGACGCGGCGGGCGCACGGGACGCGGCCTACAGCCTGTTCATGCTGGGCATCCTGACGCCGGCGACCGCCGAGACGCTGCCGGGCGCGCTGGCCGAAGCGGCCGCCACGATGGCGCCGTTCGCCACCGGGCACAGCTTCGTCAACCTGACCGGGCCTCCCGCCTCGGCCGCCGAGGCCGCTCGCTCGTGGCCTGCCGAAATTTACGACCAGCTCCTGCGGACCAAGCAGGCATACGACCCGTCCGACCGCTTCCAGTTCGCGCAGTCAGAGGTCGGGTCAAACGGCGGCTAACCGCGGCGGGCCAGGGCGGGAGCGTTCCCACTGCCGGACAGCCCGGCGGGCAAGGGACATCCGGTGCACCTCAGACGGGCCGTCGTAGATCCGGAAGGGGCGCACCTCGGCCAGAAACCGGGCCAGCGGCAGGTCGGCGGAAACGCCGAGAGCACCGGTGAGCTGGACCGAGCGGTCGAGTATGCGCCCGACGGCCTCGGCCACGAACACCTTGGCCACCGAGGTTTCCTGGCGGGCGCGCTGGCCGTTGTCAAGCGCCCAGGCCGCCTGCCAGATCAGCGCCCGGCTGGCGGCGATGTCGATCTCATTGTCGGCGATCTGCGCTTGCGCCATGCCGAGCTGGCCGAGCACGGCACCGAACATGCGGCGCTGAGCCGCGTAGCCGACCGCGATGTCGTGCGCGCGCGTGGCCAGCCCGAGCCAGCGCATGCAGTGGGTGAGCCGGGCCGGGCCCAGCCGTACCTGCGCGTACCGGAACCCCTCGTCCGCGCGGCCGAGCACCGCATCGTCGCCGACCTGGCACTGGTCGAAGACGACTTCGGCGTGCCCGCCGCTGAAGGTGCTGTCGATGGTGTCGATGACGCGAGTCACCGACATTCCCGGGTTGCCCGCGTCAACCAGGAACATGGTCGCGTCGCTGTCGCTGGTGCGGGCCATGACGATGGCGAATGAGGCGCCTTGGGCCCCGGTGATGAAGTGCTTGCGGCCACTGATCTGCCACCCGTTCCCGCACCTGACCGCCGACGTGGTTAGCAGGTCCGGATCGGCCCCAGCCCCGGGAGCGGGCTCGGTCATCGCGAAGCAGGAGCGCCCCTGGCCCGCAGCCAGCGGCCGCAGGTAGCGGTCGCGCTGTGCGGGCGTCGCGACGCGTTCGAGTAGCAGCATGTTCCCCTCGTCCGGAGCAGCGCAGTTTAGGGCGATCGGCCCGAGCGGGCTGCGTCCGGCCGCTTCGAAGATCACCGCCTGGCCGCGGGTATCCAGGCCCAGTCCCCCGTACTCGGCGGGCATCTGCGGTACGAACAGACCCGCGTCGCGGGCCGCGGACTGGAGTTGGGCCCGGACCTCATCCGGCAGCCCGTGCTGCCCGGTCAGGGCCGTCTCGCTCGGGATGACCTGGGTGTCGATGAATTCGCGCACGCGCTGACGCAATTTCGCGATTTCACTGTCCACGCCGAACTCGATTGCCACCTGCTACCTCTTATCCGCTCGTTCCGCGCCACTCGGTCGCCAGCTCCAGCGCCACGGGGCATCCCGGGGCACGGGTTATGCGGTCCACCCACCGTCTACCGAGACGGTCGAGCCGGTGACATATGAGGAAAGATCAGAAGCCAGGAAGAGCACTGCGCCGACTACTTCCTGAGGAAGACCGAACCGGCCAAGTGGGATTCGCTGGACAAGCGCGTCGCTGCGCCCGCTCGCCCGGAGTCCCGCGGTCATTTCGGTGGCGAAATAACCGGGCGCCACGGCATTTACCCGGACGTTCCGGTCGGCCCACTCGATCGCCAGCGTGCGGGTAAGCATCTCCAGACCGCCCTTGCTCGCGGCATAAGCGGCCAGCCGCGGCCAGGCCTGCTGGCCGTGGACCGAGCTGATACTAATGACGCTTCCGCGGGAAGCGGCGAGCATGTGCCGCCCGGCGGCCTGCGAGCAGATGAACGCGCCCGTCAGGTTCACGTCCAGAATGCGCCGCCAGTCGGCCAGGCTCAGTGCCTCGCTGCGGGTCAGCACCGGACTGATCCCGGCGTTGTTAACCAGGACGTCCAAACCGCCGAGACCGTCCAGGGCGGCGGCGATCACGCCGTCGACCTGCACCGGATCGGTCACGTCGGCCGGAAGGACCAGTCCGCGGCCGCCATCAGCCTCGATCTTGGCCAGCGTCTCAGCGAGCTCGCTGCGGCTGCGGGCGGTCAGGGCGACCGTAGCCCCGGCAGCGGCCAGTCCCTGCGCAATCGCTGCACCAAGGCCACGCCCGGCACCGGTGACCCACGCAACCTTGCCGTCTAGCAGCAGATTGTCCATGCGAGATGCTGATCTCCTTGTCGGTTCCACCTCAGCGGCGACATCTCCGCACCTCCGCGAGTGCTCGCCCAGGCGGGGCGAGGGTGTTGCCCGCCCCGCGGCAGCAGCTTCCGGGAGCCGGCTGAGCCTTCAGCGCTCCACCCGACCGACGGGTCGGTCGGGTGGTTAACCCTAGTCTGGGCGTTAGCCGGGAGGGGTGTCAAGACCTGCCCTGCCCGTGCTAGGCGACGCGGAGCACGCTACTTTTCTGCACGGTTGCCAGAGGCAAATTCTGACCGGCTGCCGGGGTCAACCGACCGGTCGGTTAAGCTAAATGGCAGCAACGGCCGGGAGGAAATCGTGACAGACAGCCGAGTGGCGGCGTCCGCGACCAAGGCGGACAAGAAGCGAGGACAGATCGTCAACGAGGCCGCCGCGCTCTTTGACAGCCGCGGATACCACGCGACAACAATGGAAGACATTGCCTCATCGGTTGGCATAGCAAAACCTACCCTTTACCACTACTATCGATCTAAAGATGAAATCCTTTATGCGATACACGAAGAATTCATTGACCTGCTGCTAGCCGAGCACGCCGAGCGCGCGACGGATATTTCACTAGGACCCGATGAACTCCTCCAGGGTATTGCCGGCGACATCATTGACCTCATGGACACCCACCGGGGTCACGTCCGCACGTTCTTCGAGCACCACCGCGAGTTGCCCGCCCCCCAGCGTTCCACCATCCGCCAGAAGCGTGACCAGTACGCGAAGATTGTCGAAAACTTGCTCCAACAAGGCGTTGACCAGGGGATTATCGATACTGACCCGAAACTGTGCGCGCTGCATTTCTTTGGAATGTGCAACTGGGCTTACCAGTGGTACCGCTCCGGAGACGGGTCCACGCCGCGCTCCATCGGCGAGGATTTCTGGCACATGCTGCGGGACGGAATACGCGTGCGCGGCAATCAGGCACCGGTCAAGGACGCCGTCGCCGGCGGGCCGCTGTCGGCCGCGGCGGCGGACTCCCAGGCGGCGATCCGGACTCGCCGCCAGCGCGCCGGACGGGCATCGAGGGACTCCGTTCCCGCGTCCTCGCCCGCGGACTGAAGCGGGACCGCACGGCCAAATCAGCAAATACCAGAAAGCGGGCGGTACAGGTTATCCCCCGCGGCCTCCTGCCGCCCTCAGAACGGCTCGAATGCTGTATTCTGAGTATGTCTCCGAAGAGAGGGCGGAATTATTGACTGTTCCTGCTGTGCACCGGGCAGCGACCGTCCTTGGGTACCTGGCCTCGTGCACCGACCCGGTTAACTTTGGTCAGATGGCGGCGTCCCTGGACATGCCGCGCAGCTCCCTCCATAACGTATGCATGGCCCTGCTCGACACCGGACTCATCGAGCGTGGCCTGGACGGACGCTTCCAGATCGGGCTGCGCGTCGTCGAGCTGGCCCGCGCCCGGCTGGCCAAGACAGAGCTGGTGGGCACCTTCCTCGAGACCTGCCGCGAAGTAGGCGGGATCGGCGAGACGCTCGTCCTTGGCGTGCTGAGCGGGGTCGACGTGGTGTACGTCGCGGTCATCAACGCCGACCGCCCGCTGGCGGTCAGGTACCAGATCGGCATGCGGCTGCCAGCCTGGTCCACCGGCACGGGCAAGGCGATCCTGTCCACCTTCAGCGAGTCGAACGTGAAGCAGCTGATCACGAACCCCACCTCGGAAAGCGGAGCGAAGGTGGCCGGTCCCGACCTGGAGAGCCTGCTGGCCGAGCTCGCGGTCACCCGCGAGCGCGGGTACTCGGTCGACGACGAGGAGACAGCCAAGGGCATGCTCTGCATCGGCGTCCCGCTCTTCGAGGGCGACGAGCAGCAAGCACGCAGCGCCATCGCCTTCAGCATGGTCAAGGCATCGGCTAAGCCGTTCTCGACCGACCTGACCTCCAAGCTGACCGTGCTCGCGGACACGATCAGCCGACGGCTCGGCAGCGCGCCCCGCTTAGCGCGCGGTGCAGCGCACCCCAGTTAGCGCGGTGCGGCGCACCCCCGCTTAGCGCATGGTGCGCCCGGCACCCCCGTCCACGAAGATCTTCTGGCCGGTGATCCAGCGCGAGTCCGGGCCGACCAGGTACAGGGCGGTCAGGGCGACATCGAACGGGGTGCCGTCCACCTCGAGCAGGCTGGAGCGGCGGCGGTGATCGAGCATCTGCTGCCCCTGCTCGCCCAGCGCCTCGGCCGCCGCGTCGATATGCGGAGCCCGCACCTGGCCGATGACCAGCAGGTTGCAGCGCACTCCGCGCGGGCCGAGCGCCCCGGCGATCTCGAGGCTCAGGCCCTCGAGGGCAGCCTTCGAGGCTCCGTAGGCGAGTGATCCGCCGCCGCCGTACCAATGGTCAGCCATCGTCGTGCCGACGAAGACGACCGCCCCGCCCCGACGGCTGAGCGCCGGGGCGAGCGCACGCGTGCACAGCATCGGCCCGGTGACGTTGACCCGGAACACCTGGTCCCAGTCGTCCAGGTCGAGGTGCTCCCACTCGCCGAGCACGCCCCCCGCGACCCGGGCCCGCAGCCCGTTCCTGGACACGATCCCGGCGGTGTTCACCAGGGCGTCGACCCGCCCGAAGGCGTCGTCGGCGGCCGCGGCGATCCGGTCGCAGTCCGGCACCGACGTCACGTCGGCCTCGACCGCGAGCGCCTCGCCCCCGTCTTTGCGGATATGCTCCGCGACCTGCTCGGCCCGCTCGCCGACCCGGTCAACGCAGACGACGCGGGCGCCGTGCGCGGCCAGCGTCCGCGCGACCGCCTGCCCGTTGCCGATCCCGTGCGCGGTGCCCGCGCCGGTCACCACCGCGACCTGCCCGGCCAGCCGCTGGTCAGCCGCAGGCCGAGCCCCTCTTCGGTCTCCGTCGTCATTTCTTGGCCGCCCGGTAGTCCTTGTACGGCCCGTCGCGCCACTCGAACACCTCGCGCAGGCTGCGGCCGTTGGCCAGGGCGTCGGTCATCCGGTCGCGGAACTCATGCGCCTGGCTCGAGAACTGGCTCATCGCGTCGAACTCGGTCGAGCTGCGGACCGAGGAGTAGATGCCCATGTTCTCGTAGAACCGGTTCATGTTCTGCTTGAGGATGCCGAGGTGGTCCGACGGCATGTTCGCCACGTAGTCGGCGTACTCGACCGCGCGGTCCTCGAACTCGTCGGCCGGCCAGGCGTGGTTGATCATCCCGATCCGCTCGGCCTCCTCCCCCGAGACCGACGATCCGGTGAGGTACAGCTCCTTGGCCTTGCGCATGCCGAGGACGAGCGGCCAGATGACGCCGGTGCGGGAGGTGCCGAAGCGGTTGCCCGGATGGCCGATCTGGGTGTCGTCGGCCGCGACCACGAGGTCGGCCAGCATGGCCAGCTCGCACCCGCCGGCCAGGCAGAACCCGTGCAGCTGGGCGATGGTGACCTTGCCCATGTTCCAGAAGTACATCTGGATGTCGACGATCTGCTGCATGGCCGTCCGGGTGCCCATGATCAGCCGGCGGCCCTGCTCGTCTTCCGCCCGGTACTGGTGGCTGACGGCGTCGTGGTCGCGGCCGGAGCTCGGGGCCAGGTCGTAGCCCGCGCTGAAGCAGCGGCCGGCGCCGCGCAGCAGGATGACCCGGGTATCGAAGTCGGCCTCGAGCTCGTGCAGCGCGTCGTTGAGTTCGTACAGCAGTTCCTGGCTCAGCGCGTTCAGCTTCTCCGGCCGGTTGAGCGTGATGCGGCCCACCCGCCCGTCCGTGCCCACCCTGTCCAGGAGAAGGGTCTGCCGTGGCTTCTCGTAGGGGTCTGCCATCTGGTCGCTCTCCTCCCCGGCGAGCCGACGGTGGCCGCCGACCAGTCCGCGACGTCGCCGCCCGGAGCTCGAACGTCCTTCGGCATGTCCTTGTGAATGAACGACGTTCGGAATACAGGGCGACAGTACGTCTGCCCCCTAGGGGTGTCAACCGGGCCTGTCCGCCTGCCACGCAGGTATCGCCGCAAGCCGCAAATAGCCCTATCAGCAAGGGGATCAGGTCGGTTCTTTCCAGCCCGCCCAGCGTCTTGACAGCATCGGGTCCGGGTTCGAAGCTAAGAGAAGTGCTATGAATGTTGTTCGATATCTCGAATGCATTGGACGGGCGACCAGGCGCGCCCCGCTCGCCGGCCCGCGCTCGCCGGGATGGCGCCACTGAGGAGGACCTCGCCGTGAGCACCACGACTCCCGACGCCGCCGGCGCAGCTGCCGCTGACGGCGCACCGCTGCCGCTGGCCGGCATCCGCGTCATCGACCTGACCATGGTCTGGGCCGGGCCGTACGGCACCAAGCTGCTGGCCGACCTGGGCGCAGAAGTCATCAAGGTCGAGGGCCCGGCGCGCACCGACCTGACGCGCATCCTCACCGTCCCGGCCGACCGGGAATTCGAGCGCCCCTATGACGCGAGCCGGTACTTCAACGAGTACAACCGCAACAAGCTCGGCATGGCCATCGACGTCCAGCAGGCATCCGGGCGGGCCATCATCCGCGAGCTGGCGGCGGTCAGCGATGTCCTGATCGAGAACTTCCGGCCCGGCGTCATCAAGCGGCTGGGCTTCGGCTACGACGAGCTGAAGAAGATCAACCCGCGCATCATCGTGGTTTCCCTGCCCGGGTTCTCCAGCTATCAGCCGGAGGCGTCCATCCCGGCCTACGGGCCGAACATCGAGCAGATGGGCGGCCTGGCGTACCTCAACGGCTACCTCGACGGGCCGCCGCACAAGTCGGGGATCTCCTACGGTGACCCGCTCGCCGGGCTGGGCGGCGCGGCGGCCGTGCTGCTGGCCCTGCTGCAGCGGGAGCGCACCGGGGCCGGCCAGTACGTCGAGGTGAGCCAGCGCAACCTGCTGCTTGGCATGATCGGTGACGCGCTGCTTGCGCACCAGATCGGGCGCGCCCATGAGCCGCAACGGCAACCGCAGCTCGGCCTACGCCCCGCAGGGGGTCTACCCGGCGGCGGCCGGCTGGGTAACCATCTCGGTGGTGACCGACCACCAGTGGCGGGCGCTGTGCCAGGCGATGGCGGCCGACGACCTGGCGGCCGACCAGGAGCTAGCCACCGTCGTCGGCCGGATGGGGGCGCACGACCGGCTGGATGAGGCGATCGCCGGCTGGACGAAGGGGCGCACCGCGGACGACGCCGCCCGGCAGCTGCAGGCGGCCGGCGTCCCGGCCGCTCCCGTCCGGGCGCCCGCTGACCTGCCGCAGGACGCCAACCTGGTGGCGCGCGACTTCTTCCGCGCGCTCCCCCACCCCGAGTACGGCGAGATACGGGTCACCGCGCCGGTCTGGCACTTCGACGGCTGCCAGCTCGGGGTGCGCACCGCCCCGAGATTCGGCCAGCACAACCGGGAGGTGCTCGCGCGCGTCCTCGGCTACTCCGGCGACGCCATCGACGCGCTGGAACGCGACGGCATCCTCGCCGACCGGCCCCGGCCGTCCTGACGCAGGCATCCGATCTTGTCCAAGGAGAAACTCATGCCCGACCACCCGCTGCGAGGATTTCGCGTCATCGAGGTCGCCGGCGGCGAGGCCGTGGCCCTCGCCGCCCGCACCATGGCGGGCTACGGTGCCGAGGTCATCAAGGTCGAGCCGCCCGGCGGCGACGCGAGCCGCGGCCTGGGCCCGTTCCCGCCCGGATCGGTGAGCCCGGAAGCCGGCGCCACGTGGCACTACTTCCACGGGGGCAAGCAGTCGGTCGTCCTCGACCTCGGCCAGAGCGCCGGCCGCCAGCTGCTGGCCGCGCTGGCCGGCCAGTCTCAGCTGCTGCTCACCGACGTGCCCGCGGCGCAGCGTGACGCCCTGGGCCTGGCCCGGGAGCGGCTGCGCGCGGCCAGCCCGGCCCTGTCGGTCGTCGCGGTAACCCCGTACGGCGAAGGGGGACCCTACGCCGGCTGGTCGGCTTCGGAGATCACCGAGTTCGCCAGTCGGCGGCCAGATGTCCCTGATGGGCGACCCCGACCGCGAGCCGCTCAAGGCCTTCCACAACCAGGCCGAGCGCCAGGCTTCACTGCACGTTCTCGGCGCCGCGCTGAGCGCCCTGTTCGCCGTGGCCCGGACCGGGGCCGGCCAGTACGTCGAGATCTCCGTGCAGGAGGTGCAGGCCTCCACCCTGGAGGCCCAGGGACCGATGGCGCTCAACGGCGACGACCTGCCCGCCGGGCTGCTGCGCATGGGCAACGGCGGCCGGGCCACCTGGGGTCAGTTCCAGTGCCAGGACGGCTACGTGGGCTGCTTCGTCAACGTGATGAACCTGCCGTCGTTCTTCCGCGCCATCGGCCACCCCGAGCTGCTCGAGCGGGCCGAAGACGATGAGTTCCTCCGGGGCGAGTGCTACAAGATCGTGGCCGAGTGGTGCGCCGCCCGAACCAAGAAGCAGGTGTACGACGCGGCGATCGAGTTCGGGGCGCCGCTGTCGTATGTAGCCGAGCCGGGCGACATCATCGCCAACCCGGACATCGCCCGGACCGGCATCTGGCGGACGGTGCACCACCCGGTCGCCGGCTGGGTGCGGGTACCCGGGCCGCCGTTCCGGTCGGACGACATGGCGTTCGACCTCACCGCGGCCCCCGGCATCGGGCAGCACACCGCCACTGTGCTGCGCGACCTGCTCGGCGTCGCCGCCCGCGACGTCGAGCTGATGGCCGGCCAGTCCGGCTCGGCCGCCACCGCCGTCGCGGCGAGTCCGTCTGGGAGCCGGGCATGACACCGGCCGACGTCTACATCACGCCGCAGATGCGCTCGGTCATCGGCGTTCCCTTCAGGGAGACCGTGTCCTACCCGGTGGCGGCCTCGGACATCCGGCGCTGGGCCATCGCCGTCTACTTCCCCGAGCTGCCGCCCCGCATCTACTGGGACGAGGAGTACGCCCAGGCAAGCTCGCTGGGCGGCATCGTCGCCCCCGAGGACTTCAACCCATTCGCCTGGGCGACGGCCGAGCCGGAGCTGGCCCCCCGCGAGGAGAGCTTCGACTGGGACTACACGGAAACCCGCCTCGGCGTGAAGGGACCGGGCCTGACGACCAACCTCAACGCCGGCTCGCAGACCCGCTACGGCCCGCGCATCCGGCCCGGGGACGTCATCCGCTCGACGTCGCACGTGCTCAGCTACACCGAGAAGCAGGGCCGGATGGGCACCATGCTGCTGACCGTCGTCCGCTCCACCTGGGTCAACACCCGCGGGGAGACGGTCAAGGAGACCGACCAGACCTCGATCCGCTACTAAGGAGGAGCCCGGTGACGTTCACCGTGGGAGACACGTTCCCGCCGTTCACACGCGACTCCGGCTTCGCGTACTGGAACCGCTACGCGGCGGTCAACGACGAGTTCATCCCGATTCACATGGAAGACGACGCGGGCCGGTCCGCCGGGTACCCGACGGCGTTCGGCATGGGCAACCTCACCTGGGCCTACCTGCACGTCGCCCTGCACCAGTGGTTCGGCGACCAGGCGCGGATCGCCGCGGCCGGCGTGCAGTACCGCTCCGCCGTGACCCGGGGCAAGCGGGTGGTCGTGACCGGTACGGTGACCGCGGTGCGCCCGGTGCCCGGCGACGCGGGCGGCGGCCCCGTCACGGAGGTCGACGTGGCCCTGCAAGCGCAGGACCAGGACGGCACGCTGCTGGCGCCGGGCACCGCCACCGTCGTCGTCGGCCGCTAGCGGCAACGGCCGGACGCGCCATGCCCGTAAAGGTCCTCATCGCCGGCGCCAGCGGCCTGGTCGGTGCGGCCGCCATCGACCGGTTCACCGCCAGCGGCTGGCCGGTCGTGGCCGTGTCGCGGCGGCGGCCCGAGACGGAGACGGCCGCGCACTTCGAGCACGTGGCCGTCGACCTGCGTGATCCCGCCGCGTGCCGGTCGGCTTTCGGTGCGCGCCGCGACATCACTCATGTCGTCTACACAGCGGTATCGGAGGCACCCGGCCTGATGCCGGGCTGGCGGGACCCGGTCAACATCGCGCGCAACGGCGACATGCTGCGCAACCTGCTCGAGCCGCTCGGCGCCGCCGCGGCCGGGCTGGAGCACGTCAGCCTGCTGCAGGGGACGAAGGCGTACGGCGGGTCGGTGCGCCCGATGCGCGTCCCGGCCCGGGAATGGCAGCCGCGGGTCGACCATCCCAACTTCTACTGGGTGCAGGAGGACTACCTGCGGGACAAGGCCGCGGCGGGCGGCTGGCGGTACACGATCTTCCGGCCCCAGCTGGTCGTCGGCCCCAGCTACGGGGTGGCGATGAACCTGCCGCCGGTCATCGGCGCCTACGCGGCGCTCTGCCGGGCCGAGGGACGTCCGTTCGGCTATCCCGGCGGAGCCTCCTACGTCTGGGAGGCAGTCGACACGCGGTTGGTCGCAGGCGCGCTCGTCTGGGCCGCGACCGCCACCGCGGCGGCCGGGGAGACGTTCAACCTCACCAACGGCGAGGTGTTCGAGTGGCGTGACCTGTGGCCCGCGCTGGCCGAGACGCTCGGCGTCGCGCCCGGCCCGGACGAGCCGGTCAAGCTGTCCGACTTCCTGCCCGCCCGGGCCGGCCGGTGGGACGCGATCGTGGCCCGCCACGGCCTGCGCCCGGTGGCGATGGCGGACCTGCTTGGCGAGTCGCACCACTATGCCGACCTGTGCTTCAACTACGGGGTGACCGACGGCCGGCGCAGCCCCGCGTTCGTCAGCACGGTGAAGATCAAGCAGGCCGGGTTCACCGAGACGTGGGACACCGAGGACTCGTTCCGGCACTGGCTGCGCGTGCTGATCAAGCGGAAGGTGCTCCCGGCGCCCTGACCGGCCCGGCTACCGCGCCGCCAGCTCCTGGGCCAGCTGGCGGACCTCACGCTTGATGACCTTGCCGGTCGCCGTGCGGGGCAGGTCCTGGTCGATGAACAGGACCTGGGAGGGCACCTTGAAGTGGGCCAGCGCCGGCCACGTGCGCCTGCAGCTCCTGCGCGGTGACCGCGCTGCCGGGGTAGAGCTCCACCACGGCCACGACCTCCTCGCCCAGCCGCTGATGGGGCAGGCCGACAACGGCGGCGACCCGCACGGCCGGGTGGTCGTAGAGCACGGCCTCGACCTCTCCGGTGTGCACGTTCTCCCCCGCGCGGATGACCACGTCCTTGACCCGGTCGACGATGTAGACGCGGCCCGCCTCGTCGACCCGGGCCACGTCGCCGGTGTGATGCCAGCCGTCGCTGAACGCCAGCGCCGTGGCCTGCGGGTTGTTCCAGTAGCCGCGGACGATGTTCGGGCCCTTGACCCACAGCTCGCCGCGCTCGCCGGGCGGCTGGTCGTGACCCGCCTCGTCGACGACGCGGATCTCGTTGACCGGCGTCGGCCGCCCCACGCTGTCGGGGTGCGCCACGTACTCCGGGCCGCCGATCAGCGTCACGGCCGAGGTCGCCTCGGTCATCCCGTACCCGGTGCCGGCCGCGACCCGTCCGGCGAAGACCTCGTTGACCCGCAGGACGATCTCCGGCGGGATGGCGGCGGCGCCCATGCCGAAGCTGCGCAGGCTGGACAGGTCGCGGCGGCCGCAACGACGGCGAGTCGAGCAGGTCCTGCGCGTGCAGCGGCGTCCCGCCGAAACCGGTCAGCCGCTCGCGCTCGATATGCTCCAGGGCTTTCTCGGCGTCCCAGCGGTAGGTCAGCACCAGCTTCTGCCGGGCGGGCAGGCTGATGTAGAGGGACGACAGCTGGGTGATGTGGAACAGCGGCATGTGGGCGATCGTGCCGGGCTGGGTGGCCGCCGTTACCGGCGGCGCGGTGGTCGCGGACGGCACTGCGGCCGCCGCGGCCGCGCCCCGGGCGAGCCCGTTGATGAGGTTGGTGCAGTGGTTGCGGTGGCTGTGCACCGCGCCCCGGGACCGGCCGGTCGTCCCGGAGGTGTAGAGGATGGTGGCGTCATCGTCGGTGTCGATGGGGACGTCCGGCAGCGCCAGGCCCCGGGGCAGGGACGCGCGCAGCTCCGCCCACGGCAGCACGCCCGGCGCGGTCACCTCGGTGCGGACGGAGAAGGTGCGGCGTAGCTGCCGCAGCCGGGGCAGCAGGCCGGCCAGCCGGGTCAGCCGCTCCTCATCGGCGACGAGGGTGACGGCGCCGCAGTCGTCCAGGCCGTACCCCAGCTCGTCCGCCGTCCACCAGGCGTTGAGCGGGACGGCGATGGCGCCGAGGGTGAGGGCGGCCCAGAAGAAGAACACGAACTCCGGGTAGTTGCGCAGGGCCAGGGCGACCCGGTCGCCCTTGCGCACACCCACCTCGGACTTCAGGTACTGCGCGAGGCCGGCCACGATGTCGCGGTGGGCGGCGTGCGTGATGCGCTCGTCGCCGTAGATCAGGTAAACGGTCTCGTCGTCGGCCGGGCGGGGCTGCGCCAGTACCTCGACCAGGGTGCGCGGACCGCACTGGTAGGCGCGGGTCGGAATGCCCTGGATCTCCTCGACGGCGATCTCGAACGGGCCGCCGGGCCCGGTGATTCGCCGCAGTGCCTCGTCCGGGGTTGTCCATGGTCATGCTCCCGTCGCATTCGTGCTCTCGTCGCGGCACGCTGGCGCCCGGACCGGGGACAGCCCGGCCCGGGCGCCAGCGCCCGGTGATCGGTGACTGCTAGTCGGCGGCGCTTACGCGAACGATGTGCGCGGCGCCGTCAGCAGGATCGGGACGAGGTCGATTTCCGTCCCGCCCAGATTCCGGTAGATGAGCGCCCGCTTGACCAGCACGCCCGCGTCGTGCTCGGCGGTGACGCCGATCCCGCCGTGGTTCTGCACGTTGTCCTCGGCGTTGCGCTGCGCCGCCTGTAGGGCCAGCAGGTAGGCCGAGGTGCCCTCGAGCAGGCCCGCCTGGTCCCCGTCCTGGGTCAGCAGCAGGGAAGCCACGAACAGCTCGGTCCGCGCCGAGTAGGCCCGGACCACCATCTCCGCGCAGCGGTGCTTGACCGCCTGGAAGGAGCCGATCGGCTTGCCGAACTGATGGCGGACCTTGGCGTACTCGGCCGACATGTCGGTCGCCGCCTCGGCCACGCCGATCAGGTAGGCCGCCAGCAGGACCCGGAGCCGGGTCTGCAGCCGGGAGTCGGCGACCAGCAGGACCGGTTCGGTCTCCTCGACCCGGGACACGAGCGTGGCTTCGTCGGATCCCGGCACCTCCTTCGCGGCGGTGACCCGGACCAGCTCACCGCCGTCGGCCGTTGACCCGCAGCGCGTAGTCGCCGGGCCCCGCGTCGACGACGTAGTCGCCGTTGATCAGCCCGGCCCGGGCCTCCCCGGACATCAGCGCCGCGGTCAGCTCGGTGTCGCCCGCCTGCGCGGCCAGCCGGGCGGCGAGGATGGTGCCGGCCCACGGGCCGCGGGCCGGGACGCGGCCGAGCTCGATCACGGCCAGCACCTCGTCGGCCAGTTCGAGGCCGACGCCGCCCGCTGCCTCGGGCACCCCCAGGCTGAAGAGGCCCAGCTCGGCCAGCGTGCGCCACTTCTTGTCGTCGAGGGGGGCGATGGATCCCTCCACGCAGGCCCGGACGAGCTCGGTGCGCGGGAACTCGGCCGCCGCGGCCCGGGCGACCGTGCTGATGAGGTCTTCCTGCTCGCTGGAAATGGTCAGGCCGATCATCGCGGCAGCCCCAATACACGCTCGCCCAGGATGTTTTTCTGGATGTCCTTGGTGCCGCCCGCGATGGTGGCCGGGAAGGAGCTGAGATAGCCCGTCGTCCAGGACGACCGCTCCAGGCCCTCGGAGGTCAGCACGTCGAGTGCGAGCCGCTCGAGGCGCTTGCTCAGCTCGCCGTTGAACAGCTGGTTGACCCCAGCGACCAGCTCCCGCTTGCGGCCGTCGGCGATGCCGTCGTAGCCGAGGGCGTGCACCACCTGGGCCTCGGCCCGCATGCAGGCGAGCTCGTAGGCCAGCCGGCCCTCTAGCACGTTCCGCTTGTCGGCCTCGCGGATGAGCTCCTCGGCCTGCTCGAGGATGAGCAGCCGGCTGGCCAGGTAGCCGAGACCGCGCTCGTGGGACAGTGTCGTCATGGCGGTGGCCCAGCCGTTGTTGATGCCGCCGACGACGTTCTTCAGCGGGATGCGGACGTTGTCGTAGAAGCACTCGGCGAAGTGCGACATGCCGTTGATCGTCTTGATCGGCCGGACGGTCAGCCCGGGCGTCTTCATGTCCAGGATCACCCAGGAGATGCCGCGGTGCTTGGGCACGTCGGGATCGGTCCGGCAGAGCAGTTCCTGGAAGTCGGCCAGCATGGCGAAGCTGGTCCAGATCTTCTGCCCGTTGACCACCAGCTCGTCGCCGTCGATGACGGCCCGGGTGCGCAAGGAGGCCAGGTCGGAGCCGGAGCCGGGCTCGGAGAAGCCCTGGCACCAGGGCGTCTCGGCCGGCGATGATCGGCTCCAGGTAGGTCGCCTTCTGCTCCTCGGACCCGCCGCCATGATCGTCGGTCCCGCGTGACCGAGCGCGACGGTGAACGCGCCCGTGCTCGGCGCCTTGGCCCGCGCGCACTCCTCGTACCAGATCAGCTGCTCGGCGGCGGACAGGCCGCGGCCGCCGTACTCTTTCGGCCAGCTGACGCCGGCCCAGCCGCCCTCGAACTGGATGCGCTGCCAGTTGCAGTCGAATTCCCTGGCGCCCTCGTCGTCCGGCGGCCGCGTGCCGTCCGGGATGTTCTCGGCCAGCCAGGTACGGGCCTCCTCCCGGAACTCGTCGAGCCTCTCGTCGTTCAGTATCTCCATCGGTACGTCCTTTCGTCAGATGTCGGGGAACATGGCCTGGAGCGGCGACCGGGGAGCCTCGCCGATCACCAGGGCCTGGCCGTTGATGTGCCGGCCGTCCGGCGAGACCAGCCAGGCCACGTAGCGCCCGATCCACTCGGGGTCGAGCATCTCCATCGGCGGCCCGGGATACGGGCTCCTGGTCGGCGGCTCTTCGCCCCGCTCTTTCATCCGTTCCAGGCCGTACTCGCGCAAGATCCGCACCCGCTCGCCGACGATCCCGCCGGGGACCAGGACGTTGGCCCGGATGCCGTACTCGCGGTTCTCCATGGCCGTCGTCTGGGTGAGGTTGATGACCGCGGCCTTCGTCGCCCCGTAGCTCGGCCGGTCGGGGAAGCCCCGGGTTCCGTTGAGTGAGGAGATGTTGATGATCACGCCGGACCGCTGGGGGATCATCGTGCGCAGCGCCGCACGGGTGCAGAACATGACGCTGTCGAGGTTCGTCGAGATGGTCCGGTGCCAGCGCTCGGTCGGCAGCTCGGCGATCGGGCCCGGGGGGTCGATCCAGGCCACGGTATTCACCAGCACGTCGAGCCGGCCGAAGGCCTCGCTCGCCTGGGCGAACATGGCGTCGACCTGCTCCTCCCGCGAGACGTCGCACGGTACGGCGAGGACCTCGGCGCCGAGCTTCCTGGCCTCCTCGGCCGATTCGCCCAGCGTGACCTCGTCGAGGTCGCAGAAGACGAGCTTGCCGCCCTCCTTGGCCAGGGCGGCGGCGATGCCGCGGCCTGCCCCCCGGCCGGTGCCCGTTACGAGTGACACCCGGTTGCCGTTGTCAGCCATGGTTGATCCCTTCTGTTCCAGGTCAGTAAGCGGTCCGTGGAGCCTCGAAGATCTTTCTCGGGTTGCCGACGAGCATGGCGCCGATCTGCTCGTCGGTTACCCCCCGGGCCTTGAGTGCGGGCAGCACGTGCTGGCTGATATGCAGGAAGTGCCAGTTGGGCATCTCCATCGGCGTGCCAGCCCGCAGCTCCTGCGGCGCCCAGTCCATCCAGCAGCTGGCGTCATGCGAGAGCACCAGCTGGTCGGCGTAGCCGAGCTCGCACAGGTCGGCGACCACCCGGACCCGCTCCTCGAAGGTCAGGAAGTGCCCGCCCTCCATCCCGAAGCGGTCCATGCCGAGGTAGGAGCCCCGCTGCAGGATCTCCTTGAGGTAGTTGAGGTCGTTGGTGTCGCCCGAGTGCCCGATCACCACCCGGGTCAGGTCCACGCCCTCGCTCTCGAAGATCGCCTGCTGCTCGAGGCCGCGCCGGGTGGCCACGTCGGTGTGGGTGGAGATGGGGGCGCCGGTCGCCCGGTGGGCCCTGGCTACGGCGCGCAACAGCCGCTCGATCGTCGGCGTCACCCCGGGCTTGTCGGTGCACACCTTGAGCGCCGATGCCTTGACGCCCGTCCCCGCGATCCCCTCGGTGAGGTCCTTGACGAACATCTCGACCAGCGGCTCACGGCCACCGAGGCCGCCGGGGCCGACGGCCATGAGGTAATGGGGCAGGCCGTCGTAGGTGTAGACGCCGGTGGCGACGAGGATATTGAAGTCGGGCACCGCCTCGTTGATGCGGGCCAGGCGCGGGATGTAGCGGCCCATGCCGATGACCGTCAGGTCGAGCAGCGAGTCGATGCCCGCGGCCTTCAGGTCCTGGAGGTTCTTGATCGCCTCCGCTACCTTTTCCTCCTCGTCCCATCCGATGATCCCCGGGTAGTTCTCCGGGAACTCGGGCGTGGTGATGAACACGTGCTCGTGCATGAGCGTGGCACCCAGGCGGGCGGTGTCCACCGCCCCGCGTACCGTCTCGACCGTGGCCAAAGTTCTTCCTTTCCCGAGGGCCGCCTGCCGCGGCGGCTCGTGGCCCGTTGTCGTACGCCCGGCTGGATGGACGGCTAGAACACCGTCCACCAGTCCGTCCGGGCGCGTGCCTCGTCTCCGGTGTGCTCGCTGACGACCGTTCCGCTGCGGACCACGAACACGTGGTCGGCGAAGTTCAGCGCTTCGCCGATGGCCTGCTCGACCAGCAGCACGCTCACGCCGCGCTCCTCGCACAGCCGCTTGGTTGCCTTCAGCAGGGTCAGGTTGACCTGCGGCGCCAGCCCGAGCGAGGGCTCGTCGAGCATGAGCACCTGGGCTCCCGCCATCAGGGCGATGCCCATGGAGAGCATCCGCTGCTCGCCGCCGCTCATCGTCTGGGCCAGCTGCCCGAGACGCTCGCCGAGGCGGGGAAACAAGTCGATCACGGCCGCGCGCCGCTCGGCCACGACCTTCTTGTCCGGCTCCAGGGCCGCCCCGAGCATGAGGTTGTCCTCCACGTTCAGCCCGGTAAAGACGGCCCGCTCCTGCGGCAGGTACACCACCCCCTTGCGCACCCGGGCGCTGATCGGCAGGGAGGTGACGTCTTCGCCGAACAGCCACACCTCACCGCTGTACTGGGGCACCAGCCCGGCGATGGCCTTGAGGGTGCTGCTCTTGCCCGCTCCGTTGTGCCCGAACAGGCAGGTGACCTCGCCCGCCCGGCACTGGAAGCTGACGTCGTGGACGACCGGCCGCCTGAGGTACCCGGTCTGCAAGTGCCTGACCTCGACCGCGTACCCGGCTGACGGGCCGGCTCGCGGCGGGGTCGCGCTGCTGGTGGCGTTGTCTGTCATGGCGGTCTCCTACACACCGAAGTAGGCGCGGCGGAGTTCCTCGTCCGCCATGAGTTCGTCGAGGGCGCCGTGGGTCCTGATCCGGCCCGCCTCCATGAAGTAGCAGCCCGCGTCGAGCAACTGCAGGAAGCCGAGATTGTGCTCGACGACGCAGACCGTGCGGCCCCACGTCGGCAGCTCGCGGATGACCTCGGCGACCCGCTCGACCCACTCGGGGTCGACGCCGCTGGTCGGCTCGTCCAGCAGCAGCAGTTCGGCCTCGGTGGCCAGCACCCGGGCGATGGCGACGAGTTTCTGCTCGCCGTGGCCGAGGCTGCCCGCCAGGTCGTTGGCGCGGTGGGACATGCCCGACCCAGCGAAGGATCTCCATCGCCCGGTCCCGGGTCGCCTTCTCCGTCCGGCGGACCGCGAGCGGGGTCGCGAACAGCCGCCACATGTGCTCGCAGTCCTGACCGGGGATGGCCAGCATCACGTTCTGCAGGCAGGTCAGGTAGCGGAACAGGCGGACGTCCTGGAAGGAACGCACCATGCCCATGGACGCGATCGCGTCCGGGGTCTTGCCGCGGATCTCGACGCCCTTGAGCTTGACCGAGCCGCTGTCCGCGGGGATGAAGCCGGTGAACAAGCCGAACAGGGTGCTCTTGCCCGCGCCGTTCGGCCCGATCAGGGCGGTGACCTTGCGCGCCGGCACCTGCAGGGTGACACCTCGGACGGCCTGGATACCTCCGAAGCTCTTGACCAGGTCCGCCACCTCGAGGAGCGACTCGCCGGTGGCGTCGTCCGCCAGTACCGGCCCCGGGCCGTCGGCGGTTAGCCGCACCCCGGGGACGGGCTCGCCCGGCTCGTGCTCGCCCGCGTCGCCGCCGCCAGTTCCGTGGCCAGGGCCGGGGGCGGCCCGGCTAACGGTCAACGGGGCGACGGGCGCGGTATAGGACACCCGGGCCGTTCCCGCTGGCCCGGCGGCGCCCATGGCCGGCACGACCTCGGCCAGCGCCGGCTGGGGGGTGCTCACCCCGGCCCGGCCCAGTGCCCACAGCCGGTGCCACCAGTAGGGCTGGCCGGCGGTGTGCTCGGGGAACAGTCCGGAGGGCCGGAAGATCATGACGACGATCAGCGCCACCGCGTAGACGACCTGTTGCCAGTACGTGGCGGTGCTCGGGCTGACCTTGACCCAGTCTTCGAGGACAGGAGTGGACGCGGTGATCAAGATGGCCCCCACGACCGAGCCGAACAGGTTGCCCGCTCCGCCGATGACCACCATGATCACGAAAAGGATGGCCTCGTTGAGGTTGAACTCACTCGGCGTCGCGTTCCCGAAGTAGAAGGTGAACATGGCGCCCGCCAGGCCGGCCAGGGCCGAGCCAAGGCCGAAGACCAGCGCCTGGTAGACGACCGTGTTCTTGCCGAGCGAGCGAACGGCCGACTCGTCCTCGCGCATGCCCTTGAGGATCCGCCCGTAGCCGGACTCCCCCAGCCGCCAGCAGAAGCCAAAGACCAGCAGGCCGATGACCAGGAAGAGGAAGAAAATGCTGTACTGGCTGGTCAGCGGGAGGCCGAACAGGCTGAGATCGCCGACCCCGAGGATGCCGGTCGCGCCGCCGAAGACATTGAGGCTGTTGAGCAGGTCTGAGGCGATATAGGCGAAGGCGAGGGTGAGCAGGATGACGTAGTTCGCGCCCACGCCCAGGGCCGGGATGCTCAGCAGAACGCCGATGACGAACCCAAGCACCATGCCGACCAGGGCGCCGACCAGGAACGGAAGGCCGAGGTGGACAGACAGCAGGGCCGCGGAGTACCCGCCGACCGCACCGAACGCGGCCTGGGCGACGGTCAGCTGCCCGGTGTAGCCCTGCACCAGGTTGAGGGACATCGCGAAGATCGCGAAGATAATGATCTGGTTCCAGTAGTCCAGCTGCTGCAGCATCGTGGTCACGCCTCCTTGAGCGCGGTTCGGGCCCGGAGCGCACGGAGGCTGAGCTTGTACTCGGGCCGCCGGAAGACGATCGACCGGTAGACCACGTACAGCATCAGGATGCCGAACACGATGACGTTCGAGAAGGCGGGATTCACCCAGTACTGGGTCAGGTCGGTGATCTCGCCGATGATCAGCCCGACGACGCCCATCCGGATCGGGCTGCTGTCCATGCCGGCCAGGAAGGCGATGAGGAAGCCTTCGAAGACCTGGTCGAAGCCCATGCTCGGTGCGGCGAATCCGGCGTCGGTGTACATGATGCCGAGGACGCCGGAGACCAGCGACCCGATGGCGAAGACCAGCAGGAAGATCCGCCCGACGTTGATGCCCACGGTGGAGGCCAGGTCGAGGTTGCTGCGGACGGCGATGATCCACTTCCCGCGCTGCGTGCGCTGCAGGAAGTAGGCCATCCCCAGCAGGATGGCCCAGGAGATGACCACCTCGTAGACGAAGGTGTTGGGGAAGACCACCTTGCCCCAGACGATCCGGCTCTGGCTGATCAGGTTGAACGGGGTGGGCGTGGTGTTGAAGTGCACCGAGATCAGGTTGCTGGCCAGCGTGGACAGGGCCAGCGAGGCGATGAACGTCGGGATCAGCGGATTGGCCCCGCGGTTGACGGCGTGATCGGCGATCGGCCGGTAGATCAGCGCCTCGATCGCGACACCGACCACGACGGCGACGACCAGGCCGATCAGGGCGGACAGGCCGACGTCCAAGCCCAGGGTGGTGTTGGCCCAGATGGCGGCGTAGGCGGCCAGCGCGAACGTGGTGATGTAGGCAATGTGGAACCGCCCGGTGACCCCGATGATCAGCGCGAAGCTCGCCGCCAGGGCCCCGGTCACGCTCCCCAGGACCAGACCTTGGATAAAGAGGTCGAGGAACTCGGTCATCTGTCTGCTCTCTCCCTGCGAGAAGACGCCCTCGGGGTGCGCCGGGCACCCGTCGCCGCGCGGATTGTCACAAGACGGCGAAGTCCGCGCCGCCGATGTTGAACGACGCCAGCTGCTTGGGGATCGCCGTGGTGCTGGCGGAGGTGACCTCGAAGAGGCCCATGGGGCGCGACGTGGGCGTGTGGGTCTTCTTGCCGAAGACGATCGAACCGGTACCGTTGCCGGTGCCGTAGACGCTCATCAGCGTCGGGTCCTCCTCGAGGACCGACTGCAGCTGGCTGGCGTCGCGCGGGTTGCCGCCCTTGGCCAGCACCCGCGAGATCAGCTGCCAGAGGAAGAAAGTGTTCTCGTAGTAGTTGGCGGGATAGTAGTCGGGACTCTCCCCGTACTCCTGCTCGTAGGACTCGGTGAACATCTCGCCCCAGGTGTTGCCGGGTTTGGCCGGGTTGAAGAAGTCGTAGGCGAACTGGTAGCCGACGATCGCGTTGCCGGCCAGCGGGGCGCTGGTGGTGAAGTAGTCCGGCCCGATCACCTGGGCGGTCAGGTCGGTCGCGAAGTACGACTTCATGAACGACGCCGGGTCGGTGCCCCAGGTGAACGGCAGGATCACGTCGGGCGTAGCCCCGCTGAGCTTGGACAGCGAGGGCCCGAAGTCGTAGGTCCCGCCGACGCCGACCTCGGTGTACTCCTGCGCGATGAGCGCAGCGGCCGGGAAGTGCTCCTTCATCGCCGCCTGCAGGGCGCCGGTGAACTGCCCGGCGAGCGGCCCGAGGTCGCTGCCCGCGGTGGCGATCCTGGTCGCGTGCGGCATCTTGGCCGCGAGGTACTTCATCACTCCCGCGTACGAGTCGAGGGGGGTGACGGCCCGGGTGCCCCAGATGTACGGCAGCCCCTGGAAGACGGGCAGGTCTCCGCCGCCGGGATCGGTGGTGAAGACCTTGTACTGGGTGGCCCCCTTGACGACGTTGCCTTCGTCGAAGAAGCCGCACGAGATGCAGTAGGGGATGTCGGACTGACCCCAGGTGGTCATGGCCGTGGCACCCGCGGTACTGGAGGCGGCGAGATCCTTGACGCTGTAGCTGAAATCAGGCCCGCCCGCGGCGGCGATCTGCTTCACCGCCAGCTTGATCCCCCTGAGGCTGGCCTCGCCGTACGGTGCCTGCGAGGTGCTGAGCAGCAGGCCGGCGGCGAAGGGGAACTTCATGCCCGCCCCCGAGTGCGGGCCGCCGCCGCCGAACGTCTTCTTCAGGAACGAGGTCAGGTCGGCGTCGAAGCCGGGCGGCAGCTTGGGCTTGACCGTGGTCGCGGTACTGGCGCCGCAGGCCGTAAGCCCCAGGGCGGCCGTGCCGGCCACGGCGAACCGCATAAAGTCCCTTCGACCGACCAGACGGTCGGGTTTGCGGCCCAGGCTGCGCTCTTGGCGAGAAGTCATATGCGGATTCCCCCTTGGTCACTCGCCGCGGCGGTGCGGCTAGTTTCGATCGGGTCGCGAGTGATCGAGCAAGGCGGTCAGGCAGCGGGCAGTGCGCCAGGATTGCCTGACGATGTGGGAGCTAGTTCGAAATAACGAACTCATCCCTGATTTCACAATTTGGTGACCTGAACATAAATTGATCGGCACGGCCTGTCAAGGGCCAATCCAGGGCCGATTCAGGGATATTCCGCTCCAGGTCCCCCGTCCTTGACCAATCGGCAAGCCCGCAGTTAGTGTCGTTATCCGAAACGCGGTTCGACATTCTGAACAAACGACGGCGGCCTCGTGTGGCAGCAGGAGCACGGAGAAGGTCAGAGTGGAAGTTCTGACGCACTGGGTGGGCGGCGGGCCGACGGACTGGGCCGCGGGCCGCCTGGGCGACGTGTACAACCCGGCGACCGGGGAGCTCTCCCAACGCGTGGCCTACGCCAGTTCGGCCGATATCGACCGAACGGTCGGTCTGGCGGCCCGGGCCTGGCCCGGCTGGCGGGACACCTCCCTCGGGCGCCGAGCCGAGGTACTGTTCCGGTTCCGCTCGCTGCTGACCGAGAACAAGGCCGAGCTCGCCGCCCTCATCACCGCCCAGCACGGGAAGGTGCTTGGCGACGCCACGGGCGAGATCGAGCGCGGGCTCGAGGTGGTCGACCTGGCCTGCGGCGCGCCCGCCCTGCTGCGCGGCTCCTTCTCCGAGCAGGTCTCCGGCAACATCGACGTGCACTCGGTCCGCCAGCCGCTCGGAGTGGTCGGGGTCATCAGCCCGTTCAACTTTCCGGTGATGGTGCCGCTGTGGTTCACCCCCATCGCCATCGCGGCCGGAAACGCGGTCGTGCTCAAGCCGAGCGAGCGCGACCCCGCCCCCGCCAGTTTCCTGGCCGAGCTGTGGCGCCGGGCCGGCCTGCCGGCCGGGATCTTCAATGTCGTAAACGGAGACCGTGAGGCAGTGGACGCCCTGCTCGAGCACCCCGCGGTCAGCGCGATCTCCTTCGTCGGCTCGACGCCGGTAGCCCGGCATGTGTACGAGACAGCGGCGGCGGCCGGCAAGCGGGTCCAGGCCCTCGGCGGGGCCAAGAACCACATGCTGGTGCTGCCGGACGCCGACCTAGACCTCGCGGCCGACGCCGCCGTCAGTGCGGCCTACGGCTCGGCCGGCGAGCGCTGCATGGCCATCTCGGTGGTCGTCGCGGTCGACCCGGTCGGCGACGATCTCATCCACCGGATCCGCAAGCGCATCGCGGACATCAAGATCGGCGACGGCCGTCGCCGCGTCGACATGGGCCCGCTGATCACGCGCAGCCACCGGGACCGGGTGGCGTCCTACATCGACGGCGGCCTCGCCTCCGGGGCGGAACTCGTCGTCGACGGCCGAGGCGCCGTGGTCGACGGGGCCGCGGGCGGCTTCTGGCTCGGCCCGACGCTGTTCGACCGGGTGACGCCGGAGATGCCGCTGTACACCGACGAGATCTTCGGGCCGGTGCTGTCGGTAGTCCGAGCCAGCTCGTTCGATGACGGGCTCCGGCTCATCAATGCCAGCCCCTACGGCAACGGCACGTCGCTGTTCACCAGCGACGGCGGCGCCGCCCGGCGCTTCCAGCGGGAGGTAGAGGTCGGCCTGGTGGGGATCAACGTCCCCATCCCGGTCCCGGTCGCGTACTACTCCTTCGGCGGCTGGAAGCACTCCCTGTTCGGCGACACGCACGCCTACGGTCCCGAGGGCTTCCACTTCTTCACCAAGAACAAGGTCGTAACCTCCCGCTGGCCGGACCGCCGCGACGCCGGAGTAACGCTCACCATGCCCGTCAGCTAAACGACCCTGGTCCCGCGTCGAATACCGATCACGCCACGCTGAGGAGAACCCGTGACTGCCACCAACGGAAACGCCTACCTGGCCGAGGCGCTGAAAGCGTACGGCCTGACCCACGTCTTCATGGTTCCCACCGTCGCGGTGCCGGCGCTGGCGCACCTCGACCGCATCGGCGTGTCGGGCATCACCACCCACGGGGAGAAGGCCGCCGCGTACATGGCCGACGGCTACGCCCGCGCCCGCGGCGGCCCGGGCGTGTGCCTGGCCCAGACCATCGGCGCGGCCAACCTGGCCGCCGGGCTGCGGGACCCGTTCATGGCCGGGTCGCCGGTGATCGCCATTACCGGAGGCACCCGCCCGCTCAGCCGGTACCGGCATGTCTACCAGGAGATCGAGGACTTCCCCCTCTACGAGACCGTGACCAAGCTCAACGCGCACGTCGACGACGTCCGCCGGCTGCCGGACATGCTGCGGCAGGCGTTCCGCGAGGCGGTCAGCGGCGGGCCGGGACCGGTGCACCTGGAGATCCAGGGGCTTGCGGCCGAGATCCTGGGGGCTGAGCTCGAGGTCGACGCCGCCACCGGGCCGCTGGCGGAGGAAGCCTTCGCCTTCGCGCCGCCGTTCCGGCCGGCCGCCGACGACGGCGGCCATCCGCCGGGCCCTGGAGCTGCTGGCCGGCGCCGAGCGACCGGTGATCGTCGCGGGCGGCGGGGTGCAGTACTCGCGGGCCAGCGGCGAGCTGAGCGAGCTGGCCCGCCGGCTCGGCCTTCCGGTCGCCACCTCGCTCAACGCCAAGGGCACGATCGACGAGACGGACCCCCGCGCCGTCGGCGTCGTCGGCAGCTACTCCCGGGCCAGCGCCAACCGCACCGTAGGACGAGGCCGACCTGGTCTTCTTCATCGGCAGCCATACCGGCAGCCAGGTCACCGACAACTGGCGGCTCCCCGTCGCCGGCACCCCGGTGATCCAGCTGGACATCGACGCGACGGAGCTCGGGCGCAACTACCCCAACGCGGTGAGCCTGCACGGCGACGTGAAGGCCACGCTCACCCGGCTGCTCGAGCTGGCCCCGGAGTCGGCCGGCCACGAGTCCTGGCTGGCGACGACGGCCGGCTACGTCGCGGAGTTCCGGCGGGACGCTGGAGGCGAGGTTCACCTCCGACGCCAGCCCGATCCGGCCGGAGCGGCTGTGCCGGGAGCTGACCGAGCTCCTGCCCGATGACGCGGTCCTGGTCTCCGACACCGGGCACTCCGGGATCTGGACCGGCAGCCTCATCGACATGCGCCCCGGTCAGCGGTTCCTGCGCTGCGCCGGAACCCTCGGCTGGGCGTTGCCCGCCGCCATCGGGGCCAAGTGCGCCGTGCCGGACCGGCCGGTCGTGTGCTGGACCGGGGACGGGGGGCTCTACTACCACCTGGCGGAGCTGGAGACGGCCGCCCGCAACGGAATCAACGTCGTCATCGTGGTGAACAACAACCGCTCGTTGTCCCAGGACATGAAGATCTTCCAGAACTCCTGGGGCGGAGCGGACAAGATCACCTCGGCGGGCGACAAGATGTGGATGTTCGACGAGGTTAACCTGGCTAACGTGGCCGCGGGCCTGGGCTGCGCCAGCTACCGGGTCGAGTCGCCCGCCGAGATCGGCGTCCGCCATCAAGAGCGCGCTCGCCGGCGGCAGGCCGGCCGTGGTGGACGTCGTCACCGACGTCGAGGCGCTGCCCGACCCGCCGTTCGGCGGCCGGGACTTCTACAGCAACTCATAGCCACCGGGACATGGACGGTCGCCAGGTCGGCCGTAGATCTTGGTGTACGGCAGGCTGAGTGGGTACACCCAGACGGATAGGCCGACCTGACCGACCGGAGCACATCTCGTGGCGGACCCTGCTAACAACCCACCGCCGACGACTGCCGCCGACAGGCGCCGGGCGACGATCATCGCCCTGTCAGCCGGGCTCTTCGACCAGAATGGCTACGCCAGCGTGTCGATGGAGCAGATCGCGGTGGCGGCCGGACTGGCCAAGCCCACTTTGTACCATTACTTCCGCGGCAAGGACGACATCCTTCGCGGCATCCACGAGACCTTCATCGACATCCTCCTCGAGCGCTACGACCAGCGGCAGCAGCTGAACTTGTCCCCCGCCCTTGTCCTCCTCGGGGCGATGACGGATATCTTCGGGCTGATGGAGACGCACCGCGGTCACGTGCGGGTGTTCTTCGAGCATCACCGCGAGCTGCCGGAAAGCGTGCGCGAGCAGATACGCGTCAAGCGCGACCGCTACCAGCAGGACATCTGCGAGACCATCGCCCGCGGGATCGAGGAGGGCCAGTTCCGCGAGGTCGACCCGGAATCGGCGACGCTAGCGGTCTTCGGCATCTGCAACTGGGCGTACCAGTGGTGGCGCCCAGGGAGCGGCACCGACCCGGCCCTGACCGCTCAGAAGATGTGGGATCTGGTCATCCGCGGCCTGGGAGTCAAGCAAGGCCTACGGCCGTGAGGAGTCCAGGGCCACGACATGGCCTGCCTCAAGCCTGAGCCGGGCCGGGCGGGCCGGGCCGCTCTGACCTCCTCGTATCACCCGCATCTGCGTCGCAGAGATCCAGTCCGGCGTCGAGCGCGGCTGCTGAGGTATCTCGGCGGAGCGGTGATCACCGGACTTCCTTGATGCCGACGGCCTCGCACCAGGACAGCACCTGCCGCGTGCTCGGCTTTCGGTGGTCACCGGAGCAATCGCCACTCCTTCGGATTTCAATGTCAGCTCTGGACGGCTACCCGGTCGCGACGTAAAAATGATGAGAGAGCCCAGTCAACCGTCCGGTCGGTCGGGACGTGGCTGCGGGCACTGAGGAGGATCAGTTGGCATCGCGTCCACTGCGGCGACTCCACTGTCATCGACGGCGGCTACACCCTCTGCTGAGGAACCCGGCAGCCAAGGAAGGGTCCGGTGCGGCATGAACATCGTGGTCTGCGTCAAGCAGGTGCCCGATACCGAGGTGGAGCGGACGCTCAAGTCCAGCGACAGCACGCTGGACCGGGACTCCGTCGACGGGGTCATCAACGTCCTCGATGAGTACGCGATCGAGGAGGGTCTCAAGATCGCCGAAGCCCAGGGCGGTGCGGTGACGGTCTTGTCGATGGGCCCGGCCAAGGCGGCCGAGTCGGTCCGCAAGGCACTGTCCATGGGGCCGGACAAAGCCGTGCACGTCATCGACGACGCGCTGGCCGGCTGGACGCGCTGGCGACATCCCTGGTGCTGGCTCAGGCGCTGCAGCAGGTCGGGTTCGACCTGGTGATCTTCGGGTCGGAGTCGACCGACGCGCGGACCGGGATAGTGCCGGCGATGGTCGCCGAGCGCCTCAGCCTCCCGCAGCTCACCCTGGCGGGCAAGGTGGACATCGACGGCGAGTCGGTGACCATCCGGCGGGTGACCGACGACGGCTACCAGGTGGTGAGCGCTTCCCTGCCGGCCGTGGTGTCGGTGGTGGAGAAGATCAACGAGCCCCGGTACCCGACGTTCAAGGGAATCATGGCGGCGAAGAAGAAGCCGGTACAGACGCTGACCCTGGCCGAGCTGGGGGTGGACGCGGGCTCGGTCGGCCTGGCGAACGCGGCGTCGTGGGTGGAGGACTTCGCCGCGCGGCCCCCGCGGGCGGCCGGCGTGCTGGTGAAGGACGAGGGCGACGGCGGGTCGAAGGCAGCCGGGTTCCTCACCGAGCGGAAATTCATCTGAGGGGATGACCAATGGCTGAGGTACTCGTACTGGCGGAGCACGCCGACGGCGAGGTCAAGAAGGTCACCCTGGAACTGCTCACGGCGGCCGCCCGGCTGGGCGAGCCGTCGGTGGTGTGGACCGGC
The DNA here is from genome assembly GCA_963748785.1 of uncultured Actinomycetota bacterium. Taxonomy (GTDB): domain Bacteria; phylum Actinomycetota; class Actinomycetes; order Streptosporangiales; family Streptosporangiaceae; genus Trebonia. Next base: position 17,861 of record CAVVKP010000035.1, on the reverse strand, counting down.
CCGGGCGCGCAGGCCGCGCGAGAGCGGCTGGCCGAGTACGGGGCAGCCCGCGTCTACGTGGCCGATTCGGCCGAGTACGCCGACTACGTGGTCGCGCCCAAGGCTGAGCTGCTGGCCGCGCTGGCCACCCAGCAGGCGCCCGCCGCCGTGCTCGTGGCCGGCACCGCCGAGGGCAAGGAGGTAGCCAGGCTGGGCGTCAAGCTCAGTTCCGGCGTGCTGACCGACGCGGTGAACGTGACCGCGGGCCCGGACGGCGCCCTGCGGGCCGAGCAGGCGAACTTCGGCGGCGCGATCACCGTGCACTCCCTGGTCAGAACCGGAGTCCCCATCGTCGCGGTGCGGCCGAACGCGATCTCGCCCGCCGCAGCGCCGGGCGCGGCCGAGATCACCGAGGTCTCGGTGATGGTGTCCGACCTAGCCAAGACGGCGAAGGTCACCGGGCAAGTGACGGCGGAGAAGGGCGAGCGGCCAGACCTGACCGAGGCGCAGATCGTGGTGTCCGGCGGGCGCGGGACCGGGTCCGCCGACGGGTTCGGGATCATTGAGCAGCTGGCCGACTCCCTCGGCGCCGCGGTCGGCGCGTCCAGGGCCGTGGTCGACGCGGGCTGGTACCCCCACCAGTTCCAGGTCGGGCAGACCGGCAAGACCGTCTCGCCCCAGCTGTACGTCGCGGTCGGGATCTCCGGCGCGATCCAGCACCGGGCCGGCATGCAGACCTCCAAGACCATCATGGCCATCAACAAGGACGCCGAGGCCCCCATCTTCGAGATCGCCGACTTCGGTGTTATCGGCGACCTGTTCACCGTCCTGCCCCAGCTCGTCGAAGAAATCTCGGCCAAGAACGACTGAAATAAGGAGGGGCCGATGACAGCCAACGCGGTGGGCGGAGCCGGGCGGATCATGCTCGATCACCTCGCCATCGGTACGCAGGCGTGGGCCGACGGCTACCCGGTGCTGGTCGACACCCTCGGCGGTCGCTGGCTTACCGGCGGCGACGCGGGCGAGTTCGCCCCTGGCCAGCTGGCCTACCGCGACGGCATGCACCTGGAGATCATCAGCCCGGGATCGGCAGCCGGCGGGTTCATGCGGCGTTTCCTCGACCGTGGCGGCCCGGGACCGCATCACCTCACCTTCACCGTCCCCTCGCTGGACGCCACGGTGGCGAAACTCAGCGCCCTGGGCGTAACGACCTTCGGCGGCCGCGACACGCCGACGTGGCGGGAATCGTTCCTCCATCCCAAGACGGCGGGCGTCGGCACCCTCATCCAGCTGGCGGAGTCCGACCACGAAGAACTGCACCGCTACCGCCCGCCGGCCCCGGAGGGGTTCCCGGCCGTGGCACCCGAGCCGGCGGACATCGCCTGGATCGGGCTGAGCGCGGACTCCGCCGCGTTCGCCGAGGCCCTGTTCGGCGAGGTCCTCGGCGGGGACGTGGCCGAGGCGGGCGCCGGGTGGCGGCTCTTCTCCTGGGGACCGCAGCGGCGGCTGCTCGTCCGGCAGCCGCCGGCGCGAGCCGGGGGCGCCGGAGCTGTGGACGGTACCCGCCGGGGTGGCTCACCTGGCGATCGGCCCGGCCGGCGCAAGCCCCGCCCGGCTCAGTGACATTCAGCCGCACCAGTACGACCCCAGGCTCGGACTCCGGGTCTGGTCGGTAGCCGGCTAGCCGCACCGCGGCCAGTCGACCGCTACGAAAGGAAAGATCATGGCAGAGAAAGTGGACTCATCACCTGTACCGGACGGGCCGCTTGACGCGGCGGTCATCGGAGCCGGCTTCGCCGGCCTCTACATGCTGTACCGGCTGCGCGAGCAGGGGTTCTCGGTCCACGGGTTCGAGCAGGGCGACGGAGTCGGCGGCACCTGGTACTGGAACCGCTATCCCGGCGCCCGCTGCGACTCCGAGATCATGTACTACTCGTACTCCTTCCTGCCCGACCTCGAGCAGGAATGGCCGCTGAAGGAGCGCTACCCGGGACAGCCGGAGATCCTGCGGTACCTGGAGCACGTGGCGGACCGACTCGACCTGCGCAAGGACTTCACCTTCGGCGCCCGGGTGACAGCCATCGAGTACGACGAGACGACCCGGCTCTGGACGCTGCGGACCGAGCAGGGGCAGACGGCGACCGCACGCTACGTGGTGACCGCGGTCGGCTGCCTTTCGGCCGCGAACCGGCCCGACTTCACCGGCGCGGACAGTTTCCAGGGCGTCTCCCTGCACACCGGGCACTGGCCGCACGAGCCGGTCGACTTCACCGGCAAGCGCGTCGCCGTGATCGGCACCGGCGCCTCCGCCATCCAGGCGATCCCGATCATCGCCGAGCAGGCCGCGCACCTGACGGTGTTCCAGCGCACCGCGCAGTTCACCATCCCGGCCGAGAACAAGCCGCTGGACCAGCGGTTCGTCGCGATGTGGAAGCAAAACTACCAGGAGTGGCGGCGCCGGACCCGGCAGTCCGCCGGCGGGGCCCCGGTCTCGCGCAGCACCGTCTCCGCGCTGGAGGTGCCGGACGACAAGCGCCAGGAGATCTACGAGGCCGCGTGGGGAGCCGGCGGGTTCACGTTCACCTTCGGCACGTTCGGTGACCTGATCGTGGACGAGAAGGCGAACAAGACCGCGGCCGACTTCGTCCGGTCGAAGATCGACGAGATCGTGCAGGACCCGGCGGTGGCGGACATGCTCAAGCCGACCGCGTTCCCGTTCGGCACCAAGCGGCTGCCGCTGGACACCAACTACTACCAGACCTTCAACCGGCCGAACGTGACCCTGGTTGACCTGCGGCGCACTCCGCTGGAGGAGATCACCCCGACGGGCATCAAGACCAGCGGCGGCCACTACGACCTGGACATGATCGTCTACGCGACCGGGTTCGACGCGCTCACCGGGCCGCTGCAGTCCCTCGGGATCCGCGGCCGGGAGGGACGCTCGCTGGCGCAGGCGTGGGCCGACGGGCCGCGCACGTACCTGGGGCTGGCTATCCCCGGGTTCCCCAACCTGTTCACCATCACCGGACCTGGCAGCCCGTCCGTGCTGTCCAACATGCCCGTATCGATCGAACAGCACGTGGAGTGGATCGGCGACTGCCTGGTCCGGCTGCGCGAGCAGCACGTCGACGCGATCGAGGCCACCGACCAGGCGACCGCCTCCTGGACCGAGCACGTGCAGGAAGTCGCGAACCAGACCCTGTACCCGAAGGCGGCCTCCTGGTACATGGGGGCCAACATCCCCGGCAAGCCGCGGCTGTTCCTGCCGTACATCGGCGGCCTGGGCAACTACGGCCGCAAGTGCGACGAGGTAGCCGCCAGCGGCTACGAGGGCTTCGCCCTGTCGACGGCGCGCGCCGTCGCGTCCTAGCGGCCAGCGGACCACACTCGAAGAAGGGAGCAAGCAATGGCGCTTGACCAGGCGACTACCGCACTGCTTGAGCAGCTGGCGGCCAGCGGGGCGCAGCCGCTGCACGAGCTGACACCCCAGGACGCGCGCAGCCAGATGGTGGCGATGCGCGGTCAGCTGCCGCCCGGCCCGGACCTGGCGGCGGTACGCGACACCCGCGTCCCGGTGCCCGGCGGGTACGTGCCGCTGCGCGTGCTCACCCCGGCCGCGCGACCGCGCGGTGTCATCGTGTACTACCACGGGGGCGGCTGGGTGCTCGGCGGGCTGGACGACTCGGACACGACCGGCCGCCGGCTGGCCCACCGGACCGGGTGCGTCGTGGTCCTGGTGGACTACAGGCTCGCACCCGAGTACCGCTTCCCGACGGCGGTCGAGGACTCGTGGGCCGCACTGGCCTGGACCGCCGCGCGCCTGACCGAGCTGGGGGCGGCCCGGTGCCGCTGATCGTCGCGGGCGACAGCGCCGGCGGCAACCTGGCCGCGGTCATGGCGCAGCGCGCACGGGCGGCGGACGGCGCACCGCCGATCGCGGTGCAGGTGCTGGCTCTACCCGGTGACCGACTGCGACCTGGAGACCACCTCGTACCGTGATCCAGCCAACCAGCTCATGCTGAGCCGGGAGTCGATGGCCTGGTTCTGGGATCACTACGTGCCCGACCAGGCCGCGCGGCTGCACCCGGACGCCTCCCCGCTGCAGGCCGGCCTGTTCTATGACCTGCCGCCCGCGGTGATCCTTACCGCCGAGCACGACGTGCTGCGCGATGAGGGGGAACTTTACGCCACCCAGCTGATGAAGGTCGGCGTCCCGGTACTGCACCAGCGGTCCGCCGGGCAGATGCACGGATTCTTCACCCTGCCCGGGCTGCCCGGGGCCGACGCGGGGCTGGACTTCGTGGCCGACGGCATCGAGAAACACCTCGCCGCGGGCTAGGCCGGGTATCGGGAGCACCGCCCAGCCAGAGAGGACATGGATGAGCTCGGACACCCAGGCGCTCCCCGCGCCCGCCGCGGACGATCCTGGCGAGCGGCCCGGCCGGTACAAGTGGATAGCCCTCACCAACACCACCATCGGAACCCTGATGGCCACGATCGACTCGTCGATCGTGCTGATCTCTCTGCCCGCCATCTTCCGTGGCATCAACATGAACCCGCTCACGGCCTCGAACACCAGCTACCTGCTGTGGATGCTGATGGGCTACATGATCGTCACCGCCGTCCTGGTGGTGACGTTCGGCCGGATCGGGGACATGTACGGCCGGGTCAAGATGTACAACCTCGGCTTCGCGATCTTCACCGTCGCCTCGCTGGCCGCGTCCCTGACCTACTTCGACGGCAGTTCGGCGGCGCTGTACCTCATCGCGATGCGCATCGTGCAGGGCATCGGCGGGGCGATGATCATGGCCAACTCCGCCGCCATCTTGACCGACGCCTTCCCCGCCGACCAGCGCGGCATGGCGCTCGGCATCAACTCGGTGGCCGGCATCGCCGGCACCTTTATCGGCCTGGTCGCCGGCGGCCTGCTGGCGGTGGTGGACTGGCACCTCATCTTCTACGTCTCGGTCCCCGTCGGCGTGGCCGGCACCCTGTGGGGATACCTGAAGCTGCGGGAGGTCGCCAAGAGCCAGGGCGGGCGGCTGGACCTGCCCGGCAATCTCCTGTTCGGGGTGGGCCTGATCGCCGTGCTTGCCGGCATCATCTACGCCCTGCAGCCTTACGGGAACTCGCCCATGGGCTGGAGCAACCCGCTCGTGCTCGGCCTCCTGGCCGGGGGGGTAGCGCTGCTGATCGCGTTCGTGGTGACCGAGCTCAAGGTCGAAGACCCCATGTTCGACATGCGGCTGTTCCGCATCCAGCCGTTCGTGGCGGGCAACATCGCCTCGCTGCTGTCCTCAGTGGGCCGCGGCGGCCTGATGTTCATGCTGATCATCTGGCTGCAGGGCATCTGGCTGCCGCTGCACGGCTACGACTTCGCCAGCACCCCGCTGTGGGCCGGGATTTACATGCTCCCGCTCACCGGCGGATTCCTCATCGCCGGGCCGGTGTCCGGCGTGCTGTCCGACCGGTTCGGCGCCCGGCCGTTCGCCACCGGCGGGATGCTGGGCTCGGCCGTGACCTTCGGGCTGCTCATGCTGCTGCCGGTGAACTTCGGCTACGGCTGGTTCGCGTTGCTGCTGCTGGCCAACGGCCTGTGCAATGGCCTGTTCGCGGCGCCGAACACCTCCGGCATCATGAACTCCGTCCCGGCCGTCAGGCGCGGCGTGGCGTCCGGGATGCGCTCGACGTTCCAGAACGCGGGCATGACGCTGTCCATCGGCCTGTTCTTCAGCATCATGGTCGCCGGGCTGTCGTCCAGCCTGCACGCCTCGCTCACCCACGGGCTGACCACCGCGGGACTGTCGGCGGCGGAAGCGGCCAAGGTCGCGAACCTGCCACCGGTCTCGGTGCTGTTCGCGGCGTTCCTCGGCTACAACCCGATGCAGACCCTGCTCGGCCCGGCGATCAAGGCCCTGTCCCCGGCCCGCCAGGCGGTCGTCACCGGGCACGGGTTCTTCCCCAGCCTCATCTCCGGGCCGTTCCACCACGGGCTGGCCGTCGTGTTCACCTTCGCCCTTATCGTCTGCCTCATCGCCGCCGCGGCCTCCTGGATGCGCGGGGGCGTAGTTCGCGCCCAGCCGCCCGTGCCGCTCGCAGACGAGCCGCCCGGCTCGACCCCGGACGTGCAGCCGAGCCTGGAAACCCACTAAGTAGCCGTCTCAGCGTAGAGGAGGGCACCATGCCCGTATCAGGTCGCATCGCGGTACTGCCCGCTGGCCAGCAGGCCCTGGAGATCAAGGACTTCACCTTCAGTGAACCGGAGCCGCATCAGGTAATCGTGCGGCAGCACGCGTCGGGGGTATGTCATAGCCAGCTGCACGAGATCCACGGGGACCGGACCGCGGACCGGGTGCTCGGTCACGAGTCGACGGGCGTGGTCGAGGCGGCCGGCTCGGCGGTGGAGCATGTCGCGCCGGGCGACACCGTCATCGTCACCTGGATACCGCGGTCGCCGCAGGCGGTTTACCGGCGGCCGACCGCGCCCAGCCTCACCTTCGCCGATGGCACCACCGCCGCCACCGGCGGCGTCTTCACCTGGGCGACGCACACGGTGGCGGACGAGCGGTACGTCGTGAAGGCTCCGGCCGGGACACCGCGGCACAGCGGGGCCATCATCGGCTGCGCGGTGATGACCGGAGCCGGCGCGGTGCTGCACTCCGCCGCGGTGGGAAGCCAGCAGAGCGTCGCGGTCTGGGGAGTGGGCGGTGTCGGACTGTCCGCGATCGCCGCCGCCCGCAACAGCGGCGCGAACCCGATCATCGCGGTCGACCTAGACGACGAGAAGCTGGAGATGGCCCGGCGGTTCGGAGCCACGCTCACCGTCAATGCCAGGAAGGCCGACGCCGTGGCCGAAGTCCGGCGGCTAACCCCGGGGACGCGCCCGGGCGACCTCGGCGGGGTCGACTTCGCCTTTGACTGCATCGGCCGGCGTCACCGCGACCCAGCAGGCCATCGCCGCCGTCCGCCGCGGGCACTTCGGTGAGACCAGGGGCGGGTCGGCGTTCCTCGTCGGCGTCCCGACCGAGCCGGTCACGGTGGACAGCATGGACCTGCTGCTTGGCGAGAAGCGGTTCATCGGCAGCCTCGGCGGATCCTGTACCCCGGATACCGACTTCCCGTTGTTCATCGGCTGGTACCAGTCGGGGCAGCTAGACCTGGACAGCCTGGTGACAGCCCGGTACCGGCTCGACGACATCAACCAGGCGTGCGCCGACCTGGAAGCCGGACGGATCGCGGGCCGGGCGATCCTCGACTTCACCCTGGACTGAGGCCATCGGCGTAGGGACCTGCACGCGGTTACCGCAGCGGCGCGGCATCGCGCGTCATTTCTCGGGCGCGCCGTCGGCTGGGCGGCGGCGCCCAGCCGACGGCACTGGCGCGGGGACGACGGCAGTCATGAGCGCCGGGTCGTGCGGTACATGCTGCCCCCGGGGACCACTTGGAACGGGCCGCTGCCGGCGGGCCGTTGTCTACGGCCGCGACGCCAGCGGCCGCCCGGCCGTAGTCGACCTGGCCGGGCCCAGCCCGCACGTCTTCATCACCGGCGGGCCCGGCAGCGGGATGACCACCCTGGCGGGTGTCATCGCGGCCAGGGCCGCACAGGCCGAAGGCGAGGTCCGCCTCTGCCAGCCCCGCGCCGACCCTGGCGACTGGCCCACCGGGCTGCCCGGGATCACGGCCGGAAACGGCGTCGAGGACTGTAGGGCTGATCGCCCAGGCGCGCGACGAGATGTATCAGCGGCTCGCCCGCCATCGCCAGCGCGCCGTCCCTACCGCGCGGTTCCCGCGCTCCCTCCTGGCCGTCGACGACAGCCAGGACCTGCTCGGCCCTGCTGCCGCTGGCAGCTGCGGCCCAGCGCGTGCCGCGCTCGAGGAACTGTCGGTGTTCGGACGGGCCGCCCGGGTCAGCCTGCTGATCGCCGCGTACACGCTGTACGCGCTCCCGTGCTGGCTGCTGGCCAGTTTCAGCACCCGGATCGTCCTCGGCCTGCGTCGCCCCGGGCTGGCCAGCTACCTGCTCGGCTCCGAGACTGCCTGCCAGGACGTCCCCGATTGCCCCGGCTGCGGGACCGCCGTCACCGGCTACGGCCCCCCGCCGCCATCCGCGTCGACTCGTCCGAGGAAGGCCCGCAGTGAAGAGGTCCGCATCCCCGGCCTGACCGGCCGCAGCCCCGCCGACCCTCCCGCTGCAGATCCAGCCGGCCTCCTTCTCGGGCTGGTCGGCAGCGCCATCGCCAACGGGCATGCCCACCTTCTTGGCGAGGACAGCGAGCTGCCCGACGAGCCGGCGCTCTTCGGCTGGCACAGGCCGCCCGCCGGGCCCCCGCAGGCTGGCGGCCTGTGCATCGGCATCGCGGCCACCGGGTCCGGCAGCGGCCGCCGCGTCTACCTGTTCCCCGTCGCCGCCTTCACCGTCGCCGAACAGGAGGCGGCCAGGCTCAGGACCACCCTGCCGGTTACCTTCCCGCAGGCTGGAACGCGGTCCACATAGCGCTGCGGCGCGGCATGCGGGTCATCGTGACCGGCCGGCTCAAGCAGCGGAACTACGAGACCAAGGAAGGCGAGAAGCGGACCGTGTACGAGGTCGAGGTCGACGACGTCGGCCCGTCCCTGCGGAACGCCTCGGCCAAGGTCAACCGGGCCAGCCGCGGCAGTAGCGGCAGCTACGGCGGGCAGGGCACCCCCGCCGGCAGAGCGGGAGGGCATGAGGAGGGTGACCTCGCGGCCGGGTGCAGCCCGAGTCGATCGCCACCCGCCAGGCACGGCACCTGCTCACCGACACCGAGACCGCGGTCGCCCGCCCGGCCAGCACCCGGCCGCGGAACCCCGCCGCCGTCACCAACTACCGCGCCACAGGCTGCCGCTACCGAATTTCAGCCTTCCAGAAACCAGATTTTGCTCGTATAGTACGAAAATGTCGAGTTCTGGTTACTGGTCGCCATTAGTCGGGGGCGCCTTGTCCTGGGCGGTGTTGTTCTGGAAGCGCAGTTCGCGCCAGATGGGCACGCCGGGCCAGCGGGCCACCTACGAGACCCTGCACACGGCGACGCTGGCCCTCTCCGCCCTCCGCGGAGGATTGACATCGAGTTCGGCGGTTAAGGCCGCCCCGGCCCTGCGCCGGCTGCTCGGCACCCCTGCCGTCGCGATGGCGGACCGGGCGAATCTGCTTGCCTACGAGGGCTCGGACCGGCACGCTGAAGCGCTGGACGTCCGCCTGCAGGACGTCGTGGCGTCAGGCCGGTCACAACTGCTGTCGGCACCGGATCTACTCTGCGATCACGCTGGGGTCTGCCCCGTCCAGGTCGGCGTGGCAGTGCCAATCGTTGTGGACGGGTCGGTGGCCGGGGCGCTCGCCGCCCTTGCCCCGTCCGCCGACGCGGGTCTGCTTCGTGCAGCAGGCGAGGTTGCCCGGTTCGTCTCGACCCACCTCGCGCTCGCTGAGCTGGACGCTTCGCGGACCCGCACGGTGCAAGCCCAGCTGAACTTTCTGCGAGCCCAGATCAGCCCGCACTTCGTCTACAACGCGCTCACGGCGATCGAGTCCTACGTCCGGTCGGATCCGGAGCGCGCCAGGGAACTGCTGCTCGGCTTTGCCGAGTTCACCCGCTACACCTTCCGCGAGCGCAGCCAGTACGTAACCCTTGCGGAGGAGTTGCGACTGGTAGACACCTACCTCGAGCTGGAGCGCGCTCGATTCGGCGATCGCCTGGCGATCGTCCTCCGGGTCGCCCCGGAGGTCCTTTCCGTCCGCGTTCCATCACTGGTCTTGCAGCCGCTGGTCGAGAACGCGATCCGGCACGGGCTCGAGCAGGGGACCGGATGCGCCCGGCTGCAGATCGTTGCGGAAGACGGCGGGCATGAGGCGGTGGTTAGCGTCGAGGACGATGGCGCGGGCGTCGACCCGCGGCAGCTCGAGGATCTGCTCGCCGGACGGCGGCCGAGCTCCTCGGTCGGGCTGCGCAACGTCGATGAGCGGCTTCGCGCGACATTCGGAACGGAACACGGGCTGATCATCGAGACAGGTATCGGAGCCGGCACCAAGGTCACGATGCGGCTGCCGAAGTCCTACGCCGGGGTGAGCATGCAATGAGCGGGCCGCCGATCCCTTCCGGCTGGACGCGGCATGGGCGTCAGCTTGATGGGGCACTTCGGTCCGATGCCGGTGATGGCCGCAGGGCGGCGGCGCTCGTGGTGGACGACGAGGCGCCGGCCCGCGACGAGCTGGCCTATCTGCTCGATGGATTCTCGGTAATAGATCCGGTGCATGTCGCGCGGAATTCGAATGATGCGCTCAGACGCCTTCAGGAACGCCGGTACGACGTCGTGTTCCTCGATGTCAGGATGCCGTCTCTGAACGGCATCGAGCTCGCGCACGTACTGCGGCGCTTCGCCGTTCCGCCAGGCATAGTGTTCGTCACCGCCCACGAGGAATACGCGGTCCGGGCATTCGAGGTGCAGGCAAGCGATTACCTGCTCAAGCCGGTTTCCCGGGCACGCCTTGGAGTCGCGCTTGGCCGCGCGCTCGGCTGCGCGAGAGATGAGCCCGAGGGCCCCGCGCACGAGGAAGATTCGCTCCCGGCGATTCCGGTCGAGATTACGGGCCGGATACGGCTGGTTCACCGGACGCAGGTGTGCTGGGTAGAGGCCGAAGGCGACTACGCGCGGCTGCATACCGTCGACGGCAGCACGCATCTCGTCCGGATCCCCCTCTCCCGCCTCGAGGAGAAGTGGTCGGCGCACGGGTTCATCCGGATTCACCGGCGTCACCTCGTGCTGGTCGGGCACATCACCGAGTTCGCAGCGGTTGGTGGCAATCACACCGTGGTGGTGGCAGGCCAGGTGCTGCCAGTGAGCCGGCGCCACGCCCGCGAGGTGCGGGACCGGTTCCTGCACGCCCCGAGCAGGAGCTGAGCGATGTCCGCGGAATCTTGCCCGCCTGCACACGCTGCCCGGCCGCAGCGGGTCGTTGCCTGGCACGGAGGCCGGGTACGACTCCAGCACGAGGTGACGGGGCCGGGCGGTCTTCAAGGCGACAGCAGCTACAGCCGCGTCATGGTCCGGTCGCTGATGCGCGCGCAGCTCGGCCTGTCGCTGATGTGCCTGGTGATAGCCCTGGCCATCACCGTATCGTTCCCCATGGTTGCGGCGCTCTGCCCGGCCGTGATCCAGTTCCGGCTGCTGGGCCTGCCGCTTACACTGGTGGTGCTCGGCGGCGGGATCTATCCCTTCCTGCTGGCGATCGGCTGGTTCTACCATCGCCAGGCCCGCCGACTCGAGGCGCGGTTCGTCGAGCTCGTTGACCCGGCCGAGCGCAATCGGCTCGATGAGTAACGACCTGGCTGTCGCGGCGATCGGCTGCGTCATCTTGCTGACGGTTGCGCTCGGCGCGCGCGGCGTCCGCATCGCGCGCACTCCCGAGGACTTCCTCGTCGCATCGCGCGAGGTGCCGCCAGCGCTCAACGCGGCCGCGATATCCGGCGAGTACCTGTCGGCCGCATCCTTCCTCGGGCTGGCCGGACTTGTCTTCACGCAGGGAGTGGGCGCGCTCTGGTATGGCGTCGGCTACGTGGCCGGCTACCTCGTGCTGCTGCTACTGGTGGCCGCACCGCTTCGCCGTTTCGGCGCGTATACGATCCCTGACTTCGCCAGCGAGCGGCTCGAGTCGCCGGCCCTGGGGCGAACGACTACAGTGCTTGTCCTTGTCATCGGCTGGTTCTACTTGATCCCGCAGCTGAACGGCGCGGGAATCACCCTGCAGTTCCTGATCGGCGCGCCGTACTGGGTGGGCGTCGTCATCCTCGGATTGGTCGTGAGCAGCAACATCGCCCTGGGCGGGATGAAGGGCGTCACGTTCGTCCAGTCCGTCCAGTACTGGCTAAAGCTGTGCGCGATAGGCATCCCGGCGCTCGTCCTGCTCGGCATCGCCGGAGCGGGGTCGACGCGCAACCTGTCGCCCGACCATGAGGCGATCTTCACACGCCAGACGGTCGTTCACATCACCCAGGACATCAGATTTGCTGCGCTGCGGCCGACGACGATAACCGTCACCGGACTGCTGGACCAGCGCCGGGTGAGGCAGCAGCCCGTGCTTCTCGCGCCCGGTCGGCATGAGGCCGATGCTGGCACCTATCTCGCCTTCAGCGCGGGCGCCCTCGTTCCCGCCAGCATCAGCCTGGTGCCGATGCGTTCGCCATCGTGGGATTCGCCGTTCGTGACGGCAGGCACTGATGGCGCTCATCCGCTGGTGGCAACCTATGGGCTGATTATCGCGACTTTCTTTGGGGCGCTCGGGCTGCCGCACATCCTCGTCCGCTTCTACACCAACCGGAACGGCCCGTCGGCGAGGCGCACCACGCTGATCGTGCTGGCCCTGCTAAGCGCCTTCTACATATTTCCCGCCCTGCTCGGCGTGCTCAGCCGGCTGCGCGCGCCGCAGCTCTACCTGACCGGGGACCCGAACAGCGTGGTCCTCGCGCTGCCCACGTTGCTGCTTCCAGGGCGGGCTGGCGGGGTGCTGGAGGCGCTGGTGGCCGCGGGCGCATTCGCGGCTTTCCTCTCCACCTCCTCGGGCCTGCTGGTGAGCGTGGCCGGCGCGCTCTCTCACGACCTGCTCAGCGGCAGCGTCCGTGCATTCCGGCTATGCGCCCTGATCACGGGGGGCGTGGCGATAGCGGTGGCCCTGCCGCTCGACCGGTACCCGCTCACCGTGGTAGTCGGCTGGGCGTTCGCGATCGCAGCGTCCTCGTTCTGCCCGCTGATCATTCTCGGCATCTGGTGGCGGGGCCTGACGTGGATCGGCGCCACAGCTGGGCTGGTGGCAGGGGGAGGCGGGTGCTGCCTGGCGATTACGGCGACGATGCTGGGCGTCGCGACGCGAGGCTGGGGCGCGGTGCTGCTCGGCCAGCCAGCGATCTGGACCGTGCCTCTCGCGTTCTGCGTGATGCTGGTGACCTCAATGCTCACCAGGCAGGAGCTGCCCGGCAGTGTTGAGCAGATGCTGCGGCGAATGCACTTGCCTGAGGCTCTCCGGTAGCGCGCGCAGGTGCGGGCGCCGGGGGATTGCCCCGGCACCCGCGCTACGTGCGTCCTGCGGCTGCGCCGGTTAGCGGTCGCAGTTGAGCTTCGGCAGGCTGATTGCGTTTGCCATGGCCTGGTAGCCGGCGTTGTTGGGGTGCAGGCCATCTCCGCTGTCGAAGGCCGGGAGCATCCGGTTCGGGTTTGCGGGGTCCTGAACTGCCTTGTTGAAATCGACGACTCCGTCGAAGTCGTGGCTGGACCGGATGAAGTTATTGACGGTCACGACGTTGGCCTGCTCCGCCGCACTAGAGGTACCGAACGGGGTCAGCGTTGCCCCGAGGATGCACTTCCCGGCGGCGTGCGCGCGGGCAATGAGCTGCTGGTCACCTGCGATCACCTGGTTGGGCGTGGCGCCGCCGCTCAGGTCGTTGATGCCCTCGAGCAGGATCACGGTCTTCACATTCGGCTGGGCGAGGACGTCACGGTCGAACCGGGTCAGCGCGCTGACCCCGGCACCATCGGTGAGAATCTTGTTCCCGGAGATTCCCTCGACGATCTGGCCAGGGATCGCCGAGCACCACGGTCGTACTCCCTCCGTCGGAACCGCCCTCGGCGACGCCGTAGTAGTCCATCGAGGAGGGTGACAACCGAGATCCAGAGTGTTAGGTGGCCTAACTGGTGACGGCCGAGCGCGTCCTCGTGGCCCGCGCAGTCGTAGATGGTCACCCCGTCGGAGAGCTCGACCGGGGTACACGTCGCCTCGACGGCGGCCATCACCGAACGGCTCCCGGTACGCCCGTCGTTGAACCCGCCGCCGCCGCGACCGTCGCTCGTCGAGCACCCAGCGGACCTTGCCGTCGCGACCGCGTCGGCCAGCCACGCGGTGCTGACCTCGCTCTCGCGGCCGGAGAAGCCGCCGATGGCGACGACGTCGGCGCCGGTCGATGATCTGGCCGCCGGCGCCCGACTGGCTGGACACGGCGACCGCGCCGCCGCCGTGGGCCTTCGCGTAGGCGAGCGCGCTCGGTGAGCGACTGGCTGTCGCCGCCGAACAGCCGCCGCCCCTGGCGCGTCCGCCGCCCGCGGCGGGCGCCGGGGGAAGCCGCCGCGGGCGGCGACGCCGCCCGGGCGCGCCGCCGCCGGCGGCCGCGCCGGGCCGCCGAAGCGGCCGCCGCCGCCCTCCGGGCCCGCCCATCCCGGCGGTCCCGAGCCGCCCGCGGGGAACGTCCCGCTGGTGGCGTGGCCGAGCGTCTGGCGGACCAGGTCGCCGGGGCGATCAGCAGCGCGCCGAGCGCGGCCGCGAGGACCGCCGCGCGCCGCGCGGCGCTAGCGCGAGCGACCGCGACGCGCGGCCGCGACGCCGACGGCCACGAGCAGCGGCGGCAGCCACGCGAGCGGGCCGGGGTTGTCGCGCAGCACCACCAGCTCGCAGACCACGCCGGCGCGATCGCCGCGCGGCCGAGCACGCGGGCGGCGTTCCCGCGCAGCTCCGCCGCGCCGGCGCCCACGAGCGCGGCCGTGAACGGCGCGAGCTGCGACACGTAGTAGGGGTGGAAGATCCCCTGCGCGTAGCTGAACGCGACCGCCATCGTCAGGAACGCGCCGCCGACGGCGATCAGCCAGCCGGTGCGCGCGTCGGTGCGGCGCAGGCGGCTCGCGACCACGACCGCGAGGCCGGCCGACGAGCGCGAAGCCGAGCAGCCAGCCGGCCTGGCCGCCGAGCCTCGCGTCGAGCAGGCGCAGCACGCCGGTGGCGCCGCCGAACACGCCGCCGCCCCCGCCACCGCCCGGGCCGCCCCGCCGCGCCGGGACCGCCGGCCTGCCCGGCCAGCCGCCCGAGGCCGTTGTAGCCGAGGATCAGCGACCAGATGCTGTTGTCGCTCGTGCCCGACACCCACGGGCCGATCGGCCGCCGGGGTCAGCGCGACGAGCAGCGGCCACGCGAGCGCCGACGACGACCATCGCGGCGCCGCCGGCGAGCAGCTGGCGCACGGCGGCGAGGCGGCCGCGCGGCGCGACCCACAGCCACGCCGCGGCGAGCCGGGCACGACCATCAGCGCGGCCGCCATCTTCGCCTCGAAGCCGAGGCCGACGAGCGCGCCGCGCCAGCACGAGCCAGCGCGTGCGCCCGTCCTCGAGCCCGCGCACCACGACCACAGGGCGGCGACGCAGCACAGGATCAGCAGCGCGTCCGGGTTGTTGTGGCGCGAGATCGCGACCGCGATCGGCGTCATCGCGAGCGCGAGGCCGGCGACGAAGCCCGCCGCGCGGCCGAACCGCCGGCGCACGAGGTCGTACACGAGCGCGACCGTCGCGACGCCCATCAGCGCCTGCGGCACGAGGATGCTCAGCGGGTGAAAGCCGAACACCCTCGCCGACAGCGCCTGCACCCACAGCGCGAGCGGCGGCTTGTCGACCGTCATCACGCCCGCCGCATCGAACGACCCGTACAGGAACGCGTGCCAGCTCTCGGTCATCGAGCGCACGGCGGCGCTGTAGTACTCGTTCGCCCAGCCGTTGCGTCGAGCGCCCACAGGTTCAGGACGGCGGCGAGCACGAGCAGCACGCGCCAGCTCGGGGCGCGGCAGGCGGGAGGAGCGGGATCTCGGGAGCACGCGGGCGCGGCGCGGCGCGGAGGCGGCGGCGGTGGTCATGCCGCAAGCGTCGGCGCGCCGGCTCAGAGACGCCTGGGGGTCAGCGTGCGCGGGCTCACAGCCGGCGGCTCCCAGGAAGCTCACAGGGTCCGCGACGATACTGACGCGCATGAGCGAGAGCCCCGACGCCCACCGCGTGCTCGTCGTCGACGACGAGCCGAACATCGTCGACGTCGTCTCGATGGCGCTGCGCTTCCAGGGCTTCGAGGTCGAGTCCGCCGGCACCGGCGCCGAGGCGCTCTGCCGCCGTGAGCTCGTTCAAGCCGCACCTGATCGTGCTCGACGTGATGCTCCCCGACATGGAGGGCTTCGACGTCGCCAAGCGGCTCGGCGCCCAGCGCGCCCGCGTGCCGATCATCTTCCTGACCGCCCGCGACGCCACCGAGGACAAGATCCGCGGGCTCACGCTCGGCGGCGACGACTACGTCACCAAGCCGTTCAGCCTCGAGGAGCTGGTCGCGCGGATCCGCTCGATCCTGCGCCGCTCCGGGCTCGCCGAGCCCGAGTCGAGCCGGCTCGTGTTCGAGGACCTCGAGCTCGACGAGGACGCGCACGAGGTCACGCGCGCCGGCGAGCCCGTCGAGCTGACCGCCACCGAGTACCGGCTGCTGCGCTACCTGATGCTCAACCCGCGGCGCGTGCTCACCCGCGCCCAGCTGCTCGAGCACGTCTGGGAGTACGACTTCGGCGGCGACGCGCGCGTGCTCGAGACCTACGTCAGCTACCTGCGCAAGAAGCTCGACGCCCACGGCCCGCCGCTGATCCACACCGTGCGCGGCGTCGGCTACGCGCTGCGCCGCCCGCGCACGTGATGCGCGTCGCTGCGCGCGCGGCTGCTCGCCGGCGTGCTCGCGCTCAGCGCCGCTCGGGCTGCTGATCGCTCGGCGGCGATCACCTACGCCGAGCAGCGCTCGTTCCTGCTACGAGCGCGTCGACGACCAGACGCGCGCGGCGCCGTTCCTGCTCGCGCCGCGAGCTCGGCGGCGGCCACGACGCCGGCGGGCCCGGCGGCGCGCGGCGGGCCGCCGGGCAGCGACCCGCTCGGCCCGCCGGCGGGGACCTACGGCGAGCTCCGCGACGCCGTCGGGCAACGTCATCGAGTCGACGCCTCGACCGCTCGGCCAGGGCGTCGACGGCCGAGCCGGACCTGCCGGCGAGGCTGCCGCTCGACGAGCTGCTCACGGTCGACGGCGGGGACGGCGACGCTACCGCGTGCTCGCCGAGCCGACCGCGCGCCGGCGGACGCCGTGCTCGTCGTCGCCGTGCCGCTGACCGACGTCGACCAGCACGCTCGACCGGCTGCTGGTCGTCGAGGCGCTCGTGATCGCCGCCGTGCTGCTCGTGCTCGGGCTCGCCGGCCTGGGCCGTCGTCCGGGTCGGCCTGCTCCCGCTCGACCGCATCGGCCACACCGCGGGCGCGATCGCCGGCGGCGACCTCTCGCACCGCGTCGAGGCCACCGACCCGCGCACCGAGGTCGGCCGGCTCGGGATCGCGCTCAACGCGATGCTCGACCGGCTCGAGGAGGCGTTCGCCGCGCGCAAGGCGAGCGAGGACCGCCTGCGGGCGTTCCTCGCCGACGCCTCGCACGAGCTGCGCACGCCGCTGGCCTCGATCCGCGGCTACGCCGAGCTGTACCGGATGGGCGCCGTGCGCGAGCCCGCCGAGACCGAGAACGCGCGATGCGGCGGATCGAGGACGAGGCCGCGCGCATGGGCGTGCTCGTCGAGGACCTGCTCACGCTCGCGCGGCTCGACGAGATCGCCGACGCGCCGCACGCCGAGGTCGACCTCGCCGCGCTGGCGGGCGACGCCGTCGACGACGCGCGCGCGACCGCGCCCGACCGCGAGATCGGCGCTGCACGCCGAGCCGGCGCCGGTGCTCGGCGACGCCCACCAGCTGCGCCAGGTGCTCGCCAACCTGCTGCGCAACGCGCTCGTCCACACGCCGGCGGGGACGCCGATCGACGTCCCGTGGCGCGCGGCGACGCCGTGCGCGCTCGAGGTCCGCGACCACGGCCCCGGCCTCCCGACCGCCGACCCCGACGCGCTGTTCGAGCGCTTCTGGCGCGCCGAGGGCGGCCGCGAGCGCGGCCGCGCGCGGCGCGGGGCTCGGGCTCGCGATCGTGGCGGCGATCGTCGACGCCCACGGCGGCGGCGTGAGCGCGCGCAACGCGTCCGGCGGCGGCGCCTCGTTCGTCGTGGAGCTGT
>CAVVKP010000034.1:0-147200 GCA_963748785.1 uncultured Actinomycetota bacterium | reverse complement strand
CCTCGGCGGCACCGTCGATCGACGCGCAGACCTCCTCGCCCAGGCGCGTGAACCCGGCTTCGGCGAGGGCGTTCAGCAGCGCCTGCCGGTCGGCGAAGTGGCGGCGGGGCGCGGCGTGGCTGACTCCGGCCTGGCGCGCGAGGTCGCGCAGCGAAAGGGCGTCAATGCCTTGCTCGCGAAGGGTACGCTCGGCCTCCGCGAGCAATGTCGCGCGCAGGTGGCCATGGTGGTAGGAGCGATCGGTCATGGTGCCCACCCTAGCATCCGCATGTTGCCATTGACAGCATAGTTAGCACTGGCTACATTGTTGTCGACAGCTACTTCGCCAGCCGCCAACCATTGGGGAGTTTTCATGCGAGTATTCGTCACCGGGGCGTCCGGTTTCATCGGCTCCGCCGTCGTCCCCGAGCTCCTGGCGGCCGGCCACGAGGTCGCCGGTCTCGCCCGCTCCGACGCCTCCGCCGCCGCGATCGCGGCGGCCGGGGCGCGGGTCCACCGCGGTTCCCTGGATGACCTCGACAGCCTGCGGGCCGCCGCGGCCGCCTCCGACGGGGTCATCCACCTCGCCTTCGGAAGTTTCGCCGATGGCCCCGCCGCCGGGCAGGCAGACCTGCGGGCCATCGAGGCGATGGCCGGCGCGCTGGCCGGCTCCGGTCGGCCTCTGGTCCTCACCGGCGGGCTCCTCGGACTCGCTGCCGGACGGCCGGCGACCGAGCAGGACAACCTCGACCCGTCCTCTTCGGTCGCCGCCGCCCGGCCAGGAGCGCTGACCGTGCCCGCCATCGCCGCCCGCGGCGTGCGCGCCTCAGTCGTGCGGCCGGCCCTGACCGTGCACGGGGATGGCGATCACGCCTTTATCCCGCAGCTGATCGCGATCGCCCGCGACAAGGGCGTATCCGGCTACATCGGCGACGGAACCAGCCGCTGGGCGTCGGTGCACCGGCTCGATGCCGCTCGACTGTTCCGCCTCGCGGTTGAGCAGGCTCCCGCCGGGTCGGTGCTGCACGCGGTCGCGGAGGAGGGGGTGCCCACCCGCGACATCGCTGAGGCCATCGCCCGCCCCCTCGGCCTGCCCGCCCTCTCCGTCCCGCAGGAGCAGGCCGCCGAGCACTTCGGCTGGCTCGCCATGGTCTACGGTGCCGACCTCGCCGCTTCAAGCACCGTGACCCGGCAACTCACCGGCTGGGAGCCACTCCAGCCGGGCCTCATCGACGATCTCGGCAAGGGCCACTACTTCGAGACGCCGTCCGCGTCTTAACGCAGGGGTCAGTCCGCGTCGCCGAGACGTTCGATACCTTCAACGACCACCCGGGGAGCCCGGCGGGGCTACGGCAGCAGATGACGGGTTAGCAGGCCAGCCCCCGCGCCGGTCCGTACGTGGAGATGGCGCGTTCTGTCGACGCGGGGGCTTATCTCCGGCTGGACTTCAGGGCGGCCACGGTGGCGTCGGCGAGACGGCGCAGGTAGCCGTCGTCGGCCGTGCCCCGCAAGACCAGCAGCCGGAAGCCCAGGGGGGCTATGAGCAGGTCGAGAGCCAGGTCGTGATCGAGGTCGGCGGGCAGCTCGCCTCGGTCGGCCGCACGCCGCAGCATTGCGTCGGCATGCTCGCGCCGCGGCGTGGCGATGGCCTGGCGCATGGCCGCCGACAGGGCGGGGTTGCGGGGTGACTCGCCCAGGAAGTCGGGGGCGATGCGGCTTACCAGCGGGCCGCCGAGCTGAACGGCGGTGGCCCGCAGGTACGCCTCGACGTCACCGCGGAGGCTGCCGGTGTCGGCCTCGATGAGCGCGTACTCCCTGATCACGCGCCCGACCAGGTCGATCAGCATCGCGTCCTTGGAATCCCAGCGGCGGTACAGCGCCGCCTTGCCCACGCCGGCCCGGCGGGCCACCGCCTCCATCGACATCCGCGCGTAGCCCGTCTCCGCCAGTTCGGCGAAGGCGGCGGCCGCGATGGCGCTGGTTACATTCTCCTGGAGCACCGCCGCCCCGGCGGGCCGCCTGCTTGCCGACTCTCCCATGGATCAAGAGTAAGCGACGGAACGGTTGCGTTCCGTCGCGTCGGCCCGTACCCTGATCGACAGAACGGATCTGTTCCGTTGCGACGAAAGGGGCCCATCTTGAAGTTCCTGTTTGACGACGAGGCGTTCTCCTACGAGGCGCTGCGGGCTGCCGGGTATGCCCCCTCCGGCGGTGCCGACCTTGGGGAGGTCCTCGTGACCTGCGGAAACATACCCGAAGGTGACGAGGAAGCATGGTGCCGCGAGTGGGGTGCCCTGGCCGACCGGACCCGCGGCATCGGCCTGACCGCCCTGGCCGCCTGCCACCGGGTCAGCGCGCGAGACGCACTGCTGCGCGCCTCGAACTACTACCGCACGGCCGACTTCTTCCGGCGCAGCGACCCGGACAGCGACACCACCTCTGCACGCCTTGCCCGGTTGTCGCGTGAGACCTTCGCCGCGGTCGCCGGGCTGCTCGAAGTGCCTGCGCGCCCGGTCGCGATCCCCTACGAGGGCACGACGCTGCCCGGGTACCTGTTCTGCGCGGACACCAGCGGGACAGCGCGGCCGACGCTGGTCTACCACGGCGGCTTCGATTCCACGTTGGAAGAGAGCTACCTTGCGGTCGCGCGGGGCGCGCTCGAGCGCGGGTACACCGTGCTCGCGTTCGACGGCCCTGGGCAGCCCACGTCGCGCCGCCTGCAGGGCCTGGTGTTCCGCCCGGACTGGGAGAAGGTCGTCAGTCCGGTCATTGACTACGCGGCCGCCCTGCCCGAGGTCGACGAGGGTCGCATCGCCTTGATGGGAACCAGCTTCGGCGGTTACCTCGCCGCGCGGGCTGCCGCCTTCGAGCACCGGATCGCGGCGCTCGTGCTGAACGACGGACTGTTTGACTTCGGCGGGGCGGTGCTTCGCGGCCTGCCCCAGGCCGTGCCGGCCCTGCTAGACGCCGGCCGCGACGAGGAAGCCGACGCCGTCCTGGAGAAGGCCTCCGCCAACAGTACGAACCTGCGCTGGTCGATGGGGAACTCGCGGTGGACCTTCGGGGTGGCGACCGTCGCGGAGGCACTGCGGGCAATGCGCGCCTACACCATGGAGGGCGCCGCCGAGAAGATCACGTGCCCCACCCTGGTCCTCGACCCTGAGGATGAGCACTTCTTCCGCGGCGAGCCACGCAAGGTCTTCGACGCGCTGCGCTGCCGGAAGGAGCTGATCGCCTTCACCGCCGCCGAGGGCGCCGGGGCCCACTGCCAGGTAGGCGCCTGCCTGCTGACCGAACAGCGCGTCTTCGACCGCCTCGACGCCCTGCTCCGCTAGCAGCAAGGTCGTTAAGCCGCCTACTTGGATGTCCATGGGTTTGGCTGCGGAGGGCGGTCAGGGGCGGGTGACGAACAGGTGCGCCGCGCTGGCCCGGTCGAGCTCGGCCCGGTCGCCGTCGGAGCCGATCAGCCCGATCGACACCCGGTCGCCGGTCCAGCTGACCTCGGCCGGGGCGCCCGGCCTGATGCCGGCCTGGTCCAGGGCGGCGAGCAGTTCCAGGTCGGTCTGCAGCGACTCGCCGATGCGGCGGACGACCACGCTGGTGACGGTGGCCGGCAGGTCGGTCAGGGCGACCGGCTGCCGCGGCCTGGCGCGTCGTCGTCCGGGTCGCCCAGCTCGTCTCAGGCCGGGGATCGGGTTGCCGTAGGGGGAGTGCGTCGGGTGGCCGAGCAGGTCGAGCAGGCGGCGCTCGACCGCCTCGCTCATCACGTGCTCCCAGCGGCAGGCCTCGTCGTGCACCAGCTGCCACTCCAGGCCCGAGGACGTCGGTGAGCAGGCACTCGGCCAGCCGGTGCTTGCGCATGACCCGGACGGCCCGCTGGCGGCCCTGCGCGGTGAGCTGGATGCGACGGTCGGGGTCGAACGTGATCAGCTGGTCGCGCTCCATCCGCGCGGTGGTCTGCGAGACCGTGGGCACGGTCTGCCCGAGCTGCTCGGCGATCCGCGCGCGCAGCGGGACGACGCCCTCTTCCTCGAGCTCGAACACCGTCCGCAGGTACATCTCGGTGGTGTCGATGAGGTCACTGTGGTGGTTCACGCTGCCGTCCTCCGTCGGACGGCGGGCCTCGCCGGCATGTCCCGTTCCGGCCGCGCCGCTTGAGTTGAGCACGGGGTATCCCCGTACTCAGAAGTAACGTTAGGCTTCCCTTACTTATGCCGCGCCGCGCCGCGCTTTGGGCGCGCCCCGCACTTCCGGCTCGTGTCGCCACCAATCCGGACACGGGGTGTGTCGTTGCTTGCAGTCACAGCATCGGTAGCCGTAGTGTCACGTTCTGCCCGGTCGAGGTCATGGCCGGGCAGAACAAAGGAAGAAACAAAGAAGATTGTCGGTGTCGGCATTCGGCTAGCCGGAGCACTCCCTCCTCCGGCCCCCCTCGAGCCGTTCGACCGCCGCGCCGACCGGTTCCCGGCGCAGGGCGCAGGGCTTGACGAGGGGGAAGGCACACATGGGACACGGTTTCGGGATCGTCTCCGGCGGCTTGGCGCCGCAGCAGCGCGGCGTGCCGAAGGACAGCGACGGCTGCGTGGTGATCCGGTCCGAGGAAACCTACGACGGCAAGCAGGGCGTCACGCTGAGCACCGGCATCAGCCGGGCATCGGCGGGCTCACAGGCGCTGTGCATGCATATCGTGACGCTGCCGCCCGGCCGGCGCGGTACGCCGCACGTGCACGACGGGCACGAGAGCGCCATCTGGATCGCGGCCGGCGAGGCCGAGGTGTGGCATGGCCCCGGCCTGGCCAACCGCACGGTCATCGGGGTCGGCGACTTCCTCTACATCCCGCCGGGCACGCCGCACCTGCCGGTCAACCGCAGCCAGACCGACACGATGATCGCGGTGGTCGCCCGCACCGACCCGGCCGAGCAGGAGTCCGTGGTCGTGATGGAACTGCCGGACCACCTGGACGACCTGCGGGACATGCCGGTCGCCGCGGCGGGCTGACGCCAGGAAGCGGGCGGGGCTACGGCGCCCCGCCCGGGCCCGGTCACGGCAGGGGGGCAGGCTGGCCACGCCCTAGTCGACGTGGCGGCCTCCCCACCTTCGCCTTCCGGCGGTGAGGCAGGCGCGGGTCTGTCCGGTGCCGTGTCCCGGAAGTCCGCCGTGAGGTGCGCCCCGACGGAGGTGTCGTCCAGGGTCACCGTGAACTGGCCGTCCCGCGGCCCTTCAGGCAGCCCTGTCCGCAGCCGGGCGCACAGGGTGAACACGACGCACCCGGAGGCCGGGCGTTCGTGGCTCACCCGCGTCCACCACGTGCCCTGCCCCCCGCTGCTGACCCGCACTGGCGCCGCGCCGGTCCAGGCGACGGTCACCCTGGCGTACGCCTTCGGCCGCCCGGGATGCAGCAGCCCGAAATCCACCGCCGTCGGCTGGACGAAGATCCCGGGTGCCACCTCCGTGGCCTGCCCCTGGCCGCCCGCCCCGGTCGCGGCCTGGCCCGGCGTCCCGGTGGCCCGGTCGTACTCCGCCCGCACCGCTGGGTCGGACAAGCAGGTCGTAGGCCTGCTGCACCGCGTCGAAGCGGCTCGCCGCGTCCGGCGAGCTGTTCACATCCGGATGGAACTGGCGGCTCAGCCGCCGCCGGGCCTGCGCGATCTCGGCATCGGTGGCGTCGCGGGGCACGCCGAGCACCGCGTATGGATCAGAGCCGAGTGCCACGCGTGCCCCCATCCGCCTGCCGGGTTGTTAGCGCCATACCCGACCTGATCGTGCGGGCAACGCCGATCGCCAGCCTTGGCCCCGGGGCGATTCCCCGACAGCCCGGCCCCGGGCCTGGGTGAGGCCCGGGGCACCACGGCGGTGTGGGGCTGCGCCGCGCCCAGGCACTGCCCCATGGTCTCGCCTAACGGCCGGGTTCTGTCACGGCGTCGCTGATCAGCGCCGGCGTGAGCGCGGCCATGGCCTCCACGGCCGGCTCCAGGCCGGGCCGCGCGGTGATGATCCGCACGACCGCGTGGTCGAGGCCCGCGCTGAGCCGGGCGAACGCGGCCGGCGCCGGGCGGGCGGGGCCGTAGTAGCCGACCGCCCGCAGCATCTCGTCCGGCAGCGCCGCGACCAGCTCGGGCATGGCCGCGCCCCGCTCGCGCCGCTCCTCGGCCTCGGTCAGCACCGCGTCGTAGCCCATCTGGGCGAACAGGCCACGATAGCCCGCGCCCTGCGGGACGCCCGGACGGCCCAGGGAGTAGCCGAGCACCTGGGTGCCGAACGCCAGCCGGGCCGCGGCCTCGTCCTCGTCCACGCACACCCGGATGTACATGGTCATCGGCACCGAGCCCGGTGCGCGGCCCGCCCGGGCGGCCCCTTCGTCCACCAGGGTCCGGCTGGCCGCGATGCGTTCCGGCGTGGCCCAGTTGAGCAGCACCCCGTCGGCGGTCTCGCCGGCCAGCCGCAGCATCTGCGGCCCGAGCGCCGCCAGGTACACCGGCGCGGGCGGCAGGCCGTCCACCCCCAGCGACGCGGCATCCGGCCAGCCGGGCGTGCCGGCCGGGCCCGCGCTCACTCCGGCGGCGGGCGGGCCGCCGGTGGCCTGCTGGCCGGCCAGCAGCGCCCGGACCTGGGTGACGTACGCGCGCATCACCGCGATCGGGCGGTCCGGCAGGCCCACCGAGGCCCAGAAGGCCGGGCCGTAGCCGCCGGTGCCGAGCCCGAGCGTGAACCGTCCCGCCGAGAGCCGGGCCAGGGTGGCCGCCTGCATCGCCAGGCCGGGCGCCGTCCACATCCTGGCCGCCGGGACCACCGAGATCCCGGTGAGCAGCGCGGTGTCCTGCGACCAGGCCGCGCAGATGTGGAACGAGTCAGGGACGGTACCCGCGGGGGTCCACGCGCTCGCGAACCCGAGCCGTTCCGCCTCGCGGGCGGCGGCGCGCAGCTGGTCGAACGGGAGGCGGAGAAGGGGGTCGAGGCCCACGCCAGTCATCATGTCCGGCAGTATGCCGGACCCGCCGTGCCGCCCGTCGGGCACCCTCGCGGTCGCGGTCGCGACGCGCCGTTCCCGCCAGCGCCGGGCGACAAATACCGACAGCCCGCCCCGTGGTTCCCCGACATTGACACGGCCGCGCGGCCGGCGTTGCATGGTTCGGAACGCGGCGGCGGGAGCCCGGCCGCGCGGTGCCAGGGAGGAACCATGAAGACACGCGCGGCCGTGCTGTGGGACAGGAACAAGGACTGGTCGGTCGAGGAAATCGACCTCGACCCGCCGAAGGAGGGCGAGGTCCTGGTCAAGCTGGGCGGCGCCGGCCTGTGCCACTCCGACGAGCACGTCGTCACCGGTGACCTGCCCACCGACGTGCCCGTGGTCGGCGGGCACGAGGGCGCGGGCATCGTGCAGGAGGTCGGCCCGGGCGTCACCGGCCTCGTCCCCGGCGACCGGGTGATCTTCAGCTTCGTGCCGTCCTGCGGTCGCTGCCGCGACTGCACCTCCGGCATGGGCAGCCTGTGCGAGCTGGGCATGTACATGCGCGAAGGCCGGCAGATCTCCGACCACACCGCCCGTCACCACGCCCGCGGCCAGGACCTCGGCCTGGTCTGCCTGGTCGGCACGTTCGCGGAGCACACCGTGGTCAACCAGGCCACCTGCGTCAAGATCGACGACAACGACATCCCGCTGGACATCGCCTGCCTGCTCGGCTGCGGCGTGATCACCGGCTGGGGCTCGGTCGCCTACGCGGGCGAGGCCCGGCTCGGTGACGTCGTCGTCGTGGTCGGCGTCGGTGGGATCGGCATCAACGCGGTGCAGTCCGCGGTGGCCCTCGGCGCCGAGTACGTCGTGGCCGTCGACCCGGTGGCGTACAAGCGGGACAAGGCGCTCGAATTCGGCGCCAGCCACGTGGTCGCCTCCAACGCCGAGGCCAAGGCGCTGATCACCGACCTCACCCGGGGCCGCATGGCCAACGTGTGCGTGAACACCATGGGCGTCGGCGAGGGCGCGCAGATCGGCGCCAGCCTGAGCCTGGTCGGCAAGCGCGGCCGGGTCGTGGTGACCAACATCCACCCGGCCTCCGAGACCCAGGTGTCGATGAGCGCCCTGGAGCTGACCACCTACGAGAAGCAGGTCCGCGGCGCGCTGTTCGGCTCGTGCAACCCGCGCTCGGACATCCCCCGCATGCTGGAGCTGTACCGCAGCGGCAAGCTCAAGCTGGACGAGGTCCGCACCGCCACCTACACCCTCGACCAGGTCAACGAGGGCTACGACGACATGCGCAACGGCCGCAACCTCCGGGGCGTCATCACTTTCTGACCCTCACCGCGTTCCCCGGTGCGACGGCCTGGCCGCACCGGGGAACGCGGTGGGCCTCCGGCGCGGCCTAGCTCTCCGGCTGCCCTTGCGATGAGCCCCAGGAGTCCGGGATCGTGGTGTAGCCGCCGCCGCTGTACAGGCCGATTTCCGAGGCCGCGTCGCCGCCGCCCAGCCCGGCGCCGGCCTTCAGGTCGGCCAGGATCTGGGTGTAGTTGCCCCGGTTCAGGTACTGGGCGATCGCCTCCACCCCGTCGGCCACGGTGGGGTAGGACTGCAGGAACGTGACGCCGTCGCCGTCGTCCTGGATCGGCACGCCGCCGCAGCAGGGCTGGCTGACGTTGATCGGGTTGTTGGCCCCGACGATGCCGGACGGCGGGCTGCCCGCCTCGTTCTGCATCCAGTAGCCGATCGAGATGATGTTCGCGCTGGTCAGCGGGGCGCCGAGGGCGGTGAGGATGGCCTCGGACCAGGCCTTCTGGTTCTCGCCCTTGGGGGTCTCGTTCTCGGCCGTCGGCTCGGGCGTCAGCCCGCCCGCGGCGACCGGCGGCTGGGACGACGGGGTGGACGACGACGTGCCGGGCGGCATCATGCTGGGCGTCGCGGCCCGGGTCACCTTCGGCTTCGCCTTGGTGTGCGTCGGTGTCGGCTTCGCGTGCGGGGACGGCGGGACCGAGGCCAGCGCGTAGCTGAATGCGTTGGCGCCCGGCTGGCTGATCGCCGGGGCGGTCTTCAGCAGGGCGGCCTGCGGCGACGAGGCGGTCGCGCTGTCGGACAGCGGCGTGCGCACCGCGCCGGAGCCGACCGCGATCCCGGCGCCCACCAGCGCGGCGGTGAGCCCGACGGACATCGTCACGCGGGAGGTCAGGGCCGAGCGCTTCCCCGAGCCGTGCCGCTGGCGGTGAGACGGATGAGGCCGGTTCGATGCAGGCCGGTCATCGAGCGTGGGCTCCAAAGCTGATCTCCCCTGGGGCAAACCCGTTAGGTAACGGTTTCGCACACTAACGGAATGGGCGCAGCTCGGAGGCTGAATGCACAGACGTCGATATGTGAACTTTAAACGGTAGCGCCAGGGTAACCGGAGGTCAGCGCCGGTCAACCGGCGCGAGATAACAGCAAGAAGCGCGTAGCGCCAGCCCACGCCGACGGCATGACCTGCGCTCTTGCTAACGTGATCGTGGGATGGCTACTTCGGGGGAGGTGCCGCCGTGGCAAGGACCGGGGGAGCGTACGTCGTCAGGGACGATGAGCAGGGCGCGGAGGAAGGCGAGCCGCGGGCTCGGCCGGGCAACGTGGACAAGCTGTTCCCGTACACGCTCAGGGGCCTCACCGACGCCCTGGAGGAG
Source organism: uncultured Actinomycetota bacterium (assembly GCA_963748785.1). Classification (GTDB taxonomy): domain Bacteria; phylum Actinomycetota; class Actinomycetes; order Streptosporangiales; family Streptosporangiaceae; genus Trebonia. The sequence continues at coordinate 137,587 of CAVVKP010000034.1, read as the reverse complement.
GCGCGGTTCCGCAGCTTCGCCGGGCCGCCGCAGCTGGTCATGGCGATGGGCGAAGGCGGCATGCGGGTCATCCGCCGCTACGACCAAGGGCGGGAGCGGCCGGCCGGCGACGCGGCCGGCTGACCGCGCCGAAAAGCCAGTCAAGGGGAACGGGGCGTGACTCCGCGTTGACCCGCGCCCGTTCCTCCTCCCGGGTATGAGCAGCGGGGAGCTGATAGCCGGGCGCGCCGGGCAACGGCGGCGACCGTCCGGCTAGGCGACCGTGCGGCAGGGAGACCGTCGGCGACAAGGCGCGGGCGGAAACGGGCAGCGCCCAGGCTGGCCCGCGGGGGCCAGCCTGGGCGCCGGTAACCCGGGTCAGGCGGTGTCGCCTCAGGCGACGTCGAACCGGTCGGCGTTCATGACCTTGGTCCACGCGGTCACGAAGTCACCGACGAACTTCTCCTTGGCGTCGTCGGCACCGTAGACCTCCGCGACGGCCCGCAGCTCGGAGTTGGACCCGAAGATGAGGTCGGTCCGGGTGCCGGTCCACTTGACCGTGCCGTCGGCGGAGCGGCCCTCGAAGCGGGTCGCGTCCTGCGACGTGGGGGTCCACTCGGTGTCGTAGTCGAGCAGGTTGACGAAGAAGTCGTTGGTCAGCGTGCCGGGCGCGTCGGTGAATACGCCGAGCTTGGACCCGTCGTAGTTCGCGCCGAGCACCCGCAGGCCGCCGAGCAGGACGGCCAGCTGCGGCGTGGTCAGCGTGAGCAGGTTGGCCTTGTCGACCAGCAGGTACTCAGCCGGGAGCCGCACGCCCTTGCCGACGTAGTTGCGGAACCCGTCCGCCTTCGGCTCCAGGTGGGCGAAGGACTCGGCGTCGGTCTGCTCGGCCGTGGCGTCGGTGCGCCCCGGCGTGAACGGCACCGTCACCGAGACGCCGCCGTCGGCCGCCGCCTTCTCCACGCCGGCGTTGCCCGCGAGGACGATCAGGTCGGCGAGCGAGACCTTCTTCCCGCCGGCCGCGGAGCCGTTGAACGACTGCTGGATGCCTTCCAGCGTGCGCAGCACCGAGGCGAGCTGGTCGGGGTTGTTGACCTCCCAGCCGTTCTGCGGCTCCAGGCGGATCCGTGCGCCGTTGGCGCCGCCGCGCTTGTCGCTGCCGCGGAACGTCGAGGCCGACGCCCACGCGGTCGACACCAGCTGCGACACGGTCAGCCCGGAGGCGAGGATCTTCCGCTTGAGCCCGGCCACGTCCGCGTCGTCGACCAGCGCGTGGTCCACGGCGGGCACCGGGTCCTGCCAGAGGAGCTCCTCCGACGGGACCTCGGGGCCGAGGTAACGGACGACCGGGCCCATGTCGCGGTGGGTCAGCTTGAACCAGGCCCGGGCGAACGCGTCGGCGAACTCCTCCGGGTTGTCCTTGAACCGGCGGGAGATCGGCTCGTAGATCGGGTCGAAGCGCAGCGCGAGGTCGCTGGTGAGCATCCGCGGCTCGCGGGTGCCGTTGCCGTCGGCCTCGGGCACCAGGCCGGCGCCCTCGTTGTTCTTGGGCCGCCACTGGTTGGCGCCCGACGGCGACTTGAACAGCTCCCAGTCGTAGGCGAACAGGATGTGGAAGAACTCGTTGTCCCACCGGGTGGGGTGGTAGGTCCAGGTGACCTCGAGGCCGCTGGTGATGGCGTCGATGCCCTTGCCGGAGCGGTAGGTCGACTTCCAGCCGAGGCCCTGCTGCTCGATCGGGGCCGCCTCCGGGTCCGGTCCGACGTTCTCGTCGGCGTTGCCGGCGCCGTGGGTCTTGCCGAAGGTGTGGCCGCCGGCGATCAGCGCCACGGTCTCCTCGTCGTTCATGGCCATCCGGCCGAACGTCTCGCGGATGTCGCGGGCCGACGCGAGGGGGTCCGGGTTGCCGTTGGGGCCCTCGGGGTTGACGTAGATCAGGCCCATCTGGACCGCGCCGAACGGGTCGGCCAGCTCACGGTCGCCGCTGTAGCGCTGGTCGTCCAGCCAGACGGTCTCCGGGCCCCAGTACACGTCGGCCTCGGGCTCCCAGGTATCTACCCGGCCGCCGCCGAACCCGAAGGTCTGAAAGCCCATCTCCTCCAGGGCGACGTTGCCGGTGAGCACGATCAGGTCGGCCCAGGACAGCGCCTTGCCGTACTTCTTCTTGACCGGCCACAGCAGGCGGCGGGCCTTGTCCAGGCTGACGTTGTCCGGCCAGCTGTTCAGCGGCGCGAAGCGCTGCTGGCCGGCGCCGGCGCCGCCACGGCCGTCGCTGACCCGGTAGGTGCCCGCGCTGTGCCAGGCCATCCGGATCATCAGGCCGCCGTAGTTGCCGAAGTCGGCCGGCCACCAGTCCTTGGAGTCGGTCAGCACGGCGGCGATGTCCGCCTTGACCGCGGCCAGGTCCAGGGTGGTGAACGCGGCGGCGTAGCTGTAGCCCGCGCCGTTGGGGTCGATCTCCGGCGCGTTCTTGTTGAGGATCTTGAGGTTGATGCGGTTCGGCCACCACTCGCTGTTCGCGTCACCCCGGGTGGGCTCGACCCGGCCGTGGACGACCGGGCAGCCTCCCTCCGCGGTAGCTCCCTGGGTCCGCTCCGCTGCCTCCGGGGTGTGCGGGTCGGTGGTTACTGGGTCATGGTTCTCGGCCATGGGAATCCCTCCGGGCTAGTCGGATCAGCGATGCTTATGAAATTCATACTGCTCAAGAGCTGCGGGCGGAACACTCAGCGCACAAGCCCCAGTAGATCACCTCGGCCTCACTGAGCGTGAAGCCACGGTCATCCGACGGCGTCAGGCAGGGCGCCTCGCCGACCGCGCAGTCGACGTCAACGACGGCGCCGCACGACCGGCAGACCAGGTGGTGATGATTGTCCCCGACACGACCCTCGAACCGGGGCGGGCTGCCGGCCGGCTCGATGCGGCGCACCAGCCCCGCGGCGGTCAGCGCGTGCAACGCCTCGTACACCGCCTGCAGGGACACGGTGCCGACTCGCTCGCGCACGCCGGCTGCGACCCCCTCGACCCCGAGGTGGTCGCCTGTCCGCACGGTGTCAAGCAGCGCGACGCGGACGGCCGTGACCCGCAGGCCAGCGCCGCGCAGCTCCTGCGCGGTGGCCGTCGGCACGTTGGACTCGCTCACACACCCAACCTATCGCGCTAAAGGCGAAGAGCTCAAGTAAGCGAAGAAGTAAAGTTTCGGGTCGCTGGGGTGCGGGACGGCTGGCCCCGGGCCGCCTCCCTGCCGTCTTCACCGTCAGAAGAACGACAGGTGGCTTTCCCCCGGTTCGGCCTGGCGAGCCGTGCGGGCGGCACTGACTCGCAGATGTCATACTGAGAGTGATCGTACGATTACTATCTGATTATTCGTGCTATGCCCAGGCGACGGCGGTGGTTCGCCGGCCGCGCTGGCGGAAGGCGAGCGTGCCCATGGGGGCAGGGAAGCTGCGGGTCCTGGCCGGGCGCGGGGCGGTCGCGGCCGGGATGGCGGCCGGGGTGGCGGTGCTGGCCGCCGGCTGCGCCAGCCCGGCGTCGTCCGGCCCGGCCGCCGGGGGACAGGCGGCGGCGCATGAGGCGGCGGTGAACGGGTCCGCGCGAGCGCCGTCGACCGTGCCGGTGCTCGGCCAGGCTGACCATCGGGAAGTTCCCGGCGACCTTCGACGGCGGTCAGGCGCTCATGCTGTGCCAGCAGTGGGCCGGGCTGCGCGGCCAGTACGCCGCCAGCGCGGCGACCGAGTCGCCGTACCGGCTGGAGCAGTGGTTCTCCGGAACCGACTGGCAGCAGGCGTTCAAGGCCAACAGCCCGCTGCAGACCGACCCGGCCTATACGGCCATCAGCACCGCCTTTGGCCTGGTCAGCACGGGGTCAGCGGCGAGCATCGACAACGCCCGGCTGCTCGACGCGGCCTGCGCCGCCGCCGACTAGCCGGCAGGCCTTCGCCTCGCGGCGGCTCGGGGGCTTCCGGCGGGACGGGCGGCCTTCGGGTGGGTACGGTCCTCCCGTAACGTAGTTTCACCGAATCCTTCACCGCAGTGACCCGGAGCAGGCTATGACGCAGACACCGCCGTACCAGGTGACCGACCCGGCGACCGGCGAGGTAACCAAGACCTTCCCCTACGCCACCGACGCGGAGATCGAGGACGCGCTCAGCGCCGCCACCGAGGCGTTCGCGCAGTGGCGGCGGCGCCCGGTCGCCGAGCGCGCCGCGATCGTCAAGCGGGTCTCCGAGCTGTTCACCGAGCGGGCCGCCGACCTCGCCGCGCTGATCACCAAGGAGATGGGCAAGCGCCCGGCGCAGGCCGTCGGCGAGGCCGAGTTCTGCACCGACATCTTCGGCTACTACGCCGACAACGGCCCCGGTCTGCTCGCCGACAAGCCGCTGCCCGGCCACGACACCGCCCGGGTCGAGTACCTCCCGGTCGGCCCGGTGCTCGGCGTGATGCCGTGGAACTACCCGTACTACCAGGTAGCCCGGTTCGCCGCGCCGAACCTGGTCACCGGGAACACGGTCATACTCAAACACGCCGAGAACTGCCCGACCTCGGCCCTGGCCATCGCGGCGATCATGAAGGACGCCGGCGTGCCCGACGGCGTCTACGTGAACGTGTTCGCCACCCACGAGCAGGTCGCCACGATGATCGCCGACCCGAGGCTGCGCGGCGTGTCGCTGACCGGCTCCGAGCGGGCCGGCACCGTCGTGGCCGAGACGGCGGGCCGCAACCTGAAGAAGGTCGTCCTCGAGCTGGGCGGCTCCGACCCGTACATCATCCTCGACACCCCGGACGTGGAGTCCGCCGCCGAGACCGCGTGGACCACCCGCATGGAGAACGTCGGCCAGGCCTGCAACTCCAACAAGCGGATGATCGTCATGGACGACGTCTACGACGACTTCGTCGCCGCGCTGGTCAAGCGGGCCGCCGCGATGACCCCGCGCCAGCCGGGCGACGACTCCGACGAGGCCTACAGCCCGATGGTGTCCCGCAAGGCGGCGGAGAACCTGCTCGCCCAGATCCAGGACGCTGTGTCCAAGGGCGCCACCCTGCATGTCGGCGGCACCCTCAACGGGGACCCGGGCGCCTACTTCGCCCCGGCCGTGCTCACCGGCGTCACCCCGGAGATGCGCGCCTACCGTGAGGAGCTGTTCGGCCCGGTCGCCGTCGTCTACAAGGTCAGCACGGACGACGAGGCCGTCCAGCTGGCCAACGTGGTCGACTACGGCCTCGGCGGCGCCGTCTGGTCGACCGACGAGGAGCGCGCCACCAAGGTCGCCCGGCTGCTGGAAGTCGGCATGGCCAACGTCAACACCCCGGCCGGCGAGGGCGCCGACCTCCCCTTCGGCGGCACCAAGCGCTCCGGCTTCGGCCGCGAGCTTGGCCCCTTGGGCGTCGACGAGTTCGTCAACAAGCGCCTCTTCTACGTGGAGCGCTAGCGGCCGGGCGCCGCGGGCAGCCGGCCCGCCCGCGGCTCACCGCCTCGGCGAAGATGGTGGATGCTTTCGCCCCCCAGATCCACGCACCCTCGGCCGGCGGCCCCTCCTAGCGCGCTGTCATGAGTCGCCGGCCGCGTCCAGGGCCTCGCCGAAGACGCGCAGCGCCGTCGCCGCCTGCTCGCGGGTGATGACCAGCGGCGGCGACACCCGGATCGAGCTTTCGCCGCACTCCAGCACCAGCAGCCCGCGCTCGAACGCCCGCAGCTGCACCCGCTCGGCCAGCTCGGCGGTCCGGAACTCCACGCCGATCATCAGCCCGACGCCGCGCACGTCGGTGACCGCCTTGGGGTGCTCGCGCTGAAGCGCGCGCAGCCCGTCGAGCAGGAACGTGCCCTGCGACTCGGCGTTGGCCAGCAGCCCCTCGGACTCGATCACCTCCAGCGTGGCCAGCCCGGCCGCGCACGGCACCGGGGAGCCGCCGTAGGTGGAGCCGTGCGCGCCGGCGCCCCACTGCTCCATCAGCGGCGCGCGGGCCATGAACGCGCCCAGCGGCAGCCCGGAGGCGAGCCCCTTCGCGCTGATCAGCACGTCCGGCTGCACGCCGGAGTGCTCGATGGCCCACATCCGGCCGGTGCGGCCCATGCCCGACTGCACCTCGTCGGCGACCAGCAAGATCCCGTACTTGTCGCACAGCGCCCGCAGCCGGGTCAGCCAGGCGGCGGGCGGCACGATGTACCCGCCCTCGCCCTGCACCGGCTCGACGAAGATCGCCGCTACCTCCGACGGCGCCACCTGGTACCGGAACAGCGTGTTCTCCAGGTAGTCGAACGTCTCCTCCGGGTCGTGCGACCGCGCCCCGGTGTCCGGGTCGACCCGGCTGAACGCGTACGGGGCGTGCAGCACGCCCGGCACCAGCGGCCCGAAGCCCTGGTGGTACTTGGCCTTGGACGCGGTCAGCGTCATCGCCCCGTAGGTGCGGCCGTGGAACGCGCCGAAGAAGCTGATCACGTACGGCCGCCCGGTGGCGTACCGGGCCAGCTTGAGCGCGCCTTCGACCGCCTCGGCGCCGGAGTTGGTCAGGAACACGCGGACCGGGCCGGCGAACGGCGCGGTCGCGGCCAGCGCGTCGCACATCTGCGAGTAGATCGGCAGGTAGAAGTCGCTGGCCGAGTAGTGCAGCAGCTCGCCCGCCTGCTCCTGGACCGCGGCGACCACCCTCGGGTGGCAGTGCCCGGTGGAGGTGACCGCGATGCCCGCGTTGCAGTCGAGGAACAGGTTGCCGTCGGCGTCCTCGACGACCGACCCGGCCGCGCGCCTGGGCACCAGCGGGTAGGCGCGCGGCAGCGACCCGCTGGTGACCGCCAGGTCCCGGTCGATGATCGCCTTGCCGGCCGGGCCGGGCAGCGCCGTCCGGACGTCGGGTACCGGCCGCGCCGGGTCGAGCCAAGTGCTCATGAAACCACCGTCCTTGACTGCTCACGTAGGTACTGCTGCACGTAATAGAGGCCGCCGCCGGCCTTGCCGCCGCTGCCCGAGCCCTTCCAGCCGCCGAACGGCTGCACGCCGGGCCAGGCCCCGGTCGTGGCGCCGGCCGCCCGGTTGACGTACACCACCCCGGCCTCGATCCGGTCGAGGAACCGCTCGACCTCGCCGGCGTCGGCCGAGAAGAAGCCGGCGGTCAGCCCCAGGTCGGTGTCGTTGGCCAGGTCCAGGGCCTCGTCCAGGGTGTCGCAGGGCGCGACCGCGACCAGCGGCACGAACAGCTCCTCGCGGAAGATCCAGTCGTCGGCGGGCAGCCCGCTCACCACGGTCGGCGCCAGGTAGTACCCGTCGGGCAGCGCGCCCGCGCCGCGCAGCACGTTGCCGCCCGCCACGACCTCGCCGCGGGCGCGCGCGTGCTCGACCGCCCGCTCGAACCGGGCGACCGACTCGGCGTTGATCACCGGGCCGAGGAAGGCCTCGCGTGACGTCGGGTCGCCGACGGCCAGCGACCCGGCCCGCTCGGCCAGCTTGGCGGTGAACTCGTCGGCCACCGCGCGCTGCACGTACACCCGCGAGCAGGCCGAGCACTTCTGCCCGGACAGGCCGAACGCCGACCGGGCCACCCCGGCCGCCGCCACGTCGAGGTCGGCGCGGGCGGAGACGATCGCCGGGTTCTTCCCGCCCATCTCGCAGATCACCGGCTTGGGGTAGCTGGGGGCGAACCGCCGGTAGATCGACATGCCGGTCTCGTACGACCCGGTGAAGGTCAGCCCGTCCACGCCAGGGTGCGCGACCAGCGCCGCCCCGGTCTCGTCGCCGCCGGGCAGCAGGTGCAGCAGGTCCGGGTCGAGGCCAGCGTCGCGGAAGCACTCGAACAGCTTGACCGCGGTGAACGACCCCTGCGGCGACGGCTTGAGCACGACCGTGTTCCCGGCCGCGAGCGCGGCCCCGGCCGGGCCGGCGGCCAGCGCCATCGGGAAGTTGAACGGGCTGATCACCGCCCACACCCCGTAGGGGCGCAGCACGCTGACGTTCCGCTCGCGCGGGTTGAGCGTGCCCATCGGTGGCGGTGAAGCCGTCGGCGTCCTCGACCTGCTGGCAGTAGTACCTGATCAGGTCGGCGGCCTCCTCGACGTCGCCGAGCGCCTCAAGGCGGTTCTTGCCGACCTCCAGGCTCATCAGCGCGGCCAGCTCGTTGGACCGCTCGCTGATCAGGTCGGCCGCCGCGCGCAGCACCGCGACCCGCTGCTGCCACGGCGTGCGCGCCCAGCGGGCCGCGCCGGCCGACGCCGCGCGCACCGCGTCCGCGACGTCCTCGCGCGTCGCGGCGTGCACCCGGCACAGCGTCAGGGACGTGTCGCCCGGGCTGGTCAGGGTGGACAGCGGCCCGCCGGTCAACGGCTTGCCGTTCACCGTCCCGCCGATGGTCGCGCCGAGCCAGCTCCTGGCCAGCCGCAGGCCGGCCTCGTAGGCGGCGTGCAGCTCCTCGTTGTCGGCCGACAGCGTGGCGTAGGTTACCCGAAAATGCGTCGACATAGCTGCAAATCTTACTGTGAGAAGGCCAGGGAACGGAAGAATCAACAGTCATCCGGGTTCCGGAGGCGAATGACCGCTGGCCCGCCCCGGTCCCCGAGTCGATGATGAAGAACGAGGGCGTTGTTCCCCGGTAACGCCCTGCCGCACCCTGTTCAGGCGGGGGTGCCTCAGGGCTTCGCCATCTCCGCGGCCTCGGCGGCCGCGGCCCCGGCCCCGGCCCCGTCCGCCGGGCTCGGCCTCGCCGCCCGGCTCGGGAAGGGCGCGGTAACGGCGGAAGCCCGGCAGCGCGACGCCGATCACCAGCGTGCCGAGCACGGTCAGCAGCCCGCCGCTCAGCGCGCTGACCGCCGGGCTGGCCAGCGACCCGACCAGTCCCGCCTCCAGCGACCCGAGCTGGGGGCCGCCCGCGCCGACCAGGAAGTCGGCCGCGTTCACCCGGCCGCGGAGCGCATCAGGCGTCGCCGCCTGCACCATCATGCCCCGGACCACCACGGTGAACGTGTCCACCAGGCCCGCGACGCCCAGCGCGACCAGCGTCAGCCACAGCGACGGCGCCACCGCGAACACCGCGAACGCGCCGCCCCACGCCGTCGCGCAGGCCAGCATGATGAGCCCGAGCCGGGACGCGTGCCGCAGCGGCCCGGCGCACAGCGCGCTGATCATGCCGCCAACCCCGATCGCGGTCGTGAACAGCCCCAGGGTGCGCGGGTCGCCGCCGAACCGCTCGGCGTTGATCGCCGGGAACAGCGACACCGGTAGCGCGAAGAACGTCGCGTTCAGCGTCGGTCAGGAATGCCCCGCACAGCAGCGGCGTCCGCCGGATAAACGCCAGCCCCTCCAGTGTCAGCGCCAGCCCCGACCGCTGCCGCGGCGCACCGCCAAGCGGGCCGATTGCGGGCAGGCGTCCCACGCCCCACAGTGCCCCCGCGAAGGACAGCGTGTCCACCAGGTAGCAGCCGCGCACGCCGGCCCAGCTCGCCACCACGCCGGCCAGCGCAGGCCCGGCGATCAGCATGACCTGGCCGGCGATCCGGTTGACCGCCATGGCCGCGGCGATCTGCTCGCGTGGCACCAGCCGGGGCGTGAGTGCCTGCCTGACCGGGGTGCTGATCGCGCCCAGCGTTGACTGCGCCGCCACCAGCGCGTAAAGCGCCCAGAGCGAGGCACCGCCGACGGCCGCGAGCGCGAAAAGCGCCGCTGACGCCACCGCCTGCCCCACCGTCACTACCAGCAGCAGTCTGCGCCGGTCCATCCGGTCGGCCAGCGCCCCGCCGGGCAGCGAGATCAGCAGCATCGGCACGAACGTGGCCACGCCGATCCCGCCGACCGCCACCGTCGACCGGGTCAGGTTGTACGCCTGCAGCATCACCGCGAACGTGGTCATCGACGACCCGGTGACCGACAGCATGGTCCCCAGCCACAGCCGTCGGAACGCCGGGTTCTCGCGCAGTGGGGTGAGGTCGGTGAAAAGTCGCACGCCGAATAGTGTAACAGTGCTTATATAAGTGCTGTCATTAAATAGTATGGCTCCATGAGCGACGAGCCCGCGCCGCCGGCGCAAAGCGCGGCGACCCGCGCCGCGCCGGCGGACGACCCGACCGAGCTAAGCCGCTGGCGCCCGGTCCACCGGCTGCTGGGGGACCTGGACGACGAGATCGCGCGCGTCTACGCCGACAACGGCATCGACGACCTCAAGCCAACCTGGGTCCTCGAGATCGTCCGGCTTCATGTCCGCGGGCCGATGACGATCGCCGAGCTGGCCCGGTCGGTGGGCCGGACCCACTCGGCGCTGAGCCAGAAGGTCGCGGCGATGCGGGCGGCCGGCTGGCTCGACACCACCCCGGGCCGCGACGCGCGCAGCAAGAAAGTCGCCCTGACCCCCAAGGCCGAGCGGGTCGCCGCCCTGCTCGCGACCGAATGGCGGGCCACCGAGGCGGCCATCGCCGACCTGGAAGCCGAACTGCCCTACCCCCTCAGCCAGGTCGCCGAGGACGTCAGGGCCGCCTTGTCCCGCAAGAGCTTCCACACCCGGATCACCGAGCACCTGTCGGCCCGGCTGTCCGTCCCGGACTGACCGCCACAGCCGCCGTCCGGGCGTTCACCCGCCGAGTCCCACCCACCGGGCCCGCCAGGCGGACCGACCCGTCACCCGCGCCCGGCGAGTCCCACCCGCCGGGCCCCCGCCCGGCGGCCGACCTGTACCCCGCGCCCGGCGAGTCCCACCCGTACCTGGAGACTCCGCGACAACCGCCGCCCCAGGCGGTCCGGAATGATCACGGAAACTCGCTTCCTGGCGGAAATAAATACCGCTATACGCCTAAATAGTTTCCGCTGGAAAAATAGTTTCCGTGATCATGTGAACCGTCACGGCTGATAACAGCAAGAGGCGGCGGAGCCGCGGTTGGCTGGCTTGCGGTACCGGGGCGGCCTGGGGTGACCTGAGGCGGCTGCGGGCGGGGCTAGAACGGGCCGAAGCCTTCCGGCATGGGGGTTCCGTCCAGGGTGATCAGCGGGAGCGGGCCGGCCAGGTCCGGCGGGTTCGCCGGGGTGTAGGCGAAGTTCTTGGCCCGGGCCCCGCCGTCGACGACCAGGTCGATGCCGGTAATGAGGCGGGCGTAGTCGGAGCAGAGCCAGGCGACGGCGTGCCCGATGTCGGTCGGCGTTCCCGTGGTGCCCATCGGGACCATCGGGGTGCGCGGGCCGTCGAACCGGGTCGGCTTGCGCCACTCCTCGTCGCCGGTCGGGCCGCCGAGACCGCCCCGGGTGCCGGCCGCGAAGATGCTGCCCGTGCCGAGGCCCCGCTGTGCGCGCTCGGTCAGCAGCTCGGGGTTGTCCGGGTTGGGGGCCGTCGGGGTGAAGCTGTTGACCCGGATGCCGTACGGGGCCAGGTCCATCGCGGCGGCCCGGACGAAGTTGTTCACCCCGCCCTTGTGGAACGCGTAGGCGATGACGCCCGCGCTGCCGTTCCAGCCGTTGGACGAGGAAATGCAGACGATCGAGCCCTTGACGCCCCGCTCGGCCATGGACCGGCCGACGTGCTTGGTGTTCAGGAAGGTACCCATCGAGGAGACGGTGACCGCGCGGTGGAAGGCCTCGGCGGTCTCGTCCAGTACGCCGCGTCCGCCAAGCAACGCCGCGTTATTTATCAGTATGTCGATCTTTCCCCAGGCCGCGAGCACGTCGCCGACGTACCCTTGGACGGTCTCCTCGTCGGTTACGTCGCCAGGCGCGGCCATCGCCGTCCCGCCGTTGCGCTCGATCCGGGCGATGCACGCGTCGACCGAGTCCTTGGACACGTCGTTGACCGCGACCTTGGCCCCGTACCTGGCCAGCGCGAGTGCGATGCCGCTGCCGATGTTCGGCCCGGCCCCGGTGACCAGCGCGACCTTGCCCTCGAGTGAGACGTCCATCGGCACTTCCACCTCTCGCAGCGCTGCCTGCCGGGGACGGCCCCGGCGCCTCCCGGCGGTCGGCCGGAGGCGGCCGTCCCAGGGTCCGCCGCCGACTCCCGCCCGCCAGCGCTGGCGGGCGGGAGCCTGCGAATCCCTGGACGCCTCTGATTATCTGGCGGGCCCGCGCGGCGCGGCAATCGGCTCACGCGACAGACCGGGCGTCGCTGGGCCTGGGGAACCCAACAACTTTTTCACGTCACCCGTAACGTGATTTGCAACATCATTGGGAGCGGGCGCGGCCCGTGACCGGCACCTGCCTGAGCTAACGGCGGCTGACCAGCAGGTACCGCTCGTCGGTGACCGGGCCGCCCCACAGGCCAGGGTCGTCGAGCGGGATGATCGCGGCGACGTCCCGGTGCCGCAGCACGGCCCGGCCCGCCTGGGTGGCGGTGAGGCCGGCGCCGGTCGACCAGCGGCCCTCGACCAGGGCCAGCCTGCCGCCGGGCAGCAGCAGCCGCAGCCAGGCCGCCAGGGCGCTCCCGGTGTCCGGCAAGGCCCACAGCACGTGCCGGGCGAGCACCACGTCGAAGCTGGCGGGCGGCAGGGTCGGCGCGGCGGCGTCCGACAGCACGAACCGCACGCGCACGCGGAGCGCCCTGGCCTTGGCCCGGGCCGCCCGGATCATCGCCGGCGCGAAGTCGAGCCCGGTCACCGCGTAGCCCTCGGCGGCGAGCAGCACGGCGAGGGTGCCGGTGCCGCAGCCGAGGTCCGCGACGGCCGCCGGGGCCGGGGGCAGGTGGGCGAGGAGCAGCCGGCGCCAGGCGTCCCTGACCCGCGGGTCACGCAGGCCGTGGTCGGCGGCCTCGTCGAAGGTGGCGGCCTGGCCGTCCCAGTAGCCCGCGTCACCCGCGGGCTCGCTTGTGCCCGATCCTTGCGGCCCGGTTGAAACGTGAGCGCCAGAGCCCGCAGAAGGTTCGGTCATGGAGCTCGTTTGGCGGCGTCCACCACGTGGCTGAGCAGCAACGCCGTGGTGACCGGGCCGACGCCGCCGGGAACCGGGGTGAGCGCGGCCGCGACGCTGGCCACGGCCGGGTCGACATCGCCGGCCAGTCCGCCCTCGGGCGTCGCGTTCGTCCCCACGTCGATGACCGTGGTCCCCGGCGCGACGTGGCCGGGGCCGATCAGCCCGGTCCGGCCGACCGCCGCGACGAGCACGTCCGCCTGGCGGGTAACCGCCGGCAGGTCCGCGGTCCGCGAGTGGCAGACCGTCACGGTCGCGTCCCGGTCGAGCAGCAGCAGCGCGGCTGGCTTCCCGACGACGACCGAGCGGCCCACCACGACCGCGTGCTTGCCGCGCAGCTCCACCTGGTAGTGGTCGAGCAGCGTGAGCACCGCCTCCGCCGTGGCCGGGGCGAACGCCGGGCAGGCCGGCCGCCAGGCGCCCGAGTGACTCCGGGCTGGCGCCGTCCACGTCCTTGGCCGTTGGTATCGCCACCGCCAGGTCGGCCAGGCTGGCGCCCTCGGGCAGCGGGGACTGCACGATGATGCCGTGCACCTCCGGGTCGTCGGCGAGGCTCGCCAGCGTCGCGGTGATGCCCGCCACGGTCGTGGTCCGCGCCACGTCGCAGGCGATGCCCTCGCGGGCCGCCGCGTTGGCGATCGACCGCACGTACGCGGCGCTGCCGCCGTCGTTGGTCGCGCTGACCACGGCCAGCCGCGGCGGACGGCCGTCGGCCACCATCCGGGCCGCCCGGGCGGCCACGTCGGCCCTCAGGCGCCGGGCCAGCTCACGGCCGCTGAGCTCACGGCATTCCTGGCCGGTGGTCACTGGGCCATCTCCTCACGGACCGCGGCGATCACCCGGCCCGCCCGGTCGCAGACCCCCTCGGCCAGTTCCGCCGTGGCCGACAGCTCCGCCGCCAGGGCCGGGTCCTTGACCCCCGACAGGTTCGCCTCGATGTTCACCGCCGCGGTCACGGCCGCCGCGCTGATCGCCGCGGCCGCGGCGGCGACGTCCGAGATCACGTTCTTGTTCGCCGTCGGCAGCAGCTCCTCGGCCAGCCCGACCAGCCGCACCGAGGCGGCCATCAGGTCCGCGGGCGGCCGCGCCGCCCCGGCCAGCGCGTCCGCGATCGCCGCCGATCGCGCCGCCGTCGCCTCCGGGCCCTCCTTGGGCAGCCGGTAGGCCGCGATCACCTTCTCGAACGCGGACTGGTCGGCCATCGTCAGCTCGAAGGCCTCGTCGGCCAGCCCGTCCGCGGCGGCCCGGACCCGGCCGACCGTCTCCGCGTCGTACCGCGGCCCGTCGCTGTACCGGGCGACCATCGCCAGCAGCGCGGCCGCCTGCGCGGCGTGCAGGGCGCCGGTGGCACCGCCGCCTGGCGCACCACTGCGGGATGCAAGGCGGGAAAGGAAGCTACCGATCGTCTCGTCGCGCATGACCGTCAGGCTACTGTGTCCCCGCGTCCCCCAACATCCGGTTTGCCCCGGCCTGGTACCCCTGCCGCCCCTCACCCGCCCCGCCGGTTCCCGCGCCGGCCCGAGCCGTCGGCCCGTGGCGCGCTCGCCATCCCGGAGCAAAGCATTCCAAATCAGCGAAACCCCAGCTAGCGCAGGCGCAGGCGGGAATCGCTTCCACCCTCGTTCAACGGCGGGTCGTCTCCCGGGCGTGTCGATCGTCACCGCCGGGTCGCTCTAACGAGCCGGCCCGCAAGCCGGCGGGCGGGCCGCGGATGGCCCTGGACTCGCCTCCCTCGCAGGGGGGAGGCGGTTACCTCGCGGCGGTGATGAACGGCGGCCGCCGGCCCGCCATCGTGGATATCACGGCGGCCGCGCCCGCGGCCGGCAGCACAGGGAGCCACGATGACAATCACGTCGACCAGCAAGACACCGGCCCGCCAGGCACCGGCGGCCGGGCGGGTCCGCGGGGCCTGGGCGGCCGCGCACGCGCCGGTGGCCGGGGTGCCGCGGTGGGCACGGTTCGCCGCCCTCGCTATCCCGTTCACCGTGCTCCCCTCCAGCCTGTGGCGGATCGCGGTCGGCACCTTCCACGCCCCGATCGCCCGGGGCGGCCTCGTCGACCCGGGGTCACCCTCCGGGTTGCCCGGCGCCCAGCTGTGGCTCTCCGTGATCCTGCTGTCGGTGCTGAGCGAACTGCTCGCGTTCGCGGCGGTCGGCCTCATCGCCCGGTGGGGCGAGGTCTTCCCGCGCTGGGTCCCGCTGCTGCGCGGCCACCGGGTTCCGGTGCCGTTCGCGGCCATCCCCGCCGCGCTCGGCGCCACCATACTGACCTTGCTGTGGACCTGGGCGGCGGTGAACCTGCTGCTCGGCCGGGGCGTCAACGGCCGCCCGCTGCCCGGCGACGCCCCACTCGGCTTCGCTGACTGGCAGGGCCTGCTCGCCGTCGCCGCCTACGCCCCCGTCCTGCTGTGGGGGCCGCTCCTGGCCGCCGTGACCGTCAGCTACTGCCGTCGCCGCCGCGCCCGTTCGTAGCCGGTGCGCCCGGTCGTAGCCGCCGCGCCCGGTCGTGGCTAATGCGGGGGCGGCGGCGATGGCGGTTGAATGGGGGCGTGGGCGTGGGCGGGCGAGTGGGCGTGGTGAGCGGGGCGCGGGCGGCGCTGGCGTTCCTGCTGGCGCGCGAGAGCTACCTGCGGGCGGTGTTCGTGCTGACCGGCGCGGCGCTGGCGCTGGCCGTCGGTACCGCCGCCTTCACCGTGCTGTCCCTGCTGGCGAGGGGCGGGGCGCCGGCCTGGGTAAGCGTGATCACCGGGATGGTGCTCGTCGGCGGGCCGCTGCTGGCGGGTGCGGTGCCCGCGGCGCGGCAGGTCGAGGGGGCGGCGGTGCAGGCGCTGCTCGGTGTCGAGTTCCCCGATGGCCCGCCCGGTCCGGCGACGGACTGGGGGCAGCGGCGGCGGACGCTCGGCTGGTTCCTGCTGCACCTGCTGGCCGGGTTCCTGATCGTGGCGGCGGTGATCGGGCTGATCGCGCTGGCCGGAAGCTGGTGGACCGCCCCGGGCGCGGTGGCCACCGTGCTCGGCGCGCTGCTGGCCGGGCGCCTGCTCGCCGCCTGGGGGCCGGGGCTGCTCGGGCCGTCCGCCGCCGAGCGGCTGCACCGCTTGGAGGCCGACGCGGCCCGGGCCGCCGGACGCACCAGGATCGCCAGGGAAATCCACGACAGCGTCGGGCACGCCCTGTCGGTGGTCACCCTGCAGGCGTCGGCGGCCCGTCGGGTCATCGGGCGTGATCCCGGCTTCGCCGAGCAGGCGCTGGCCGACATCGAGACGGTTTCCCGCCAGGCGGCCGCCGAGCTCGATCACGTGCTCGGCCTGCTGCGTGACGAACCGGGACGGCCCACGGCCGTAGCGCCCGGCCTGGGCTCGCTGGGCGAGCTGGTCGCCGTGGCCCGGGCGGCCGGACTTGCCGTTGACCCGGCCGTGCAGGGCGACCTGTCGGGCCTGCCGCCGCTGATCAGCCGGGAGGCCTACCGGATCGTGCAGGAGGGGCTGACCAACGCGCTGAAGTACTCGGCCGACGGCACCGCGGCGCTCGGGCTGTGCCTCGGCCGTGACGGCCTCCGCATCCGGCTGCGCAACCCGGCGCCCGCCCGCCGCGCTGCCAGGGGCGGCCGGGGCCTGCGCGGCATCGGCGAGCGCGCCGCCGCGCTCGGCGGCACCGCCGACGCCGGCGTCAGCGGCGCCGAGTGGACGCTGTCGGTCACGCTGCCCGTCCCGGAGGCCCGGCCGTGACCCCGGTGCGCGTGCTGATCGTCGACGACGAGCCGCTGGTCCGCGGCGGCCTGCGGGCGATCGTCGAATCGGAGCGCGACCTGACCGTGGTCGGCGAGGCCGACGACGGCTCGGCCGCCGTCGCCGAGGCCAGGCGGACCCGTCCAGACGTCGTGCTGATGGACGTCCGGATGCCCCGCGTGGACGGCATCGCGGCCACCAGGCAGCTCAGCCAGTTCGACGGCGGCGGCCCGGCGGTCATCGTGGTGACCACCTTCGAGAACGACGATTACGTCTACGACGCGTTGCACGCCGGTGCGCGCGGCTTCCTGCTCAAGCGCTCCGCCGCCGACGACTTCGTCAACGCCATCCGCACCGTGCACGAAGGCGAGTCGCTGCTGTTCCCGGCGGCCATCCGCCGCCTCGCCACCCGACGCGGGCACCCCGGCGCCAACCGGCTCGCCAGCGCCGGCCTGACCGAGCGCGAGGCCGAGGTGCTGCGGCTGGTCGCCCGCGGCCGCTCCAACGCCGAGATCGCCGAGGACCTGATCGTCGGCGTGGAGACCGTGAAGTCGCACGTCCGCAGCCTGCTGGCCAAGCTCGGCGTCCGCGACCGCGTCCAGGCGGTCATCGCCGCCTACGAAAGCGGCTTCATCCGCTGACGCGCCGTTGACCCGGTGGCCGGGGGGCGCCGCCTGGCTGCGTCGGCAGCCGCGCGGCGGAGTCCGAGGCCTTTTGTCGCGTCCGGTCTATACGTGGGCACACTCACGTGACAGGGGCAACGAGCAGGAGGTTCTTCTCATGGCCAAGGTCATCGCTTCCCTGACCATGTCCGTCGACGGGTTCGTCGCCCACGAGGATGACAGCGTCATGCACCTCTTCGACTGGTACGAAAACGGCGAGACCGAGGTGCGCTGGCCGGGCATGGGCTTGGTCTCGCACGTGACGCCGCCGAGCGCCCGGCTGCTTCGGGCCGCCATCGCCCGCGCCGGAGCGCTGGTGGTGGGTCGGCGAGTGTACGACTACACCAGCGGCTGGGGCGGTGATCACCCCTTGGGCGTGCCGCTGTTCCTGGTGACGCACCACCCACCGGCGGCGTGGCCCAAGCCGGACGCGCCGTTCACCGCCGTCACCGAGGGCGTGCCCGCCGCGATCGAGCAGGCGGCCGCGGTCGCGGGCGACAAGAGCGTCCTGCTGGCCGGCCCGTCGATCATTCAGCAGGCCCTAGGCGCGAACCTATTGGACGAGATCGCCATCGACCTGGCCCCGGTCCTGCTCGGCCAGGGCATCCGGTTCTTCGGCGACCTGCCCGGCGGCCCCCTCCTGCTCAGCGACCCCGACGTCGTCCCCGGCTCGCAGGTCACCCACCTCCGCTACCGCGTCCTCCGCCCCGGTATTCCCTCCTGATAACAGCAAGAAGCGCGAAGCGCCGGAGTCCCGCGCCCACGGGGCTTGTCGATGGCGCGGGCGGCGGAGTGCAGTCGGGTGGAGGTGTCGGGATGTTGGGGGCCGGTGCTGGGTGGCGGGGGTGCTGGTCGGGGGGTTCCGGGGCGGGGCCGGGATTCTGGGGTCATACTGTCGCCATGGTGGCGTGGGAGGACGTAGAGCGGGCGGAGCCGGATTTCGCGGCGCGGATTCGGCGGTTGTTCGACTCGGGGAGGCATAAAACTCTCGCGACGCTGCGGGCTGACGGCTCGCCGCGTATCTCCGGGATCGAGTGCGAGTTCGCCGACGGGCAGCTGCGGTTCGGGTCGATGCCGGGGGCCCGCAAGGGCGCCGACCTGGCCAGGGATCCGAGGTTCGCGCTGCATGGGCCGGTGTCGCACCCGGTGGAGGGCCGGGAAGGTGACTGGCCGGGCGAGGCCAAGATCGCCGGCCGGGCGGTTCCCGGGGGGCCGGACGACGGTGGGTCGGCGGGCGACCAGTTCCAGGCCGACATCACCGAGGTCGTCCTCACCCGGCTCAACCCGGAGGCAACCGTGCTGGTCATCGAGTCGTGGACGCCGCAGCGGGGGATGAGCGTCGTCGAACGCGACTAGGCGGCCCTCGGGCGGCGACCGGGCCGGAGCAGGCCGAGCGCGGCTTCGCCGCCGACGGCAGGCGGCTGCGCCCAGGCGGGGATGATGTGTACGGCCTGGCGCTGATTACCGCAGCGGCCAGGCAACTGGCGGGCGCTGGCGGGTCGTTAGCGCCATCGCCTGCGTCTATCGAGGCCTTTGGCGCCATCGACCCTTTTGGGAGCGGGACCGTTGGCGCCATCGACCCGGTGAGAGGGAGCGCGGTCAGGCGGTTCGGCCGTGCCGCTCCTCCGGTCGGCCTGACCTCGGCCGCGATTCTGGCTTGGGGCCGCTCGATCGACACCTGCCCGGCCCGCGGCTGTTCGGCCCGCACCTGTTCGGTCTGGGGGTGCCGGGCCCGCGCCTGATCGGCCCGTGGTTGCCCGGTCTGGGGTGCCCGGGCTGCGCCTGTTCGGCCCTGGGGTGCCCGCACGACGCGGAGCGCCGGGAACGCCGGCCGCGGGCCAGCTCGGTGGCCAGGGCGTCGAGCGGCTACAGGGGGTCGGTGAGCCGGTCAAGCCATGCGCGCGCGCCGTCAAGACCGTCCTGGTCGAGGGCGTACAGCCGGTGTGTGCCCTCGGCGCGCACGCGCACGAGGCCGGCTTCGCGCAGGACCTTGAGGTGCTGCGAGACGGCGGGCTGCGAGATCGGCGCAGTCGGCCGCAGCGCGGCCACCAGCGTTCCGGTCGGCTGCTCCCCGGGAGCGAGCAGTTCCAGGATGGTGCGGCGGACCGGGTCGCCGAGCGCCTCGAAGGTCCCTGGCACCTAGTCTCCGTCCGTCGCGCCGTCCTGGCGGCGGCGCGTAGAAGGCCACGGTGCGGTCGGCCGCCTGGCGGGCCGCGCCCGGCTCGTCGCCGTCGGCCACGGCGGCGCTGGCCCAGCTGTCGGCGGCCGCACTGATGAACGCCGCGCCCTCGGGGGAGGCGTGGAAGGTGACGGCTGTCTTGGGGCCGTAGGCTTCCCGCAGTCCCGGGGTGACCGGCACATCATGGGTGAGTTCGAGGATCGCGTGGTTGACCTTCGTCGCCGCCCCGTCGCGGAAGCCGCCGCGCACCGCCCGAGTGACCAGGGCGGCCGTGGCTGGCGAATCGAATGCCATGTCCGCTCCTTCCATAAGTGAAAACTTATAGAGGGGAAAGGCGGCTGCCGCAGGCCCGGTAAAGCTCAGGCCTGGCTCAGCAGCTCGGTCAGCTCGGCGTCGAAGTCGAGGAAGGCGGACTCCTGGCCCGACGGGACCAGTTCGAAGGTCCGGGCGAGGAACGCGCCGATCCCGGCGGCGGTGGCCTCGAAGAGCGCGTGTCCGTCCGGTGAGGCCAACTCGATGTTGAGCACCTTCTCCCGGCGTTCGGCCTTGCCGGCCGGCGACGGCCAGGCGCGGACGTCCCCCATGCCCTCCGGCGCGTGCAGCGCCGCGGTCAGCAGGTCGCGGCTGAAGGTCCACTCCACGGGCTCGGCCCGGCCCGCGTCGAGCGACATGGTGATCGCGTACGGGTCCTGGCTGCAGTAGTCAAGGCGGGCCGTCAACTGCACGGTGAGGTCGTCCGGGCCGATCAGCCGCAGGTCCTGTGCGGCCGAGAGCGTGCCGTGGTTGATGCTGTTGCTGCTCATCTGTGCCACCCCCTAGTGACGTTGGCGAGGTCCATCTGCCTGCCAGCATCGCCCGTCACGGTGGCGGCACGGCTCCCCGTACGGGTGCAGGCGAGTTGCGGCGAAAAATTCTAGTGCGCGGTCAGCTACGGCATGGCCGGCCGCGGGGTCCAGGTGGGCAGCGGACTTCCTCTCCTCTCCTGGCCTGCCTGGCCTGCCTGGCGCGGCTGGCGCGGCTGGCGCCGTGAGCGCGGCGCCGTCGGGTCGCGGCGCAGTCAGCCGCGGGCACCGTCAGTACGGCGCGCTCGCGGGCTTGAGCGCGCCGGAGATGTCACCGGCGAGTGCGGGATCGTTGGGGTCGAGGGTGAGCACCGGCGCGCCGGGCGACAGGTCGAGCTGGCCCAGGTCGGCCCAGATGACGCTGGGCACCGTGGTCAGCTCGAAGAAGTACCGGCGGCTGGTCAGGTCGGACACGGTGCGGTACTCGGTGTCGTAGACGCCGAAGTCGCGGTAGGGGGCGCCGAACGGCACCGACACGCTCCTGGCCACGGCCAGCACCCCCGCCACCGCCTCGCGGTCGTCGCGTGGCGGCGGCAGCAGGGCGGCGAAGTAGCTGGCCCGCTGGAACCGGTCGCGGGGGTTGACGTTGCCCGGCAGCGGCATCTCGCTGGACGGGCGGGAAAAGTCGAGCCCGGCCAGCAGGCGCAGCTGCTCGTCGTAGGGCGGGCTGTTGGTCATGATCCGGTACTCGGGCCCGTGGTGAATGACGCTCGCGCCGTCTAGGTACTCGATGATGGCCGAGTCGCCGCCCGCGTCCTCCAGCGCTAGGTGCACGGTTGACCGGGTGCCCCGCGTCTCCATCATGACCACCTGCACGCCCGCCAGCAGCTTCAGCGCCTCGTCCACGGTGGCCGCCCGGTCGAGCGCGTACTGCGCCCACAGCCCCGCGTGCAGGCCTGGCCGCCGCGGGTCGCGGGCGCCGAAGTCGGTCTCGCCGAGGAACAGCAGGTGCGCCGACAGGCCCCGCTCGTTGACGCCGTCCACCGACCCGACACCGTAGAACGTCGTCACTACGCTGCCGTAGTCAGACTCCCAGGTCAGGGCGTTGTCCGTGACGACCGGCTGGCCGCCGGCCAGGCCGCCTTCGTGGCGTGTCCCTCGCGGGAACACCGTCACGACCGGTTCGGTCGGCATGGGCCAGTCCATCGTCCGCCCCGCCACCACGGCCAGGCCGTTGTCGTTCCACAGAATCCGCGTGCACATGGTCAAGTCCCCCGAGCCGCGCGGCCGTTCCGCCAAGGCCCCCTGCCTGCGCTGACGGCCGCGCTTGCATTCGGAGCGCTCTTACCCGCCCGGCTGGCCGGGAGAAACTAGCGTGCCCGCTTCCGGCAGCTAACAGGCTTCCGTGGCAATAGGGCCGCTAGCTAGTGCTCGTGGAGATCACGCCTTCGATGGGCCTTCCGTCGTTCATTGTCCACCTACGGACGGTGTGACAACGTCGTACGGACGACCTGACAACGTCTGCCCGCGCCGCCCAATGGCCGGTTTGTGTCATCGGGCGTTTGCCATCGGGCGTGCGGCGCGCCCTGCGGCCGGAGGCCGCCCCGGGGAGTACGGGGGGCGTCCCCCGGGAGATACGACAGATCTTGCGGGCCGATTAAATGGCGGTTTGTGCCATTGGGCGTGCAGCTGCGGAATTGCGGCCGGCGGCCGCCTCGGGGGGTACGGGGGGTCGCCCCTCCGGGAGATACGATTGATTTGCGCGCCCGATACGATGGCGGTTTGTGCCATCGGGTGCGCAAAGTTAATGCTCGTGGACGATGACGCCGCGGATGTTCTTTCCGTCGTTCATGTCCTGGTACGCCTGGTTGACCTGGTCCAGCGAGTACTTGCGGGTAACCAACTCGTCCAGCTTGAGCTGGCCCGACTTGTACAGGCCGAGCAGCACCGGGATGTCGTACAGCGGGTTGCTGTCACCGAACAGCGCGCCGCGCACCTGCCGGTGGTAGCCGATCAGCGTCCCCGCCCGCACGTGCACGGCCCGTTCGTCGGCATGCCCAGCCGCGGTGATCGTCACCTGGCCGCCCTTGCCGGTCATCGGCACCGCGGCGTTCACGATCTCCTCGGTGACCACCCCCGGGGTCAGGATCACGTGGTCGGCCAGCTGCCCCCAGGTGGTCTCTTTGACGAAGTCGAAGGCTTCGTCGGCGGTGGCGAACGCGTGGGTGGCGCCGAATACGCTGGTGGCCATCTCCCGCTTGAACGCCACCGGGTCCACCACGACCACGTTCTTGGCCCCGGCGTACCGGGCGCCCTGCACCGCGTTGCTGCCGACCCCGCCCGCGCCGAAGATGACCACGGTGTCACCGGCCCGCACCCCGGCCGCGTGCACCGCCGAGCCCCACCCGGTCGGCACGCCGCAGCCAACCAGGCACAGCACCTCCCAGGGGATGTCCTGGAAGTCGATGCGCAGCGGCACGGTGGCCCATTCGGAAACCACCGCGTACTGGGAGAACGTGCCGAGCGTGCAGAACCCGCCCAGGTCGGTGTCTCCACGGTGAAAACGGAACGTGCCGTCGAGGAACATGCCGGTGCCGGCGTTGAGCCCCTTCACGCACATGTTCTGGTGCCCGGTCGAGCACGGCCGGCAGGCGCCGCAGGCCGGGATGTAGGAGCAGACAACCTTGTCACCAGGCTTCACCCGCTGCACGCCGGGGCCGACGGACTCGACGATGCCGGCGCCCTCGTGGCCGCCCACCACCGGCATCCGGACCCGGGCGTCGCCCGCGGTGATGTGGTCGTCGGAGTGGCACAGCCCGGCGGCCATCAGCTTGACCCGGACCTCGTGTTCCTTCGGCTCGTCCAGCCGCAGCTCGGTGATCTCCCAGCCGAGGTGCGGGCCCCGGGCGATGGCGGCGCGCGTCGTGATGGTGCTCATCTACGTTCCTTCCTGAGAGACCCAGCCGGGCTGCGCGGCCGGACCGCATGCCGGGGGTACGGGGAGTTGTTGGCGGTTTTTGCCATCGGCCCGCAGGTTCGGGGGTACGGGGGTCGTCCCCCCGGGAGAATCATCCACTGAGCTGCGCGCCCGATATGATGGCGGTTTGCGCCATCGGGCGCGCGACTCAGTGTTCGTGGACGATCACCCCGCGGATGTTCTTGCCGTCGAGCATGTCCTGGTAGCCCTCGTTGACCTCGTCCAGCTTGTAGCGGCGGGTGATCAGCTCGTCCAGCTTGAGGTCGCCCGCCTGGTACAGGCCGATCAGCATGGGCACGTCGACCAGCGGGCTGCAGCCGCCGTAGATCGAGCCCTGGATGCGGCGCTGGTAGCCGATGAACGATGCCGGGGTCCTCGTCGATCCAGCCGCCGCCGACCGCGGTGACCGTGACCTGCCCGCTCTTGCCGACCACCCGTAGCGCGCTGGCGATGACCTCGTCGTGCAGCACGCCGACGGTGATGATCGCCCGGTCGGCCAGCTCGCCCCAGGTGGTCTCCTTGACGAAGTCGAAGGCCTCGTCGGCGGTGGCGAACGCGTGGGTGGCGCCGAACACGCTGGTGGCCATCTCCCGCTTGAACGCCACCGGGTCCACCACGACCACGTTCTTGGCCCCGGCGTACCGGGCGCCCTGCACCGCGTTGCTGCCGACCCCGCCCGCGCCGTAGATGACCACGGTGTCGCCGGCCCGGATGCCGCCCGCCTGCACCGCCGAGCCCCAGCCGGTCGGCACGCCGCAGGCCACCAGGGCGGCGACGTCGAAGCCGATCGACTCCGGGATCTTGATGACGGAGAACTCGTGCACCACCGCGTACTGGGAGAACGTGCCGAGCACGCACAGGCCGCCGAAGTCCTCGCCGCCGCCGTGGAACCGGAACGTGCCGTCGGGGAACAGGCCGGTGCCCGCGTTCTTGCCCGCGTCGCACAGGTTCTGCCGGCCGGTCGAGCAGTACCGGCACTGGCCGCAGGCCGGAATGAACGAGCAGGTCACGTGGTCGCCGACGGCGACCCGGGTGACCGCCTCGCCCACCGCGTCCACGACGCCCGCGCCCTCGTGCCCGCCGACCACCGGCAGGCGCATCGGCGCGTCGCCCTTCTGGATGTGGTCGTCGGAGTGGCACAGGCCGGCCGCGTAGAACTTGACCCGGACCTCGTTCGCCTTCGGGTCGTCCAGCTCGAGCTCGGTGATCTCCCATGGCTGGCCGGGCGCGCGGCAGACCGCGGCGCGCGTTTTGATGCTCATGCGGACCCCTTTCCTGGTCGCTCGGCGGCGGGGTAAAAGCCATAATCCGCCGGCGATCTGGGGCGCGCCACGGCCCGCCCGTTAGATCGCGGGCGGAAATCTGGTCTTGCGCCACAATCACACTCCGCTGCAGCGCGCTGACCAGGGCCGGCAGCGCGGACCCGGCGGCGCGCGGCCGGCCAGGGAATCCCCGCGTCCCTTCCCGGTCTAGAAGGCGGGGCCGCCGGCGGCGGCCCGCTCGCCCCGCGTCCCTTCCGGCCTCGCGGCCAAGTCGGCCCCGCTGCCGAAGCCGCCGGATAACAGCAAGAAGCGCTGCGGACCCTGATACCGCTCATCGTTCGCCACCCCCGTGACACTGGTCGTCTTCCGGCCACGATCACCCGGCCCGGTGGTGGTGGCGCGGCGTCCCGCCCGGGTACGGGGACGGTTGCGGCACCGATGAGTTCCGGGCCCGGACACGGTCTGAGCTTTATGGAAGCGACGAATCTCGCCGGCCTGTACGACCTGCCGACACTCGACTGGACGGGCATCGAGGCCCGGCTCGCCGCCGGGCTGAGCCAGGCGCCCGGCGCTGGCGGACCGGACCGGCACACCTGCTGGCTGGCCACCATCAACCCGGACGGCACGCCCCACGTGACCGGCATCGGCGGGTTTTACACCAACGGCTCCTGGTGGTTCACCAGCGGCCGGGACACCCGCAAGGGGCGCAACCTGGCCCGCGACCCGCGCTGCACGCTGTGCGTCGCGGCCCGGGAGTTCGACCTGACCGTGGATGGAGAAGCCATCCTGGTCACTGACCGGGATAGCGTCGCCCACATCGCGCAGGTGGCGGCGGCGGACGGGTGGCCGGCCCGGCCCGATGACACCGGCACCGCGCTGACCGCCGAGTACAGCGCGCCCTCGGCCGGGCCGCCGCCGTGGCACGTCTACCGCCTGGCACCCCGCGCGGCCACCGCGCTGGCCACCGTCGAGCCCGGCGGCGCCACCCGGTGGCGGTTCTAGGGCCCGGCTAGGGCTTGCGGCCGACGCCGACCCAGCCCAGGCCGGCGTCCGGGGCGCCCTGCCGCCGCGACAGCCACTGCCCCAGCGTCGCCACGCCCGGGGGCAGCAGTTCCAGGCCGTCGAAGAACCGGCTGACCTCCGCCCGGCTGCGCGGCCTCATCAGCTCCGCGCCCGAGGCGTTGTAGCGCCGGTTGTGCTCGCTGATCGACTCCTCGGGGAACAGGTCGCTCGGCGCGTGCACGATCACCAGGAAGCTGCCCGCCGGGCACCGCGTCCATCAGCGCGGCGACGACCCGGTACGGCTCGTCACTGTCCGCGATGAAGTGCAGCACGGCGAACAGCATGACCGCGACGGGCTGGCTGAAGTCCAGCGTGGCCGCGGCCGCCTTGAGGATCGTCTCCGTGTCGCGCAGGTCCCCCTGCACGTAGTCCGTCTTGCCCTCGGGCGTGCTGGTGAGCAGCGCCCGGGCGTGCGCCAGCACCGACGGGTCGTAGTCCGAGTAGACCACCCGGCACTCCGGCGCGGCCCGCTGCGCGACCTCGTGCGTGTTGTCCGCGGTGGGCAGCCCGGTGCCCAGGTCGAGGAACTGCCTGATGCCGTGCTCGGTCACCAGCTCGGCGGTGATGTCCTTGAGGAAGGCCCGGACCGACCTGGCCACGACGGGCAGCGACGGCAGCGCCTCGGCGATCCCCTCCGCGGCGGCCCGGTCGGCGGCGAAGTGATCCTTGCCGCCCACCCAGTAGTTCCACATCCGGGCCGGGCTCGGCACGGTCGCATCGAACTCGCGCCGGGGCCGCGCCGGGCCAGACTGGCCGTCGTCCGCCACGCTCTCGGTCACCAGGGCCCCTTCCGGTTAGCCGGCATTCACGGCAATCGTCGCAATCGTAGTCAACCGCCCCGGCCCGCCGCACCCGGCCCCGGTGGGCGCTGACGGCGCTCGGCCGCCCGTAGGCCTGCTGCGCGCGGACGTTCTCCAGCGGCAGGGCGTGCTCCCGCACCCGGCGCAGCGCGGCCGGCAGGTCGGCGACCAGCTTCTGCGCGCCGACGACCAGGATCACGCCGGCCCGCGCCGCCGGCGTAGCCCGGCAGCTGGCTGCCGCTGCCGGAGGCGGCCACCAGGGAGCCGTCCTCGGTGAGCGCGGCCACGCTCCCCGCCGTCGTGTCTGGGCTGGCCATCAGCCGCCGGATCTGGTCGGCCTCGGTGGCCCGGTCCATGGCAAGCAGCCGTGGCCTGAGCGCCTGGTACCGGCCGCGGCCGTTGATGTCGGCCTCGATGCCGGACAGCCGCAAGGTCTCGCTGGCCGCGGTGAACACGCTGGCCCCATCGGGGATCAGGGCCGGCGACACGGGCGCGCGCCGCGGCCGCGTCGTCGAGGATCTCGACGGTGAAGCCGTGGGCGGTCAGCGCCGCGGCCGCGCTAGGCGCGACCCGGGCGCGGGCTCGGTGTACGACATGGTCGGGACCGCGGTGGTCATGAAGCCCTCCAGGCTGGTCGGGGTGAGTTCGTCTCACCGATCCGACCAGGCGGCCCGGCGGATTGTGACGGTCCCAATCTCCGCCGTCTGCCCGACACGCCCGGTGAAGAGGCCCGCACGGGTACAGAATGAGAGGGTGATCGAGGCAGACAGGCGGCCAGGCATCCTGGCCCGCATGCTCGGGTCGAGGCTGCAGAAGATCCGGGAACTGGCGGAGCTCTCCTACGACGACGCAGCGGCCAGGCTCGGCCGTGACCCCGACTGGCTGGTCCGGGTGGAGACCGGGTTCGTGGTCCCGAGCCCGGAGGAAACCGCGCGCATCCTGATCGAGTACGGCGCGCGCGAGGCCCGGGTGGCCGATACGGTGATCGAGATGGCCAGGCGGGCGTCTTCGCCGCCGCCCTGGCTGGCGCCGCACACGTCGCGGCTGACCGCGGCCGAACGGGACGTGATCCTGGTCGAGGCCGAGGCCACGCTGGCCCACGTGCACGGCTTCCGGCTGATACCGGACCTGGTGCAGACCGAGGAGTACTTCCGTGAGATCGCGCCGGGCGTCTACCCCGAGACCGATCCCGACCAGGGGTGGGACCTGCTCTCGCACCGGCAGGCGCACCAGCCGGCCGGCGTGACCAGGCTGCTGGACGTGATGATCGACGAGACCGCGTTCTCGTTGCACTTCAAGCGCCCGCAGGCCCTGGCCAGCCAGCTCCGCTACCTCCTCGAACTGTCCGAGGCCCCGCACGCCACGGTCCGCATCATCCCCGTGGACGCCCGTTTCTGGGAGACCCGCGTGCACAACTTCGCCGTGCTGTCCTTCGCGGGCACCACCGACCGGATCGGGGTGGCCCTGACGATCTTGGGCTCCGACCTGACCGTGGGGGACAAGCTCTACGAGGTCTGGGAGCAGATCAGGGACTACGCGGCGGCCGACGAGGAGCAGAGCAGGGTCCTGCTCCGGGACCGCCTCGCCGCCCTCGGCTGACCGGCCGCGCGGCGACTAAGCCGCGCCCCCGGAACGCCGAACCGGTCCGCTAATGTGCGATTTAGCGGCGATGCGACGGACATTTCCGGCTAGGGTATCGACCATGTTCGACGATGACGGGCCCGAGGCGCCAGAGATCGACGTTACCGTTGCTCATCCGGCCCGCATGTACGACTACTACCTCAACGGCAAGACGCATTTCGCGGCCGACCGCGAGGCCGCAGAGAATGTGCTGGCGGTCCTGCCGGAAGGCCGTGACATGGCGATCGCCAACCGCGCCTTTCTCGGCCGGGCGGTGCGTTTCCTGGCCGCGCAGGGGGTCACGCAGTTCCTCGACATCGGAACGGGAATCCCGTCGCCGGGCAGTACCAGCGAAGTGCTCCATGACCTCGGGCACGAGGCGCGGGTCGTCTACGTCGACAATGACCCCATCGTGGTGGCGCATGCGCGGGCACTGCTCGCCGACGGCGTGCACGCCAGCGTGGTCGGCGCGGACCTGCGCGAGCCGGAGGCGCTGCTGGCCGCCCCCGGCGTCGCCGGCGTCCTCGATTTCAGCCGGCCGGTCGCGGTGCTGCTGGTCGCCGTGCTGCATTTCATCCGGGATTCCGACGACCCGGACGGCATTGTCGCGCGGCTGGTCAACGCGGTCCCTGCGGGAAGCTATCTCGTCATTTCGCATGGCACCCAGGATTTCAGCCCGGTGCGCGCCAACGCGGCCGTGCAGGGTTATAGCCAGGCGACGGCGCCGTTCGTGCTGCGTTCCCGCGTGCGGGTCGAGAATTTCTTTACCGGCCTGGAGCTGGTAGAGCCCGGAGTTATCCAGCTGCCATTCTGGCGGCCCGACGGCGACGTGGACGCCGACGCGTCCAAGATCTGGCTCTACGCTGGAGTCGCCCGCAAGCGATAGCCGTTGCGGATGAGTGCTTGTTTGCGCTCATGGTGCAGCTGTCCCTTGCAGGGCAGCGGTCCCGGTCTGACCCGCGTGCGCGGTGCCGGGTTCCTGGTTCAGTACGCCCTGCCCGGCGCGGCCGGGTCTTGCAAGCGCTCCGCAGGCGTGTACCCTCTCGGCCCCACTGGCCGCGAGCGATAGCAGGTTACGGGCCGCGTTGACGTCCCGGTCGATGACCAGGCCACACGACTCGCAACGGTAAACCCGCTCGGTGAGCGTGAGGCTTGGCTTTCGCCCCCCGCATCGCGAGCACGTCTTAGACGACGGGTACCAGCGGTCCGCGACGATGAGCGTCCCGCCCTCCCGTGCCGTCTTGTAGGCGAGCATCCGCCGGACCTGCCCGAATCCCTGGTCGGACACCGCGCGGGCTGGCTTCCGGTTGCTGATCATGCCGGTGACGTTCAGGTCTTCGGCGACCACCGTCTCGTACCGGCGCGACAGGCCGGTGGTGGCCTTATGGAGCGCGTCCGCGCGGACGTTCGCCACCCGGGCGTGGATGCGGGCGAGCCGGGCCGCGCTCTTGCGCGGCTCGCCGACCCCTTGGCCGTGCGGGAGTGCGCGCGAGATGCCCGGCGCAGCTTCCGCAGGCAAGCGCGCAGTGGATTGCATCCCGCGATCCCGGTCACGTTCCCGGCGCCGTCCACCCCGGTCAGCAGTGTTCTGACGCCAAGGTCGATCCCGGCCGCGGTGCCGGGCCGGGCGTGCATCTCAGGGACGTCCCGCTCGACCTCGACCGTGAACGACACGAACCAGCGCTGCGCCGTCCGGCTGACGGTAGCTGACAGGATTCTCGCCGACCTGTCCGCCAGTTTGGACGCAAGTTTTTCGGTTGACTCGTGCGTCTTGACGGTGGCGAGGCGCGGCAGCGTAACCGTGTACCCGGAGCAGCGGATGCTGCCTGCGCCGAACCGGAACGAGTCCCGGCTCTTGCCCTTCTTCTTGGCCTTCGGGAACCCGAGCCGCTTACCTTTCCGCAGCCCCTTTTTCGACTTGATGAAGTCGCCCAGGGCGCGGTCAAGGTCGCGGAACGCCTCCTGGTAGGCGCACTTGCTGTTCTCGCTCCACCAGGCGAGGCTCGGGTCTGCCTTCTTCTGCGCGTTCCACAGCTTGTGCAGGTCGATCGCCGAGTACCACTTCCGCTCCGCCGCGTACCGTTCCTTGCACTGCGCGAGGCCCCAGTTGTAAGCGAACCGGGACGTGCCCGCGTGCGACCGGAATGCCCGTTCATCACCGGGCGTGTGGTCGATGGCGAACTTGTACGCCTGCCGGGTCTTCACCTGGCGTCCCCGGTGATGACCGTCATCGCCCGCGCGGCCCGGTTCGCCGCAGCGCCCCGGCCGTACAGGCGCGCGCACAGCGAGGTAAGGATCTCGGTCACGTCCCGCACCAGGTCGTCGTCCACCCCGGCAGCGTCCACGCCCAGCAGGAGGCGCCCCTGCGCGCGCAGCGCAGCCTCGGCGTACTCCGCGCCGAACCGGGCGAACCTGTCACGGTGCCCCGCCACGATCGCCTCCACCCTCCGGTCGCGCAGCAGCGCGAGGAACCCGCGGCGGTCACCGTTCAGCGCCGGGCCGGCCTCCGTCACGACCTTCCCGGCCAGGAGACCCTGAGAAGCCGCCCACGCGGTGACACGCCCGGCCTGCCGGCCAAGGCCCGGCTCCTGGCCACCGGACGACACCGCGCGTACACGGCCGTCAGCCCGGAAGAAGCGGCGGCGGCGTCACCGACCAGGACCAGGCCCCCGACCCGGGGCACGGGCACGGGCAGCAGACCCTCGGCGAACCAGCGCCGCGCGGTCGCGTACCCGACTCCCTCGCGGGCCGCCCACTCCTTCAAGTTCACACTGCGATTATGCAGCATCTACCGAGTGCTATCGAACGCTCATTCGCAAACAGTTGCCAACCCCCGGGCGGTCCGGCCCGCACCCGGGCGAATCACCCGCTGCGGGTGAGGCCCGCCGAGCCCCCCGGGGCGAGGGTGAAGCTGGCGGCGCGCCGGGCCGGGCCGACCTCGTCCCGCACCCGGGCCGCGCCTGAGGGAGGACGGCGCTGAAACCTGTGAGCTGCCCGGGCCCGCGTCGGCTAGGGCCAGGCCACAGCCCGCCCGATGGCGGCGCCGATCGCCGAGCCGATGAGCACGTCGGCGGGGAAGTGAACGCCGGTGTGCACCCGGGAGTAGGCCACGGCCGCGGCCAGCGCCCGCAAGGGCCAGGCGGTGCACGGCAGGCGGTGCCCGACGCAGAAGGCGAAGGCGAAGCCGGATGCGGAATGCCCGGACGGGAACGACCCCGAGGACGGCATCGTAACCAGCCGGGCCGACGGGACACGTGCGGCTACCCGGTCGGGGCGCGGGCGCGGGCGCATCGACTTGAGCCCGAGGTTGACGGTCGCCGAGGCCGCGCCGATCGCCACCACCCCGCGCAGGGCCGCCCGCCGGCCCTCTCGGGCCGCCGGCCAGGGCAATCCCGGCCGCGACGGCCAGCCACACGCGGGAGAAGTCGGCGGCCTGAGACAGCCGCCGCACCGGGCCTGTCCAGCCACGGGGCCGGGGACGCGGCGACCGCCGCGTACAGCCGCCTGATCGGCCGAGCGCAGCCGGCGGGCGCCGGCCGTGACCAGGTGCCGCCCGCGGGCGGCACGCCCGCCCCGCGCCGCCGCCCGAGCCTCCCCAGTGCTCATAGCGCGATGCTAACAGCCACGTCCGGACCCGCGGGGTGCCCAGGTGCGGCGGTGAGGGGCGGACATGGGTGAAGGGACGCCGGGCCGCCCGAGCGCTGGCGAGCGACTGGCGGCGGCCGCCGCGCTCCTGGGCGCGGTGGCCGCAACGGCGCTCGTGCTGGCCGAGGTGGCCCGCAACGTCGTGTTCGTGCTCGTTGCCGCGCTCAGCCTGCTGCTGTGCGCCTTCGCCGGCTGGTACCTGGTGTCGCGCCGCGGCCCGGTGCGCCTGGCCGCGACCGCCGTCCTGGCCGGCGCGCTGGCCCTGCTGGTCTCCAGCGTGGTCCTGGCCGACATCACCGTCTGGGCGCTGGCCCTGGCTTTCGCGCTGTCCGTCGCGTCGGTGGCGGCGGCCCGGCACGCGCTGCGACGGTCGCCCCGGGCGCTGAACGCGGCCGCCGGGCGGAAGCGGGCCGTCACCGCGGCCCGGTCATCCGGTCCTGATCATGAACCCGAAGTCCGGCGGCGGGAAGGCGCAGCGGTTCGGCCTGGCCGAGGAGTGCCGTCGCCGGGGCATCGAGCCGGTAGTGCTGGGTCCCGGCGATGACCTGCTGCGGCTGGCCGAGGACGCCGTCGCGCGGGGCGCCGATGCCATCGGCATGGCCGGCGGTGACGGGTCGCAGGCCCTAGTCGCCGCCGTCGCCGCCCGCCATGACGTCCCCTATGTCTGCGTGCCCGCCGGTACCCGCAATCACTTCGCGCTCGACCTCGGCCTGAACCGGGACGACGTGGTCGGCGCCCTCGACGCGTTCGCGGCCGGGATGGAACACCGGATCGACCTGGCCACCGTCAACGGCCGGACCTTCGTCAACAACGCGTCGCTCGGCCTGTACGCGAGCATCACGGAGGCGGACAGTTACCGGGACGCCAAGCTACGTACCGCCGCCGCGGCGCTGCCCGACCTGCTCGGCCCCGACGCCGCCCCGCTGGACCTCGGCTTCACCGGGCCGGACGGGACCAGCTACCCGAGCGCGCAGGTGATCCTGGTGTCCAACAACCCGTACCAGCTTGACCACCCCGGCGGCCGCGGCTCACGCAAGCGCATCGACGGCGGCGTCCTCGGCGTGGTCACCGCCCGGATCGCGAACGCGGCCGAGGCCGCCCAGTTCGCCGCCCTGCAGGCGGCGGGCCAGTCGCGGCGCTTTCCCGGCTGGCTGGAATGGACCACGGGCCGGTTCGAGATCCAGTCAGCGGGCCCGGTGCGGATCGGCGTGGACGGCGAGACCCTGGCCATGGACGCGCCGCTCGATCTTCCGGTCGCAGCCGGGCGCGCTTCGCGTGAGGCTGCCGCCGCACGCGGCCGGCGTCTCGCCCGCGGCCCGGGCGGTGCGGATGCTGGCCCTGTCGACCGTCGCCGACCTGGCCCGTGTCTCGGCCGGCCGGGGCGTCGCGGCCGAGCGTTACCGGGCGCGGTCGCGGCCAGCGGCGAAGAACCCGGTGACCGCCGGCACGCCGGCCAGCTCGCCTAGGGGCACGGCGGCGCCGAACGGCGCGTTCCAGAACGGGTCGCCCGGCGGGCGGCGTGGCCACTCCAACGTACGCGTACGGCTCCTCGATGAAGCCGTCGCCCGGGCGAGACGCCGTAGTTGACGTCGTCAACGCGGATCGCCACGTCGAAGTGCTCCGGCCACAGCACCGGAGTCTCGCCGGCGGCGAACGCGGTCAGCGCGTCGTGGCCGTCCCCCAGCGCCCTCATGATCACCCGGGCCTGGTCGGGGTCCACGGCCAGCGTCTCGTCCAGGCCGACCCCCGAGCCGTCGCCGTAGGCGCCCTCGGGCCGGCCCGCCGCCACCCCGAGGTCCGCGCCGATGGCGCGCGGCGTCCGGCCGCCGATCGCGGCGCTCACCCCGCCGTCCCCCGTGACGACGGAACCGTGCACCCGCATCGCCGGCTCCATCGTGGTCGCGAACCCGCCGGGAACCACCTGCAGCCGCAGCCGGCCGGCGGCCCGGTACTGCGGCCCAGCCAGGACCAGTTCGGCCACCCCGTGAAGGCTCCGGCGCGTTACCGTCAGCTCATCGTGCCCCATGAAGCCATTGTTCCCACTCACCGGCGCTCCCCTCAGCGCCTCCGGTAAAGCCGTCGGCTCCTGGTGCGGCACGGGCCGGCTTTCCCTGGCGCATTCCCGGCGGAAACGTCCGGATTTCCCTAGAATGCTGCGGTCCAAGCCGAGAGGAAGGTGTCTCCATGTCCGAGGGTATGGCGGGTAACCCGGTCGGCGAAGCGGACGGGCAGCCGCCCGGCATCGACGTCACGGTCGCTCACAACGCCCGGGTTTGGAACTACTGGCTGGGCGGCAAGGATCACTTCGAGGTTGACCGTGCGGCGGGGGACCAGGTGCGGGCCATGCACCCGAGCATCGTCGAGGTGGCTCGGGCCGACCGGGCTTTCCTCGGCCGTGCGGTCCGCTTCCTGGCCGGGCAGGCCGGCATCAGGCAGTTCCTGGACATCGGCACGGGCCTGCCCACCGCCGAGAACACCCATCAGGTCGCCGTGGCCGTCACCCCGGCGGTGCGGGTGGTCTACGTCGACAACGACCCCGTCGTGCTGGCGCACGCCCGCGCCCTGCTGACCACCTCGCCGCCTGCCGTGACCAGCTACGTGGACGCGGACGTGCACGACCCGGACGCGATCGCGGCGGCCGCGTCGGCCACGCTCGACTTCACCGAGCCGGTCGCGGTCATGATGCTCGGCGTGCTGAACTTCGTGCTCGACAACGCCGAAGCGCAGGCGATCGTCGCGCGCCTGCTCGGCGCCGTGGCGCCCGGCAGCTACCTGGCGCTGTCCCACCCGACCCTGGAACTGGGCGGCGAAGGCAACGCCGAGGCCATGCGGTTCTGGAACGAGCACGCCACGCCGCCCATCCGGGCTCGCGGCGCCGGGGAGATCGGCCAGTTGCTCACCGGCCTCGACCTGGTCGACCCGGGCCTGGTCTCCTGCGCCCTGTGGCGCCCGGACGGCCCGGCCGCGCACATCCCGCACTACGGTGCCGTCGCCGTCAAGCCGGGCCGGTGACCGGCCCGGCGCGACCCGCCGGCCCCGGCCGCCCCGCTAGACCAGCAGACGGTCTCAGCCGCGCCGGGACAGCTCGCTGACGATGCGGGCCACGTGGCCGGCCGCGTCGCCGACGTTGTCGATGACCAGGCGGCCGGCCAGCTCCGGCGGCCACGGCTCGTAGCGGCGCCCCGTCACCTGCTCCCAGGTGGGGACGTGGTGCCCGGGCATCTCCGCCTCGCGCGTCTCTACCCGGCGGCGGTGCTCGGCGGCGTCGCTGCACACCACCTCGACGAAAGCAGAGCCGCGCCGGTCCGGGCCGCCAGCCCACCCAGCCGGCCCGCGCCGCGGCGACGCCGTTGACGGCGTCGGCCACCACGTCCCGGCCGCCGGCCAGCTGGTCGGCGGCCAGCCGCTCGGCGATGACGTAGCCCACCGGGTTGTCCCGGTAGGGCATGAGCGTGGCGACAATGGCCGCCTCGATGGCGTCGATGCGCAGGTAGGTCGCGCCGACCGCGTCAGCCACCCCGCGTGCCAGCACGGATTTCCCCGAGCCGGGGAGCCCGGCGAATACCGTCAGCAGTGCCACGACCCGAACCCTACCGAATGCGGGCACGTGATGGCGGCGCCCCTCACCCTCGCTTGCCCGAGCGGATGGTGTCGTGAAGCCGCTCAGCCGGTGCCCTTGTAGTTGAGCACCTGCGTCAGGACGTGCAGGACCTCGGTCAGGTCGGACTGGTCGGCCATGACC
This sequence comes from uncultured Actinomycetota bacterium, assembly GCA_963748785.1. GTDB lineage: Bacteria > Actinomycetota > Actinomycetes > Streptosporangiales > Streptosporangiaceae > Trebonia. Next base: position 102,296 of record CAVVKP010000034.1, on the reverse strand, counting down.
TGCCGGATGTCCTTGTACGCCCGGGGATCCTCGTCGATCAGCGCCGACGCGGAGTCGGCGTTCCAGGCCTTACCCCTCATCTGGTCCCGCAGGCCGGCCCGGTCGAGCTGGCGCCTGGCGTCGCCCCGGGACATGCGCCGCCCGGCACCGTGCGAGCTGGAGTCGTACGAGGCGGGGTTGCCCTTGCCCCGGACGATGTACGTGTCCGTGCCCATGGAGCCGGGGATGACTCCGAGGTCCCCGGCGCCCGCCTTGATCGCGCCCTTCCTGGTGATCCACAGGGCCCTGCCGCCGTGCCGTTCCCGCTCGGTGTAGTTATGGTGGCAGTTGACCACCTGGGCGGTGATCGCGTCCGTCTTCACCTTCCGCTTTGGGCTGACGACGTGCACCAGGGACTTCAGCAGCTCGCTGTTCATCCTCGCACGGGACTCGTAGGCGTAGCGCTGCGCCCACAGCATGTCCCGGATGTAGGCGTCGAACTCGGGCGTCCCCTCGGTGAAGTGGGCGAGGTCGGGGTCGGACGTGGTGCCCAGGTGCTCCCGCATCAGTCCCTTGGCCTTTCCGATGTGGAAGGTCGCCAGCTGGTTGCCGATGCCGCGGGAGCCGGAGTGCAGCACCGTCCAGACCTTGCCGCGCTCATCAGTTGAAAGTTCAACGAAATGATTTCCCGAGCCTAGGGTGCCGAACTGCGCGATGGCCGTCGCCTGCTGCTTGGCCGACAGCCGGGACGGCGGCTCGCCGACGACCCCGAAGACGTCCCGGTGCCCGTCGCGGTACCCGAGGTCCCGCCCCTTGCCGACGCCCGCGGGGATGCCCTTCGCCACCAGGGACAGCAGCGGGTCCAGGTTGTCCGGCAGGTCGCTGGCGGTGTAGGTGGTCTCCGTGGCGATCATCCCGCACCCGAGGTCGACCCCGGCGAACGACGGGACAATAGCGCCTTCCGTCGGAATGACCGACCCGACCGTGGAGCCAATTCCCACGTGTGCGTCGGGCATAAGCGCGACATGACCCGGGACAAAAGGAAGCCGGGATGCCCGGATGGCCTGCTCCCGCGCCTGGCGGTCCACGTCGCTGCCCCATACCAGCAGCTTGCCGGTAACATTCTCCATCTTTCATGCCTTAAATCGAGGAATAACGTCCGGTTCAAATAGGTATCACCGCTCGCAGTGAATGATCAACGGATTATTGACCGGAGAAGATTTTCCATCCGGCCCTCCCAGCCGCCCGGGCCGCCATTCCGGACGGTTAGGGCCGTGGCCGGCTGTGTTGCTCGGGCGTGGCCAGCAGGGGTTCGATGGTGGTGAGGGCCTTGGAGACAGGGCCATGTCACGGGAAGCGTTGGCGGGGCGGGTCGTGCGGCGGGTAGAGGCCGGCGCCGGCGAGCGGGCCGTCGTGCTTGAGGCGGGGCTCAACAACGGGCGCGGCGGCGGCTGACAAGCAGACCGGACGGGAGGCCGCTCCTGTGAATCGCCGCCGCGTGGCGTTGTAGGCAACGTCCGCCGCAACCCACGGCCGTGAGCGGAGTACCTCTCGCGTAGGCTCCTCGCTGATCGGACGAGGGCGGGAGGAGCGACATGAGTCGCTGGCTTCGCGGCAGGCGAAGAGCAGTGGCGGGCTCGTCTGGGCACGCTGCGGCAGGTCGTGCGTCAGGAGGTCGTGGCGCGGCAGCTCGCCGGGTGCATCCCGGACCTGCCGCCGCGGCGTGTACTCGACATCGGGTGCGGTCAGGGCACGCAGGCCCTGCTGCTGGCCCGGCGTGGCCACGTCGTCGCCGGGCTGGACTCCTCAGCTCAGCTGCTCGGCGACTTCCGCGCCGCGCTGGCGGAGGAGCCCGCAGAGGTCGGCGACCGGGTGCGGCTGGTCCAGGGCGAGGCCGAGGCGATTACCGAGTTGTTCGCGCCATCGAGTTTCGATGTCGTCTTGTGCCTGGGCGTGCTGATGTACATCCCGGACCCCGGTCCGTTGCTAGACGCCATCGCGCAGGTCGTGGCCCCGGGCGGGATCGTGTCCCTGCTGGTGCGCAATGGCGATGCCCTGGCGATGCGCCCCGGTCTGCTGGGTGACTGGGAGGGTGTCGGCAAGGCGTTCGACGGGGTCGACTACCGCAACCGGATCGGCGTGGACGCCCGTGCTGACCGCCTAGAGGACCTGACAGCCGCACTGGCCCCGCGGCGGATGCACGTGGCCCGGTGGTACGGAGTCCGGGTGTTCACCGACACGGCCGCCTCCGATGCGTCGCTTCCCGATGAGGCGACGCTGGAAGCCATCTTGCAGTCCGAGGAGCGGGCAGGCCGAACCGACCCGTATCGTCACGTTGCCGCGCTACTGCACCTGATCAGCGTGCGCGGGGACGAAGCGCCTGGTTCCTGAGGCAGGTCACGCTGGCCCTGGCCACGATCCGGCGAAGGCACGGGCCGGCGCAGCGGTTGTTCCGCCAGGCGGTTACCGGGATGACCGCTGGAGTTTGCCCGTCAGGCCGGGGGCGTCCGCGGTCGGGGCCGCCGGGTCGGCCGGAGCGGGAAGCAGCCCGAGGCTGACCAGGTCGCCCGGCTCGAACCAGAAATCCCACTCGGCCGGGTGCGCGCGGATGGCGTCGTCCATCGCGGTCACGCAGCGCTGGAAGGCGGTCTCCGTCGTGCCGTCCATCGGGACCGGGGGTGAGATCTCCACCACCTGGCGGCGGTAGTCGGCCGTGCGGTACGACGGACGCCGTGAGCACCGTGGCGCCGGTCACCGTGGCCAGCGGGACCACCCCGGGCAGCATGACGGCCTTCCGGCCGAGGAAGGGCACCGTCAGGGCCCGGCCCCGCTCGGCGTCCAGCGGCGGGGAGTCGGGGCAGATGGTGACGACCTCGTTGGCGCGCAGCGCGGTGGCTGTCTGCACCGCGACCTGCACCCGGCCCGGCCAGGGCTCGATGTTCGGCCGCTGCCGGTGGCGGAGCACGCGCCGGGCGAACACGAAGTCCCAGACCCGGCCCGCGGCGGACGACTGGCCGGGCGGGTACTTCCACCACCAGCGCCCGATGGTGGTGACCGGGTACCCGTCCGCGTGCAGCAGCGAGAAGTCGGCGAGGTAAGAGCCGGCGTGCGGGCTGCACAGGATGGCGCCCTTGCCCGCGGCCAGCGCGGCGTCCAGGTGCTCGCGGCCGCGGATGTCGACCAGTCGCCTCAGGGCCCTGGCCTGGCCCCGCAGCAGCATCAGGTCGATGATCTCGCAGCTGCGGATGCGGAACACGTCCCGGGCCAGCCGCTCGGCGTCGTCGGAGCCGGGCTCCTCGCCCAGCACCTGACGCAGGCCGTGCAGCACCTCGGCGCGCTTGTCGGCCCAGTGCCGGAACGTCCAGTCGCCCCGCCAGCAGGCGGCACGGTAGGCGATGCGGGACGGCAGCAGCCCGAGCAGCGGCGCCACGACCAGGTAGAAGGCGACGGCCTCGGCCTGGACCAGCAGCTGCCAGACCCGGCTGGCCGCCGTATCAGCCATGGCTGGCGGTTGACCCGGTCTGGGCGCGCAGGTAGGCGCCGATGGAGTTCACGCTGTCGAAGTGCTCGGGAACGAGGTCGGTGTCGTCCACGGTGATGCCGAACCGCTCCTGGATGAACATCACCAGCCTGAGCAGGCCGAGGGAGTCGATGATGCCCGTTTCCAGCAGCGACGTCGTGTCCGCCAGCGGCAGCAGGGACGGGTCCTGGACCAGTTCCCTGCTGATGAAGTCGTTGATTGCCGATTCCACTTTGTAGCCTCCAGCCAGCCCCGCGGCTCACCTTGTGTTCTTCGCCGGCCCGTTGCTGGCGGCAGGTCCGTTCCGGCTTCGTGCCGGCATGTTCGTTATCCGGCCTGCTGCGCCAGCGCGACCCGGTCGACCTTGCCGTTGGCGTTCCGCGGCAGCGCGTCGCGGAATTCCACCGCGTCCGGCACCATGTACGCCGGGAGCCGCCGGCGGCAGTGGTCGAGCAGCTCTTCGCGGGTGAGCCCGCCGGGATCCTCGGCGCAGACGACCGCGCGCAGCCGGTTGCCGAGCATGTCGTCCGGCACCGGCACGACCACCGCCTCGCGCACGCCCGAATGCTGGTAGATGGCCGATTCCACCTCGCCGAGCTCCACCCGGTAGCCGCGGGTCTTCACCATGCCGTCGCGGCGGCCGAGGTACACGAAGTTGCCCTCGTCGTCCACGGTCACCAGGTCGCCGGTGCGGTACGCGGGCTCGTCAAAGGCCGCCTGGAAGGGGTTGCTGACCAGCGCCGTGCCGGTCTTCTCCGGCTGGCCCCAGTAGCCGCTCATCAGCCCCGGCCCGCGCGCGTGCAGCTCACCCTCGTCCCCGGGCTTGGATACCCGGTCGCCGTCGTCGGTGACCGCGAACACGTCCGTGTTGGCGCACGCCTTCCCGATCGGGACCGGGGCGGTGAGGCCGGCCGAGCCGCGCGGCACCTCGTACCAGGTGCACACGTTGGTCTCGGTGGGCCCGTACCAGTTGAGGTAGCGCGGGCCGGGCAGCTCGGCCATCAGCCTGTTCAGGTGCTTGGCCGGGAACACCTCCCCGGCGAAGATGACCGTGCGCAGCCCGGACAGGTCGAACCCGGTCAGGTTGCCGTAGGTCGCCAGCATGGTGAGGACAGAGGGCACGGAGTACCAGACCGAGATCCGCTCCCGCTCGATCCACTGCGCCAGCCGGGTCGGGAAGAGCGACGTCTTCTCGGGGAGCACGGTCAGGCAGGCGGCGGCCTGGCAGCTGGCGAAGACGTCGAAGACCGACAGGTCGAAGTTGAGCGGGGCCGGGCTGCACACGCGGTCGTTCTTCCCCAGTCCTGTGCAGGAGACGGCCCAGTCGACGAAGGTGAGCGAGGCGCGGTGCGAGATCATCACGCCCTTGGGCGTGCCGGTCGACCCGGAGGTGTACAGGATGTACGCGAGGTCGGTCTCGATCGCCGCCCGGCCGGCGGCCGGCGGGTCGCCCGCGCCGGCCCGCACCTCGTCCCAGGTCACCACGGACGGCCCGGGCGCCGCGCTGGCGGGCTCCGCCCCGGCCGGCGCCTCGCGGCCCCAGGACGGCCCGGCCTCGACCACGGCGCGCAGCCGGGGAACGCTCTCGGCCAGGTCGGCGGCCTGCCGCAGCGTCGCCTGGTCGGCCAGCACGACGGCGATGCCGGCGTCGTTCATGATCGTGGCCAGCCGCGCGGCGGGCGACTTCGGGTCAAGCGGCACGTAGCAGGCCCCCGCCTTCAGCACGCCGTACAGGGCCACGACCGCGGCGGCCGACTTGGGGGACGAGGATCCCGACCCGGTCGCCGGGGGCCACGCCCTGCCCGTCCAGCGCGCCGGCCACCTGGTCGCTCAGCCGGTCCAGCTCGGCGTACGTGAGGAACTGGTCGCCGACGGCCACCGCCGGCCGCTCTGGTTCCCGGGCCGCGCTGTCCGCTAGCAGCTGCTGCAGTAGATACGCCATCGTATTTCTGCTCCCTCTCCTGCGCCCGCCGGACTCAGAGGCCCAGCATCCGGGCCAGGATCACCCGTTGGATCTCTGAGGTCCCGGAGTAGATCGTGCCGGCGACGGCGTCACGCATGTCCCGCTCGATGCCGCTTTCCTTCATGTAGCCGTAGGCCCCGTGGACCTGGATCGCGTCCAGGCTGGAGGCGATCCACGCCTCGCTGGTGAACAGCTTGGCCGCCGCCGCCTCGGCCAGCACCGACTTGCCCTGGTCACCGAGCCACGCCGTCCGGTAGATCATCAGCCGGGCCGCCTCCACCCGCAGGTACATGTCGGCGACCTTGTCCGACACCGCCTGGAACTTGCCGATCGGCTGGCCGAACTGCTTGCGCATCCGCGCGTAGTCCACGCACGCCTCGAGCTGGCGCTGCATCGCGCCCACCGCGCTGGCCAGGATGCAGCTGCGCTCCCAGGCCATCGAGGAGTTGAAGATGGCCATCCCGGCGCCTTCGGAGCCCAGCCGGCTGCTGGCCGGGACCCGGCAGTCGTCCAGCACGACCTCGCCCATCGGCGAGGTGCGCAGGCCCATCTTGTCCAGCCCGCGGGTCACGGTGAAGCCGGGCGTCCCCTTCTCCACCAGGAAGGCGGAGATGCCTGCCATCCGGGGCTTGCCGGGATCGGCGGCGAACACCAGCACCACGTCGGCGACCGGGGCGTTGGTGATGTACAGCTTGGTCCCGTTCAGCACGTAGTCGTCGCCCTGGCGCTCGACCCGGGTCCGCATGCTGAACGCGTCGGAACCGGACTCGGGCTCGGTCATCGCGTGCACGCCGATCAGGTCGCCGGACATCAGCCCGGGCAGGTACGCCTGCTGCTGCTCCGGCGAGCCGAACTTCACCAGCGGCAGCTGCAAGCTCCACATCTGCGCGTTCAGCGAGAACAGCAGCCCGTTGTCGTGACAGCCGTAGCCGAGCGCCTCCATGACCACGACCGTGGTCAGGATGTCGGCGCCGGCCCCGCCAAGCGCGGCGGGCACCGGCAGCCCCTGCACCCCGAACTTGGCGCACGCGCGCCACGCCTGCCGGGAAAACTCGCCCGCCTCGTCCCGTGCGGCGAGATCCTTGTCGAGTTCCTGGCGGGCGAAATCGACCGCCGCCGCCTTGAGCTCAAGCTGCTCGGCGCTCAACGAGAAATCCACCGCTACTCCCTGCACTCCGGACGAGCGCCCGTCATCGTGGCGCCGTCATGTTCCGCCGCATCAGCGGTCAAGATGGTTTCAGGCCTGCCTACCTGCGCCCCGATGCCCGCCCGCCGGCCCGTCCGGACCTTTATACCGCCTGACCAGCCAGCAGACTGTTCATACTGGCATGAACGGCCGGCGCCTCGACGGGCAAATAGGGATACAAGCGCTCATTCTGAGCCAACACATAACTTCCGGTTCCTCCGCTGGTCGCGGCGGCCAAGAGCACAATCACTCATCATCACGACGGCGTGCCCACACCGGGCCAGCAGCCCGGGCTAACCGCGCCCCGACGGCCCGGCAAGCACTGATGCCTGCAGCGGGCGCCCGGCCGGGTCGGGGCCCGGCGGGCAGCTGCGCCCAACGGCCGATTCGGCGCTTCCGCGGCCGGGGACCTACCCTGGTCACTCGATGAACCCGGTGAATGAGTCCAGCTTCCCGGCCTGGCTGTCGGCGCAGGCGGCCGACCGGGCCGCCCGCGGCCTGGCCAGGCGGCTCGTGCCCGCCGATCGCGAAGACCTGCTCGACCTCGCGGGCAACGATTACCTTGGGCTCGCCCGCGACCCCCGGGTGGTGGCCGGGGCGGTGGCGGCCGCCCAGGCCTACGGGGCCGGGGCCGGGGCCTCCCGGCTGGTGTCCGGGACGCTGTCGATCCACACCGAGCTGGAGCGGGAGATGGCCGCGTTCGCCGGCTTCCCGGCCGCGCTGGCCTGCTCGACCGGCTACCACGCCAACCTGTCCGTCGTGCAGGCGCTGGCCGACCCGGACACGCTCATCGTCTCCGACGCGCACATCCACGCCTCGATGATCGATGCCTGCCGGCTCACCCGGGCGACCGTGACCGTGACCCCGCACAACGACGTCGCCGCCGTCGCCCGGGCCCTGGCGGGCCGGGCCGAGCGCCGGGCGCTGGTGCTGGCCGAGACCATCTACTCCGTCCTCGGCGACGCCGCGCCGCTGGCGGCGCTGGCCGAGGTCGTCGCGGCCCGTGACGCGGTGCTCATCGCCGACGAGGCCCACGCGCTCGGCGTGGCCGGCCCCGGCGGCAGCGGGCTGCTCGCCGCGCACGGCCTGGCCGGCCGCCCCGACGTCGTCGCGACGGCGACGCTGTCGAAGTCATTCGGCTCCCAGGGCGGCCTGGTGCTCGGCTCTCCCGCGGTCCGCGACCACCTGGTCAACCGGGCCCGGCCGTTCATCTACGACACCGGCCTCGCCCCGGCCGCCGCGGGCGCCGCGCTCGCCGCGCTGCGGGTACTGCAGGCCGCCCCGGACCTGCCCGGCCAGGTCCGCAGCAACGCCGCCATCCTGGCCGGCGCCGTGGGGGTCGCGCCGCCCGCCGGGGCGGTCCTGTCGGTGCCCATGCCCGGGCCGCGCGAGGCGGTCGCCGCCGTCGCGGCCGCCGCCGAACAAGGTCTGCGGATCGGCTGCTTCCGCCCGCCGTCCACCCCGGACGGCCTGTCCATGCTCCGGCTGACCGCCCACGCGCACCATTCGGACGAAAACCTGACCCTGGCCGCCAAGATCCTGGGCGCCATCGTCGCGGCGTAGCCGCTGCTCCCGGGCGGGCGCGCCAGCGCCGCGGGGGAAGCTCCCCGGGAACCACGGGCCAGATCGCGGGCTAAGCGCTGTGCCGGAGGTCGTTCCAGTACATGTACGCCAGATGTGGCGCGCCGCGGGCACAGTGCTTCAGCATGGACAGGTCCTGGCGCACCGGCGAAGGCTGCCTTCCGGGATCCAGGGACCACCGTGACGCCGCACGCAGCGCCTCGTCCTCGCCATCGGACAATTCGATGTCCGCGGCGGCGGCGTTGCTTTCCAGCTGCTCAACGCTCGACGCGCCGGGGATAGCGGCGACCACGGGATCGCGGATCGTCCATGCGAGCGCGATCTGCGCGGGCGTCGCGGCGTGCGCTGCGCCGATTTCCCGCAGCACGTTGATCAGCTGCTCGCTGCGAGCGAAGCTATCGCGCTGGAAGTGAGTGCTGGTCGTCCGGACGCGGTCCGTCGGCGTATCGGCGCCCCCGGCGTGGTACCTGCCCGACAACAGGCCCTGAGCGAGCGGGCTGAACGCGATAATGATGCGGCCGTTCGCCTGTGCGAACGGCAGTACGTCATCCTCCGCCGAGCGGTCTGCCAGGCTGTACCGCACCTGGTTGCTCAGGATTTTCCTGCCCAGCGCCGCTTCCGAGGCGCGCCAGCGCGCGGTGGAGTAGCCGCTGACGCCGACCTGATCGACCAGCCCGCTGTCCTGCAGCGAGCGAATGTCGCCCATGATGGCGCTGTCATCACCGAGCGGATTCGGATAGTGCACCTGGTAGAGATCCAGGCGGGAAGTTCCAAGCCGGGCCGCGCTGGCCCGGGCGCGCTGTTTCACCAGCGGGCCGCCCGGCGTCACCGGGAAAACCTTGTCCGCCAGGAAGACCGATTCCAGATCCTGGCCGAGAGCGCGGCCGAGGATGCGTTCACTGCGGCCCCCGGCGTAAAGCTCAGCGGTGTCGAACAGGGTGACCCCCAGCTCGACCGCGCGCCGCACGATCGCGGCCGCCACCCCGTTGGAGTATTCCTGCCCGTAACCCCATGCCACGGACCCGAACTGCCAGGTGCCAAGCCCGATCTTGGACACTGGCTTCGCGGTGTCGGTATCCAGGTAACGCATCTGTCCCCGAGCCTTCTCGGTGTATCCACCAGGACCACTCCAGCCCCCGCCGGGCGGCCGCCATTGCTCGTTACGCGTTATGCCCATTCTGCGTCAGTGTCTGCCTGTACCCGCCCGGCTTTGCGGCGGAACGGACGGCCAGGGGTTTAGACAGATTGACGAATCACGTCTAGATGTCTAATCTCCGGGCATGGCCGCCGAGCACCAGGACGAGGTGCTGCTCGATGCTGCGCTGCGCACCTTCGGCCAGTACGGCTGCGCCAAGACGACGATCCAGGACATCGCCCGGGCGGCCGGCGTCTCCCGGGCCACGCTGTACACGCGGTTCGCGACCAAGGAGGAGCTGAGCCGGGCCGGCGCTCGGCGGGTCCTGGCCCGGGCGGTGGAACAGGCCAGGTCCGCGCTGGCGGCGACCGCCGGCCGTGACGTCATCGACCGGGTGGACACGGCCGCGGCGGCCAACAGCGGCGCACTGCTCAGCCGGCCAGATCGACCTGGCCCGGGTCGGTGACGGGTCCGGCCAGGACGTGGCCGGCTTCCGGCTCGCCGCGGCGGGGGCGCTGCGGCAGGCAACGGCCAGCGAAGACCAGTGGTGCAGCCGGCGCGCGACGCTATTGCGCGTCATGCGGGCCGCGCTCGAACCGAAGGAGTGACGCGTGCCCCGGAGCGATCACGATTCCCGCGGCTCTGGCGTTCTCGTCACGGTCGGCGACCTGGTCGAGGACGTTGTCGTCTGGGCCGAGGCGCCCACCCGGCACGCGACCGACAACTCCTGCGTCATCCGCCGCTCGCGGGGCGGCAGCGCGGCCAACGTGGCCGTCTTCGCCAGCGGGCTAGTGCCCGCGCGGTTCATCGGCTGCGTCGGCGAGGACGCGGCGGCGGACATGCTGACCAGCGACCTGGTCGGGCACGGCGTGGACGTGCGGGTGCAGCGCCGCGCGCGTACCGGGACGGTCGTCGTCCTCATCGACCGGGACGGCGAGCGGACGATGTACCCGGACCGGGCGGCCGCCGCGCAGCTGGCCGAGGTGCCCGCGTGGTGGCTGCAAGACGCGGCCGTGCTGCACGTGCCGTCGTACTGCTTCGCAGGCGAGCCCGCCGCGACGTCCGTGCTGCGGCTCATCCAGCACGCGGGGGCGGCGGGCATCCCCGTCTCGCTCGACGCCTCGTCCACGGGGATGATCGAGGAGTACGGGCTGGCCGGCTACCTGGAACTGGTGGACTCGATCAGGCCCGCGGTCCTGTTCGCCAACGCGCAGGAAGCCCGGCTCCTGGATGTTACGGGTCCGCGGTTCGCCGGCATCATGACGGTCGTGAAGCACGGTGCCGGTCCCGCGGTCGTGACCCCGTCCGGCGCCTCCCCGCGGGCCGTGCCAGTGCCGGAAGCGCTCCCGGCCCGTGATTCGACGGGCGCGGGCGACGCCTTCGCCGCCGGCTTCCTCGCCGCCCGCGTGCGGGGGGCCGACCCGGTGGAGGCGGCCATGACCGGTCACGACCTGGCCAGGGCCGTCCTGTTCTCGTCCGGGGCGACGACCGCATTAGCGTTAAGGACCTGCCGGGTTCTCAGAGAACTTCTTCGCGCAGGGTGTCGGATCCGGGCGCGCCGCTGCGCGCAAGAGGTCCGGGAGCTGCTGCCCGCGCACACCGCTTGATCGGTCGCCTCTTTCGGGTTCCCGCCGGACCCGTCATGACGGCCACGTTCAGGCTCGCCGCGCCCTGCGGGCCCGCTTGCGGGCGGGTGGCTCGTGCAGCAGCACTCCCGACGTCCTGGTGAGGAATTCGTCATAGGTGTCGGGCGCGGCACCAGAGTCCTGGACGTACCGGTCCGTGGCGGTCCGCAGCACCAGCGTCAGCCGCTGCGCCTCGTGCATCTCGCGAACGGTGTCCGCCAGCTTTCCGGTGACACGGCGCATCGTTGTCCTCATCTGTTGATCTCCCTCCGGCTCCGCCTCCAGGCTCGCAGTAAGCCCCGCCGCTGATCATCAGGAGAAATCCATAGAACCCCTGTGCCGGACGCCACATTGCCGCCTTACCTGCGACTCACTCACTGCCTCCGTGCCCCGCCCGCTTGCCCTCGCGCCTCGCCCGGCGGCACCCTCCCGCCGCCGAAGGCCCGCCCCAGGCGGCCGGACCAGGTGTTAGCCGGTTCGCGGGGAGATCGGCCCATGCGGATAATGGCGACATGGGCATGCTGGTAGGGCGGGACGCGGAGCTGGACCGGCTGCGTGGCCTGCTGCAAGACGCCGCGGCGGGGCGCGCGGTCACCGGGCTGGTCAGCGGCGACGCGGGCATCGGCAAGTCCCGTCTGGTCGCCGAGGCGATGCAGATCGCCGAGCGCGACGGCTTCACCGTGCTGTGCGGCCAGTGCGCGGAGATCGGTGACAGCGTCCCGTACCTCCCGTTCGCGGACGCGTTCCGCACCGCGCCGCCGCACATCGAGAAGGCCGTCAAGGCGCGCCCGGTGCTGTCCCGCCTGCTCCCTGACGGCGAGGCGCAGGCCCAGGGGGCGGACTGGGCGGGCCTGGCGCGCCAGCAGATGTTCGGCGCCGTGCTCAGCCTGCTGTCCGAGCTAGCCGCGGACAGCCCGGTCCTGCTGGTCATCGAGGACCTGCACTGGGCCGACGCCAGCACGCGCCACCTGGTCACGTTCCTCGCCCGGATGCTGCACCGCGAGCGCGTCGCGATCATCGGGACCTACCGCATCGACGACCTGCACCGCCGCCACCCGCTGCGCGGCGTGATCGCGGAGCTGCTGCGGCTGCCGGTCGTCGCGCTGGTCGAGCTGGGGCCGCTGCCCGCCGCCACGCTGGCCGAGATCCTGGCGAACGTGCCCGGTGCCCCGCAGCCCGCCGCCGCCGACCTCAACTCCCTGGTGGAACGGGCGGAAGGAAACGTCTACTACGCCGAGGAGCTGCTGACCGCCTCGTCGTGCAACGACGGCACGCTGCCGACCGGGCTGGCCGCCCTGCTGCTGTCCCGGGTGGAACGCGTGTCTGACGCGGCGCAGCAGGTGCTGAGGGCGGCGGCCGTCGCCGGCGATGGCGCCTCCGACGACCTGGTCCGGGCCGCCTGCGGCCTGCCCGACGCCGCCTACGAGGAGGCGGTCCGCGAAGCGGCCGGCCACCAGCTGCTTGCCCCCGACGGGCCCGACGGTTTCCGGTTCCGGCACGCGCTGCTGCGCGAGGCCATCTACGGCGACCTCATGCCGGGCGAGCGGACCCGGCTGCACGCCCGGCTTGCCAGCCTGCTGGCCGGCAAGCCCGGTGCCGCCGCCGCAGTCGCGCACCACAGCATGGCGAGCCACGACATCCCCGGCGCGTTCGCCGCCTCGGTCCGGGCAGGCACCGAGGCCGAGCGCCTCGGCGCCCCGGCCGAGGCGCACCGCCACTACGACCTGGCCCTGGAACTGTGGGTGCGGGTGGAGGCGGCGGAGCAGATCGCCGGCATGACCCGAGGCAAGCTCGGCCTGAAGTCCGCGCAGGCCGCCGCGGCCAGCGGCGACATACCGCGGGCCGTGCAGCTGCTTCGGCGCATCCGCGACCTGCTGTCCGGTGACGGAGCGCCAGCGGAAAGCGCCGAGCTGCGCTGCCGGGTCGGCGAACGGCTCGCCTACTACCTGCTGCAGGGCGAGAACGTGAAGTGGTACGCCGAGGCCCTCACCGTGGTGGAGGCAACCGTCAGCCAGACGCAGGAGGAGCCGCCCACCTGGTACCGCGCCCGTGCCATGGCCACCTACGCGATCGCGCTCATGGCAGCCCGTCGTGACGACGACGCCCGCGACTGGGCTGGCCGCGCCCGCGAGGCGGCCCGCATCGCCGGATCGGCCTCCGTCGAGGCGGACGCCCTCGCCACCAACGGGCTGCTCGCCCTGCGCAGCGGGAACTCCAGCGAGGCGATCGGCATGTTCACCGCCGCGACCGAGCAGGCGGGAGCGGCCGGAGCGCTCGGCGTCCGGCTCCGCGCCGCCTACCAGCTAGCCGCCGAGCGCCTGTCGCGCGGCGAACTCACCGAGGCCGCCGAGGTCGCCCACCGGGGCGAGGAATGGGCGGAAACGGAAGGCCTCGGCCTCGCGCCGTACGGCCTGGACCTGCACCACCTGCACTTCCAGGCCCACTTCGCCGACGGCGACTGGGACCACGCGCAGGAACTGGCCGACGGCTTCCCGGTCCGGGTCACCAGGCAGGCCGAGGCGCTGCTGTCCGCCATGGCGCTGTTCGTCGACGTCGGCCGGGGCAACCCGGCGGTCGGCGAGCGCCGGACCTGGCTAGAACCGTTCTGGGACGACATCTTCGTCGCCTACATCGCCCGCGGCATCCTCGCCGAGCACGCCCTCTGGCAGGGAGACTACGAAGGTGCCCTGGCCGAAGCCGAGGCCGCGATCAACGCCGACGCCTGGCCCGCCCACAGCCCGTCGGTCATCCGCGTAACGGCGATCGCACTCGCCGCCCGCGCCGACCGGGCCGCCCGGCTGCGGATGGCCGGGGACCCCGCAGGCGCGGACGCCGAAGCGGCCGCCGGCGCCGCGCTGCTCGACGTGGCCAGGGAAGGCGCCCGCTACCCCGACCGCCCCAAGGCGGTACTGGGACCGGAGGGCCGCGGCTGGATGGCCCGCTGCGAAGCCGAGTACGCCCGCCTCGCCGGCGCCAACTCACCGGATGCCTGGGAACGGGTTCTGGCCGCGTTCGGACCCGGCTACGTCTACGAGACGGCGCGCACCCAGTGGCGGCTCGCCGAGGCACTGGTGGAAGCCGGCCGCCGCGACGACGCCGTCCCCGTCTGGCGCGCCGCGCGCGACACCGCGTCCGCGCTGCGGGCGGCGCCGCTGGCCGCGGCCCTCGACGACCTAGCCCGCCGCGCCCGCCTTGACCCCGGCAACGCGAACCGGGACGGGCACGGCAAGGAGTCGGGCGGCCCGAGCCCGCTCGCCGCCCTGACCGACCGGGAACGCGAGGTACTCAGCCTGCTCGCCAGGGGCAAGTCCAACCGTGAGATCGGCAAGGAACTGTTCATCGCGCCGAAGACGGCCAGCGTCCACGTCTCCAACATCCTCGGCAAGCTCGGCGCGGCCAGCCGCACCGAAGCCGCCGCCATCGCCTACCGCGAAGGCGCCTAGCGATCCTCGTGCGCGGCCAGGTCACCTGGCGTTACTTACTCCACCAGTAGCGTCCGACGGTGAGTTCCTCGAGTCCGCGCAGCCGCTCGACAGCCGTCCGGGTAGGGGAGCCGGGGCGGGCAAGCTCGACGCGGAGGTCAGAAGCGAGGTAGGCGGCGTCGCGGGCTCGCACTGTCCCCGGAGGACCTCCGGGGAGGTCGCCGTCGAGCCGGCGATGACGTCAAGGACGGCCTGGGCGTGCGGGCCGCTGAACCGGGCCAGGAAGAACCAGTCGTCGGCCGGCTCGCCGAAGCGAGCCCATTCGAAGTCAAGCAGAGCCGTTACGGTGTGACCGACGGCGAGCCAGTTTCCCCAGTGACAGTCCGCGTGAACCGGGACCGTGGCCGCTGCGCGCAGCGGTGCGCGCTCCGCTATCGCCGTCAGCTCGCCGAGCAGCCGGCGGGACACGATCTCGTCCCGGTTCACCGCCGTGAGGTTCGCGATCTCGGCGCGGAGCGCGGCCTGGCTGACGAAGCCCCCATGGTCGAGCGGTTCGCGTAGCGTCTGCTCGGCGGGGGCCGGTGGCGTCCAGCTGTGCAGCCGGCCCAGCCGCTGGACTGCATTCCGGGCTAGCAGGCGTGCGGTCGCGCCGTCCACGCCGGGCAGTCCCATGCCGGGAGTCGTCCCCGGCACGCGGGCGTAGCAGGCGTAGCGGACGTCGAGCGCCCCCAGCCGCCGCCGCCCGCTGCTCAGCAGCGGGGCAGTGAGCCCGGCGGGCAGGTGAGGCGCGAGTGCGACCTCCCGGCCTAGTCGCGCGTGACCGGCCGCGTCGATGACCTTCACGACGACATCCGAGCTGACGTAGACGTGATGGGAACTGCTATCGGCGGCGGTCATCGGACCGGGTTCACGGCCCAGGGCCGCCGCCGCAACCTCGTGAGCGGCATCGCGGGCTTGCACGGGTACACCCTAACGGCGTGTCTCGATCTGAGACGAGAACCGGTTGCCGCTGGGCCAGGATGGGGAGGACGAGATTACGGGACCGGCGGCCGGAACGGGGAATCGTGGGCGAGACGGAAAGCACGTCGCGACAGGCGTTGACTGTCGCCCTTGATATGCCGTCAGCGCGGATTCTCGCTGACCAGGCGTCTATTGTTCAAGATCTTCAATTCGTCATGGATTGCTGCAAGCGGCTTCTCGCGGAACTGGCCAGGCCGGAGGAGGACCGGGACGGCGTTGTCCCGCTGGCGTTGTGGACATCCGCGCTGGTCACCTACGCTCGCTGTTTCGGTCCGGGCGACGGCTCCGGGCTCACCGATGACGAAGTGCGGAGCCTGCCCCTGCAAGGGGCGGTGATGAATTTTCATGAATGGGTTATCGGGGAATGCGGCAAGCTCACCGGGCATTCCGCGGACCCATTCGAGGCCGCCAGGATCGGCGCCGCCCTTTCGCCGCCCGCGAAGAAGGACCGGCGGGTAGAGGGCATCGCGGTCTTTGCCACGAACCGGGTCCTGATCGATGCCACCGGCGTGCAGCAGCTGGGCGCCCTGGCGTCAGAACTGGCCAAGCAAGCCGCGGCCGGCATGCAGGAACAGCAGGACACCGTTCTCTCCGACGCGCAGCGGCAGGACCTTGACCGCCTGTACGGGGCGCCCCCGCTGCCCACGCAGCGCCCGGCTACAGCTGGAGGCTGACCGGCGCGCCGACAGCAGTCCCTGGATCGAGCGGCCACCCGCCACTCATCCTGGCCAGGACCGCGTCGCGCCCCTGGTAGGCGTTCGCGCCGTACCGGGCAACCACCTTCCCTCCTGACGCCGCCCGATGGAACAGCCCGGGCACAGCGGAACTCCGGCCTGCCGGCGGCGCTGGGGATACAACTGTCAGCTGTCCGCCTTCCGGCGGGGCCTGCGGCGGCTCGCCACGGCATCGAGGGTGGCCGCGAGCAACTTCGAGACCTTCTCCGAGTTGTGCTGGGCGACGCCGATGAAGATCACGTCGACGATCACGAGCTGCGCCATGCGGCTGGACATAGCACCGTAGCGGAACCGGGTCTCCCTGGAGGCCGTGGTGAGGACGGCGTCGGCGACTTGGGCGAGCGGCGATTCAGGGACGTTGGTCACCGCCACCGTCAGTGCGCCGCTGCGCGATGCGGTCTCGAGCGCTGAGATCGCCTCCTCGGTCTCGCCCGAGTGGGAGAACGCGATGGCCACGGCGTCCGCGGGGAGGACGGCGGCGCTGGTGATGGCCAGGTGGGCGTCCGTCCAGGCATTAGCCTGGTAACCGATGCGCCGCAGCTTCTGCTGCAGGTCCTGTGCGGCGAGGCCGCTGCCCGCCGATCCGAAGAGGTCCACCACGGGAGCGGCAACGATCGCGTCGACGACACGCTCGACCTGGCTCAGGTCGAGAGTGGCCGCGGTTTCCTCGACCGCGCGGGCCTCCTGGAAGGCGAGCTTGCGTACCACTTCCGCGGTCGAGTCCGCGGGGTCGATGTCGCCGTCGGACACGCCGAACTCGACCTTGCGGCCGGTCTCGCTGGCGGCCGCGCGGGCGAGTGCCAGGCAGAAGCTCTTGTAGCCGTCGAAGCCGATGTTGCGGCAGAACCTGGCCACGGTCGCCGTTGAGATCGCGTTGCGCGCGGCGAGCTCGGTGATGTTCAGGCCGGAGATGGCCGCGGGATCAGCGAGCGCGGTCCTGGCGATCCGCTGCTCGCTCGGCCGCAAGCCGGGCAGCGATTGCCGCAGCCGCACCAGGATGTCCTCGGTCATCGGACAGGTCCTCTTTTCTCGAAGGTAGCCACGCTAACGCCTTCCGGCGGCCCGGCCGGCCAGGGCTGGACAACCGGTGGCTCCAACATGTAAAAAATATACACCACATGTAACTTTTAAAGTAATAAATTGCCCTAACCTGGCCACTAGCAGGGAGTTGAACGTCGCCGTCTCGCTCCAGGGTCCAAACGGCGCGCACTGGTTCGGCACCGACCAGTTCGGCCGGGACATGTTCTCCCGGGTGGCCGGCGGGCTGGCCGATTCGCTGCGCATCGCGGCCGTCTCCGCGGCGGCGTCGGCCGTCGTTGGGGTCTTCCTCCGTGCTCACCCTGCGGAACGCCGACTACGTGCTGGCCTCCACCGCGGGCCGAGCGCGCTGGCCTCCTGGCCGGCCGGCCCTGAGCATCACGGCACCCGCCAGCCCGGGAGACGCCCGGTGACGCGTCATGTCCGACGCGGCCGAGCGGCTCCTCGCCGCTCGGCCGCGCAGGAGCGCGCACCCGGCCAGCGCTGTCGCGGGCGTGCGCACCGCCGCGGGCACCGCACGTCGCGGAACGACGGCTGGGCGCGGCTGCCCGCCGACGGCCTGCCGGGCGAGCCCATGACCGGGCAGACGCTCCTCGACCTGGCCTCGGTCACCAAGGTCGCCGCCACCACGACGCTGATCATGCGCCTCGTCGCCGACGGCGCAGCTGAGCCTGGACGACACCGGCGTATCGCTACCTGCCGTCCTTCACCGTGGCGCGGCAAGGACGGACGTCACCGTCGAGCAGCTGCTCACCCACACCGCCGGCCTGCCACCGTGGTGGCCGCTGTACTGCGAGGCCCGCGACCGCGATGCGGCGCTCGAGCGCGCGCAGCTCGCTGCCGCTGGACGGCCCGCCGGGAACGCGGCGTGGCGCTACTCCGACCTCGGCCTCATCCTCGCCGGCCGCGATCGTCGAGCGCGTCACCGCCCTCGGCCTCGCCGACGCGTTCCGCCAGCCTGGTCGCCGAACCGCTCGGCCTCGCCGCGCGCTACGGGCCGGTGCCAGCCGGCCGGGCGGCGGCCAGCGCGGACAGCGACGCCTACGAGTTCGACCATGATCGCCGGCAGGCCGCCCGTACCCGGTGCCGTTCACCCCGGGCGACTTCGCCGGCTGGCGGAACCGCGCCGCTGCGCGGCGTCGTCAACGACGGCAACGCCGCGCACGCGCTCGGCGGCGTCGCGGGCCACGCGGGCCTGTTCGCCACGGTCGACGACCTGCTGACGCCTCGGCACCGCCGTGCGCGGCGGCGACCTCGTCCCCGCGTCCGGTCCTTGACCGTGTTCGCGGCCCCGACCGGAGCTCGACCCCGACCAGGCGGTCGGCTTCCGCCGCGTGCGCCGTCCAGGCGGCGAGTTCGCCCTCACGCCTGCTGTACCACGGCGGCTTCACCGATCGGCCTGGTCCCCCAGGACCCGATGACCAACCTCAACCCGGTGATGCGGATCGGCGCTCAGATCGTCGAGGCCCTCGAGGTGCACGGCCGCGCCCGCGGGCAGGCCGCCCGGGACGAGGCGATCCGGCTGCTGGACGCAGGCCGGCATCAGCGACCCGGAGGCGCGGTTCCGCCAGTACCCGCACGAGTTCTCCGGCGGCATGCGCCAGCGCGTGCTGATCGCCATGGCCCTGGCCTGCCGTCCCGAGGTGCTGCTGGCCGACGAGCCGACCTCCGCGCTCGACGTGACCGTGCAGCGGCTCGTGCTCGACCAGATGGGTCAGCTGGCCTCCGACGTGGGCGCGGCGGTGCTGCTGATCACCCACGATCTCGGCCTGGCGGCCGAGCGCGCCGACCGCGTCGCCGTCATGTACCGCGGCGAGATCGTCGAGACCGGCCCGGCGGCCGAGCATCGTCGCCTATCCCGCAGCACGAGTACACCCGCCGCCTGCTGGCCGCTGCCCCGGGCATGGCCGGCGCCAAGACCGCCGCCCGCGCTCCTGGCCGGCGACGGCGGGGCCGAGCCCGAGATCCTGCTCGCAGGTCACGCGGCGCGGTCAAGAAGTACCGCATCCGCGGCCGCCCCGATGCCGCTCGATGGCCGTCGACGGCGTCGACCTCCTGGTCCCGCCGCGGTCAGACCGTCGCGATCGTCGGCGAGTCCGGCTCCGGCAAGTCCACCACCGCTCGCCTCGCGCTGCGGCTCGGAGCAGACCGACGGCGGCACCGTGTCAGCTACCGCGGCGCCGACGTGTCCGGGCTCCGCGGCGAGGAGCTGCTCGCCTTCCGCCGCGCCGTCCAGCCGGTCTTCCAGAACCCCTACGCCTCGCTCGACCCCCGCTACACCGTCGCGCAGGTCGTCGCCGAGCCGCTGCGCGTGCACAAGATCGGCGACGCCGGCGAGCAGCCGCGAGGGACGGTCAGCGGAGCTGCTCGACAAGGTTGCGCTGCCGTCGTCCTTCGCCGACCGCTACCCGCACGAGCTGTCCGGCGGCCGCGCTTGACGTGATCGACGCGGTCGACTGATCCCGGCCGCGCCTCAGGCGGGCAGCAGGCTGGCCGCGCCGGGGTCGGCGAGCACGATGACATCGGGGTGGAGCTGCAGGGCCGAGGCCGGCAGCAGCGGGGTCACCGGGCCGGCCAGCGCAGCGGCGAGGGCCGCCGCCTTCTGCGCGCCGAAGGCGAGCAGCACGAGCCGGCGCGCCCGCAGGATCGTGCCGATGCCCTGGGTGACCGCCTGGGTGGGCACCTGCGCCAGGCCGGCGAAGAAGCGCGCGTTGTCCTGACGCGTGCGCTCGTCCAGGGTGATCAGCCGGGTGCCGGAGTCCAGCGGCGAACCGGGCTCGTTAAAGCCGATGTGGCCGTTGCCGCCGATGCCAAGGACCTGCACGCCCACCCCGCCGGCCGGCGCTGATCAGCTTGTCGTAGCCGCCCGGGCCATCCGCGATCGAGGCAGACGGGACGTGCAGGCGGTCGAGAGGCAGCCCGGCGGGGATGGCCATCTCGCGTTCCAGGGTTGCCAGGTAGCTGTTGGGATCTCCGGCGGGAAGGCCCACGTATTCATCGAGCCCGAACCCCTGCGCCCGCTCGATGCCGCCGCGCAGCACGGGGTCGGCGGAGACCAGCGCGGCCAGTTCCTCGTAGACAAGCTCGACGCTTGACCCGGTGGCCAGCCCGAGGACCGGCCGGGGGCTGGCGAGCTCGTCAGCCAGCAGCCGCGCGGCCTGCCGTGAGGCGGCGGCACGGTGGGCGATGACGAGGCAAGGATCGGCTGCGGACGCCATGTTCTAAATTTACCTCAGTCGTATAAGTCATGAAAACAATATACATAGACCGGCCGCAGCGTCGGCAGGCCCCCGTCGAGCACGTTCTGGCCACCACGGGCGGCCCGGCCGGTGATGACCACCCGGGCGCAATTCCGCTAGCCCGAACGTCCGAACCACCGGGGCAGCCGGCTGAGCAGGTCCTGCTGGTCGTCGCCGGCCCACGCCACGTGGCCGTCCGGCCGCAGCAGCACGGCGGGCACGTCCAGTTCCTCGCTGGCGTCGGCGACAAGGTCGACCCGGTCCGCCCAGCCGGCCACCGAGAGCCGGCCGGTCTGGTCGAGCAGCAGGCCGCGGCCGCCGTGCATCAGCCCGTAGAGGCGTCCCCGTTTCAGCCCGATGTCCCGCAGCCGACGGCCCACGAGCTGCCGCTCGTCGTCGAAGTCGTACCGGACTCCGATCGCGGTGATCTTCTCGATCAGGTACCGGTTCACCTCATCGAAGTCCATCAGCTCCGACACCAGCTTGCGCACCGCCTGGGGGCCCGGCTCGGGGGACATCAGCACGGCCTGCGCCCGGGTGTTGTCCAGCACGTCGGCGGCCACCGGCTGCCGTTCGGTCTGGTAACTGTCCAGCAGGCCCTCCGGGGCCCAGCCGCCGACCTCGGCGGCCAGCTTCCAGCCGAGGTTGAACGCGTCCTGGATGCCGAGGTTGAGGCCCTGCCCGCCCATCGGCGGGTGGACGTGCGCCGCGTCGCCGGCCAGCAGCACCCGGCCGTTCCGGTAGCGCTCGGCCAGCCGGGTGGCATCGTTGAACCGGGTGAGCCTGCGCGGTGAGTGCATGCCGAAGTCGGTGCCTGCGAGGGCCCGCAGTCGCTGCCTGAACTCCTCGAAGGTCGGCGGGACCGTGCGCTCCTCGGCCACCTCCTCGGCGGGCACGACGAAGCCGTACATGCCCTCCGCGTGGGGTGAGGGGCCGAACCGCACCCCGGCCGCGCGGGCCTCGGCCGCCACGGCGTTCATCGTCTCCGGCGGCGCGGCCACCTCCACCTCGGCCAACAGCCACTCGACCTGGGCGGGCTCGCCAGGGAAGCCGATCCCGAGCAGCTTGCGAACCGTGCTGCGGCCGCCGTCGCAGCCGACGAGGTACCGCGCGCGCAGCCGCGTTCCGTCGGCCAGCTCGGCGGTCACCCCGTCCTCGTCCTGGCTCAGCCCGGCCAGTTCGCAGCCGCGCCTGATCTCGGTGCCGGCCTCGATGGCGTGCTCGGTCAGCAGGCGCTCGGTGATGTTCTGCGGGATGCCGAGGATGTAGGGATGGGCGGTGTCAAGCCGGTCCGGCGCCGGCTTTCTGACCCCGGCGAACATGCCGCCGACCGGGTACTGCCGCCCGTGGGCGAGGAACCGCTCCAGCAGACCGCGCTGGTCCATCACCTCGATGCTGCGCACGTGCAGGCCGAGCGCACGGGCATGCCCGTCCGGTTCCGCCTCCTTCTCCACCACGGCCACGTGCACCCGGTGCAGCCGCAACTCGCTGGCCAGCATCAAGCCGGTCGGCCCGCCTCCGGCAATGATCACGTCAAACATGAACCGCCCATTCGCTGACGTCGCATCTGGCCAGCCGCCCCGAGCCGTCCGGCGGCGCGCACCCGCGCATACGCACTAGCCGAGTCCCTGGTCTCCCGGGTGCTGGCTTCGGCCCGTGATTCTCCGCGCGACCAGGGTCCTACCGCAAGCCCTTTGGCCTTTCCCGCCGGGAACCAGCCGGCATCTCCCGTCAGTAACGCGAATGAGCATCCGGCGCTGCGGGGTGCCCCGCGGCAACCGTCCCGCCGGCGCTGAACGCCCGGCCAGGCTCGCCCGGCCTGGTGGGCGACGGGCGGTTCACGCGGCCGCTCAGCCGGGTGCCTGCCGCGCTCCCGATGATGGCCAGGCCCGCTGCGACGGCGAAGGCCGTGGCGAACCCGTGGCTGAAGGCCGCGGGGGTGGCGTAGCCTCCGGTCGCGGCGAACGCGGCGGCCAGGACCGCGACGCCGAACGCGCCGCCGAGCTGCCGCATCGTGGTGAACGCGGCGGATGCCGTGCCGATGTCGGCAGGCGGCACGGTGCTGGTCACCGACCTGGTGACGGCCGGGATGGCCAGCGCGAACCCGACGCCGATGATGGTCATGGGCGCGAGCAGGGCGAGGTAGCCCGGGCCAGGACCCGCTGCCGCGGCGATCCACGCCACCCCGGCGGCCTGCAGCAGCGACCCGGTCACGACCAGGGCACGTGGGCCGACCCGGTCGGCCAGCGCGCCCGCCTGCGGGCCGACAAGGAACGGCGCGATCCCCCAGGGGAGCAGCCGCAGCCCTGAGCCGAGCGGACCCTGTCCCGCAACCACCTGCTGGAACTGCGGCATCAGGAACATCACCCCGGTCAGCGAGGCATTGATCATGAAGATCGCGATGTTGCCCGCCGGGAACGCCGGCGAGCGGAACAGCCGCGCGGGAAGCATCGGCCGCGCGGCGCGGCGCTCCCATGCCGCGAAGAGGGCCGCTGCCGCGGCCCCGCCGGCCAGTGTCCCGGTTACCTCAAGGCTGCTCCAGCCCGCCGTGTTTCCCCGAACCAGCCCCCACACCAGACCCAGCGCCGCGGCGGTGACCAGCACCAGCCCCGGCAGGTCCACCGCACCGCCCGGACCCGTCGCCTCCTTGATCCGGCGCAGGACTAGCGGGACGGCCGCGAGCGCCACCGGCACGTTGAGCCAGAAGATCCATTGCCAGCCGAGCCCCTGGGTGACCGCCCCGCCGAGTACCGGCCCGGCCACCGCGGCCAGCGCGGTCACGCTGCCGTAGATCCCGATCGCCCAGCCGCGCCGCGCGGGCGGGAACGCGCCGTTCAGCAGCGCCAGCGCCATCGGCATGATCGTGGCCGCGCCCGCGCCCTGCACCGCGCGGGCGGCGATCAGCGCGGCGGCGTCCGGGGCCAGGGCGCATCCCGCCGAGGACACCGCGAACATGATGAGCCCGGCCGCGAAGACCCGGCGGCGGCCGAGCCGGTCACCGACCGCCGCCGCGGTCATCAGCAGCACCGCGAAGCTGAGCGTGTAGGCGTTGACCGTCCATTCCAGGTCCGCCAGCGACGCGCCCAGGTGCCGCCGGATCGCGGTCAGCGCGGTCGCCACGACCATCACGTCGAGGATCACGATGAACGACGCCAGTGACGCCAGGCCCAGCACCCAGCGCTGCTCCCTCGTCGTCCCGGCCTGCCCGCCGCCCGCTGCTACCTGTTCCTGAACCACGTGCCTTCTCCCTCGTGCGTTGTTGGCTTCCGCCGTGTTGGGACACGGGGCACGCCGGAAACTGGCCGGCCGCGGAGCGGCCAGTTTCCGGGGCGGGCGGAGTCAGTATTGGCGCAGGACCATCGAACCGGGAGGCGCCGTGCGAGAAACCCCTGATCAGACCGGGCCGTTGCTGGCCCGGGCCCGCTCCGGCGACGGGAAGGCGTTCGCCGAGCTCACCGAGCCGTTCCGGCGCGAACTCCAGGTGCACTGCTACCGGATCCTCGGCTCGGCCGCCGACGCCGAGGACATGCTGCAGGAGACGATGATGGCTGCCTGGCGCGGACTCGACCGGTTCGCGGAGCGATCATCGCTGCGCACCTGGCTGCACGCGATCGCCGCCAACAAGTGCCTCAACCACCTGCGCGCCAGTCGCGGCGCACCGCTGCCCGCGCCTGAGGTACCGCTGCCCGAGCCCACCCGCGGCGGCGAGCCGCTATGGCTGGAGCCCTACCCCGACGCGCTGCTGGGCGACCTGCCGGATGCCGCCCCGGGACCCGAGGCGCGGTATGAAGCCCGGGAATCGGTGTCGCTGGCCTTCGTCACCGCCCTGCAGCACCTCCCGCCCCGCCAGCGCGCCGCCCTGGTGCTCCGCGACGTGCTCGGGTTCCGCGCCTCCGAAACCGCGGCCGTCCTCGGCTGCACACCGGACGCCGCGAACAACCTGCTCAAGCGGGCCCGGGCCACGATCACCGGGCACCTGCCGCCGGGCGGGCGCGACCACGCCCCGCTGCCAGGCTCTCGGCGCGAGCAGCAGGTCACTGCCCGGTTCGCCGA
This sequence comes from uncultured Actinomycetota bacterium, assembly GCA_963748785.1. Taxonomy (GTDB): domain Bacteria; phylum Actinomycetota; class Actinomycetes; order Streptosporangiales; family Streptosporangiaceae; genus Trebonia. Next base: position 77,801 of record CAVVKP010000034.1, on the reverse strand, counting down.
CGCGTTCGAGCGCGGCGACGTGGCGGCCATCGTCGCCCTGCTCACCGACGATGCCTGGCTCACGATGCCGCCGCTGCCGCTGGAGTACCAGGGCCGCCACGCGATCGGGCATTTCCTGGACGCTGTCTCGTTCCGCGACGGAACCCGGCAGTCCCGGCTCATTCCCACCCGGGCGAACGGCCAGCCTGCCTTCGGCCGCTACCTGCGCGACCCGCACGGCCCGGTCGGCCACGCGCACGGGCTGATCGTCCTCACCCTCGCCGGAGACCGCATCAGCGTCATCACCGGCTTCAGCGACAACAGCGTGCTGGCGAGATTCGGGCTACCCCAGGGCAGCTAGCCCGCAGGCACCACCCGCACGGCCGTATCACTGCCACCGGACCTCGGCTCGCGGCTCGAGTTCCCGATTCAGCGCGCCTGGGCGGCGGGCCGGGTGAGGCCGAGCAGGGCCAGCGCGGCGTCCGCGTGCGCAGCGGCCTGCGCGACGGTGGGCGCCGGGTCGATGCCGAGCAGCCGGCGGCGGTGCTTCTCGCCGAGCAGCAGGGAGAACAACGGTTCGGCGAGCGGCTCGCTCGCCGGCGCCGCGCTCGGTGCGGAGGTGCTCGGCGTAGCCGGGTGATGTGGCGGGCGTCGCCGCTGCTGTGCAGGATCTGGGCGAGTTCGGGGAACCGGGTGGACTCGGCGATCACCAGCCGGTGCAGGCCGACCAGCTCGTCGGAGTGCAGCGGCTGCACGATGCGCGCGGCGAGCACCTCAAGCGTGTCGCGGTCGCTCGCCGCGTCCAGGCTCACGGCGGCGGCGAGGTCGGCCTGACCATGGCGGCGAACAGCCCGGCCTTGTCGCCGTAGTACGCGTAGATGGTGCGCTTTGTCACCTGGGCCGCGGCAGCTAGCTCATCGACCGTGCTGGCGCCGTAGCCGGACGGAGGAAGACGCCGAGAGCGGCGGTGATGATCTCGGTCTCCCGGGCCCGGCGCTCGTCGGCCGTCGGCCGCCCGCGCTTGCGCAGCACCGGGTCGACGGCGCTGCCCGCTCATGCCTCCCTCTTCCCGCCCTCCCGTGTCATCTGCGTCTTCCCAGATTCTGCGGCCTGGCGGCTTGCGCTGCCAGCGCGCGTCGCTAGTAGAATGATACGAAACAGTGTCATTACTTCCGGTGCGGCCCACGAGGTCGGGGAAGGCCAGGCGATGGCAAGTCAGGCACGGCAGCGGCGGTCCGCGCCGCAGCACCGCCCGCGGCGCCGCCGCAAGACACCGCACCGGATCCGCGCCGCAGCGCGGGCAGCTCCGCCCGTTCTACCGGGACATGGTGCTCGATCCGCCGGTTCGAGGAACGCGCCGCCCGGGCCTACACCGAGGCGCTCGTCGGCGGCTACTGCCACCTCAACCTGGGCGAGGAAGCGGCCGTGGTCGGCCTCATGGCGGCGCTGCGGCCAACCGACTACCTCTTCACCAACTACCGCGAGCACGGCTACGCGCTCATGCGCGGCATCGACCCGAGCCGGGTGATGGCCGAGCTGTACGGCCGGGTCGACGGCGTCTCCAAGGGCTGGGGCGGCTCGATGCACATGTTCGACGTCACCCACCGGCTGCTCGGCGGCTACGGCATCGTCGGCGGCCAGCTGCCGCTGGCGACCGGCGCGGCGCTGGCCATCGACTACCGGGGCGGCGACGAGGTGGTGATGTGCACCCTGGGCGACGGCACCACCGCCATCGGCGCCTTCCACGAGTCGCTGAACATCGCCGCGCTGTGGAACCTGCCGGTCGTCTTCGTCATCATCAACAACGGGCTCGGCATGGGCACGCACGGTCGCCGGCTCGTCGGCCGAGCCGGACCTGTACAAGCGGGGCGCCGCCTACCGGATGGAGTCGGCGCGGGTCGACGGGCTCGACCCGGTCGCCGTCCGCGACGCGGCGGCGAAGGCCGTCGAGACCGCGCGCGGCGGACAGGCCGTACCTGCTCGAGGTCGTCACCGAGCGGCTGCGCGGCCACTCCGTCGTCGACCCGGCCAAGTACCGTCAGCGCCGAGGAGACCGAGCGGCTCAAGCACGAGGACCCGGTCGGAGCTGTTCGGCGCCAAGCTGACCGCCGACGGCGTCCTCGACCCCGGCGTGATCGCCGCGATCGAGGAAGAGGTCGCGGAGATCGTCACCGCTGCCGCCGACTTCGCCGCGGACAGCCCGCATCCCGAGGTGGCCACGCTGTTCGACTACACCTACGCGACGCCGGTCCCCAACGACTCGCGCCGCCTGCCTGGCCAGCCGCTGTTTGAACCGCTTCCCCTCCGGAAACCCCGCAAGCCCCCGGGCCGTCGCGGGAGCCGCAGCCTCAGCCAGGAGTGAACGCATGACCATCATGACCTACCGCCAGGCGCTGCACGACACGCTGCGCGCGGAGATGCTCAGGGACGACAGCGTGTTCCTGATGGGCGAGGAGATCGGCGTCTTCGAGGGCTCCTACAAGATCACCGCCGGCCTGCTGAAGGAGTTCGGCGCGAAGCGGGTGCGGGACACCCCGATCGCCGAAGAGGGCTTCGCCGGCGCCGCGATCGGCGCGGCGATGCTCGGCCTGCGCCCGGTCGTCGAGATGATGACGATCAACTTCTCCATGCTGGCGCTCGACCAGATCATCAACCACGCCGCCAAGATCTACGGCATGTTCGGCGGCCAGGCCAGCGTGCCGCTGGTCATCCGCACCCCAGGTGGCGGCGGGCAGCAGCTCGGCGCCACCCACTCGCAGAACATCGAGCTGTTCTACGCCTTCATCCCCGGCATGAAGGTGGTCGCCCCGTCCAGCCCGGCCGACGCCAAGGCGCTGCTGCTCGCCGCGATCCGCGACGACGACCCGGTCCTGTTCCTGGAGAACCTGGCGCTCTACAACACCAAGGGCGAGGTGCCCGACGACGACACCCCGGCCGAGATCGGCCGGGCCGCTGGTCACCCGCCCGGGCCGGGACCTGACCCTGATCGGCTACTCGCGGATGGCGCACGTGGCGGCCGAGGTCGCCGCGTCGCTCGCGGAGTCCGACGGGCTCGACATCGAGGTGGTCGACCTGCGCAGCCTGCGCCCGCTCGACCGCGAGACGATCATCGCGTCGGTCAAGAAGACGCACGCCGCGGTCGTGCTCGAAGACGACTGGCTCACCTACGGGATCGGCGCCGAGGTCGCCGCCTCGATCTCGGACGGCGCGTTCGACTACCTGGACGCGCCGGTCCGCCGGGTGGCGATGGCCGAGGTGCCGATGCCCTACGCGAAGCCGCTGGAGACGGCCGCCCTGCCGTCGCGCGACGACGTCATCACCGCCATCCGCCAGACGCTCGCCGCCGTGGGTAAACGCACCGCGCAGCCGCTGGCAACGCTCCGCGCTTGGAGGTACCGCAGCGTGATCGAGATCAAGATGCCGCGCCTGTCCGACACGATGGAGGAGGGCGCGATCGCGACCTGGCGCAAGAAGCCGGGCGACGCCGTCGCGGTCGGCGACGTCCTCGTCGAGATCGAGACCGACAAGGCGGTCATGGAGTACGAGGCCTACCAGGCCGGCACCCTCGCCGAGATCCTGGTCGCAGGAAGGCCAGAACGCCGACATCGGCGCCCCGATCGCCCTGCTCGACGACGGGACCGGGGTCCCGCGCCGTCCGTCCACCGCCGACTCCGCGCGGAAGCGGCATCTCCCGAACGACTAGCGCAGGCTCCGGCCGTGCCCGCTTCCCCGGCGCTGACCACGGCCGAGGACCCGCCCTGCCGTCGTCCGGGCCGCGAACGGAAGCGGTGTTAACGGCGGCGGGCGTCAGATCGCCTCGCCCCTGGTGCGGAAGCTGGCCCGGGAGAACCACCTGGACCTGTCGCAGGTCACGGGCAGCGGGCCGGGCGGCCGGATCATCCGAGCCGACATCGTCGGCCTGCTGGCCGCCGGGACACAAGCGCCGGCACGCTCCGGGGCCGGCGTTCCCGGCGCCCTGCGGCCACGCCGGCCGTCCGTCGGCCAGCGCCCGCTGCCCGCGGCTGCGCCGCCGGCGACGGCGGAGACAGACGACGTGCGCGGGACGCACGGCGTGCCGGTCAGCCAGGTCCGCCGGGTGATCGCCCGCCGCCTGTCCGCGAGCGCCCGCGAGATCCCGCACTTCTACGTCACCGCGGTCGCCGACGCGCAGGCCCTGATGGACCTGCGCGCCACGCTGAACGACCCAGCTCACCGAGACGGGCCGGGCCAAGGTCAGCGTCAACGACCTGCTGATCCGGGCCTGCGCGCTCGCGCTGCGCGAGCACCCGGACGTCAACGTGTCCTACGGCGGCGACGAGAGCAGCGTCATGCTGCGTGCACGACCGGGTCAACATCGGCGTCGCGGTGGCGGCGGAGAGCGGCCTGATCGTCCCGGTCATCCGGGACGCCGACACCAAGACCGTCACCCAGCTCGGCGCGGAGGCGCAGGAAGCTGGTGGCCCTGGCGGCCGAGCGGAAGCTGACTCCGGCCCAGACCAGCGGGGGCACCTTCACGATCAGCAACCTGGGCATGTTCGGCGTGGAGCACTTCACCGCCATCATCAACCCGCCCGAGTCGGCGATCCTGGCCGTCGGCGCGACCGCGCGCGAACCGACGGTGGTCGGGGACAGCGTGCGAGCCGCGCTACCGGCTCCGGTACACCCTGTCGGTGGACCACCGGGTGATCGACGGCGCGCTGGCGGCGAGGTTCCTCCAGACGCTGACCGGCCTGATCGAGCACCCCTGGATGATCATCGCCTGACCCTCGCCCCTCCCTCAGAGTTCGCGCACCACGATGTCCAGCGCCGTCGGGGCAGCCGGGCCCCTGCCCTCGGGGCCCGGCTCGACCGTAGTAGCCGAGGGCGCGCGCCAGGTCGGCGAACTCATCCGGTTTGCCCGGCTGCTGTCCCGATTCAAGCAGCGCCCGGGCGACCGGCCCTTGGTCGCCTTATTGAAGTGGGAGACCACGGAACGCCTGACCACGCCGCCGGACTCCCGTTCGTGCAGCACCCGCACGGTGACGGCGTTGGCTCCGGCTGCCCACAAGCCGGCGTACGCGCCCGACCGCAGGTCCACCACCAGGCGGTCGCCGGCCTGCGCTTCCAGGGGAGCGCGCAGCGCCTTGCGCCAGGCCGCTGACACCGGGCCGACCGCGGGCAGCTTCACCCCAGCAGAGCAGCGGTAGTGCGGGATCCGGTCACCCGGCCGGAGCACCCCCCACAGGCCCGAGAAGATGAGCACCTGATCCGTCGCGACCCCCCGGCGGTGCAGGGCGGACAGGTCGAGCGCGTCGTACAGCACCCCGGTGTACACCTCGGCCGCCGCTGCGGTGGGCGCCGCGAGCAGTTCCCGGTTGTGGGCCAGCTCGCCGGCCTGGCCCTCGCTCAGGCCCAGCGCATCCAGTGCGGCCGGTGCCCGCCCACGGGCCAGGCGGACCAGTGCCTTCAGCAGCTTGGCCCTTGTCGGTGCCAGCTCGGGGAGTGCCAGAGAACCAAGCTCGACCGGGGGTCGCCTCAGCCGGGAAGGCCTTGGTCTCCGATGGCGGAAGGAAGATAAGCATCGTGGCGTCCCGTGCTAGTTCGCTGAGGTCGCGGCCTACCCTAGCGGAAAGCCCTCGCCTGCCGAACGCGGCAACCATGCCCTTAACCGCGCCGAGTCAGCCCCGGCGAACGGGATAAGAGGCATCGCTCCGTATTTCGCCGCATCAGGCCCTGCCCCGGGTGGCGGCAGTCCGCGATGCTGCGATTACTTTGGGCAGGCTGGCGCGTTTGAATGGGTACCGCCATCTCGTCGGAAGGGGTTACCAGTGACCGAGCCGAAGAGCGGCACCCTGGACGTACCGGGTGCCGTCCTGCATTACGACGTCAGCGGCAGCGACACCAGCACGGAGCCGGTCCTGCTGGTCATCGGGTCGCCGATGGGCGCTGACGGCTTCGCGACGCTGGCCGGGCACTTCGCCGACCGCACGGTCGTGACCTGCGACCCCCGCTCGTCAGGTCGCAGCCAGCGGACCGACGGGGCCCTCGTGACCACGCCGGACGAGCACGCGGACGACCTGCACCGGCTGATCCGCGCGCTGGGCGCCGGGCCTGCGGATATCTTCGCCAGCAGCGGCGGGGCGGTCAACGCGCTGGCCCTGGCCGCCAGCCACCCCGGTCAGATCGCGACGCTCGTCGCCCACGAGCCGCCTGCCTTCGCCGAGCTGCCCGACGCCGACGTGGTGCTGGGCGCCTGCGCAGACATCAGCCACACATACCAGCGCAGCGGCTTCGGTCCGGCGATGGCGAAGTTCATCGCGCTCGTGATGCAGTCCGGCCCGCTCCCGGCCGATTACCTGAGCCGTCCCGCTCCCGATCCCGCGACCTTCGGGCTTCCCCCGGGGACGACGGCTCGCGCAACGATCCGCTGGTGGGACAGAACATGCCCTCGTGCCCGGCCTACCGGCACGACTTCGACGCGCTCCGCGCGGGACCGGCCCGCATCGTCATCGGGGCCGGGGAGGAATCCGCCACCTCAGTCCTTGGCCGCGCGGCCGCCGCGGTCGCCGCGCGGCTCGGAACGCTGCCCGTCACGTTCCCCGGCGGCCACGACGGCTTCCTCGGCGGCGAGTACGGCAGGACGGGCAAGCCCGACGCCTTCGCCGCCACCCTGCGCCAGATTCTCAGCCAGTCCTAACCCGCCCTCATGGCCCGCTGCCGATGACAATGGTGACAACCCGCGATTCAGAAGATGATTGGCGATCGCACGACCGGCTCACTCCTTGATCGCGCCCTCGCCGGTCCTCATGATGTACTTCTGGAACACGAAGAAGATGATCGCCACCGGGATGGTCATGGCCAGCGCGGCGGCCAGCTGAAGCGGGTACTGCGAGCCAGCGCCCAGCTGGCCGCTGACCAGCCGGCCGACACCGGTGGTCAGCGTGTCCAGGGACGGCGACGAGTGCGCGACCAGGATCATCGAGAAGTTGTTCCATGATCCCTGGAACGACAAGATCATCAGCGTGATCACGGCCGGCCGCGCCATCGGCAGGACCACCGACCAGTACGTGCGGAAGATGCCCGGCGCCGTCGATCTTCGCGGCCTCCTCGATGCTCGGGGGCACGGTCACGAAGAACTGCCGCATGATGAACACGCCCGGCGGCGTCCGTCACCAGCGGCAGGATCAGCCCGGGGTAGGTGTTGAACAGGTTCAGTTCCTTCAGGACCAGGAACGTCGGGATGAGCAGCACCACGCCCGGCACGGCCATGACCGCGATGATCGCGGCGAACAGCCCGCTTCGGCCGCGGAAGCGCAGCCGGGCCAGGGCGTAACCGGCCATCGAGTCGAAGACGCACCCGGCCGAGGGTGACGAACACCGCGACCACGACGGAGTTGGCCAGCCAGCGGGCAAAGTCCTCCTGCCCGAGCTGGATGAACGCGGCCGTCACCCAGTGCTGGGGAATCGGGTTGAGCGGGTGCGCGACGGCGTCGGGCTCGGTCTTGAACGCCGTGCCGATGTCGAGCAGGAACGGGTAGATGTAGATCACCGCGAACGCCGCCAGCGCCAGGTAGAGCAGCGTGCGGTTGACCAGCCGGCGCCGCCTCACTGACGCCCCGGCGCCGCACGGCGCTCGGAGATGATCAGCCGCTGCACGATGGTGAGCACGACGATGATGGCGAACAGGATGAACGCGATCGCCGCGCCCTGGCCCCACTGCTGGTTGCCGAACGAGGTGAGGTAGGACAGGAACGCCGGGGTCAGCGTGGTGCCCGCCGGGTTCCCCTGGCTGATCAGGTACACCTGGTCGAACACCTGCCAGGTGCCGATCAGCCCGAGGGTGAGCACCAGGAACAGCGTCGGCCGTAGCATCGGCAGCGTGATCTTACGGAACCGCTGCCACGCGTTCGCGCCGTCCATGATCGCGGCCTCGGTCACGTCGGACGGGATCGCGTAGATGGCGGGCAGGAAGATCAGCATGAACGTGCCCGACGTGGTCCAGATCGCCAGCGCGATGATGGCGATCATGGCGACGCTCGGCCCGGCCAGCCAGTCCCACCAGGACACGCCGAGGAAGCCGTGTCCGGCCAGCGCGCCCGGCGCCGTGGTCACCCCGAGCGCCGGACAGGATCATGTGCAGCACCCCGTTCGGGTCGTTGAACCAGTTGGGCCCGTGCCCGCCGAGGTCGCCCACGATCGCGTTGAGCACGCCGGTCGGTCCCGAAGATGTACAGGAACAAGATCGACACGGCCACCGAGCTGGTGACCGAGGGGAAGTAGTAGGCGGTGCGGAAGAAGCCCGCGTCCCGCGAGCCGCCTCCGGCTGACGATCAGCGCCAGGCCCAGCGCCAGCGCGGTCTGCACCGGCACCACGATGATCACGTAGTACACGTTGTTCCGCAGGCTCTCGCCCAGCTGCTGCTGCGGCAGGCCGGGCTGGGTGAGCAGCGCCTCGTAGTTCCGCCCGCCCACCGCGTGCACGCTGCTCGCGAACGGGCTGCCGATGCCGTTCCAGTCGCTGAGGCTGACCCAGGCCGCCATCGCGATCGGCGCCACCAGGAACACCAGCAGCAGGACGATCGCCGGGGCGCGACATGAGCCAGCCGGCGGCGGCCTCGCGGGCCCTGGCCGTGCGGAAGGGCCCGCGGGACGCGCAGGCCCGCGGCGGCGGGGAGATGCCGCGGGCCTTCTTGCTGGACGAGGGCCGTCATGCGCCTTGGCTGATGACGGCCTGCAGGTTCTGCTGCGCCGTCTTCAAGATGGACGACGGGTTGCCGCTGGCCAGCTGCTGCAGGGCCGAGTCGAACGCCGTCAGCGCCTGGGTCGCCCCGGCGATCGCGATGTCCGGGTGCGCGTACGGCAGTTCCTGCACGAAGGTCGCGTACTGCGGGTACGTCTTCGGCGTACTGCGCCTGGGCCGAGGTCAGCGACGGGATGACGCCGAACGCCTTGGAGAACGTCAGCTCCTGCTGCGAGGTGGTGAGGAACTTGACCAAGGCGACGGCGCCGGCCAGGTTGGTCTGCTGCTTGCGGCACGCCCCAGCAGTTGGTGAACGACAGCGTCGCGTGCGTGCCGGTCGGGCCGGCGGGCAGCGGGTAGACCTTGAACTTGACGTTCGGGTAGTCGGACTGGAGCGTGCCGTTCTCCCAGTTCCCGATGATGTCCATCGCGGCCTTGTTCTCGCCGAACGCCTGGCCGCTGAACCCCGCGCCGACCTGCGACGGGAACTTCATGATGCCCTGGGTCAGCATGCCCTTGAGGAACGTGAGCGCCGCGACGTTCTGCGTGCTGTCCAGCTGGACCTTGGTGCCGTCGGCGTTGCTGACGGTTCCGCCGTTCTGGTAGAAGAACTCATCGATGCCGGAGTGGGTCTGGTCGATGGTCAGGCCGGTCCGGCCGGCCGGTGGTGAGCTTCTTCGCGTCCGCCTCGAGCTGGCTCCAGTTGGCCGGGCGGCGCGCCCAGGCCGGCCTGCTGCCAGTCCGCGGTGTTGACGTACAGGGCGAGGGTGGACGCGTCCTTCGGCTCGCAGGTGAACGTGCTCTTGTAGGTGAACGCCTGGCTGAGCGCCGGGGCGAAGCCGCTGGCGTTGGGCAGGCTGGACGGGTACGCGTCGAGTGCGCCGTCCTTGGCGTAGTTCTGGAACGTTCCCGGGTCGAGGTAGAACACGCTCGGTGGCGTGCCGCCGGAGAATCCCTGCGCGACCTGCTGGGTGAGGTTGGACGCCGGGATCACCTGCACGGGGATGCCGCTCTGCTTGGTGAATGCCTTCGCCGCCTGCTGCACCGCGGCCGTCTCCGCCGGCGCCGCTGGAGCCGAACATCAGCGTCAGCGGGGACTTGTTGGGCGTCGCGCTGGCGCTGCTGCTCGCTGACGAGGGAGCCGAAGCCGTTGCCGGAGGAGCAGGCCGTGGCGAGCACCGCGAGCCCGGCGGCCGCCAGGGCCGCGATGGCGATCTTGGATCTCATGGTGTCCTCTTCTCGGGGGATGGCGAGGAACTGCGAATGACGAGCTGCGGCTCGAGCAGCGCGCGGGTCCGGCGCGCCGCGCTTGCCCCGGCTGCCGGCGGGGGAGAGGATGCTGTCCAGCGCGACCAGGCAGGCGTCGGCCACCTCGTCCAGTGGCTGCGCGACGCTGGTCAGTCCGACCGCGGCGGCCGCGGTGGAGTCGTCGAAGCCGATGACGGCCACGTCCCGGCCGGGGACGAGGCCGCGCGCGGTGATCTCGGTCCACGCGCCGAGCGCGATCGTGTCGCTGACGCACACGAAGGCGGTCGGCGGCTCGGCCGCGTCCAGCAGCCTGGCGCAGGCCTGCCCGGCCCTGGGCCAGGTCGTCCTCAAGCCGCGCGCACAGCCCGTCGGTGGGCAGGCCCGCCGCCTGGCAGGCCTGCTCCCAGCCTGCCTTGCGGTCCTCGCCCACGTCGGAGTCTTCCGGCCAGCCGAGGAAGGCGATCCGCCGGTGGCCCGGCCGCGATCAGGTGCTCGGTCGCCAGCGCGCTCCCCGTGCGCGCCGTCCACGTCCACCCACGGGTGCGTGTCCGGACCGCTCCACGGGCGGCCGAACGTCACGAAGGGAACCCGCTTGCGCCGCAGCCACGAGGTCCGGCGGTCGGCCGAGTGCGTGCCGGTGATCACGAAGCCGTCGAGCGTGTAGTCGCCGAGCAGCTGGTCGTAGGCCAGGATCTCCTCGTTGTCATCGACCGCGGTGAACAGCAGGATCCGGTAGCCGGACTTCTGCGCCCGGCGGGTGAGCGCGTGCAGGAAAGCGTTGTGCAGCTCGCCCTTCCACTGGCCGGGCTCCGGGATGATCACCGCGATGAGGTGCGAGCGCTGGGTCCGCAGCGTCTGCGCCGCCTTGAGCGGCCGGTACCCGGTCGCCGCGATCACCGCCTCGACCCGCTCGCGGGTCTCGGCGCGGACCAGGTGCGGCGCGTTGATCACGTTCGAGACGGTCTGCAGCGACACGGCGGCAGCCTTGGCGACGTCTGCCATCGTCGGACGCTGTGCTGGCACGCTTGATCCTCTTTGATCGTTAAATTGGAACGATCAATTTGATCGTTCCAAACAATGCTAGGATCACGCTGACGGCACGCCGCTGTCAAGCTTTGCCGGTCATAAGGCGACAACATAGGACGTAGGCGGAAGAGGCGATCGATGTCCGCGCTTGACCAGCCCTGGCTGCACGATCTCGTCACGGTGCTGAGCGCGCCGACCGTGATGCTCAGCGAGCCGAGCGGGCAGATTCGCGACGGCGGCAACGCCGAGGGGGTCCTGCACGCCGACGTGCGCGTGCTGTCCCGGGCGGTGCTCACAGTGGGCGGGACCGAGCCGGCGCCGATCGGCAGCGGGCTGGACGGTCCGCGGTCCGCCTGGTTCGTCGCCGTGCCCAGGACGCTCGGCGACGACATCATCGACCCGACGGTCCAGATCGTGCGGGAACGAACCGTCGCACCAGGCGAGGTGAGCGAGCGGATCCGGGTGGTTAGCTTCGCCGACGCCGGCGTCGACACCGAACTCGTCCTCACCGTCGCCGCCGACCTGGCCAGCCTGGGTGAGATCAAGGCGGCGCGGGCCGGGCAGCAGGTGCCCCTGACTCCGGTCCGCGACGGCCTGAGCTGGGGTGACTCAGAGGTGACGGTCACGCTGACGGCACCAGGGGCCGAGCTAGCCGGCGACCCCGCGGCCAGCGGCGGAACGCTCCGGTGGCGCGCGCGGCTGGACGGGCGGGGGTCCGTCGACTTCAGCTGGCGGCTGAGGGTGACCGATCCCGCCGCGTCGGTCATCGCGGCGGCCAGCGCCGCGCCCACGCCAGTCCGCGTAACCGCGGACGACCCCCGGCTGGCGCAGCTTGCCGGCCGCTCGCTGGCCGACGTGGCTGCCCTGCGGATGGCCTTGCCGGGCCGTCCCGATGATGTGTTCCTCGCCGCGGGCGCGCCCTGGTACTTCACGCTGTTCGGCCGGGACAGCATCTGGGCCGCGCGCCTGCTGCTCCCGTTCGGCTGGCAGCTCGCCGCGGGTACGCTCCGCACGCTGGCCGCATGCCAGGGCACTAAGGCTCGACCCGCAGACCGCGGAGGAGCCAGGCAAGATCCCCCACGAGCTGCGGCGCGGCGGTTCCCTGTACTACGGCACGATCGACGCCACCCCGCTGTGGATCTGCCTGCTGCGCGACGCGTGGCGCTGGGGCATGCCGGGCGGCCAGGTGCGGGCGCTGCTCCCCGCGCTGCGCGCCGCGCTTGAGTGGATCAGCCGCTACGGGGACTCCGACGGCGACGGGCTGCTCGAGTACATCGACGTCAGCGGGCACGGGCTGTCGAACCAGGGCTGGAAGGACTCGGGCGACTCCATCCGCTTCGCCGACGGCCGCATCGCCAAGGCGCCGGTCGCGCTGTGCGAGGTGCAGGGGTACGCCTACGAGGCGGCGGCGGCCGGGGCCGACCTGCTGACAGCGTTCGGCGAACCCGGCGCCGACCGCTGGCGAGACTGGGCGGCCGGGCTGGCCGAGGCCTTTCGCGCGTCCTTCTGGCTGCCGGGCGGGTACCCCGCGCTCGCCCTGGACGCGGCCAAGCAGCCAGTGGACTCGCTGACCAGCAACATCGGTCACCTGCTCGGTACCGGCCTGCTGTCGCAAGACGAGGAGGCGCTGGTCGCCGCCCGGCTGTCCGGCCCGGACATGGCCTCGGAATTCGGGCTGCGCACCATGTCCGCCAGCAACGCCGGCTACAACCCGCTGAGCTATCACTGCGGCTCGGTGTGGAGCCACGATACGGCCATCGTGATCAGGGGACTGTACCGCAGCGGCCATGGCGACGCCGCGGCCCGGCTGGCCGACGGGCTGCTGTCGGCCGCCGCCGCGTTCGACTGGCGTCTCCCCGAGCTGTTCTCCGGCGAGAATCGCGGGCCAGTGCCCTACCCGGCGGCGTGCCGCCCGCAGGCGTGGTCGGCGGCCGCTGCCGGGACGCTGGCCCAGGCATTGCTCGGCCTCGACGTGGACGCGCCGGCCGGCCTGGTCCGGATCGAGCCGCCCGACGTGCCGCTCGGCAGCGCCGGCCGGCGGCTGCGTGTCGACGGCCTGGTGGCGGGCGACGAAACGTTCAGCGCCGGCATCGACGAGGCCGGCCACGGCTACCTGGACGGATGCAGCCTCCGCCGGGACTGGCCGGCTGGCGTCAGGTAAGGCGGCTGGCAACCCTACCTCTGGCAGCTCGGGCACCAGAACCGCAGCCGCTCCTGGCCCGTCGGCCCTTGCTCGCCCCGCCTGATGACCGTTCCGCACCGCCGGCACCGCTTCCCCGCCCGCCCGTAGACCCAGCTGTCCCGCCCCGGCGTGAGATCCCCGGTCGACGAGTGCCGCGGCCTCGACTTGTTCACCTCAAGCAGCCGCTGCCCGGCCGACACCAGCGCATGAAGATCCTCAACCGACCCGACCGGCCGCGACGGCTCGATACCCCGCAAGAACAGCATCTCCGCCAGGAACCAGGTCCCAGCCCCCGCCAGGTTCCGCTGATCGAGCAGCGCCTCGCCGATCGGCCGCTCCGGCGCCGCGGCCAGCCGCGCCACCGCGACCTCCGGGTCCCAGTCCGGCCCGAGCAGGTCTGGCCCGAGATGCCCGACGACCGTGTCCTCTTTCGCGGTGGGCAAGACCTCGGTGATCCCCAGCAGGTAACCCACGGCGAGCCAGCGCGCGTTGCCGAGCAGCAGCCGGATCTGGAACGCGCGCCCGGGTGGCCGGAGCCGGCCGGCTGGACCCGCCAGTGGCCGTCCATCTTCAGGTGCGTATGCACGGTGAGGCCGTTGTCGGTGCGGATCAGCAGGTGCTTGCCGCGGGACACCGCCTCGGTGACGGAGCGGCCCACCAGGTTCACGGTCGCGTAGCGGGGGACCCGGAAGTCGCTGCGGGTCAGCACCTGCCCGGCGAGGGCGGCGTGCAGCCGCTGGGCGGTGTTCCAGACGACGTCACCTTCGGGCACGGTTCTAGTCTGCCCGACGGCGTGCGGGGAGGCTGACCGTCGCCATGACCGGTCGTGCCGGGTCGGCGCGAGCCGCGGCCCGCGGCACCGTCAGCAGCCGGGCGGGCTGGAACGCCCGGTGCACCTGACCTTCCTGCTTCGCTCCGGCCGCATGGGCCACCCGGTGCGGTTAGTAGGGGCGTTCGCGTGAGCCGCGCTGGTGGCCGCCGTATTCTTGCCTGCCCTGCTGCGGGTTACTGCTGGGGTAGCCGTCCTGCTGTGCCGGGCGGTAGTAGCGGTCGTCCTCGTTGGCCTGGGCCGGGCCGCTGGCCGGCTGGGGACTGCCGGGTGCCGTGCTGCCGGCTGCCGGGTTGCCGACGGTGGAACGGCCGGGGTAGGGCGGGCTGGGGTAGGGGTAGGAGCCGGATCCGTTGTCGTACGGGTTGGCGCCCTGGGGGCTGGAGTGCCTGCCGGTGGCCGGCGGCACGCCGGTGGGGGCACTCGGTGCGGCCGGGGTACCGGGAGTGTAGACCGGGGCGGGCAGGGCGTTGGCGGGGGCCTGGCCCTGGCTGGGCGGCCAGGGCTGCGCCTGGTGGCGGGGTCGCTGTGCGGCAGGCCGGCCGGTCGGCGGCCCGCCGTGGCTCGTACTGGCCGCCGGGTGTGCCTGTGCCGGCGGTTCCGCTGCCGGGGGCGGCGGGCCTGGCCGCCGGGGTGGAGCCGGTGGTGGCCAGGCGGCCGGGTGTGCCTTGTCCCTGCCACAGGCCGGGGCTGGCCTGGCCCGGGCTCGGCTGGCTGGGGGCGGCCGGGAGGCTCTGGCCGCGTGCCGACTGTGCCGGGCGGCCCGGCTGGCTGCCGTAGGCGGCGGGGAAGCGGGCGCCGGTGTCCTGTCCCGTGGCGGGTGCCGGGCGGGGGGCCTGGGTGTCGCGGCGGTGCTGGGGATAGTCTCCGGTGCGCTGGCCGGCCGGCAGGGCGGGCGGGTAGACGGTGGTCGGGAAGTCGCTCGGGTGGCTGGGCTGCTGCTGGCCGCGGCCATAGTTGCCGGTGAGGAAGGACTCGGTTTCCTCGGTCAGCTTGGCCTGGGCCTGCGAGCGGCGGGCCGCCACGCGGTAGGAGCGGCCGTCGGTGTCGGTGTGCGCGCCGCGGGAGAACGCGGTGCTGGTCAGCGGGTCGTCCTCGGAGCGGCGGCCGGGTGTGCTGCCGGGGGCCGGGGCAGTGCCGCGGCCGGGGGCGGCGCCGCGCCCGGGCGGGGCGGGCGGCCAGGTGCTTGCCGTGTCGCGCGCGCCTTCACGGCTGTTGCCGCGTCCGGCGTCGCGCCGGCCGGTTTCCCGGCGGCTGGTCGCCTGCCAGGGGCCGCTGTCGATCCGTCCGCTGTCGGCCCGGTTGCCTTCGCCGCGGCCGGATTCGCTGCGGCCGCGCCGCCCGGGTGCCCCGGGGCCGCGGCCCGCCCCGCCGTTCCCGGCGGACGGGTTCGGCCCGGAGGTTCCGGTGGCGCCCATCGGCCCGGAGTTGGAGGTCGAGCCGCGGCCGAGGGGTCGGGGGTCGGGGTAGCCAGAGGCGTCGACGCGCTCGATGCGCTCGGTTCGATCGCCCCAGTCGCCGCGGTCTTGCGGCCGGCTGCCCGCCGGGGCGCCGCTGGACGGGTAGCCGCCGCTGGGCTGGAAGGACGGCCGCGAGGGCTGCGGGTAGCCGCCGCTTGCCTGGGCGGGCCCGGGCTGTGCCTGGCCGGGCCAGTTCGGGCTGGAGCCGGTGCCGCTGGCGGCCGACGGCCGGGCGGCGCCAGGCCCGGCGGGCGGCCGGGATACGGTGACGCCGACGGTGGGCAGCGCGCCACTGCCGGTTCGCATCGCGTTGGGGCCGGTGCCTGGCCCGGGACGGGCGGGGTTGCTGCCGGTCCTGCTGGCGCCGGCGCCGCCGCCGGCGCCGAGCGGCCCGCTGTTGCCGAGGGGGCCGCTGCTGCTGCCGAGCGGTCTGCTGTTGCCGGGCTGCCCGCCACCGCCGAGTGGCCCGCTGGCACGGAGCGGTCCGCTGGCGCGCAGCGGCCCGCTGTTGGCCCGCTGCCCGTGACTGCCCGGGGTGCCGCTGCCCGGCTGGCGCTCGCCGGGGAGGCCGGGGGGAGGCCCGAGACGGCCGGCGCCGCCCCGCTGGTCGGCGCCGCGCTGGTCGGTGCCGAAGCGGTCGCCGCCGCCGCGCGGGTCGGCGCCCGGTCGCGCGCCGGGCCGGGGCTCGGTCCCGGCCGGGCCGCGGGCGTCGCCGTCGGCCGGGCCGCCCTGGGTCAGCGGCTGGTCAGCGGCGACCGAGGCCCAGTAGTCCTCGTCGGAGATGCCGTCGTCGGGCCAGATGTCCTCGCCGCGGTCGCGGCGCAGTCGCAGGATGCCGGTCCAGTCGCTGCGGTCCTCGCGGTCGCGGCGCCGCCGCGGCCGACGTTCCTGCCGGTCTTCGTCGGCGCCTTCCGGCAGGTCGTAGGCGCCACTGGCGTACTCGTCGGCGCCGTAGCCGTTGAACCCGCCGCTGGCCCGCACGGCGTCGCGCGGGGTGTCGCCGGCCGGGCCGCGCCCCGAGGATCGGTAGCCGGCGCCCTCGGAGCCGCCGGAGTAGGTCTCGTAGCCGGGTCCGCCGTCGTCGCCCCCGGGCCGGGACCGGCCGCCGGCCCGCCCGTCGGGGTGCTCGCCGGCCCAGCGCCCCTTGATGCCGTCTGGGGAGAAGTACTCGCCTGGGGACCAGTGTTCGTCGTCGCCGCCCTGGTACCCGTCGGTCGCGTAGAGGTCGTAGTCGTCGTACTGATCATCACGCCCGGCATCGCCGCGGCGGCTATCCGGCCGCGCAGGCTTACGACTCAAAAACGACATACACACCACCCGGCACTGCAAGGCCTGGCGTTGGTACCCTGCGAGGCCCGCGCGGCCATGTACGCGAGCCTGCCCCCGTTGTCGCGAGCACCCTTTACCGGCATTGTTCGTAAGATTGTTACGAACCCCGTGCCGACGTGTCTGGCAAATCACGAAAGTTCACGCCTGAATGCTGCAAGCACGGACAGGCCGGTACGAAACGCGCGGGAATCCCAGCGCTCACGGCGATTTTGCGTTGACCACGAGCCGTCCGCGGCCGATCGTCGCGGCCGCGATCGCCTCCCACGTGTCCTGCAGCGGCGCCCCGTTCGGCAGGTTGAGCACCGAATTCAGCGCGTACACGGTGAAGCGGTAGCTGTGCCCGCCGGGCCCGGGGCACGGCGGGTCGTAGCGGCTCAGGCCGGCGGTGCCCTTGGCCTGTCGCGCGCCCGGCGGCACCTGCCCTTCGAGCATCGCCGAGGTTCCCGGTCTGATGTCGAACACCACCCAGTACACGTAGGGCGTGATCGGCGCGTCCGAGTCGTCGACCACCAGCGCGACCGACTTGGTGCCCTCCGGCGTGCCGGCCCAGGTGAGCGGCGGTGTGGCCACCTGCCCCCCGGAGCAGGTGTAGCTGTCGGGCATCGTCCCGTGCGTGAACGCGGCCTCGCTCACCGTCATCACGCTGGGCGAGGTGGAGGTGACCCCGGATGAGAAGAATCCGCAGCCGGCCAGCGGCACGCTGAATCCCAGGGTCGCGGCGGCCGCCGCCAGCCGCCGGCCCGCCCCCGCCGACGCCGTGCAGTCCCCTCCGCGTCCACCATCACGCGCCCGATCTTAGGGCCTGGCGGCAGCCGAGGTGTCCGGCGGCACGCAGGCGGTCCAGAATCCACATGATCATGATGAACGGGCGCGTTGCTCCGCCAGGCCGCTCCATGTCCCGGCCGGCGGGAGGCCCGTCCGGGTGGCCTACGAGTTGACGGTTAATGCCGGGCCCGGCTCCGGGGACGGTGCGGACGGTGGCCGTGCCTGGCTCCGGGGACGGTGCGGACGGTGGCCGGGTCGGCGGGCATGCCCCGGCGCGCGTCGCAACCGGGACGGCCGGACCGGCCCGGCTCCACATAGTGGATAGCGTTCCACCACCTGGTGACAACCTGGTGTGAAATAACATCCACTGTCTTCGATGACGGCGGCCTGGTCGCGGATAACAGCAAGAAGCGCGGAGCGCCAGGCCCCCCATGCGGCGTTGGCGGCGGGGCCTAGGCGGGCGGGTGACCCGGGCCTGGCACGGTGCCGGGCGGGTGACCCGGGCCTGGGACGGTACCCGGCCGGGCCGCTAACGGAAGGCGGCGTGCCCGGTAAGAGCCTGGCCGATGACCAGGGTGTGCATTTCCGGTGTGCCCTCGTAGGTGAGGACGGACTCCAGGTTGGCCATGTGCCGCATGATCGGGAACTCGTAGGAGATGCCGTTGCCGCCGAGGATGGTGCGGGCGGTGCGGCAGATTTCCAGCGCTTCCCTGGTGCTGTTGAGTTTGGCGATGGAGACGTGCTCGGGCGCGAGCCTGCCCAGGTCCTTGAGCCGGCCGAAGTGCAGCGCGAGCAGCTGCCCCTTGGCCAGCTCGACGGCCATGTTGGCCAGCTTCTCCTGGGTGAGCTGGAAGGCGGCGATCGGCGAGCCGAACTGCTCGCGGGTCTTGGCGTAGTCGAGCGCGGTCTCGTAGCAGGTCCGGGCCGCGCCCAGGGCGCCCCAGAAGATGCCGAAGCGGGCCTCGGTCAGGCAGGACAGCGGCCCGCGCAGCCCGGTGACCTCGGGGAAGACGGCGTCGCCCGGCAGCCGCACGTCGTCGAGCACCAGCTCGGCGGTGATGGAGGCGCGCAGCGACCCCTTGTGCTTGATCTCCGGCGCGGAGAAGCCGGGCGTCTGGGTGGGGACGGTGAAGCCGCGGATGCCGTCGTCGGTCTGGGCCCAGACGACCGCGACGTCGGCGACCGAGCCGTTGGTGATCCACATCTTGCGGCCGTTGAGCACCCAGTCGGTGCCGTCGCGGCGGGCGGAGGTGCGCATCGACGCCGGGTCGAGCCGGCGTCCGGCTCGGTGAGGCCGAAGCAGCCGATGGCCTCGCCGGCGGCCATCTTGGGCAGCCACTCGGACTTGTGCGCCTCGCTGCCGAACCGCCAGATCGCGTACATGGCCAGCGAGCCCTGCACGGACACCAGGGAGCGCAGGCCGGAGTCGGCCGCCTCAAGTTCCAGGCAGGCCAGGCCGTAGTCAACCGACGACATGCCGGCGCACCCGTAGCCGGTGAGGTGCATGCCGAGCAGGCCGATCTTGCCGAGCTCGCGGGTCAGCTCGCGGACCTGGGGCAGTTCGCCCCGTTCGTACCAGCCGGCGACGTGCGGCACGATCTTGTCGGCGCAGAAGTCGCGGACGGTCTGCCTGACCGCC
Organism: uncultured Actinomycetota bacterium; assembly: GCA_963748785.1. Lineage (GTDB taxonomy): Bacteria > Actinomycetota > Actinomycetes > Streptosporangiales > Streptosporangiaceae > Trebonia. The sequence continues at coordinate 58,625 of CAVVKP010000034.1, read as the reverse complement.
AGCTCTTCCTCGCTGAGCAGCGTGTCGATGCCGACGGGGTCGTGCGGGTCCAGCCGTGGCCGGGCGGAGGGTGCTGTGCTCATCGCTTCGTTCCTCGGGGTTGGCTCTTGCTGGGGTGCCGGGCGCGCGGCCCGTCTGGATGGCGTCATACCCGCTGCCGGCGGCCGGACCGGGCGCGCCGCCGGTGCCAGTTCCGACTCTTATCAGTTCGCCCGCCGCGCGGCGCAGGGGAAGCGGGCGTGAAAGTGGTCACAGGCGGTCGGGTGACGTCCCGGGGAACCGCGGGGCAGGGGCGCGGCCGGCGCTGGCCTGGCCGGTGGGCGCGGACGCCTGGCGGACGATGGTGGTCGCCACCGGGCCGTCGTCGGCCAGCGCGGCGAACTCCGGGTGGGGGCTGGTCGGTGAGGCCAGGTAGCGCTTGCCGGACAGCCGCAGCACGACGGAGTCGCCCAGGATGAGCCGGTCCTTGGTGCCCAGGTGGGTCTCCTGGTCGGGCGGGACCGGCCGGGCCGGGTCGAAGGAGCCGCCGGTCCACCGCTGCACGGTGGTGCCGTTGGTGGAGTTCAGGTCGACTACCGACAGCCGCCAGTTGCCCGAGCCGGCGTGCTGCAGCCGCAGCATGAGGTGCAGCCTGCTCACGGTGTGGATGGCCGACCGGCTGCCGGCCGTGTACATCGCCAGGTCGATGCCCTTGACCGCCGCGCCCCGGCCGACGATCACCGGGCACTCGAGTTCGAGGGGGAAGCGCAGCAGCTCGGTCTGCGACGCGACCTCGGCCACGACGACCTCGTGCAGCGCGGCGCGCGGCCCGAGCGCGATCAGCGGCCGGGTGCAGGACGGGCAGACGGCGCCGCCGTCGGGTGAGACCCGGGGCCAGGCGAGCAGCTGGCCCTGCCACTGGGCGGCCTGCCGGCAGGAGGTGTTCGGGCAGCTCCACCGGGTCTGCAAGATCTTGCGGTGGGCCTGGTTCTTGGCGTCGAGCTTGGCCGAGTAGCGCAGCACCTTGACCTCGTGGGCCTGGGAGACGTCCTGCGCGCTGCGGGTCTTGATGCCGAGCGGCTCGAACCGGACGGCCCCGTCGACGGTGTCCCAGGCGTGGAACCGCTCGGGTGACGTCTCGATCCAGCGGTGCGAGGCCCGGTGGTCGATGTAGTGGTCGCGGGTGATGACGTGCAGCGCGCCGTCGCGGGCCAGCCGCAGGATCTCGCCGTCGGCGACCGACGCGGTGGTGATGCCGCCGTCGCGCTTGAGGTCGAGGAAGTGCCGCGCGTCCGGGCCGAGCACCGCGCACCAGCGAGTCGTCGGCGACCAGTTCGAACCGCGCGTCGGCGTGCATCGTCTGCCATGCGGACATGACGAGGCCGAGCCGCCCCCATACCGGGGCCTGTCGGCCCACCGGCGGCAGGTGAGGCGACCAGCAGACGTTCGATACGTCCACCACGGCATTCCAGCTTCCCATCGTAAAAAATCGTATTCCGGTACGCTGCGCCGCGCCACCGCCCTGGCCCAGGAAGCCTGATAACAGCAAGAAGCGCTCCGCGCGGGGAAGCAGCCAGCCTGCCGGCTCGCTCGGCTCCACTGGTTACGCCGGCCTGCGTGCGTCCCTCCACTCGCCCACTGTTCCACCAGGGCGCTCGCGTCACAGGCCTGTGGCCGCGACTCCCGGATCACATCCCTGGCCTGTCCCGCCCCGTCGGGGCGGGACAGGTGCCTGCAACGCTTCCGGGGCGTTTGCGCTTTCGCCTGCCTCTATCCGGGCTTTTTGCGCATTCGGCCCGCCGGGCTCGGAGCCGTTCGCCTGTTCGACCGTCGGGGCGTGCGGCCGCCGTCGGCGGCGTACTCCTGCCGTGGTCGGCCTAGACGCCAGCTCGGTAGGCGCCAGCTCGGGCCTGGGTGCCTGCTCGGGTCTAGGTGCCCGACAGGGCCTTGACGGCGATGGTGAGGTCGTCAGGCGGGAGGGTGAAGGCCAGCCGGAGCCAGGCCGAGGAGTCGGCGGTCACCGACAGCAGGCGGCCGGGCACGACCGCGACGCCGCGGCGCAGTGCCTCCTGGGCGAACGCGGTGGAGTCGGTGTCGCCGGGGCGGCGGACCCACAGGGTCAGGCCTCCGGCCGGGGGCGTCCACTCCCAGTCGGGCAGGTGCGCGGCCAGGGCCGCGGCGATGGCCTGGTAGCGCCGGCGGGCCCAGTCGGTCCGGTAGGCGACAATTTCCTCGTGTTGCTCGCGGACGAGCGCCGCGAGCAGCCCCTGGCCGAAGGCGGGCGACCCCAGGTCGGCGGCCGACTTGGCCGCGGCCAGCCGGGCGATGATGCCCTCCGGCGCACGTACCCAGCCGGCCCGCAGGCCGCCCCAGTACGTCTTGGACAGCGAGCCGACGGTCACCACGTTGGTCAGCCGGGGGGCGAGTGCGGCCAGCGGCGGCGGCCCGGCGGCCAGCCCGTCGCCGGCGAGCGGCAGGTCGGCCACGGTCATGTCGTCGACGAACGTGACGCCCGGGTTGCGTGCGGCCAGCGCCACGATCTCGTGCCGCTCGGCGGCGGGCAGCACCTGCCCGGTCGGGTTCTGGTGCGTCGGGATCAGGTAGGCCACGCAGGGCCGGTGCGCGGCGACCGCGTCGGCCAGCCGGGCGACGTCGCCCGGCGGCACGCCGACCGGCCGCGCGCCGCTGCGGTACAGCGCGTCGATGAAACCCGGGTACGTCGGGTCCTCGCTCACCACCGGGTGCCCCGGGCTGACCTCGCAGCGCAACAGCAGGTCAAGGGCCTGCTGAGCGCCGGAGGTGACGAGAACCTGGTCCGCCGTGGTCGGGATGCCGTGCACCGTGGTCAGCATGGACGCCAGCGCCGACCGCAGCTCGGGCAGCCCGTAGGGCAAGTATCCGGAGCCACGGGTCAGCCGCTCCCGTTCGTTCTCACTCAGGACGGAACCCGGGTCGCGCAGGGCGGCCGCGAGCTGGGGTGCGCAGTCCACCGCGGCCAGCGACAGGTCGAAGGCCGACGTGCCGGCCAGCAGGCCGGTGAAGAACCCATTGGCCCGGTGCACCGCCGCAGGGGTGGTGCGGTGCGGGACGAGCCGGGTACCCGACCCCTGGCGGCTCGCGGCCATGCCCTCGTCCCGCAGCACCTGGTAGGCCAGGGCCACGGTGTTCCTGCTGACCGACAGGGCGGCGGCCAGGGCCCGTTCCGGCGGCAACCGCACGCCCGCGGGCAGCTCCCCGGTGTCGGCCAGCCGGCCGAGCCGCGCGGCCAGCAGCCGGTACAGCGCGCCGTCCGCCGTCGGCCAGCGGCCGAGCAGGTCGGCGAGGGCCTGCGGGGTGATCGTGGGGGGCGGGGGGCTGGCCGGAGCCACATTGTCGCTAATTGGCACTGTCATGGCCATGCCAATGGTGTCAGCTTTGCCCTATGGAGATCTATGTTTTCGGGATAATCGCGGCTGCCGTCCTCGGCGCCGCAGCTTACGCGCTCGCGGCAGTCGGCATGCGCAACGGCGACCGGGCGGGCGACGCCCGGGTGGCCGGGGTGGCCCGGAGCGGGGCGCAGCCGGACGAGCCGCGCCCGGTGCTGGCCGCGACGGTGCGCAACCCGTCGGGCTCGCCGGTGCTCGCCGGGGTCGTCGCCCGCCGGGCCCGGCTGCCCGCCGCGGTCGCGGGCGGCATGTCGGCCAGCGCGCCACTCTTGACCGGGCGGCGGAAGTTCCGGCCGGACCGCTGGCACGAGGTCGGCGTGGTGCCCGCCGGCGGCACGGGCGAACTGAGGGTGCCAGCCCCCGCGCGGGGACGCCTGTGCCTGCTCACCGTCGCGGTCGGCCAGGAAAGGGGCCGGCTGCGGGTGTACCGGATGCGCCTCGCGGCCTCCGGCCGCGTCGAGCCGGGGCGCGGCGCGCTGCCGTCGCCCAGCCTCCGTTAACGGTTCGTCTGGCCCAGCCGGCGGACGGTGAGGCAGGGTCACTGATAATGGTCAGGTGACTTCTACCTCGGGAGTGGCGAGCAGCGCCACCGGGCCGGAGATCCAGGTCTTCACGGCCAGGCTGACCGGTCGGCCGCTGCTCGACAGCGACGGCCGCGTGATCGGCCGGGTGCGCGACGTGGTCATCTGGCCGGTCGCAGGCGCCGAGCCGCCGCGCGCTCTCGGGCTGGTGGTGTCGCTGCGGCGGCGCCTCATCTTCGTGCCGTTCGGCCGGATCAGGGAGGTGTCCGCGGAGGGCGCGCAGCTGCTCGGCGGCACCGTGGACCTGGACCCGTTCACCAAGCGTCCCGGGGAGATCCTGGCCAGCAGCCTGTACGGCAGGCGAACCGCCTCCGGGGCGGTCGCCGACGTGGCCCTCGCCCACCGCGAGCTGGCGCGCAACCGCTGGCAGGTGACCGCGCTCGCGGTTACCAGGAGCCGGGGGATGAACCTGCGCGGCCACGGGCCGGACATCGTTGCCTGGGAAGAGTGCCGCGAGCTGTTCGAGCCCGGACCGCTGGCCGAGCAGCTGGCCAGCCTGCGCGAGATGGCCCCGGCCGACCTGGCCTCCGCCTTCGAGGCGCTTCCGCAGGCCAGGCGCAGCCAGCTGGCCGCCGCGCTGGATGACGAGGAACTGGCCGACCTGCTGGAGGAGATGCCCGAGCAGGACCAGATCCGGCTGCTCAACAGCCTCGACAGCATCGAGCGCAGTGCCGACGTGGTCGAGGAGATGGAGCCGGACGACGCCGCCGACCTGCTCGGCGAGATGCCCCCCGAGCAGCGCGAGCGCCTGCTCACCGCGATGCAGGCCGTCCAGGCCGAGGACCTGCGCCGGCTGCTGCGCTACGACAAGGCCACCGCCGGCGGCCTGATGACCTCCCAGCCGCTGGTGTTCGCCCCGGACGCACCAGTGGCCGAGGTCCTCGCGCGGGTCAGGGACCGAGACCTGCCCGCCACCACCGCCGCGCAGGTTTACGTGTGCGAGCCGCCCGCGCTGACCCCGACCGGCCGCTACCTGGGCAGCGTCGGCTTCCAGCGGCTGCTGCGCCGCGCGCCGTCCATCCCGGTCGGCGAGTGCATCGAGGCCCGGGTCTACGTCCAGCCTGACCTGCCCGAGCGCGAGCTGGCCGCCCGGCTGGCCGCCTACAATCTCATCGGCGTCGCGGTGTGCGACCGGGGCGGCCGCCTGCTCGGCGCGGTCACCGTCGACGACGTGCTCGACCACCTGCTGCCCGTCGGCTGGCGGCGCGTCGGAGGAGGGGGCTAATGGCCAGGTTCACGCCCTTCCGTGCCGTCGGCGACCGGAATGACCTGTCTGTCCCGCGCGGCGCCCCGGTGCGCGGCTCGCTCTACGACGCCGACGCCTTCGGCCGGTTCTCCGAAGCCCTGGCGCGGCTCCTCGGCACCGGCAAGTACCTGTTCGCTCAGACGCTCTTCGTCATCGCCTGGATCATCATCAACACCATCGGCATCATCCACCACTGGGACCCGTATCCCTTCATCCTGCTCAACCTGGCCTTCTCCACCCAGGCCGCGTACGCCGCCCCGCTGATCCTGCTGGCGCAGAACCGCCAGGACGAACGCGACCGGGCCACCACCGAGCGGGACCGCCAGGTCGCCGCCCGCACCCAGGCCGACACCGAGTACCTGGCCCGCGAGCTGGCCTCCGTCCGCCTGGCGCTCAACGACCTGGTCACCAACGAGGACCTGGCCGAGCACCTGGACCGCCTGGCCAAGCTCATCTCCGACGCCGCCCCCCAGACGGCCGGACCACAACTAGCCGCTGCCCGTGGCCGAGCGGCCGCGCGTGGCCTGGCCCGGCAACGGACGCCCGGCGCTCCGGGTGCCTACCGGGTCGTTGGCGCCATCGCCTCCTTCTATCGTGGCCGTTGGCGCAAACGACCCGGTCCGGGCGAGGGCCGCCCGTGATAACAGCAAGAAGCGCCCCGGCGCCATTCGCGGCGCAGCGCGGCTCCGCCTGATAACAGCAAGAAGCGGCCCGTGCCCCGCGCTCCGCGCCCGTGGCTTACCGCCTGGCGGGCGCGCCGGGGTCGCCGGCCTGGGCGGTGAGCTGGTCGAGCAGGGCGTCCTTGCGGATCTTGCCCGAGGGGGTCAGCGGGAAGGCGCCTGCGACCAGCCAGCGGGCGGGGACCTTTTCGGCGGCCAGCCGGGCCCGGCAGTACGCGGCCAGCTCGGCGGCCAGGGACCCGGTGCCGTCGCCGTCGCGCCCGTCGCCGGCGGGCGGCGCGGCCAGGCGGACCGCGGCGCCGACGATCTCGCCGTAGTAGGCGTCGGGGACGCCGAGGACCGCGGCGTCGGCTACGGCCGGGTGGCTGACCAGGACCTCTTCGATTTCCCTGGGGTAGATGTTCTCGCCGCCCCGGATGATCATCTCCTTGAGGCGCCCGGCGATCCGCAGGTAGCCGCGGTCGTCCATCGAGCCCAGGTCGCCGGTGGACAGCCAGCCGTCGGCGTCGACGGTCTCTGCGGTCGCCTCCGGCGCGTTCAGGTAGCCGCGCATGACGAAGTAGCCCCGGGCGCGGATCTCGCCGACCTCGCCGCACGGGGCCGTCTCGCCGGTGCGCAGGCTGGTGACGCGCACCTCGGTGCGGGGCAGCGGCCTGCCCATGGTCTCCGTACGGTCGGCGGCCGGGTCGCCGGGCGTGGCGAACGAGATGACGCAGCCCGCCTCGGTCTGAGCGAAGCCGATGCAGTAGCTGACGCCGAGCGCCTCCTCGACCTCGCGGACCAGGGCGGGCGGCGACACCGCGCCGCCGGTCAGCACCTGGCGCAGCGACGACAGGTCCCGCCCGGCCCGGTCGGGGTGGCCGAGCAGGGCGAGCAGCATGGTGGGCACGCCGCACAGCAGGGTGACCCGGTGCCGCTCGATCAGCTCGAGTTCGAGCGCGGGGGAGAAGCGGGGCATGAGCACGTGGGTCGCGGTGACCGAGACCGGCCCGAGGGTGAACAACACGCTGCCGCCCACGTGGAACATGGGCATCGGGTTGATCTCGACGTCATCGGGCCCGACGCCGAGGGCGGCGAAGGCCAGCCGGGCGTTGTTGGTCAGCCCGCGGTGGGTGAGCGCCGCGCCCTTGGGCCTTCCGGTGGTCCCCGAGGTGTAGATGACCTGCGCGGTGGCGTCCGGCGCGACGTGGGGCAGCGGCCCGGCCGCCTCCGGCGCCTCTCCGGTCGCGGTGAACGCGTCCCAGTCGGCGAGCGACAGCACCTCGCGCAGCCCGGGCAGCCGGCCACGGACCTCGTCCAGGGTCGCGCGCGGGTCGCCGCGCTGGTCGGGGGCGGCGTGGAACAAGCCGTGCGCCCCCGAGTCGCCGAGCACGTGGGCCAGCTCTTCCCCCTGGTAGGCCGGGTTGACCGTGACCAGGACCAGCCCGGCCAGCGCCACGCCGAACTCGAGGATGACCCACTCGGGGCTGTTCGGCGCCCAGACCGCGACCCGTTCCCCGGGGGAGAACCGGGTAAGCAGCGCGCGGGCGGCCCGCTCGGCGTCGGCGAGCAGTTCGGCGTACGTCCACTGGCCGCGCCCGGCGCGGTCCGGGTCGCCGGCGATCAGCGCGGCCTTGCCCGGGGCGCGGGCGGCGGCGTCCCTCAGCTCCGAGCCGATGGTGGTCTCGCGGATGTCCGCGCTCTCGTCGGCGGGCCAGTGAGCCCGGCCCAGGGGGGCAAGCACGCCATAACGCTACCGGCAACCGCCTTGCGCGGTAAGTGACATTTCCGTTGCCATGGCGGGATTTGCCGTCCCGCCCTGAACCCTGACGACAGGTGGCATAACGTCCCCGCAGGTCAGCAGCGAGGGCGCGCTGGCGAGGGCACGGCAGCCAGCGTGAAGCCGGCCGGCCGGGGCGTGGCCGGCCGCCGCTGGCATCGGCTGTGACGGGGGCCGCCTATTCCGGCGCGCCGGAATAGGCGGCCGGGCGGGACCGTTGCCCTGCTGCGTGACCGAACTGAACACCAACGGGGACAACCTGTCCCGCACGCTGCTTGACGGCGTGGACGCGTCCCCCCTGTTCGCCCCGGTGAGCGTGGCCGGGCTGAAGTTGCGCAACCGCCTGGCGATGGCCCCGATGACCCGGCGGTTCTCCCCGGACGGCATTCCCGGCCCCGACGTCGCCGCCTACTACGGCCGGCGCGCCGCCTCCATGGGCCTGCTGATCACCGAGGGCACCTACATCGACGAGGGCGCCGGAGGCAGCAGCCGGGTACCGCGGTTCTTCGGCGAGCCCCAGCTGGCCGGCTGGCGGCGGGTCGCCGAGGCGGTGCACGCGGCGGGCGGCGCGATCTTCCCGCAGCTGTGGCACATCGGCGCGGTCCGCGAGCCGGGCAGCGGCCCGTACCCGGACGCCCCGGTCATCTCCCCGTCCGGTGTCAATGCCAGCGGCGAGACCGTGGGCGAGGCGGCCACCGCCGCCCAGCTCGCCGCCACCGCCGAGCGCTACGCCCGCGCCGCCGTCGCGGCCAGGGACGCCGGCTTCGACGGCGTTGAGCTGCACGCGGCGCACGGCTACCTGCTCGACCAGTTCCACTGGCCGCTGACCAACCGGCGCACCGACGCCTACGGCGGCGACCTCGCCGGCCGGGTCCGGTTCTCCGCCGAGGTCGTCGCGGCCGTCCGGGCGGCGGTCGGCCCGGACTTCCCGGTTGCCTTCCGGTTCTCCCAGTGGAAGGGCGGCCACTACGACGCCCGGATCGCGGACAGCCCGGCCGAGCTCGACACCTTCCTCACCCCGCTGGCCGCGGCCGGGGTGTCGATGTTCCACGCCTCCACCCGCCGCTACTGGCTGCCCGCCTTCGACGGCGACGAGCGCACGCTGGCCGGCTGGACCAGGCACCTGACCGGCCTGCCGGTCATCGCCGTCGGCTCGGTCGGCGTCCCCGGCGCCTTCCTGGGTGACGCCGAGAGCACCCAGCCGACCCTGAGCCTGGCCCCGCTGGTCGCCCTGCTCGACCGGGGCGAGTTCGACCTGATCGCCCTGGGACGCGCCACCCTCGCCGACCCGGACTGGGCGGTCAAGGTGTCCGATGGCCGCCCGGCCGAGATCAGCCCCTACGCCAAGTCGGCCGACGCCGTCCTGCACTGACGTCGCCGGCGTTCACCTGCGCTGCGCGGGCAGGCCCGGCCTGACCGCGCAGCGCCAGCTCCCGGTGCAGCGGCGGCATCGCGGCCGGCAAGCCGTCCAGCGGGAACAGCCGTGCCTCCAGGACCTCCCGCCCGTCCAGCGCCAGCGCGGCGAGGCCGCCGTCCAGCACCGCCTCGTAGTACACCTCGACCCGGTAACGGAAGCCGCTGCGCAGGTCGAGCAGGCCGCCGACGCGCACCTTCAGCCCGGTTTCCTCGCGTACCTCGCGCACCACGGTGTCCGGGAACCGCTCGCCCCGCCGGGCGAAGCCGCTGGGGAACCCCCACTGCGCGGCGGCCGGCCACAGCCGGTGCCGCAGCAGCAGCACCCGCCCGTCCGAGGCCCGGACGACCCCGGTCACCCCGGCCCCGAAGCGGGCGTGCAGCCGCCACGCCAGCCAGCCTTGCAGCGGCCCGGCCGCCCGCCAGGCCCGGGCCATCAGGCCGGCCGTCAGTGCTCCCGCCGTCGTTTCCTGCGACACCTGCGAAACAATAGGCCACCCAGGCTTACGGTGCGCCCGGAGATGCCCACGCTTGGCGTACCAGGGCACGGTCCTCGCCGTCACCCACGACCGCTGGTTCGCCGCGCCTTTCGACCGCTTCCTGGTCTTCGCCCCCGACGGCACGGTCACCGACTCACCCGATCCGGTCTGGGACTGAGCCCGCGCGCCGGGCCCGCGGCGGCCGGTGGTAGACATGAGGCATGGCAAAAGTGGAGGCTTCCGCTGAGCGCGTGATCGACGCTCCCGCGGAGCAGGTCTACGGTCACATCGCTGACATGAACCAGCATCCGCGTTTCCTGCCCCCCGCGTTCTCTGACTTCCGGGTCGAAGAAGGTGGCGTGGGGACAGGCACCGTCACCCGGTTCTCCGTCACGGCGGGCGGGCGGACCCGCGAGTACCGCATGACGGCGTCCGAGCCGGAACCCGGCCGCACCCTGGTCGAGACCGACGCCAACTCGAGCCTGGTCAACACGTTCACCGTGCAGCCGCAGGGCAGCCGGTCCGTGGTGCGCATCTCGACCAGCTGGGACGGCGCGGGCGGCATCGGCGGGTTCTTCGAGAAGACCTTCGCCCCCAAGGCGATGCGCCGCATCTACCTGGACGAACTCGACCGCCTCAACACCTACGCGACCAGCCAGCGCCCTGCCTGAGCCGTCCCCCCTCACCACGCTGGAGGTCACCCCCATGCCTTCGTCCACACCGGGACTACCGTCCGACGAGCCGCCGCTGACCGCGCTCGAGGCGCTGCACTCCACCCCCGCGCGGCGTTACCTGTCACCGGACCCGATCCCCGACGACATCCTCTGGGCCATCCTGGACGCGGCCATCCGCGGCCCGTCCGGCGGCAACACCCAGCGCTGGGGCTGGGTCGTGGTCACCGACCAGGCGGTCAAGGACCAGGTCGCCTCCTGGTACCGGGACAACTGGGACCGGGCCTACGGCGCCCGCCGCGAGCAGATCCTCGCCGCACCGCCCGGCGCCAACGGCGGCCTGACCGCGCGCGGTTTCCTCGGCGCCGAGCACCTCGCCGAGCACATCCAGGAGGCCCCGGTCTGGGTCTTCCCCGTGCAGCGCGACGCGGCCGACGCGACCAGCCCCCGCGTTGGCTCGTCCATCTACGGCGCCGTGCAGCAGCTGTGCCTGGCCGCCCGCGCCTACGGCATCGGCACGTCCCTCACCACCCTCTACGGCGGCCACGAGGACGAGCTGCGCGCCCTCCTCGGCCTGCCGCCGGACGCGCTGACCATGGCCCTCATCCCGATGGGCTACCCCGCCAAGGGCCGCTGGGCCCAGCCCAAGCGCCGCCCGGTCGACGAAGTCGTGCACTGGGACCAGTGGGGCGCCACCCGCACCCGCCCAGCCTAAAATCAAAGCCAAGCGGAGTAATAACGGGGGCGTGGTCCCCCGTTCACGCCCCTGAGACCCTGGTGAGGGTGCCGAACCCGGTCGGCCCCCTCCCCGGTCGGCGCTGCCGCTTCCGAGGCGTAGTGCCCGGCCCCGTTCACCAGGCGGAGCCGGGCCGCGCTGAAGAAGTCACCGATCCGGTCCGACCACTCACGGGGCGAACAGTGGGTCGTGCTCGGGCCACAGCACGACGGTCGGCGTGGGCAGCCGGTCCTCCGGCGCCTGGATTGCCGTCGATCAGCGCCTCGGACAACGGCAGCCGGTGAAACGCCTGGTACCAGTACTCGCGTCCAGCCCTGGTGTCACATCCGGGCCAGCGGCCCGGCGCTAGCCGTCCTTGCGGTAGACGGCGACCTGGCTCGTGCTCGCGGCGCTGAAGGGTGACCTGTCCCAGCCACCCCAGCGGGATTCCAGCCGGAAGCCGGCCAGCCGGGCCATCAGGTCAAGCTCGGACGGCCAGACGTACCGGAACTGGCCCGAGCTCTGCCGCCACTGGCCGCCGATCAGGCTCCAGTGGTGCGAGGAGGTGAGCTGAGCGACGGGATCGTCGACCGTGTCGATGCCGACGTGCCCGGGGGAGAGGTCGAAAACCCGGCCAAGCTCGTCGGCCGGGCACCCGGCGGCCGACGGTACCCCCACCTCCACCGCGAACCGTCCGCCGGGCACCAGGTGGGCCGCCGCATTGGTGAACACCGCGATCTGCTCGTCCTGCGTGGTCACGTTCATGATCGTGTTGAAGACCAGGTACACCAGGGAAAAGCTGCCGGGCAGCCGCGTCGAGGTCATGTCCCCGATGGTCACGGGCACGGCCGCCGCGCCAGGCTTGCCGCGCAGCACGGCCGTCATGTGCGGCGACAACTCGATGCCGGCGACGGGTATTCCGCGCTCGCTCAGCGGAAGGGCCACCCGCCCGGTCCCGACGGCGAACTCCAGGGCCGCCCCGCCGCCGGCCAGCGAGGCGAGCAGGTCGACGGTCGGCCCGAGCACCGCCGGATCGAACATCTCCGCGCTGGTGAAGTCGTAATGCTCCGCGAGTTCCCCGTCCCATACGACGCTAGCCATGCTGAGTATCCTGCCCCGGCAGGTGCGCCACGGTCGAATGGATTACCGGCGGCGCGCCCCGGCGCCGGCGCGACCCGGGGCCTGGGCGGATTTACGAGCCGTCGGCGAGGAACTGCCGGACCTCCTCGGCGATCACCGCCGGGTACTCCAGCGGCGCGTAGTGCCCGGCCCCGTCCACCAGGCGGAGCCGCGCCGCGCTGAAGAAGTCACCGACCCGGTCCGACCATTCCCGGGGGAACAGCGGGTCGTGCTCCGGCCACAGCACGGCCGTCGGCGTGGCCAGCCGGCCCGCCGGGATTGGGGGCCGTCTCGGTCACGGCGGCCGTCGCGGTCCCGGCGCCCGACCGGTACCACTGGACCGAGGCCGTGAACGCGCCGGGCGGGCCGTAGACCGAGACCAGGTGGTCCAGGTGCTCGTTGGTGAGCCTGAACCCGGGCCCCGACCAGTGCTCCCAGAAGTGCCGCAGGTACTCGCGGACCGCGCCCGGGTTCCCGTCGATGAGCGCCTCCGACAGCGGCAGCCGGTGAAACGCCTGGTACCAGAACTCCCGCAACGGCCCGGGGCCGAAGACGCGGGTCCCCACGCCCGGCAGCGGCGGGCTGATCACCAGGGCGCGAACCAGGTCGGGGCGGGCGCGGGCCAGCGCCTGCGCGATCCGGCTCCCGATGTCGTACCCGACGACGACCGCCGGCGTAAGGCCGAGCGAGGTGATCAGCTCCGCGACGCTGCGCGCCTGGGCCGGGCCGCTGTACTGCTCGGCCGGGTCGGCGACGTGCTTGTCGGACCGGCCGAAACCGCGCAGGTCAGGCACCACGACCTCGCACCCGGGCAGCAGGGGCACCAGGTCCCGGTAGTCGGTCCTGTCCCCGGGCCACCCGTGCAACAGCACCACCGCCGGACCGCTGCCCACCCGGTCGTACGCCAGCTCAAAGCCGTCGACCGCCACGTGCCCGCCCTCCCGTCGCCCGGAGCCTGGTCATCCCATCGTCGCAGACCGGCAAGCGCCGCCGCGCCGTCTGGATCACGGCTAGGGCGCGGCCCGCATCCAGCGGACCGCGCCCGCTTTTCGCGTCCGGGCCTGCCGGGCGCGTAACCGGCGCCTGCGGCCGCGGCGGCGGCCGCCAGCGTCAGCTGTCGACCTGCGGCATCTCGGTGCGGGTCCGCTTGAGCTCGAAGAAGTACGGGTTGGACGCGAGCATCAGCGCGCCGTCGAACATCCGCAGCGCCTCCTCGCCGCGCGGCACCCGGGTGATGACCGGGCCGAAGAACGCCACGCCGTCGATGTGGAGGGTCGGCGTGCCGACCTCGTCCCCGACCGGGTCCATGCCCCGGTGGTGGGACGCGATCAGCGCCTCGTCGTACTCCTTGGAGTCGGCCGCGTCGGCCAGGGCCGGGTCGAGGCCGCACTCGGTCAGCGCCTCGGCGTACAGGTCGCGGCCGAAGTCGCGCTTGTCGATGTGCCGCTTGGTACCAAGCGCGGTGTACAGGTCGCGGAGCGCGGCGGTGCCGTACTTCTGCTCGGCGGCGATGCAGATGCGGACCGGGCCCCAGCCCTTCTCCAGGAGCTCCTTGTACGTCTCAGGCAGGCCCTCGCGGCCGGAGTTGAGCACCGACAGCGACATCACCCGGAAGGACAGGTCGATGTCACGCTCCTTCTCCACCTCAAGGATCCAGCGTGAGCTGACCCAGGCGAACGGGCACAGCGGGTCGAAGTAGAAGTCCACAACGGGCTTTGCGGCAGAAGTAGCTGTCATGTCACACACTCTAGTCCCGCCGCCCGACAAGCGGAGCTGGTCCCTCCGCTGGCCCGCTCGGCATTCCCGGCGCTCCGTGACGACCTCGGCTGGGCCGGCTCGCAGTGAACACCCCGCTGAAACCAATGACGGCGGTGCCGGCGCGCCGGCGGGCGATAATCCCGGCTTTCCCGCGGCTGCGTCGCTATCGTGTCCTTTCGTGACTGAGGCGCCAACGTTCAGCGTGGTGGCGGAAGTCGCGATCGTGAAGGGTGAGACGCCGGGCGGGGACCGGACCTGGCTGTCGTTCCCCGACGGGACCGCGCGCCGCGCGCCCGTTCACGTCATCTCGGACCTGCCGCACCTGGTCGTCGAGTCGGTGTTCGGCCTCGGCGGCGGGCGGTGGGGCACCCTGGCCACGGGCACCCCCGGGCCCGCCCCAGCCGTCAGCCGGCCCCCGCGTCCCGCGTCGTCAGCCGGGCGAACGGGCGGATCAGGCTGGTCACCGGCGCGCCGCCGGACGAACTCGCCGTCCACGGCCGCCGTGCCCGCCTGGTGCACCCGGTCGCCAAGGCCGCCGTCAACGCGGTGCTGAACCGCTGGCGCGACGGGCCCGACACGCCCGATGGCGTCCGGGACCGGCTGCGCCGGGCCGGCCGGCGCCCGGCCGAGCTGGCCGCCGGCCTCACCGACGAGCAGATCCGGCTGGCCGCGCCCGCGGTGCGCCGCCTGTACCGCGACTGGGCCGCGCTGCCGGTCGGCGGCACGCTGCGCGCCACCTGGCCGCTGCACGACAGCTGGCTACGGCTGGTGTGACGTGCGGCCCGGGGTCGCGCGGCGGAACGTCACGCGGCATCCGCCGGGCATTGGCCCCTGGTTCACCACGACGTTGACCCGATCCACGATCCTGCCGGGCGATGGCAACTACCGTTACTACCTCAACGCTGGCATCATGTCCGATGGACATGAAGGGCATCGTGATGTGCGCAGGCCCCGGGCCGGGCGCCGGCGGCGGATATCACCCCGGTCGGCGCGATGCCACCGGGGCATCTGCAGGTACCCGCCGGACCGCGGAGGCCGCCGGTGAGCGGCGCCACGGACGCCGGGAAGCTGCGCGTCATGATCGTCTCCGACCAGTACGCGCCCATGGTCGGCGGCGTCCCGACGGTGACCAGCGAGCTGGCCGGCGGGCTGAGCGAGCGCGGCCACGCCGTCGCGGTGGTGGCGCCGAGCACCACCCGCGGGGACACGAGGCCATCGCCGACGGCGCGGTCGCCGGTCGAGCTGCGCGGGTCGGTGCCGTGGCCCTGGTACGAGGGCCAGCGGCTCGGCCTGCTGCCCCGCCAGCGGGCCGCCGAGCTGATCTGCACGTTCGCGCCTGACGTGGTGCACCTGCACTCGCCGCTGACGCTGGGCGCGGCGGTCCTGGCCGCCGCCCGCCGCGCGTCGGTGCCCGTCGTCTACACCAACCACTACCTGCCGCTCAACGTCTGGCCGGCCGCCGCACGCGGCCCCGCGTCGGCCAGCGCGGCCCGCCGGGCCGGGCTCGCGCGCCCGCGACGCCGCCTTCTACGCCTGCCTCACCGGGTTCGCCAACCGCTGCGACCAGGTCACCGCGCCCACCATGACCGCGCTGCGGCTGCTGCGCGCCCACGGGCTGCGGGTGCCCTCGCAGGCCGTGTCCAATGGCGTTGACCTGGCCCGGTTCACGCCCGGGGCGCCGGACCCCGGCCTGCGCGAGCGGCTCGGCCTGCCCCGGCCCGCCCGGTCATCCTGGCCGTCGGCCAGGCTCAGCCCGGAAAAGCGCCTGGACGTGCTGATCGCCGCCCTGGCCCGGCTGCCCGCGACCCCGGTCGACGGCGGCGACGGCGCGGGCGGCGACGGCGAGCCGCTGCTCGTGCTGGCCGGCGCCGGCCCCGAGGAGCAGCGGCTGCGCTCGCTCGCCCGCCACTACGGGGTCGCGGACCGGGTGCGGTTCCCCGGGTTCATCCCCGACGGCGACATGCCCGGCCTGTACCGGCTGGCCGACGTGTTCGCCATCGCGTCGCAGGCCGAGCTGCAGTCGCTGGCTACCATGGCCGCGATGGCCAGCGGCCTGCCGGTGGCGGCCGTGGACGCGGGCGCGCTTGGCCGAGCTGGTGCACGCGGGGGAGAACGGCTTCCTGGCCCGGCCAGGGCACGCCGGGGAGATGGCCGACTGCCTGGCCCTGCTCTGCCGGGACGCGAGCCTGCGGGCCCGCATGTCCCGGGCGTCGGCGCGGATCATCACCGAGCACGACCGGCACCGGGTGCTCGCCCGGTGGGAAACCATGTACCGCGCGCTCGCCCGGCCCGTAGCGGGCGAGGCGCAACGGGCGCGGGCCGCGCGCGGCGTCGCCGCCGAGAAGAACGGGTGAAGCCAATGCCCAGCCGTGAGCAGTCGCCCCTGCCGTTGCTCTTCCTCATCGGTGACACCGGCGGCGGGCACCGCAGCGCCGCCACGGCGGTGGCGCAGGCGCTGGAACGGCTGCAGCCCGGCCGGTTCGTCCCGGTCATCTGCGACCCGCTGCGCGGCCCGGACGTGCCCCGGCTGCTGCGCTGGTTCTCCGGGCTCTACGGGCCGTGCATCCGGCTGACCCCGTGGCTGTGGTGGCTGTTCTGGCGGACGAGCAACTCGCCGCGCGGGCTGGGCGCGGTGCGCCGCACGATCATGGCCCCGGTCTACGGCACCGTCGCCCGCGCCGCCGAGTCCTGCCGCCCGGCGCTGATCGTCGCCTTCCACCCGATGACCGCCGACCCGGCGGTCCGCGCGCGTGACGCGGCCGGGCCGCTGGCCCCGGTGATCACCGTGATCACCGACCTGATCACCGCGCACCTGTCCTGGCGCGACGCGGCGGTCGACCGGGTGGTGGTGCCGTCGGCGGAGATGGCCGCCCGCTGCGCCAGGGACGAGGCCGACGACCGCTACGTCCCCCTCGGCCTGCCGGTCGCCGCCGAGTTCTGCCAGCCGACGCTCGACGCGGCCGAACGCCAGCGGCTCAAGCGGGAGCTCGGCGTCGACGGTGAGTTCCTCGTCGTGCTGACCGGCGGGGCGGAGGGCTCCGGCGGCCTGCGCCGCCGCGCGGCCGCGATCCTCCGCCAGGTAGACGACGTCAATGTCGCGGTGATCTGCGGCCGCAACCGCTCACTCAACCGGCGGGTCTCCCGGCTGGCCGGCCGGTCAGGCCACGGCCGTCTCACCGCGCACGGCTTCGTCGGCAACATGGCCGACTGGCTGCGCTGCGCCGACGTGGTGGTCGGCAAGGCGGGCCCGGGCACGATCGCCGAGGCCACCTGCTGCGGCGCGCCGCTCGTGCTGACCTCGTACGTGCCCGGCCAGGAGAAGGGCAACGCCCAGTTCGTCACCGGCGCCGGCGCCGGTGTCTACGCCTCCCGCCCCCGCCAGCTCGCCGCCGAGGTCGGCCGGCTGCGCGGCGACCCCGGCGCGCTGGCCGCGATGCGCGCCGCCGCCGCGCGGGTCAGCCGCCCCGGCGCGGCCAGCGACATCGCCCGCTTCCTCGCCGACCTGTCCGTGGCGGCAACCGCCCCCGCGAGCCCGGCCGCCACGGTTACGGCCACGGCCGGCCTTGACGTCCGGCCCGCCTCCGCCAGTGCCGGTGCCGCCGCGGGCGAAGCCGCTGCCCCCGGCGGCCGCTCCGGCCGCGACCGCCTCCCGACGCTCATCGCCGACTGACCGCGTCCGGTCCGCGCGCGCCTCGGCGTTCGCGGGGGCACCGCCGGGCTCGCCGCCTAGATGATCAATTCCAAGGGATAAGTGGTCGTAGGCGGTGAGTGAGCGCATGACCGGCTGGCCGGTGTGGTCGTTGTGCCAGATGGCGGCGGTGAGCGCGAGGATGCGCTGCAGGACGCGGACCGTCACCCCGCCGGGGGTGCGGCCGTCGTGTCGCTCGAGGTCGAGCTGACCCTTGAAGGTCTCGTTGATCGACTCGATGACCTGCCGCAATGGCTTGAACAGCTGCGATCCTGGCCGCTCGGCCTCGCCGTTGCGGGCCGGCCGCAGCAGCCGGATGCCCAGGTCGGCCAGCTGCTGCTCGAAGTCGCGGCCGAAGTAGTTCTTGTCGCCGATCAGTGTCTGGCCCTGCCGCTCGGCGGTGAGCTGCGGCTCGACGGCGAGAAGGTCCAGCAGCGTCTCGCGCTCGTCGGCCTTGGCCCCGGTCAGCGCGAAGGCGACCGGCAGGCCCTGCAGGGTGCAGACCAGGTGCAGCCGCAGTCCCCAGAAGTAGCGCGTGTGACTGGCGCAGTACCCGTACTGAGCCCATCCGGCCAGGTCGGAGCGCTTGACCGTCTCGCGGGAGCGGCCGCACTCCACCGGCGTGGAGTCCGCGACCCACAGGTCGTCGCTCCACAGCGCGGTGTCACGGGCCAGCGCCCGGGTGACGCACCGGATGAGCCCGGCGGCCTTGCGCAGCCGCTTGTTGTAGCCGGGCTGCTGGGGCAGGTAGGGGAACAGGTGCCGCAGGTGAGCGCGGGCGTGCCGCAGCCACCGCGCCTCGGAGGTGAAGCCGAGCAGCGCCTGCATCATCGCCAGCGTCACCAGCTCCGCGTCGCTGAGCCGCGGCACGGTCCCCGCAGCCGGCCGCCACGGGGCACGCTGCGGCGAATCCTTCAGCAGGTCGTCGGTCTTCACGTAAAGTGCGGTCGCGAGGGAGTCCAGCTCTGTCTTCACACACCGACGCTGGACTCCCTCCCTCCGGGTGCGCAGGTGATCCGCAGGTTCGCGTCGTAACCGCGCCGGAAGCGGCAGGGGCCGGGCACCAAGCCGGACAGGACCCGAAGCTCACAGGCCAAGCGGCACCGGCGCGGCCGGGAGCCGGCCGGCGATCAGCGCCGCCAGCGGCGTGGCGAGGTCGCGAGGCGAGAACAACTCGGGACCGCGGTAGCCGGCGATGTCCGGCAGCCGCCACCAGCGGAAGCCCGCGATGTTCTCGGCGGCGAGCTCGTCGCCGGACATCGCACCGCGGGGAGTGAACGACGCGGTGCGGACCAGGAAGTAATCGTTGACCACGCCCTCGTAGCCTGCCGCATGCCCCGGCGCGACGACCTGCTGGTGCCATACATGCGGCGGGCCTGGCATCGACTGCCAGCCCTACCTCTTCCTGCAGCTCGCGGCGGAGCGCGGCCAGCGCTGTCTCGCCGCGCTCAATGCCGCCGCCGGGAGCCGCCCACACCACCGTGCCCGCCGGCTCCGGAATGGCGAGACGGCACAGCAGGACGCGATCCTCCTCGTCCAGAACGATCGCGCGGACTGAGCGACGCAGGCTCAACGAGGACACCAGCGAATGCTATCCACCCGTCAGCGACTACACGAACCCTTGGAATTGATCATCTAGGCCGCGGCGCGCCCGAACGGCCTCGCGCCGCGGCCGGCCAGGTTGACGATCCCGTCGGCCCGCCGGTGGCGCCAGGACCCAGCGGCACCCGCCGCGGCGGTCAGCAGGCCTCCAGGACGAAGAACAGGAAGCAGAGGAAGGCCCGGACTTCAGGTCCGCGATGATCTCGGGGAACAGGTCGCGGGCCTCTGGCGCGGGGGGCGGCTCGCTGATGACGGCGATCCGGAAGCCGGCCGCGGTGAAGGCGCTCGGTCATCGCGTGCAGCGGCCGGGTCCAGAAACTCATCTGGGCGGTGTGGCCGCCCATGGTCCACTCTTCGGTCCGGTTGTAGGTCGCGAAGTAGTCAGGCTCGCGCCCGGCCTCGCGCTGGTCGAGGTCGATGGCGTAAGGATGATCGACGGCCACGATCAGCCGTCCGCCAGGTGCCAGCACGCGCCGCAGCTCGGCCAGCGGAGCCGTCCAGTCCCGCAGGTAGTGCAGCACCAGGCAGGCGATGACGTCGTCGAACGCGCCGTCAGGGAACGGCAGCGGGCGGCCCAGGTCGGCCACGTGCAGGTCCGCGCCGGGGCCGAGCCGCTGCCGGGCCAGCTCCAGCATCTCGGTGCTGGCGTCGAAGCCGGTCACGATCGCGCCCCGGGCGCGCAGGGCCGCGGTCAGCGGGCCGGCGCCGCAGCCGGCGTCCAGGATCCGCCGGCCGGCAACGTCTCCGGCCAGGTTAAGGATCGCGGGCCGCGTGTAGTAGCCGTTGATCAGGCTGGCCTCGGTTTCGGTCGCGTAGGCCTCGGCGAAGCTGTCGTAGTCGTTGACCTTGGCCAGGCCTGCGGGCCCGGCGGAACTCTCGGGAACGGGAGGCATGGGGTCCATCCTGACATCCCGCAGAGTGGATTTGTGCGCTCCCGGCTACATGGCGCATTTGCCCCGCCGCATCGACATACGTCAACTGCCCGATGTCTCGTTGGGCATCGGACGGCAGCATGAGTAACGGAACCTCGCAGCAGGGACCAGCGGACGCGACACGCCCCAGCGGTCACCCCATTCACGCCCGTCTTCGACCCGAGTGGCGCGTCCGCCCTACCTGCCGAGGAAACAGGCTTTCCTGAAGCGGCCGCTGCGACCGCGCGGGCCGTGGCCGCGGCCCGCGCGGTCGTCCGCTGGCGCCGGGAACGATGACACGATGCGTGTCACGATATGAACGGAACGCAGGCATCTGGGCTAGACAGGCCCAGATCGGCGCGGTCCTGGGCCCGCCGCCGCGCGCACGACAATCTGTTCCGGCACCCGAGTGCTGGTGCCGCATCGATATGCGTCAGTTGACCGATGTCTGCTGGCGCCGCTCGCAGCAGAATGTGAACGCGTATGAAGCGCGCGTTACGTCATTACCGGCTACTACCTCAGACCTCGCCGAATGCGGCGGGCGCGGCCAGGGGGAACGCGAGGAGAGCTAGCCCGTGTTCGTTCACGCCCTGTCCGGGGCCGCGTCGTTCGCCGCATGCCTGCGACTGTTCAGGTCCTACCCCCTGGCGGTGACCACTGCCCGCCAAGAAGACATCAGGCCCCAGGCCACCCGGCCCGCCGCTGATACCCGGCCCCCCGGCGATACCAGGCCCGCGACGCGGGTGCAGGACGGCCGGGGCCAGGACACGCGGGGACCGGAGCAGACGCGCCATGCCGCCGGCCTGTACCGGGCGATGGTGCTCCGGCACCGCGGCTTCGACGGGTCGGGCTACCACCTGCTCATCCAGGACCCGGCCGGGCACTTCACGCTGCGGCCCTGGCTGCCGGGCGAGGGGGAGCGGCAGGAGATCAGGCCGGGTAGCCCGGTGCCGGTCACCTGCCACCGGGTGATCACCGAGGGGATGCCGGTACCCCGCGATGGCGCGCTGCTCGGCTGGGTGAGCGACCGGCAGGCGACGGTGCTGCTCTCGGTGTTCCACGGCCGGCCGGCCGGGCGGCCCGGCGTGCCGCAGGTCCGCGTGCTGGCCCAGGTCGGCAGCGAGCCGATGCGCTGGCCCCCGTTCACCGCCAGCCCGCTGGACGACGGCCGCTTCTGGGAGTACGTCGGGCGCGGCGAGATCGTCGACCTCGCCCCGGTCTTCGCCCGGGGCAGCGAGGCATCGTGGATCCCGTCGCAGAACACCGCCCGCGCCCGGCAGGGGCATGGCTGCGTGGTCGTCGGCCACAGCCTGGTCACCGAGGAGTTCTGGGTACCGTCCGGCATCTACATGGACCACTGGATGCTGCGCGAGGGCGTCCCGACCCCGCCGGCCGGCCACCTGCTCACCCTCCCCGGCGCCACCGACCTCTGCCGCCGCGTGAGCGCCTAAGTGGGTGGCACCGTAAGTTCGCCGGGGTCAGGGGACGGGCGTGGTTCCGGCTTGACGCACTGTGTCAGCTGTGCGTTCCCGCGTCGTCGATCAGGATGGCGAGCCGGTCGAGGCCGTAGCCGCTGATCAGCAGGCGTTCCTTCTTGCTTGCCAGGAGCCTGGCGGTCCAGTCGGTGAAGCCGCCATCGCCGATCTCCGCTGTTACGCCGTTTACCAGCGCATTTACCTTGAAGCAGACATCACGGTAGTAACCGCGCCCGGCTGTGCGGTCGTGATCCATGACGATGTCCGCCGGTTCCGCGGCAAGTTCCGCGGCAGCCGCAGCCGCTATCCGCTCGCCCGCGTCTGACAGTGGTGTCAGCGCCACCTGAGCCCGCGGCAGGCCCGCGGCGCGAAGCCCGGTAACGGCGAAACGGAGGTGCTCGGCCAGCGCGGCCTGCTCGAACCGGCAGTTTCCGTTGTCGCGGCCTGCGGTGACCATGGCGAACAGGCTGAAGTGCGCGGACCAGCCGACGGGAGACCGCTGTGCGCGGACCACCCGCTGTATCGCGGCCAGGCGCACGCTCCCGTGTGCCGGGCCGGCCCGGCGTGCGGCAGCTTCGAGTGCCAGGGCGTTCGACGGATCGGCGGCCACCTCACAGGCGCGGATCGCTGTCACGATCTTGTGCTGGCTGACGGTTCCGAGCGCCGAGTGAGTGCCGAGCGGGACGAGCGGGGCAAGCGTCACCAGCTTCACGTCCGCGGGCAGGCAGCCAAGCAGCGTGTCCTCGGCCCGCCGGCCGGACCGCCATGACGTGCTGCCCGGCCGGACGAACCGGTCGTGCTTATAGCGGCGCAGCACGGTCGCTGGGGTTTCCTTGGCCGCGCGGCGCCTGACGACTTCGAGCATCACGCTGGCGAAGTCGCTGCCGCTCAGCGCGGCGAGCCGGTCGACAGCTTCCATCCCGCCGAGCCCGCGCGTCACCCGGTCAAGCACACTGCTCTCGTCTTCGTTCATGCAGTGATCCTGCGGGATGGCACTGACTGGTCGCCACTGGAATTCCGGGCGGACCAGCTCAAGGGACAGTGCCCGGAGCCGCCGGGGTTCAGTCGGCCGTCGCCAGGCCGGCCTGGTGCGCGGGGCGGCCTGCTCGTTGCCGCCGCTCGTCAGACATCGAGGACCAGGACCGGCGACCGCGAGCGGCCGACGCAGATCATCATCACCTCGTTGCTGGCCTTCTCCTGGTCGCTGAGCACGGTGTCGCGGTGGTCGGGCTCGCCTTCGAGCACCCGCGTCTCGCAGGTGCCGCAGTAGCCGTCCTCGCAGTCGGACAGCACCGCGGGCGACGCCTCGCGCACCACGTCGAGCAGCGACCGGTCGGCGGGCACCTCCAGTTCCAGGCCCGACCGCTTCAGCACCACGGTGAACGACCCGGTGGGCGCCGCGTTCGCGGTGACCTCGGCGGCCGCCTCGGCGTCCTGCGCGAACCGCTCGACGTGCAGCAGGTGGCCGCGGCCGGCCGCGGCGCAGGCCGACTCGATCGCGTGCAGCAGGCCCTCGGGCCCGCAGCAGTACACCGCGGTGTCGCCGTCGGCCCCGGCCAGGATGCCGGCCAGGTCGAGCAGCCCGCGCTCGTCCTGCGGCCACAGCGTCACCGTGCCCGCCGCCGCCTCACCCTGGGCTGCCTCGGCGTCCACGGCGGCCAGGATCTCGCGGGTGAACGCCATGGAGCGCAGCGACCGCCCGCCGTAGTACAGCGTCCAGGGCCGGCCCGCCTCGGCCACCGACCTGATCATCGGCACGATGGGCGTGACGCCGATGCCGCCGGCCACGAACACGTACCTGGCCGCGTCGGCCAGCGCGAAGTGGTTGCGCGGCGGGCGGCAGGCCAGCTCCCGGCCGACCAGCGCGGTGTCGTGGATCTCTGCCGAGCCGCCGCGCCCGGCCGGCTCGCGCAGCACCGCGATGCGGTAGGACAGGCGCGAAGCCGGGTCGCCGCACAGCGAGTACTGGCGCACCTTGCCGGACGGGAGGATCAGGTCCACGTGGGCGCCGGGCTCCCAGGCCGGAAGCTCGCCGCCGTCGGGCCTGGTCAGCTCGATGCTCACGATCCCGTCTGCCTCCAGCCTGACCGCGCGGACCAGCACCGCGAAGGTGCCGCGCGCGTCGAGCAGGTCGTCGGAGAAGGGAGCGGGCTTGCCTGCTGGCACTGTCATCCGCGGTACCACCACTGTTCGTCGTCGCCGAGGCCATGGTCACGGTTCCACTGAACCGAGTCGATCACCAGCCCAGTTTCGCCCGCGGGCGTCTGTACCGCTAGGTGCTTCATGACCGGCGCCAAATGCTCAGGGCGCAGATAGGGGCGCTCAACAATGCCGTCCCGCCGCCGCCCCTCGGCGATCTCCGCCGACCCGGTGGTGAACGTCGCCCCCGGGAACACCACGTTGACCGCTACCCCCTGGTCGCGGACCTCCGCGGCCAGGTACACGCTCATGCTGCACATCGCCGCCTTGGACGCGTCGTAGGGCTGGTTACGCAGCTCCGGGTGCTGGCCGCGCCAGACGCCCGGCGCGACCGGCGGGAGGACGCTGCCCCGGGTGCCGACATTGATGATGCTGCCGCGCCCGCGTTCCAGCATCGGGGTGATGAACGCCCGGATCATGTTCAACGTCCCGTACATGTTGACCGCGAGCATGGCGTCCCAGTCCTCGCGCGTGGTCTCAAGCACCGAGGCCAGGCCGTTGGGCGGGAACAGGTAGCGCTGGCGGCAGGCGGCGTTGTTGATCAGCACGTCCACCTGCCCGAACCGGGCCAGGGTCTGCTCCAGGGCCGCGGCCACCGACGCCTCGTCGGTGATGTCGGCCGCGAGGGTCAGCGCCCGGCCGGTGTCCTCGAACGCCTTGGCGGTGTCCTCGGCCCCGTCCCCTTCCCAGGAGCGGTCGACCGCCACTACCCGCGAGCCCGCGGCCAGGAACTCGCTGGCCACCGCCCGGCCGATGCCGCGGGCCCCGCCGGTGATCACGACGACCAGGTCGTCCAGTGCCTGGGCCGGGGTCGGGTTCTCACTCGTCCTGGCTGTGAACTTACCCATCCATTCCTCCCGGGGTAGCGGATAGTCCCCCGTGGCTGCGCGTGCGCGCGACCGACTCGGTGAAGGTTCGGCCGTCCGTGCACGCGATCGTCACCGGGTGTAGCGGCCTCGCCGGCCGGCGCTAGTCCGCCTGTTCGAGTGCGGTGCGCATGGGGCGCAGCTTGGAATCGGTCTCGGCCAGCTCGGCGGCCGGGTCTGAGCCCGCTACGATGCCGCACCCGGCGAACAGCCGCGCCCGGTCGCCGTCCAGCTGCGCGCAGCGCAGCGCGATGCCGAACTCGCCGTTCCCGTCGGCGTCCACCCAGCCGACCGGGCCCGCGTACCGCTCCCGGTCCATCGACTCCAGCTCGCGGATCGCCTCCACGGCCGTGTCGGTCGGCGTGCCGCCGACCGCGGCCGTCGGGTGCACCGCCGCGACCAGCGCCAGCGCCGACTGGGCCGACGCCAGCGTGCCCCGCACCCGGGTGCCCAGGTGCTGCACGTTGGCCAGCCGGATCAGCTCCGGGCGGGGCGCGGTGTACATGGCCGCGCACAGCGGGGCGAGGGTGTCCCGCAGCGAGGCGGCCGCGTACTCGTGCTCCTCGTTCTCCTTGGCCGAGCTGAGCAGGGCCTGGGCCAGCTCGCCGTCCTGCGCCGGCGTGGCGCCGCGCGGCGCCGTGCCCGCCAGCACCAGTGAGCCGACCTCCCACCCGTTCCGGCTGATCAGCAGCTCCGGCGTGGCCCCGACCATGCCGTCCACGGCGAACGTGTAGCAGCCGGGGAAGCGGCTGGCCAGCCGGCGCAGCAGCACCCGCGGGTCGATAGGCCGCTCCGCCGACGCGTACACGTCCCGGGCCAGCACGACCTTGCCCAGCGTGGGGGAGCCGGTGATGCGGCGCACCGCCTCGCGCACCGCCTGCTGCCACGCCGACGGCGACAGCGAGCCGTCGTGCCAGCGGATCTCGCCCGGCGCGGCCGGCGCGGACGCGTCCGGCGTGCCACCGGGGCTCGCCTGCCGGGGTGATCGTGGTCAGCCACGCGTTCCCGGTCCCGTCCCGGCCCAGGATCGCCCGCGGCACGATCAGCACCGAGCCGTCGGACGTGTCGTCGAACGTGAAGGTGGCGAACGCCACCAGGCCCGAGCCGCGGCGGCGCACCGCGTCGTCCGTGTCGGCGCCGTCGGCGGTCTCCCGCAGCCACTTCTCGGCGGCGGTGAAGCGGTCGGCGCCGGCGGGCAGCGTCACCCGCGCGGCCTCGCCCCACCCGGCCAGGCCGGCCGACTGCCGCACCCAGGCCACGGCCGCCGGCACCGGGATCTGGCTCAGGAAGTCGTCGCCGGGGTCGGGGACCGGCACGCTGCGCACGCTCAGCCGCCCGCTGTATCGCTCACCGCCGAGGCGCCCGCTCGTTTCGCTGTGGTTCGCCTGGGGCTCTGCCATAACAGGAAATTCTAGTGGGGGCGGCCGGCCGCCGGCGTGCGGGCCGCGACGTGACCTGTGGCTCACCCGCAGGTCAGCTCGCCGAACCGGGGCAGAACATCATTGACCAGCATCGATCTAAATTAAACAATGCGAGTTTTACTCGCCGGTAGCCTTTTACATCTAATCGGGTATGCGGAATGAGGCGCGGCCGCCGGGCCGGCGTTTGCGGATTCGGTCCGCCGCTGCCGCCGGGCGCCGATAGCGTTTGCCCGCGCCGGAGGGGCGCGGAAAGCGGATTCCGTGACCCGGGCAATGAGCGAGCGCCCCGTCGGCGCGGTAAGCGCCGCCAGCGGTGCCGAGGGGCGCGGCGGGCAATCGTCGGCAAGGCGGCGTGTGCAATCGTTCGCATCGGCCGTCCGGCGCCCGGCGGCGGAGACCGCTGCCCGGCGCTGGCTGGCCGCGGACCCAGGCCGGCCAGCCGACGGTCGGCGCGCCCGCTTTGCCGCCGCTGCGCGGATGGTGATTAGAAAGCGAGGAAAGGGGCCATGCGAAGGCATGGCCCCGTTGATATAGGTGATGTCACGTTATCGGCAGATCGGTGGCAGAGATCACAGATGCAGGCAAGTATTACCCCCATGACGATTCCAGCGGAACTCATCGGGGAGCCAGCCGTTGAGTTTCCTTGCCCGCCGCTAGGGGCGGCGGAACTCTCGGCGCAGGATGCCGAGCGCATGGCTTGCATGTTCAAGGCGCTGGCCGACCCGGTACGCCTCCGGCTCTTCTCCCGGGTCGCCGCGCACCACAGCGGCGAAGCATCGGTTTGCGACATCCAGAACGTGGGTGTCTCGCAGCCCACGGTCAGCCACCACCTGAAGAAGCTGAGGGAGGCCGGCCTGATCATCTCCGAGCGACGGGGCACGTGGGTGTACTGCCGGGTAGCTCCCGGGGTGCTGCCGGCGATGGCGCAGATGCTCTCGCCGCGCGACCCGGGCTAGCGGACCGTACCGCCCTCGGCCGCCGGGAAAGGGAGCCACTTACCGGGAGCAAGTGGCCTCCTGAGCCCGCGGCGGAGCGGCGGGCGCCGTCCGGTCACGATGAAACGCCGGGCAGCCTAGGCGCGGAACGGGGCGCGGGCCCGTGTCGCGCAGCGCGCCTGGCCGCGCGACCGGCGGGGCTGGCGCGCTACAGCAACGTTAGCTGCTCGTCGGCGGGCGGCGTGGTCCGGAGGGCCGGCGCTTCCCGGCCCCGGGTCGCGCCCCGCCCTGCCGCCCGGCTCGCGTTCCGCCCCACCCCGAACCGCTCAGCCAGGTCCCGTACCTGGCCCGCGATCCGCGCCTGATAGTCCTTGCGCGCGTAGGCCCCGCGCCCGTACAGCTCCGCGTACCGGGGGACGAGCTCCGGGTGCTCACGGCCCAGCCAGGCTAGGAACCACTCCCTGGCGCCCGGCCGCAGGTGCAGCACGATCGGCATCACGTGCGGCGCGCCGGCCTCGGCCGCCGTCCGCACCGCCGCCGCGAGCTGGGCGGGCGAGTCGGACAGGTAGGGCACGATCGGCCCCATCAGCACCCCGCAGGGCAGCCCGGCGTCGTTCAGCGCCGCGCAGGCCTCCAGCCGCCTGGCGCGGCGCGGGCGCCCCGGGCTCGATGGCCCGCCACAGCGCCTCGTCCAGGAACGCCGCCGACACGTTCAGCCCCACGTCGGTCACCTCAGCGGCCGACCGCAGCAGGTCGAGGTCGCGCAGGATCAGGGTGCCCTTGGTCAGGATCGAGAACGGGT
Organism: uncultured Actinomycetota bacterium; assembly: GCA_963748785.1. GTDB lineage: Bacteria > Actinomycetota > Actinomycetes > Streptosporangiales > Streptosporangiaceae > Trebonia. The sequence continues at coordinate 30,901 of CAVVKP010000034.1, read as the reverse complement.
TGGCCGCGTCCCGCAGCGCCGCGATGATGCCGGGCATCAGCCGGTAGCGGCCCTCTGCCCGCTGGTAGCAGTCCACGTTGGTGCCCATGGCGATGTGCTCGCCCGTCCAGCCGCGCGAGGCCAGCCTGGCCTGCAGCAGCTCGGGCGCGTTGACCTTGACCACGACCTTGGTGTCGAAGTCCCGCCCGGCGTCCAGGTCCAGGTAGGTGTGCGTGTTGCGGGCGAAGCAGTAGACGCACTGGTGCTGGCAGCCGCGGTAAGGGTTGATCGTCCAGCGGAACGGGACCTTGGACGCCTCGGGAACGCGGGAGACGATCGACTTGGCCTGTACCTCGTAAAAGGTCATGCCGCGGAACTCGGGGGTGTCGAACCGGCGGGTCACCGCGCCCCGTTCGATCAGCGGCGGCGCCGCCCAGCCGCCCGGCGGCTCGCCGGCGGCGTCTGAGGCGCCGCGGCCGACGGCCTCGCTCGAATCGAGCAGCAAGCTGTTCCAGCGCATAAACGTCAGTCTAGAACCTGCGTTCGAGAATAGCAAACATATGTTCGGTAGCGGTCGGCGCCGCAGCTTGGCCGGCTGGCCGCCACGCCGCCGCTGCTATGGTGTCAGCGGGCGGAGAGGGGCGGGCGATGGCAGGGGAGTCACCGGTGACCGCGACTGGTCACGGCCGTGCCTGAGCTGCCCGAGGCCGAGTCGGCCCGCGCTGTCATCGAGCGGGCGGCGCTTGGCCGGCGGATCGTCGCGGTGGACGACTCCGACCGCTACGTGTGCCGGCCGCACCCGGCCGGCCAGATCGCGGCCGCGCTGGCCGGCACCGAGCTGACCGCCGCGCACCGGCGCGGCAAGACGCTGTGGTGCGACACCGCCGGCGGCCCGGTGCTCGGCATCCACCTGGGCATGTCGGGCAAGATCGTCATCGCCGACCCCGACGGCAGCGAGTCCGACGGCGGCGACTACTGGGAGTACGGGCGCGCCCCCGGTGACTACCGCCGCACCCGGTTCGCGCTGACCTTCGCCGACGGCGGCGTGCTGCGGCTGGTCGACCCGCGCCGGCTCGGCCGCGTCCGCCTCGACCCGCCGCTCGACGACCTCGGCCCGGATGCCGCCGCGATCACCGCAGGCGAGTTCGGGTCGGCGATCGGGCACGGCCGCGCGCCGGTCAAGGCCCGCCTGCTTGACCAGCACGCGCTGGCCGGCGTGGGCAACCTGCTGGCCGACGAGATCTTGTGGCGGGCCGGGGTGAACCCGGCCCGCCCGGCCGGTGCCCTCGGCGGCCAGGAACGCCAGCGGCTCTACCAGGCGCTGCGCGAGACCATCGGCGACGCGCTGCGCGAGGGCGGCGTGCACGCCCTGCCCCTGGTGCCGCTTCGCCGGCCCGGCGGGCACTGCCCGCGCGACGGCGCCGAGCTGCGGCGGGCCACCGTGGGCGGCCGGACCACCTTCTGGTGCCCGGTCCACCAGGCCCGCTGACCGCGCCGCCAACGGCCCGCGGCGGGCCCGGCAAACGCGTGAGCCGCCGCGCGCATGGGGCGGCCCGGCGGCGGGTAACCATCTCGGATGCTGCTCGGCGTGCTTGACATCGGCTCGAACTCGGCCCAGTTGCAGGTTTTCGAGGTGCGTCCCGGTGCGCCGCCGCTGCCCACCCACGCGGTCAAGGAGCCGACCCTGCTCGGCGAGGCGTTCGACGCGCAGGGGGCCATCGGCCAGGCCGGCATCGACCGCATCGTCACCGCGGTCAACCGGGCCATGAGCGCGGCCACCCGGCTGGGCGTCCAGCAGCTGTACGTGTTCACCACCTCGGCCGTGCGCGATGCCGTCAACCGCGACCTGATCCTGGACCGGGTGGAGGCCGAGGCCGGGGTCAGGCCGCAGTACCTCACCGGCGTTGACGAGGGCCGGCTGACCTACCTCGCCGTGCACCAGTGGTACGGGTGGTCGGCGGGCAGGCAGCTGATCCTCGACATCGGTGGCGGGTCCCTGGAGATCGTGTTCGGCCGGGACGCCGAACCCGAGCTCGCGGTATCGCTGCCGCTCGGCGCGGGGCGGCTGACCCGGGGTTTCCTCACCGACGACCCGCCCGCGCCGCAGCAGCTCGCGGCGCTGCGCCGGCACGTGCGGGCGACGCTGCGCGAAGTGGCTGACCGGCTGCTGTGGGAGGGCGTGCCGGACCGAGTGATCGGCACGTCCAAGACCTTCAAGCAGCTGGCCCGGCTGTGCGGGTCGCCCGCCCAGCGTAAAGGACCCTTCGTCCGCCGCACCGTGACCGCCGCGGGGCTGGAATCGTGGATCCCGCGCCTGGCCGCGATGCCGGCGCGGGAGCGGGCCCGGCTGCCGGGGGTGTCGCAGCCGCGCAGCCGGCAGATCCTGGCCGGGGCCATGGTGGCCAGGGCCACGATGAAGCTCCTGAACGTCGGCTCGGTGGACGTGTGCCCCTGGGCCCTGCGGGAGGGAATCGTGCTGCACTACCTGCAGAGCACGCACACCGAATCGTTCGACCTACCGCTGCGGCCACTCGCCGGGGCCCCCGCCTACCCGGACGGCCAGGTAGTCGCGCGCGGCGTCATCCGCGGCGCCCTGTCGCCCGCGTCGTAGCGAACTAGGCCCGTCCCCGGCCTCCGGCCCGTCCCGGCCTCCGCCTGGCGCGCTCTGGCTTAGCCCCGCCCCCGTTATTCCAGTCTCAGGCGGCCCAGCCGGGGCGGGCGGCTCGCTGCGGGCCGACGGTGCGGCGGGGGAGGCGGGCCCGCATGGTACGCGGCTTTCGCCACAGGCGCCGGGGAACCCGGGCCGCCGCGGACGCCTCAGCGGGCGTTGACCATGAGACCCGGGGGGCGATTAGCGCGCCCCTGGGGCATCTGATAATAGTTAGGAGCGCGAAAAGCGGTCTAGACCATACGAACCCCAATTCGTCATGGCCTGCTGCGATGCTGTGCCGAACCCCTCGTGAGGTCGCCCGCGCGGCCCCCACCCCCTCGGCGAGACCAGGCGACCAAGCGCTTATCGCATCGCGTGCCTCCGTCAGGACGCGTCACCCTGCCCACGGGCCCTTAGCGCGGGCTGTCATGCCGCAATGCGACGAATGGCTGCCCTGTGCTCCGCCGAGAGGAGACACGCTGTGATCAGCGGGATCACCGAGGTCGCGTACATCACTACCAAGCAGGACATGTCGCGCTGGACGAGAGCCCACGCCGACGTGCCCGGCATCAGGTGGTCGGTCTTCGCTGGTCCCGGCGGCACGATGATCATCGTCGAGCACGCGGAAGACCGCTGCTCCCTCCCCACGGCCAGCGACGGGCCTGGTGACCCGGTCACCGCGGCCAGCCCCGCCGACAGCGTCGGCATCACCTCCGGCAGCGCGGACGTCACCCCCGTCAGCGCCTGACCGCCGACGCCCGCTACCGCGCCGCGGCCCCGTGCCGCTCGCTGGCCAGCAGGGGCCACCTGGGCCAGGCTGGCCAGCCTGGCCCAGGTGATCTCCGGCTAAACGCTCTTCGCCAAGCGCCCAGTCAACGAGCCAGGGCCCCCATCGGGTCCCAGGCCGGCAGCACGATCGGCGGCCCGTCCAGCGCCGCCTGCAGCTCGGCGGGCAGCGCGCTCTTCCGCGCGGCGATCTCGAACACGTACTGGTCGAACCAGGAGTCGTTCATCGTGTAGAAACCGTCCTTGCCGCGGTCGGCCCCCCAGCTGTTCTCCACCCGCCAGCGCCTGGGCACACCGTCCAGCACGTCCACCCCGGTGAACAGCATCGCGTGCGTCATCGCCGTCTCGTGGTAGGCCAGGCGGGCCGCCTTGTCCAGGTCGAACCCGGTGTTGTAGACCGACGGCAGGTCATACAGCTCCGCGTCCCAGAACGCGTAGTCGTTGCTCATCATCTTGCCGACGTCGCAGCCGAACCACACCGGCTCGCCGCCCTGGATCGTCGCCGCGGCCACGTCCTTGATGACGCCCATGTCGACGTTGAGGTAGGTCACCGGTGCGCCACCGACGACGTTGCCCAGGTACTCGACCGTGAACGTCCGGCCCATCGGGCTGGACGGCCGCGGGTCGTTGACCAGGCAGACGTACTCGTCGACCGGCAGGTCCACGTAGCGGTCCGCGAACTCCCGCGGGGTGAGGACGCCCGTCCCGGTGGAACTTCTTGTCCTTGTCCGTCCACTGCCAGTCGAACCGCTCCGGCGGCGTGCCCAGGTGAATGCAGAGAATCCGGTAGACCGCCCGCATGATCTCGCCCTTGGCCGCCCGGGCGGCCTCCAGGCCCTCGGCCGCGGCGGCACGGACCGTCCGCGCCCCCTGGTGCAGCTGGTAGCGGAGTACCGAGTTCATCCGCGCCGTGTTGGACGAGCTCTGCGTCTCCGGCATGTAGCCCTTGGGTACCAGCCCGTGCTTGGCCACCAGGGCGGCGAACATGTTCCACTGGCCGCCGTCGCCGGCCACCGACTGGAGCAGGAACGCGACCGTCCGGTCGTCCAGGTCGCGGCCCGCTGTCTCGATGACCGCCTCGAGGAAGTAGTTGGCCCGCTCCAGCTTGTCCCAGAACATCGCGTAGTTCTGCGAGAACTCGAAGTCCTTCAGCCCGGTCTTGCGCATCACCCCGACGCGCAGCAGGTTCAGCCCGGCGAACAGCCAGCACCGCCCGCTCCGCTCCTGGTTGGTGACCTTCCAGTCGTCCAGCGTGGTCGACAGCGAGTGGTCGATGCTGGCGACGATCTCCCGGTTGATCGCCACGTCATCCACGGATCACGCGGGTCACGGCGTTCTGCGCCAGCCGGTAGAGCGGGTTGGCCGAGAAATCCTTGCGCATCGTCTCCAGGTCAGCGGCAGCGAGCATTCCGTCCATCGCGGCGTCCTCTTTCCGTCGTCGTCTTGGCCTTTTCCCAGGTTAGATTCCCACGGTTGGCGCCCAATGTCGCGGGTCGCCTCGGCCGCTTTCCCGCCCGGTCACGCGGGCGCGGCCGGCTCAGCTGCGGCGGTGCTAGGCCGGCGGTGACGCCGGCAGCGCCTCGACGCCCGGCGGGCAGGCCGGGAGCACCTTGAGGTTCCCGGTCGGGATCTCGGCGAAGTTCATCCGCTCGGCGGTGCCGCACATCTCGGTGCCGCGGAACAGCACCGCGTGGTGCAGTGACGCCCACAGCTGGTACACCGCCCGCGCCGAGCTACCCCCGATCGCCACGCCCATCGCCGGGCCGCCGTCGATGGTCCACACGATGTCCTGCGTGACGCCGTGCGCCGTGTGGACCGCGAAGCAGGCCATCCGCCCGGCGGCGAATATCTGCGGCACCCGGCCCGCGGCCATCTGCGCGACGGTGAAGTTGTGCGGGTGGCCCTCCTCCTGGTTCCAGCCGAACTCCGTGTAGCCCACCGCGCTGTTTCCGCAGGTCCGGGTGTTCTGCCGGAACGTGCCGCCGTCTAGCTGGGTGACCTGGGTCTTGTAGGCGCTGTAGAGAGCCTTGACCGAGGAGTAGTTCTGGTAGTAAATCTCGGCGACGCCAGGGACCGGGGCCGTGCAGACGATCGCCCCGGTCGCGTTCTGCCGGTACTGGTCGCACTTGCCTGGTGGCAGCAGCCCCCGGCCCTCCACGCTGCTGTTCGCCGCCGCGAGCACCCCGGCGAGCGTGGCCGGGCCGGCGGTGCCGGTGTTAACCCGCGTCCCGGTGCCCGTGCCGCCGGCCGGCGTGCCGGTGCTGCCCGGCGTGACCGCGCTGGCCCGCGTCGGCGTGCCCGTGGGCGTCGGCGTTCCTGCGGGCGTGGGCGTTCCTGCGGGCGTCGTGCTGGCCGACGGGCTCGGTCGCGCCCCGTTACCTGACAGCGAGACGTCGGTAGTGCCGCCGCGAGTCACCGTGGCCAGCGTGAGCCCGGTCGCGAGGGCAACGACCAGCGCGAGCGCCGCGTACAGCGCCAGCCGGCCGCCCGTCCGGCCGGAACCGCGGCGCCCGCGCCCGCGCCGGGCCCGCAGCGGCCGCTCCCAGGGCGGCGGGCCGCCCGCCCCCGGTGCCTGGACGCCGTCGTGCTCATGGGCGACCTCGTCCGGACCGCCCCACGGGTCCAGTTCCGGCTCCGCCCCGGCGGGGCCGGCCGGGGACATCACGGCGGCGGGGGAGTACTGGCCCGCCCCTGGCGCCTCGGCCGGGGAGACGAGTGCCTGTTGGGCCGCGGCCATGAACTCGCGGCAGTTCCCGTACCGGTCGCCGGGCTCCTTGGCCAGCACCCGGGCGAACACCTCGTCGAACGCGGCCGGCAGGCCGGGGCGCAGCGCCGTCGGCCGTGGCGGCGGCTCCGCCACGTGGGCCCGGGCGATCGCCACGTCCATGTCCCGCTCGAACGGCACCGTGCCGGTGAGGCACTCGAATAGCACGCAGCCCAGCGAGTACTGGTCGGCGGCGTCCAGCGCCAGGCCGAGCACCCGCTCCGGCGCGACGTAGGCCACCGTGCCGGAGAACCGGCCGCCAGCGGCCGTCCCGGAGGGCTCGGCGGTGCCGAAGCCCGCCAGGTACACGTGGTCGGGACCGTCGGAATCGCTGTCCGGCTCGACCAGCAGGCTCCCCGGCTTGACGTCGCCGTGCACCAGGCCGCGGCGGTGCGCCGCGTCGAGCGCCCGGGCCGCCTGGCTGAGCAGGAAGACCGCCGTATCCGGCGGCAGGGAGCCGTGCTCCTTCAGCGCCTGCCGCAAGTCGGTGCCCGCGACGTAGCGCATCACCAGGTACGGGAGTCCGTCGCTCGACCCGCAGTCGTACACGGGCACGACGTTCGGGTGATTCAGCCCGGCCGCGATCCATGACTCCTCCAGGAAGCGAGCGCTGCGGGCCTCCCCGCCCGGCTCGGGGGCCAGCACCTTCAGCGCGACCACGTCGCCAAGGCGAGGATCCTCGGCCTGGTACACCGCGCTCGTGTCCCCGCGGGCCAGGACAGCGAGCAGCCGGTACCCGGCGAACTCCGCCCCGCCAACCGGCAGATCCTGCATATTTCACTCTCCGTTCCGGTTCCGCTACACATTCAACCGGAAGTGTGACGGAACGTCAATATATGACGACATTCCGTGATTACGAGGCCGTGCCGGTTCTCTGGCGGGCATCGGCCGGCCGCCACCCAGGTAACGGGTCCCGCCCGAATTGAGGCGGTTCGCTCCGGGCGGAACCCCGGGCCTGCGCCCGAACCGGTGTTCGGTCGAAGGGACGTACCCTAGGTCACTGGCCGCGCTGTCGCTCTTCCCGCCTAACTGGTCTATAAAAGACTTAGGCACAAACTCAGAACGATTGGATAAAGCTCCCCTCCTGGGGGATAGTAGAGACATTCGCTGGCGCGGAACGCGGAGGTATGGCGCTATGGCGCTGTCAATGGACGAGCAGCGTATGCTCGCCGAGATAGAGCGGCGGCTCGCCGCGGAGGACCCTGGGCTGGCCACCAGGCTGACCTCTTTCCGGCGGCCTAGGCCGGCCGCCGGGCTCCGGACTACCCGGGGCAAGGTGATCAGCTCCATATGCACGGTCATGCTGCTCGCCGTCATCGGCCTGACCGTCTACGCAATGGTCCCGTTCCGCACCCAGAGTTCGAAAACCCCGCTTAACCGCCAGTCCTCTGCGCGAACATCGGTGAGCGCGCCGGCCCGCGCCGGCACCCCGGCCCCGGCGAGTGCCTCGGGCAGTGCAGCGCCGGGCGGCGTGCAGCGGTTGTCGCAAAGCGACGCGGCGTCCAACCCCGGCTAGCCACGCCCGCTAAGAGTCACGCCATAGCTGGATGAGGTACCGCTCGACGCCTTCCAGCTTGCGCTTTTCCCGCTGGAATTCGTCTGAAAGCGGGTCCTTGTGCAGGTTGAAAAGGTCCTGATACATCTGGACGACCGCTTCGCGGTACCGGGCGTAGACGCGCACCTCGTAATCGCCGACGCCGCCGGACAGGCGCAGGCCCGATACGGCCGGGCCGGCCGAGCCCATGTCGATGGAGAGCCGGCCGCGCAGGTACAGGCGGGCCTTGGCTTCCTCGTCCCAGGCGTCGGGCAGCAGCGGCTGGCCGTCCCACTCCTCAAGGACCACACGGACCTCGATGTCCTGTTGCAGCGATCCGATCCACAGCTGCTCGCGGCTGGCGGAGACAAGCACGCCGACCGGCGGCAGCGGGCCCCCCGGCGAGTCCGGGTGCACTTCGCTGTCGTGGACCCGGAACATGCGGCGGTCGGGGTAGACCGGCATCACAAGCTGAAGAAGCCTGCGACTCACGTATCCCCCTTCGCTCACGTCCCCCACCTCGCTCTTGACGCGTCACCCAGGGACGCTTCGTCTGCCATGCCGGGCCGTCGGGCCGTGCGGCATCGTGCCCTAAATGTAGACCGAGTTAACGCGCCGCGTCGGGTGAACGTGACGGAAGTGCCTGGGGGAAAGGGTGTTAGCGCAGGGTCCGCCGCTGTGCGAGCCAATTCCGGGGTGTTACCTATTGACTACACCGTGCAGCAATGTAGTGTCATATCCGTATAACACTCGCTGATCCCCCAGGCGGTGCGCAATGCGTTCGGTCTCTGCTGCTCGCTCTCGGCTACAGAACGTATCCATACAAACACGTGCTGGTGTAATTCCGGCCGCTACTCCGATAACGGTCTCGGTGGTGCCCGCGGTTCACGATTTCCGCGACTCATCGCAACCTCCCGTCGGTTCCGGCCGCCGCGCCATTGTCCTGGCGGTCTGCTGTTCGGCACTTTTCATGGTTGGCCTGGACAACACGATCGTGAACGTGGGCCTGCCCGAGATCGGCACGTCACTGCATACCAGCGTGGCCGGGCTGCAGTGGACCGTGGCCGGCTACACGATCGTGCTGGCCAGCTTGCTGCTGTTCTCCGGTGCCGCCGCCGACCGGATCGGCAGGCGCACCATCTTCCAGGTCGGCCTGAGCCTGTTCACCCTCGGATCCTGGCTGTGCTCGCTGGCGCCCAGCCTTAGCTGGCTGATCGCGTTCCGGGTGCTGCAAGGGGTCGGCGGGAGCATGCTGAACCCGGCGGCGCTCGGCATCATCACCAACGTGTTCAGCGCGCCGAAGGACCGGGCCAAGGCGATCGGCGTCTGGGACGGGGTGTCGGGCCTGTCGATGGCGCTCGGGCCGGTCGCGGGCGGCATCCTGGTCGGCTCGGTGGGCTGGCGGGGGATCTTCTGGGCCAACATCCCGGTGGGCCTGGCCGCCATCTCGCTGACCGCGCTGCTCGTGCCGGATTCGAAGGCCGAGCGCGGCCGCAAGGCGGACCCGCTCGGCCAGGTGCTGGTCATCGTCATGCTGGCGTCGTTGGCGTACGCGATCATCCAGGGCCCGTCCGGGGGCTGGTTCTCGCCCGAGATCCTCGGGTTCTTCCTGCTCTCGCTGGTCGCGCTCGGGCTGCTGCTGCGGCTGGAGCCGCGCCGGGCCGAGCCGCTGATCGACTTCAGGTTCTTCAGGTCCGTGCCGTTCAGCGCGGCGAACGCGACCGCGGTGTGCGCGATCGCGGCCAGCGCGGGGTTCCTGTTCCTGACCACGCTTTACCTGCAGGACGTGCGCGGGTTCAGCGCGCTGCGGGCGGGCCTGACCCTGCTGCCGATGCCGGTGATGATGGCCCTCGCGTCGCCGATCTCCGGGCGGATCGTGGCCCGGGGCGGCCCGCGGGTGCCGTTCGTCATCGCGGGGGCAGCGCTCACGCTCTCCACCGCCGCGCTGTCGCAGCTCAGCCCGACCAGCGGCCCGCTGTTCCTGATCGTCACCTACGGGCTGTTCGGCTTCGGCGCGGGCATGGTGAACGTGCCGATCTCCAACGGCGTGATGGCCGGGGTGCCCAAGGCGCAGGCGGGCCTGGCGTCGGGGATGAACTCCTCCAGTCGCCAGCTCGGCCAGTCGCTCGGCGTGGCCATCGTCGGCTCGGTGCTGGCGGCTGGACTCCGCGCCCCGCGCCTGCTCGGCTCGATGCACGCCGGCTTCCTCACCGCCGCCCACGCCGGCTGGTGGGTCATGGCAGGCTGCGGCTACGCGGTCCTGGTCCTCGGCGTCATGTCTACCACCCAGTGGGCCCGGGCCACCGCCGCCCGTGCCCTCCCGGAGCGCCTGACAGCGCGCTGATAACAGCAAGAAGCGCGGAGCGCGGCCGGGAACGCCGGGAGGGGAACCGGTGCGGGCAGGGTAAGACCGCCCCCGTTCCCCTGATGTCTGGGGGTGTCAGCCGCCGCAGCCGCAGGCGCCGCCGCAGCACCCGCCACCACCGCCCGACGGGGCGGGCGCGCCGGAGGAGAGCCCGCCGATGCCGACCGTGGTCAGCAGCTTGACCGTGTCGTCGTGGCCCTGCGGGCAGGTGGCCGGGGCACCGGACTGGTCCATCGGCCGGGTCAGCAGGAACGTGTCGCCGCAGGAGCGGCAGCGGAACTCGTAGCGTGGCACGGGTTGATTTTACCCCGCCTGGCCCCCGAACGCCGCCCCGGCGGGCCGGGTTCCGTCCGCGCCTGGCTCCGGTCGCCGGCGCCGCGCTCGGCCGGGGCGGTGCCCGGGGCGTGCGGCTGCCGGCGTCCGGCGGTGACCGTGAGGAGGATGATGAACGGGGGCGGGTTACTCCCGTCGGGTCCTGCCTTGCCGTCAGTCGGCCGACGCGACCTCGACGGGCTCGGGCAGCTGCAGGCTCGTCTCCGGGCGCTTGCCGCGCATCCAGGAGACGGCGGCGCCGATCAGGGCCATGATCGCGGCGGCGGAGAACACGATCGTGAGGCCGTGGTGGAACGGGGCGGCGATGAGCTGGGGGAAGAACTCGTGGCCGGTCAGCGTGGCAACGTTCTTCGCGGGCAGCGTCTTCAGCAGCCCGGTGGGCTGCAGCAGGTTCTGCACTGGGTTGAAGCCGAGCATGGCGGCGAACACGGTGGACACCGGGGGCAGATGGGCGATGCTGGTCGCCGTGGCTAGCGGCACGCCCTGGGCGGTCAGGCCCGGGGTGAGCGCCTTCGGCAGCGTGTTGGCCAGGCCCGCGATCAGCAGCGAGAAGAAGATGCCGATGGACAGGGACATGCCGGAGTTCTGGAAGGTGGAGCGCATGCCGGAGGCCGCGCCGCGTTCGTGCGCGGGAACCGACGACATCACCGACGCGGTGTTGGGCGCCGAGAACAGCCCGGAGCCGATCCCGTTGCCGAAGATCAGCAGGGCGAAGGCCCAGTACGGGAAGTCGACCGGCAGCAGCAGGAGGCCGGTGAAGCAGAGCGCGGCCACCAGCAGCCCGCCGGTGGCGAACGGCCGGGCGCCGAACCGGTCGGACAGCCGCCCGGAGATCGGCCCGGCGATGAGGAAGCCGCCGGTCAGCGGGAGCATGTAGATGCCTGCCCACAGCGGCGTGACGGTGAAGTCGTAGCCGTGCAGCGGCAGCCAGATGCCGGCCAGCCAGATGACCAGCATGAACTGCAGGCCGCCTCGGGCGATCGCGCCGAGCAGCGAGGCGATGTTGCCGGCGGCGAACTCGCGGATGCGGAACAGCGACAGGCGGAACATCGGGTCCTTGACCTTGGTCTCGATGAAGCAGAAGACCGCGAGCAGCACCGCGCCGAGGATCAGTCCGCCGAAGACCAGCGGGTTGCCCCAGCTGGTCGGGTCGCTGTGATATGGCCGGATGCCGAAGGTGATCGCGACGAGCAGCAGGCCGGCGCCGGCCGCGAAGGTGAGGTTGCCGAGCCAGTCGATGCGGGCCTTGCGGGTGGTGGCGATCTCCTTGAGTGACTTGTACGCCCAGATGGTGCCAAAGATGCCGACCGGCAGGTTCACCCAGAAGACGGCCCGCCAGTCCCAGGCGGACAGCACGCCGCCGAGCAGCAGGCCGATGAACTGGCCGGAGATGCCGGCGACCTGGTTGATGCCGAGCGCGGTGCCGCGCTTGCCCTCGGGGAAGGCGTCGGTGAGGATCGCGGCCGAGTTGGCCATCAGCATCGCGCCGCCGAAGGCCTGGACGAACCGCCAGGCGATCAGCCACAGCGCGCCGTGGGCGCCCATGAACGGGTCGAAGGACAGGCCCACCGAGGCGATGGTGAAGACCAGGAAGCCCAGGTTGTAGATCTTGACCCGGCCGAAGATGTCGCCGAGTCGTCCGAGGGTGACCACCAGGATGGACTGCACGAGCAGGTAGCCCATGATCATCCACAGCAGGTAGGTCACGTTGCCTGGGGCGAGCGGGTTCAGGTGGATGCCGCGGAAGATCGCGGGCATCGCGATGATGACGATGGAGCCGTCGATCGTCGCCATCACCATGGCGAGTGTTGTATTAGAGAGGGCTACCCACTGGTAGGCGCGGCCGCGCCCTGGGCTGTTCCCGCTCTGATCGTCTTCCCCGCCCTGCTTGCCAGCCCATTCACCGCGCGTCGTCGTAGCCACGTCTATTTAAGCTAGCAGATACTTGCCGGATGGCAACTATTACTCGCGCTAACGATACTGGGGGTAGGCATCAGCATCTACGGGGCTGTCGCCAAGCCCACGGCGCGGGGCCGCGACGGGCGCGCGGCGCGGCAGGTCAGGCGGTGCGCAGCGCGGGCAGGAAGACCGACTTGGCGGTGAGGTAGGCGTCCATGCCCTCCGGGCCGTAGGCGCTGCCGACGCCGCTGGGGCCGCGGCCGCCCCACGGGGAGCCGAGGTCGGGCTCGTACAGGTTGATGCCGAAGGTGCCGACGCGGGTGCGCCGGGCGATGTCCAGGCCGCGCTGCGGGTCGCCGGTCCACACGGTGGCGGCCAGGCCGAAGCCGTCGTTGGCGAACCTGATCGCCTCGGACTCGTCCTTGTAGCCGATCACCGTGGCGACCGGGCCGCAGATCTCGTCGCGGGCGATCGGCATCTGCGGGGTCACGCCGGTGAGCACGGTGGGCTCGTAGAAGTAGCCGCGCACCGGCGAGGCGGGGCGCCGCCCGCCCGAGACCACGCAGGCGCCGTCGGCGATGCCGGACCGGACCCGCGCCTCGACATCCACCCGGCGCCGGGACGAGGCCAGCGGGCCCATGGCGGTCTCCTCGCTCAGCGGGTCGCCGACCCGCAGCCGGCCTGCTCGGCCAGGGCCTCGGCCAGGTCGCCGTAGCGGTGCTCGGGCACCAGCACCCGGGACATGGCGAAGCAGGTCTGCCCGGCGTTGCCGAAGACCAGGTGGCCGAGCGCGTCGGCGGTGCGGTCCAGGTCGGCGTCGTCCAGGATGATCGCGGCGGACTGGCCGCCCAGCTCCAGGTGGGCGGGCTTGAGCTCGGCGCCGCAGATGGAGGCGATCCACCGGCCCTGCTTGGTCGGGCCGGAGAACGAGACGAGGTCCACGCCAGGGTGGCGGGCCAGCGCGCCGGCCGTCTGGTGGGTGCCGGTCACCAGGTTGAACACGCCGGGCGGGAAGTCGGCCGCCTCGAACGCCTCGGCCAGGATGTAGGCCGACAGCGAGGTGGCGGCGGCGGGCTTGAGCACGATCGTGCAGCCGGCGGCGAGGGCCGGGGCCAGCTGGCTGAACGCCAGCATGATCGGGTAGTTCCAGCTGGTGATGATGGCGGCGACGCCGGCCGGCTCGCGGCGCACCACGGTGCGGCCGGAGAAGGAGACGGCGGTGCGGGTCTCCTCGGTGTCCAGCGCGCGGGCCAGGTTGGCGTAGTAGCGCAGGATCGCGCACGGGGCGGCGGCGTTGTGCTGCCGCGAGGAGGAGATCGGCATGCCCATCTCCGCCGTGACCAGCCGGGCCGCCTCTTCGGTGCGGGCCTCGAGCGCGGCGGCCAGCCGGTCGAGCGCCGCGGCCCGGTCGGCGGGCGAGCGCGTCGCCCAGGTGCCGTCGTCGAACGCGCGTCTGGCCGAGCGGACCGCGCGGTCCACGTCGGCGCCGACGGCGGACGGTACCGCCCCCACGACTTCCTCGGTCGCCGGGTTGACGATGGTGATCACATCGGGCGAAGCCGAACAGACCAGTCGACCCCCCGCGTAGATGTCGCGGTACTCAAGCAACGCACGGCCCCTTTCATAGTGAAAGTGCCCTGATTATTTGCGCGCTAGATATGGGTCTGTCAAGTCCCCGTAACATAACGCCCAGCCTGCGGCGGGTTCAAGTGCCTGGTCAGGCATCGTTGTCAGCACCCAACTGCGCACCGTGCGCGGCTGTGGGCGGCCACAGGCCGGCGGCCCGGCCAGCCGGCGTGATCGTTGTGAGGTATTTGCACGGGCCGCTTAGCATGGTAAAGATCCGTTTGTGGACTTCCACAAACGACGCCGAGGGATCAAGGTCGTATAGTGCAGTGATCATGCCGGACACCGTGTCGCCGGCCGCTAGCCGGCTCAACGCAGCGCCGACTTCCAGGGAGAGCCCCCGGGACGTCGACCGGGAGAACTCTGTCCTGCGAGAGCTGGTTACCGTCTACCGGCACCTCTCAGGCCTCGCCATGCAGGACGCCGACCTGGCCGGGGTGGTACAGCTCATCTCCGAGCGGGCCCAGGCGACGGTGGCCGTCGTCAGCCAGCTGATGGACGTGCAGACCGCCGCCTCGCCCGGCCTGCCGCCGGAGAAGGCGGCCGCCCTGGTGCGGGACCACGTCGTGCACCCGCGGCTCGGGCAGGTGCTGCGCGCCTCCCGGCTCAGCCAGCGCGCGCTGCGCCTGCCGAACGTCGGCGGCGTGCCCGCCATCATCGTCGCGCCGATCCTGGTCGGCGACGAGGTCCCGTCGTACCTCATCACGCTCGACCCGGCCGAGGAGTCGTTCGGCGAGGACATGTCGCTGCTGGTGACCGAGCACGCCGCGACGATCTGCGGCGTCATACTCGGCCGCGAGCGGGTGGTGGCCGCGGCGGCCCGCCGGGTCCGTGACGACCTGGTCGAGGGGCTGCTGCTCGGCCGCGGCCGTGACGCCGCCGACGCCGCCCGCTGGGCCGCACACCTGGGCTACGACCCGGCCCGCGCGCACAACGTGGCGGCCATCGCCTTCGAGTTGCCGCCGTCGCGGGCCAGCGACGCCGAGCCGCTGCGCCAGCGCATCAGGGAGTCCATCGAGCACTTCATGACCACCAGGGCGCCGGAGGCCATCGTCTCGGCCCGGGAGTCGGAGGTGGTCGTGGTGGCGGCCTCGTCGCCCGACCCGCGCAAGCTCGGCCAGGCGTGCCTGGCCCGGCTGGCCGAGCTGTTCCCCGGGGCCAAGGTGGTCATCGGGATCGGCGGCCCGTGCAAGGCGCCGGACGAGATCGCCCGCTCCTACGACCAGGCGCACCGGACCACCCAGACGCTGTGGCGCCTCGGCCGGACCGGCGCGGTGTCCGCGTTCGAGGACCTCGGCATCCACCGGCTGCTGCTGCAGGTGCCCGACCTGAATGAGCTGCGGTCTTTCGCCGCCGAGGTGCTGGGTAAGCTCTCAGAGCACGAACACGAGCACAAGTCGGAGTACCTGTCCACCCTGGCCTGTTATTTCCGGGAGAACAACAGCCCGCAGCGCGCGTCGCGCCTGCTGCACGTTCACCCGAACACGGTTGCGTACCGGATCAAGCGCATCGAGGAAATTACCGGGCTGCGGCTGGACAATTACCGTGACCGGCTGATCGCTCAGGTAGCGCTTGAGATCCTGGACGCGCTGCCGGAAGCGCAGTCTTGGTGCTGCTGGAAGCGCAGCAGCAGCAGTAGTAGCAAGCAAGGCGAGGGGAGACCTGGCGTGAGTACCGCGGCGGAACTGCTGGCGGGAGGGCGCGTCCTCGTCGCAGACGGTGCCATGGGCACCATGCTGCACGCGGCGGGGTCCGCCCTGGACCGCTCGCTGCCCGAGCTGAACCTGTCCGACCCTGGCCTGGTCGCCACCATCCACGACAGCTACCTCAGCGCGGGCGCGGACATCATCCAGGCGAACACGTTCGGCGCCAACCGGCTGTGGCTGGCCGACCACGGGCTGCCGGACAAGGTCACGGAGATCAACCGGGCCGGCGTCCGGCTGGCCCGGGCGGCCGCCGACCGGGCGGGCGAGGGCTCGGGCGGTAACCGCCGCGTGCTGGTGGCCGGGTCGGTGTCGCCCGCGGTGACCGCGCCGCAGCGGCGCCGGGTCGGCGCGGCCGAGCGGATGGAGGTGCTGCGCGAGCAGATCCTCGCGCTGGTCGCCGACGACGCCGCCGACCTGCTGATCCTGGAGACCTTCGGCTACCTGGACGAGCTGGTCGAGGCGGTCTCGGTGGCCGCGTCGGTGACCAGCGTGCCGCTGATCGCGCAGGCCACGTTCGCCGACGACGCGCACACCCTGGGCGGCGAGACACCGCGCGAGGTGGCGTCGGTGCTCTCCTCGCTGCCGGTGGCGATGATCGGCACCAACTGCACGATCGGCCCGCAGCGGATGCTGGTGGTGGCCGAGGACCTGGTCCGCTACTCGGCGGTGCCGGTCAGCGCCCAGCCCAACGCCGGGCAGCCGCGCCGCACCGGGCCGCGCTCGTTCGAGTTCGCCATCGACGGCGGCTACTTCTCCCGCTACCTGGCCCGGTTCGCCGACGCCGGGGTGACGCTGGTCGGCGGCTGCTGCGGCACCACCCCGACGCACATCCGGGCGGCGGCCGACGCGCTGCGCGCCCAGGCGCGGACGGGCCAGGCGGCGGCGGGGTCACCGCCCGTCCGGCGGCCCGCCCGGCCGAGCCCGCCGTCAGCGGCGTGGCCACCGGGACGCTCGCCGACCACCTGGCCTCGGGCCGGTTCGTGGTCTCGCGCCGCGATCACCCCGACCGCGGGCGGCGGTGTCGGCGACGCCGAGCGGACCGCGGCCGAGCTGGCCGACCGGGGCATCGGCCTGCTCTTCATCCGGCCGCAGGAGAACGCCCGGATGCACATGGACTCGCTCAACATGGCGATCGCGCTGCAGGAGCGGGTCGGCGTGGAGACCATCGCCACCGTCACCACCTGGGACAAGAGCATCATGTCGCTGCAGGCGGACCTGCTCGGCGCGCACGCGCTCGGCATCCGCTCGGTGGTTTCCACCACGGGCTCGCCGCCGGTGTTCGGCGACTACCCGGCGGTCGACGGCACCTGGGACGTGGACGCGGTCGGGCTGACCGCGCTGCTGGCCGGGCTCAACGCCGGCCGCGACTCCAACGGGCTGGCGCTGACCGCGCGGACCTCGTTCTGCATCGGGGCGCGGATCAACCCGGCCGCGCGTGACCGCGGCGCCGAACTGGCCCGGGCGCGGGCCAAGATCAGGGCGGGCGCCCAGTTCCTGGTCTGCCACCCGGTGTACGAGCTGGACGCGCTGACCGGGCTGGTCGAGGCCCTGGACGGCACCGGCATCCCGCTGCTGCTGTCTGTCACGCCGCTGAGCTCCTTCGAAGAGGCCGACTACCTGGCCCACGAGGTGCCCGGGGTGACGATCCCCGGCTCCACCCTGGACGCCATGGAGCGGGCCGGCCGCAGCGGCGGCCGGGCTGTCGGCGCCGAACTGGCCGCCAACCTGCTGGTCAAGGCCCGTCCCGCTGGTCGGCGGCGTGGTGCTCAGCGCCCCCGGCGACGACCCCGCCGCCCTGGCCCCGCTCATCGACGCCCTCGGCTACCGCCGCGCCACTTCCGCGCTTACGCGCCCTTGCGGCCACCCACCGGCTCGATTGCGCCTTCGCCTGCTTCTAACGAGGCCTTTTGCGCATTCGGCCCGGTTCGGGCGGGGGTGCGTCATTCGAGCCCAGGTACGCGCGGCGCGCTTGAGTCGCCTGTGGTGGCGTCGATGTGCGCGGACGACTCGCGGCGGGGTTCGCGGCGGCGAGCGCGCGGCCGTTCGTCGGCCGGTGTTCGCCGTTGGCCGCCCGGCGGGGGTCAGTCGGCGGTGGCCGGAGGGCCTGCTAGCCGGTGGAGCGTGGCGGCCAGGTCGGCGACGAGGAGGGCGAGCAGGGTCTCGCCCTCGGCGGCGGACGCGCCCGCCGGGTCACCGAGGACGCCGTTCGGGCTGACCTGGCGAACGCCGTGCGCGCGCAGGTCGTCCATGACCTCGGTCAGCGGCCTGGTCTCGCCCGCGGCGGCTGCCTCCAGGCGGACGTCGCCGGGCGCGAGCGCGAGCATGATCGAGGTCTCCACCCGGCCCGCGTGCGCGTCCGGTACCAGGGGGGAGTCCGCTCGGACCGCCGACAGCATGGCCGGCCGGAGGCCGGCGTGCCAGACATGGCAGTCGCGCCCCTCGGCGCGCAGCTTCGCCAGGGCGTCACCGATCGCGGCGACGTTGCCGCCGTGCCCGTTGACGAGCAGCAGCCGCGGCCAGT
Organism: uncultured Actinomycetota bacterium; assembly: GCA_963748785.1. Taxonomy (GTDB): domain Bacteria; phylum Actinomycetota; class Actinomycetes; order Streptosporangiales; family Streptosporangiaceae; genus Trebonia. The sequence goes on along the minus strand of CAVVKP010000034.1, from coordinate 12,738 downwards.
GCAGCGCGGCGTGACGGCCCAGCTCGACCAGCATTGTCGACAAGGCGACATGGCCGACCGACAGCGTGCCGGGGAAGTCCGCGTGCTCCCCGCTCGCCCCGATGCCGATCGCCGGCCGAGCCCGACGCCGGTCCGGCCGGCGCAGGCGCGTTCGGCGACGGCGACGGCGATCCGCGTGTCGGTGTCCAGCGGCAGGTGCGCGCCGTGCTGCTCCAGTGAGCCAACCGGCACCACGAGCAGCCGCCGCGGTCCGGCCTCAACGTCCGGCCAGTGCGCGGAGGCGAGGAAGTACCCGGGCATCCGCCAATGCTACGGCAGCCCGTCCGCCCAGGGGCCGCCCTACTCGGGCTGGTGGCAGACCGCTTCGATGTTGTTGCCGTCCGGGTCGCGGACGAAGGCGCCGTAGTACGTCTCGTGGTACTCCGGCCACAGCCGCGGCTCGTGCAGCACCAGGGCGCCCGCCCCGACCGCCGTGGTGAAGAACTCCCGCACCGCTTCCCGGGTCGGCGCGCTGAACGCCAGGTGCGATTCGCGGAAGCCGCCGCCCGTCGAGTGCGCACTGATCCAGAAGTCGGGGGCCGGCGGGACGCCGTAGCCGATCGCCGAGCCGAAGTCCATGATCCGCCGCGCGCCGAGCGGCGCCGAGCACCGCGTCGTAGAAGGCCGCGCTGGCGACCAGGTCCGTGCACTGGATACCCACGTGATCAAGCACCGGGCCATTCAACCACCGGGTACGCGTCGGCCCGGCGCAGGCGCGCTGGCGGCGGCGCCGCGGCTAGGTCAGGAATCCGCTGCCCGCCGCCAGGCCCGGTTCGGTGGTGGTGTCGCCGCCCAGCGCCACGATCTCCTCGGTCACCGCCGCGCACTCGGCGGTGAGGCGGTGCAGGTCCGCCACGGCCTCGGCGCGCACGGCGACGCGGGCGGCGAACGCGTCCTTGGCCGTGCCCACCGCGGCCCGGGAGACGGTGACGTCGCGGTCGACATCCTCAAGCGCGGCCGCGAGTTCCGCCTGCCGCGCCCGCCACTGCGGCGGTACGGGACGCGGCCGCCAGGCGGGTGACCGGGCCGGGCCGCGCCCGGTCGTGCGCGCTCAGGGCGCGCGCGGCCGCCTCGCCCCGCGCGGCATCGTGCCGCAGCACCCGCTCGGCGGCGACCCGCCGCGCGGCCAGCACGCGCAGGTCGGCGTCGGCGGCGATGATCGCGTCATACGCCGCGGCCGCCTCGTCCCGCAGGGCCGCGAGCCGCACGCGGGCCTGGCCGGCCGCCGTCGCGTTGGCCGCTGCCGTATCGGCTGCTGTCGCGTTGGCCGCTGTCGCGTCGGCCGCTGCCTGGTTGTCCGCTGCGCCGGTCGTCGCACCGTTCCGCGTCCCGATGTTGGCCGCCTCGTCGTCGGCCCCGTCCCCGGTGCGCTCCTCGAGCTTCGGCATCGCCCACTCCTCTTAGTAGTTGCGCCTCTACTGGGAGCAACGGGAGGCGCGCCTTCTCGGTTCGGTCCCAGCCGGGACCGCCGGGGTTAGCGCCCGGGAGGAGGCCCATCGCCGCTGATAACAGCAAGAAGCGCTCCGCGCCCGATCCCTGGCTACGGGTGGAGTGCGGTGCGCGTGAAACCCGCGCTCGTGATGATGGCTGAGAGGGCTTCAGGCCGGGGTGACCGGCGGCGGCGCGGCGGCCTCAGCCGGGGACCGGGTCAGCCGAGATCTGCGCCGAACGCCCCGGCGAGCTGGCGCATCGCGTCGTCGAGCAGGGCGCCGAGGTCGGCGCCTGGCTCGTCGAGCCAGTGCTCGTAGGCGGCGACCGAGACACCGAGTATCGCGTGCGCGATCGCCTGCGGGGCGAGGTCGCCCGGGCAGCGGCCGGTGCGCTCGGCGACGAACTCGGCGATCACCGCGCGCCAGGCGGTGAACCGCAGCGTGGAGTGGGCCAGCAGGGTGGGGACCCGCAGGATCAGCTCCATCCGTCGCCGGTGCAGCGGCACCTGCGCGGGCGCGACCCGGTTGAAGTCGATGAGCGCCACCCTGATCGCGTCCATCAGCGGCATCTGCGGCGGGCAGGCCCGCAGGCGCGCGCGCATCCGCTCGAGCTCGTCCTCGAACGCGCCCCACGGGATGTCGTTCTTGGACGGGAAGTACCGGAAGAACGTCCGCCGTCCGATCCCCGCGGCCAGCGCGATCTCGTCCACCGTGGTCGCCTCGAACCCGTGCGCCGCGAAGAGGGCGAAGGCCGTCTGCTCGAGTTCGGCCCGCGAGGTCACCCGGCGACGGCCCGGATGCCCGGTACCGGCCGAGTGGGATGGCTCAGTCACGGCCGCTGCCGGCACTGCGATCACCGTCCTCGATGAGTAAGCAGATGAGATTTTACGCCACTGCCGGCGGGGCCAAGTGGTGACAATCAGTTAGGATTCTTGATTTTGGCACATGGTGCCGTTTAGGCTCCTCTCATCGTTGTTCCTGGCACTTGGTGCCACTAATGCGCGGGAGGTCCCCATGGCCGAGCACGAGGCGGAGACAGAAGCCCTGGCCAGCGACGAGCTGCTCGTCGAAGAGGTCTCGATCGACGGCATGTGCGGCGTCTACTAAGCCGTAGCCGGTGACCTTCGACCTGGACCGCGCCTGGCGGGTCGATCCCCGGGTGTCGCTGCGCCCCGAGCCGTTCGGTGCGCTGCTTTATCACTTTGGCACCAGGCGGCTGTCTTTCCTGAAGAACCAGACGGTGCTCGCGGTGGTCAGGTCGCTGGCCGACCACCCGAGCGCTCGTTCCGCCTGCCTGGCCTCCGGCGTGACCCAGGCCGAGCTGCCCGCCTACGCCCGCGCGCTCGGCGCGCTCGCCGACTCCAAGATGATCTCCGAACGGACGCACGCATGACACTCGCTCCTGAAGTGGCGCCTGGCGGTGCGGCGCCCGGCCCCCGGCAAGCTCACCGACCTGTTTCAGCGCGGGCTCGACGCGCCGATCTGCCTGACCTGGGAGCTGACCTACGCCTGCAACCTGTCCTGCGTGCACTGCCTGTCGTCGTCCGGGCGCCGCGACCCCCGCGAGCTGAGCACCGACGAGTGCAAGGCGGTCATCGACACGCTGGAGCGCATGCAGGTCTTCTACGTCAACATCGGCGGCGGCGAGCCGACCGTCCGCCCCGACTTCTGGGAGCTGGTCGACTACGCCACCGCGCACCACGTCGGGGTGAAGTTCTCCACCAACGGCGTGCGCCTGGACGCCGCCGCGGCGGCGCGGCTGGCCGCCTCGGACTACGTGGACGTGCAGATCTCCCTGGACGGCGCCACCCGTGAGGTGAACGACGCGGTCCGCGGGCCCGGGTCGTTCGACACGGCGATGCGGGCCATGAGCAACCTGCGGGACGCCGGCTTCGGCGGCTTCAAGCTGTCGGTCGTGATGACCCGGCAGAACATCCCGCAGATCGACCAGTTCAAGGCGATCGCCGACGAGTTCGGCGCCCAGCTGCGGCTGACCAGGCTCCGCCCCTCCGGGCGCGGCGCCGACACCTGGGACGAGCTGCACCCGCTGCCGGAGCAGCAGCGCGAGCTGTACGACTGGCTGGTCGCGCACGGCGACCAGGTGCTAACCGGCGACTCCTTCTTCCACCTGTCGGCGTTCGGCGGGGCGCTGCCCGGCCTCAACCTGTGCGGCGCCGGCCGCGTGGTCTGCCTGATCGACCCGGTCGGCGACGTGTACGCCTGCCCGTTCGCCATCCACGAGAACTTCCTGGCCGGCAACGTGCGGGAGCCGGGCGGCTTCGACGGCGTGTGGAAGACCTCGGCGCTGTTCGCCGACCTGCGCAAGCCCGACACCGGCGGCGCCTGCGCGTCCTGCGGGTTCTACGACGCCTGCCGCGGCGGTTGCATGGCGGCGAAGTTCTTCACCGGCCTGCCGCTCGACGGCCCCGACCCGGAGTGCGTGCAAGGCTACGGCGAGACGGCCCTGGCCTCGGCCGCCGCGCCTCGCCGGTGGCCGCGCCGCGCTCGTCGGTCGACCACTCGCACCGGACCTCGCCACCGCCCGCGCTTCCTCCGGTGCGGTCCCGGTCACCATCGCGCTCCGCCCGCCCATCAGCCGCCCGCCGACCCACGACTGCGACGAGAGCCCGCTCGCCGGCTTCACCGCACCCGGCCGCTAGCCCGCGCCTGCGCTGCTCGCCCTCCCGATGCCCCCGTCTCGCTGGTTCGGTTCGCCCCGCCGAGCCGCGGCCAGGCAACGTCGCCTGGTCGCCCGGGGCCAGGCTCGGAGGCCCGCCCGCCCTGCCGGGGCCGCCCGGGCCGCGAGGGCTGAGCATGATCACGGAAATTAATTTCCTGACGGTAATAAATCACGCTATGCACAACAAAAGTTACCGTCGAAAAAATAGTTTCCGCGAAAGCGGCCCCCGCGGCGAGGCGGCTGAGCCAGGTGAGACGGCTGCCGCTCCCGGGGTGCCCGCAGGGACGCGGCTGAGGCCCGACCCGGCCACCCGGCTGATCGCGGGCGGTGCGGTGCTGGCCGGCGGCTCGCCGCTGCGGGTGCTGCGGCTGACGCCGTCCGGGGCGCGCCAGGTGGCCGGCTGGCTAGCCGGGCACGCCCGTCCCGGCCGGCGCGGCCGCCCGCGCGCTCGCCCGCCGGCTGCTCGACGCGGGCATCGCCCACCCCGGGTACGCGACCGTCCCCCCAACGCCGGCCGCGTCCCTGCCGCCGGGCCCGGGCGTCGCCGAGGTGACCGTGGTGATCCCGGTCCGCGACCGGCACGCGGAACTCGACCGCTGCCTGGCCGGGCTGCGCGGCCTGCCGCACGTGCTCGTGGTGGACGACGCGTCCGCCGACCCGGCGGCGATCGGGCGTATCGCGGCCGCCCGCGGTGCACGGGTCATCCGCCGTGCGGTCAACGGCGGCCCCGGTGCGGCCCGCAACACCGGGCTGCGCGCGGCCGTGACGCCGTTCGTCGCGTTCCTTGACTCGGACTGCGTCCCGCTGCCCGGCTGGCTGGACCGGCTGCTGCCGCACTTCGCCGACCCGGCCGTCGGCGCGGTCGCGCCCCGCATCGCCGCGCACCAGGCGGGCACCGGCTGGCTGGCCCGCTACGAGGGTGCGAGTTCCACCCTGGACATGGGGGCGCGGCCGTCGATCGTCCGCCCGGGCGCCCGCGTCTCCTACGTGCCCGGCGCGGCGCTCGTGGTCAGGAAGGCCGCCGCGGGCGACGGGTTCGCCGACGCCATGCGGGTCGGTGAGGACGTCGACTTCGTCTGGCGGCTGGCGGCGGCCGGCTGGCGGGTCCGCTACGAGCCGAGCGCGGTCATGGGCCACGACCACCGGGTCACCTTCGCGCGCCTGGTTCTCCCGCCGCACCGACTACGGCACCTCGGCCGCGGCGCTAGAGGAGCGGCACCCCGGCGCGGTCCGCCCGCTGTACGCCTCCTGGTGGACCGCGGGCGCGTGGGCCGCCGCGCTGGCCGGCCGCCCGGTCACGGCGGTGGCGCTCACCGCCACCGCGACCGCGCTGCTGGCCCGCCGCCTGTCCCGGGTCACCGGCGAGCGCTGGCCGCTGCCCGCGCCATCCGTTCCCGTCCCGAGCCCGCACCGGGTCGATGGCGCCAACGGCCACGATAGAGGCAGCCGATGGCGCCAACGGAGCCGTTCCTGGGAGCTGGTGGTACCCGGCTCCAGGGGGCCGCGCCAGGCGGACTTCGCCGCCTGGCGGCTGGCGATCCGGCTGGCCGGCGGCGGCACGCTGGCCGCCGCCCGGCCGATCGGCAGCGCCGTGTCCCGCACCTGGTGGCCGGTCGCGCTGCCGGCCGCGATCGCCGTCCGTCGGCTGCGCCTGCCGCTGGCGGCCCTGGTCCTGGTGCCGCCGCTGCTCGACTGGGCCGACCGGCGCCCGCCACTCGACCCGGCCCGCTACGTCGTCGCCCGCCTGCTCGACGACGTCGCCTACAGCATCGGCGTCTGGCAGGGCTGCGCCGGGCGCCGCACGGCCCGCCCGCTGCTTCCGCTGATCGGCGGACGGCGCCAGCCCCGCTGACCCGTTCCGCCCGAGGGCAGCGCCGCGCTCGGTCCCGGCGGCCGGCGGGCCGCCCATGATGGGATGGGGTCAAGGGCGAGGTACGGAGGAAAGCATGGACGTTCGTCGGACGCACCGCTACGACGTGAGCGTGTCCTGGACCGGCAACCGGGGCAGCGGGACCAGCGGTTACCGCGACTACGGCCGCGACCACGAGGTCAGCGCCGACGGCCGGCCGCTGCTCGCGGGCAGCTCCGACCCGGTGTTCCACGGTGACAAGGCCCGGTGGAACCCCGAACTGGAGCTGGTCGCCGCGCTCTCGCAGTGCCACATGCTGTCTTACCTGCACGTCTGCGTCGAAGCCGGCGTCGTGGTGACCGCCTACGAGGACGCGCCCTACGGGCTGATGGCCGAGACGAAGGACGACGGCGGCCACTTCACCGAGGTCGTCCTGCGCCCCACGGTGACCGTCGCCGACCAGGCCATGGCGGACAAGGCCCAGGGGCTGCACGAGGAAGCCAGCGCGAAGTGCTTCATCGCCGGCTCGGTCAACTTCCCGGTCCGCCACGAGCCCTCCGTCGGCGTGGCCGAAGGGTAACGCCGGCTGCGGCTCGCACGGTCCCCGGCTACTCGTCTCCGTCAGCGCGTTGGGGCTAGCGTAGGCGGCGCGGCGGGGGCCGGGCAATGAATTTACCGTGGCAGGGCACGCGCGCCCGCCCGTCGTGGATGTAGCTTCATGAATATGAGCGAGATGCTGCCCCTCTTCCCGCTGTCGACGGTGCTGTTCCCGGGTATGCGCTTGCCGTTGCACATTTTCGAGGAGCGGTACCGGCTGCTCGCGGCCCACCTGCAGGCCCAGCCCGAGCCGCGCCGCTTCGGGGTGATCGCGATCCGTCAGGGCCGAGAAGTGGGGGAGGACGGCGTCACCGCGCTGCACGAGGTCGGCTGCGTGGCCGACGCGCGGCAGATCGTGCCCCACCCCGACGGCCGGTTCGACCTCGCCGCCGTCGGCACCCAGCGGTTCCGGCTGCTGCGCCTGGACACCTCGCTCCCGTACTTCCAGGGCGAGATCGAGCCGCTGCCCGACGAGGAAGACGGCGGGGGCGCACAGGGCGAGGTCGTGGCGCGGCGGGTGCAGGCCGGGTTCCGCGCCTACCTGAACGCCCTAGCCGACCGGGGCGGCGGCGTGATCAGCGTCGCCGACCTGCCCGACGAGGCGGTGCTGCTGTCCTACGTGGTCGGCGCCGCGATGATCATCGACCTGCCGGAGCGCCAGTCGCTGCTCACGGCGCCGTCGGCGCTTGACCGGCTGCGGCTCGAACGGTCCCTGCTGGTCAGGGAGACCGCCATGCTCCGCGCGACCACGTCACGCGCGGCACCCGACTTCGCCTACGAGCCGTTCAGCATGAACTAGCCGCGGCCCGCGCTCACCCGGCGCCGACGGCTCAGGCGGGCAGGCCCAGGATGCGGGCCGCGTTGTCGTGCAGCAGCCCCGCGTCGGACAGGCCGAGCTCGTCCAGCTCGGCCAGGCAGCGCTCTGGCGCGATGAACGGGAAGTCGCTGCCCCAGACGAACTGTCCGGCCAGCCGCCCCTTCAGCTCCCTGGTCACCTCGGCCGGGATCCGCTTCGGCGACCAGCCGGACACGTCGATGTACACGTTGGTCTTGTGCAGCGCGACCGCGATCAGGTCCATGTGCCACGGCCAGCCGAAGTGCGCGGCGACGACGGTCAGGCCGGGGAACGCGGCCGCCACCGGGTCCAGCTTGAGCGGGTGCGCGTAGTCGATCCTGATGCCCTGCCCGCCCGGCTGCCGGGCCCCGATGCCGCTGGTCCCGGTGTGGAACAGGGCGAGCAGGCCGTGCCGCTGGCAGGCCTCGAACACCGGCCAGTACGCCTCGTCGTCCGGGGCGAACGCCTGCAGCGAGGGGTGGAACTTCACGCCGCGCAGCCCGAGGTCCGCGATCCGCGCGACCTCGTCGGCGGCCGACGGCTTGTGCGGGTCCACCGAGCCGAGGCCGGTGAACGCGTCCGGGTGCTCGGCCACCGCGGCGGCGATCGTCTCGTTCGGCACCCGGGGGCGGCCGGTCGCGGTCTCCGCGTCCCAGGCCAGCAGCACCGCCAGCGCGTCAAGGCCGCGGTACTTGTCCGCCAGCTGGCCGAGCGACTGCCGCTCGACGCGGGACCGGAAGTAGGCCTCGGCCGCCTCGACGTAGCCGGCCATGGAGCCGTCCAGCCAGTCCGGCGTGGGCAGGTGCACGTGGAAATCGATGGCTCGCACCCGGCCATCGTACGGTGTGCAACACGGCGTCTGCGCGCGTAGCGGGGCTGCGGGACGGGGGCGCGAAGACCCGCCCCCGTTCTGCTTACCCTTGGTCGTCCGGACGGGGGCGGGCTTCGCGCTGGCAGGAGGCCCGGGGGAGCCTAGTCGTGGATGATGACGCCGCGGATGTTGCGGCCGGCCATCATGTCCTCGTAGCCCTGGTTGACCTGGTCGAGGGTGTAGCGGGTGGTGATCAGCTCCGACAGCTTGACCTTGCCGGCCCGGTACAGGTCGAGGATGCGCGGGATGTCGTCGAACGGGTTGGACGAGCCGAACAGGGCGCCCTGCAGCCGCTTCTCGAACAGCGACAGCTCGAACCCGGTGACGTTCACGGTCTTGCTGGCCGGGCCGGCCAGGCCGGTCAGCACCACGGTGCCGCGCTTGCGGATCGCGGCGAACGCCGCCGACACGACGTCCTGCGTGACCACGCCCATGGTGACGATGGCCTGGTCGGCGCCGACGCCCCAGGTCAGTTCCTTGGCGAGCGCATGCGCTTCCTCGGCGGTGGCGACCGCGTGGGTGGCGCCGAAGCGTGGGCGCCGTGGGTCCGCTTGAACTCCACCGGGTCGACCGCGATGACGTAGCGGGCCCCGGCGACCGACGCGCCCTGCAGCGCGTTGGCGCCGACGCCGCCGATGCCGTAGACGATCGTGGTGTCGCCCGGCCGGACCTCGCCCGCGTTCACCGCCGACCCGAACCCGGTCGGCACGCCGCAGCTCACCAGGGCCGCGACGTTCCAGCGGTATGTCGTCTTCGATCTTCACCACCGACGCCTCGGACAGCACCGCGTACTGCGAGAACGTGCCGAGCAGGCACATCTGGCCGAAGTCCGTGCCCCCCTCGTGGTAGCGGTAGGTGCCGTCCGGCAGCGAGTTGTCGACCAGGAACCGGCCGAGGTCGCACAGGTTGGTCTGGCCGCGGGCGCAGAACCGGCACTTGCCGCACACCGGCAGGAACGAGGCGATGACGTGGTCGCCGGCCGCCAGCCTGCTGACGCCCGGCGCCGACCTGCTGCACGACGCCGGCCCCCTCGTGGCCGCCGACGATCGGGTAGCGGACCGGGATGTCCCCGGTGCGCAGGTGGTCGTCGGAATGGCACAGCCCGGAGGCCGCGAACTTGACCAGGACCTCGCCGGCCTTCGGCTCGTCGAGGTCGAGCTCGACAATCTCGAACGGCTTGCCGACGTCCCTGAGCACCGCTGCTCGCGTCTTCATGCCACCCTCCCGGGGGTTGGTCACTTGGTCACCGTGTGCCTGAAATCATCCGCCCGCCCGCGGTTACGGTCATTGTCGCACGCGCCCAACGAGGTGCCCTTTCCTTGTTTTCATCACGCAGCGCGGCCACCCGCGACGGCTCCCGTGGTCCGCTCCGGCGGGGCCAGCCCGCCGCGGCGCCGGCGGGCTGCGACATGGCGTAGGTCACGGTACGGGGTGCGCTGTCCGGTTTTATTGCGCCTCGCAAGTGCCACTGGCTAGGGTCACTTTCATGCTTACATTTCCGTCTTCGCGTGCCCGGCTTGCCGTGGTCGGGTTCGCTTTCGTGGGGCTCGCCGCCGCCGGCTGCAGCTCTTCTTCCAGTTCGTCCAGCTCGTCGGCCCCCGCCGCCTCGTCTTCCTCCGCTGCCGCGCCGAGCAGCGCCGCCGCCTCGACGCTGCCGCGTCGGCCGCGGCCACCGGGTCGGGGTCGGTCGACGTGCTGTACGCCGGCTCTCTCGTCAACCTGATGACCAAGCAGGTCGGCCCGGCCTTCCAGAAGGCGTCCGGCTACTCCGTGAACGGTGAGGGCGCGGGCTCCACCGCGCTGGTGACCGACATCAAGGGCAAGATCGACAAGGGCGACGTGTTCATCAGCGCCAGCCCCACGGCCACCAAGACCCTGATGGGTACGTCCAACGGCGACTGGGTGTCCTGGTACGTCAGCTACGCCTCGTCCAACGTCGTGCTCGGGTACAACCCGAAGAGCAAGTTCGCCAACGGACATCAAGACCAAGCCGTGGTACCAGGCGATCACCGAGCCCGGCCTCAAGCTCGGCTTCACCGACCCGGCAACCGACCCCAAGGGCAAGCTGGTCGCCCAGGCGCTCAGTGACACGGCCAAGTCGAAGAACCTGCCCGCGCTGACCACGATCGAGAACGACAAGGGCGACGTCTTCCCCGAGGAGACCCTGGTCGCCCGGCTCCAGTCGGGCCAGCTCGACGCGGCGTTCTTCTACACCGCCGAGGCGACCCCGGCCAAGATCGCGACCGTGCCGCTGACCGGCGAGACCCTGAAGGCCACCTACACGATCTCCACGCTCAAGGGCGCGCCGAACGAGGCGGGCGCCGAGGCGTTCGTCGCCTACCTGCTCGGCCCGGCCGGCCAGGCCACACTCAAGCAGGACGGCTTCGACCTCATCACCCCGCCGACGACGACCGGCACCGGCATCCCGGCCAGCGTCCAGTCGGCGCTGGGCTAGCTAGCGGTCGTGGCCTCCCCGGCCGGACTCGGTAGGTTCATTTCGTGAAATTCCGCGCGTCACGCAGCCCGCTCAGCTACCTGGGCGGGCTGCTGGCGCTCTACCTGTTCATCCCCATCGTCGCGTTCCTGATCCGGCTGGCCCAGCCGGGCGACCGCGGCTTCGGCACCCCCGGCCTGTGGTCGGCGCTGTGGGTGTCGCTGGAGAGCGCGACGATCTCCATGGTCATCGTCGCGCTGCTCGGCATACCGCTTGCCTACTGGCTGGCCCGGGCCAAGGGGCCGCTGACCTGGCTCGTCGGGCTGATCGTGCAGCTGCCGCTGGCGCTGCCGCCGGTGATGAGCGGCCTGGTGCTGATCTACATCGTCGGCCCGTACACCTGGCTCGGCAACCTGTTCAACGACGACCTCACCGGCACGGTGGCCGGCGTGGTCCTGGCCCAGACCTTCGTCGCCGGGCCGTTCCTCATCGTCGCCGCCCGCACCGCGTTCGCCGGGGTCGACCCGGCCCTGGTCGACGTGGCCGCGTCGCTCGGCCGCCGCCCGGCCAGCCGGTTCCTGGCGGTGACGCTGCGCGTCGCCGCGCCCGGCATCCGCGCCGGGCTGCTGATGACCTGGCTGCGCGCGATCGGCGAGTACGGCGCGACCGTGCTCCTGGCCTACCACCCGTACACGCTGCCGGTCTTCGTCGACGTGCAGTTCTCCTCCACCGGCATCCCCGGCACCCAGGCGCCGACCGCGCTCGCGCTCGCCGTCGCGGTGGTGGTCCTGCTGATCAGCGAGATCCGGCTGGGACCGCGGCTGCGCCGCCCGCCGTCGCTGCCCGCGCCGAAGCACCCGCCGCGGGTCGACCCGGTGGCCGTCGGCTTCGACCTGGACGTCACCGTGGGCACGTTCCGGGCTGCGGGTGGCGCACCAGTCGGCCAGCAACCGGATCGCGATCCTCGGCCCGTCCGGCGCGGGCAAGTCGATCACGCTGCGTGCCATCGCCGGGTTCCTCGGTCGTGAGGCCGGCGCCGTTCAGCTCAACGGCGACGAGGTCGCCCCGGTGCGGGTGGAGGACCGCCGGGTCGGCTACGTGCCCCAGGGACTGGTCATGTTCCCCGGCCGCACCGCCTGGCAGCAGGCCACGTTCGCCGCGGGCGCCGACCCGGCGCTGGCCGCCTGGTGGCTGCGCACGCTGCGGCTCGACGGCCTGGCCGGGCGGCTGCCCGAGCAGCTGTCGGGCGGCCAGCGCCAGCGCGTCGCCCTGGCCCGCGCGCTGGCCTTCCGCCCCCGCCTGGTGCTGCTGGACGAGCCGTTCAGCGCCTTGGACGCCCCGGTCCGTGACGAACTGCGCCGCGAGGTGCGGCGCCTGCAGCGCGAGGTCGGCGTGTCGATGGTGCTGGTCACCCACGACCCCGAGGAGGCGGCACTGCTGGCCGACGAGATCCTCGTCGTGGACGACGGCAGGCTGCTGCAGGCCGGGCCGCGGGCCGAGGTCTTCGCCCGCCCGGCCTCGCCCCACGTCGCCCGGCTGCTCGGCATCCCCGGCAACCTCATCCACGCCACCGTCGCAGAGCCCGGTGTGCTCGCCGTCGGCGCCGGGGTTCCCGTCGGCGAGCGCGCCGGTGACCTGGCCGGCGGTGGCGCGGATGATCCGAGCCCGGCGGACGCGGACCCCGATGACGCCGGCCTGGGCGGTGACCGCCTGCTCGTCGCGGCGGACACCGGGGACCTGCCCGCCGGGGCCGCCGTGCTGTGGACCATCCGGCCCGACCACGTCACCGTGCTGCCCGGCTCGCCCAACGGCAGCGGGCCGTTCTACCCGGCGCTGATAGACGACGTCGCCGACATCGGGACGCCTACCACGGTCACCGTCCGGCTGCGCACCGGGCAGCAGCCGGAACCCGAGCTGCGCGTCCGCACCACGGCCGCCGTCGGCGACCTCGCGCCCGGCGACCGGTGCGTGGTCGGGCCTAGCCCCGGCCGGCATCACCGCCT
>CAVVKP010000033.1:0-322567 GCA_963748785.1 uncultured Actinomycetota bacterium | reverse complement strand
TTGAACGTCCCGTTGGCGATCCGGTTGGCGTAGCGGCCGACGGTCTCGCCGAAGTACGGCCCGCCGTTGGTGGTGACCGGCGGGCTGGCGTTGGCCACGTAGTCCTCCAGCGTCTTGAAGCCGAGCACCACGTCGGCAGGCTTGCCGTCCTTGCCCGGCACGTCGATCGCCTGGGTGATCGCGCCGTAGGAGAGCAGCTGGACGGTCATGCCCGCGCCGCTGGTCATCGTGTAGCGGTATGTGGGCGTCAGCTTGCCGGTGGCGGGGTCGGTGGTACTGCCGAAGTACTGCTTGGTGATGCCGGGCGCGCCCTGGGCGGCGGCGGCGCGCTGCACCGCTGGCGGCTTCGTGCTCATGCCGAACTCCCTGCGCATGGAGGATTCCCTTCGTTGGGTCCTGTGGCGGCCCCGACGGGGCCCAGGGACCGGCCGGCATGCGCGCACTTAAGAAGTGATTGTGAACGCGAACAATGGAAAAGTCACGCCTTATTGGCTTGAAACCCAGGTTAACAGCCGATAGCCGGACGTTGTCGGATGAGAACGCGCACATCACGCCGGCCGCCGCCGACGGCGAGCCGGCGGGCGCCGTCGCGCCAGGGTACGACACGCCGAAGCTACGCGATTGTTATCTGGCCAGGACCGGTCACGGTCCGCTGCCAAACGGCCTGCTAAGGCGGGCGGACCCGGGGCCGAGGGTGGAGGATTGCCCTGTTCGCGGCGGCTATGCACCTCCCAGCTGGCACATTGACACCGGATGACGGCAAATGGTGACGTACCTGGATGAACGCCCCGGAATCGGCCGGGAACCGTGGCGGGTCCAGCCGGGGAACTTCGCTTTGCCGTAGGGACTCGATGTCGCTAACGTAACGACAGCGGACCCGGGGGTCCAAGTAGAAAACGTGTCAGCCCGGGGAAGGCGGACACGGCACCAACGGTCCCCCGGGTCCCTTGCGACATGACAGCGCCCCGCGGCTCCTTGGTGAACCTGAGCCGCGGGGCGCTTCGCTGCCTTCGCCGGTCGGGCGGGCCGCCCGACCGGTTTCTACTCGGGCTTGCCCTTGTCCTTCTCATCGGACTCGGCCGGCTGGGCGGTCGCGCTCAGCGAGCCCTCGATCACGGCCTCGGCCACCTTGCGCATGGTCAGGCGGCGGTCCATCGACGTCTTCTGGATCCAGCGGAACGCCTGCGGCTCGGTCATGCCGTGCTCGGACTGGAGCAGGCCCTTGGCCCGGTCGAGCAGCTTGCGCACCTCGAGGCGGTCCTTGAGCGTGTTGACCTCTTCGTCGAGCGCCTTGATCTCGGTGTACCGGCTCACGGCCATCTCGATCGCGGGCACGAGGTCCGCCTTCGTGAACGGCTTCACAAGGTAGGCCATAGCGCCGGCGTCGCGGGCCCGCTCGACCAGCTCCCGCTGGGAGAACGCGGTCAGGATCACCACCGGGGCGATCCGGTCCGCGGCGATCCGCTCGGCGGCGGAGATACCGTCCAGGATCGGCATCTTCACGTCGAAGATGGCGAGATCGGGCTGGAAGGTGGTGACCTTCTCGACCGCGGCCTCGCCGTCGGCCGCCTCGGCGACCACCGAGTAGCCCTCCTCTTCGAGCATTTCCTTGAGGTCCAGGCGGATCAGCGCCTCATCCTCCGCAATCACGACACGCAATGCATTCTGGCTCACGTGCTAGAGCCTACCGGGAAGCTGTAGATTGTCATCGAGCACCGCCCGTGTTCGGCGGAGTGCACACGCCTGCCCCGGTATCCCAATCGGCAGAGGATATGGTCTCAAACACCATCCAGTGTGGGTTCGAGTCCCACCCGGGGCACACGATGACTGGCGCTTTGGCACGCGGGGCCGGACGTTAGCTCGGTGCCGAATGTCACAGCTTCCGCCCGCGGGCTGTTCCACTCCGACGGCTACCGGGGCATGAACCGGGTGCGCCGGATGCTGCCTGACGGAGAGCACTGGTACGAGTACCCGCGCTACCTGTTCAGCAACAAGTCCCTGGACATCCTGGGGCTGTGCGGTGCGGCACTCGACCAGCTCGAGGTGGAATGGCGGGGCGCGGGCGGGCTAGCCGCGGACGATGGTGATCTTGGTCCAGGCGCCGAGGTGGATGACGTCGCCGTCCCGCAGCGGCACGGTACCGCCGGACGGGACGTCCAGGCCGTTGACGCAGATGCCGTTCATCGTGGCGAGGTCCACGATGGTCCAGGTGCCGTCGGGGGCGGGGACGAGCTTGGCATGCAGCCGGGAGACGCCGGGGTCCCTGGGCGGGCCGATCAGGTCGATCTCCGGCTGGATGTGCAGGCTGCTGCTGCGCCGGCCGATGCGGACCTCGGCGCCGGCCAGCGGTATCCGGCGCTCCGGCAGGTCCTCGGGAAAACTGATCGGCTCGGTTTCCTGCTCGTTGACCGGGTCCACGCTGTCGAAGTAATCGCGGTCCGCGGTTACCACCGCGACCCAGGTGCCCGCTACCCGGGCCGGGCCGGTGCCGGCCAGCTGGCGCGGCACCCCGGCCGGGTACAGGCTGGCCGGGTGAAGCGTGGCGGTGCCTGGGTCCGGGGACGGGCTCAGCATGGTCACCGGCAGCGTCGGCGTGGGCCGGGCGGAGCGCGACGGGTCGTAGGGGTCGAGGCCGAGGGCCTCGCGCAGCGCGTCGGCGAAGTCGCCGCACGTCGGGTAGCGGTCGCCCGGGTTCTTCGCCAGGGCCCCGGCCAGCACGTCGTGCACGGCCGGCGGCAGGCCCCAGGTCACCGAGATCAGCGGCGGCGGCTCGTTCAGGTGGGCGTACATCACCGACCAGGCCGAGTCCCGCTTGAACGGGACCGCGCCGCTGAGCATCTCGTACGCCACGCAGGCGAGCGCGTACTGGTCGGCGCGGCCGTCGACACGCTCGCCGTTGATCTGCTCGGGCGCTGCGTAGTCGGGGGTGCCGAGGAACTGGCCGGCCACGGTCAGGTTGCCGGCCGACAGCATCGCCCGGGCGATGCCGAAGTCGGTCAGGTACGGGTGCTCCGGGCCGCCGCGGCGGGCGTCGACCAGGATGTTGCCCGGCTTCACGTCCCGGTGGACCAGGCCGGCGGCGTGCGCGGCGTCCAGCGCGGAGGCCACCGGGGAGATGAGAGACGCCACCCGCCGCGGCCGCAGGGCGCCGCTGGCCCGGATCACCCCCTGCAGGGTGTCGCCCGCCACGAAGCGCATCGCGATGTACTGCACGCCGCCGGCCTCGCCGGCCGCGTAGACCGGGATGATGTGCGGGTGATCGACCGCCGCCACGGCCCGGGCCTCGCGCACGAACCGCGTCCGCAGCGACTCGTCGCCGACCAGCAGCTTCAGCGCCACCACCCGGTCGAGCCGCTCGTCGCGCGCGCGGTACACCGCCGCCATGCCGCCCGTGCCGACCAGCCGTTCAACGACGTACCCGGCCACGCGGGAACCCGGGGCGAGCCCGCTGTGCGGGCCGCCTAGCTGCGCAGGGGATTCCCCGGCCACCGTCCCTCCTCAGGCAGCTATGCCGTTAGCGCTCGATCCATTGTGCGCCTGTCGGGTGCGGCGCGTGAAATGGCCTTATTGCGCGGTGCAATGGAGCTTAGCGGTAGTCGGCCAGCCGGCGCCCGATGGCCCACACGCAGCCGAGCGCCATCACCACGGACGCGGCGATGACGACCCAGACGAGCGGGTTGAGCGCACTAGCCCCCTGGCTGGCAACGGCGGTGAAAACGGCCTGGTCAGCGTCGATCGCCTTGGCCAGGTCCCGTTCGAGCGCGGCGTAGCCCGCGGTGGTCCCGCCCCCTGCCACCTGGTCGCGCTCGCCCTGGTAGTCAGCGGCCGCGTCCAGCTTGTACACCTGCTTGTTGGCCGCGTACCAGGCGGTCGCGTCGCGCTCGGCCGCCGCCACCAGGCCCGCGTTCCGCCCTGGGTCCTGCGCGGCGGCCGCCTCGGCGAGCCAGCTCCCCGGCCCCGGCCCGACCTGCGCACCCGTGGCCTTGAAGTTGTCGGAGAAGGAGGCGCTGCCGCTGCGCGAGATGACGTTGAGCACCGCGTCGCCCCGGATCTGCTGGACGCCGGTACTGGCCAGGGCGAGCTTCTCCGTGGGCGCCGCGCCGTTGCCGATGCCGCGGTCCAGGTCGGCGCGGGCGGACAGGAAGCCGGCCGCCAGCCACACCGTACTGACCACGAGCATCAGCGACGCGAGCACCAGGCCGGGGCTGAACACCCGGTTGGTGCGCCGGGTCAGCCAGCGCTGCGCGCGCAGCAGCACGTACCCGGTGAGCACGGCGAGCACGAGGGCGGCAATGGCGAGCGGCAGCCCGGTCGCCTGGCCGCTGGCCGCGTTGAGCGCGTCGTTCTCCCGGGTGAAGACCGCGGACGCGGCGGGCAGCAGGACCAGGTGCGCCTGTTCCGAGGCGACCTGGAGGAACGAGCCGCCGGTCAGCGGGTAGCCCATGGCGAACTCGGTCCGCGCCGCGCCGATGTCGCCGCTGTAGTCGGGCAGCCCGCCGCTCAGCGCGGCGAGGTCGGCCTGTCCGCCGTCGGCCTGGCCGCCGTCGGCCGCCCGCAGGCGGGCCAGGTCGGCCGACGCGGCGGCGATGTCGTTCTGGTAGCGACGCAGCGGCGTGAGTGACGGCGGGGAACTGGTGAGGAACGCGGCGGTGATGGTCGCGTCGGCGTCCGCGATCGCCTCGTACATCTGCTGCGCGTCCAGGCTAAGCGGCTCGTCCACGGTGACCAGGGCGCTGGCCGCCGACGAGTGGTCGGACGCCACCCAGCCGCCGAACGCGCCCCAGGCCAGGGAGAGCAGCACGAGGCCGGCCAGCAGCGCCCGCAGGGCGACGGGCGTGGACAGGGATGGCCGGCGGACGGCCGCCCGCCGCCGGCCACGCGGAGCCCGCGGTGCGGGGCTGGCGGCGTGGGCGCCGGCGGCCTGGCCGGCCGGGAGCGTGGCGGTCACGAGCCGATCTCCCCGATCTGCGTCTCGCCCAGTGCCACCAGGTCGCCGGTCAGCGGCTGGAAGCCCAGGGGGGCCAGGTACGAGGCCCGGTTGCCGGTGGTGATGACCCAGTGCAGGAAGGCCCTGAGCTGGCTGGCCTGGGCGGCGCTCGGCTGCCGCGAGCTGACCACGGCGTACTCGTAGTTGACGATCGGGTACCCGGCGACGGCGGGGCCGTCGATCATCGAGATCGTCTCGTTGGTCGGGGTGATCGGGACGAAGCTGGCCACCGCGGCCTTGATCGCCGTCGCGGTCGGCAGCAGGTACTGCCCGGCCGCGTTGGCGAGCTGGGCCTCGCCGAGGCCGGCGCCTCGGGCCTGGCGCAGGTAGCTGATGCCGTTGTAGGCGACGCAGCCCGGCGTGGACTGGCAGGTGCTCAGCACCGCGCTGCTGCCCTTCGCGGCCGCCGCGCCGGGCGCGTGCGGCCAGCTGACCGTGGTGCCGTAGCCGATCGCGTCGTTCCACTGGGGTTGCTGGGTCGACAGGTAGCTGGTGAACAGGAAGGTGTCACCCGAGCTGTCGGAGCGGTGAACCGGCACGATCTTGAGGCTGGGCAGGGCCACGTGCGGGTTGATCTCGCCGATCCGCGGGTCGTCCCACCGGGTGATGCTGCCGTCGTAGATGCCGGCCAGCACGCTGCCGTTGAGCCGGACGTGGTCGGACCGGCTCACGCTGGGCAGGTTGTAGATGACGGTCTGCGCGGAGACCACCAGCGGGATATTGCGCAGGGACGGGTTCTTGACCAGGTCACCGCTGGACAGGTAGGCGTCGGAGGCGCCGATGTCCGTGGTGCCGGCCGAAGCCGCCGCGATGCCCGTGCCCGAGCTGGTGGACTTGGTGGACACGGTCACGCCGGGGGTGGCCCGCTGGTAGCCGGACGCCCACGAGCCGATGAGCGGGGCGAGCAGGCTGCTGCCGGTCTCGGTGATCGTCGCCTTGTCGGCGGTCAGCGCCGCCTGCCCCTGCTGCCCGGCCTGGCCCGCCTGGGCGCCCGCACCGGACGGGCCGGCGGCTGCACCGCAGGCGGCGGTGAGCGCCGCCAGCGCCGCGGCCGCCGCCAGGCGCATCGTCGGCCGGCCGCGCGGCCCGGTGCCGCGCCATCCTCTCCCCGCCACCGTGAACGGCTCCTTACCGAACCCTGCCCCTGCCCTGGCCGCTGAGGGAACCACCGGGCCAAGCGATCAGGGAAACGGGTTCGCTCGCAGGCCGGCCCGGGGCCGGCCAGCCGGTCTCTCGGGTCCCCGAGACGATTCTTACCGGCCGGCGGCCGGGCCAGGCCCGCGACGAGGAGCGATGAGGGCGATGTTCACTGACCGGCCCCCCGGCGTTTACCTGGAGTGATGCTAGGCCTCGCGGACCAGCCGCAGCTCGGTCCAGGCGCCCAGGTGGATGCGGTCACCGTCGCGTAGCGGCACGGGCCGGCCGGGCGGGATCTCGCTGCCGTTGACCACGGTGCCGTTGGCGGACCCCGGGTCCACGAGCGACCAGGTGCCGTCCGGCCCCAGCAGCAGCACCGCGTGCAGCCGGGACACGCCGGGGTCGGCCGGCGGGACGGACAGGTCGATCTCGGGTTCGATGCCGCTCGACGTGCTGTGCCGTCCGATCCGCACCTCCGGCCCGGCGAGCCGGAACCGGCGCTGCGGGACGTAGGCGGGGAACTCGATGCCCGCCGCGTCCGGGCCGCTGGCCGTCTGGACGCTGTCGTAGTAGGCGCGGTCCGCGGTCACCACCGCCGCCCACCCGTCGCCCGGCTGGCCGGGCGCGGCCGGCCAGCGTGCCTGCTTGGCCACCGCCGGCCCGCTCGTCCCTGGGGCGCCAGGCACCGGCTGGCTGATGCCCGACGCGGCGCCGCCCTGCGTCGGCTGGCCGGCCGGCGGCGCGGGCGGCAAGACCGTGGCAGGCCCGGCGGGCTGCGCCGCGCCCTGGGCGTGCCCGGCGGGCGGCGGGGGCGCGGTGCCCGCGGCCGGGCCGGCCGAGAAGTCGTAGCCGCACGCCTCGCAGAAGTGGCCGGTCCTTGAGGCGCCGCAGCGCGGGCAGGCCTCGCCGGGCGAGTGTCCACCGCCCACCGTGCCCGCGGTTGTCCCGCTGCCGGTCACGGCGCCGCTGGCGCCGCCGCCTGGTGCCTCGTCGAGCCCGAGGCTGGGCGGCGCGCCGATCAGCACGCCGCAGACCTCGCAGAAGTCGTCGCTGGCCGACTGGTGGCCGGCGGGGCAGGTCGCCACGCGCTAGCCCTTCCTAACCCGGACCGTCTTCGTCGACCGCGTGTCGAGTGCCATCTCGGCCGCGGCGTCCACCTTCTTCTTCAGCCGCACGGTCCCGGTGGCCTCGTCCACCACGTCCACCACGTTGGCGAGCAGCCGGGCCATCTCGTCGTTGCCCGCCTCATGGGCCAGCGCGACCGCACGGCCGAGGCGCGCGGTCGCCGCTTCCTCATCGCCCCGCTTGTTCGCCTCAAGGCCGTCGGCGATCGCGGCGGCGAGCTCGGCCTGCCCGGTGTAGCCGGCTGACCCGCGGGTTGATCCTGGTGGACAGTGCCTCGTCGTCGGTCCAGGTCACCCGGACCAGGCCCTGGCCGAGCACCTCCTGGCCCTCGGGTGAGCTGGCCACCAGGCTGACCCGGGCGGCGAGCATCTCCTGCCCGAGGTTGGCCGGGGTCACCGTGACGGCCACGTGGTAATCGCGGCTCTCCCCCGGTGCCCAGGCGCCGGTCGGGTAGTCGCCAGTTTGCCGGCCCCGGTTAGGGCGCCGGGGGCGAGGCGGCGGCTGGTCAGGTCGTCGATGGCCGGGGCGACCTGCTTGACGAACTTCAGCGCCGCCTGCTGCGGCGTCCACACCCGCAGCAGCACGTCGGGCAGGTGCTTGCTCATCGCGCCGCGCATCAGCTCCTCGAAGTCGGCGGCCAGGCCGGCCGGGTCCACCACGATGTCCACGGTGCCGAGCAGCGCGGTGGAGATCTTGCGCAGCTCGCTGACCTCCCAGTCGGTGCCGACGCCGCGGCAGTCGCAGCGGAACACCCCCTCGCACAGGCTGATCGCGTCGGCTAGCTGCTCCGCCGTCTCGTGCTGGTTCTTGCCGTCGGTCAGCAAGATGGCGTGCCGCAGCGTGGCCGGAGAGGTCTGGAAGATCTGGTGGGCCAGCCGGAGCCACTGGCCGATCGCGGTGCCGCCGCTGGCCCGCAGCGAGCGCAGCGCCGCCTTGGCCTGCGCCCTGGTGGCGTCGCTGGCGATCGCCATGGTCCCGTCGGTCGGGTAGACCGCCCAGGCGGTGGAGGTGCCGGCGACGATCGCGAACGCCGTGCCGTCGTGGATCACGTCAACGGCGGCCGCTGTCGCCGCGCGGGCCTCCGACAGCTTGGTCGGCGGGTAGTCCATCGACCCGGAGCAGTCGACGATGACGATCTCCGCGCTGCCGCCGCCGGCCGCGGGCGCCGGGACGCTGCCGGCCGCGTCCGCGGTCACGGTGACAACCGCGCTGACGTCCCGCCCGCCGGCCGGCAGGTACGGGTTCTGGTCGATGTCGACGGTGAATCCGGGCAGGGCGGGGCCGGTGCTGGTCATCGCTGTCTCCTCGGTGTGGTTACGGCCCGGCTCGGGTACCGGGGGTGTCCCCCCGGGCGGGCAGCGGTCATAGCAGCGTGCGCGGCCGGACGCTGTTGGCCATGTCCACCAGCTCGACCCGCCGCTCGGGGATCAGGTTGGCGAGCGCGCGGTAACCGCGTTCCAGCCCGAAGCGCAGCGCGCGCTCGTTCGGCTCGCAGCCCAGGATGCGCTCGCCCACCGTCGCCGCGGGCACCTGTGCCGCCGGGGGAACCGCCACCCAGTCGAGCGCGGCCCGCAGGATCTCCACGGCCAGCTGGTGGCGGCGCGGGTCGTTGTCGTCGAGCCCGAGCCGCCCCAGCCGGACGTCGGCCTGGCGCAGGTCGCCGACGGACAGCCCGGCCCCGCCGGCGACGAGCAGCCTGACGGCGGCGATCTGCGCGGCCGCGTGGTGGCTCGACGTCTCGGGGACCGCGGCCACGGCGGTGATGGCGGCCACCCGGTCGCCGCCGGCCAGGCACGCCCGGGCCATGCCGAAGCCGGCGCTGACATAGGAGCGGTCGACGGTCCACACGAGCTGGAAGAAGTACCGGGCCGACGCCGCGTCGCCGGCCGCCTCGGCGGCGAAGCCGAGCGCCAGCTTGGGGGCGAGCTCGCCAGGCAACTCGTCGTAGACGGCGCTGAACGCCGCCCTGGCCTGCTCCGGATGGCCGCCAACCAGGTCGCACAGCCCGCCGTACCAGGTGACCCGCCAGTCGGTGGCGCCTGCGGCCAGCTCGGCCAGGTAGGACCGCGCGCTGTCCAGGTCGCCCGCCGCGATCAGCGCCCGGATCAGCGCCAGCCGGGTCTCCTGCGACTCGGCCACGCCCGGCGCGACGCCCGCGTGGCCGGTGACCGCGCCGAGTAGCGCCTGGGCCTGCTGCGCCGGGTCCAGGCCGCCGAGGGTGGCCAGGAAGCCGGCCGCCACGTCTGTGCCGTCGGCGAGCGGCGCCGGCAGCCCGGCGATCACCTCGGCCACCGGCGGCGGGACCACCGGGGCGGTGCCGTTGCCCTCCGCGCGGGCCGGGGTCAGGTCGGTGCCGATGGCCCGCAGCTCCGGGCTGAACAGGCCGGAGAACGTCGGGCGCGGCTGCTGATCGGCGACCGAGAGCACCTCGCGCAGCACGCCGGTGGTCTGTTCGGCCATCTCGCCCGCCGTCTGGAAGCGACGGGCGGGTTCGGTGTGGGTGGCCCGGCGCAGCAGCCGCGCGTAGGACTCCTGCTGGGCTAGCAGCGGCTCCGATTCGGGCAGCCGGAACTTGTACTGGCCCTGGAAGCCGGTGAACTCGACGGTGAGCACGGCCAGGGTCCGCCCGACCGTGTACAGGTCGGAGCTCGGCGACGGCCCGTCGGTCTCGATCTCCGGCGCCTGGTAGCCGACCGTCCCGTAGATCGGGCCCTCGTCGTCGATGTAGCGGACGCCGCCCATGTCGATGAGCTTGAGCTGCTCTTCGGTCTGGATGAAGTTGTCCGGCTTGAAGTCGCAGTAGACCAGGCCGCGCTCGTGGAGGTAGCCGAACGCGGGCAGGATCTCCAGGGCGTAGGCGAGGGCGTGGGCGAGCGGCACCGCCCCGCCGCGCTGGCGCGCCTCCAGCCGGATCTGCTTGAGCGACTTGCCGCCGACGTACTCCATGACGATGTAGCCGGCCGTCTCGCCGTCGCTGGCGCTCATGTGCTGCACGAAGTTGTAGATGCGGACGATGTTCGGGTGCTCGAGCTGGGCCAGGAAGCGCCCTTCTGCCACGGCGGCCGCCATCGCGTCGGCGTCCCCGGTGTTGAGCAGGCCCTTGAGCACCACCCAGCGGTCGCTGACGTTGCGGTCCCTGGCCAGGTAGATCCAGCCGAGGCCGCCGTGGGCGAGGCAGCCGAGCACCTCGTACTGCCCGGCGACCAGCTCGCCGGGCACCAGCTTCGGGCTGAAGGAGTACCGGGTGCCGCAGTTGGGGCAGAACCCATCGGCCGGGCCGGGCCTGCCGTCGCGTGACTGGCCGACCAGCCGGGCGCAGTTGCCGCAGTAGCGGCGGTTCTCCGGCACCCGCGGGTCGGCGAGCACCGCCGACGACGGGTCAAGCGCGGGCACCGGGGGCACCTCGACCAGGCCCGCGCCGAGCCCTGCCCCGGGACGACCGGCCACTGCCCCGCCGCGAGCCGCGGGTACTCGGGCCGCTGCCGCTGCCCGCCGACCAGCCGCTCATCGGCCCGGAGCCGGTGAACCCGGTACCGCCGGACCCGGTGCTGCCCGAGCCGGTGCCGCCGGGGCCACTGCCGCCCAGGCCGGGCCGGCGATCACCGCGCCGCCCGCCGCGGCGCGGCCGGCGTAGCGGATGCTGCCGCCGTCGGGTGGCTGGGCCCAGCCGGCGGGCGGCACCGGCGCGGCCGTGACGGCCGGCGCCAGGCCGCAGACGTCGCAGTACCCGTCTTGGATCGTTCCGCCGCACCCGGGCTGGGTGCATGCCTCAGCGGTCATTCCCGTCCTTCCGTCGCCAGGATCGCGCGCTGATAGGCGAGCACGGCCGCCTCGGCCGCCGCCAGGTCGCAGGGCGCCGTCCACAGCAGGCCGTAAGCCTGGTCGTAGCGGTCGGCGAGCCGCGCGTCCTCGGCCGCGCCGAGGCGGGCGGCCTTGGCCTTGTACGCGCGCACCAGGCCGCGCAGCTCATTGCGCTTGTCGATAGCGTCCGCCGCCAGACGGCGCAGCTCGCCGGTGTGCGCGGCGCCGGCGGTCAGCTCCGCCGCGCACCGGTCAAGCTCGCCGGCCAGCCGGCTCCACTGGCCGCCTGCCGCGAGCGCGGTGAGGCCGGCCAGCGGGGGCTCGGGAATGTCAGGCGGCAGCGGTGGCAGCACGCTGATCCTGATCAGTGCCTCCTGCCGGGCCGCAACAGCGTCCTGGCGGGCCGCGCGAGCGGCGGTGACGGAGGCAGCGAGCTGGTCGATGCGCCGCATGGCCTGCTGCCGCACCCGGTCGAGCTCGGCGATCCGCGGCGTGAGCGCCGCGACCCGGTCCCTGAGCTTGACCGCGGCCGCGGTGTCGGCCTGCCCGTCCCGCCACAGGGCGAGCGGGTCGGCGTTCGAGGCGGCGCGCAGCGCGTCCAGCGCGGACTGCGCGTCGCGGTACTCGGCCTCGATGTCCGCGCCGAGCCCGGCGACCCGCGGCCGGGCGGCGGCCAGCTCGGCCGCGGCCGCGTCAAGCGGCTGGCCGACGGCGGCCCAGACCGCCTCGGCGGTCGCGGTGACCTCGGCGACCTCGGCGAACGCCCGGCGCATGGCGCCGACGGCGGTCGTGAGCGTGACCGCGGGCCGCCCGCTCGCGGCCAGGTCACGCCGGGCGAGCGGCACGCTGGTCCCGGGCAACTGCACGCAGCCGCCGGTGAGCAGCCCGTCCAGCTCGGCCTGCTCCCTCTTACCCGGGCGGCGTCCGCCGCCGCCGAGTGCGGCGATCCGGTCGACCACCGCCGAGTAGGCGAGAAACGTCTCCCACAGGCCGGCCAGCGCGGCCGCCGCCTGCTCCCAGCGCTGCCTGGTCTGCCCGGTCAGGGCCGCGCCCTCGAGTACCTGCTTACCGAAGCTGCCGTCGAGTTCGAGAAGGTTCGCCTGGATCGCGTCCCGTTCGGCGAGCACCGCGGCGACCCGCTGCCCGGCGGCCTGCTCGGCCGTCATACGGCATCAGCGCCGACCGGCGCCGCCGCCATCCAACCCGACATCGTGTCCAGCTCCCGCCGTGCACCACTGTCCACTGAATCAGCCATCCCGGCCCCGAGCCGCGGGCGCGCACCACGACGGGGGTTCCTTTTTACCTTAGTGCGCCGGCATTGCAAGCGGATTTACCTGAGTGTGCCCGCATTGCCGCGGACCCGTCCCCAATAGTCTGGTCGCCTCGGCCGTGCCGCCGGAATTCGGGCGCCCGGGAGCACGGTCCCTAGCGGGCGGGCGCCGCGTCGGGGCGCGGCGGGAAGGGAATAATGACGACCGTGATGTTGTCGAGGCCGCCGGAGTCGAGGGCGAACTTGGCCAGGTCGGCGGCGGCGTCGAGCGGGCGGGTGAGCGCGGCGGGCATCACCATGGCGGCCAGCTCGGCGGCCTCGGGGCGGTAGTTCCACAGTCCGTCGGAGCACAGCAGCAGCACCCCGGGCCCGGTCGGCCGGAACTGCTCGACGTGCGACTCCGGCTCGGGGAGGTCCGCGCCGAGCCAGCGGGTGATGACGTGCGCCTGCGGGGAGGCCATCGCCTCGTCCATGGTGGCCAGGCCTGCGGCGACGATCTCCTCGGCAAGCGAGTCGTCCCTGGTCACGCGCCTTGAGCCGCCGGTGATGTCGATGGTGTCGTTCGGGCCCACCGGGGCGGCCGCGTTCGCGGGCAGCCAGTACGCGCGGCTGTCGCCCAGCCAGCACACCGTGACCAGGTCCTGGCTGACGATCGCGGACACGTACGTCGCTGCGGGCGCGCCCTCGGGGCCGAGCAGGCCGGTCAGCGCCCGGCCGGCGGCATGGACGGCGCGCCTGGAGACCTCAACCGGGTCCTCGCCCCGCTCCGCGCCCTCAGCCAGCCAGGTGATCCCGGTGTTCACCGCGGTCCACGAGGCCTCGTCGGGGCGGGGGGCCGAGGAGACACCGTCGGAGACGATCGCGACGGCAACCGGGCCGGCGTCGGTGTCCGCGACGGCGAAGTGCATCGCGTCCTCGTTGCGCGAGTGGCGCAGGCCACGGTCGCTAACCCCGGCTACCTGGCCGAGGTCCTCTTCCATGTGGTCCCGCTCCGCCGTGGTCACCCGCCTCCCGCATGATGGGCAATAGCCGTCTTCACCCGCGGACACAGGATCGGCGGAATCCGCTGAACACGCTGTGCACACCGTGGTGCCGGGCGAATCATCTCGCGACGTGCTCATAGCCGAATCCCCGCTCCTGTCCGCCTGGCGACATTCCGCTCGCCAGGACATTAGCCTATGTCCGCCGGGGTCAGGACGCCATTTTTTCCTTTTCCGAGGGGCTTTCTTCGCCGTAGGGGTCGGGGCACGGCCGCACTTCGAACCTGTGATCCCTCCGGCTCAGCACCGGGAAGAGCATATGGCATCGTCTTCGCCGCAATCACGGCCGGCCTGGGCGGCTAAACCGCCCGGGGCGGTTCCCTGCCTCGCGCCGCGCCGGGCGGTTCCGGGCTGCGGTGTTCCGCGCCCCGCGCCGGTTGCTGTTATCCGCCGCAGGCGCGGCCGGGCGTGACGGTAGGCCGTGCCGCGCCTCGCCGGAGCCTAGCGGTCCCGGCGGGCTACGTCACCGGTACGGCTACGTCACGGGTACGGCAGGGCGATCGCGTCGCCGATGCGGTGCACGCGCAGCGCGTTGGTCTTGCCCGCGGTGCCGGGCGGGCTGCCGGCCACGATGACGATCTTGTCGCCGATCGCGCAGCGGTTGAGTCCGACAAGCGCCGAGTCCACCTCGTGCACCATGTCGTCGGTGTGCCGCACCTCGGGGACGATGAACGTCTCGACGCCCCAGGTGAGGGCGAGCTGGCTCCTGATGGCCGGGTCGGTGGTGAACGCGAGCAGCGGGATCGGCGAGCGGTACCTGGCCAGGCGGCGCGCGGTCTCACCGGTCATGGTGAACGCCACCAGGGCCTTGGCGCCGACGATGGCGCCGACCTCGGCGGCGGCGCGGGCGATCGCCCCGCCGGTGGTAGTGGGCATCCGGGACAGGTGGTGCTCGGCCCGCAGCGAGGACTCCTCGGCCGCCGCGACGATCCGGCTCATGGTGGCGACGGTCTCGATCGGGTAGGCGCCGACGCTGGTCTCCGCGGACAGCATGACCGCGTCCGCGCCGGCCGCGACCGCGCCCGCCACGTCGGAGACCTCGGCCCGGGTCGGGCGGGGCGCGCTGATCATCGACTCGAGCATCTGGGTCGCCACGATGACCGGGCGGGCGCGCTCCCTGGCCAGGCTGATCGCCCTGGTCTGGACGGCGGGCACCTGCTCGAGCGGCAGCTCGACGCCGAGGTCGCCGCGGGCCACCATGATCCCGTCGAAGGCGTCGACGATGTCCGGCAGCACCTCGACCGCCTGCGGCTTCTCGATCTTGGCGATCAGCGGGACGCCGGGGCGCCCCATGTCGGTCATGATCTTGCGGGCGACGTGGGCGTCGTCCGGCGAGCGGACGAAGGAGAGCGCGACCATGTCCACGCCGGTCTCCAGGGCCCAGCGCAGGTCGGTCTCGTCCTTCTCGGTGAGCGCGGGGGCGCTGACGTTGACGCCGGGTAGGTTGATCCCCTTGTGGTCGGAGACCTTGCCCCCGACGACGACGCGCAGCAGGACGCGGTTGCCGGTGACGCTGACGACGTCGAGCTGGACGTTGCCGTCGTCGATCAGGATGCGGTCACCCGACCGCACGTCACCGGGCAGGCCCTCGTAGGAGGTGGAGGCCTCGTGCTGGTTGCCGGGGATGTCCGCGGTGGTGATGGTGAACTGGTCGCCCGCCGCCAGGCGGACCGGGCCGCCGGGGAAGTTCCCGAGGCGGATCTTCGGTCCCTGCAGGTCGGCGAGGATGCCCACGGCACGGCCCGTCATGTCCGACCCGACCCGGACCCGGCGGTAGGCCTCAAGATGATCGGACCGCTGTCCGTGGCTCATGTTAAGCCTGGCAACGTCCAGGCCGGCCGCTATCAGGGCGGTGATCTGCTCCTGGCTTGAAGTGGCTGGCCCTAGGGTGCAGACGATCTTCGCACGCCGGCTCATCCTGAATCCCCTTCCGGTGGTCTAAACCACCTTAGCCCATCGGCGGAAGCGGGCGACCTGGCCCACGGAACGTTCACCTGGGCGATGCATACTGCATACAAGCAGCAGACCTCACCCGCCCCCGGCGCCTCGCCCGGCGGAGCCGGGGCCGGGCAGCAGCCGCGCGGTTAGCTGGCGTAGTGGGCGGCGGGGGGCACGGCGGCCTGCGGGCCGACCCAGCGGTGATAGCTGGCCTCCCAGTCGCCGTCGGAACGCTCCTGGGCGAGGACGGCGTTGACGAAGCGGACGAACTCCGGGTGCTGCTTGGACATGGCCAGGCCGTAGGGCTCGTTGGTCAGGTTCGGGCCGACGACCTTGGTGAACGGGTCCTGGGCGGCCAGGCCGGCCAGGATCGAGTCGTCGGTGGAGACGGCCGCCACCTGGTTCTGCTGCAGCAGGACCAGGCAGTCGGTCCAGAACGGCTCCTGGACGACGCGGGGACGCGACGGGGCGTCCTTGATGGTGGTAACCGAGTCGGAGCCCCTGGTCGCGCACACCTTCTGCCCGCCGAGGCCGGCCAGGCCGGTGACCGCCTTGGAGTTGTCAGGGATCAGCACCCGCTGGTGCGCCTCGAAGTAGACGCTGGAGAAGTCGACCTGCTTGAGCCGGTCGCAGGTGATCGTCATCGTGTGCGCGACGATGTCCACGCTCCCGTTGACGACGTCGGGCACCCGGTCGTCGTCGCTGATCGCCTTGTACTGGACCTTGTCCGGGTCGCCGAATATCGCCTTGGCCACGCCCCGGATCATGTCGATGTCGAAGCCCTCGATCTTCCCGTCGAGCGGGTTGAGGTAGCCGAAGTGGTACGTGCTCTGGTCCACCCCGGCGATGAGGTAGCCGCGCGCCTTGATCTTGGCCATCAGGGAGCCCGCTGTCACCTGGGGCGGGCCGTCCGGCGCCAGGCTGACGGCGTCGGGGTTGCAGGACGCCGCGGCGCCCGCCGCGGCGTGGCCGTTCGCGGCACTCTCGGTGGCGGGCCCGCCGGCCTGTCCGGTGGGCCGGGCCGTGGCGGAGGGCGGCGGGGCCGGGCGCGGGGCCGGCGCGGCGCAGCCGGCGGCCGCCGCGAGCACGCCCGCCGCGGCCAGGGCCAGCAGCCCGGCCCGCACGGGCAGCCCGATCCGGCCGGCGGGCGGGCGTCGGTGCGAGCGGGTCACGGCGTGAACCTCCCTGGTCCCTGGCGCGGGCTGCGGCATCGGTGTGCTCCCGTCCGTCGCCGCGCTCACCGGTACTCCGCCAGCCGGCGGCTCAGTCCCCAGGCGCACGCCGCCGCCATAACCAGCGCGGCCACGATGAGCCCGGCCTCAAGGGCGGTGTAGGCACCGGACGCTGACTGGGCAGTTGAGTCGAACACCGCCTGGTCGGTGCCGGTCGCCGCGCTGAGGTCGGCCGACAGCCGGTTGAACGACGCGCCCGCGTCACCGCCCTCGGTGCCCAGGACCGAGGCGACGGCCTTGGCGTGGCTGCCGCTGTCGTCCAGCGACCGGACCTGGTCGTGGGCGGCGAACCAGGACCGCGCGTCACTGAGCGCCGCCGTCACATCGGGACCGGCCGGGGTGCCCTGGGCCGCGGCCTGCGCGGCGGCGAGCAGGCTGCCCGGTCCGGCCCCGAGTGCGTGCTGCTGCTTGACGAAGTCGTCCTGGTACTGGTCGGAGCCGGTGTTGTCGATCAGGGTGAGGCCCTCGTCGGCGTGGGCTTCCTTGGCCGCGATGCCGACCTGGGCGACGGCCTCGACCGTCGCCGAGCCGCGGGCACGGGCGTCGAGCAGGTCGCCGCGCGCGCTGGTATAGGCGACAGCGAGCCAGGCGAGCGAGACGACGATCGCCAGGCCGGCCGCGCCCATGCCGACGTTGAACACCCGGTTGGTGCGGCCGCGCAGCCAGCGCGACGCCCGGTACAGCAGGAAGGCGACGACCAGGCCGACCGCCCCGGTGACGCAGATCAGCGGCAGGCCGGTCGCCTGGGCGCTGGTGGCGGTCAGGCTGGCGTTCTCGGCCGCGTACAGGTCCTTGGCCTTGACCAGCAGCGTGTTGCGCATGAGCCCGGAGGCCTCGCGCAGGTAGGCCGCGCCGAGCGGTAGCCCGAGCCGGTTGTCGGCCCGGGCCGTCTCGATCTCCCCGCTGTAGGCCGGCATCTCCGTGGCCAGGACGCTGAGGTCCCCCGCCGCGCCCGGCGCGCCCGCCTCTCCCTGGGCGGTCGCGTTCTCGATGCCGGCGCCGGCCTTGGTGATGTCGGCCAGGTACCGGTTCCTGGTCGCGGCCGGCTCGATCCCCCCGGTCAGGAAGGCGGTCGTGGCGGTGTCGTTGGCGTCCGACAGCGCGGCGTAGATCCCCTGCGCGTCCAGGCTCAGCGGCTCGCGGGTACTCACGACGCTGGAGGCCGCCGACGCGTACTGGACCGCGGTGAAGGCGGCGAGGGCGCCCCAGGCCAGGCTGAGAAGCACCAGGCCGGCCAGCAGCAGCCGCAGCCGCCCCGGCGTCGTCGCCAGGTCTACCCAGCGGCGGCGGATCCGGCCCCGCGGCACCGTGCCCGCCATCCCGCCCGCGCTTGCCACCGCGTGCGCCATGTCCGCCGCTCCCCAGACCCGACCCCGTCGACCAATGTGTACCTATTGTGCGGGCATCGCCGGCTCAGATCCAGGTCGTCACCCCGTCGTTATGCGGGGTTCGTCCCCCGGTCGCCGGGACGGCCGCCCGCCGCGCCCGCCGTGCCCGCCGGCCCGCCGTGGACTAGTCCGTGCGGGGACAGGGGTGAGCACGCCCCCGTTCCTACTTCTGAGGGGTTGACCTTGAAGCCGCTGACCCCGCCTGCCGCCGGGTGAGCGGCTGGCCGCGAGACGACGCCGGCCCGGCCCGGGGTCATGACACCCCGGGCCGGGCCGGCGCGGTCAGCTCCTGGCCGGCCCCTCGGTCAGGTCAGCGGCCGGGCGGTCGGCGGGATCGCCACCGGGAGCGCGGGCCGGTCGAGCGCGCGCAGGTAGGCGTCCACCGAGGCCGCGGCGCTGCGCCCCTCGGCGATCGCCCAGACGATCAGCGACTGCCCGCGGCCCATGTCACCGGCCACGAAGACGCCAGGCACCGACGTCTGGTAGCTGACGTCGCGGGCCACGTTGCCCCGCGCGTCGAACGCCACGCCCAGGTCGGTGAGCAGGCCGGGCCGCTCGGAGCCGGTGAAGCCCATCGCCAGCAAGGCCAGGTCGCACGGGATCTCCCGCCGGGTGCCCGGCACCGGGGCGAACCGGCCGCCCTCGAAGGCGACCTTGGTGAGGCGCAACGCGCGGACCTCGCCGTCCGGGCCGCCGACGAACTCCTCGGTGGAGGCGGCGTAGACCCGGTCGCCGCCTTCCTCGTGCGCGGAGGAGACCCGGTAGATCAGCGGGTAGGTCGGCCACGGGTGGGCCAGGGCCCGCTCCATGGCCGGCTTGGGCATGATCTCCAGCTGGGTGACCGACGCGGCGCCCTGCCGGTGCGAGGTGCCGAGGCAGTCGGCGCCGGTGTCGCCGCCGCCGATGATGATCACGTGCTTGCCCGCCGCGCTGACCGGCGCGTCCGCCCCGTGCCGGTTGGCCAGCGGCAGGAATTCCATGGCCTGGTAGATGCCGGCCAGGTCACGGCCGGGCACCGGCAGCTCGCGCGGCACCCGGGCCCCGCCGGCCAGCACGACCGCGGCGAACCCGTCGAGCTGGGCCGCCGACTCGATCGACGCCCCGGTGACGAAGACGGTCCCTTCCGCCTCCATCTGGGCCAGGCGCCGGTCCAGGTGGCGCTTCTCCATCTTGAACTCGGGGATGCCGTAGCGGAGCAGCCCGCCGATCGCGTCATCGCGCTCGAACACGGTCACCTGGTGCCCGGCCCGGGTTAGCTGCTGGGCCGCGGCCAGGCCGGCCGGGCCGGAGCCGACGACGGCGACGGTGAAGCCGGTCCTGGTGGCCGGCGGCAGCGGAACCACGCCGCCGTCCGCCCACGCCCGGTCGATGATCTCCACCTCGACCTGCTTGATCGCGACCGGGTCGGCGTTGATGCCGAGCACGCAGGCGGCCTCGCAGGGCGCCGGGCACAGCCGCCCGGTGAACTCGGGGAAGTTGTTGGTGGCGTGCAGCCGGTCGGCGGCGTCCGCCCAGTCGCCCTGGTAGACGAGGTCGTTCCACTCGGGGATCAGGTTGCCGAGCGGGCAGCCGTTGTGGCAGAACGGGATGCCGCAGTCCATGCAGCGCGCCGCCTGCCGCTCGGTCTTGCTGGCGGCGAACGGCTCGTAGACCTCGCGCCAGTCTTCGATCCGCACGTCAACGGGCCGCCGCCGTGGCGTCTCGCGGCCGGTGGTCATGAACCCCTTCGGGTCACCCATGGTCAGCTACTCCTCTCCCGTTTTCCCGCATCCGTCGCCCGCTCGCCCGGCTCCGCTGAGCCAGGCGGCGCGCGCTAGCCATGGGCGGCCGCCATGACGGCCTCGTTGACGTCCCGGCCCTCGGCCTCGGCGGCCGACGCCGCCGAGAGCACCCGCTTGTAGTCCTTCGGCATGACCTTGGCGAACCGTCCGGCGGCCGTCTCCCAGTCGGCCAGCAGCCGGGCGGCCACCGCCGACCCGGTCTCGGCGTGGTGCCGCGAGGCGACCTCGAACAGGAACTTCAGGTCGTCCTCCTCGAGCGGGTCCACGTCGACCATCTCGCGGTTGAGCCGGGCCGGGTTGAGGTCGAGCACGTAGGCGACGCCGCCGGACATGCCCGCCGCGAAGTTGCGCCCGGTCGGCCCGAGGACCACCACCCGGCCGCCGGTCATGTACTCGCAGCCGTGGTCGCCGACCCCCTCGGCGACGGCCAGGGCGCCGGAGTTGCGGACGCAGAACCGCTCGCCGACCAGGCCGCGCAGGAAGATCTCCCCGGCGGTGGCGCCGTAGCCGATCACGTTGCCCGCGACGACCTGGTTCTCGGCGTCGAACGGCGAGTCCGCGGACGGCGTGACGATCAGCCGGCCGCCGGACAGGCCCTTGCCGAGGTAGTCGTTGGCGTCGCCGGTCAGCTTCAGCGTGATGCCGCGCGGCACGAACGCGCCGAACGACTGGCCGGCCGACCCGGTGAAGGCCACCCTGATCGTGTCGGCGGGCAGCCCCTCGCCGCCCCAGCGCCTGGTCACCTCGTAGCCGAGCATGGTGCCGACGGTCCGGTTGACGTTGCGGATCGGCAGGTCCAGGTGGACCGGCCGGCCCTCCTCAAGCGCGCCCTCGGCCAGCTGGATAAGGGTGTTGTCCAGGGCCCGGTCGAGGCCGTGGTCCTGCCCGGTGACCCGGTGCAGCGGCCCGCGGACGGGACCGTCGGTCGCGTGCAGCACCGGGGTCAGGTCGAGGCCGCCCGCCTTCCAGTGCGCTACCGCCCGGGCGGTGTCGAGCAGGTCAACCCGCCCGACGGCCTCCTCGATCGAGCGGAGGCCGAGCGCGGCCAGGTACTCGCGGACCTCCTCGGCGATGAACTCGAAGAAGTTGATCACGAACTCCGGCTTGCCGGTGAACCGGCGGCGCAGCTCGGGGTTCTGGGTGGCGACGCCAACCGGGCAGGTGTCCAGGTGGCAGACCCGCATCATGATGCAGCCGCTGACCACGAGCGGCGCGGACGCGAAGCCGAACTCCTCGGCGCCGAGCAGCGCGGCGATCACCACGTCCCGGCCGGTCTTGAGCTGGCCGTCGACCTGCACGGTGATCCGGTCGCGCAGCTTGTTGCGCAGCAGCGTCTGCTGGGTCTCGGCCAGGCCGAGCTCCCAGGGCGCGCCGGTGTGCTTGAGCGAGGTGAGCGGGGCCGCGCCGGTGCCGCCGTCGTGCCCGGAGATCAGCACCACGTCGGCGTGCGCCTTGGAGACGCCCGCCGCGACCGTGCCCACGCCGACCTCGGCGACCAGCTTGACGTGCACCCGGGCCGCCGGGTTGGCGTTCTTCAGGTCGTGGATGAGCTGGGCCAGGTCCTCGATCGAGTAGATGTCGTGGTGCGGCGGCGGCGAGATCAGGCCGACGCCCGGGGTGGAGTACCTGGTCTTGGCGATCCACGGGTACACCTTGTGGCCGGGCAGCTGGCCGCCTTCGCCGGGCTTGGCGCCCTGGGCCATCTTGATCTGCAGGTCGTCCGCGTTGACCAGGTACTCGCTGGTCACGCCGAACCGGCCGGACGCCACCTGCTTGACCGCGGAGCGGCGCAGGTCGCCGTTGGCGTCGGGGCTGAACCGCTCCGGGTCCTCGCCGCCCTCGCCGGTGTTGGACCGGCCGCCGAGCCGGTTCATCGCGATGGCCAGGGTCTCGTGGGCCTCGGCGGAGATCGACCCGTAGGACATCGCCCCGGTGGCGAACCGCTGCACGATGGACGCCACCGGCTCTACTTCATCAATAGGAACCTTATGAACGTCGGGTGCGTTCCCGCCCCCGCCCTCGATTCCCTTGATGCGCAGCAGGCCGCGCAGCGTGCTCAGCCGTTCCGACTGGTCGTCGACCAGGGAGGTGTACTCCTTGAAGATCTCGTAGCGGCGGCTGCGGGTGGCGTGCTGCAGCTTGAAGACCGTCTCCGGGTTGAACAGGTGCGGCTCGCCCTCGCGCCGCCACTGGTACTCGCCGCCGATCGGGAGCCGCCGGTGGTTCAGCCCGGCGCCGCCCGCGGCGACCCCGGCCCGGCGGGCGGCCTCGGCCGCGAGGACGTCGAACCCGACGCCGGACAGCCGGGAGGCGGTGCCGGTGAAGCAGGTGCCGATGACGTCGTCGCCGAGGCCGATCGCCTCGAAGATCTGCGCGCCGGTGTAGGAGGCGACGGTGGACACGCCCATCTTGGACATGATCTTGAGCAGGCCCTTGCCGAGCGCCTTGATCAGGTTCTTCTCCGCCCGGTCGGCGGTGATCGTTCGCTCGGACGCGGCGCCGAGCTCGCCGCGGGCGGCCATCTCGCGGACGGTCTCGATCGCCAGGTAGGGGCAGACCGCCGCCGCGCCGTAGCCGACGAGCAGGGCGATGTGGTGACACTCGCGGGCGTCGCCCGACTCGACGATGAGCCCGACCCTGGTCCTGGTCTTCTCGCGGATCAGGTGGTGGTGCACCGCCCCGGTCAGCAGCAGCGACGGGATCGGCACCAGCTTGTTGTGGTTGGCGCCCCGGTCGGAAAGGACGATGAGGCGGGCGCCGTTGAAGATGGCCGTCGTGACCTCAACGCAGATCTCGGCCAGCCGGGCGCGCAGGGCCGCGCCGCCGCCCGAGGGGTCGAAGCGGCCGTCGACCACGTGCGCGGCGAAGCCGGGCAGGTTGCCGCCGTCGTTGATGTGCACCAGCTTGGCCAGGTCCTGCTCGCCGATCACCGGGAACGGCAGCACGACCTGGCGGCAGGAGGACGCGCCCGGGTCGAGCAGGTTCCGCTCCGGCCCGGTGGTGGTGGACAGCGAGGTGACGAGCTCCTCGCGGATCGCGTCCAGCGGCGGGTTGGTCACCTGGGCGAACAGCTGGGTGAAGTAGTCGAAGACCAGCCGGGGCTTGTCCGAGAGCACGGCGACCGGGGTGTCGGTGCCCATGGAGCCGATCGGCTCGGCGCCGGTGGCGGCCATCGGGGTGAGGATGACGCGCAGCTCTTCCTCTGTGTAGCCGAAGGTGCGCTGGCGGGTCAGCAGGTCGGCCGCGGTCGGCACGATCCGCTGGCGGTCGGGCAGGTCGTCGAGGTGGACCAGGCCGGCGTGCAGCCAGTCGTCGTAGGGCTGCTCGGCGGCCAGCGCCGACTTGACCTCCTCGTCCTCGACGATGCGGCCGGCGGCCGTGTCGGCGAGGAAGATGCGGCCCGGCTGCAGGCGGCCGCGGCGCACCACCCGGGCGGGCTCGATGTCGAGCACGCCGACCTCGGAGGCCAGCACGACCAGGCCGTCGGCGGTCACCCAGTACCGGCCGGGGCGCAGGCCGTTGCGGTCGAGCACGGCGCCGATGACGGTGCCGTCGGTGAACGCGATCAGCGCGGGGCCGTCCCACGGCTCCATGAGCGCCGAGTGGAACTGATAGAAGGCACGGCGCTTGTCGTCCATCTCCTCATGGTTCTCCCACGGCTCGGGGATCATCATGAGCAGAGCGTGCGGCAGCGACCGGCCGCCCAGGTGCAGCAGTTCCAGGCACTCGTCGAACGAGCCGGAGTCCGACCCGTCGGGGTCGAGGATCGGGAAGAGCCGCTCGATCCCCTTGCCCGACGTGGACGCGGGGATGAGCGGTGAGGCCAGCATCGCCTCACGGGCGCGCATCCAGTTCCGGTTGCCCTGCACGGTGTTGATCTCGCCGTTGTGAGCGACGTAGCGGTACGGGTGCGACCGCGGCCAGGACGGGAACGTGTTGGTGGAGAACCGCGAGTGGACCAGGGCCAGGTTGCTGGCGTAGCGCTCGTCGGACAGGTCGGGGAAGAACGGGTCGAGCTGCGGCGCGGCCAGCATGCCCTTGTAGACGATCGTGCGGGCCGACAGCGAGGCGAAGTAGACGCCCGCCTCGTGCTCGACCCGCTTGCGCAGGCAGAAGGCGAGGCGGTCCAGGTCAAGGCCGTCCTCGTCGGCCAGGCCAGACACGAACAGCTGTTCGATGTGCGGCATGGCCTCGCGCGCGCCCGCTCCGCAGGCGGCGGAGTTGACCGGGACGACGCGCCAGCCAAGGACGGCCAGGCCCTCATCGGCGGCCAGCTCGGCGACCTGGGCGCGGGCCCGCGCCCGCTCCGCGGCGTCGACAGAGAGGAAGGCCAGTCCGGCGGCGTAATGCCCGGCCTCGGGGAGGCTGAAGCCGGCGACCGCACGGAAGAACGCGTCAGGGATCTGGGTGACGATGCCGGCCCCGTCGCCGGTATCCGGGTCGGCGCCCGCCGCGCCGCGGTGCTCGAGGTTGCAGAGAACGCGAAGGGCGCTGGCCACCACGTCGTGGCCGCCGCTGGCGCGAAGATCGGCCACGAAGCCCACACCACAGGCGTCGTGCTCGAACCGGCTGTCGTAAAGCGAGTGCTCTTTTTCCGCCGGGACCTGGCTGGTCTTCACCCGAGCAGGGGCGGCCGAAAAAAGGGTGCTCGTCCCCTGGCTTGCGGCAGGCACCATCAAAACTCCTGTCGTCATATCTCCGCTGTACTGCGCTGGCTGCGGGGGGACGACGCTGGCCCTGCTGCTACACGTAAGTTACATTGACATTACATGAATGGTGAAACCGTTACCAGAGCCGGCTTGTGAGCATTCTGGGCGGATTGGTGCACGTGCGGTGGGTGTGCAAGAGGTGGGTGCAGACACCACAGTGCACCGATGCGTCGTCAAGCTCCCCCGCGCATCGGAGCTTCGAAGATCGTCGGTACGTCACCGATACCCAGCCAAAACTCCGCGAAACCGGCGATCCAGCCGCGCACCTTTCGGCCCCCCGCCCAGGAAACACGCCCGCCGTCCGCCACACCGGCCACCGCCCTGGCGGCACGGGTGACGGCGGCTCACCGGGTGTCACCGATAGCCCGGTCTAAGAACTCCGGTGTCAACGTTGGCCCGTTCCCCCTAGCGCGGCGCCCCATGCGGCCGGCTAGCGGCGACGGACGCCGGCGGCTAGCTCGGTGGTGAGGTCGCGGGCGGCGGCGACCGCGTCGGCCGGGGTGGCGGCCTCGGCGATGCGGCGGACGTAGGCGGAGCCGACGATCACGCCGTCGGCGAAGCCGGCCACCTGGCGGGCCTGCGCACCGGTGGAGACGCCGAGCCCGACGGCGACCGGGAGGCTGGTGTGCTGGCGGACGCGGGAAACGACGCCCTCGGCGCTGGCGCTGACGGAGTCCCTGGCGCCGGTGATGCCCATCAGGCTGGCGGCGTAGACGAAGCCACGGCACAGCGCGGTGATCGCCGCGATCCGCTCGGGCGGCGAGGACGGCGCCACCAGGAAGATGCGGTCGAGCCCGTGGGCCTCCGACGCTGCCACCCAGTCGTCCGCCTCTTCCGGGGTCAGGTCCGGGGTGATCAGGCCGGCGCCGCCCGCGTTGGCCAGGTCGCGGGCGAACGCGTCGGCGCCGTAGCGGTTGACCGGGTTCCAGTAGGTCATGATCTCCACGGCGACGCCCGCGTCGGCGATGGCGCTCACCGTGTCGAGGACGTCGCGGGTCCGCGTGCCGCCCTTGAGCGCCTGGTAGACGGCGTCGGCGATGACCGGGCCGTCCATCAGCGGGTCGGAGTAGGGCAGGCCGAGCTCGATCACGTCGGCGCCCGCCTCGGCCATCGCCAGGGCGGCCTTGATCGCCGTCTGCTTGTCGGGGAAGCCGGCCGGGAGGTAGCCGACGAGTGCGGCGCGGTCTTCGGCGGCGGCCTTCTCGAACGCGGTGCTGACGGTGCTCATGGCGCTTATAGAACCTTTGATCCTGGCGTTGGACGGGTGGTCGGTGCAGACGTGCGGCAGACGGCGCGCGGGCAGCGCGCCCTCACACGCCGAAGTAGGCGGACGCGGTGGCTACGTCCTTGTCGCCGCGCCCGGACAGGTTGACCAGCAGCACGGCGTCCGGGCCCAGCTCACGGCCGAGCTTCATGGCGCCGGCGATCGCGTGCGAGGACTCGAGGGCCGGGATGATCCCCTCGGTCTTGCACAGGGCGGCGAAGCCCTCCATCGCCTCGGCGTCGCTCACGCTGCGGTACTCGGCCCGGCCGGCGTCCTTGAGCCAGGAGTGCTCGGGGCCGACGCCCGGGTAGTCGAGCCCGGCCGAGATCGAGTGGGTGTCCAGGGTCTGGCCGTCGTCGTCCTGCAGCACGTAGGTGCGCATGCCGTGCAGCACGCCCGGGGTGCCCATGGTCAGGGTGGCGGCGGACCGCTCGGCCCGCCCGTCGCCGTCGCCGCCGGCCTCGCAGCCGATCAGCCGGACGCCCTCGTCGGGGATGAAGGCGTGGAAGACGCCGATCGCGTTGCTGCCGCCGCCGACGCAGGCGACGACCGCGTCGGGCAGCCGGCCCGCCTGGTCGAGCATCTGCTGGCGGGCCTCGACCCCGATAATCCGCTGGAAGTCGCGGACCATCATCGGGAACGGGTGGGGTCCGCCGACGGAGCCGATGCAGTAGTGCGTGTTCTCGACGGTGGTAACCCAGTCGCGGAACGCCTCGTTCATGGCGTCCTTGAGCGTCTTGGTGCCCGCGGTGACCGCGACGACGGTCGCGCCGAGCATGCGCATCCGGGAGACGTTCAGCGCCTGCCGGCGGGTGTCCTCCTCGCCCATGTAGACCACGCACTCCAGGCCGAGCAGCGCGCAGGCGGTCGCGGTGGCCACGCCGTGCTGGCCGGCGCCGGTCTCGGCGATCACCCGGGTCTTGCCCATCCGCTTGGTGAGCAGCACCTGGCCGAGAACGTTGTTGATCTTGTGTGAGCCGGTGTGGGCCAGGTCCTCGCGCTTGAGGAAGACCCGGGCGCCGCCCGCGAACTCCGGACCGAATCGCTTCGCCTCGGTGAGCAGGGTGGGCCGGCCCGCGTAGCCGCGCAGCAGCTCGTCAAGCTCCCCCGTGAACCCCGGGTCCTGGCGCGCGGCCTCGTACTCCTTGGCCAGCTGCTCGATCGCGGCCATCAGGGACTCGGGCGCGTACAGGCCGCCGTAGGCACCGAAGTGCCCGGCGAGGTCGGGAACTGGGGAGATGTCGGGTTCTGCCGCGGGCACGATACGGTCGTTTTTCATCGTGCCTGCCCCAGCGGGCACGGGGAGGCGTCCCCCCGGAAGATAACAGCGGTACTCACGTCCGCAACCCTAGCAGGGGGCCCGCGCCCATGCGGAGGCGCAGGGGACGGCCGTGGCGGGCTGCTAACCTCTTTCGCCGCGCAGGGCCGGGTGGGACCCGGCGGTCACCAGGTCGGCGACGGCGGCGCGCGGGTCCTTCTCGGTGACCAGGGACTCGCCGACGAGCACGGCGTCGGCGCCGCTGGCGGCGTAGGCCAGCAGGTCGTGCGGGCCGCGCACGCCGGACTCGGCGATCTTGACGATGCCTTCCGGGATGCGGGGCGCGAGCCGGGAGAAGATGCTGCGGTCCACCTCGAGGGTGGCCAGGCTGCGGGCGTTCACCCCGATGACCGTGGCGCCGGCGTCGACCGCGCGGTCAAGCTCCTCATCAGCGTGCACCTCGACCAGCGGCAGCAGCCCGATGGACAGGGCCCGCTCGACCAGCGAGACCAGCGCCGACTGCTCCAGGGCGGCGACGATCAGCAGCACCAGGTCGGCGCCGTAGGCCCGGGCCTCCCAGAGCTGGTAGGAGCTGACCACGAAGTCCTTGCGGAGCACCGGCACCTGCACGGCGCGCCGGACGGAGGCGAGGTCGTCCAGCGAGCCGCCGAACCGCCGCTGCTCGGTCAGCACGCTGATCACCCGGGCGCCGCCGGCCTCGTAGTCGCCCGCCAGGGCGGCCGGGTCGTCGATCGCGGCCATCGCGCCGCGGGACGGGCTGGCCCGCTTCACCTCGGCGATGACGCTGACGCCGTCGGCCTTGAGGGCGGCAGCGGCGTCCAGTGGAGACGGTGCCTTCCTCGCCTGGTCCTTCAGTTGCTCAAGCGAGACGCGCGACTGGCGCTCGGCCAGGTCGGCACGCACTCCTTCGAGGATCTCGTCGAGCACACTCACCGCGGTTCCGCGTCTCCTCAATTCGGAAATGTTGCTTCAGGCGATGCTAGCCGCCCGCCTGGCGCGCCCCCGGCGGCCCCCCGGGTAGTTTGCCTTCGCTATGCACTGGGCTTACGTTCACGTTGCGCAACGACTCGTCGCGCACCGGCGTCCGCCGCGGCGCCGGAACGGCCGGCCGCCTGGTCGTTCCCGCCCGGGCCTGGCTCGGAATCCTCAGCAGGGTCCTCGGTCGGGTCCTGCCGCCGTTCAGCGACTCCCACATGCTCGCCGCGTCCAGCGCCCGGCCGCGCGCGGCGCCGCCGGCGCCCCCGGCCACCGTGGCCGGACGGCGCGTCGTAGCGGGCTGACATGACCGGCCAGTCCGGGCCGCGCAGCGCCGTGAACAGGCCCGCGAGGAAGACGAGCAGCGCGCCGGCCACGACCGCGACGTGCCACGGCGTGCCGGTCATGATGGCGTGGCCGGCCGAGCCGGAGACGACGAGCGCGCCGCCGCCGGTCGAGCCGCTGGTGGTCGACCCGGCCGCGCCGGAAACGGCCGCGGACTCGGGCGACGCGACCTTGGACGCGGCCACGGACAGCACGGTCGCGGCGGTGACGGAGGTCAGCACGGCGGCGCCCGCACCCGCGCCGAACAGCGCGAGCAGCACTCCCGCCGCTCGCCGCAGCGCCCCCCGGGTAGCGATCACGGCGGCCAGCCCGGCCAGGGCGGCGAGCGCGAGCGCGCCGGCCAGCGGCACCAGGTCGCTGCCGGACACGGTGACCACCTGCGCGCTCAGCGGCTTGGGCGGGGTGAAGACGGCCCGCGCCCACTGCTGCCTGACCGCCAGCAGGATGAGCGCGGCGCCGACCGCCGCGGCCAGCAGGGTCAGGCCGTACTCACGCCTGGCCGGGCTGGCCGGCGCGCGCCGCGGGCTCGCTCGCAAGCTCGCTCATGAGACCTCCTCGCTAGCGCTCGTCGGCCGCATTCGCGGACGCCCAGTGCTTACTGACTCGCTCGCAAGCTCGCTCATGACGCCGGGGCCGGGTCCGGCCGCTCACCGGTCAGGCTGTCCAGCACGTCGGCGTCGAAGCAGGTGCGGTCGCCGGTGTGGCAGGCCGCGCCGACCTGGTCCACCTTGACCAGCACCGTGTCGCCGTCGCAGTCGAGCGCCACCGACTTGACCCACTGCTGGTGCCCGGACGTGTCGCCCTTGACCCAGTACTCCTGGCGGCTGCGCGACCAGTAGGTGCAGCGGCCGGTGGTCAGCGTGCGGTGCAGCGCCTCATCGTCCATCCAGCCGACCATCAGCACCTCGCCGGTGTCGTGCTGCTGGGCGATGGCGGGAAACAACCCGGCCGCGTCCCGCTTGAGCCGGGCGGCCACCTTCGGGTCCAGGTTCGACGGGCGCGCCGCGTCTGTCATCGTTGTAGCTCCTCATCGGGCTTGCTGCCCCCGGGGGCGGGAGCACTTACAGCCTACGAGCTTCCGCGTTGCCCGCCGGCAAGCGGTTTCACCCCGGTCCCGGGCACGGCCTGCGTCAGGTCCGCCCCGCCCAGGGGACGCCGCCCCCGGGCACGGTCAGGTGGCACGCCCCGGCCGGGAGACGGGGGCGGGACGTCGCGCCTACGATCGTTACAGCCCTCGTGACCTATGCGCGTGACGAACGGACGGCGCTAGCCGCGCTGCTCGACGAGACCGGCCCGGACTCACCGACGCTGTGCGAAGGCTGGCGAACCAGGGACCTGGCGGCACACCTGGTGCTGCGCGAGCGCCGCCCGGACGCCGCCGCCGGGGTAATGGGCGGCCCGCTGGCCGGCTACACCGCGCGGGTACAGCAGCAGTACCTGGAGCGGTACTCCTTCCCCGAGCTGGTGGGGCTGCTGCGCGACGGGCCGCCGCAGCTGTCCGTATTCGCGATCCCCGGTGTGGACGAGGCGGCGAACGCGGTGGAGTTCTTCGTGCACCATGAGGACGTGCGCCGGGCGGGCGAGGGCTGGACGGAGCGGCCGATCGAGCCGGGCCTGACCGAGCTGCTGTGGAAGCGGCTCAAGGGGACGCGGCTGTTGCTGCGCGCGGCACCGACCGGGGTGGTGCTGGCCCGGGAGCACGACGGCAAGCTGGACCTGATCGTGGCGAAGACCGCCGCGCCGAACGTCACGGTCACCGGCACCCCGGCGGAGCTGACCCTGTGGGCCATGGGCCGGGTCGGCGCGGCGCACGTGACCCTGGACGGGCCGCCCGAGGCGGTGGAGAAGCTATCCGCCTGGCGGCACTGAGTCCGCACGCCTTCCCGGCTCAGGAGATACCGATCCCGCTACCGGGTACCCGGTAGCGGGATCAGCGAGGCTCAGTTGGTCTCAGTACCGACCGCGGCGGATCTCCTTGCGCCCACCGGAGACCAGCTTGTAGGCCAGGTAGCCGCCACCCGCGACGAGGGCGACGAAAAAGAGCGCGGTGATCAGGCCGATGACAACGCTGACCACTTTGCCGAGCACGACGAAGAGGATGATGCCGCCAACGACGACCGCGCCAACCTTGAGAAGGTTCATCACGACGCCCCTTTCTGTTCGGGCAACTTCGATAATAGTCGGGTTGGCTGCGAAAAGGGCCGGCGCTCAGGGCAGAGTCAGGGAAGACGTCAGGGAAAACCCCGGGAAACCGGGACGCGGCGCTCGGTGCGGGAAGGACGAGGAATGCAGGCACTTGGGATTGACATCGGCGGAACGGGCATCAAGGGTGCGCCGGTTGACCTGGACACCGGGAAGCTGCTGGCCGACCGGAACAAGATCGCAACCCCGCACCCCGCCACGCCGGACGCGGTCACTGGGGTCGTCAAGCAGGTCGCGCAGTTCTTCGACTGGAAGGGCCCGATCGGGGCGACATTCCCTGGCGTGGTGACCAGCGGCACGATCCGCACCGCGGCGAACGTGGACCAGACGTGGGTCGGCACGGACGCGGCGGCGCTGTTCGGCAAGGCGATCGGCACCGACGTGCGGGTGCTCAACGACGCGGACGCGGCCGGGGTCGCGGAGATGACCTTCGGCGCGGGCGTGGGCGTGAAGGGGTCGGTGCTGATGCTGACCTTCGGCACCGGGGTCGGGTCGGCGCTGTTCACCGAAGGGGTGCTGGTGCCGAACACGGAGTTCGGGCACATCGAGATCCGGGGCAAGGACGCGGAGAAGCGCGCGTCCGAGCACGCCAAGGTGGCGCACGAATGGGGCTGGAAGGAATGGACGCAGCGGGTGTCTGAGTACCTGCAGCACATCGAGGCGCTGATGTCCCCCGGCCTCATCATCGTGGGCGGTGGGATCAGCAAGGAAGCCGACAAGTGGGTGCCGATGCTGACCGACGTCCAGGCGAAGATCGTGGCGGCCACCCTGCAGAACGACGCCGGCATCGTCGGCGCCGCGATGGCGGCGGCGGGCGCCGACGCGGCCGGCGGCGCGGGCCGGTAGCCGGGCCGGGAGCAGCACCCGGCCGGGAAAGTGT
Source organism: uncultured Actinomycetota bacterium (assembly GCA_963748785.1). Taxonomy (GTDB): domain Bacteria; phylum Actinomycetota; class Actinomycetes; order Streptosporangiales; family Streptosporangiaceae; genus Trebonia. Next base: position 291,214 of record CAVVKP010000033.1, on the reverse strand, counting down.
CAGGGGACCGGATGCCAGTGGCATCCGGTCCCCTGCGTTATGTCCAGCGTCGTCACGGTGCGCCGCACGCCCCGGGAGGGCAGGCGTCCGCTTCACCGGCAGTGCTGGGATTTTCAGGGCCGCGGGGCCGGTGTCAGCGGCTCAGCAGCCGTCGTAGGGAGCCCAGTTGGACTCGCCGCCCGCCGCCATGGCGTTGGCGAACACCTGGTTCTGCTCGGCCACGCTGGCGTGGCCGAAGTCAGCGGCCGAGCCGCCGTACGCGACCCAGGTGGACTCGCTGAACTGGTACAGGCCGTAGTGGCCGCTGGCGTTCATGACCTGGGAGTTGCCGCCGGACTCGCGGGCGATGACACAGGCCTGGAAGGCGCTGTCGCCGGAGGTGGAGACCGTGGTCGCGGCGGGCGCCGACGAGGGACCGCCGGACGTGGCCGTCGTGCCCGACATGCCCGACTGGGTGGCCGGCTGCGCCGGGGCGGGCGCCGCCGGCGGTGCGGGGATCTTGGCGGGCTTGGCCGGGACGCTGAGCACCTGGCCGGCCGTGATCGAGTTGGCGTCCGCGATGTGCGTGTGGTTGGCCCAGTAGAGCACCGTCCAGTACCGGTCGCTGTGGTAGAGCCGCTGGGCGATGCTGGCCAGGGTGTCGCCCGACTTGACCGTGTAGCTGGCCGGCTTCGCGTGCTTGCCGGTCGGGGCGGCCGGAGCGGCGGCGGCGACCGTCGTCCGGGTCACCGTGGGTGCCTTGGGGGTCGCGGCCGGGGTGACGGGTCTCGCCGTCGGCTGGGCGACCGCTGGGGTGCGTGATCGGGGCCGCGGCCACGTCGGCCAGGGCGGCTGAGCCGGTCTTGGGGTGGGACGGCCCGGCCGAGTGCCCGCCGGGCGAGTTGGCCATCACGAGCGCAGCCCCCACGCCCAGCAGGGCCGGGGCGGCGGCGACAACCGGAACCCGGCGCGCAAGACGTGACAAGGCTGTAGAAGAGTGGGCGCCCAAAGGGCTCCTTCCCGCGAAGGTCGCGTTCACCGTGAAGGCCGCCTCCACCGTGTGCTGAGTGCTGCAAAAGAGTGCCCTGGGGGGCGCACGCGGTGCGGGCGGCCTTGCGGAACGCCTGACAAACAGGGAAGAGTAGGCGCTCATCGCCAATTGAGCAAAGATCCGGCAACGAAGCCATAAATCTGTACACTGCCCGAATCCATGATCGGATCGGCAGGCCGCCGGACGCCTCTAACGACAGGCCCGCCGGTGCGCTAAAAGCCACGTTTGACCGACGTTGTCAGCAAAGTTGCTGGTCAGGGCGCTGAGTGCGTCGGCGCGGTGGCTACTGCGGTGGGTACCAGGCCCGGTCGGCGGCGGGCGCGGACCGGGTCGGCCGACGCGCGCGGGGCGGGGTCGGCGGCGGCGAGGCGTTCAAGTGTGACGAAAATTTTTCCGGAGGCAGGCGGCGCCGGAGAGCCGGCCCCGGCGACACCCGGGCGCGGTCCTGCGCGGCACCCCGGGGCCGGCCACGGCGACCCCGGCGGGTGCGTCAGCGGACCGGGTGGCCGGCCGCGCGCAGGGTGTCCTTGACCTCGCCGATGCGCAGCGCGCCGAAGTGGAAGACGCTGGCGGCGAGCACCGCGTCCGCGCCGGCCGCGACGGCGGGCGCGAAGTGGTCCAGCGCGCCCGGCGCCGCCGCTGGCGATGACCGGGACGGTGACCGCCTCGCGGACCAGGCCGATCAGCTCCAGGTCGAAGCCGGCCTCGGTGCCGTCGGCGTCCATCGAGTTGAGCAGGATCTCCCCCGCGCCGAGCGCGGTGGCCCGGCGGGCCCACTCGACGGCGTCGATGCCGGTGCCGGTGCGGCCGCCGTGCGTGGTGACCTCGAAGCCGCTCGGGGTGGGCGGGGTGCCCGGCCGGACCCGCCGGGCGTCCACCGAGAGCACGATGCACTGCGAGCCGAACTGCCTGGCCGCCTCGGCCAGCAGCTCCGGCCGGGCGACGGCGGCGGTGTTGAGCGACACCTTGTCGGCGCCGGCCCGCAGCAGCGCGTCCACGTCGGCGGCGGACCGGACGCCGCCGCCCACGGTGAGCGGGATGAACACCTGCTCGGCGGTGCGCCGGACCACGTCGTAGGTGGTCTCCCGGCCGCCGCTTGAGGCGGTGATGTCGAGGAACGTCAGCTCGTCGGCGCCCTCGGCGTCGTACCTGGAGGCCAGCTCCACCGGGTCGCCGGCGTCGCGCAGGTTCTCGAAGTTCACGCCCTTGACCACCCGGCCGGCGTCCACGTCCAGGCAGGGGATGACGCGGACGGCGACGGTCATGCCGACACCGCCGCGAGCGCCTCTTCCAGGGTGAACGCGCCCGCGTACAGGGCCTTGCCGACGATCGCGCCCTCCACCCCGATCGGCGTCAGGCCGGCCAGGGCGCGCAGGTCGTCCAGGGACGACACGCCGCCGCTGGCGACGACCGGGGCCGTGGTGCGCGAGCACACGTCCCGGTACAGGTCCAGGTTGGGGCCCTTGAGCATGCCGTCCTTGAGCACGTCGGTGATCACGTACCGGGCGCAGCCCTCGGCGTCGAGCCGTTCCAGGGCCTCGTACAGGTCGCCGCCCTCCTTGGTCCAGCCCCGGGCGGCCAGGGTTCGGCCGCGGACGTCGAGGCCGACCGCGATCGCCTCGCCGTGCGCGGCGATGATCTCCCGGACCCAGTCCGGGTTCTCCATGGCGGCGGTGCCGATGTTGACCCGGGCGCAGCCGGTGGACAGCGCGCGCTCCAGGGAGGCGTCGTCCCGGATGCCGCCGGACATCTCGACCTTGACGTCCAGCTTGCCGACGACGCTGGCCAGCAGCTCGGCGTTGCTGCCCCGGCCGAAGGCCGCGTCCAGGTCCACCAGGTGGATCCACTCCGCCCCGGCGGACTGCCAGGCCAGGGCGGCCTCCAGCGGGTCGCCGTAGCCGGTCTCCGAGCCGGCGGCCCCCTGGACCAGGCGGACCGCCTGGCCGCCGGCCACGTCAACGGCGGGCAGCAGTGTCAGGCTCACAACGTCTCCTTCGAAATGACGAGCGGAACAGGAACGCTCACAGGGCGGCCAGCCAGTTGCGCAGGACGGCGGCGCCGGCGTCGCCGGACTTCTCCGGGTGGAACTGGGTGGCGCTGACCGTGCCCTGCTCCACGGCGGCGGCGAACGGCTCGCCGTGCTCGGTGACGGTGATCCGGGCGCCCGCTGCCCGCAGCGGGCCGGCGTCGCGCAGCCGCAGGCCGAACGAGTGCACGAAGTAGAAGCGGGTGCCCGCGGCGAGGCCGGCGAACAGCACCGAGCCCGGCCGGCGGCGCGACGGTGTTCCACCCCATGTGCGGCAGCACCGGGGCGTCCAGCCGGTCCACGGTGCCGGGGAAGACGCCGCAGCCCTCGGTGTGCACGCCGAACTCTTCCCCGGCCGCGAACAGCACCTGCATGCCGACGCAGATGCCGAGCACCGGGCGGCCGGCCTCGACCCGGCCGGCGATGACCTTCTCGCCGCCGATGCCGCGCAGGCCGGCCATGCAGGCGGCGTACGCGCCGACGCCGGGGACGACCAGGCCGTCGCACTCGGCCGCCGCGCCCAGGTCGGCGGTGACGGTCACGTCGGCGCCGGCCCGGGCCAGGGCCCGCTCGGCCGAGCGCAGGTTGCCAGACCCGTAGTCGAGCACGACGACGCGCGGGCTCACCGCGACCGCCGGTCCCGCTCGCGCCGGTCCGCCGCCCAGCGGCTCGTTTGCGCTTTTGGCCCCGATAGAAGCAGGCGAAAGCGCAAACGACCCGGAAAGGGGGGCGGCGGCGAGACCACGGGCCGCGCCGGAGCGGGGGTGGTCTCGGCGCCCTCGCGCGTCACAGCACGCCCTTGGTGGAGGGGACGCCCGGGGAGCGCGGGTCGAAGGCGGCGGCGGCGCGCAGCGCCCGGGCGACCGCCTTGAACTGGGCCTCGACGATGTGGTGCGGGTTGCGGCCGTACAGCACGTGGACGTGCAGGCAGATGCCGGCCGAGTGGGCGAGGGACTCCCAGATGTGCCGGGTGAGCGTGGTGTCGTAGCTGCCGATCATCGGGGCCATCCCGTCCGGCTCGTCGTGCACCACGTAGGGGCGCCCGGACAGGTCCACCACCGCGCGGACCAGGGTCTCGTCCAGCGGCACGGTGGCGTCGCCGAACCGCTGGATGCCCGCCTTGTCGCCCAGGGCCTCCTTGAGCGCCTGGCCGAGCGCGATCGAGGTGTCCTCGACCGTGTGGTGGGCGTCGATGTGGGTGTCGCCCTTGGCCCGAACGGTGAGGCCGAGGCAGCCGTGCTTGCCGAGCTGGTTGAGCATGTGGTCGAAGAACGGGACGCCGGTCTCCACCTCGACCGGGCCGGGGCCGTCCAGGTCCAGCTCGACCAGCAGCTGGGTCTCCTTGGTCTCGCGGGTCACGCGGCCGGTGCGGGTGCCGGGTGCGAAGCTCATAGGTCGCATACCTCCGTCAGGGCTTGCTTGAAGGCGTCGTTCTCGGCCGGCGTGCCGACCGAGACGCGCAGCCAGCCCGTCGGGCCGGTGTTGCGGATGAGGACACCGCGGTCGAGGACACCCTGCCAGACCGCGTCCCGGTCGGGGAACACGCCGAACAGCACGAAGTTGGCGTCGCTGTCGGCGGCGGTCAGGCCGCGGCCGCGCAGCCAGGCGACCAGGTCGTCGCGGTCCCGGCGCAGCGCCTCCACGGTGGCGAGGGGCTCGTCCTTGAGCGCGATAGCGGCCCGGGCGACCGCCTGGGTGACCGTGGACAGGTGATAGGGCAGCCGCACGGTGAGCAGGGCGTCCACCACGGCCGGGTCGGCGGCCAGGTAGCCGAGCCGGGTGCCGGCCGCGGCGAAGGCCTTGGACATGGTGCGGCAGACCACCAGCCGGGCCGGCCGGGCAGCAAGGTCAGCGCGCTTGGCGTGCCCGCGCGGACGAACTCGGCGTAGGCCTCGTCCACCACGACCAGGCCCGGGGCGGCGCTCGTAGACCTCCTCGACCAGGCCGAGCGGCACCGAGGTGCCGGTCGGGTTGTTCGGCGAGGTGACGAACACGACGTCGGGCCGGTGCTCGCGGACCTGGGCGGCGGCGGACGACAGGCCGTAGTCGGCGTCCCGGCTGCCCTCGATCCACCGGGTGCCGGTGGCCAGGGAGATCAGCGGGTGCATCGAGTAGGACGGCTCGAAGCCGAGCGCGGCCCGGCCGGGGCCGCCGAACGCCTGCAGCAGCTGCTGGATGATCTCGTTCGAGCCGTTGGCCGCCCACACCTGCTGCGCGGCCAGCCCGTGGCCGAGGTAGGCGGCCAGGTCCTTGCGCAGGTCAACCGCGTCCCGGTCCGGGTAGCGGTTGAGCGTGCCTGCCACGCCGGCCACCGCCTCGGCGATGGCCGCCCGCAGCGCCTCGCTCGGCGCGTACGGGTTCTCGTTGGTGTTGAGCTGAACCGGCACGTCGAGCTGCGGCGCCCCGTAGGGGTGCAGGTGCCGCAGGTCGTCTCGGATGAGGCCGCGGACCACGGCGGCCGCGCTCCCCTGGTCCTGGCCTCCCTGGAGGGCCGCCGGCCCTGGTCGGCGCTCATCGGGACTCATCCTTCGGCACCCGGACGCGGACCGCGGCAACGTGGGCGAGCAGGTCCTCGGCGCCGCCAAGCGCGTCCACCCGGGGGGCGACGGCGGCGAGGGAGTCGCGGTCGCACTCGATGAAGTTGACGACCTTCAGGTACGGGTAGACCGACAGCCCGCTGGTGTGCCGGGCGGTGCCGCCGGTGGGCAGCACGTGGTTGGAGCCCGCCAGGTAGTCGCCGAGCGAGACCGGGCTGTAGGGGCCGACGAAGACCGCGCCGGCGTTGCGCACCTCCCCCGCCACCTTGGCCGCGTCCTGCGTCTGCACCTCCAGGTGCTCCGGCGCCCAGGCGTCGGAGACCGCGAGGGCGGCGGCCAGGTCGTCCACCAGCACGTACCCCGCCTGGGCGCCGAGCGCGGTGACGCACCCGCTCCCGGTGCCTGGTCAGCGGGAGCTGGCGGGCCAGCTCCGCGTCTACCCTGGCCGGGGTGGCCGGGTCGGTGGTGATCAGCAGGCAGGCGGCCAGCTCGTCGTGCTCGGCCTGGCCGATCAGGTCGGCGGCCAGGTGGGCCGGGTCGGCCGTGTGGTCGGCGATGATGCCGATCTCGGTCGGGCCGTTCTCGCCGTCGATGCCGACGACGCCGGACAGGATGCGCTTGGCCGCGGCCACGTAGACGTTGCCCGGGCCGGTGATCACGTCCACCGGGGAGCACTCGTCGGTCCCGTAGGCGAACATGGCCAGGGCCTGGGCGCCGCCGACCGCGTGCACCTCGGTGACGCCGAGCAGCGCGCAGGCGGCCAGCACCGCGGGGTGCGGCAGGCCGCCGAACTCCTGCTGCGGCGGCGAGGCGACGGCGATCGACGTCCACCCCGGCCGCCTGGGCCGGCACCACGTTCATCACCACCGACGACGGGTAGGCGACCAGGCCACCGGGCACGTACACGCCGGCCCGGTCGACCGGGATGAACCGGGTCGAGACGGTCAGCCCCGGCGCGGGCACGCTGTCGCGGCGCTCGGGCAGCTGCGCCTCGTGCACCACCCGGGCGCGGCGGGCGGCCTCTTCGAGTGCGTCCCTGACCGCCGGGTCGATGGTCTCCAGGGCATGTCGGATGGCTTCTTCTGGCACCCGGGTGCGGTCGAGGTCCACGCCGTCGAAGCGGCGGGTGTACTCGCGGACCGCCGCGCCGCCGCGGACGCGGACGTCCTCGCGTGATCGGCTTGACGAGGTCCACCGCGCGGTCGACGTCGAGCGCGGCGCGCGGCAGCACGCCGGCCAGGGCCGGGCGGGTGAGCCCGGCCGCGTCGCGCCCCCGCAGGTCGATGAGGGCAGGTCAATCAGGGTGGTTGCGGGACATTGCCCCGCTATCCGAAGTCACCCGCCTAGTTTACGAACGTCACAGACGGACCGCAGAAGCGTCCGAATGCTGGACGGTCCCGGCTCCGGCCCCGCTCGCTCAGACCGGGTCGATCCGATGCGCCGCTCGGCGTGGACGATGGCGCGTTGGCGATGCTGTCGGGGACGGCGACTTGCTGTGCGTCGGCGACGCTGTCGGGGACGGCGACTTAGTGGGTGTCGGCGTCCCCGGGCTGGTCGGCGTCGGCGACGTGGTCGGCGTCGGCGACGTGGTCGGCGACGGGGTCGGCGAGGTGGTGGGAGTCGGAACGCCGCTCGGCGGCGCAAAGGGCGGCCGCACCGGCGGCGGCACCGCCGACGGCGGGCACGGCCGACGGGGGCGCGGCACCGACCGAGGCGGGCGATGACGGCGCCCCGGCTGGCGGCGCGGCCGACGACGGCTGCGTAACGGGGGGCGGTGGCCCGCCCGCACCGCCAGGCGCGGACGGCGCGCCGCCGCTGTAACCGGGCGCGAGTCCGACGTAACCCGGCGGGCCGCCGTTCTGGGGCGGGGCCGGGTTCGCGGACATCGACCCGTCTGGCGGCCGCCGCGCCGCCGCTACCGCCACGGGCAGCGGCGGCGCCTGCTGGTGGTAGCCGGGCGGCTGGTGCCCGGGGTCGATGAGGCCACCGGGGGCCAAGGGGCCGGTCACGTTCACGAGGGCGGCCGCCGTGCCGGCCAGCACCGCGACCGCGCCAAGCCCGCCGCTCATCGCGGCGTAGCGGCGGCGCTGGCGGAGCCGCCGGCCGCGGGCCATGATCATGGCCACGTCGACCGGGTCGCCGGCTTCGCCCGGCTCGCCCGGTGGCTGCAGCGCCTGTGCGGAGCGCGCGGGTATCTAGGCCTGACATGGCTGGCTCCCTCCGGTCGACTGGGCCGGGCTGATGTCGTCCAGCGCGAACGCGCAGCTTGGCGAGCGCGCGGGAACTGGTGGACTTGACGGTGCCGACGGTGACCCCGAGGTCCCTGGCCACCGTCGCCTCGGGCAGGTCGAACAGGTAGCGCATGACGACCACGGCGCGCTCCTTGACGGTCAGCGTGGCGAGCGCCCCGGTCAGCCAGTGGCGCAGCGCCACCTCGTCGGCCGGGTCGGGGGATCCGTTGCACTCCGGCAGTTCGCCGACCGGGTACTCATGCAGCCCGCGGCGCCACCGGTCGGTGAGGTAATTGACGAGTACCTTACGCGCGTAGGCGTAGGCCGCCTCACGCCGGACCCGTGACCACGCGGCGTAGGTGCGGACAAGGGCCGTCTGCGCGGCCTCCTCCGCGCTGTGCCGGTCACCGGTCATCAGGTACCCCGCATGCCGCAGGCCCGGGTAGCTTGCCCGGGCGAAATCGGCGAAATCCTCGTCTTCACGCGCCGCAGCCCCCTGTTTTTCCCTCATCACTGAGTCGCGCACCTCTTCCTGGCTCCCCGAGTCCCGCTCCACAGCGGTACGCCCGACCTGGTTCACGGGGGGTGCTAGCCCCGCTCGCCGGCGCGCGCCCGGCGGGCGGTTCTCCCCTGTCGCTCACCGCCCGCCGCCCTTCAGGCCAGGAAGAAGGGCGGGGTTGGCTCGCGGGAGGATCCGCCTCGCGTGTGCATAGACGGTCAGGAAGCCAGAAGGTTGCTCCCTTTAGGCGACGACTTTCCCCGTCGCTCCGTATCTCCCGCTACTCGGCCCCGACGAAACTACGCAACAACCACGAATAGCGCGGCAGATCACGAACCCACAGCCCAGTGGCCTAGGCGCCGGCCTGACCTCGCGATGCTCCCGCCCGGCTGCAGGCCTCGGCAAGCCCCAGCGGGGACGCCGACGGCCAGGCGCACACTCGCACGGGAGCCGCTTTGCCGTCCAGAACGCGCAGCGCGTGTTGCTGTTATCAGCCGACGCCCTTAAGGAGAGCGGAGCGCTTGTTGCTGTTATCAGTCGACGGCACGGCCCGGCCGGGGCTTGACCGGGTCACGCCGGGCCGGGCCACGCCGGGCCGGGCTGGGCCGGGCTACTGCGGGCGGGCCTCGCCGGGGCCGGCCTCTTCTGGGCCGGTCATCCAGGGGCCGGCCTCGCCGGGGGCTGGCCCGTCGTCGGCGGTCTCGTCGGCATCGCGGCGGGTACCCCATTCCGCGATGAGCAGCACGACCGCGGTGAACAGCGGCCAGCAGGCGAGTCCGCTCTTCGAGCCGAGCGCCAGGGACGCGGAGAACATCGTGCCGTTCGGGCTCGACGCCAGCTGGTGGTAGTAACCGGACAGCCCGATCTGGCCGCCGAGCCACAGCATGGTGAACTCGCCCGCGACCGCGCCGACGATCAGCGCGGCCGCCACCGCGGCCCGCGTGCCCCCGGTGCGCGGCGCGACCACGAACCGGTAGCCGGCCACCCCGGTCAGCAGCCCGGCCACCGAGGCGATGCCGCAGTACCACACGTCCGCGCCGAAGAACGCCCTGGTCTCCGCGTCGACCACCTCTGCCGTGCCGACCCCGACCTCCTGCAGCAGCACGCGGGGCGCGAGCTCACTCCAGATGAAGCCGCACAGCAGGCCGAGCAGCGCGCCGCCCGCGACCAGCGCCACGGACCAGACCACAGCCGACCGCACCGCCGACCGCCCTCCCGCCGGGCCCGGCGTATCAGGCCCGCCGGGTGCCGCTGGCACCGTAGCCATTCCCGACATCACACCTCGCTTCCTCCCGGTGATCGTACGCGCGATCGCCTCGGCCCGACGCACGACCCTCCCGCGCCAGCGCCCGGCGCTTCTTGCTCGTCAGCACGCCTTCCCGCACCCGGCCGCGAGCGCGGCGCCGTGCGCGGCCTGCCCGCGACGGTTCATCGGGCGCGGGCCGCTCGAGGGGCCCGGGGTTCCGCGTTTTCTGCTGGCGGGCCGTTCGAGGGTGCCGGGCCGCTGGGCTGCCGCGCGCTGACGGAACCGCTGGGCGGCGGCGGATCGCCGGAAATGGCGGCCAGGGGGTGGATGGCGTTGTTTGGCAACGGTGTCAGGGGGAAGCCGGGGGGTCGTAACGCGAGGTTCGGAGGTAAGCATGCCTGTTGGAGCGATAATCGCGATCGTGATCGTGCTGGTCATCATCGCCGTGGTCGCCGCCGTGGCTGCCCGTGGCGTTGGCATGCCGGCCGGCCGGCCGGCGGCTCGGCCCTGAGTACACCCGGCTGGCGAACGAGGTGGGGACGCGCAAGGCGAACGCCGAGTTCGACAAGCGGCAGCGCCGCGTGGAGGGGCTTGGCATCAGGCCGCTGTCCCAGGAGCGGCGCGACCAGTACGAGCCGCAGTGGCTGGCGGTACAGGAAACGTTCATCGACAACCCGGCGACGTCGGTGCGGAACGCGGCGTCCCTGATCAGCGCGGTCGCGGCGGATCGCGGCTACGAGGTGGCCGACGCCGAGCAGTTCCGCCGCGACCTGTCGGTTCACTACGGGACCCACCTTGACGGGTACCGCAACGCCCTGGGCGTGACCCAGCACGCCGACACGGCGCGGACCGAGGAACTGCGGCAGGCGCTGCTGGACTACCGGGCGCTGTTCCAGGAGCTGACCGAGGTTAAGGACGCCGGCGAGACCGGCATCGCGACCACCACGACGACCGCGCGTCGGCTGCCTCGGCGCCCGCGAACGACGAGAGCCATCACCACGGCCGGGTGTTCTGGCGGCGGGAGACGAGCGACGCGGCCAGCGGCCGGCCGTAACCCGTGACGGCCGAACCTGGCCCATCCGGACGACAATGAGAGGACGGAGAACCATTGAAGCTTTCATCCAGCCAGATGTTCGGCCGTGGCCAGCGCGAGGCCAAGACCGACGAAGCCCGTGCGGATGGCGCCCGTGCTGATGGCGCCCGCGCGGACGAGGCCACCGTGGACGGGACGACCGCTCCCCGGCAGGCGTACACCGACGGGGCGACCACGGCCCGGCCGACGTTCACCCCGGCCGAGGACGACGACGCCCCCACGTCCGGGGCAGTGGTCAGCGACACGCCGGTGACGCCGGCGGACGACGGCCAGGCGCACAAGCCGGTGGCGCGCACCCGCATGGCCTACGACCGGCCGACGGCCGTCGGTGAGCCGAGGTACAACCGGGCCAGGCCAGCCGGCGGGGTACGCCACGCCGACCGCGCCAACCGAGAAGGCCGAGACGATTGCCGGGGTACCGGCGCCGCGCCAGGCCACCCGGATGGCGGACCGCCCGTCTCGGCGCTGAACGCCGGCCCGATGGCCGACCTGGACCAGCCCCTGTTCAGCGACGCCAAACTCGCATCGCAGTGGCAGCGGGTGCAGGCCGGGTTCGTTGACGACCCGCGTGACGCGGTGTCCGAGGCCGCCGACCTGGTCGAGCAGGCCGCGGAGGCCCTGGCCGACGCGCTGCGTGAGCGGCAGACCCGGCTGCGCGCGCTGTGGGACGGCAACGGCGCCAACGGCACCGGCCGGGACGGGGCCGACGCGGCCGCGGCCGCGGCGCCGGCGACACCGAGGAGCTGCGGCTGCTGATGCGCCGCTACCGCCGCCTGTTCGACCAGCTCAGCCAGCTGTAGGTCACCAGGCTCGGCCGGGCGCGCCCACGCAGGCCGCTACCTTCCCAGCGCGTGCACCTCGGAAGGACGGAGGCGACGGCCTCGATCATCGGCGGGGTCCAGGGGCCGCCGCGGGGGGACAGCATGACGTGGTCGAAGCCGAGGGCGGACAGCTCGCCCAGGCGGGTGAGCAGGGCGGCGCGGGCGGCGCTGTCGGAGGGGGCGGTGCCGTCGCCTAGGTCGGCGCTGGTGCCGACGGTCTTCTCGATGGTGGCGTAGTCGCGGCCGGCTTCGTCGCAGTGGCGGCGCAGGACGTCCAGCTTGTGGGCGAAGTCGGTCTCGTAGGGGGTGCCGGGCAGGTCGGGAAGGTGGCAGGCGTCGCCGTAGGCGGCGACCAGGCGCAGGGTCTTGCGCTCACCGCCTCCGGCGATGAGGATCGGCGGGCGGGGGCGCTGCACCGAGTTGGGCGAGTTGAGCGGGCGGGCGAGCTGGTAGTGCTTGCCGGTGAACGGGGTCTCGTCGCCGTCCCACATCTGGTGGGCGACCTGGAGGAACTCTTCGAGCATCTCGAAGCGGCCGCCCAGGGACGGGAAGGGGATGCCGAGGCCCTCGGTCTCGAAGGTGGCGACCGGCCCCTGCGGCTGCGGGTTGAACGGGGCGCCCGCGCCCACGCCGAGGTACATGCGGCCGCCGCTGAGCACGTCCAGCGTGGTCACGGTCTTGAGCAGGACCCCGGGGTGCCGGTAGGCGACGCTGGTGACCAGGGCGCCGAGGCGGATGCTCGCGGGTCTGGCCGGCCAGCACGCCCAGGGTGGCGTACGCCTCCGGCATGGGCGACTCCGGCGGCAGGCCGCCCAGCCGGATCTGGAAGAAGTGGTCCATGACCCAGAGCGAGTCGATGCCCGCGTCGTCGGCCTGGCGGGCGAGGGCGATGATCATCGGGCCCAACTCGCCGACCGGGACCGGCCAGGAGAAGTTGGCGAGGGCGAGACCTAGCTTCACGGGTAGGCTCCTGTTCGTTAGCCGGGCAATGAAATTATGTTCAGCCGGCTAACGATCGCGGCGGGCCAGTGTCGCGGTGAACTGGCCCGCGTACGCTTGGCTTGCCATGCCCGAGACATCACGACAGCCCGCTGCGCCGCAGAACGTGCAGGCGGAGACGCCCGCGGCTGCCCGGCCAGCGGCGCGCTCAGACGCGCCAGGCGGCGGGGGTTACCGGCCGGGCGACTTCGAGGAAGCGTTCCGGCTGGCAAAGCACGCGGTGGCGAACGCGTCGATCGGCCTGTTCGCCCGGTTCGGGGTGTACGAGGGGCAGCAGTTCGTGCTGCGGCGGCTGTGGCGGGAAGACGGGCTGACCCCGGGGCAGATCGCCCGCCAGCTCGGGCTGGCCACGCCCACGGTGACCAGGGCGGCCAACCGGATGGAGGCGGCGGGGCTGCTGCGCCGGGAGCCGCACCCGCGCGACGGGCGGCTGGTCCAGCTCTGGCTGACCGACAGGGGCCGGGAGCTTGAGCAGGTCATCGGGCCGGAGATGCGCGCGCTGACCGAACAGACCCTGGCCGGTTTCAGCGACGACGAGCGGGCCGACCTGGTGCGGTCGCTGCGCCGGATGCACCGGAACCTGTCGGCGGACTGAGACCCGGTCGGCGGCGCGATCGCGCATTCGCCTGCTTCTATCGGGGCCAATTGCGCAATCGAGCCGGTGGGGCGGAGCGTTGTCCGGGCAGTGCGGATCACCATCCTGCGGGGTTAGCGGCGGTAGCGGCACTTTCGCGGCGAATCAGCGCGCCTCGTAGTGCGGGGCCGGTTACGGGTGCCATATTAAAGAGAGCCGGATTACCGCGCCAGTCACAACTGGCAATTCCATTCCACGCGGGAATCCAGGCCCGTATATCCGACAAGTAACCAAGCACCGTGGGACACACAATGTCAGCGACGCACGAACCAGCAGGCCGCGAACCAGAGGAGCTAGCAGCAGGGGGCCGCGAGCCACAGGGCCGCCGACCGGAAAGCCGCGAAACAGGCAGTCGCGATACAGGCGGCCGCGAGCCAGACCGCGCCGGGCTGCCTGGCGGCGCCGAGTACGGGCAGCTTGACGACGCGGCCCTGATCAGCCTGCGCTGGCGGGTTCGCGAAGAGCTGGAGCGCGAGCCGGACAACATGGCCGACCTGGTCCGGGCGCATCACCTGATGACCGTGGAGGTCCTGCGGCGGACGAGCGCCCTGCGCAAGCGGGGTCCTGCGCGAGCAGGGGAAGCATCGCGGAAATAAATCACGCTATACGGGTGACTTTATTTCCGTCAAAAAAATCGTTTCCGTGATCATGCCGGGAGCGTCCGGGCGCCGCCCGACCACACGAGCACCGCATTGCCAATGGCAACGTTATGCTGTTGCCAATGCGGCACCAGCACAAGGGATGCCGCCGGCACGCAATGCGGCACACCCAATGCGGCACACCCAATGCGCCATACACACAATGCGGCACCGGCACGCAATTCGGTACCGGCACGCAAATTCGCCGGCAAGGGCCCCCGCCGTCCCGCCAGGCACCGCCCGAATGGCAACGGGTTGCGTGGCCGACGCGCCGGAGGCGCGGCCGGGGCCGCGGCCGGAGGCGCGGCAGGGGCGACGCCTCGCTAGCGCTGGGCTCGCCGGAAGCGCAGGGGTTGGACTTTGGTGACGGGTTTAGCTGGCGATGCAGGAGGGGCCGAGCAGCTGCTTGAGGTCGGCGTGCAGGGCCGGGCTGGCGGTGACGCGGAGCTTGTCGTCCAGGCGGACGACCGTGGTCTTCTGGTTGGCGCGCAGCCGCAGGTGAACCTCGGTGGTGCCGGGGTGCGTGCGGAGCACGTCGCGCAGCTGCTCCACCACCGGGGCGACGCAGCGGTTGACCGGGAGCTGCAGGACGAACGGGGAGCCGCCCTCCGCGCCGGTGGTGATGTCGGGGATGGTCATGTCCATCGCGATGAGCTTCGGCACGTCGTCGCGCTTGTCGACCTTGCCCTTGACGATCACGATCGCGTCATCGGCGATCGCGGTCGAGTAGAGCTGGTAGCTGTTGGGGAAGAACAGCACCTCGATCGCGCCGCCCAGGTCCTCCAGGGTGGCGGCGGCCCAGGCGTCGCCCTTCTTGGTGATCTTGCGGGTGACGCCGGACAGGATGCCGCCGATCTTGACGATCGGGCTGCCGTCCCGGCCTCGCTCGCCCAGCTGGACGGGCGGGCGGGCGCCGTCCTCGTCGTCGCCGTCGTCGCCGGTGGCCATCAGCTCGGCGACCGAGATGTCGGTGCCGTTCGAGATGACGTGCTCGATGCCGAGCAGCGGGTGGTCGGAGACGTACAGGCCGAGCATCTCCCGCTCGAAGTTGAGCAGGGTCTTCTTGTCCCACTCGGTGTCCGGGATCGCCACCTCGAATGCCGCCTCGGCCTGCTCGTCGCCGCCGAACAGGCTGTCCTGGCCGATGGCCTCGTTGCGCTTGATGTCGATGACCGAGTCGACGGCCTGCTCGTGGATGAGCACCAGGCCCTTGCGCGGGTGGCCGAAGGAGTCGAACGCACCCGCCTTGACCAGCGACTCGATGACCCGCTTGTTGCAGACGACGGCGGGGACCTTGCGCAGGAAGTCGGCGAAGCTGGTGAACTCGCCCTTGGACTTGCGGGTGGCGACGATCGCCTCGACGACGTTGACCCCGACGTTGCGGATCGCGGCCATGCCGAACCGCACGTCCGCGCCGACCGCGGCGAACGTGGCCACCGAGTGGTTCACGTCCGGCGGCAGCACCTTGACGCCCATCCGGCGCGGCCTCGGACAGGTACAGCGCGGACTTGTCCTTGTCGTCGCCGACCGAGGTGAGCACGGCGGCCATGTACTCGGCCGGGTAGTTCGCCTTGAGGTAGGCGGTCCAGTAGGAGACCAGGCCGTAGGCGGCGGAGTGCGCCTTGTTGAAGGCGTAGCCGGCGAACGGGACCAGCACGTCCCACACCGCCTGGATGGCCTTGTCGGAGTAGCCGTTCGCCCGGCAGCCGTCGCGGAAGGGGATGAACTCCTTGTCCAGGATCTCCTTCTTCTTCTTGCCCATCGCCCGGCGCAGCAGGTCGGCCTGGCCGAGCGTGTACCCGGCCAGGATCTGCGCGGCGCGCTGCACCTGCTCCTGGTAGACGATCAGGCCGTAGGTGGGCTCGAGGATCTCCTTGAGCGGCTCTTCCAGCTCGGGGTGGATCGGGGTGATCTCCTGCTGCTTGTTCTTGCGCAGCGCGTAGTTGGTGTGGCTGTTGACGCCCATCGGGCCGGGGCGGTACAGCGCGCCGAGGGCGGAGATGTCCTCGAAGTTGTCCGGCTTCATCGTCCGCAGCAGGGTGCGGTAGCCGCTGGAGTCGAACTGGAACACGCCGAGGGTGTCGCCCCGGGACAGCAGCTCGTAGGTGGGCTTGTCGTCCAGCGCCAGGTCGAGCAGGTTGATCGTGAGGCCCCGGTTGTCCTCGATCATCGTGACCGCGTCGGCCATGATCGTCAGGTTGCGCAGGCCGAGGAAGTCCATCTTCAGCAGGCCGAGGCCCTCGCAGGTCGGGTAGTCGAACTGCGTGATGACCGCGCCGTCGTTGGGCCTGACCCAGATCGGGATGTGGTCGGTGAGCGGCTCGGCGGACATGATCACGCCCGGCCGCGTGCACCCCGGGCTGGCGGATCAGGCCCTCGATGCCCCGGGCGGTGTCGATGATCTTCTTGACGTCGGGCTCGGTGTTGTACAGGGTGCGCAGCTCGCCGGCCTCGCCGTAGCGCGGGTAGTCCTCGTCGAAGATGCCGGACAGCGGGATGTCCTTGCCCATCACCGCGGGCGGGAAGACCTTGGTGATCCGGTCGCCCATCGCGTACGGGTAGCCGAGGACCCGGCTGGAGTCCTTGATCGCGGCCTTGGCCTTGATCGTGCCGTAGGTGATGATCTGCGCGACCTTGTCGCTGCCCCACTTCTGGGTGACGTAGCGGATCACGTCGGCCCGTCCGCGTTCGTCGAAGTCGATGTCGATGTCCGGCATCGAGATGCGCTCGGGGTTGAGGAACCGCTCGAAGATCAGCCCGTGGACCATCGGGTCGAGGTCGGTGATGCCCATCGCGTAGGCGACGATGCTGCCCGCCGCCGCGCCTCGGCCGGGGCCGACGGCGACGCCGTTGCCCTTCGCCCAGTTGATGAAGTCGGCGACCACCAGGAAGTAGGCCGGGAAGCCCATCTGGGTGATGATGCCGATCTCGTACTCGGCCTGCTTGCGCCGGTCGTCGGGGACGCCGCCCGGGTAGCGCTTGTCCATGCCCTCCCACACCGTGTGGGCGAACAGCGCGTCCTCCGAGTCGAACTCCGGCGGGATCGGGAACCGGGGCATCAGGTTGACGAACTCGAACATGCCGGCCGTGTCGACCCGGTCGGCGATCAGCAGCTGCGAGTTGCGGCAGCCCTCGCGCCAGACGTCGTCGGTGCGGACCGCGTACATCTCCGCGGCGACTTGATGTAGTAGCCGGACGCCGTCGAACTTGAACCGGTCGGCGTCGGCCAGGGTCTTGCCGGTCTGGATGCACAGCAGCAGGTCGTGCGACACGGAGTCGCTCTCCTTGCTGTAGTGCGAGTCGTTGGTGACGACCGGGGGGATGCCGAGCTTCTTGCCGATCTCGATCAGGCCCTCGCGGACCCGGGTCTCGATGGGCAGGCCGTGGTCCATCAGCTCGAGGAAGTAGTTCTCCTTGCCGAAGATGTCCTGGTACTCGGCGGCGGACTTGAGCGCCTCGTCCATCTGGCCGAGTCGCAGCCGGGTCTGCAGCTCGCCGGACGGGCAGCCGGTGGAGGCCATCAGGCCGGCCGAGTGCTCGGCGATGATCTCCTTGTCCATCCGGGCCCACTTGCTCAGCGCGCCCTCGGAGTAGGAGCGGGTGGTGAGCTTGAACAGGTTGTGCAGGCCCTCGTTGTTCCGGGCCCAGATCGTCTTGTGCAGGTAGGCGCCGGAGGCGGAGACGTCGTCGCCCTTCTGGTGCGGCTGGCCCCACAGGACGCGGTTCTTGTTGCCCCGGTGCTCGGGGGCGACGTACGCCTCGATGCCGATGACCGGGGTGATGCCGGCGTCCTTGGCCTGCCGGTGGAACTCGGCCGCGCCGTACATGTTGCCGTGGTCGGTCATGGCCACGTGCGTCATGCCGTTGGCCGCGACCTCCTTGAACAACTCCTTGAGCCGGGCGGCGCCGTCCAGCATGGAGTACTCGGTGTGCACGTGCAGGTGGGCGTAAGGGGTGTCAGCCATGTGTAATCAGCGCCTCCTGCTCGTACCTGAAGTTGTCCCGGCGCTGCCCGCGTGAACACTGCGCACGCTGCGCGCCGCCGCCCCCCTGGGGCCCGAGTTCCTGGGGTGAGCGAGCGAGGTGGCTGAGCCGGTGTGAGACTACCTTAGCGGTTCTCGGCGGGGGGTGGGGGACGCGCGCCGACGGGGGCGGAAAGAGTGAAAAATGGCGGTTCGCGGGCCCGGCCCGGTTAGCGGGGGGTGCGCAGGAGGGCCCCGGAGGAGTTGACGCCGGGCGGGGCGGGGATGTCGATGCGGGCCTCCCAGCGGGCGCCGGGCGAGGCGGTGACCAGAACGTCGACGGCGTGGCCGACGGCGGCGGCGCGGGGGCTGAAGTTGACCGCGGCCGGGTCGGCGCCGTTGCCACAGGGGACGGACCAGTGGAAGCGGAGGGCCGGGCTGGTGAACTGGGCGGTGCCCGGGCCGATGCAGCTCAGCCAGAACACCAGGTCGGCGTGGGCGATGATGCGGAAGTTGTGCGGCTTCTTGCTGACCTTGGCCTTCACCAGTGCCTCGTAGAAGCGGAAGTCCTTGCCGTTCCAGATGGCAGGCACCGGGAACGCCCCGAAGTTCGCGGCGGCGGCGCCGGTGCGCACCGGGCCGATGGCCGGGGAGGTGCCCGCCGCGCCGGGCGGCGCCACCGAGCAGCCGGCCGTGACGGCCAGGCCCGCGGCGGCCAGGCCGGCACCGAGCGCACCGGCCGCCCGGGGCCGCCGGCGGCCGGGCCCGTAGAGTCGCTGCTGCTGGCGTCGCTGCGATCGCGGCATCATCGGCACGGTCATGCCCCCCTGGAGTCAGCTTTCTGCTGCGAGCACTTCCAGGGCGTGCGCCAGGTCGGCCGGGTACCGCGATTCGAAGGTAACCTCGCGGCCGGTGGACGGGTGCTCGAACGACAGGCGCACCGCGTGCAGCCACTGCCTGGTCAGGCCGAGGTGTGCCGCGAGCACCGGGTCCGCGCCGTACAGCAGGTCGCCGACGCACGGGTGGCGCAGGGCGGCCATGTGCACCCGGATCTGATGGGTGCGACCCGTCTCCAGGCCGACCGACAGCAAGGACGCAGCCCGGAACGCCTCTAGTGTGTCATAGTGCGTGACCGAAGGGCGACCGTCCGCGACAACCGCGAAGCGGCCGTCGCCGGACGGGTGCCGGCCGATCGGCGCGTCCACCGTGCCGCGCAGCGGGTCGGGGTGGCCCTGGATGAGCGCGTGATAGGTCTTGGAGACGGTGCGGTCGCGGAAGGCCTGCTTCAGCGCGCTGTAGGCGGGCTCGCTCTTGGCCACCACCATGACGCCGGAGGTGTTGGCGTCCAGCCGGTGCACGATGCCCTGCCGCTCGGCGGCGCCGCTGGTCGATACCCGGTGGCCGGTACCGAGCAGGCCGCCGCTGACCGTGGGGCCGGTCCAGCCGGGCGTGGGGTGCGCCGCGACGCCCCGCGGCTTGTCCACCACCACGATGTCGTCGTCCTCGTAGACGATGCCCATGCCGGGCACCGGCTCGGCGCTGGCCGGCGCGACGGCGCCCGGGCGGCGGCGGCATGGTCACGGCCAGTTCCGCGCCCGCCGTCACCCGGTCGGACTTCACGGCCGGCTTGCCGTCGACGAGCACGTCCCCCACGGCGATCAGGTCAGCGGCGCCGGACCGGGAGAAGCCGAACATCCGGGCCAGGGCCGCGTCCAGCCGTTCGCCGTCTAGGCCCTCGGGGACGTGGACAAGCCGCTGCCCGGCGCTCACGATTTGTCCGGCCCCGCGGGATCCGACCGGCCGGACGGCCGCGCCGCCCCGGACCGCCCGGCGGCGTCCGCCTGCCAGGCCGGCTTCCCGTTCGCGGGCTCGGTGTCCGCTGCCGTGGCGTCCGCCGGATCGGCGTCGGCCTGCTCGGCGCCGGGGCTCTCAGCCTCGGCGCCGGCGTCGGCCGCGTCGTCGCCCTCCGGCTCACCGCGGGTGCCGTCCAGGTGGTAGCCGCGCATGGCGAGGATGACGGTCAGGATGCCGCCGCAGACGATCGCCGAGTCGGCCAGGTTGAAGATCGGGTAGTAGCGGGGCACGACGCCGATCCAGTCGACGACGTCGCCGCGGAACAGGCCGGGCGCGCGGAAGATCCGGTCGCCCAGGTTCCCCATGGCCCCGCCGAGCAGCAGGCCCGAGCGCGATGGCCCAGCCGAGCGAGTACAGCTTCCGCGCGGTGCGGACGATGTAGACGATCACGCCGAAGGCGATGACCGTGAACACCGCGGTCTCCCCGGTGCCGACGCTGAACGCCGCGCCCGGGTTCCTGGTCAGCCAGAACTCGAAGACGTCGCCGAGCACGTGCACCGGCTGGTCGGGGCGCAGGTGCGCCACCACGACCGCCTTGGTGACCGCGTCCGCGGCCAGCGCGAACGCGGCGACGGCAGCGAGCACCGCGACCCGCCGCCGCCGGGCAGGCGGCACCGGCGTGCCGCCGCCCCTGGCGGGCTCACCGCCCGCCTGGCTCAGCGGCGCTCCTGGCGCTGCTTGCACGCCACGCACAGGGTCGCCCGCGGGAACGCCTGCAGGCGCGCCTTCCCTATCGGCTTGCCGCACGATTCGCACACTCCATACGTTCCGGACTCGATCCGCGCCAGCGCGTGCTCGGTCTGCTCGAGCAGTTCACGCGTGTTGTTGCTCAGCGCGAGCTGTTGCTCCCGCTCGAACAGCTTAGAGCTAGCGTCGGCCTCATCGTCCCCGGCCTCGGTGGCCGCGTCGCCCAGCCGGGCGGCGTTCTGCTCCTGCGCTCGCCCAGCTCGGCGTGCAGCGCGGCGGCTTCCTTCTCCAGCTCAACACGGAGCTCGGTCAGCTCGGCGTCGGACCACGGTTCCTCGCCAGGCCGCACCGGCAGATCGGCAGCGCTGTGCGGCGCAGCGGTCATTTTCGGTTCCTCGGATCATGAGATTCGGACAGACAACGGAGGATAAGGCCACGCCAGGCCCCCCGCCAACTCATTCGGCTCACGGCGCAATGACGGCCAGACCAGCCGGATAAGCGTGCTCGGTGTGATCTCCGGCGTGGCCGGCGAGCTCAGCGCCGCCGCCACCGGCCACGCGCCGTCCTGACCGGCCGGGCCGCGCCCCGGTCAGCGGGATGTCACGGTCGCCCGCTATCGCGGCGCGCGGGATATATTGACAGGGCGATGACGGGGACAGCTGCCACGGCACGCAGCGCGGAGCGACCCGGGGACGGTGTGAGCCCGGGGGCGTGCGCCGTGGACCAGATCACCCCGGAGCGGCCGGAAGAACGGCCGCGGCCGTCCGGGCCCGGGCGATGCGGGCCACGGCGCGCGCGGCTGAGTAGACCCGGCACAGGCACAATCGAGGGGTCCGAACGGCAGCGGCCTCCCCTGGTCGCCGCGGCCGGCAGTCGGCCGGCGGGCGGGCGAGGCGGCGGGCAGGCACCGGGCGGGCAAAGAGGGTGGTACCGCGGGGCGCGGCGGCGTGCCTCGTCCCTCTGGCTGAGCTGAACCGCTGACGCTGGAGGTAGCCCCGACATGCCGGAGCTTGACACCCAAACGGGCCCCGAGCCGGGCGACGACGCCGGACGGGCCGGGGAGCGCAGCCCCGGC
The DNA here is from genome assembly GCA_963748785.1 of uncultured Actinomycetota bacterium. Lineage (GTDB taxonomy): Bacteria > Actinomycetota > Actinomycetes > Streptosporangiales > Streptosporangiaceae > Trebonia. The sequence goes on along the minus strand of CAVVKP010000033.1, from coordinate 269,882 downwards.
GGGCCGCTCCCGGCGCTGCCCGCGCAGCCGGACCTGCCCGCCATCGAGCACGAACTGCTGGCCCGGTGGCGGCGCGACCGGACGTTCGAGGCGTCGGTGAAGGCAGACCGAGGGCGGCGCCCCGGTGGACGTTCTACGAGGGGCCGCCGACCGCGAACGGGATGCCCGGGCGTGCACCACATCGAGGCCCGGGTGTTCAAGGACCTGTTCCCCCGGTTCAAGACCATGCAGGGCTTCCACGTCGCCCGCAAGGCCGGCTGGGACTGCCACGGGCTGCCGGTCGAGGTGGCGGTGGAGAAGGAACTCGGCCTGTCCGGCAAGCCGGACATCGAGGCCTACGGGGTGGCCGAGTTCAACCAGCGGTGCCGCGAGTCGGTGCTGCGGCACGTGGACGCGTTCGCCGCGCTGACCACGCGGATGGGCTACTGGATCGACCTGTCCACCGCCTACCGCACCATGGACGCCTCCTACGTGGAGTCGGTCTGGTGGGCGCTGAAGACCATCTACGACCAGGGCCTGCTGGTCAGGGACTTCCGGATCAGCCCGTACTGCCCGCGGTGCGGCACGCCGCTGTCCGATCACGAGATGGGGCAGCCGGACGTGTACCGCGAGGTCACCGACCCCTCGGTGACCGTGCGGTTCCCGATCGCGTCGCTGCCCGACGGGGCCGACCCGCGCCTGCTCGGCGCCGACCTGCTGGTCTGGACGACGACGCCGTGGACGCTGGTGTCCAACACGGCGATCGCGGTGCACCCGGACGTCGAGTACGTGATCGCCCGCCGGTCCGGCGGGCGCGGCGCCGCCGCGGGTAGCCCGGGTAGCCCGGGAAACAAGCGGGACGGCGACAAGGTCGTGGTCGCCGCGGCGCTGTGGCCCCGGGTGCTCGGGCGAGGGCTGGCACGTGGTCACCACGCTGCGGGGCAGCGAATTGCTCGGGACGCGGTACACGCCCCCGTTCTCCTGATTCCCATCGCCAACGCGCACCGGGTGGTCAGCGGCGGCTTCGTGACCACCGACGACGGGACCGGCCTGGTGCACCTGGCGCCGGCGTTCGGCGCCGACGACCTGGCCGCCATCCGCGCCCACGGGATGCCGGTGGTGAACCCGGTGCGGGCCGACGGGCACTTCACCGAGGGGCTGCCGCTGGTCGGCGGGCTGTTCTTCAAGGACGCCAACGAGCCGATCATCGCCGACCTGGCCGAGCGCGGCCTGCTGCTGCGGTCGCAGCCGCACGCAGCACAGCTACCCGCACTGCTGGCGGTGCGGCACCACGCTGCTGTACTACGCGCTGCCGTCCTGGTACGTCCGCACCACCGCGGTCAAGGACCGGCTGCTCGCGGAGAACGAGAAGACCAACTGGCAGCCGCCCACGATCAAGCACGGCCGGTACGGCGAGTGGCTGCGCAACAACGTCGACTGGGCCCTGTCGCGGACCCGGTACTGGGGCACGCCGCTGCCGGTCTGGGAGTGCGCCGACGAGCACGTGACCATCGTCGGGTCGCTGGGCGAGCTGTCGGAGCTGGCCGGGCGGGACCTGTCCGGGCTCGACCCGCACCGGCCGTTCGTGGACGACGTCACGTTCGGCTGCCCGTCCTGCGGGCGGGAGGCCACGCGGGTGCCCGAGGTGATCGACGTCTGGTTCGACTCCGGGTCGATGCCGTTCGCCCAGTGGGGCGCGCCGCTGCGGAACTCGGCCGCGTTCGAGTCGGCCTACCCGGCCCAGTTCATCTGCGAGGCGATCGACCAGACGCGGGGCTGGTTCTACTCGCTGATGGCGGTGGGCACCCTGGTCTTCGGCCGGTCGCCGTACGAGAACGTGGTCTGCCTCGGGCTGGTCATGGACGAGCAGGGCCGGAAGATGTCCAAGCACCTGGGCAACGTCATCGAGCCGATGGGCCTGATGGACGCGCACGGCGCCGACGCGGTGCGCTGGTATCTTCGCCGCGTCCGGGTCGCCGTGGGGGCAGCGGCGGATCGGTCCCGGCGTGCTGGCCGAGATCGTCCGCAAGGTGCTGCTGACCTACTGGAACACCGCGTCGTTCCTGATCCGGTACGCGAACGCCGGGGGCCAGTGGACGCCGGAGGCGGCCGGGCTGGCGCCCGCGCCCGGCGAGCGGCCGCTGCTCGACCGGTGGCTGCTGTCGGAGGTACACGGCTGCGTGCGGGACGTGACGGCGTCCCTGGAGGCGTTCGACACGGCCGCCGCCGGCCGGCGGCTGGCCGCGCTCATCGACGACCTGTCCAACTGGTACGTGCGGCGGTCCCGGCGCCGGTTCTGGTCCGGGCCGGGACAGCGCGACGGCGCGTCCGCGTTCGCCACCCTGCACGAGGCCCTGGTCGCGGTGATCCACGCTGATGGCGCCGATCACGCCGTTCCTGCCCGACTACGTCTGGGGCTCGCTGCGGCCGCTGGACGGGCCCGAGTCGGTGCACCTGGCCGCGTGGCCCACGGCCGACGCCGGCGCTGATCGACGACGGACTGTCCGCGCAGATGGCCCTGGCCAGGCGGATCGTCGAGCTCGGCCGGTCGGCCCGGTCGGCGGCGTCGGTGCGGACCCGGCAGCCGCTGTCGCGCGCGCTGGTCGGCGCGCCCGGGTTCGCCGCGCTGCCCGCCGAGCTGCGCGACCTGGTCGCCGACGAGCTCAACGTGCACGCGCTCGAAGCGCTCGACATGGCCGACGTGGCCGGCGGCGAACTGGTCAGCTACACGGTCAAGCCGGACTTCCGCGTCCTCGGCCGCCGGTTCGGCGCGGACACGCAGGCGGTCGCGGCCGCGATCCGGGCCGCCGACCCGGCCACGCTGGCGCAGGCCGTCGCGGCCGAGGGCGGATCCGCGACGCTGCCGGTCAAGGGGCTAGGCCAGGTGGCGGTGTCGGCCGAGGACCTAGTGATCACGCGGACGCCCCGGCAGGGCTGGGGCGTGGCCGCCGACGGCGGGCGAGACGGTCGCGCTCGACCTGACCGTCACCGACGCGCTGCGCGCCGAGGGCCACGCCCGCGAGGTAGTCCGGCTGATCCAGGACGCGCGCAAGTCGGCCGGCCTCGACGTCAGCGACCGGATCGTGGTCCGCTGGTCGGCCGCCGACCCCGGCCTGGCGGCAGCGGTCGACGCCCACGGCCCGATGATCGCGGGCGAGGTGCTCGCCCTCTCGTTCACGGCCGGCGACGGTCCCGGGGACAGCGCGGGCGAACACCTCGGGGACGGCGAAGGCAGCGGCGAGGCGGCTGAGCAGCGGGCGGCCGGGCCATGGCACGCCTACGGCGACGCCGACCTCGGGCTGCGGTTCTGGCTCGCGGTCGCCGGGTAGCGCGCGGCGGGCCGGCGTGCCTGTTGCGCGCTCCGCGCTTGTTGCTGTTATCCCTCGGGCTGGCAGGCCGCGCAGGGGGTGCAGCCGGCCGCCTGGGCGTCGGAGACTGGCATCTTCTTGACGTCGCCCTCCGGCATGAAGCGGATGAGCACGCACTCGATGTTCGTGGTACCTCGGCACGCCACGGATCACGGCGACCAGGGTGGCGACCGGCCGACTGGGCTGGCTCGGTGCCGGTGGCCGGGGCCTCGGCATCGGTCGGCCGGCGAGACGGTGGTCGCGGCCCCGGACTCGCCAGCGCCGATGCCGGCATCGGACGCAACGTCGTCGGGCGAGACGGTGGGCGGCATTGGACGCGACGGCGGGCGCGGGCGCCTGACCAGACGGAGGTTCATCGACGGTGCCGGCCTGCACCGGACTTGCGCTTGCCCCGCTTGACCTTGGCCGGCTTAGCTTCGGCGGCCTTCGGCTCACCGGCCGACTGGACGGCTTCGGCTGGTCGGTGGTCGAGGCCGGGCTGGCGGCTTTGCCGACGGGGACGGCCGGCACGGGGCCGCCCGGCGCGCCGAGCACGGCGGCCGCGATGGTCGGCGGCTCGCCCATGGCCGGGGCGCCGTCTACCGGCGTGTCCGCGCTTTGTGACGGGTCAGTGGCTTGCGACCGGTCAGTGTCTTCCGGCGCGGCCACGTCTTCACCTTCTGGTGTGGCCACGTCTTGCGACGAGTCGGCCGACGGCGGAACATCATCGGCCGGCGTCCCGCTGTCGGCCGGTGTGCTGGCCGGGCTGCTCCAGGCCCAGACGCTGGGCGGGCCCGTTGGCGCCGTGGCGTCCCGCGGCTCCCCCAGCCGGTCGAACCAGCTTGACGGGGTGCTCGCGGCGGGCCGCGGGGAGGCGGGCGGAGGCGGCGGGACCGCCTGCCGCGGCCGGGCCGCGGTGGCCGCCACGTCGGACTTCGCTGTGACCGACTGCCACGGCGGCGTCGGCTCCCCCGGCGCCCCGGCCTGACCGGGCGCCCCGGGGGGCGAAGCTACCGCGGAGATGCCCCCGAAGGCAGCGCCCGGTCCCGTCGTCCCCGGGGCCGGGGCCGGACGCGAGCCGGCCAGCCAGGCTGGCGGCTCCCACCGCCAAGGGCTGTCTGGGCAGGGCTGGCGCCCGCACCAGCGGGCACGAGCCCCAGCCCCCCGAAGATCTCCTCGCGCTTGAGCACAACGCCGATGGCGAGAGCCACCAGCGCTACGGCACTCACCACGATGGCGATGTAGACGAGCAGCAGCTTGCTGGTGACGATGCCGCCAACAAGCACCCCGATGGCAACCGCAACCAGCACGGCGCTGAACCGGATCACCTGGTTATCTCCTCGTGCCCGGCCGCGCCCTGACGCCGCCTACCGCGCGGTTAGCGCCCCTCTGGACGGAAACCGCCGACGTGCTCCGGAACCGCGTACTGCGCCGTCGTGGGCGCCGGACCAGTCGCGCCCGAGCGCAGCGCGGACTGGCCGAGGCCAACCGGGAGCTGCGGCGGGGTGGGCGTAGCCGCCGGGGGCATGGCCGGGAAGGTGCCGCTGTCGGTGACACCGGCTTCCAGGTCGCGGAGCTGCCCCTCAAGGTAGGCCTTGAGCCTGCTGCGGTACTCCCGCTCGAAGGCGCGCAGGTCGTCGACCCGCCGCTCGAGCTCCTCGCGCTGGGTGACCAGCGAGCCCATCGCCTGGCGGTGCCGCTCCTGGGCGTCCCGCTCCAGCGACTCGGCCCGCGCCCGGGCGTCACCGGTGATCTGCTCCGCCTGGCGGCGGGCCTTGGTGAGCACCTCGTCCGCCTCGCGGCGCGCCCGGCCCAGCGTCTCGTCCGCCTCGCGGCGGGCGTCGGCGATGGCCTGGTCGGCGGTCTGCTGGGCCAGCGACAGCACACGGGCCGCCGTGTCCATGTTGTCCTCGACCTGGTAGGGCCGGTGCTCCCTCATGGGCTCGGGGCGGTGCATCGGCTGCTCCATGGGCGGCTCCGGCGCCATGGTGTCCGGCCGCGGGTCCGAGAGCGGCGAGGTCAGCGCCATAGCTGGCTTCCCACCGCCCCGGAGCACCTCGGCCAGCTTCGACCGGAGCTCTTCGTTCTCCTGGATCAGCCGGTCAAGCTCGGCCTCAACCTCGTCGAGGAAGGCGTCAACCTCTTCCTCGTCGTAGCCGGGCCGGAGCCTGGTCGTACTGAACTGCTTGTTCCGCACATCCGCGGGCGTCAGCGGCATCTTGTCTCCTCGGCGCGCTTGGCTGCGTTCCTTAGCAACGTGTTCCGTTAGCACCATGCTGATCAGCACGGTACAGGGTTCAAAGTCGCGGCACAGCCACCTGCAGCAAAATCAGTACCACGATGAACAGGACCAGGAAGCTGAGGTCCAGGGATACTGTACCGATCCGGAGGGGCGGGATGTAGCGACGTAGCAATTTCAGTGGGGGATCGGTCAGCGTGAAGATCATCTCAGCGATGAGCTTGACCACCCTCGGGGGGTACCAGGGGCGCACGAACATGCTGATCCAGCCTCAGGATCATGCGCCCGATGAGGATGACGAGATAGATCGTCAGCACGTAGGTAAGGACGATCTTCAGGATGTCCATCACATCACCCGCCGTTGTCTCCCGGGGAAACTCCCCGTCCCCCCGGTGCCTGTCCGGGCGGGCCGATCTCGTCACCGAGACCGTACCAGGCCCGCCTGAACCGACCGAAGTAGCGGGTAATCCCCCGCCGACCGCTAGCTCTGGTTAAAGAAGCCGCGCTCGGCGATGCGCGCCTTGTCCTCCGCGGTTACCTCGACGTTCGCCGGGGACAGCAGGAAGACCTTATTGGTCACCTTATCGATGGACCCGCGCAGGCCGAAGATCAGTCCCGCCGCGAAGTCGACAAGCCGCCGGGCGTCGCTGTCGACCATCTCGGTCAGGTTCATGATCACCGGGGTGCCTTCGCGGAAGTGCTCACCGATGGTCCGGGCTTCATTGTAGGTGCGCGGGTGGAGTGTGGTGATCCTGGCCAGCTCGACCTGGCGCGGCGGCGCGGGCTCGAACCGGGGTCTCGTCGCACGTAACCACCGTAGTCCGCCCGAACCGGCGCCGCTTCAATCACGTCCGCCGGCTCTTCGTACTCTTCGTACTCCCCGTACGCGTCGTAACCGTCGGGGTACCGGTGATCGTCCTCCACGAGGCCAAGGTAGACCGCCATCTTGCGCATCGCGCTGGCCATCCTTCAGTCCTCCGTCGTGCCCGCCCGTCGCGTCGCCGCGTACCGAACAGCTGTCTACTGCCTTACGCGACGGACATTACCGGACCGGCAGCCGTCTGTTGCCGAGCAACGCCGTACCAATTCTCAGGTGTGTCGCGCCGTTCGCGACCGCGGCCTCCAGATCGCCGCTCATCCCCGCCGAGATCGCCGTGGCGGAAGGGTCTGACCGAGCGCACCACGTCCGACAGCGCGCGCAGCGGCGCGAACGCGCCCGCCGGGTCCATGCCGCGCGGCGCCACCGCCATCAGGCCGCCCAGGGTGAGTCCCTCCTCGGCCGCGATCGCCGCCGCGACCCCGGCCAACTGCCCGGGCGGCACCCCGCCGCGCGCCTCGGTCGCGCGGTCACCGTCGTCCGGGCCGGCACCGGAGCCGACGTCAGCGTCGACGTCGGCGTCGGCGGGGTCGAGGCTGACCTGGACCAGGCAGCACAGGTCGCGGCCGGCCGCCCGGGCGGCGGCGCCCAGGGCGCGCACCAGGCGTACCCGGTCAACCGAGTGCACCACGCTGGCGTACCTGGCCACGCCGCGGGCCTTGTTGGTCTGCAGCTGGCCGATGAAGTGCCAGGTGACCGCGTCGGCCGCACCCTCGGGCGGTCGCGGCAGCCCGGCGGCCACCGCCGCTGCCTTGGGCGCCGCCTCCTGGTCGCGGTTCTCGCCGATGTCGGCCAGGCCGAGGCTGGCCAGGGCGAGCACGTCGCTCGCCGGGTAGGTCTTGGTCACCGCGATGAGCGTGACCTCGCCGGGGTCGCGCCCGGCGGCGGCGCAGGCGGCGTCGATCCGGGCGCGGATGCCCGCGAGGTTGCGGGCCAGCTCCGTGCGCCGACCCGGCCCGGCGCCCTCAGGCACGGCGTCCACCGGCATTTGTTCACCTGCTCGCGGTCGTGTGGCCTACCGCCACGCAGCCTAGCGTCCCCGCGCCGCGTCCCGTTGCCGTCCCCCGGCCGACCAGGCACCGCCCGACGGCTCTGGTCGGACGCGCGGACATCGGGGGTCCGGGGGTCGTCCCCGGGAGAACAGAGCTACTTGAGGAAGTCGGGAACGTCCAGGTCGTCTTCCTCTTCGAACACGACGGGCGCCGGCGCCCGGCGGCCACGTCGAAGGGCTTGTCCTGCTTGCCCGCGCGGCCGGAGTCCCGCCAGCCGGAGCCGGCACCGGACCCGGCCTCCCCGCTCCGGTCGTAGCCTGCCTGGTCAGACTTGGCGCCGTACTCCTCGTCCTCATCGGACGAGACGAACGCGACCGGGGCGGGCACGTACCCGGATGACGCGGCGGCCTCGCCGCCGGGCCTGGCCGCTGACTCCGCGGCGGCGTCGGCGCCGCCCTGCGGCCTGCTCGCCCTGGCGGCCGGCGGCGTCATCCGGTGCGCCGGGGTGCCACGTCGTGGTCGCGGGCCCGGCGCTGGCCGGGGTGCCGAGTGCCGCGCCGTCACCGCCGGCCGCGCGGACCGGAGCCGGGCTGGCGGCAGCGGCCTGGCCGGCGTCGGCCGGGCGGCTCATGCCCTGGCCCGCGCCGCTGGCGGGCGCGGGCGGCGCGACTGCGCCGCCCCAGGCCGTGCTGGTGGCCGAGGACGGGCTGGCCGGGCTGGCCGACGCTGCGCCGCTGGACGGGCGGCCGGGCTGCGCGGCGCCGTTGACCGCCGGGGCCGCTGGGCATCGCCCGCGGTCACTGCCGAAGGCCGTCCGCCGGCCAGCGCGGCGTCGGCCCGCTGGGACGGCCGTCCCGGCCGCGCCTCGTCGAAGCCGGCCGCGATGACCGTCACCCGGACCTCGTCGCCGAGCGCGTCGTCGATCACCGCGCCGAAGATGATGTTGGCGTCCACCGCCGCCGAGTTGGATACCAGCTGCGCGGCCTCGTTGATCTCGAACAGGCCGAGGTCGGAGCCGCCCTGGATGGACAGCAGCACGCCGTGCGCGCCGTCGATGGAGGCCTCGAGCAGCGGCGAGGAGATCGCCATCTCGGCGGCGGCCACCGCGCGGTCGTCGCCGCGCGAGGAGCCGATGCCCATCAGCGCGGAGCCCGCGCCGGACATGACCGACTTCACGTCGGCGAAGTCGAGGTTGATCAGGCCGGGCGTGGTGATCAGGTCGGTGATGCCCTGGACACCGGAGAGCAGCACCTGGTCGGCGGCCTTGAAGGCGTCGAGCACGCGAGACGTGGCGGTCGGAGATGGACAGCAGCCGGTCGTTCGGGATGACGATCAGCGTGTCGACCTCGGCCCGCAGCCGCTCGATCCCGGTCTCGGCCTGGACGGCGCGGCGCTTGCCCTCGAAGCCGAACGGCCGGGTGACCACGCCGATGGTCAGCGCGCCCAGCGAGCGGGCCACGTTCGCCACCACTGGCGCGCCGCCGGTGCCGGTGCCGCCGCCCTCGCCCGCGGTGACGAAGACCATGTCGGCGCCCTTGAGCACCTCTTCGATCTCCTCGCGGTGGTCCTCGGCCGCCCGGGCGCCGACGTCCGGGTTGGCGCCGGCGCCGAGACCCCGGGTCAATTCCCGGCCGACGTCGAGCTTGACGTCCGCGTCGCTCATCAGCAAGGCCTGCGCGTCGGTGTTGATCGCGATGAACTCGACGCCCTTGAGTCCCTCTTCGATCATGCGATTGACGGCGTTAACGCCGCCCCCGCCGATTCCGACGACCTTGATGACCGCCAGATAGTTCTGCGGTGCTGCCACGAGGAGGGTACCTTTCCGCTCGCTTGCTACCTTGCCCTAGCGGTCGCGCTCGCGGGTACGCTCGCGCGAGGCGCCATGACGCCGGTCCTGCTGGCTACCTCTGAACGCCCCTTGCCGGCACTGCCGCGCCGGTGCCGCCCTGGCCGCTCGCCGGCCGCCGCGCCCCGGTCACCGAGGCGGACTGCCGGCGGGTGTCCCGTTGCTAAGCCTACGGAATTCGCGGCCATTGGTGGCCCGCCGCCAACACCGGAATTGCGACCGCAACTCGGCGGCGTCAGGTTTCACCTTCAGGTTGAGATTTAGAGTTTTATCTTCCCTACGATTGATAGGGACAGTAGGGTGGTGGCGCGGCCCGGTCAACTAGCCACGCGGCCCGTTGCCGCGTGTCGCGGCCCACATCTGCGAAAACCTGCCGTTGACCATGCCAGTGCCAGTTCTCACCGCCGCCCCGCCACCGCTCGGTGACAATGGCGGCCGATTTCTCCGGCTGCGGCCGGGAGGGCGCCCGGCCGGTCAGCGGGTGAGCGACGGTGGCCGGCGAACTCACGTCGACGTGGCGGGAGTGGCCGGGCAGCAGGATGGACAGCTCGCGGTTCTTCTGGGCGGCGTGGTCGGTGCCGCCCCACCGCACCGTCTTGCCGTCCCGCAGGGTCAGCGTCACCTCGTCGATGCCCGAAGCGACCTGCGGCGCCGATACCTGGGCGACCTGCTTGGCCAGCCACGGCTGCAACTCGGCGAGCACGGCGGCGGCGGTGGCGACCTCGGGCGTGCCGCGCAGGGCGCCGCCCGGGAGCACGCTCTTCAGCAGCGGGAGGGCAGCGGGCTTGGCTTTCACGTAGCGCACGATCACTCCATCGGAGTCGATCAGGTCGTAGCCGCCGTTCGCCATCTTGACCGCCATGGCCGCAACCCGCTCGGTCACCGTGACCTTCAGGATGTCCGGCCACTCCTTGGAGACGGTGGCCGAGGCCACCAGGTTCAGCGCCTCCACCCGGCGGGTCACCGCGCCGGTGTCGACGCTGAACAGCGACGTGCCGGGCGGGACGTCGGCGGCCCCGATCACCTGCTCGGGCGTGAGCAGGCGCGTGCCGCTGACCGAGACCGACCGGACGACGAGCAGCTTGTCGCCGAACAGCGCGAACAGGCCGAGCCCGAGGATCACGACGCCGGCCAGGACGAAGAAGGCCGTGCGCCACCGGGAGTGGCGGCCGGCCTGGCGGCCGGGCGGCGGGCCAGGCGGGCGGCCCCCGCCACCCCGGCCCTCGGCCCCGGGTGCCCCGCGCGCCGTGCCGGCCGTCCCGGTTGGCGCGGCCGACGTGGCCGCCGTGGCCATGCCGCCGAGCGGGATCGTCCGGCCGGGCAGCGGCGTCGTGACGGCGTCCGGCGGGCCGGCTGGGGGCGGCGCGTCACTCATGCGTGGTCCGCGCCCGCCCGGCCGGGTCCGGTCCGCCGATCTCGGCCAGCAGCAGCGGGCCCATCGTGGTGATGTCGCCCGCGCCCATGGTCAGCACGAGGTCGCCGGGCGCGGCCAGCGCGGCGACGACCTTCGGGACGTCGGCGAACGCCGGGATGTAGCGGGCCGCCCCGCCCGGCACCGCGTCCGCGACCAGCTGGCCGGTCACGCCGGGCTCGGGATCCTCGCGCGCGGCGTACACGTCCAGCACCACGGCCTCGTCGGCCAGCCCGAGCGCGGCGCCGAACTCGGCGGCGAAGATCCGCGTCCGGCTGTACAGGTGCGGCTGGAACACCGCGATGACCCGGCCCGTGCCCGCGATGACCTCGCGGGCCGCGCGCAGGTCGGCGGCGAGCTCGGTCGGGTGGTGCGCGTAGGTGTCGAGCACCCGGACGCCGCCGGCCTCGCCCTTCGGCTCCAGCCGCCGTGCGGTCCCCCGGTAACGGGCCAGGGCCAGCGCCGCCTGCCCCGGCTCGATCCCCGCCTCGACCGCGGCCGCGAACGCGGCCGCCCCGTTCATCGCGTTGTGCAGGCCGGGAACGCCAAGGACGAGTTCAACATCGATGCCACGCAACGACGGCGCTTGTCCCGTACCGCTCCCCTGCTCCGGCCCGCCAGCCGGGCCGGCCACGGCGGTACCGGTGGCGCTGTCGCGCTTCTTGCTGTTATCCGTCGGGCCGGCCACGGGCGGGTCGCGGCGGATGGTGAGCGTGGTGGTCATGCCGCTGGCGGTCACGCTGGTGACGCGGTAGTCCGCGCCCGCCGACTCGCCGAAGGTGACCACGCGCAGCCCCCGGGCGCGCGCGCTGGCGGTCAGGTCCCGGGTGCCCGGGTCGTCGGCCGAGGTGACCAGCAGGCCGGACGGCGCGAGCCGGCCGAGGAACTTCTCGAACGAGGCGCGGTAGGCCGCCTCGGTGCCGTAGTTGTCCAGGTGGTCGGCCTCGATGTTGGTGACTACCGCCAGGTCGGGCGCGTACATGAGGAACGACCCGTCGCTCTCGTCCGCCTCCGCGACGAAGAACCGGCCCGGGCCGTCGGCCGCCCCGGCGCCGGTGGCCGCGAGCACGCCGCCGATCGCGTAGGCGGGCCCGGCGCCCGCTTCGAGCAGCACGGTGGTGATCATCGACGTGGTCGTCGTCTTGCCGTGGGTGCCGGTGACCGCGATGACCTGGCGGCCTGACATCAGCGACGCCAGCGCGGCGGCCCGGTGCAGCACCCGCAGGCCGCGCCGCCGCGCCTGCGCCAGCTCCGGGTTGTCCGGGCGGATCGCGCTGGAGGCGACCACGGTGTCCGCGTCACCGACCTGGCCGGCCTCGTGGCCGACGTGCACCCGGGCGCCCAGCGCGGCCAGCTCGTCCAGGGCCGCGGACGGCCCGGAGTCGCTGCCGGACACCTGGACGCCGCGGGCCAGCATGATGCGGGCGATCCCGGACATGCCGGCGCCGCCGATGCCCACGAAGTGGACCCGACCGAGCTGGCCGAGCGGCACCGGCTCGGTCGGCGTGACCAAGGCCATGGCCATTCCTCCTGTCGTCGCGCCCGGGGAAGTCGTCAGCGGGCTGGCCGGCCGCTGCCCGGGTGATGAGCGGCGCGGCTGTCAGCGGGTTACCTGGTCTGCCGGTGGCGGCCGCCACCGGAGGATGACGGGCCGGCCGGGCGGGCGCGGTCCGGTCGGGGCGGCGTGACCGCCCTGGGCAGCATGACCGCCCGGGGCGCCCGCCTGTGCCCCGCGCGCGTGGGCCTGGCCGCGCCTGCTGCGCCGGCCACGATCTCGATGACCGCCCTGGCCAGCTCGCGGTCGGCGTCCCGGCGGCCGAGCGAGGCCGCGGCCTCGGACATCGAGGCCACCTGGTCGATGTTGGTCAGCACGGGTAGCAGCGAGGTCTTGATCCAGTCGGCGGTCAGCTCCGCGTCATCGACCAGCAGCCCGCCGCCGTGCCGGACGATCGGCAGCGCGTTGAGCCGCTGCTCGCCGTTGCCGATGGGCAGCGGGACGTAGGCGGCAGGCAGCCCGACGGCGGTCAGCTCGGCACAGGTCATCGCCCCGGCGCGGCAGAGGGCGAAGTCCGCCGCGGCGTAGGCCAGGTCCATCCGGTCCACGTACGGGACGGCGACGTACGGCACCGACGTCGCGGCCCCGGTGTCGGCCAGGCCGTCCCGCTGGCCGTCTGACGCGTTCTTCGGGCCGGTGACGTGCAGGACCTGCACCCCCGCGGTCCTGACCGCGTCGGACGCGCCGGCCAGGGCCCGGTTGATCGACCTGGCGCCCTGCGAGCCGCCGAAGACCAGCAGCACCGGCAGGTCGGGGCGGAGCCCGAAGTGGGCCCGCGCCTTGTCGCCGAGCGCGAACCGGTCCAGGTCGGCGATCTGCCGCCGGATCGGCACGCCCAGGTACCTGGCGCCGCGCAGCTTGGCGTCCGGGTGCCCGGTGAAGACGTGCGTGGTCAGGTGCGCGCCGAGCCGGTTGGCGATGCCCGGGTAGGGGTTCGCCTCGTGGATCACGATCGGGACGTTGTGCCGCTTGGCCGACAGGTACGCGGGGGTGGCCACGTAGCCGCCGAAACCGACCAGGACGTCGGCCCTCACCCGGTCGAGCACCTTCCCGGTGGCGTGCACCGCGCCGGCCAGCCGGCCAGGCACGGTGAGCAGCTGCGGCGTCACCGACCTCGGCAGCGGCACCGCCGGGATGAGCTCCAGGTCATAACCGCGCAGCGGCACCAGCCGGGTCTCCAGGCCCCGCTCGGTGCCCAGGCAGCTGACCTGGATGCCGGGGTCGGCCTCCCGCAGCGCGTCGGCGAGCGCGAGCGCAGGCTCGATATGGCCGGCTGAGCCTCCGCCAGCTAGCACCACCCTCATGGCACGCGCACCCTCTCCCGCGCTCGGTTATCCCGCAGTCACTGTGTTTCATGGCCCCGCAGCGCCACCGCGTGCGGCACTGGCCGTTAGGTCAGGCGCCGTCGGCCCCGGCGCAGCCAGCTTAGGGCGCTCCCGCCCGGCGCGGCGCGCCGCGCCGCCAGGGCCTGGCTCGCCCCCGGCTCCCGCCGCGCGAACGACATGAGCATACCCAGCCCGAGCATGGTCACCAGCACCGAGGAAAGTCCCTTGGAGACCAGCGGCAGCGGCACGCCGGTGATCGGCAGCACCCCGATCACCGCGCCGATGTTCACCACGGCCTGGGCGACGATCCACACGGTGATCGCTGCCGCCAGCAGCCTGCTGAACGTGTCGGTGAGCCGTCGGGCGACGCGCAGCCCGGCGTAGGCCAGCCCGCCGTACAGGAACATCGCGCACAGCGTGCCGACCAGGCCGAGCTCCTCGCCCAGGATCGCGAAGACGAAGTCGCTGGTGGACTCGGTCAGCCAGCCCCACTTCTCCGTGCTGGCGCCGACGCCGACGCCGAACACGCCGCCGGAGCCGAGCGCGTACCGGCCCTGGATGGCCTGCATATTCGGCCCTACCGGGTCGCTGTTCACCGGCGAGGGGTTGAGGAACATGGTGAGGCGCTGCGCCCGGTACGGCTCGGCCACCATCAGCAGCAGCAGTACCAGGCCCATCAGGATCACCAGGGTGACGAACACCCGCCCTGGCGTGCCCACGATCCACAGCAGGGTCAGGAAGATGAGCAGCAGGATGATCGTCGTGCCCAGGTCGTCCTCGGCCATGACCAGCAGCGAGAGCACCCCGGCGCCCGGCAGCAGCGGCACCAGGATGTGCCGCCAGTCGGTGAGCATGCCGAGCTTCTCCTTGCGGGCCAGCAGGTCGGCGCCCCAGACCGCCAGGGCCAGCTTGGCCAGCTCCGACGGCTGGAAGGTCAGCGGCCCGACGGCGATCTCCCGGGAGGCACCGGTCAGCGACGGCGCCGCGACCCCGGGGATCAGCACCAGGCACAGGCCGATCGCCGACACAGCGAGCAGCGGGTAGGCGGCGGCGCGGAACAGCCGCGGCTGGCAGCGGGCCACCACCCACACCATCGGCACGCCCACGATGATGCCGGCCAGCTGCACCTCGAAGTCGTGGTACGGCGACTCGGACTGCGTGAGGTCGAGGATGGACGCGGTCGACAGCACCATCACCAGGCCCAGGCACAGCAACAGCGTGGTGATGCCGACGATCAGGTAGTACGACGTGAGCGGCCGGTCGAGCAGCGCGCGGGCCGCCCGCACCCGCTCGCGGACCTCGGCCAGGCCGGGCCCGCGCAGCGGTCCGGCCGCGAGCAGGCCGGGGCCGGACGGCGCCTCGGCGTCGGCCGGGTCGGGCGCGTCCTGGACCGGGCTGCTTCCCACGCGGACATACATGCCACCTAGTTTCGGCGCTCGACCCGCCCATACCCGGAACATCCGCCCGCGTGTCGGCCGGCTTTTGGCAAAGCCGGGTGCGCCAGCGCGCGAAGGCCCGGTCCCGGTCGGCCCGCCCCGGTGACCGCCGCGCCCCGCGCACCACGCTTCTTGCTGTTATCATGCTCGGCGGGCTGACCCGCCGACGGTGGTTCACGGGACGCGGCCACGGGAACCACGGGACCGTTCTAGACAATGGGTGTCATGGAATTCTCAGTAGAGTCGCAGCTGGTGCACGGGGGGACGGAGCGCGTACCCGGCGCGCCGCTCTCGCCGCCGCTGCTGCCCACCAGCGTGTACCTGGCCCAGGGCGAGCCCGGCGGCTACGGCCGGGTCGAGAACCCGGGCTGGGCCGGGGTGGAGGCCGCGCTGGCGGCGATCGAGGGCCCGGGCGCGCACGCGGTCATCTTCGCCTCCGGGCAGGCGGCGTCGATGGCGCTGATGCTGGCCCTGGCGCCGGGGCGGGAGACGATCGCACTGCCGTCCGACGGCTACTACAACACGCGGGCCCTCGCCGCCCGGCTGCGGCCGCACGGAGCGGCGGCGGTGCCGGTCGACCTGCTCGACCTCGACGCGGTCCGCGCGGCGCTTGGCGGCGGGCCCGCGGTGCTGTGGGCCGAGACGCCGACCAACCCGCTGCTGCGGGTGGCCGACCTGGCCGCGCTTGCGGCGCTCGCGGCGGCGGCCGACGCCCCGCTGGTGGTGGACAACACGGTGGCGACCGGGCTGCTGCAAAAGCCGCTCGACTTCGGCGCGGCCGCGTCGGTGTACTCGCTGACCAAGTCGCTGTCCGGGCACTCGGACGTGCTCGGCGGCGCGGTGGTCACCCGGGACGCCGAACTGGCGGCGGCGCTGCGGTCCTGGCGGACCGACGGCGGGGCCATCCACGGGGCGTTCGAGAGCTGGCTGGTGCAGCGCGGGCTGAAGACGCTTCCGCTGCGGGTCGAGCGGTCATCGGCCAACGCGCAGGCGGTAGCCGAGTTCCTGGCCGGCCACCCCCGGGTGAGCGCCGTGCACTACCCGGGGCTCAGCCCGTCGGCCGCCACCAAGGCCCAGATGCCCCACGGGTACGGGCCGCTGCTGTCGTTCGAGGTCAACGGCACCGCCGCCGACGCGGACGCGGTCGTCGCGGCGGCGGAGCTGATCGTGCCCGCCACCAGCTTCGGCGGCGTCGAGTCGTCCTGGGAGCGGCGCGGCCGCTGGCCGGGCGAGACGGCGCCGCCGGCGCTGATCCGCATGTCGTGCGGCATCGAGCCGGCCGGTGACCTGATCGCCGACCTCGCATCCGCCTTGACGGCCCGGGCCTGACCGGCGGGGGCTAAACCGGGAAGCGGGGCGGCCGCGGGCCGCCCCGCTTTTGTCACGTGGCGAGGCCAGCCGCCGTCAGCTGCCGCCGGGGCGGAACCAGCCGACGTCACGAGGCGAGGCCAGCCGGCGTTACTTGGGGAACCAGCCGATGTAGAAGATGCCAAGGCCGAGGGCGACGAACATGCCGGCGATCAGCCAGAAGCGGACCACGATCGTGGTCTCGGCCCAGCCGACCAGCTCGAAGTGATGGTGCAGCGGTGTCATCCGGAACACCCGGTACGGTTTGCCGGTCTTGAACTTGGTCACCTTGAACACGCTCACCTGGATCACCACCGACAGCGTGACGATCACGAACAGGCCGCAGAGGATCAGCAGCAGCAGGTCGGTGTGGGTGACGATGGCCAGCCCGGCCAGCGTGCCGCCGAGGGCGAGCGATCCGGTGTCGCCCATGAAGATCTTGGCGGGCGGCGCGTTCCACCACAGGAAGCCGAAGCAGGCGCCCATGACGACCGTCGCCACCACGGCCGCGTCCAGCGGGTCGCGCACGTTGTAGCAGTTCTGGGCGAGGGCGGTGGTGCAGTCGTTGCGCAGCTGCCAGTTGCCGATGATGACGTAGGCGGCGAGCACCATGATGGCCGCGCCGGTCGCCAGGCCGTCGAGGCCGTCGGTGAGGTTCACCGCGTTGGACGTGGCGGTGACCATGATCAGCACCCAGACCACGAACAGCACCGCGCCGATCGAGACGCCGAAGTCGGCCAGGAACGAGAGGTGCTCCGAGGCCGGGGTGAGGTCGTAGCCGTCCGGGAAGCGGATCGCCAGGACGGCGAAGATCACGCCGACCGTGGCCTGGCCGAGGAGCTTGGCCCCGCTGCGCAGGCCGAGGCTGCGGCGCATGAACAGCTTGATGAAGTCGTCGAGGAAGCCGACGAAGCCGAGGCCGGTCATCAGGAACAGCACCAGCACGCCGGAGGCGGTCATCGGGTCGCCGGTAAACCAGTGCCCGAGCGCGTAGCCGATCAGCGAGGCGATGATGATGACGATGCCGCCCATGGTCGGCGTGCCGCTCTTGCCCAGGTGGGCCTGGGGGCCGTCGTCCCTGATCTGCTGGCCGAGCTTGCGCTTGCGGAGCACCGTGATCGTGGGCCGGGTGCCCAGGAGCGCGACGATCATCGAGATCGCGCCCGAGAGCAGGATCGTCTTCACTGGTCAGCAACCTCCGCGAGCAGGCCGTCCGCCACTTCCCACAGCCCGGCGGACTTCGAAGCCTTCACTAGTACGACGTCACCTGGTCGGAGACGGCCGTGCAGCGCGGTCAGCGCGGCCCGCGGGTCGGGCACCGCGAGGGCCTCGCCGTCCCAGCCTGGGGTCGCGCGGGCCCCGTCGAGCACCGGGGCCGCGCCCGCGCCGACGGCGACGACGACCGACGCGCCGGCCTGGGCGGCGAGCCCGCCCGCCTCGGCGTGGCTCTCGGCGGCGATGTCGCCCAGCTCGGCCATGTAGCCGAGCACGGCGATGCCGCGCCGCGACCCGCTGCCGGTCAGGTGGGCCAGGGCGGCGATGGCGGCCCTGGTCGAGTCCGGGTTGGCGTTGTAGGCGTCGTTCACCACGAGCACCCCGTCGGCGCGCTCGTGCAACTCCATCCGCTTGCCGCTGCGCGCGGTCGCGGCGGTCAGCGCGTCGGCGATCGCCGTGACGTCCATGCCCAGCTCGGCGGCCACCGCCGCCGCGGTCAGCGCGTTGGCCACGTGGTGGCCGCCGTGCAGCGTCAGCGCGACCGGGGCCGTGGCCTCCCCCAGATGCAGGATGAACGAGGCGCGGCCCAGGTCGTCCAGGGTCAGGGCGGTGGCCCGCACGTCGGCGGCGGTGTTGGCCTCCTCGACGCTGGTGGTCACCACGCGG
This sequence comes from uncultured Actinomycetota bacterium, assembly GCA_963748785.1. Taxonomy (GTDB): domain Bacteria; phylum Actinomycetota; class Actinomycetes; order Streptosporangiales; family Streptosporangiaceae; genus Trebonia. The sequence goes on along the minus strand of CAVVKP010000033.1, from coordinate 251,647 downwards.
GCCCGGGTGCGGGCGGCCATCGCCGCCACGTTGGGGTCGTCGGCGTTGAGCACGGCCACGCCGCCCGCCGAGCCGGCCGGCAGCGCCTCGACCAGCTCGCCCTTGGCCTTGGCCACGGCGTCGATCGAGCCGAACTCGCCCGCGTGCGCGCGGCCCACGTTGAGCACCGCGCCGATCCGCGGCGGCGCGATGCCGGTGAGGTAGGCGATGTGCCCGACGCCGCGCGCGGACATCTCCAGCACCAGGAACCGGGTCTCGGTGTCGGCGCGCAGCACGGTGAGCGGCAGGCCGATCTCGTTGTTCAGCGAGTCTTGCGGCGCGACGGTCGGGCCGAGGCGCTCGACGACCTGCGCGGTGAGGTCCTTGGTCGAGGTCTTGCCGGACGAGCCGGTGATGCCGACGACGGTGGCGTTCGGCAGCCGGTCAAGCACCCCCCGGGCGAGCAGGCCGAGCGCGGCGGTGACGTCGGCGACGACGATCACCGGGACGCCGGCCTCGGGCAGCGGCCGGGCGGCCAGGATCGCGGCCGCGCCCGCGGCCCCGGCGGCGGCGGCGTAGTCGTGGCCGTCGACGCGCTCGCCGGGCAGGGCGGCGAACAGCGCGCCCGGCACCACCTGGCGCGAGTCGGTGACGACCGGGCCGGTGACCGGCGCCTCGCCGGCGTCGGCGGCGGCCGGGTCGCCGGTCACCGTGCCGTCGGCGATGGCGGCGACCTCGGCGACGGACAGCGGGATCATGACTGCCTTCCGGTCGCGCGGCGGGGCGGGCGTGCCAGCGGTGCCGCGGTGGCGACGTGCATGGCATATTCATACCGGGCGCCGCGGGGTGACCGGGACCGAAGCCCGGTGGTGATCATGACGCGCTGCCCGGCTGGGCGCGGCGGGCCAGGGCCGCGGCCGTCACCTCGTTGTCGTCGAAGGGCAGCACGGCTCCCCCCACGTACTGACCTGTCTCATGCCCCTTGCCCGCCACGAGCACCACGTCCCCCTTCCCGGCCAGGCCGACGGCTTCGTCGATCGCCGCGGCCCGGTCGGGCTCGATGATCACCCGGGCCCGCTGCCCCTGCGGTACCCCGAGCACGCCCTGCAGCATCTCGTTCAAGATCGCCAGCGGGTCCTCCGAGCGCGGATTGTCGCTGGTGAAGATGGCCACGTCGGCCAGCCGGGCGGCGGCGGCGCCCATCAGCGGGCGCTTGCCGCGGTCCCGGTCGCCGCCGCAGCCGAGCACCACGATGAGTTCCCCGCTGGTAACCGGCCGAAGCGCGCCGAGCACCGCTTCCACCGCCCCGGGCTTGTGCGAGTAGTCGACGAACGCGTCGGGCAGCCGGCTGGCGGCCGTCCCGACCCGCTGCAGGCGGCCGGGGACGCCGGGGCAGGAGGCCACGCCCTCGACCGCGTCGGCCAGGTCGGCGCCCGACTCGACCAGCGCGACGATCGCGGCCAGCGCGTTGGCCACGTTGAACCCGCCGGGCAGGGTGACCGACGCGTCCGCCTCGACGCCGCCGGGGCCGATGACCCGGAACGTGGAGCCGTCCGCGCCGCAGCGCACGTCGGCGGCGCGCCACTCGGCCTGCTGGTACGCGCCCGAGGCCGCGTCGGCGCAGAACGTGACCACCGGGATGGACGCCTCGGCCACCAGGCGCCGTGCCGTAGCGGTCGGCCACGTTGACCACGCCCGACGGACGCGTACGCCGGGGTGAACAGCTTGGCCTTGGCCCGGAAGTAGTCCTCGAACCCGTCGTGGAAGTCCAGGTGGTCCTGGGACAGGTTGGTGAACACCGCGACCGCGTAGCGGGTGCCGGCCACCCGGCCGAGGGCCAGGGAGTGGCTGGAGACCTCCATCGCCGCGCCGGTCACCCCGCGCTCGGCCATCACGGCCAGCAGCGCCTGCAGGTCCGGCGCCTCCGGCGTGGTCAGCGACGCCGGCACCGGCTCGTCGCCGACCTTGATCTCCACCCCGCCGACCAGCCCGGTGGTGTGCCCGGCGGCGCGCAGCCCGGCCTCGCACAGGTAGCTGGTGGTGGTCTTGCCGCTGGTCCCGGTGACGCCGATCATCGTCATCCGGTGCGACGGGTCGCCGTAGATCCAGCAGGAGACGTCGCCGAGGCGCTCGCGCGGGTCCGACACGACGAAGACGGGGACGCCGGTGCGCGCGGCCCGGTCCCGGCCGTCCGGGTCGGTGAGGATGGCGACCGCGCCGGCCGCCACCGCCTGGTCGCTGTAGGCGGCGCCGTGGGTGCGCGCGCCCGGCAGCGCGGCGTACAGGTCGCCCGGCTGGACCGCGCGCGAGTCGAGCGTGACGCCCGGACAGCACGCCGAAGCCGTCGGCACTCCCCCGCCGGCACTGTCCAGCCGGCCTGTCCCGCCGGCCCCCGCCCGCGGTCCGGCCGACGCCGAGCAGCTCAGCGAGCCCGGACAGCGGGCGCGGCGTACAGGCGGGCGGGACGGATCACGCCCAGAGGGTATCCAAAATCAGCGCGCATTGAGCCGAACATGCGGTGCGACGAGCCCGGGTTGCGGCTGGATCTGCAGGGTCGCCAGCGCCGCGTTCATCGCGCTGTAGAACACCGGGCCGGCTACCTGGTCACCGAAGTAGTCCGTCTTGGTCTTCGGATTCTGCACGTTCACCGCGACGACGACTTGCGGGTTGTTGCCCGGGGCCATGCCGATGTAGCTCGACCCGTGGATGCACAGCGGAGTTGCTCTGCCGGGCAGGGATGCGTCTGCGGGTCAGGCGAGGGCTCGCTCGACGTGCCGGTCTTGGCCGCGATCGCGTAGCCGGGGAAGTCGCCCCAGCGCTGGTCGGCCGCGTCGTCCACGCCCGGTACCTGCTGCAGGATCGAGATCAGCTCCTTGGCCGTCTTCGGCTGGATGACCTTGGTCTGCGGCGACGGCTTGGCCGGCGTGAACTTGCCCGGCCCGGTGCTGGTGGCGCTGGCGTAGGTGCCGGCCACCAGCCGGGGCTGCACCCGCACCCCGTGGTTGGCGATGGTCGCGTACACGCTGGCCATCTGCACCGCGTTCACCGACACGCCCTGCCCGTAGGAGAGCGTGTAGCGTTCATCGCCCGGCCACGTCGACGGTGGCGGCAGCGCCTCGGGCCCGTAGGTCACGCTCGGTTGCTCATTGGGCAGGTTCAGGCCGGTCGGCTGGCCGAGGCCGAACGCGCGCAGGTAGTCGTACTGGGTCTGCGGCTTTACCGGCCCGACCACCTGGGACATGCCGATGTTGGAGGAGTTGGCGATGATGCCGGCGATCGTGTAGTCCTCGCCGGGCGACCACTCGGCGTCGTGGATGAACTGCCCGCCCCGGTAGAGCTGGTACGGGATCTTGTACGAGGTCATCGGGGTCTGGCCGGTCGTCTCCAGCGCCGCGGCGGCGGTGATCACCTTGGCGGTCGAGCCCGGGTCGAAGAGGGTTGAGTCGGGGATGTCCGGGGTCGTCGCCACGTTGTAGGCGGGCCACTGGGCCATGGCCAGGATGTCGCCGGTCTTCGGCTGCATGATGACCACCGAGCAGTTGTCCGCGTTGGTCTTTTCGACCTCCTGCTGGCAGGCCTGCTCGGCCTGGAACTGCAGCGCGGGGATGATCGTCAGCTTGATCGACGAGCCGTCCTTGGCCGGGGTGTCCTGCGCCGCCGGCCAGCGGGATCGATCTGCCCGTCCAGCCCGGTCTCGACCTGCTCCTTGCCGGTGGTGCCGGTGAGCAGCGTGTTGTACTGCGGCCTCGAGGCCCGCCTGGCCCTCGATCACGCCCTTGGGGTCGACGTTGCTGTAGCCGACGAGGTTGGTGGTCGCGCTGCCGTCGGGGTAGGCCCGGCTGAAGACCGGCTGTCGAGGTGATGCCGGGCAGGTCGAGCGCGGCCAGCTTGGCCTCGGCGGTGGCCGACACGCCGCCCTCGATCATGACGTAGCCGCCGCGAGGTCGGGTGGTTCAGCAGGTTGAGCACGTTCACCGCGGGCAGGCCGATCGCGGCGCCGAGCTTGGCGGCGACCGCGGGCTTGCGCCCGCGGGGATCAGCGGCGGGTCGGCGATGACCGTGTACTTCTCGATGGTCATCGCCAGCGGCTGGCCGTCCGCAGCCGTAGATGGTGCCGCGCGGCGCGGGAATGTAGGTAGTGGTCAGCTTCTCCGAGTTCGCCTTCAGCTTGTAGTAGCCGGATTCCAGGCCCTGGATCTGCACCAGGCGCCCGGCGAACAGGGTCAGCACGATCGTGATGGCCAGCAGCGTGAGGCCGACCCGCCGGCCTGACTCGCCCCGGGGCATCCTGAACCAGCGGGGCGGGCGCGGCGGCCGGCGGGGACCGCCCGGGCGGCGAGCGCCCGCGGGCCGCGGCCCGGTGCGGGCCCCGCCCGGCACCCGCACGGTGTCCGCCCGCAGCCGCTGGCCCGGGCCGGTGTCACGGCCGGCCGCGCCGCGGGGGCGGCCGAGGCCGCGGTCTTGTCCCGGTCGCCCGGCAGCCGGGCGCTGGGCCCGGTCCCCCGCTCCTGCGGTCGCGGACCGCGGCGGCCTGGCTCGCCCGCATCGGGCGGCAGCACCGGGTTGGGCCCGGTGGTCGCGCGCGGGTCGGCGGGGCGCCGGCCCGCCGGGCGACGGGCCGCGCCGGGAGCCGCCCGTGGCCGGGCCCGGCCGGCCCAGGCCGCCGGCCGGCCGCCGGGTCCGCCGGACGCGCCGGGACCGCCCGCGCCGCCCCGGCCGGGGCCGCCGGCCCCCGGCCCCCGGCCGGTCACGGAGCGTATCCGGGAGCGTTCGCGGCCCCCGACCAGACCGGGCCGTCACTGGAGGTCTTGCCGGTGGTCAGGTCGAGGAACTGCAGCTCGTGCACCCGGCGCATGCCCAGCTTGGTGGCCTCCTTGCGCGATCGTCTGCGCCGACTGCTTCTGCGCGACCTGCTCCTGCAGGGCCTGGCGCTGGCGCGCCAGAGCGCTGGTCGAGTCCTGCAGCTTGCTGATCTGGAACGAGCCCTCGGCCAGCGTGGTGCTGATCACCAGCGCGGAGATCAGCGCGCCGCCGAGCAGCCCGCACAGCAGCAGGACGAACGGCATCCGGTGCGAACCGGACGGCGCCACGGCCGTGACCGCGGTGCCCGGCAGCGCCTGGCCGCCCGGCTGGCCCGGCCCGGCCGTCTGGGCGGGGCGCCGGGTGGGCGGCACGCGCCACGGGGCGCCGGCGGCCGGCGGCCCGGCCGGGCCGGCGCGGCGACGGCCTGGGCCGTGCCCGGCTGCGCCTGGACCGCGCTGGCCGTGCCGGCCCCGGGCCGCTTGGCGCGGCGGCGCGGCGGCCGTCGCCGGGCAGCGGCGCGGTGTCGCGCACGCCGCTCGTCGGCCGGTCGCCTGGCGGTCCCCTGGGCCGGGACACGCTGGCCCCGCGGGCCGGCGGTGCGCTGGCCCGGCTCCGGGTTCCGCGCGCCGGCCGGCGCCGGCGGCCGCTGGGCGGTCACCGCGCGCTGCGGCGGCACCCGCCGGGGCGCACGGCCCGGGCGGGGCTCGGCGGCGTCCGGCCTGGTGGCGGGCACCGCGGCTGAGCGCCACGTCCGGCGCCTGGTCAGGGCGCGAGCGTTTACCCTGCCTGGAGATGGTGCCGACACCGCCGCGGGTAACGTCGTCCTGCCGCTCGCTCCTTGCCATCGGCCCGCTCCTGTCGCTCGTGTTCCGCACGTCGCTCACGCCGTTCCCCCGACCCTGTGTCCTGCGTGCACCACTCGCCCCCGAGTGCCCACGCGTGCCGCTGTTGTCCTGTGTCTCCGTTGCGCCTGCTGCGCCCGCTGACCGGTGTCCCATCGCATGGTCACGCCGCCTCGGTGAACCGCTCGACCGCGCGCAGCCGGGCGGAGGCCGATCTCGGGTTGGCGGCGAGCTCTTCGTCGTCCGGGCGCTCCGCGCCCCTAGTCAGCAGGCGGTACTGGGGCATGCCCGGCAGCACGTCGCCCGCGCGCAGCGGGATCCCTGGCGGGGTCTTGTCCGCCGTGCGGGCGGTCAGCTCCCGCTTGACCAGGCGGTCTTCCAGCGAGTGGTAGGCGAGGGCGGCCAGCCGGCCGCCGGGCGCGAGCAGGTCGAGCGCGGCGGGCAGGGCCCGGCGCAGCGCGCCAAGCTCGTCGTTCACCTCGATGCGCAGCGCCTGGAAGGTCCGCTTGGCCGGGTTGCCCCCGGTGCGCCGCGCGGGTGCCGGGATGGCGTCCTTGACGATGGCGCTGAGCCGGAGGGTGCTGGTGATCGGCTCCCTGGCCCGTTCCCTGGCGATCGACTCGGCGATCCGGCGGGCGAACCGCTCCTCGCCGTACGTGGAGAGCACCCGGGCGAGATCGGGCACCGGGTAGGTGTTGACGACCCGCTCGGCGGTCAGCTCCGCCTCCTGGTCCATGCGCATGTCCAGCGGCGCCTCGTGGGAGTAGGAGAACCCGCGTTGCGCGTCGTCGAGCTGTGGCGAGGAGACACCGAGGTCGAACAGCACCGCCTGGACCCGGCGGTGGCCGGCGTCGGCGGCGACCTCGGCGATGTCGTCGTAGAACGTGTGCGCGGTGATCACCTGGCCGGGGTAGCGCTCGGCCAGCGCGGCGCCGGCCTCGATCGCGGCGGTGTCGGCGTCGATGCCGATCAGCACCAGCCCGGGAACCGCCTCAAGGAAGGCGCGCGCGTGTCCGGCCCGGCCGAGGGTGGCGTCGATGAGCACCGGCGGGCGGCCGCCGGGCACGGGGGCGGTGAGCGCGGGCAGCAGGAGGTCGGCGATCCGGCCGGCCATCACCGGCACGTGCGCGTACGCGTGCTCGTCCATGACCCCTCCGCTCCGCACTGCTGAATGTCCTGCTCAGGGGCGGCGCGCCCTGCCGCAGGCGCGGCAGGAGCCGTGCGGGCAGGGCGGTGGCGGCGCGGGCCGCCTGTGGGCCGCGGAGCCGCCGCCCCGTCGCGGCTCCGTCGCCTGCCGGGTGACGAGCCAGCGGGCCGGCCCGGCGGTGATGCTTAGGTTCGTGCTTACGTTCGCTGGTCACTGTCCGCCCGAGGCGGCCCCGAATCGGTGGCACTTGGCCATCGGGACCGTCCCGGTCGGACAGCGAGGTTCCGGGGATCGCCGCCGGTCAGCGCGGTCTGGCACCGGGGAAGTGGCGCCAGATGCGGTGGCCCGCCTGCGGCTCTAGCTGACCCGCCGGACATTCGGCGGCCGCGCCGGGTGCTCCCGGCGGCCGGTCAAAGAATTCCTGGTAGCACCTCCTCCGCGGCTTCGGAGAAGGAGTCCTCCTGGGCGGCCAGGTAGGTTTCCCATGCCTGGGCGTCCCAGATCTCTAGTCGGGTGTTGGCCCCGATCACGACGCAGTCCCGGTCCAGGCCGGCGTAGGTGCGCAGCGCGGCGGGCACGGTGATCCGGCCCTGCTTGTCCGGCACCTCGTCGGAAGCGCTCGCGAAGAAGACCCGGCTGTAGTCGCGCACCGCCTTGGCGGTCACCGGCGCCGTGCGCAGCGCCTCGGTGATCCGGCCGAACTCGTCTTGCGGAAAGACGTACAGGCAGCGCTCCTGCCCCTTCGTGATCACGACTCCCCCCGAGAGCTCGTCACGGTACTTGGCGGGCAGGAACAGCCGTCCCTTCTCGTCGAGCCTGGGCGCGTGAGTGCCGAGAAACATCCGGTCCTCACCTCCACCCCCCAAGCGAGCCGAGTTTCGATAGCCATCTCACTCCACCGCGCCCCACTGTACTCCACATTCCTCCACCGGCACCAGCCTAAACCTGCTTCCTGGGCCAACTCGCCCGGAGAAATGCCCAGGTCAGACGCGGGTGGTGCAAAGTGGGGGGCGAAACCGGTCCGCGGCGCGTCGCCGGGCAGGCCGCCACCGCGGGTGATTGCTGGGACGGCGGATGCGGAGGATGCGCGCGTGTCGCGCCCTCCAGATACCGGCCTCGGCGGCGAAATCCGGCATCGTGCCGGGCCGGGGAGCCCGATTTGCCGGCCGGGCGCGCCGGGACGTGGCAGATAGCCGATACTGGACAGCACGACATACTGTCTGTAGGACGACGCAGTCCCCGGCGCGGTCAGCCTGGGGGAACGGGCACCTGGCACCGGCCCCCGGCACGGGCCCGGCGGGCGAGTGGCGGGCGCGCGTATCGGTCATGCGGGCCGGTCCTTTTCGAGGAGGACTTGTTGGTACTCGACACGGGGCGCGGCCAGCAGCGTGCGCTCGATGACCTGGTCGCGACCGCGCGGCAGATCGGGACCGCCGTGGAGTCGGTCATCGACGGCAAGGCGGCGACGGTCAGGCTGGCACTGACCGTGCTGCTCGCCGAGGGGCACCTGCTCATCGAGGACGTGCCGGGCGTGGGCAAGACCATGCTGGCCAAGGCCCTGGCCCGGTCGATCGACTGCTCGGTGCGGCGCGTCCAGTTCACCCCCGACCTGCTGCCGAGCGACATCACCGGGGTCAGCGCCTACAACCAGGAGACGGCGCGAGTTCGAGTTCAAGCCGGGCCCGGTCTTCGCGAACATCGTGGTCGGCGACGAGATCAACCGGGCCTCACCCAAGACCCAGTCGGCGCTGCTGGAGTGCATGGAGGAACGGCACGTCACCGTCGACGGCACCACCTACGGGCTGCAGAGCGCCGTTCATGGTGATCGCGACGCAGAACCCGGTCGAGATGGAGGGCACCTACCCGCTGCCCGAGGCGCAGCGGGACCGCTTCACCGTGCGGCTGTCGATGGGCTACCCGACCGCCGGCGGCGGAGCTGGAGATGCTCGACACGCACGGCTCCTCGTCACCGCTGGACCAGCTCAAGCCGGTCGCGACCGCGCACGACGTCCGGTCGCTGATCGAGGGCGTGCGCGGCGTGCTGGTCGCCACGCAGGTCAAGGAGTACATCGTCGCGCTGTGCGCGGCCACCCGCACCGCGCCCGAGCTGCGGCTCGGCGCATCGCCGCGGGCCGCGCTGCAGCTGCTGCGCGCCTCGCGGGCCCGGGCCGCGCTCGACGGGCGGGACTACGTCATCCCCGACGACATCCAGGCGCTGGCCGTCCCGGTGCTCGCGCACCGGCTGCTGCCGACCGCCGAGGCGCTCGTGGAGCGGAAGCTGCCTGAGCAGGTAGTCACCCGGCTCCTCGAGCAGACGCCGCTGCCGCGGCCCTGAGCGGATTACCATCATGCGCGGGACGCTCGGCGCGCTGACCGTGCGCGGCCGCTCGTTCGTGGCCGCCGGCGCGGCGGCGATCGCCTGCGGCGTGCTGATCCCCGAGCCCGACCTGGTGCGCATCGGCGCGGTGCTGCTCGCGCTGCCGCTGCTGTCCGCGCTCGGCGCCGGGCGGGCCAGGTACCGGCTGTCCTGCCTGCGCTCGGTGACGCCCGTCCGGCTGCCCGCCGGGCAGGCCGCGTCGCTGACCGTCCGGCTCACCAACGTGTCCCGGCTGCGCACCGGCCTACTGCTGGCCGAGGACACCGTGCCCTACGCGCTCGGGTCACGGCCGCGGTTCGTCTTCGAGGGCATCGGCCCAAACGGCTCACGGTCGTTCACCTACCAGCTCGGGTCGGACGCCCGCGGGCGGTACACGGTCGGGCCGCTGCGGGTTCGGGTCGCCGACTCGTTCGGCCTGGTCTCCATCACCCGGGCGTTCACCTCGACGTCGGTGCTGACCGTGACGCCGCGGATCATCCCGCTGTCCCAGCCTCCGTCCGGCGGGTACTGGCTCGGCGACAGCGAGCACGGGCGGCGGTCGATCGCCGCGTCCGGGCGAGGACGACGTGGCGCCGCGCGTCTACCACACCGGGGACAGCCTGCAGCGGGTGCACTGGCGGTCCACCGCGCGCTACGGCGAGCTGATGGTCCGCCGCGAGGAGCAGTACTGGCGCAATTCCGCGTCGCTGTTCCTGGACACGCGGCGCTCGGCCTACTCATCGGAGATGTTCGAGCTGGCGGTCACGGCGGCCGCGTCCATCGGCGTGCACCTGGCTGGCGAGGGGTTCGAGGCCAGGCTGGTGACCACGGACGGCGAGGTACCCCGGCAGGGGTCGTTCCGCGACACCCTGCTCGACACGCTGGCCGTGGTGCGGCCGTCGCGTGCCGTCTCGCTCGACGCCGCTGTCCGCGCGCTCGGCGCGGGCGGCGGCCAGGTCATCGCGGTGCTCGGTCAGCTGCCGCCCGCCCAGGCCCGGGAGATCGCCTCGGCTCGGCGGGGCACCGCGTCCGGGGTGGCGCTGATCCTGGCCGAGGACGGCGGCGGCGGCCAGGACACCGCCCGGGTGCTGGCCGGGGCCGGCTGGCGGGTTGCGGTGGCGTCCGATCCGGCGCGGCTGGCCGCGGCGTGGCATGAACTGCACCGCGGGCCGGCCAGGGAGGCGGCGCATGGCTAGTCACCGGCGCACCGCGGCCGCCGCGGCGGCGACGGTGCTCGCGTCCGTGTCGCTCTACCCCATCTTCACCGGCACGCAGTGGTTCTGGGTCGGCTGCGGCTCGGTCGCCGTCGCCGCGCCTGGCCGGCACCGTGACCCGGCTGTGGCGGCTGCCAGCCGTCCTGGCATTGCTGGCCGGCGTGGTGGCGCTGCTGCTCTACCTGAACGTGGCTTTCTCCAACGCGGGGTCGCTGTGGCACGTGCTGCCCACGCCCGGGTCGCTTGGCGCGCTGCTGGACACGGCGGGGCAGGGGTTCACCGAGGCGTCCAAGTACGCGCCGCCGGTCCCTGAGCTGCGCGGCATGTTGCTGCTCGCCGCCGCGGGGGTGGGGATCGCGGCCCTGCTCACCGACCTGATCGCGGTGCGGCTCGGCAGAGCCGCGCTGGCTGGGCTGCCGCTGCTGCTGCTGTTCACCGAGCCGTTCACGCTCAGCGTGTCGCGCGGCTTCGTCGGCACCACGGTCGCGTTCTGCGCCAGCGTGGCCGGCTACCTGGCCCTGCTGTCCAGCGAGTCCAGGGAACGGATCAGGGAGTGGGAGCACGCGAAAAACCCGGCCCGCGAGGCGCCGGACACGCGGCCGCTCGCGGCCGCCGGCCGGCGGGTCGGGTTCGCCTCCGTCGCGCTGGCACTGTGCCTGCCGCTGTTCATCCCCGGGCTGCACACCACCCGGCTGTTCGGTGGCGGCCAGCCGGGCATCGGCGGCTCGCCATCTCACGGCGGCAGCGGCAACGTCGGGTTCCCCGACCCGAACGCGCAGCTGTCAGGGGAGCTGCACGAGGCCCAGGCAACGACCGTGCTGACCTACACGACCGACGCGCCGGTCCCCGACTACCTGCAGATCTACACGCTCGACCAGCTGACCGACGACGGCTGGCACCTGTTCGCCCAGCCGAGGTCGCTGGTCCCGGTCAGCCCCGCGCTGCCCGCGCCACCCGGCCTGGCCGCCCCGGCGAACGCGGCCAAGTCCACCACCCGCGTCGCCATCGCCCCCTCGGTCGGCCCCGACGACCTGTCCGCGCTGCCCGTGCCCTACCCGGCGGCGACGGTGATCGCCCGGGGCGACGTGGAGGCCGACCGGTCCACGCTGATGGTGTTCGACTCGGACGTGACGCTCGGCGGCCTGACGTACCGGGTCACCAGCCTCGACCCGGCACCGCCCGCCGGGGCGCCTAACGCCGTTCCCGCGCCGGCGCCGAGCATCGCCGCGCACTACCTGTCCGTGCCCAGTGCCTACGACCCGCTGAGCGCCCTGGCGGCGTCGGTGACGCGCGGCGCGAAGACCCCGTTCCAGCAGGCCGTCGCGCTGCAGAACTGGCTGTCCGGCGGCGCGTTCAAGTACACGCTGAGCGCGCCGCAGGTGACCGACGCAGCCGGGCTGGCCAAGTTCCTCACCGTGACCAGGCAGGGGTACTGCCAGCAGTTCTCCTACGCCATGGCGGTGCTCGCCCGGCTGCTGCACATCCCGGCCCGCATCGCCTGGGGGTTCACGTCGGGGACTCCGAGCGGCTCGGGCACCTGGGTGGTGACAACGCACGACGCCCACGCGTGGCCGGAGCTGTACTTCCAGGGCTACGGCTGGCTGCGGTTCGAGCCGACGCCGTCCGGCCCGGACGGGCAGGGCACCGCGCACGCGCCCGGGTACACGGCCGCAGCCATCGGCCCCGGATCGACCGGGGGGCTGCCGACGCCGACGATCGCGCCAAGCGCGCAGGCCAGCGGCGCACAGGGCAACCCGTCCGTCCCGGTGAGGCCGCGCGGCGTGCTGCCGCCCGGCTTCACTGCGCCTGGCGGCCCGGTGATAGCGACGAGCCAGGACACGCTGAGCCCGTGGGCCATCGCCGGCCTGGTCGTGGCCGGCCTGGTGCTGCTGGCCGCGGTGGCACCGTGGTGCGCGCGGCGGGCGGTCAGGCGGCGCCGCTGGGGACACCGCGGCGCGCCCGGCGAGCGCGGCACGGGCGAGCGGTCGGCGGGGCCTCCGGACAGGGCGGACCGGGTGCGGGCCAGGGACGTGGCCTGGGCGCATGCGGCCTGGCTCGAACTCCGCGACGACCTGCTCGACCACGGCGCGGGCTACCGGCCGAGCGAGTCACCGCGCGCGGTGGCGGCGCGGGCCGGCGAGCGGCTCAGCCTGGCCGGCCCGGCCAGGGATGCGCTCGGCCGCATCGCGCTGGCCGAGGAGCGGGCCAGGTACGCGCCCGCGCCGGCCGACGGGTCGCGGCTACGCGCCGACAGCGCCGCCGTGCGGCGGGCGATCGCCGCCGCGGTGCCGCGCAGCGCCCGCTGGCGGGCCCGGCTGCTGCCGGCCTCGGTGCTGCACGCAACGCTGAACGCCGCCGCGTCGCTGGCCGAACGGTACCGGTCGGTGCGCGGGGCCTCCTGGTCGTCCGTCCCGGGCTTGACACGCCGCCGGCGGGGATAACCTCGGCCGGGGCGGGCCGACCCGGCGCAGGCGACGCCGGGACGGCCAGGGTAACGCCGGGGCCGCGAGCCGACCCGGACGCAGACAAGTCAACGGCCGCCGGCGCCGCGATCGGCCCGGCGGCCTTTCCGTTTTCGTAACTCAGGGGCGCTTTGCCCCATGGGGGCGGGTTTCCTGGCGTTCGAGCGCTTCGGGTTCTCCCCTGGTGCCCGGCGGCGGCCTAGAAGTCGCCCTCCTGCCGCCTGCGCCAGCGCTCGTCAAGCCGTTCGCCGAACGAGCCTCGCGCCGCTCCGGCGCTCCGCCGCGAGCGGCGGGACTTTCGCTTGCCAGCGGGCCCGCGCTGTCCGGTCCCGAGGGCGACCGTGGCCATCTGCCGCCAGCTGTTCAGCGCCCAGATGGCGCACAGCAGCATGACGACAAACCCCGCCACCGCCAGGCCGATGATCGGCAAGACGATCCCGACCGCGATCATGGCCGCGCCAGCAGCCAAGCCGATCATGGCCTCTGCCACCCGACGCCGGTAGTGCACGCGGGGATCGCTGGAACGGACTAGCCGGACTAGCCTGCGATCCTCCCTGTAGAGCGCCTGCTCGATCTGCTCGAGCTGGCGCTGCTCATGCTCAGAGAGCGGCACGACGCCTCCCAATGGAACCCGGGGGGTGGGGTGACTTTCACCTCACTTTAGATACCTGGTTCATTTCCCAGAATACGAGCCTCATCACGCGCCTTGGAAGGGGCGTCCACCGGGCCATCGTGAGAAGATCCGAAAAGTGCCGCCGGCCGCACCGCGTCGCTGCCGAATCGACGAGCGATCCGGTCCACGGCCTGCTCCGCTTCCCGCCAGCCCGCCGGGCGCTCGTCCAGCGTCAGCTGCCTGGTCGCGCCCGTGGCCGGGCGCAGCCCGGTCGCCCGCACGCCGACCAGCCGCAGCCGCGCCCGGGCGTCGAGCCCCGACCCCTCGTAGAGCGCGCAGGCGGTCGCGTAGATCTCCATGGCCACGTCGGTCGGCTCGGCGAGGGTCTTTGACCTGGTAAAAGTCTTAAAACTGGCCAGGCGGAGCTTGACCGTCACGGTCCGGGCGACGCAGCCGGCGCCGCGCAGCGCCTGCGCGGTCCGGCCGGACAGGCGCAGCAGCTCCTTCTTGATGACCTACGGCGTCGTCCACGTCCACCGGGAAGGTTTCCTCGGCGCCGACGCTCTTTTCCTCCCGGAGCGGGGTCACCCGGCGGCTATCCCGGCCCCAGGCGAGCGCGTGCAGGTGCTCGCCCGGGGCGCCGAGCTCGCGCCGCAGGGTGGCCTCGGGCACGTGAGCGATGTCACCGACGGTCCGCAGGCCCAGCCGGGTCAGCACCTCCTCGGCCTTGTCCCCCACGCCCCACAGGGCGCCCACCGGCAGCGGGTGCAGGAAGTCGAGCAGCTCGTGCTCCGGCACCACCAGCAGCCCGTCGGGCTTGCAGTGCGCCGAGGCGATCTTCGCGATGAACTTGACCGGCGCCACGCCGACCGAGCAGGTGATGGACTGCTGCTCGCGGACCTGACGGCGGATCAGCCGGGCGATCTCGGCCGGCGAGCCGAGACGGCGCCTGGCCCCGGACACGTCGAGGAACGCCTCGTCGAGCGAGAGCGGCTCCACTTCCGGCGTCACCGCCCGGAAGATGGCCATGACCTCCTTGGACACCGCACCGTACAGCCGGTGCTGCGGCGGGAGGAAGACCGCCTGCGGGCACAGCCGCCGCGCCCGGCCGACCGGCATCGCGCTGCGCACGCCGAACGCCCGCGCCTCGTAGGTCGCGGAAAGCACCACGCCGCGCGGGCCGAGGCCGCTGACAACGACGGGCTTGCCGCGCAGCTCGGGCCGGTCGCGCAGCTCCACGCTGGCGTAGAAGGCGTCCATGTCCACGTGCAGGATGCGGCAGCCATTGTCGTCACCGGACATGACTCACCTCCCCGCCTGACCAGGCACTTCCGAGGCTACGGCATCCCCGGCTCTCGCGGGCCGCAGGCCCGCACCCCGGGGCGCCCCCTCCGCCAGGCGCGGGCCGAAAGCGCCAACCCCCCGGAAAGCGCGGGTGGATGGCGCCAACGGCCCCGCCACGAACGGGTCGATGGCGCCAACGGCCACGCTAGAAGCAGCCGATGGCGCCAACGACCCGCACGCGCCACCACGGCTAGGGCGGGGGGCCGCAGCTTGCGGGGCTCTCTGGTGGGCCGCAGGCCCACATCGGGGGGCACGGGGAGCCGTCCCCCCGGCCACACTCCGGCTTGCCGTGCCCGATCAGCCAGCCCAATCAAGAGCTGTGAACGCAACGGCACCCCGGCTCTGGTGGGCCGCAGGCCCACATCGGGGGGTACGGGGGGTCGCCCCCCGGGAGATACATCGCTGATCGGGCCCGATAAGATCGCGGTTTTTGCGATCGGGCCCGATCAGCGGACCGGGCCCGATCAGCGATCAGCGATAAGCCAAAACATGCAGGCGGGCGGCGATGTCGCGCAGCGGGGCGACGGTGGCGGCGGCCTCTTCCAGCTCCCGCAGCGCCTGGGCCGCGGCCGGGTCGGCGCCAGCGCCGGTCAGCAGGCCGGCGAAGATCCGGATGCCGTGAGTCTCGCCCGCCCGCAGGCCAGCGTCCTCGATGAGCGCGGTCAGCTCGGGCACCGTGAAGCGGCGCGCGGCCGGGGGGGCGCCGGCCGACGGCCCGGGCTCACCGGGGCCGGCCAGGGGTGAACCGGTGCCGGGCAGCAGGGCGCGCGCCTCGGCGTACTTGCCGGCCAGCGCGCGCTGCAGGACCGCGGCGACGGCGTTCGCAGCCAGCACGCTGACCGTGCCGCCGGGCCGCACCACCCGGGCCACCGCGGCGAGCGCGGCGGACGGCGAGTCCACGTATTCCAGCACGTTGTGGCAGATGACCAGGTCCGCGCCACCCTCGTCCGCACTGTCCTGCCTAGCACTGTCCTGCCCGGCACTGTCCTGCCCAGCATTGTCCTGCCCAGCACGGGGCTCCCCGACCAGGGCGGGCAGGTCGACGGCCTCACCCTGGACGTCGGTGAGCGTGACGCCCGCCTCGGCCGCCCGCCAGCGCGCGGCGGCCAGGGCGTCCGGGCTTGGGTCGACCACGGTGACCCGGTGGCCGAGGCCAGCGATGCCCACCGCGAACCCGCCGGTCCCGGCGCCGACGTCAACGATGTCCAGCGTGTCCCGGCCGGTCCGCGCCGTCTGCTCGGCGATCACCCGCACCAGGACGTCCCAGACCAGCGACGACCGGGAGCCGTCGCGCTTGCGGTCGACGTCCGCGCCGGGGTTGCCCGGCACGGCCTTCGCGGGAACCTTTGCGGTCACTCTTAACTACTCCCCAGGTTGACGGCCAGTCTCACTGTAGTGCCGGGGCAGCCGGGCCGTGTGCCGCCTGCCCGGGGAGCACGCCCTAGCTACCTTGCGTGGCCAGTTATTCACCGATTGTCGATGAGGGGCTGAACCGGGGACCGATAGGTCCCGTATTAATCATCGTGGAGACCTCACCGGGCAGTTTCGCCAAGCGGGCGAATGCGACACGCCTCACTAAGCGAATGACCTCACCCGAACCATCCCGGGGACGTATGCTCAACCGCATGCCAGCCGCCCCTGAGCACCTCGACCTCCCGCATCCCCGGCGCCTGCTCCGGACCTCAGCGTGGAGCATGGCCGAATCGGTCGGGCTGCCCTTCGGCACCTACGTGGTGGTGACGAACCTGGTCAGCCCGGACGCCGGGCTGCTGGCGGGCACGGGGGTGGTGTGGCTGCTGATCCTGCTGCGCAAGATCGTGACCGGGTCGGTCACCTCGCTGCTGATGATCTCCGCGCTGATCCTCACCGTGCAGACCGCGGTCGCGGTCAGCACCGGCTTCCTGTGGATGTTCCAGCTCCAGTTCCCGCTGGGCAACCTGGCGATGTGCTTCATGTTCGCCAGGACCGCGCCGACCCGCAAGCCGCTGGTCGCCCAGCTGGCCGAGGAAGTGGTGGCGCTCAAGCAGCCGCACCCGGGCCTGCACCGGTTCTTCCAGGGCGCGACCTGGCTGTGGGCGGGGCTGTTCCTGATGCTAACGGTGGGCATGGGGATCATGATGATCACCGAGCCGTTCGCACTGTTCATGCTGCTGTCCACCGTGGTCACGCTGGGCCTCACCGTGGTCGGCACGGGCATCTGCGCGCTGTGGTTCTTCGCGGTGGTCCGCCGCCTCGGCCTGCACCTGCGCTTCGCCGCCGCCTAGACCCGCCCGGCCAGCCCGGCGCCGGCGCCCGGGCTGGGGCGCCGGCACTCACGCTAGGGTCGACGGCGCGGTTCGCGGCTAGGGCCGGGGGTACCGGGGGCCGTCCCCCGATGCCAGGCGGGGGGTACGGGGGGTCGTCCCCCCGGGGGATGACGGTGCCGCCGGCTCGTCCTCATCGAAAGGGTCGACGTAGCCGCCCTCATCGTCCGCATCGTCCTCATCGCCGTCGTCAGCCGCCTCGTCGGCGCTGAACGCGGAGGCGTCCGGGTCGAGCGACAGCGTCGGCTTATCGGCCTTGATCCGGGCCAGCACGCCGTTGACGAACGCCGGGGAGTTGTCGGTGGACAGGTCCTGCGCCAGGGCGACCGCCTCGCTGATCGCCACGGGGTCCGGCACGTCGCCCGCCCACAGCAGCTCGTAGACGCCGAGCCGGAGGATGTTCCGGTCCACGGCCGGCATCCGCTCCAGCGTCCAGTCGACCAGGTTCCACGAGATCAGCTCGTCGATCCGCTCGCTGTGCGATGCCACGCCGCGCACCAGCTCGGCCGCGTACGGCTGGACCGGGACGTCGCCGAGCGACTGCCGCTCGCTCAGCAGCCCGAGGACCGGCAGGCCGCGCAGCTCGGCCTCGAAGAGGATGTCGAGCGCCCGCTTGCGCGCCTTGCTACGCGCGGCCATCGCGGCACCTCCCGGTACGGCCAGCCATCGGTGCGCCCGCGCCCGCGACCGCGCGCGGGAGCGGGAGCGGGAGCGGGGCGCTTGGGGGGAAGGCCATCCGGCTACGCGCGACCGAGGTAGGAACCGGAGCGGGTGTCGACCTTGACCTTCTCGCCGGTGGTGATGAACAGCGGCACCTGGATCGTCGCGCCGGTCTCCAGCGTGGCCGGCTTGGTGCCGCCGGTGGACCGGTCGCCCTGCAGGCCCGGGTCGGTCTGCGAGATGACCAGCTCGACCGCGGCCGGCATGTCCACGTACAGCGGGGTGCCGTCGTTGAACGCGATCGTCACCGTCTGCTCTTCGAGCAGGTAGTTCGCCGCGTCGCCGACGACGCCCGCCGGGATGCGGGGCTGGTCGTAGTCGGACATGTCCATGAAGACGAAGTCCTCGCCCTCGCGGTACAGGTACTGCATGTCCCGCTTGTCCACGTTGGCCACGTCGACCTTGATGCCGGCGTTGAACGTCTTGTCGACCACCTTGCCGGACAGCACGTTCTTCAGCTTGGTACGCACGAAGGCCGGCCCTTGCCCGGCTTGACGTGCTGAAACTCCACGACATTCCAGAGCTGCCCCTCGAGGTTCAGCGTCATGCCGTTCTTCAGGTCATTAGTGCTTGCCACACGCGTCTCCCATTACAGCACCAGCAGTTCCCTGGTGGTCGAAGTCAGGAATCGGGCTCGGTCTCCCGCCGTCACGACCAGCACGTCCTCGATCCGGACGCCGCCCTCACCGGGCAGGTAGACACCAGGCTCGACGGTGACAGGAACCCGATCCATCAGTTTACCCGTTCTCCCGTATCCCAGCATCGGAGCCTCGTGGATCTCCAGGCCGACTCCGTGCCCGAGGCCGTGCTGGAAGTGCGCCGGCGTGCCCGGCCGCCTCGATCACGTCCCGGGCCGCCGCGTCCACCATGCCCGCCTCGGCCCCGTCGTCGAGCACCGCGATGCCCGGCCTGCTGGGCCAGCGCGACCAGGTCGTAGATCTCCCGCTGCCAGTCCGCGACCGCGCCGATCGCCACCGTGCGGGTCATGTCGGCGTGGTAGCCGCTCGTACAGGGCGCCGAAGTCCATCGTGACCAGGTCGCCGCGGGTGAGTTCCCGGTCGCCCGGCACGTGGTGCGGTATCGCGCCGTTAGGCCCGGACGCCACGATCGTGTCGAACGCGGGGTGCTCGGCCCCCAGCAGGGCCATGGTGTGGTCGAGGAGCGTCGCCACCCCCCGCTCGGTCATCCCGGGACGGATCTGCGGCAGGACCTCAGCCAGGGCCGCGTCGGTGAGCCGGCAGGCGACCTCCAGCTTCTCTGATCTCCTCGGGGTCCTTGACCATCCGCAGGGACTCGACCTGCCGCCCGAGCGGCACCGTGGTGATGTCCTCCACCCGCGCGGTCAGCTCGGCGTGGCGCTCGACCGTCATCTCGTGGGCCTCGAAGGCCAGCCGGCGCAGGCCGCGCCCGGCCGCCAGTCGCGGCCAGCTTCGCCTCGATGAACCGCTCCTGGAGCAGTTCCAGGTCGGGCGCGTCGCGGCGGGCCGCCCCGGCGTAGCGGGAGTCGGTGGCCAGCACCGCGCCGTCGCCCTCGGCCGGCAGCAGCAGGGCGGCGTTGGAACTGGCCAGCCCGCTCAGGTAGCGGACGTTCGGCCCGGCGGTGATCAGGGCGGCGTCCGCACCGGACGCGCGGATCAGTTCCTGGGCCCGGCGGCGGCGGGCGGCGTGGATCTCCGGCATGGCTCCGACTTTAACTCCCCGGGCGGGCCGGGCCGGGTTATACGCTTTGCACCGGAGACGAGAGGGGCGGAAATGTCCGACCTGCCACCTGAGATCGACACGTCGCGGCCGCACCCCGCCCGCATCTACGACTACTTCATCGGCGGGAAGAACCACTTCGCGGCCGACCGGGAGACCGGGGAGCAGGTCCTGCGCGCGCTCGCCGCACGCGCACATCGCCGCCCGGGAGAACCGGGCGTTCCTCGGGCGCGCGGTCCGCTTCCTGACCGCCGAGGCGGGGATACGGCAGTTCCTTGACGTCGGCACCGGCCTGCCGACCACGGACAACGTGCACGAGGTTGCGCAGGGCATCGACCCGGCGGCCCGGGTGGTCTACGTCGACAACGACCCGCTGGTGCTCGCCCACGCCCGCGCCCTGCTCATCGCCGCGCCCGCGGGCCGCACCGCCTACATCGACGCCGACATCCGCGACCCGGCGGCCATCCTCGACGACCCGGCCACCCGGGAGGTGCTCGACTTCGGCCAGCCGGTCGCGCTCCTGCTGGTGGCGATCCTGCACTTCGTGCCGGACGAGTACAAGCCCGGGCAGGTCATCGCGACCCTGCTCGACGCGCTGCCCTCGGGCAGCTACCTGGTCGCCTCGCACCTGTCGACCGAGCACGACCAGGACGCGACGGCGGCGGGCCAGCAGGTGATGCGCGGGGCCGGCATCGCCATGCAGAAGCGGGAATCCGACGAGTTCGCCCGGCTGGCCTTCCCCGGGCTCGACCTGGTGCCGCCGGGCGTCACGCTGGTCTCGGAGTGGCGGCCGACCGGCCTGGGGCCACGGCCCACGCCGACCGAGGTCAACTGCTACGGCGGCGTCGCCCGTAAGCCGTGACGCGCAGCCGCCTCCCGTTCCTCCTCATGATTTTCGGCTCTGCGGGGGCGGTGGGCTGGCCGGGACTAGCGGCGGCTAGCCGGCCAGGGCGCGGACCGCCTCGATGTCGGCGACCCGCTGCGCGTGGGCCGGTGACAGCGCGGTGACGTTGAGGGTGGTCACGCCGGCCTCGCGGTAGGCGGCCAGCCGCTCGGCCACGTAGCCGCGCGGGCCGATCAGCGACGTCTTCTCCACCAGGTCGGCCGGGACCAGGGCGGCGGCCTCGTCGCGGCGGCCGGCCAGGTAGGCCTCCTGGATCCGGGTCGCCTCCCGCTCGTAGCCGTAGCGGCAGGCCAGGTCGTAGTAGAAGTTCTTGCCCGGCGCGCCCATGCCCCCGATGTACAGGGCGAACGCCGGGCGGGTGAGGTCGCGCAGCGCGGTGACGTCGTCGCCGATGGCCAGCGGCGCGGCGGCGATCACGTCGAGCGGGCCGAGCGTGGCGGCGTCCCGCTTGGCCGCGCCCGCGGCGAGCGGCGCGCCCCAGGTGAGCGCGGCCTTCTCGGGGAAGTAGAAGATCGGCTGCCAGCCCTCGGCCAGCTCGGCGGCGAGGGCGACGTTCTTCGGCCCGAGCGCGGCCACCACGATCGGCACGCGGTCGCGGACCGGGTGGTTGATGAGCTTGAGCGGCTTGCCGAGGCCGGTGCCGCCCGCGTCGGCGCGCAGCGGCAGGTCGTAGTGCCTGCCGTGGTACTCCAGGCGCTCACGGCGCCAGACCAGCCGGCAGATCTCGATGAGCTCCCTGGTCCGGCCGACCGGGGCGTCGTAGGGCACGCCGTGCCAGCCCTCGACCACCTGGGGGCCGCTGGTGCCGATGCCCAGGGTGAACCGGCCGCCGGAGACGAAGTCGAGGCCGGCCGCGGTCATCGCGGTCAGCGCCGGGGTGCGGGAGTAGAGCGGCAAGATGCCCGAGGCGATCTCCAGCGTGGTGGTGCGCGCGGCGATGAACCCGAGCTGGCTGACCGCGTCGAAGCTGTAGGCCTCGGGCACGAACACGATGTCCAGGCCGGCCCGCTCGAAGTCGGCCAGCTCGTGCACCGTCTCGGCGAACCCGCCCGCGTAGTTGAGCATCATCCCGACGCGCACCTGTGGCCTCCTTGCCGACGTACCCGCCTGCCAATCTAGCCCGCGGCGGGCGCGGTAGCCATCGGCGGGGCGCGCCGGATCCGGCGGCAGGGCGCGTCGGACCCGGATACCTGGGTACCTTGGATGACGGCAGGGAATGGTCTAGACCCATTCGGGTGAGACACGGGGCCTAACACGGGAAACGGCAAGCTAGTGCACATGGTGAGTACCGCAGATCCGCTGGTCATCACGCCTGCCGACCTCCAGGTGCGGCGGCTCGGCGAGCCGCGCATCGTCTCGCCGATGGCCGCGCTGGTGCAGGGCCGGGTGAGCTCGCAGCACTACGTGCACGAGGCGGACCGGGTGCTGCTCGACGACACGATCGACGGCGCGGAGGCACGGCTGTGCAAGGTCGCCGACCTGCCCGCGCTGGAGCCGGGCGGTCCGCGCGAGCACATCTACTTCGACCCCGCGCGCACCCGGGCGGCCATCGTCACCTGCGGCGGCCTGTGCCCCGGGCTGAACAACGTGATCCGCGGCCTGGTGCTCGAACTGGCCGACAACTACGGCGTCACCGACGTGCTCGGCTTCCGCGACGGGTTCCGCGGCCTGGCCGGCCCGGATGCCGCGACGATGTCGCTGACCAGGGACGCGGTGGCGGACATCCACAACCGCGGCGGCACCGTCCTCGGCACGTCGCGCGGCCTGCAGGACCCGGTGCTCATGGTGGACACGCTGGTCCGGCTGGGGGTCTCGCTGCTGTTCGTGATCGGCGGCGACGGCACGCTGCGCGGCGCGGCCAAGCTCGCCGACGAGGCCGACCGGCGCGGGCTGGCCCTGTCGGTCATCGGCGTGCCGAAGACGATCGACAACGACATCCCCTACCTGGACCAGAGCTTCGGCTTCCAGACCGCGTTCACCAAGGCCACCGACTCGATCAAGTCGGCGCTGACCGAGGCCAGCTCGACGCCGAACGGGGTCGGCCTGGTGAAGGTGATGGGCCGCCACTCCGGCTTCATCGCCTGCTACGCGGCGCTGGCCAGCCACGACGTGGACTTCGTGCTGATACCGGAGGTGCCGTTCCGTGCTCGGCGGGGACGGCGGCTTCCTGGCCCGGCTGCGGCACCAGGTCCGGCTGCGCGGGCACGCGGTGGTCGTGGTGGCCGAGGGCGCCGGGCAGGACCTGTTCGAGTACGACGGCGCGGTGGACGCGTCGGGCAACGTGCGGCTGGCCGACATCGGCGGGCTGCTCAGGCAGCGGATCGTGGCCGACTTCGCCGCCGCGGGCGAGGAACTGAGCCTGCGGTACGTCGACCCCGGGTACGCCATCCGCAGCGTGCCGGCCAACGGCTGGGACGCGGTGTACTGCCTGCGGCTGGCGCAGGCCGCCGTGCACGCGGCGATGGCCGGGCGGACCGCGATGGTCGTCGGCCGCTGGCACGGGCGGTTCGTGCACATCCCGATCCCGGTGGCGACGGCCAGCCGCAACCAGGTCGACCCCAGCGGCGACCTGTGGATGTCGGTGCTTGAGGCGACCGGCCAGCCCGAGCGCTTGTGCTGAGGCGCGGCGGGTCAGCCGGCCGTGTCCACGTGAGCGAGGATGTCCAGCGCGATCTCTTCCGGCACCCGGCGGTCGGTGCTGACGGTCAGCGTGGCGGCCTCGCGGTAGCGCGGGTCCCGCTCGGCGAACAGCCGTTCGACGTCCGGGCGGGCGAGCATCGGGCGGCCGCCGTCACCGCCGACGCGGCGCATCGCCTCGGGGTAGCTGACCCGCAGGTAGACCACGCGGCTGGCTGGCCAGCAGCTCCCTGGTGCCGTCGTGCAGCGGCGCGCCGCCGCCCACGGCGAGCACGCAGCCGGGGCCGGCCAGCAGGTCCGCGATCACGTCGTGCTCCAGCTGGCGGAAGGCGGGCTCGCCGTGGTCGGCGAAGATCTCGCGGATCGGCTTGCCCGCCCGGGCCTCGATCTCGTGGTCGCTGTCGGTGAAGGGGACGCCGAGCTTGGCCGCGAGCAGGCGGCCGATGGTCGTCTTGCCCGCGCCCATGAACCCGATCAGGACCAGCACGCCCTCGCCGTCGTAAGTCATCACGACCCGTCCCCCTCGGCCACGGCGCTGCGGCCGGCGGCGCTCGCCGCGTCCGCCGCCTCCGCTTAGGTCGGCGATGGCGCGCAGCGCGAGCACGTAGCCGCCGAAGCCGAAGCCGGCGATGATCCCGGTCGCCGCGCCGGTGATCACCGACTCATGGCGGAAGCCCTCGCGGGCGGCGATGTTGGAGATGTGCACCTCGACCAGCGGGGCGGTCCGCATCTTCACCGCGTCCATCAGCGCGTAGGAGTAATGGGTGAGCGCGCCGGCGTTGAGCACGACCGGTACCCGGCCGTCGCACGCCTCGTGGATCCAGGTGACCAGCTCGCCCTCGTACTCGCTCTGCCTGACCTCGACGTCGAGCCCGAGTTCCCGGCCCGCCCGCTGGCACAGGTCGGCCAGGTCGGCGTGGGTGGCGGTGCCGTAGACCGACGGCTCCCGCTTGCCCAGGCGGCCCAGGTTGGGCCCGTTCAGCACCAGCACCCGCCGCGCCGCGCTCATCCCGCCACCGCCTGGTACGCCTGCGTGAGCAGGTCCTCGGGCGGGCTGTCGAAGATCACCGGGTTGCCGATGCCGTCGAGCACCACCATCCGCAGCCGGGCGCCGCGGGCCTTCTTGTCCAGGGACATCGTCTCGCGCAGCTCCGGCCAGGCGCCCGCCTGGTAGGTCACCGGCAGGCCCACGCTGGTGAGCAGCTCACGGTGCCGGGCCACGTCCTGCTCGGTCAGGTACCCGGCCAGCCGGCCGACCTCGGCCGCGAACACCATGCCGATCGCGACCGCGTCGCCGTGCCGGAACGCGTACCGCTCCCGCTTCTCGATCGCGTGGCCGAGCGTGTGGCCGTAATTGAGCATCTCCCGCTGGCCCGACTCGCGCAGGTCGGCCGAGACCACCCGGGCCTTGACCGCGATGGCCCGCTCGATCAGCTCCCGGGTGTGCGGGCCGTCCGGGGTGGCCGCCGCCGCCGGGTCGGCGCCGACCAGGCGCAGGATCTCCCCGTCGGCGATGAAGCCGGCCTTGATGACCTCGGCCAGGCCGGCCACGTAGTCGGCCCGGGGCAGGGTGCGCAGGGGCGCCAGGTCGGCCAGCACCCCGGCGGGCGGGTAAAACGCGCCGACCAGGTTCTTGCCCTCCGGGATGTCGATCGCGGTCTTCCCGCCGACCGCCGCGTCGACCATGCCGAGCAGCGTGGTCGGCAGCAGCACGACCCGCACGCCGCGCAGCCAGGTCGCGGCGGCGAAGCCGATCAGGTCGGTGGTGGCGCCGCCGCCGACCGCGACGACGCAGTCGGTCCTGGTCACCTTGCGCTCCGCCAGGTAGGACCAGAGCCGGGTCGAGCACGGCGACGTCCTTGGCCGCCTCGCCGGACGGCACCTGGGTCACCGCCACCCGGTAGCCGGCGTCATGCAGGACGCTGACCACCTCGTCCGCCAGCTCGCTGAGCCGCTCGTCGTAGAAGACGGCGACCGTCTCGGCCCGCTTGCCGATCAGGTCGGGCAGCGCGCCCAGCACGCCGTCGCCGACGATCACCTCGTACGGCTGGTCGCCGCCGACCGGAATCCGGGTCTCGTTCATCCGCGCAGCCGTTTGGCCAGGTCGGCGGCCACCTCCTCGGGGGCCAGGTCGTCTACGGGCACGGTGATGGTGGCCAGGTCCGCGTAGACCGGGCGCCGCTCTTCCAGCATGGACCGCAGCCGCCCGCGCGGGTTGCCGGGGATCACCACCCGGGGGCGGTCCATGCCGGTGCGCTTGGCCACCGTGGCGAACTCGGCCTCCAGGTAAACGACCACCGCGCCGGCCAGCATCCGCCGCACGTCCGGGTCGAGCACGGCGCCGCTGCCCAGCGCGAGCACGCCGCCTTCGGGCCGGACAGCGTCCAGGCCGCGGGCGACAGCGCCCCGCTCGAACTCGCGGAAGACCGCGTCGCCGTCGTCCACGAAGATGTCGGCGACCGGCTTGCGCGCGGCCCGGGACACCAGCACGTCGGTGTCCGCGAACGGCACGCCGAGCGCGGCCGCGAGCAGCGGGCCGACCGACGACTTGCCCGCGGTGGGCGCGCCGATCAGCACGACCGGCCGGCCCGGCGCGGACAGCGGGCCGTCGGGGCGCGGCTCACTCGCCCGGCCGGCGTCGGTTTCGGCCCCGGCGGTCACGAGATCACCAGGCTCTTGACGTAGCCCTCGGCGTTCCTGCGTACCTCGTCCACGGTGTCGCCGCCGAACTTCTCGGTCGCCGCCTCGGCCAGCACCAGCGCGACCATCGCCTCGGCGACCACCCCGGCGGCCGGGACGGCGGTGACGTCGCTGCGCTGGTTGATCGCCTTGGCCGTCTCGCCGGTGGCCACGTCGATGGTCTCCAGGGCCCGCGGGACCGTCGAGATCGGCTTCATCGCCGCCCGCACCCGGAGCACCTCGCCGGTGGACATGCCGCCCTCGATGCCGCCGGCCCGGTTGGTGCGCCGGCGCACGCCGTCGGGCCCGAGGTAAATCTCGTCGTGCGCGGCCGAGCCGCGGCGGCCGGCCGTGGTGAACCCGTCGCCGAACTCCACGCCCTTGAACGCCTGGATCGAGATGATCGCCCCGGCGAGCCGCGCGTCCAGCTTGCGGTCCCACTGGGTGAAGCTGCCCAGGCCCGGCGGCAGCCCGTACACCACGACCTCGACGACGCCGCCGAGCGTGTCGCCCTCTTTGCGGGCCGCGTCCACCTCCGCGATCATCCGCGCGCTGGTCTCCGGCGTCGGCGCAGCGCACCGGGTCGGCGTCGATCCGCTCCGTGTCGCCGGCGGCCGGCAGCGGCGTGCCGTCGGGCACCGCGACCGAGCCGAGCGCGGTCACGTGGGACACGATGTCCACGTCGAGTGCCTGCTTGAGCAGCTTCCTGGCCACCTCGCCCAGCGCGACCCGCGCGGCCGTCTCCCGCGCGCTGGCCCGCTCGAGGACGGGGCGGGCGTCGGTGTGCCCGAACTTCTGCATGCCCGCCAGGTCGGCGTGACCGGGCCGGGGCCGGGTCAGCGGCGCGTTGCGCGCCTGCCCGTCCAGCTCTTCGGCCGGGACCGGGTCGGGCGACATGACCGTCTCCCACTTGGGCCACTCGGTGTTCCCGACGCGGATGGCGACCGGCCCGCCGAGCGTGACGCCGTGCCGCACGCCGCCGGTCAGCTCCACCTCGTCCTGCTCGAACTTCATCCGCGCGCCGCGCCCGTACCCGGCCCGCCGCCGCGCGAGCGCGGCCGCCACGTCCCCGCTGGTGACCCGCACCCCCGCGGGCACGCCGTCACAGATCGCGGCGAGCGCCTTGCCGTGCGACTCGCCCGCCGTCAGCCACCGAAACATGCTGTTCACCCTACCGTCCACGTTGGCTCGGCTTGGCCTTAGGCCGCACCGCACCCCACCCGGCAAACCAGTGAGGAATAACGTCGCGTGGCTCCGCCCGCCCCGCCCCCGCCCGTCCCCAGCGGTCCCGGCGCGGTACGCCTGTTGCTGTTATCAGCGATCTTCGCTGCCACGCGGCGGCGCCGACGGCAGAGGGGGCGCTGAGCGCTTGCTGCCGTTAACGGGACGCGAGGCCGCAGCGGCGGACACTCACGACGCGGAGCGCTAGCGAACGGCGGCGAAGCGCGGGGCCGGCCGCGGCGCGCGGGCCGAGCGGGCGCGAGGCCGCGCGGCGCACGCGAGGACGCGGCGCGCAGCGCGGAGCGCGGGCGCGCGCGCGGGGCGGAGCGCGAGGGCGGGCGCGCAGCGCGAGGGCGGGCGCGCAGCGCGAGGGCGGGCGCGCAGCGCGAGGGCGAAGCACGGTGCGCGGTGCGCGGTGCGCCTGTTGCCGTTATCAGCGATCACGGCAGCCGGCGCACCGCATGATCACGCCATGATCACGGAAACTATTTTCTCAGCGGAAATTAATCACGCTATATGCCTAAAAGGTTTCCGCCAAAAAAAGTAGTTTCCGCGGAAACAGGCGGACCCGCGAGGAAGCAGGCGGGCGGCTGGACGAATAGCGATGCGCAACCTAATAGCGCTCGGCCCGGTACGCCCGTTCCTGATTACCAGCAGTCGCGGGAGTGGGCCGTCAGCGCCATCACCTCATCCGGCGCGAAAGCGGTTGCTGTCATCCGGATGCTTTGCCGCTCACGGTGACAACCAAGGCATGAATGCACCGCTAGGCGGCGCCGTCGGTCCTTTCCGGCGCCACCCGCCCGGGGACTCGCCCCGAGACGGGAATGGCGGCGCGACGGCCGACAGCGCCGCGCGGGACCGCGGCGCGACGGTCAGGACAAGCGCGCGGATCGCGGGCTGACGGTCAGGACAGGCGGAAGGCGATGCCCCGGCGCAGGCGGGGTGCCAGGCGGGCGGCGATGGCCTCGGCGGCGGCGCGGGCAGCGGCGGGGTCCGCGCCGGAGAGCGTGACGGTCAGGTCGGCGTCGGCGGCACCCGGCTCGATGGTGAAGCCAGAGGTGACCGCGGCGACCTGGGCGCGCACGTCGGGGTCCTCGTGCGGCGCGGGCGGCGGCTGACCGCCCGCCAGCGCGGCGAGCCTGGCGCCCTCGATGACCAGCGGGACCGGGCCGGCCACGTCGATGACCACCGCGTCGGCCCGCTCGGCCGCGACGGCGGGCCACAGCTGCTCGGCGGGCACCGGGACCGGGCGGGCGTCCGCGCGCCAGCGGCTGACCGTGGCGGAGCCGGTGAAGGCGATCACCGCCTTCCGGCCGTCGTTGCCGATCAGGGTGGGCAGGGCCATCTCGGTTTCTTTTTCCGTGCCGTCGTCGTTGGCCTCCGCGAGCACGGCGACGACCGGGACCAGCAGGCGGCTGG
The DNA here is from genome assembly GCA_963748785.1 of uncultured Actinomycetota bacterium. Taxonomy (GTDB): domain Bacteria; phylum Actinomycetota; class Actinomycetes; order Streptosporangiales; family Streptosporangiaceae; genus Trebonia. Next base: position 223,306 of record CAVVKP010000033.1, on the reverse strand, counting down.
CGGCGACGGCGGTGAGCACCGCGTGCTCCGAGGCCTCGCCAGCGGCGTAGGCGGCGAGCACGGCGGTGAGCGCCGGGTCCGCCTCGCCGGTGTCGCCCGCCGGCCTGATAACTGGCACGAGGCGACCCTACCGCCCGCGGGCGCGGGCCGGGCCGTGCGCCGCCGGGTGGCAGGCGGGCGGCCGACGTTCGGCCGCCGCGTCGGGGTCCCGGCATCGGCGCCCGGCGACCAGCAGCCGGGATCCGGCCTCCCGTCAGGCCGCGGCTCGGAACCGGGCGGCCGGCCATCGGTGTCCTTGCAGGCTGGCGCCCCGCGCCGGGCCAGGAGTTCACTTGCGCTGGCTACTTAATGTAGTGAAATCCATGAAAGCCGCATTTAACGGTAGGTATCGTCAATCTCCACGGCAGAATCGGTTGAGCGCACATGCCGGATATGGAAGTCTCTTGACCTGCTGCGACGTGCAGGCCTGCGACCCGAGGAACGACGCTGTGCGGACCTGAGCTGTGGACCTGAGGTACGTGCAAGCGGGAAGGAGCGGTTCCGTGGGTTCGGCACGCGAGCAGGCGCAAGCCGCGCGCATACTTCCCGGCACGCCGATGCGGAAGGTCGTACCGCCCCGGATGGTCGGGCCGTATATGAGCGGTCAGCGCGGCGTGGTCGCGGGGTACGTGCACCGGGTCCGCGACGTGCTGCTCCGCAACCCGGCGGACGCGTTCTACGCGCTCGGCCTCGGCTATGAAGGGTCCGACTTCAAGCCGGACATGCCAGAGTTGTACTTCTTGTGCTGGCAGGCGCGGGAAATCGACGGGTACGTGCCGGTCAGCGCGCACGGCGTGCCCGGCCGGGCAGAGTTCTACCTGGAGCCGATCCAGATCCCGGTGGGCACGGCCCTGTGCCGGCTGGCCGACGCGGGCGAGGAACCAGTAGCCCGGTACGACGGCCTGGCCTGGCGGCGGCCGAGGGAGGGGTAAGGCTTCATGCGATACCGGCTCATGGCCTCCTACCTAGGCGCTTCTTATCAGGCCGCAGTCGGCCCCTCCGACCGTGACGTCACGCTGTTCGCGGCGCCGCCGCCGCCGGAGGAGCACGCCTTCTCCCCCGCGCCCGGCGGCATCTGGCGCAAGCAGGTGCGGCTCGACAACCTCGACGCGCTGTGGGAGTCGCGGCCCATCGGCTCCTATCACGGTGAGCCGTGCCTGGTCCTGGACGATCTCGGTGACCGGCTGCACATCGTCTACCTGGGCATGGATCAGCGCCGGGCCGCGCAGCTCGGCTACTGGGAAGTGGACCGGGGTGTATTCGAGGTCGTCGTGCCACGGAACGAGATCACCGACCTGGCCGAGGAACGGCACGAGTTCCCGATCTCGCTGCTGCTCTCGTCGCTGCCTCGGGCGCTCGGTGTCGGTGGCGGCGCCGACCACGCCGGCCTGGGCGGACCGGGAGCCGGCCGGCCCCGGCGGCACCGGCGGCCAGGGAACCGGCCAGGACGGTTCGGGCTACGGCGCCAGGGGCATGGGCGGCAGCCCGGCGCCCGCGGCGGCCGGCCTGGCCATCGGGATGCCCGGCCCGGCCGGCCCGGTACGCAGGGGCCCGGAAGCTGGGCCGACCAGGCGGGCGCGCAGCGCCCGGTCCGCGGCCAGCTTCCCGCCGCGCTGCCGGCGGCGATGCCGCCGCAGCCGACCGCGCTCGGCCAGCCGCCGCTGGCCGGCACCTACCAGATGCCAGGCGGCACCGAGCAGGGCGGTACCGGGCTACCAGGCGCTCCCGGCCTGCCTGGCCGGGCCGGGGCCGGCGCGCCCGGCTTTGCCCCCCAGGGCATGGCCGCTGGCGGGCAGCAGGCACCGGGCGGACCGCAACTGGCCGCGGCCGGACCGCAGGGCGAGTCGCCGCAGGCGCCGGCCGGACCGCTCGGCGCGGCCGCGCACGGGCAGGCGGCCTACCCGCAGGCCATGGCGGGACCGCAGCGGCCGGCCCCGGCCCGGCCGCAGCTGCCGGCCGCGCCGCAGCCGTCGGCGCAGCAGTTCCCCTCTGCGCCCTCGCTCTCGGCCGCCTCACCTGCGCTGGGCTCTGCCGGGCCGGGCAGCCAACAGGGCGCACAGCAGCAGGCGACGCTGGCACCCTTGCCGCCGGGCACGGCGCAGCAGCCTCTGACTTCTACGGTGCCGGCCGGGCAGGCGGGAGCCCAGCAGGCGGGCCAGCCGGCATCGGTACCGACCGCGGTGACCGCGTGGCACGGCTCCCCGGCCGCCGACGGCAACTGGTACTACCAGCCGCCCGCCGCATCGCAAAACGGCGGCCAGCAGGCTGCCGCTCCGGCTGGGTACCAGCTCAACGGCTTCTCGCCGGCCGGCTACGCCCAGCCCGAGCAGACCACGGTGCCGCTCGCGACCAGGCCGCCCGGGACCGGGCCGACCGGCAACGGCACGGGCCAGCCGCCGTCCCTGGCCGGGTCACCGTCCTCCCAGGGAGCAGCGCCGGGCGGCCTGAACGGGATGCAGCAGTACGCGCCAGCCGCGCAGCCGGCCCCCAACGGCTACCCGCAGGCTCTGTCCGCGCCGCTGGCGGGCGGCCAGCAGCCGCCGTTCGGCCAGCCGAACCAGGCCGGGCCGGGCCAGCTAGGTCAGCCCGGTCAGATGGCGCTGTCCGCGCCCGCCGCGCCGCCTTCCCCGACCGGGCAGCCTTCCGCGCCCGGGCCTGCGGGGTTGCAGGCTGGGCCGGCCGGGCAGCCCGCGATCGCCGGGCAGTCAGCGCAGCCCTCCCCGGCCGTGCCACCGTCCCTGACCCCGCCGTCGCCGGCCGGGACGGGACCGCAGTACCTAGCGCAGCCAACGCCGCAGGCACCGTCACCGGCACAGGCCGGGCTGGCGGAGCCCATGACGGTGGCCGGCGGGGTCCCCCCCGTGCCGCCACCGCCCGGGCTGACGGTGACTCCTCCGCCCGCGGCCTCCCTGGGAGCGCCCCCGGCCCCGCCCGCGCCCGCCCCGGCGGGGCCGCGGCCAGCCGCCGCGCCGCCGCAGCCGGCCATGCGAGCGTCCGCGCCGGCCAGCACGCCGGCCGACGCCGACCCGACCGGGCCGCTGGCCACGCTGCCGCCTCCCCTGCCGACCGCACCGCCGGCACCGCTAGCCTCAGCGGCCCAGGGGGCTCACGCGGCCCCGACCGGTAGCGGCACGATCGGCAATCTGACCGGCGCGGTGCGGGGTCGCCGCGCCGCGCGCAGACCGCGGCTGGCTATGTCCGCCATCTTCGCCGACCTGGTAGACATGGCCGACATCCCCCGGTCCGCGTACGCGGTCGACGAGGAAGTCACCGGGTCCATGTGCCTGTTTAAGACCGACGGCGGCTACGAGGTGTTCAGCTGCGCCGAGGACGCCAGGCACGAGGTCCGGTTCTTCGAGGAGGAAGAAGCCGCGTACTTCTACCTGTTCGGCGTGCTGGCCGCCGAGGCACTGCGCAACGGCCGCCTGACCCCGCGCCGCGCCTGACGGGCGCCCGGACCTGTCCCCTGGCAGCCGCGGCGCGCAGGTCCCACCCGCTGCCCGCGGCCGCGACGCGCCCGGCTTCAGCGCTTCCGCCCCGGGCCCGCCGGCCGTTCCGCGCCGCGCCCTTGGGGCCCACCATAAAGCGCGACGACCCATCAGCGGCCGCTACCTCCGGGTCGGTAATAGATTGGTAAGAATTCGAATGTCAATTTTATGCTAGAGTTATCAATTAGCATTTACGTGCGCCATGTGAGTGAGGAGAAACGCGCTTGCCGACACCGCGTCGATATGTTTCGCTCGCCGAATGCGGCGATTATCACATTCTCACGCGCTCAGCGCGAGGCCCAGCTGCGTCGGCGGTTTCCCCGGAGGAAGGGCCGACGGGGCTGCTTGGGGAGCGGGGGACCGTCAGCCCCGTCGGCAATTAGACTGTAGTCGCAGCGGACCGGCCAGTGGTACCGGTTCGCGCATTACATTTGACCCCCCGGACCATGGTGACGAGCCTGGCGTGTTCGGCCCGATACGCATTTCCGGGCCCACAGGGTCAACGGCCCTTCATTCGCTCGACAGCATGTTCCGAGATAGCCCGGCTGTCCTGCCGGTGTTTCGGCGGACGACTGGTAGCGCGTGCTGTTGCGGCACCACGCGCAGCTGGCGTTGAAGGTCGCCCGCAGATCATCGACGACGTCGTAGATGCGCGTGCGTCGGCGAGCGACAACCTCTAGACCTGTCGAGCGCTGCTGGCAGTTCCGCGGCGGCTCGCACAACTCGGCCACATGCACGCGGAACATCCACAGCACCGTGCGAAGGCTTCCGGGCGGGTCAGCTCTGGTGGTGTTCCGAGGAAAACACGATGTTGTGCACGTCTCCCTGGATTGCCTCCCGTTCGACAGAGAACAGGTCCTGCAGCATGTTGTGTGCCCACACGTAGGGCTCTGTCAGCGCTCGGAACGCGGCGTCCTCGTACACGCGGTCGGGGACGGCGAATCGCCGCAGTCGCTGGGTCAGGCCCAGCAGGACGCGCATGTAGCCGGTCGTGTCGCGGTTCTTCCGGTACTCCTCCTCGGTGGGGGTGATCCCGGCGGACCGGTGTTCGGCCTCGACCACCACAACTCAAAGAAGGCGACCCAGTCCGCGGCGGCGCGGGCCTGCCAGAATCCGGGCATGCCCGCGCATTGGCGGCGCCAGATATCCTCCAGGGCTCGCGCCGCCGCGTTGGGCCTGGACGGCGAATCGCCTCGGACCACTGCGGTGAGGTCGTAAACCGCCTGCTTTACAGCGTTGGGGTCCCGGCCAAGCGCGGTGTCCCACTGGCCGTCAAGAACCACCATCCAGGCGTAGGCGTCTAGCGCCAGACCGAAGTCGGATTCGTCGGCCGCGGGAAACCATCGGGCGGCCAGATCGGGGAACCGCCAGTCGAGGTACTCGCCGAGAGCCCCCTCGGCCGGCAGGAGCCTGAATTCCTCCAGCCAAGCCAGGTGGCGCGGTAGTGCCGTGTCCAGGAGCGGATTGAAGCGGGCCGCGAACGGCAGGTCGAATTCGAGGGCTTGGGAAGGCACGGTTAATCCTTTGCTGGTGACGTCTGTGATGGGGGCTAGGGATACTGCGGCAACCGCAAGCAGCTGCCATCGCCGTTAACAGAAATCATTTCCGTACGCACTCCTTTGCCGCGCCACGGCGCCGCGGAATCTCCCATTAGACCGGAGCACGCGCAGCGGCACGGTGTACTCGACCGCGCCGTTACGGAGCCGCAGGGACACCGACGGAGCAGCCGCAGCGTCACCCAAAGAACTGGGGCCGGGATGGCCTCGGCTTTCCTCCCGGTGCGCCGAATCCATGAGCCACAGGGGATTCGCGGTCAGCGCGGCCACCCCGTCGCCAGTGTGGCCGACGCTCGCCGGAACAACGCGATGGCCCGGCATGCACCTGACGGGAGGTCGGCGAGTCGCCGCAGGCCGACTGGCCGACAACCAGCTGACCGAGGGTTTCTCGCCCGCTCGCAATCGCACGTGGCACAAATATCTCCTGCGCGGTTGGCAAGTGACCTTTCTGCCACTGATACGGGCTGAAGGCGGGAAAGAGATTGGTTATCCCGCAGGGTTGCGGTGTGACGACGGTCACGAGAATCCGGATCTGCCCAGCGGCGGCCATGCCGAGCTGCCCGGTGGCGGCCAGCGCGATTACTTGGTGTGACAGCGGTCCATGACGGAGGCGCGCACATAGCCGTCGTATCTGGAGTCCGAATCTGGCTGTCTTCGCTGTAAAGCGCCGCAGAAACGCCCATCTACAGCCGCGACACAAAAACGACTCCAGATAACCGCCTGATGCGCGCGACTCCCGGTCAGCTGGCTGGCCGTCCGTGCCGCACCGAACAGCAATTCTGTCGCGCCGACAAGCCTTTCCGAATGCATTAATCCGCGGTGTGATCTTCTGGCGGGTCCGGCCGCCACCCGGGTCGCTAACTCGCCTAGCCGTGCTCGGCGAACTGCGGCTGTGGGACGACCTGGGCAGGTCGTCCCACAGCACCTGTGGAGGTGGCAGCTAGGTGGTCGCGGTTGGCGGTCGGTGCCGCGGGGATGGTGCGGCTGGGGTGTTGGCGCGCAGCCGGTCCAGCACGACCCCGGACAGGGCCATGAAGGTGACCGCGCCCAAGGCGCCGAAGACCGCGTACTGGCGGTCGACATCTATCCCGGCGGCGGCCGTGACAGTCCAGCCCAGCGCCCACAGCACGGCGGCCGCCGTCCCCCAGGAGCGCCCCCCGCTCGCGGGGCGGAACCCTTAGGCGCGCCGCGGACCCGGTAATGGCGCCGCCAGTCGGCGGCGCGGACCGGAGCGCCAGCCAGGCGGCGGAACGCAGCAGGCGTGCCCATGGACGCAGCAGTTGGCGGATCCAGGCCACGGGACGCCCAGCAGGCGGCGGGCGCGCCCTGCCGGGCCGATGACCGCGCCGGCGATCAGACCCCCGACCAGCGCTGAGACGGCATCATTGACCCGGCCAGTGGCGGCCCTCGGCGATCCCGGCTGGGGAAGCTGACGAAGGCGACGGTCCACAGCAGCCAGCCCTTGACTTTGAACCGGCGGAAGTCCCCCATGGTCTGCCCGGGCGCGGGCCTGGCGGCCATGCCGGTGCGGTTACGGGTTGCGCTGGTATTCGTAGTCATGGTGTGCCTCTTGGTATTCAGTTGGTGTTCAGTTCTGCAGTCAGTCCACGGCGGGCGGGTGTGAGGGGTATCCGGTTCGGATGCAGACCGCGTGAAGATGCGGCTCCCGGGCTTGGCCGCCGCCGGACCCGGTTGCTACACTCTGTAATCAGAGATGGTGACGCAGTGATGCGCACCGGTTTTGACGCCGGTCATGCTGGAGGGGGCCGCGATGCCGTGGAACCGGGTGCTGGCAGCGGGTGGTGCGGCGGGGCTGGCCGCCTTGGCGGGGCGGTATGCCGCAGGGCTGGCGCGCGCCGATCGGTCGTGGCCGGCCCGGGTGGAAGCGCGGCTGAGCGACCTCGGCGAGGTCGACGAGGTGTCGATCTTGCCGCTGGTGGAGCGGCTCACCCCCGACGGCAGCGGCCTGGCCGGCGAACCCGGGGTGTCCTACCTCATCCGGGCGGGCGGCATGCGCGTGCTGTTCGACTCCGGGCTGTCCGGCGGCAAGGCGGAATCGGCCCTCGTACACAACGCGCAGATGCTAGGCGCGCCTCTGGGTGACCTGGACGCCGTGGTGATCTCCCACTTGCATCTCGACCATGTGGGCGGGCTGCGGGCGGTGCGCCGCCGGACGTTCACTTTCGCCGCCGGGGCGCTGGAGCCCTCCGGGGTGCCAGCGTATGTGCCTGCCCGCCATGCACCACCCGCGCGCCGATATCGCGGTCACCACTGCCCCCCGGGTGATCGGGCCCGGCATGGCCGTGCTGCCGCCGCTGCCGGGGATGCTGTTCTGGCTCGGCTACGTCACCGAACAGGCGCTGGTGGTCAATGTCCGTGGCTTTGGCCTGGTCCTGGTCAGCGGCTGCGGCCATCCGCGGATCGAGCAGATCCTGGGGGTTACCGAGCAGGTTCTCGACATCCCCATCCGGGCCGTGGTCGGCGGGCTGCACCTGCCCGTCCATGCGGCCGGGACCCCGCTGGTACCGCAGGCGGTACTGGGCAACCCGCATCCGCCCTGGCAGCCGATCAGCGAGCGTGACGCCGAGCACGTGCTGGAGGAGATCGAAGCCCGCGGGCCGCGGGTCGTCGCCCTGTCCGGGCACGACAGCACCCCGTGGACCTACGATGCGTTCAGCCGTCGCTTCGGCGACCGATACCGTACCCTGCGAGTCGGTGAAGAACTGCGGATCACCGCCGCGGGCGGCTGAGCCCCCCCCCGCGCCAGCACTCCCAATCCCAGTCGATCACACATAACTGGCTGCTCGGCACGAACCCAGAATCTCAGGGGCACCTTTTTGCCTCCTCGCACCAGAGTCGGCGTTATACGGGGCAGCGTGGCGGTGCGTCGACAGCGAATCCGGTCACGGTCTGTGATGACCATGGGACCTTCCTCGTGGCCGCCAGCGGGCAGATTCGGGCCGCCAACAGCCGCGCGAGGCCGGTCGGCAGTCTCGTCGTCTGCAGGGGCGGGCATGGCGCGGCCCCCCACCTGCCCGGTGGGGGGCCGCTGGGTTCGGCTGGATGAGTTCATCCCGGACGCCACCCGGCCTGCCCGTCGGGGAGATCCGTATGCTGGTCGGCATGACGATCCCGCTTACCGGCACGCAGTTCGAGATCGAGGCAGGCGGCTACCGGGCGACCGTGACCGAGCTCGGCGCCGGCCTGCGCGGGCTCACGCTCGACGGCACCGCGCTCGTCGCCGGGTTCGACGCCGATGAGCTGCCGCCGCACGGTGCCGGGCAGCTGCTGACCCCGTGGCCGAACCGGATCGGCGGCGGCCGCTACGCCTTCGGCGGCGCGGACTACCAGCTCGCGCTGACCGAGCCCGCCCACGGGAACGCGATTCACGGCCTTACCCGCTGGACGGCGTGGACGAGGATCGCCCACGACCGCGACGAGGTGACGCTGCGCAGCCTGCCGCACGGCCAGCAGGGGTACCCCTTCGCGGTTGAGGTGGACGCCAGCTACCGGATAGACGCCCAGTCCGGGCTGCACGTCACGCTGACCGCGACCAACAAGGGCAGCCGCCCGGCCCCCTGGGGCGCCGGCGCGCACCCGTACCTGACGACGGGCACGGCGACGATCGACGAGTGCCTGCTCGAACTGCCCGCCGACCGCTGGCAGCCGGTTGATGACCGGCAAATCCCGGCCGGGCCCGTGCAGGACGTGACCGGGACCGAGTACGACCTGCGGACCGCCCGCCGGCTCGCGGGCGTCCGGCTCGACCACGCGTTCACCGGCCTGCGCCGCGGGGCGGACGGCCTGGCCTGGGTACGGCTGTCCGGCGGCGGGCTGACCACCGCGATGTGGCTGGACGCGGCCAACGGCTGGCTACAGGTATTCACCGGCGACCCGCTCGAGCCCGAGCACCGCCGGACGGCGCTCGCCGTGGAGCCGATGACGTGCCCGCCGAACGCGTTCGCGAGCGGCGAGGACCTGATCGTGCTGCAGCCCCGTCAGTCGGTCACCGTCCGCTGGGGAATCTCCGCCCAGGTCAGTTAGCACAGATCACCGCCGATGAACGCCAGCGTCTGACACCATCGCGCCCGCCAGCCCGTCCGCAGTCGGGGCCGCCCTTAGTGCGTGGGAAACTCGCCCCGCACGCGGGCCAGGTCCTGCGGCGTGTCGATGTCGTCTGGCCTGCCCACGTCGCCGCACTCGACCAGGGTCACCAGCTCCGGGTGGGCCCGGAGGAAGGGGCGGGCCCCGGTGTCGCCGGCCACCATGCCAAGCACGGCCGGCCAGTGGTCGCGGGCGATGAGCACCGGGTTGCGCGGCTTGCCGTCGTAGGCGGCGACCGCGACCCCGGCGCCCGCGGCGTGCGCCGCGATCAGCCGGCCGACCGCGGCCGGGCCGATGAGCGGCTGGTCGGCCAGGGCGATGACCGCGGCCGTCACCGCGTCGGCGCCCGGCATCCGCCCGGCGTCAGCGCCGCCCGCGAGCGCCCGCAGCCCGGCGGCGAGCGAGGAGCCCATGCCGGTCAGCCAGTCCGGGTTGTGCACCGCGGCCACACCCGGAATCTCGACCGGCGCGGCCCCGGTCACCACCAGGACCGGGTCCGCCCCGCCGCCGTCGCAGCAGCGCGACGCCGCGCTCGGCGAGGGTCATACCGCCCAGCTCCACCGTTGCCTTCGGCTGGCCGAGCCGGGTGCCGTCCCCGGCGGCCAGCAAGATGCCCGCGACGCGTGTGACCACGGCCCAACGGTAGTTGACCCCCGCACCGCGCACGACCCGGCCTCGGCCGCCGTGCCGCAGCCGGCCGGAGGTGCCGTCGCCCGTCGGCGACGGGTGCGCGGAGAGTTTTCAAGTAGCTTGAAAGTCGAGGAGTTATCAAGTAGTTTGAAAGTCATGACGGCTATACCCGCTGAGGCGAACCTCAGCGAACTGCTGAACAAGCCCAAGGCGACCCTGGCCCGGCTGGCCACCAGCAGGCGGCTCGTGCTGCACCGGCGCGATGCCGACGACCTGGTCATCACCACCGCGGACCGGGCGGCGGCCGATAGCGCCGTGGTGCGCGATACCACCCGGCTGTTCCGCGAGATGGTGCGGGACAACCCGATGGTCATGGCGGTCGCCGCGCAGGCGCTGCCCGCCGTCTTCCCCTGGGTGCGGCACTTCAACGACGAGGAGCGCGAGCAGTTCGCGGCCGAGTGGCTGGGCGCCTTGAGCGCGGCGGGAGAACTCGACAACGCGGCGGCCGTTGACGGAGTGGTCGCGGCGTGGCGCTATACGGCCGAGGTCATATCCGATCCTGAGTTGTACGCACTCGCTACCCGTGAGTACGACGATGTCGACTACGGCCCGGTGCCCCGCCCGGGATCAGCGCGTGAGCCCTAAGCGCGGGGACCGGGCAGCGCCGCCACCCGGTCCTGGCGACTGGGACGTTCGCTTCAAGACAACCGATGCCGCGCAGGGGTGGGAAGAACTATCCCGCCAGGCCCCGGGAAACACCCTCGGGGCCTGGGCGCTCATGCGGCGAAATCCCACGCCGAGAGCCGACTCTCCTCGCCAGGCCCGCCTGCACGGGCGCCTGTCCACGATGAAGGTTGGCGACAGGCGCCTTGACCACTGGCAGATCGAGGTGACCGGCGCAGGGCGGGTCTGGTACCTGGTCGATGCGGACAAGGCCACCGTCTGGATTGACTACGCGGGACCGGGGCACCCGAAGACAACAGAGTGACGCTAAGCGGCCGGCCGCGATGCCGCCGGCTGACGCGGCTCAGGCCTGGCGGCACGGGAACCGGCAGCCCAGGCCCTACAGCACGGGAACCGGCAGCCCAGGCCCTACGGCACGGGAACCGGCAGCCCAGGCCCTACGCGCGGGAACCGGCGGCGGCCGCCTAGTCTCAGGCGTTGACGCGGTCGTCGCGGTGGATGCGGCCTTCGGTGCCGGTGAGGGCCTGGCCGGTGCCGCCCCAGCGGAGCTGGATGAGTTCGGCGGCGATGGAGACCGCGGTCTCCTCGGGGGTGCGGGCGCCTAGGTCCAGGCCGATCGGCGAGCGCAGCCGGCCCAGTTCCTCTTCGGTCATGCCGATGGCGCGCAGGCGCTCGAGCCGGTCCTCGTGGGTGCGCCGCGAGCCCATCGCGCCGATGTACCCGGCCGGGGTGCGCAGGGCGACCTCCAGGACGGGGACGTCGAACTTCGGGTCGTGGGTGAGCACGCAGATCACCGTGCGGGCGTCCACCTCGGTCCCGGCCAGGAAGCGGTGCGGCCAGTCGACCACGACCTCGTCGGCGTCGGGGAAGCGGGACTTGGTGGCGAAGACCGGGCGCGCGTCGCAGACGGTCACGTGGTAGCCGAGGAACTTGCCGGTCCGGGCCACGGCGGCGGCGAAGTCGATGGCGCCGAACACGAACATGCGCGGCGGCGGCGCGAACGAGTTCACGAACACGGCCAGCTCGTCGCCGCGGCGTTCGCCGTGCTCGCCGTAGTGGCGGATGCCGGTCAGGCCCTGGGCGAGCATGCCGCGCACGTCGTCGTCCACGGCGGTGTCGAGCCGCTCGCCCGCCCCGAGGCTGCCCGTCGACGTGCGGGCCATGTCGCCCCAGATCACCCGGCGGGCACCGACCTGGCCGGGGCCGGAGATCACCGTGGCCACCGCCACCGGCTCGCCCCGCTCCACCGCCTCGTGGATATCGCCCAGCTCGGGGAATGTCTCCCTGCTGATCGGCTCAACGAAGATGTCGATGATCCCGCCGCAGGTCAGCCCGACGGCGAACGCGTCGTCGTCGCTGAAGCCGTACCGCTGCAGCACCGGATCACCGCTCTCGGTGACCTCCGTGGCCAGCTCGTAGACCGCGCCCTCGACGCAGCCGCCGGAAACGGAGCCGATCACCTCGCCGCCGTCCTCCACGGCGAGGGCCGCCCCCGGGTCGCGTGGCGCGCTCCGCGAAGTGCTGACCACGGTGGCCAGGCCGAAGGTCTCGTCCTCGGCCCACCACTTGGTGATCGTGTTCAGGATGTCGCGCACAGCCCACCTCGAAGTCTCACGGGTGCCCAGGCTACGCCGGCGGCGCACCGACGGGCCATGCCCCATTTAGCAACTAGTTAATTGAACCCGGAACCACCGGCGGATATGCCGCGACACGGCGGACGACCGGCCGGAGAACCGGCGGACGACCGCCGCGCGGCCCGGCGCACAGGGGCGCGCCGTCAGCCGGGCCCCGCACGGCGGTCACCGCCGCCTCCACCAGCTTCGGCAGCGCGGGGTCGCTGAACCGCTCGGGCCGGCCCGCGATCCCCTCGGCGCTCAGCCAGGCGTGCCCGGTGATGGTCAGCCGCTCGATCCTGCCCTGCCCGGCGAAGGTCACCGCGGTGTCCGCCACGGCGACCGCGAAGTACGTCTGCCGCTGGATGACCGGCAGCACGCCGAACGAGGCGAACTCGATGACCGACGTGCGCGATCGGGTCGCCGAGCGCCGCCGGGATCGACCACGATGCCCGTCTCCTCGCGCAGCTCGCGGGCGGCTCCCCGGGCCAGGCTCTCGCCGCGCTCGACCCCGCCGCCGACCGACAGCCAGAACTGGTCGCCCCGGCGGAACAGGTCCTGGCCGAGCAGGAGCAGCACGCGCCCTTCCCGGTCGACGGGCAGGACGCGTGCCGTGCTGCGCTTTATTCTCACTCAAGCCTTTTACCCCGCCGGGGCGGGTTGGTCAGGCCCCGGGGGGGTTTACTCCACGATCTTGGAGATCGGGATCTCCAAGATGTCGTGCGCGCCCGCCGCCTTGAGCGACGGGATCAGCATGTTGACGCCGCGCTTGGGCACCACGGTCTCGACCGCGTTCATGCCCGAGTTGGCCAGGGCGGTCACCGTCGGCGAGGACATGGTCGGCAGCATCGCGGTGACCGCCGAGACCTTGTCGGCCGGCACGTTGAGCTTGAGCAGCACCTGGCCACGGGCCTGGATGGCGCCGCGCAGCAGCAGCGCCACGTCCTCCATCGCCGCCCGCTTGTCCGGGTCGGCGTAAGCCGCCGGGCAGGCGACCAGCTCGGTGTAGCTGCTCAGCAGGGTCTCCAGGATGCGCAGCCCGTTCTTGCGCAGCGAGGAGCCGGTCTCGGTCAGGTCGACGATCGCGTCGACGATGTCGGGCACCTTCGCCTCGGTCGCGCCGTAGGACGGCACGATCATCGCCTTGACCCCGTGCTCGGCCAGGTACCGCTCGGTCAGCGACGGGAACTCGGTGGAGATGCGGATCCCCTCCGGCAGGTCGCTCACCGACTGCCAGGGCGAGTTGTCCGGCACGGCCAGCACGACGCGCACCGGGTTGGAGGTCTGCTTGGAGTACTGCAGCTCGCCGAGCGAGACGACGTCCGCACTGCGTCTCGCTGATCCAGTCACGCCCGGTGATGCCGATGTCGAACAGGCCGCGCTCCAGGTAGGAGGGGATCTCCTGGGGGCGCAGGAAGCGCACCCGGTCGATCCGCGGGTCATCGATCGAGGCGTGGTAGTCGCGGTCGGACGAGCGCCGGACGGTGAGGTCGGCGGCGTCGAACAGGTCGATGGTGGCTTTTTCCAGTGAACCCTTGGGCAGTACCAGGGAGAGCATGAGGAAGGTCCTAACTTATCCCGAACGAACGCATGGCTGATGGCATGGCGAAGCGCCTGCGTTACCCCGGTCAGCGTGGCGCACGAAGGCGTGCGTCATCGCGAAGGTCAGTAAAACACGGGGTTAACGAGGCGCGGCTAATGTCGCGGTTCGCCGGTCTTCGGGACGTCGCCGCAGCGAATGGCCCGGAGGAGCAGTGCGGTGTCAAGTGCGGCCACGACTGCCTCCCATCCCTTGTCCTCGCTGCTGTCCGGCAGCCCGCAGCGGTCGCGGGCCTGCTCTTCGGTGTTACACGTTAGCACGCCGTTGCCTACCGGGGTGCCGTGGTCGAGCGCCACCCGGGTCAGGCCGGCGGTCATCGCGTCGCACACGTACTCGAAGTGCGGCGTGCCGCCCTTGATGACCGCGCCCAGGCAGACGACGGCGTCGTAGTGCCTGGCCAGCTCCTGGGCGACCACCGGCAGCTCGACCGCGCCGGCCACCCGGACCACGACCAGGTCGGACACGCCGCAGGCCTTGGCCGCCGCCGTGGCCCTGTCGACCAGGGCGTCGGTGATCTCCGCGTGCCAGCGGGTGGCCGCTATCGCCAGCGCCAGGTCGTTCGCGTCGACCGTGGCGAGCTCCGGGCGTCCCTGTCCACTCATGAGACCTCCTAGGGCGAGTGTAGTGACCGGGCGCCGTTCAGGGGGTCGTCGGCGGGGGACAATGGTGCGTCGGCGAGGGTCTCCATCTGGTGACCGAGGCGGTCGCGCTTGGTGGTGAGGTAGCGCAGGTTCTGCGGGGTGGCCAGCGGCGGCAGCGGGATACGGGTGACACCGAAGCCGTGTGCGGCCAGCGCGTCCACCTTGGCCGGGTTGTTGGTGAGCAGGCGGACGGAGCGGACGCCCAGGTCGTCGAGGAGCTGCGCGGCGACGGAGTACTCGCGGGCGTCCACCGGCAGGCCCAGCTTGAGGTTCGCGTCCACGGTGTCCTCGCCGGCGTCCTGCAGCTTGTAGGCCTGCAGCTTGGACAGCAGCCCGATCCCCCGGCCCTCGTGCCCGCGAAGGTAGAGGACCACGCCCCGGCCGCGCTCGGCGATCTTGGCCATGGCCGCGTCGAGCTGGGCGCCGCAGTCGCAGCGCTGCGAGCCGAAGACGTCCCCGGTGAGGCACTCCGAGTGCACGCGGGTCAGCACGTCCTCGCCCGCGTCGGCCGCCCCGGCGGCGGCGTCGATGTCGCCGAGGGCCAGGGCGACGTGCTCGATGCCGTCCACCTCCGAGCGGTAGCCGTAGGCCCGCCAGTTGCCGTAGACGTTCGGGATCACCGTCTCGGCGACCCGGGTGACCAAGCGCTCGGTGCGGCGGCGGTACTCGATGAGCTGCTCGATGGAGATCAGCGCCAAGCCGCTGGAGTCGGCGAACTCGCGCAGCGCCGGCAGGCGCATCATCGTGCCGTCGTCGTGCACGATCTCCGCGAGCACCCCCACCGGCGGCAGGCCGGCCAGGGTGACCAGGTCCACGGCGGCCTCGGTGTGGCCGGGGCGGACCAGCACGCCGCCCTCCCGGTAGCGCAGCGGGAAGATGTGGCCCGGCTTGACGAAGTCACCGGGGACGGCCCCCGGGTCGCTGAGCCTGGTCAGCGTGACGGTGCGGTCCGCGGCGGAGATGCCGGTGGTGACGCCGTCCGCCGCGTCCACGGTGACGGTGAACGCGGTCCGCATCCGCTCGGTGTTCTGCGCGGTCATCAGCGGGATCTGGAGCCGGTCCAGGTCCGCCCCGCGCATCGGGGCGCAGATGACGCCGCTGGTGTGCCGGACCATGAAGGCGATCAGCTCCGGGGTGGCCCGGGACGCGGCCAGGATGATGTCGCCCTCGTTCTCCCGGTTGGCGTCGTCTACCACGACGACCGGGCGGCCGTCGGCGATGTCCTTGACCGCCCGCGCGACCTCGTCGAGCGGGACGGCGGCGGACAGCTCTTCGTCAGCGTTCTGCATGATCAGCCCAATGTGCGTAGGGTTCGGCGGTTGAGGGATGGCGGAGGTGGCCGGCGGCGGCGCCTGGATCGTCATCGGGCACCCCCGGCCAGCTTCTCCACGTACTTGGCGATCACGTCGACCTCAAGGTTGACCACGCTGCCCGGCGGCCTGGTGCCGAGCGTGGTCCGCTTGAGTGTCTCGGGGATGAGGCTGACCTCGAACCAGTCCTGCGAGATACCGGACACGGTGAGGCTGATGCCGTCGACGGCGACCGAGCCCTTGAGGACCACGTAGCGGGCCAGGTCGGCGGGGAGGCCGATCCGGACCACCTCCCAGTGCCCCGCGGCCCCCCCGGTGATGACTGAGGGGCGCGGCTGATGACGGTGCCGGTGCCGTCGACGTGGCCCTGGACCAGGTGGCCGCCGAGCCGGTCTTCCAGCCGGACCGAGCGCTCGAGGTTGACCCGGGTCCCCGGCTCGATGCCGTCCAGGCTGGAACGGGCGAGCGTCTCCCCCATCACGTCGGCGGTGAAGCCGGACTTGTCTGCCGGGGCTCCCAGCTGAGCCGGGGCTCCCAGCTGAGGCGGGGCCCCAAGCAGACCGGTGACCGTGAGGCAGACGCCGTTGACGCAGATCGAGTCGCCTGGGCGGGCATCGGAAGTGACGACGCTGCTCAGCACGTGAATGCGGGCGAAATCTCCGAGCTGCTCGACGGTCAGAACCTCGCCGAGGTCCTCCACGATGCCGGTGAACATCCGCGTCCTCCTCCGGTCCGGCTCCGGGGGACGCGGTTGCCTGCCATCCCGGCCGTGACCCGGGTAGCGTCCCAGGACGCCACCGGGCACGGCCGACGCTCGCCGGCCGCGCGCGTGCTGCCTCCCATCCGGACTTTAACCGTCGGTCCCGGAATTTCACCGGGTCAGCCAGCCGCTGATGCGGCCGGGTCGCGGACTGTCACCGCCGGTTCGGAGTTTCACCGACCCCGGAGCACGCTTGACTTCGGTAACCAGTGTGCCACACGCGATATTCCTGTCGCCAACCGGACATTGTTCGCGGGCTGCCGGCACCCGGCCGCCAGCCCGGCCCGGGCGGCTCCGGGCCGGCCTTCGCGGGCGCCGGATGGCCGGTCCCGCCGGCTGGAGCGCGGCGGTGCGGCCTTACGCCGGGCCACAGCGTCATGGCTCCGACTTCGGCCCTCCTGGTCAGCCGGACAGCCGGGTGACGGCGCGCATCTTGTTCGTGGCGTCGAGCGCGGCGACCTTGTACGACTCGGCCAGGGTGGGGTAGTTGAACACCGCGTCGACCAGGTAGTCGACCGTCCCGCCGCAGCCGATCACGGCCTGGCCGATGTGGATCAGCTCGGTGGCGCCGGTGCCGAAGACGTGCACGCCGAGCAGCTTGCCGTCCGCGGGCGACACGAGCAGCTTGAGCACCCCGTAGGAGTCGCCGACGATCTGGCCCCTGGCCAGCTCGCGGTAGCGGGACACGCCGACCTCGAAGGGGACGGAGGCCTCGGTCAGCTCGGCCTCGGTCTTGCCGATGAAGCTGATCTCCGGGATCGAGTAGATGCCGATCGGCTGCGGGATCTCGCTGCTTGAGCGGTTCTCGCCGAACGCGTGCAGCGCGGCCAGCCGGCCCTGCTCCATGCTGGTGGCGGCCAGGGCGGGGAAGCCGATGACGTCGCCGACCGCGTAGACGTGGTCCACCTTGGTGCGGAAGAACTCGTCCACGGTGATCCGGCCGCGGTCGTCGGCGCTCAGGCCGGCCGCGGCCAGGTTGAGGTTCTCGGTCACGCCCTGGCGGCCCGCCGAGTACAGCACGGTGTCGGCGGGGATCTTCTTGCCGCTGCGCAGGATGGTGATCGCGCCGTCGGGGTGCGACTCGACCGACGCGACCGTCTCGCCGAAGCGGAAGGTCACCGCGAGGTCGCGCAGGTGGTACTTGAGCGCCTCGACAACTTCCTCGTCGCAGAAGTCCAGCATGCTCATGCGCTTCTCGACCACGGTGACCTTGGTGCCGAGCGCGGCGAACATGCTCGCGTACTCCATGCCGATCACGCCGGCACCGACGACCACCATCGAGCGGGGCACCCGGTCCAGGTGGTTGATGCCGTCGGAGTCAATGATCGTCTTGTCGTCGAAGGCCACGGTGGACGGGCGAGCCGGGCCGGTCCCGGTGGCGATGACGATCTTCTCCGCGGTGACCTTGCGGCTGCGGCCGCCCAGGTCGTCAACCTCGACCGCGTGCGGCCCGACGAAGCAGCCGAGGCCCTGCATGATCGTGACGCGGTTGCGGGCCAGCTGGCTGCGGACGACGTCGCTCTCCCGGCTGACCACGTGCCTGATCCGGGCGGTCAGGTCGGCGACGGTGATGTCGTCCTTGACCCGGTACGCCTGGCCGTAGATCTCGCGCTGGCCGGTTCCGGTGAGGTAGAGGATGGCCTCGCGCAGCGTCTTGGACGGGATGGTGCCCGTGTTGACACACACGCCGCCAAGCATGTCCGGGCGTTCCACCACGGCGACCCGGCGGTCCAGCTTCGCGGCCGCGATCGCCGCCTTCTGACCGCCCGGGCCGGAACCGATTACCAGCAGGTCGTAGTCGTACACCCCACAAGTGTGACGGGTGCAGCAGGCAAACTAAAGCGCCGTAACGTACCGTTCACCGTTGACTTGCCCACGTTGCCTGGCTGAGGGTCCCCGCCGCCCCAGGCGGCGCTCACCAGTGCCGGATGCGGATGTACACGAAGCCCGCGATCGCCAGGATGAAGTGCGCCGCGCAGACGACCACAATCAGGGCACCCAGTCCCACCTGACCCACCTCCGTCGATTCGCGTTGGCGCGTTAATCGTTAACGCACTAACAGTTAGAGCATACATCGATCGCGGATGAAGGGCTACCATCGTGTTATGGACATCACTACGGACGCGGCCGGGGGGCCAGGGCTCCCGGAGATACCCGGCGATCCGCTGGCCCTGGAGCGCCAGGTCTGCTTCGCGCTGTCCATCGCGGCGCGCAGCGTGCTCAGCGTGTACCGCCCGCTGCTCGAGCCGATGGGCCTCACCCACCCGCAGTACCTGGTCATGCTCGCGCTGTGGGGGAAGTCGCCGCTGCCGGTCAAGGAGCTGATCGAGATGCTCCAGCTCGACGGGCCCACCCTCTCGCCGCTGCTGAAGCGCCTGGAGGCGGCCGGGCTGGTCACCAGGACCCGCGACCCCAACGACGAGCGGCAGCTGCGCATCGGCCTGACGCCGCGCGGGCAAGCGCTGCGCGAGGACGCGCTGCGCATTCCGCCGTCGGTCGTGGCCAAGCTCGGGATGAGCCTCAGCGACCTGGAGCAGGTGCACAAGTGGCTCACCACGATCAACGACGCCGCCCGGCGGGCCGGGGTCGAGCCGCTGCCCGCGCCGGCCAAGGGCAGCGTGTAGCTCCCGCGAGCCGCCCGCTTCGCCGTTAGGCTGGGGCCGCCCGGGGGCGCGCCTTCTCGCGGCGCCCGCGGCCGGGCCGCCGAGGAAAACCCGGACCGGGTGAAACCGGGGACGGGGCGCGGGGCGTCTAAGTGCTGTCCGTAGAAACGAGGCACTGACATGATCACACCGATCGCATGGATCGCGCGGCGGGGACGGCGGGCGACCTGGGCCGCCGCCCTGTCGCTGGCCGCGGCGGGCCTGCTGGCCGCCGGGTGCGGAAGCGCCCAGGTCGCCGCGCCAGCCAACGGCGGGGCGGCGGGTGGCACGGCCTCGTCCAGCCCCACGTCCGGCGCAGCGACCGCCGGGGGGGCGGCCACCGGGGGGCCGGCCACCGGGGCGCCGGCCACCGGCGGGCCGACCGCAGGAGCGCCGTCGGGGGCCGGCACGGCGTCCGCCACGCCGGTGCCGACGGTCAGCGGCGGCCCCGTCGCGGCCGGGCAGCCCGCCTGCGCCGGGTGGCCGGCCAAGGCGCCGACCGCCAGCCTGCCGTTGTCGTTCGTCCCGGTGAGCGTGGAACGTTGCGTGAACGGCGCCCAGAGCATCCCGGGCAAGGGCCTGTGGGTGACCGCGACGTTGCAGCGGGCCGACCGCGACCTCACCGGCCTGATTTACGCGCTGCACCGGCCGCCTGCCGGGCACCAGCCCGGCAAAGCCTGCCCGGCCATTGCCATGATCCCGCCGCAGATCGTGCTGACCGACGCCCAGGGCAGGCTGCTGATCCCCCGGCTGCCCGCCACCGGGTGCGCTCTCACCCAGTCCCTGGTGCTCGTGGAGCTCAACGCGCTCAAGTGGCACCCGGTGTCCGTCCGGCTGATCTCCCAGATTCCCGACGGGACCGCGCCCGCGGTCTCCGGGTCGCCGCACAGTTACCAGACGCTGGGCGGCGTGGCGCCGCAGTAAGGCCGGGCGGCCGCACGACCGGGCCGGCCGGTGTGGCGGGCGGCCCCGGTCGAGGAGCCGGAGCGGATAAGGGGTTGGTAGCGCCGCGGACGGTTCCTACTATTGCGTTCATGGCGGTATCGGCGGTTATCTTCGACTGGGGCGGCACGCTAACCCCGTGGCATGCCATCGACGCGCAGGCGCTGTGGCACGAGGTGTGCGCGCCGCACTTCCCGCAGGCGCACGCGGCCACGGTCGCGGCGGCGATGCTGGCGGCGGAGGCCGCGTTCTGGCGGCAGTGCGAGACCGCGCACCGCAGCGCCACGCTGGAGCACGTCTTCACCCAGGCCGGGGTGACGGCGCACGACGAGCTGCTCGACAGCTACTTCCGCGCCTGGGAACCGCACACCTTCACCGACCCCGAGGCGGCGCCCCTGCTGCGCGAGCTGCGCCGGCGCGGCATCCGGATCGGCGTGCTGTCCAACACCATGTGGCCGCGGGCGCTGCACGAGCGGGTGTTCGTCCGCGACGCGGTGCTCGACCTGATCGACGGCGCCGTCTACAGCAGCGAGATCCCGTGGACCAAGCCGCACCCCGAGGCGTTCCGCGCGGTCATGGCCGCGATCGGCGTGACCGACCCGGCCAGCTGCGTTTTCGTCGGCGACCGGCCGTATGACGACATCTACGGCGCGAAGAGCCTGGGGATGCGGGCCGTGCTGATCCCGAACAGCGCCGTGCCCGCCTACGACGGCGCCGTGCCCGACGCGGTGATCACCCGCCTCAGCGAGCTGCTCCCCCACCTGGACAACTGGTAGCGGCCCTGCGCGGCCTGCCGGTCGACGTCGCCGGCCTGGGCCTGCGGGCCCTCACCGGCACCAGCTGACGTTGTGACGCGAAGCACGCGCCCGTTCCTCAAAATTCTTGACGGCCACTCCCGTCACCGCAGCCCGCACCTGGCAGGCCGGGCAGGCGCCGTACGTCACGGAAAGGCGCGGCCCACCCCTGCGCGGCAGAAGGCCGCCCGGTAGCGGCGGCCCGCCGCCCTTCCCGGTCTGCACCCGCACTGCCTGCGGAAACGCTCCCACTTCCGATCACGGAGGCGGTCCTCGACCCCCCGGGGCCGCGGCGGAAAAGTTCTTGAAGAAAGTCGCGGAAAAGTTGTTGGCGGAAGCCGGGGTCGCTCCTCATACAGGGCGTAGGACGGGGGACGGCAAGGACCCGGACTGGCGCCAGAGGGGGCGGCAGGACGGGGCCCGCCGGAACCCTTGCGGGGGCGGCAGGACCCCCGGGCTGGGGTGCGAGGGGGGCCCCAGCCCGGGCCTGCCTGCAAGGCCGCAAGGCCGCAAGGCCGCAAGGAGGGGCAGCGGGAGCCGGGAAGCCGCCGGGGGCGGCGGACCGGGCACTACCCGCTGGATGAGCGGGACCCGGCGGGTCCCGGGCTGGCGCCTGAGGGGGACGGCGGCCCGGGGCCGGCCAGCCCGGCCGCACGGCCGTTCGGCGCCTACACGGGCGGTGCCGAGCGGCGGGCAGGGAACCGAGCGAAGGAGAGCCCGGCGGCGAGTCGGGCGGCCCACGAGGGGAGGCGGCGCGACTCGCTGTCGAGACCGCGAGCCGTGGCTGGCGCTTGAGGGAGCGCGCGCCGCGGTTCGCGGGCATTCCACGGGGGCCGGGACGAGGGCCGTGAGGCCTTCGCCCCGGCCTTCGCGCGCAAGGCCATTGGGCCGCCCGCGGGCGGACACCAGGGGACGGCGATCCATCCCCACCACACCACAGGGCGACGCGGGGAGGACCAGGTGAGCTCGACCGTCACGGGTCATCTCCGGTTTGCGTCCGCCCGTTCATCTCCGACCGAAGTAGGGATACGACGATGCCGTCCCCCTCACCCCTCTCGCGCGGAAGCGCCGCTACCGTGCCCGGCACCAGCATCGCCCGGCGGCCCGGCCACGCCGCCACCGCGCTCTGCCCAGCCGCCGGCCGCTCCCCCGCGCCCCCGCGGCCACTGCGCTGCACCGCGCCTGGCGAAGAAGGGAACGGCGGCGCCGGGCGAGGCACCCGCGGTGACCGGCCGGGCGGAACTGCGCGCCCTGTACGAGGACGCCACCGCGGGCCTGAGCCGCGGTGACCGCGAGGTCATCGAACTGGAGCTGCGCCAGGGCCTGGAGGCGGGCGAGGTGGCCACGGTGCTCGGCGTCTCCCGGGGCCGCGCCGCGTGCGTTGCTGTCCCTGGCCGGGGAGCACCTTGAGGCCTGCCTCGGGGTGCTGCTCGTCGGCCGGGCCGGCCGTGACGACTGCGGCGAACTTGGCACCCTGCTGGCCGGCTGGGACGGCCGGCTGACGGTGCTGCTACGCGCGCGGGTGCAGCGGCACATCGAGCGGTGCGCCACCTGCACCGCCCGGCGCGCCTTCGAGCTGCGCCCGGCCCGGCTGCGCGACCTATCGCCCGGCGCCGCCCTGGCCGCGGGCGCGGCCGAGTCGTTCCAGCCTCGCGCTGGGCGCGCCGCCCGCGCTGCGGGCGGCCACGATCGCGCTCGCCTCCGGGCACGGCCCCGGCGCGCGTGCGCACAGCGCCGCGGTGCTCGCCCGGTCCGGGGCCTTCGGCAGGCAGGGCTTCCCGGAGCGGGCGCGGGCGGCGGGCGGGTTGCCCGGGAGCCGACGGCGCGCCGCCAGGATCGCCGTGCACGCGCCCGGGGGGAGCCGCGGCTGCCGTGGCCGTCCTGCTCGCGCTCTTCGCCGCCGCCATCGCCATGGCGCTGGCCGGTGACGCCGAGCACGACCAGTCCGCCGGCACCCGGCCGCCGGTCACCCGGCCCGGTCCGGCCTGGCCCGCGGCCCTGCCGGCCAGGCCGCGGCCATCGCCGGCGTCACCGTCCCGTGGGGCGGCCTTGCCGCTGGCCGTCCCGGCGGCCATGGCCCGCGGGCGCATGGGCGATACGACCCCAATGTCCACACGTCGGCGCACAACAACCCCTTTGTAAAAAGTTCCCGACAAATACGCAGCCAGAATGAGGTCAACCGGCTACGTTTTGCACATGCGCGACAGCGAAGTTGTCGCATCGATCGTGGCGGGGGACCCTGAAGGACTCGCGGTGGCGTACGACAAGTACGCCGGCGACCTGTACGGCTACTGCCGGTCGCTGCTGCACCAACCGGATGACGCCGCGGACGCGGTACAGGACACGTTTGTCATCGCCGCCTCGAAGCTCGCCGGGCTGCGCGAGCCCGACCGGCTGCGAGCGTGGCTGTTCGCCGTCGCCCGCAACGAGTGCCTGCACCGCCTGAAGTCCCGCCGCACGGCGGCGCTGCAGGACATCCCCGAGCCCGCCGACGAGAACGTGGACATCGGCGTCGAGGCCGAGCGGGCCGAGGCCATCGCCCTGGTCCGCGCGGCCGCCGACGGGCTGAACGACGGTGAGCGCGACGTCATCAAGCAGCTGTGGCACGGCCTCGAAGTGCCCGAGGTGGCGGCCGTGCTCGGGGTGTCGCGCAACCACGCCTGGTCCCTGTTCTCCAGGGCCCGCGACCAGCTTGAGGCGTCCGTCGGCGTCCTGCTCGTCGGCCGCTCCGGCCGCCGCGACTGCGCGGCGCTCGACGGCCTGCTCGGCGACTGGGACGGCCGGCTCACCGCGCGGCTGCGCAGGCGCGTGGGGAAGCACATCGACCAGTGCCTGGTGTGCTCCGAGCGGCGCCGGCGGGAGCTGACGCCCGCCATGCTCTACGGGCTCGCCCCCGGCGGAGTGCTCGCCCTGGCGGCGCTGCGCGGCGCCACCACGCAGGCCGGCGCCGCCCATCTGGCGGGGGTCCGCGACGCGGTCCTCGCCCCAGGGTCGGGCGCGCACGCGGCGACCGTGCGCGCCGCGGCGTCCTCCTTCACCGGCACCGGCTTCCCGAAGCCGATGCCGAGCGGGCATCTCGGGCTGCTGCCCCGCCCGCACGTGTCGCTGCCCCTCGCCGGCGGCACCGTCGTCGTCGCGGTGGCCGCGGCCGCGGTGGTGACGGCGGTCGTGCCCGGCCACGGCCCGGTGCACCCCGGGCCCAGCCAACGGCCGCCTATCGGCGTCGCGCTTCCTGGCGCGGTGCCGACGGCCCCCTCCGGGCCGGGCGGCGCATCGCGGCCGGCCTCACCAGGCGCCAGCGGGCCCGCGGCGGGCGGCCCCGCGCACCGCGGCGGGCGGCAGCCCGGCCGGGATGGCGGCCGCGCCCGCCAGCACCGCGCCTGACGGCGGCCGGCCGCCGGGCACCACCGGTCCGGTGGCCACCGGGCCGGCCGGCCCGGCACCACGCCGGCCGTCGCCCCGCCGTCGGCACCGGTGATAACGCCGACGCCGACCGCCGCGGCTACCGCCGCACCGAGTGCGTCGCCGAGCGCCGGGACGCTGACCGTCTCGCCGACGACGGTGCTGCTCACCCCGCTGCTCGGCGGCACGCTGACGCTGACCGCCAAGGGCGGACCGGTCAGCTGGTCGGTCTCCGGGCCGACGAGCCTGCTCGGCCAGCTGACCGTGTCGCCGGCCGCGGGCACGCTGAGCGCTGGGCAGAGCGTCACGCTGAGGATCACCGTGAACGGGCTGGCCTCGCTGGACAGCCAGCTCACGATCGAGCCGGGCGGACAGGTGGTGACGGTGGTGCTCGGCCTGCTCTAGGCCCCCGGCACCGGGGCGGCCGGCCAGGCGGCGCGGGCCGTGGCCCGCTCGGCCTGCTCGCGCAGCTCACGGGCGGCACGCGCCGGGTCCTGCGCGCCGTAGACGGCCGACCCCGCGACGAACACGTCCGCGCCGGCCTCGGCGCACCGCTCGATGGTCGCACCGGAGACGCCGCCGTCGACCTGGAGCCAGACCTCGGGCGCGGCCGGCTGGCGGGCGGCGCGGGCGGTGAGCATGGCCCGGGCGCGGCGCAGCTTGGGCAGCACCATGTCGAGGAACGGCTGGCCGCCGAAGCCGGGCTCCACCGTCATCAGCAGCACCATGTCGATCTCGTCGAGCAGGTCCTCGTACGGCTCGATGGCGGTGCCTGGGTTGAGTGCCAGCCCGGAGCGCGCCCCGGCCGCGCGGATCGCCCGCAGCGTGCGCACCGGCGCCTTCGCGGCCTCGGCGTGGATGGTCACGCTGCCCGCGCCGGCCTCGGCGTAGGCGGGCGCGTGCCGGTCCGGATCGGTGATCATCAGATGGCAGTCGACGGGCAGCGCGGCGTACTTGAGCAGCGCCTGGACAACCGGCAGGCCGAGGGTCAGGTTCGGCACGAAGTGGTTGTCCATCACGTCGACGTGGAGCCAGTCGGCGGAATCCTCGACGGCCTTCGCCTCCTCGGCGAGACGGGCGAAGTCGGCGGACAGGATGCTGGGCGAGATCTGAACGGCCATGGCGCATGCCGAGTCTAGCGAGCGACCGTCGGCGCGGCTCACCGACGCGACCGGTTGCGGGCACTGGGTGCGGGCGGTGCCGCAGGAAGGGTGGCTGGCACGGACAGCGGGTCCGGGGCTCCCCCAGGCAAGAGGCGGAACGGGAGGCGGAATGTCGGGCATCGCGATTAGCATTCAGTACTGAGTTCGATGAACGCCGCGACGGGGTCCGCGGGTGACTCGCCACGGCTATCACGGGAGGTTTCCAGTGCGCGAGGACCTACTCGACCGGGTGCGCAAGCTGCTGGCCAAGGCCGAGGACGAGGGCTGCCCGCCGGCCGAGGCCGAGGCGCTGACCGCCAAGGCCGCGGACCTGATGGCCAGGTACGGCATCGACCGGGCGCTGCTCGGCGCGATCCGCCCGGAGACCGACCGGCCCGCTGACCGGGTGTTCGCCCTGGGCAACCCGTGGGGCGACGTGAAGCGGCACCTGCTGGCCGGCCTGGCGACCGCGCTGCGCTGCCAGTGCGTGCAGACCCGCCACGAGACCGGTACCCGGCTGCACATCTTCGGCTACCTGTCCGACCTGGAACGGTCGGACATCCTGTTCACCTCGCTGCTGGTGCAGATGGCGCGGGCCCTAGCCGAGGCAGCCGGTGCCCGCCTCGGGTGCCGAGGCGCGGGCCTGGCGGCGCTCGTGGATGCTCGGCTTCTGCTCGGCCGTGGTGGCCCGGGTGCGAGCCGCCGAGGAGGCCGCCGTGGCGACGGCGGCCGGCGACGACGGCGGTCCCGCCGGAGGCGGCCAGTCGGCGGCGCTGGTACTCGCCGACCGCTCGCTGGTGGTGCGGCGGCAGGTCACCGCGGCCTACCCCCGGCTGCGCAGGAGCCGTGTCACCTACTCCGGCAGCGGCTACGGCGACGGCTACCGCGAGGGACAGAAGGCCGACATCGGCAGCGTCAAGCTGCGGTCGCGGGCGGCCGGGCGCGATCGGCGGCTGATGCGCCGCGTCCCGTTCCCATCCCGGTAAATCCACAACGGGAGCGGCTTTCCCCTGGCCAGCGACCGCAGCCCGGTAGCGGGATATGCCAGGATAGTGGGCGCTTCGGGCCCACGCGATTGCCGTTCCCCCTATCCTGGTGGCCGATCGGCCCAGCCAGGGCAGGCAGGAGGCAGCGGGCACCGTGACCAACTTTGGTGAGCGGTACGAGTTGGTCAGGCGGATCGGGTCGGGCGGCATGGGCGAGGTCTGGCTGGCGCACGACCGGCTACTCGCCAGCCGCCCCGTGGCGATCAAGATCATGCACGCGCACATGCTGCCCAACGAGGCGGACGTCATCCGCTTCAAGCACGAGATGCGCCTCGCGGCCACGATGGATCACCCGAACATCGTGACCTTGTACACGACCGGGAGTTACCAGGGCGCTCCGTTCATGGTGATGGAGTACCTGGACGGGCAAGACCTGGAGAAGGCGCCGCCCGGCGGCGACCCCGGCCAGGTGGCGGCGATCGGCCGCGACGTGTGCTCCGCCCTCGCCTACGCGCACGGCAAGGGCGTGATCCACCGGGACATCAAGCCGGGCAACCTGTTCCGGTGCGCCGACGGGCGGGTGAAGGTGACCGATTTCGGCATCGCCCGGGCGGTCACCGGGACCACGCACCACTCCTCCGGTCAACTCGTCGGGACGTTCGCCTACCTGCCGCCGGAGCAATGGCGCGGTGACCCGCCTGCCTACAGCAACGACATCTGGGCGGCCGGCTGCGTGCTGTACTGGTGCCTGGCGGGCCGACTGCCCCGGACCTTCCCTGACGTGGCGGACTACGCGGCGGCGACGCGCGGCGACCCGATCCCCAGCCTGCGCGAGCTCACCAGCGCGCCCGCCTGGCTCTCCGACACGGTGATGGCCATGCTCGACCCGCGCCCGGAGCACCGCCCGACCGCCGCCGACTGCGTCTGGCTGCTCACCGGGCTGCCGCCCCAGGCGGGGGCGGGACCCGCTATGCTCGATCCCACCGTGGTGGACCTGGCTCCTGCTCTCCGCGAGCTGGCGCCGGGCCCGGGCGGGGCCGCGCACGACCAGGGTGCTGACCGGCCCGGTGACCGCGGGCGGTCACCGGGCGCGACGTCCGGGTCGCATCCTCGCCGCGGCCGGCGGCGTGCTGGTCGTCCTGGCCGCTGGATCGCTTATCGCCTGGCAGTTCACTAGGTCACCGCAGGCCCCGGCCCCCGTTGCGGACGGCTACCCGGCTGCCGCCGCGCCCACAGCGAGGCAGACGACCGCCGCGCCAAGCCCAGCCGCATCCACCACGCCCCGGGCCGGGTCCCCCACCGCTCACCCGGCGGGCGCACCGTCCACGTCGCCGAGCGCGCCACCGACGGCCAGCCGCCGGTCCAGCCCCGCAGCCAGTCCCTCGGCCAGTCCCTCGGCCAGTCCGACCGCTAGCCCGACGACCTCGGACACGGGTGGACTGGTGGCGATCCCGGACGTGGCCGGCCTGAGCTTCACCAAGGCGCGGCAACTGCTGGAGCAGGACGGGTTCGTGGTGGCAGGCACGCACGGCAAAGGCGGGCAAACGGTGACCATGGTCAGCCCGACCGGCGAGGCACCCGCCGGAAGCACGATCACCATCGGCTAGGCAACGGGGGTAGGCCATGCCGGCCTACCCCCGGGTCCGTTTACCCGGTGACCTCTTGCCGGGTGACCAGAAAACGCCTACCGCAAATAGGGGCGGGCACGGATGACCGGCGAATGCGGGCCGGGGTAGCGTGCTGGCCATGGAACACGTGAGGCTGGGACGAAGCGGACTGCAGGTATCGCGGCTCTGCCTGGGCACGATGACGTTCGGACTGCAGAGCGACGAGGCGACCGGGGTCGCCATCATGGACAAGGCCGCGGAGGCGGGGATCGACTTCCTCGATACCTCCGACGCCTACCCGCTGGGCGGTGACCTCTCCAACCGCGGGCGTACCGAGGAGATCATCGGGCGCTGGATGTCCGGCAAGCGCGATCGGTTCATCCTCGCCACCAAGTGCTTCGCGCCGATGGGGCCTTCGCCGATTGACGGCGGCAACTCCCGCAGGCACATCATGTCGGCCGTGGACGCGTCGCTGCGGCGGCTGCGGACCGACTACATCGACCTGTACCAGCTACACGGCTACGACCGGAACACGCCGATCGACGAGACCCTGTCCGCGCTCGACGACCTGGTGCACTCGGGCAAGGTCCGCTACATCGGCTGCTCGAACTTCCTCACCTACCAGATGGTGCGCGCGATCGGCCGGTCGCAGACGCTCGGGCTGACCCGGTTCGACTCGGTGCAACCCCGCTACAACCTGCTGTTCCGGCAGATCGAGCGGGAGATGCTGCCGTTCTGCGAGGAAGACGGCGTGGGCGTGATCCCCTACAACCCGATCGCCGGCGGCCTGCTGTCCGGCAAGCACAACCGCAACGCCGCGCCGCCCGAGGGCACCCGGTTCACCCTCGGCACCGCCGCCGAGTCGTACCAGGAGCGCTACTGGCACGAGCGGGAGTTCGAGACCGTCGAGGAGATCCGCAAGGTCGCCGATCAGGCCGGGGTGCCCCTGGTCACCCTGGCGCTCGCGTGGGTGCTCGCCAACAAGGCGATCACCTCGCCGATCATCGGCGCCAGCCGGCCCGAGCAGCTCGACGCGTCGCTCGCCGCCGCGACCTACGAACTAGACGCGGACCTGAAGAAGCGGCTGGACGACCTGACCCACGAGTACCGCATGGGCGACGCCGCCCGGTAGACGGCGGCACCGCGCGCACCGCGGCGGCCAGCTTGGCAACCGCAGGTCCTGTTGCCCGTCTGCGCGGCCCCTGATGCTGGACGTTTGGGCACCACCCGTGGTGCCCAAACGTCCAGTCTGCTGGCGGACCGCTCGCCGGGCGTTGGGCGGTGCCTTCGCCTGGGCACCCGGCCGCCGCGCGCCGTCCGGTCCTGGCCCTCAGGGTTAACATGCGGGAAAGCTCAACGTACTGGTGGCGCTCGGACGATTGCGGTTGAATGCCTACGGGTCGAGACGCGTGAGTGAGGATCCGTGACCGGGGGATCGTTTCAGGATGCGGTGCGGCGCCGGCAGGCGGTCGGCTTCGTCGCCCGCGCCGATGAGCTGGGCCGGTTCCGTGCCAACCTCGCCCTGCCCGCCGACGACCCTGACCGACGATTCATCTTCAACGTGTACGGCGATGGCGGGGTCGGGAAAACCTTCTTGTCCCAACGGCTACGGGGCATCGCCGATGCGCACGGCGCACTGACCAGCTGGATCGACGAGCGGGTGTCCGGCGTTCCCGACGTGCTGCGGGCCATGGCGGCCGACCTGAGTCGGGCCGGCGAGGACATGAGTGCATTCAACAAGCTGCTGGGCAACTACCTCAGTCGCCGCAACGAGGTAGAGGCCGACCCCGACGCGCCGGCCGGGGCGGCGGCCTTCATCACCAAGACAGCGGTCCGGGTAGGCCTGCACGCGGCGCACG
The DNA here is from genome assembly GCA_963748785.1 of uncultured Actinomycetota bacterium. Lineage (GTDB taxonomy): Bacteria > Actinomycetota > Actinomycetes > Streptosporangiales > Streptosporangiaceae > Trebonia. The sequence goes on along the minus strand of CAVVKP010000033.1, from coordinate 193,507 downwards.
CCGTTCCCGGGCTCGGCGGAGTCGCGGACAGCATCGACGGGGACGCCGCTGCCGAGCAGGCCGACCGGCTCAGGACGTTCCTGGGCAAGAAGTTCCACAGCCACGAGGACGTTCGGCTGCTCATGTCCCCGGCGGAGGCACTGACCCCCGCGTTCACGGACGCGCTGGTCAAAGCGAAGAAGCGGGGCAAGACGCTGGCCCTGTTCTTCGACACCTACGAGCAGACCGGGACGTTCCTCGACGGGTGGCTGCGGTCGGTGCTCGACGGCCGTTACGGTGACCTGCCCGAGGACCTGGTCGTCACGATCGCGGGCCGACACCCGCTCGACCCCGGCGACTGGTCGCACTACGCATCGGTCCTCGCGGACGTGCCTTTGGTGCCGTTCACCGAGACCGAGGCCCGCCAGCTGCTCGTGGCCAGGGGGGTCACCGACGAAGGGGTCGTCCAGGTGATCCTGAACGTGTCGGGGCGGTTGCCGCTGCTGGTCGCGATGCTGGCCGAGAAGCAGCCGACCGACCCGGGCCAGGTGGGCGACCCGAGTGGCGACGCGGTGGAACGGTTCCTCAAGTGGGAGACCGACACCGACCGCCAGTCGCTCGCGGTCGCGGCGGCCCTCCCCCGGGCGGTGAACGAGGACGTCCTCGGCGTTCTCGTCGGCGGCCGCGACCTCGACGAAGCCGGCCGGAGCCAGCTGTTCGCCTGGCTTCGCTCGCTGCCGTTCGTTCACCGCGACGCTGGGCGCTGCGTCTACCACGAGGTGGTCAGGACGGCGATGATCCGCCTGGAGCGCGGCCAGTCCCCCAGCCGGTGGCGTGAGCGGCACACCGCGCTGGCCCGGGCCTACAGGCAGTGGCGGGCGGACTCGTTCACCGAGGACAGCTGGGATGACCCTGGCTGGCTGGCCGACCGACTCGAGGAGGCGTATCACTCGCTGTGCGCCGACCCCGCCGGCGAGCTGTACAGTGCCCTCGCGGAGCTGCCCGCTGCGCTTGAGCTGGGCCGGACAACGGCCAGCAAATGGGCGCAGATGCTGCTACAGGCGGGCGCGGACCGCGATGCCGCCGCCGTCCTGACTTGGGGGCGCCGGCTCGAAGAGGCCCTGCGAGGGAGTGATGACGAGGCGCAGGTCGCTTGCCTGACCTTGCTGCTGCGGGACTACAGGCTTACCGGCAAAGCCAAGATCGACGCATTGCGGACTCGCGGTCGCGCGCTGTATTTCCTCGACCGTGACGACGAGGCGATCGCCGACTTGACTGCTGCGCTTGAGGTCGATCCGGCGGACACGCGGACCCTCTGCTTCCGGGGCGACTGCTACCAGTGGCTCGGACGCAGCGCGGACGCGCTCGCCGACTACGACCAGGTCATCGAACTCGACCCCGACTATTCATACGGGTTCGGCAGCCGTGGCCGGACCTATCTCCGTCTCGGCCGGCGCGACGAGGCGATCTCCGACTTCAGTCGCGCCATCGAACTCGACCCCGACTACCGCTGGGCCATCGCCAGCCGAGGCCAGGTGTATAGGCAAGCGGGTCAGTACGACCGCGCGATCACCGACTACAACCGCGCCATCGAACTCGACCCCACGTACACCTGGGCCATAGCCCAACGCGGCGAGACCTACCGGGTCGCAGGTAAGTATCCACAGGCGCTGTCAGACTTTGACCGCGCTATCGAGTTCAACCCCGATTACGCCTGGGCGATCGCCAGCCGAGGCCAGACTTACGGGCAGTCCCATCAGTACGACCGCGCGATCACCGACTACAACCGCGCCATCGAACTCGACCCGAGCTACGCCTGGGCCATCGCCCGGCGCGCCGAGATCTACCGTCTCACTGGCGACTACCAACAGGCAATCAGCGGCTTCAGCCAGGCAATCAAGCTCGCACCAGACGACGCGGTGGCCCTCGTCGGGCGTGGGCAGTCCTACCGGGAAACGCGACAGTACGACCAGGCGATCAAGGATCTCAACCGCGCAATTGAACTGGAGCCGGGCGAGGGCTGGTGCTTCTATGAGCGTTTCCTGGTGTTCACTTGCCTAGGGAGATCGGACGAGGCGTCTGGCGATTTCGCGGCTGCGGTGAGCCGTGTGTCCTCAGCGCTCGCGACTGACTCAGCCGATCCCATTGACGCGTACAACTTGGCCGTCTTCCGGGCAGCCGCCGGCGATTACCAGCAAGCGAGCATTGACATCGCTCAGGCGATCGAACGGTCCCCTTGCGAGTCATCGATGCATGAGGCCATCGACGACCTCCGTGAGCTCGGTGGCATCCCCGGTACCGACCCGGCGCGGATAGCGCGGCTCACCGAGCAGCTGCAACGGGCGCTGGCCGCGCTCAACGGCGATCGCGGCCAATAGCCAAAGGCCCCGCACCGTGGGATCTCGCGTGATCAGCTGCTGCGGCGGAGCAGGGCGATGAAGATCGCGTCGGTGCCGTGGCGGTGCGGCCATAGCTGCGCGAACAGCGGATTCGGCGACCGGGTGCCGGGAACCTGCGGCAGCAGCGCGGGGGCGTCGAGCAACTCGACGCCGGGCAGCGAGCCGGCTACGTCGTTGACCACGTCGCTGGTCTCGGCCAGGACCGGCGAGCAGGTCACGTAGGCGACCACGCCACCGGGGCGGACGGCGGCCAGGGCCGACCGGAGCAGCTTGCGCTGCAGCGCGGACAGCTCGGGCAGGTCGGCTTCGGCCTTGCGCCAGCGGGCCTCGGGGCGGCGGCGCAGCGCGCCAAGGCCGGAGCACGGGACGTCGACGAGCACCCGGTCGAAGGCGCCGTCGGGCCAGGCCGGCCGGGTGCCGTCGGCCACGATCACCGCGGACGGTGGCGGGCCGACGCCGTCCGCGTCGCCACGGTCCGCGCCGACGCTGGCCGCCCGGGCGCTGTTGGCCCGGTCGATGGCGTCGGCGACCAGGGCGGCGCGGTGCGGGTGCAGCTCGGCGGCGACCAGGGTGGCGCCGCGGGCCTCGGCCAGGCCGGCCAGCAGGCGGGCCTTGCCGCCGGGGCCGGCGCACAGGTCCAGCCAGCGTTCCGGCCCGCCACGGCCCTGGCCGGCCAGCGGGGCACGGGACAAGGCTGATCGCCGCGAGCTGGCTCGCCTCGTCCTGCACGGCGGCCGCGCCGGACGCGATCAGCGGCGCCGGGTCGCCGGACGGCAGGGTGAACGCGTACGGGGACCACCGGCCCGGCTCGGCGGCCGGCGGCATGACGTCCGCGCGGGGCGGCCCGGCCGGGAACGCGGCCAGCGTGACCCGGGGACGGGCGTTGCCCGCCGCCAGGGCTGCCGTCAGTTCGGTGACCACCACGTCCCCGTCCGCCGCGTCATCGCGGGGCAGCGCCGTGAACGGGGCGTCGGCGGACTCGCCGAGGGCGTCGCGGTAGGCGGCGACGATCCAGGCCGGGTGGCTGTGGCGGACGGCCAGGTAGCCGTCCGGGTCGGTGCGCGGGTCGGGGGCCACGATGTCCATCCAGGCGGGCAGGTCGCGGGTGGCGACGCGGCGCAGGACGGCGTTGACGTAGCCGGAGACGCGGGGGCCGACCACCCGCTTGGCCAGGTCTACCGAGGTGGCGACGGCGGCGTGCGCGCCGACGCGGGTGCTCAGCAGCTGGTGGGTGCCGAGCCGCAGGACGTCCAGGACCGGCGGGTCGAGCTTGCCCAGGGGCCGGTCGCTGCACGCGGCGAGCACCGCGTCGTAGCTGCCCTGGCCGCGCAGGGTGCCGTAGGCGAGTTCGGTCGCCAGCCCGGCGTCCCGGCCGGCCAGCCCGCGTTCCCTCAGCAGCACCGGGAGCAGCAGATTGGCGTACGCGCCGCGGTCACGGACCGCCGCGAGCACGTCGTAGGCGGTGCGGCGGGGGTCGGCGGGGCGCGGCGGCCGCGCGCTCCGGGGCCTACCGGCCATCGGGTCCCTCACCGTCCATCATCGTCGAAGCCCATGTCAGTCAAGGCTGAGGCCGCCCGTGGCCCCGGCGCCCGCGCGCAGGCCGCGGGCCCAGTCGGCGGCGGGCATCTGGCGCTTGCCCTGCGGCTGGACGTCCCCGAGGCGGACCGGGATGGTGCCGGTGCCGACGTAGACGGCGTTCCGGTCGACGCGCACCTCCCCGGGGGCCAGCCCGGCCGCGCCGGGCTGCCGGTCACCGCCGTCGCCGACCATGCCGGCGCCGGCCGCCAGGGTGACCGGCCAGAGCTTGAGCCGGCTGTCGTCCGCGGAGGTCCAGGCGCCGGGATCGGGGGTGCAGGCGCGGATCTGCCGGTCGATCAGATGGGCCGGGAGCTTCCAGTCCACCCGGGCGTCGGCGGGGCTCAGCTTCGGTGCGATGCTGACGCCGTCGGCGGGCTGCGGCACGGCGAGCACGGTGCCGTCCTCGATCGCGTCCAGCGTCCGCACCAGCAGTTCCGCACCGGAAACCGCCAGGCGGCCCAGCAGGTCGCCGCTGGTGTCGGTCGGGCGGACCGGCTCGGTGAGCGTGCCGAAGACCGGCCCGGCGTCGAGTTCGCGCACGATGCGGAAGGTGGTGGCGCCCGTGACGTCGTCACCGCGCAGGATAGCGTGCTGCACCGGGGCGGCACCGCGCCACGCGGGCAGCACCGAGAAGTGCAGGTTCACCCAGCCGTGCGGCGGGATGTCCAGTGCCGCCTGCGGGAGCAGCGCGCCGTAGGCGGTCACCGGGCAGCAGTCGGGTGCGATGGCGCGGAGCCGCTCGAGGAACCAGTCCTCCTTCGGGCGGACCGGCTTGAGCACCTCGATCCCTAGCTCGGCGGCGAGGTCGGCCACCGGAGACGCGGTCATTTTCTTGCCCCGGCCGACGGGCGCGTCCGGCCGGGTGACGACCGCCGCCACCGTGTGGCGGGAAGAGGCCAGCGCGCGCAGCGTGGGCAGCGCGGCTGACCGGGGTACCTGCGAAGACGAGCCGCACCGGCGCGCCCCCTTCAGGAGATCCGCTGGGTGGAGTGCGGCGAGGCCTTGACATCCGGGACGGGCAGGCCCGACCACTCGGCCTCACGGATGGCCTTCATCGCCAGCTTGCGCTGCTTCTTGTCCAGCCGGTCGACGAACAAGACGCCGTCCAGGTGGTCTGTCTCGTGCTGCACGCAGCGGGCGAGCAGCTCGGTGCCCTCGATCGTGACCGGCTCGCCGTGCATGTTGAAGCCGGTGGCGACGACGCGCGGCGCGCGGGGGGTGGGGAACTGCAGCCCGGGGATGGACAGGCAGCCCTCGTCGTCCTCTTCCGGCTCGCCCTCCAGCTTCAGCACCGGGTTGACCAGGTGGCCGGGCTCGTCGTCGTCGACGTGGTAGGTGAACACGCGCAGGCTGACGCCGATCTGCGGGGCGGCGAGGCCGACTCCCGGCGCGTCGAGCATGGTCTCGGTCAGGTCCTTGACCAGGTTGCGCAGCTCGAGGTCGAAGTCCGTCACCGGCTCCGCCGGGGTGCGCAGCACCGGGTCACCGAACAACCTAATGTCCCTGAGCAACTGGCGTTCCCTTCACGTCGCGTGCCGCCGGAGGCGGCCGCCTCCCCCGGTGAACCCGCCGTTCCCGCCCCCCGGGCCGCCGCGATGTCCGGCATCGGGCCGTCATCAGCGGGAAGAGGCTCATGGCAGGCGCGTCCCTACCGATCAATCCTATCGGCGCGCTAGATCAGCTCCGCCGGGTCGAGCCGGACGCGGGCCCCGCCGCCCTCGCGGCGGGCGGCGCGGCCCGCCTGGGCGGCCTGCAGCGCCCGGGCCAGCGCGGCGCCCTCTTCCCTCGGCGCGCGGACCAGCGCCTGAACCTGCTCCTCGCCCGGCTGCGCCGCCTGCTCGACCGGGACGGGGCCGAGGATCTCGAACGCGCGGTCCAGGCCGGCCACGATGCTGGCGACGGCCGCCTGCTCGCCGGTCACGGCGGCCATCCGGACCGCGGGCGGGAACCCGAGCTCGGTCCGCTCGTCCAGGTCGCGCTCGGCGAAGGTGACCGGGTCCCAGCGGACCAGCGCCTGGGTGGCGGGCAGCGCCGCGTCGGCGTGCACTAGGACCGTGCCGCCCGGGCGGACCAGCGCGGCCGCGGACAGCCAGCGGCGCAGTGCCTCCTCGGCGGCGCGCAGGCTCGGGCGGGACAGCAGGGCCCAGCCGTCGAGCAGCAGGGCGGCGGCGTAGTCGGCCAGCGGCTCCGCGCCCGGGGTGGCGATCACCAGGGCGGGCTGCGCGGGGACCGCGGGCAGCACCAGGTCGCCGCCGGACGTGCGGACCTTGACGCCGGGGAAGGCACGGCCGAGCTCCTCCGCGGTGCGGGCGGCTCCGGTGACCGTCGCGCGGAGCCGGTCGTGGCCGCAGTTCGCGCAGTGCCAGCCGCCCGGCCCGGCCTCTCCCGGCAGGCCGTCCGCCGGGCACGCTGGTCGCCAGCGCGCCGCACCAGCGGCAGTCGGGTGCGGCGCGCGGCCCGGACAGCCGCAGCGGCCCGTTGCACGTCGCGCCGTCGACGATGCTGGTGCACCGGGCCGGGGTGCGGCAGCGGGCGCAGGCGACCGCGGCCAGGTAGCCGCGGCGCGGCACCTGGATCAGCACCGGCCCGTCGGCGAGCGCCTCCCGTGCCGTCCGCAGGGCCAGGCCGGGCAGCCGGGCCATGGTGGCGGCCTCGTCGCGGCGCAGTTCGGCGGCGTCCGCGGCCGGCCGGACCCGGGGCGCGGCGGCGCGCAGCGTCTGGCGGTCGGGGCCGAGGTGGTGCGCCCAGCCGGACCGGACCAGCTGCGTCAGTTCGGTGGTGCGGCCGAACCCGCCGATGAGGGCGGCCGCGCCGGCCCGGTGGGCCCGCAGGGCAAGCACCTCCCTGGCGTTGGGGTAGGGCGCCCGGGGCTCGGCGTGCATGTCGTCGCCGTCGTCCCACAGCACGACCAGGCCGAGGTCGCGCACGGGGGCGAACATCGCCGCCCGGGTACCGGCCACGATCCTGGCCTCACCGCGCAGCACGGCCAGCCAGCGGCGGTACCGCTCGGCCGGGCCTGAGGTCGGCGGTGAGGGTGACGTAGCCGGCCCCCGGAGGCGCCCCCGCGGGCGCTGTCGCCTCGGGGGCTGTCGGCTCTCGGGGACGAACGCGGCCAGCGCCTCGTCCACGCGAGCCAGGTCGCGGGCGTCGGGGACCACGATGACCACGCCCCGGCCGGTGCTCGCCGTGGTCAGCGCGGCGCGGGCGATCTCCTCCGGCCAGGCCGGGCCGGGCAGCGCCGCCCAGGCCGCCCGGGCCGGGCGGCCGGCGGCGAGCGCGTCGAGGAACGAGGCTCCCGCCGGGTACCGGGCCCACGAGCCTGGTTCCGGGCGCGCGGGCGGGCCGGGGTCGCCGGCCGGCGGGCGGGCGGCGACCTCGGTGGCGGCGTGCCGCTGCGGCACCGCCAGCCGCAGCACGTCGGCGAGCGTTCCGGCGTAGCGGTCGGCGACCGCGCGGGCCAGGCCGGCGATCTCGCTGGTGAGCACCTGCTCGGCGGACACCACCCGGTCCAGGTAGCGGAGACTCCCCTGGTGCTCGCTGACCTCGGCGCGCTCGATGAGGAAGCCGTCGGTGAGCTGGCCGGCGAACCTGACCCGGACCCTGACGCCCGGCCGGGCCTGGTCCGCGAGCCGTTCCGGTACCAGGTAGTCGAACGGCCGGTCGAGATGGGCGAGCGGCAGGTCTACCGCGATCCTGGCCACCGGCGCCTGCGCCGCCGGCCGCAGCGTGCGCGCCTCTTTGGACTTCCTTGACCGGCCCGGTGCCTTGGCCGGCTTCGCGTCACCGACGGCACCGTTCCGTGCAGGCGGGGGCATGTCAGTCAGCAGCAGCCCGGCTGCGCCTTCTTCCCCTGTGTCGGCCACCACTCCGTACTACCAGATGCGGCGGACGGAAACGGTGCGCGATGGCGCGGATCGCCGCAGATGTGCCGCGGCCGCGCGCCCGCGGCCCGGTCAAAACGCGGGCGGCCGGGCACGGGGAGCCGCAATCACCCGTGCCCGGCCGCTCGCGGGCCTGCCGGCCGGGCCCGGTTCGCGGGCGCCGGCATCGCCGTCGCGGGTCTTGCTGCCCAGCTGGAGCCGGGTCCGTTCGAGGTCGGTTAGCCGACCAGGTAGTCGAATTCTCCGGTGCGGAGCGCGCCGACCATGGCACGGACGGCGGTCGCCGAGTAGACGAGGGCCGTGCCCTGCGGGTCACGCGAGTTGCGCATCGCCACGGTACCGGCGTCGAGACGGGCCAGTTCGACGCAAGCTCCCTGCGAGTTGCTGCGCTGGCTCTTGCGCCAGGTGGCGCCTTCGAGCTGAGCGGCGCTAATCCCGTTGTGAATGTCCTGCATCGTTCTTGTCTCCTGACGGATTGATCCGGTCCACGGCGAGGCGTGTGTGCCCGTACTGGACCAGAGGGCTGGATGATCCGCCGTAATGGCGGCCGACTCCGGTTCGTTCTCTTATGGATGTCCCCCCCGGACCTACCACTAACGAGCTTAGCGCATGCACGTGCATCAGCAAGGGAGTTAGCACATACATACGCATACGCATCTGCACGGCAGGATGCGCGCGCCGCAATCCGGACCTTTATCACGATCTCACCATTTGTAGTCGTCGCAGCACAAGGGGGCAGTCCTCGGCCGAGGCAGCGCGCCAAGGCCGCGCCCGACTTGTTACATCGATGTCACACGGGGAAGGCGGCGAGAAAGCGACTAGGTATTTTCACGGTAACCGTTAGGTAACCAATTGTGCACGCACAGAACCACGAGTCACAATCGGCACACTGTCACCAGCCGATGGTGGCTGGCGGCCGCTGTCCGGCCGTCAGACCGGGTAAACGACGCGAGGCGTGCCGCGACATGCGCGGCACGCCTCGCGGGGTCGTGCGGGGGTACTGGCGGCCGCGGCGGCCGCCTCAGCCGGGGCTACACGGCCGCGCGCAGCGCCTCGGCGCGGTCGGTGCGCTCCCAGGTGAAGTCGGGCTCGGTGCGGCCGAAGTGGCCGTAGGCGGCCGTCTGGGAGTAGATAGGCCGGAGCAGGTCCAGGCTGGCGATGATGGCCCGCGGCCGCAGGTCGAAGACCCGGTTCACCGCGTCCTGGATCCGCTCGACCGGGACCTTCTCGGTGCCGAAGCACTCGATGAACAGGCCCACCGGCTTGGCCTTGCCGATCGCGTACGCGACCTGGGCCTCGCAGCGGTCGGCCAGCTCGGCGGCGACCACGTTCTTGGCCACCCAGCGCATCGCGTACGCGGCGCTCCGGTCGACCTTGGACGGGTCCTTGCCGGAGAACGCGCCGCCGCCGTGCCTGGCCATGCCGCCGTAAGTGTCGATGATGATCTTGCGGCCGGTCAGCCCGGCGTCGCCCATCGGGCCGCCGATCTCGAACCGGCCGGTCGGGTTGACCAGCAGCCGGTACCCGGTGGTGTCGATGTCCAGCCCGGCCAGCACCGGGTCGACCACGTAGTCCTTGACGTCGGGGGCGAGCAGTTCCTTGAGGTTGATGTCGGGTGCGTGCTGGCTGGAGACGACCACCGTGTCGAGCCGCACCGGCTTGTCGTTCACGTACTCGATCGTGACCTGGGTCTTGCCGTCCGGACGCAGGTAGGGGACCTGGCCGGACCGGCGCACCGCGGACAGCTGCCCGGCCAGCTTGTGCGCCAGCATGATCGGCAGCGGCATCAGCTCCGGGGTCTCCGTGCAGGCGTAGCCGAACATCAGCCCCTGGTCGCCCGCGCCCTGGCGGTCGTAGTCGTCGGTGCCCTCGCCCTCCCGGTACTCGAACGCGTCGGTCACCCCCTGGGCGATGTCCGGCGACTGCGCGCCGATGGAGACCGAGACGCCGCAGGACGCGCCGTCGAATCCCTTGGCCGAGGAGTCGTAGCCGATCTGCAGGATCTTCTCGCGGATGATGCCGGGGATGTCGACGTAGGTCTGGGTGGTCACCTCGCCGGCCACGTGCACCTGCCCGGTGGTGATCAGCGTCTCGACCGCGACCCGGCTGGCCGGGTCGTCCTTGATCATCGAGTCAAGGATGGCATCGCTGATCTGGTCGGCCATCTTGTCCGGGTGGCCCTCCGTTACCGACTCAGAGGTAAACAGCCGACGCGCCACGTGTTCTCCATCCCATCGCAGTAATCCCCCGGGGAGCGACCCCGTACCCCGGTGCCGGCCCCGCTGGGCCTGGTCGCAACAATCGCGACCGTACCAGGCCCCCCAGGGCCGACCAAAGCCGCGTGGCTCTGTCCCGGAGTCCGCCTGGCTCAGCCGAGGCGGGCGGCGGCCATCCTGAGGACGTCACCGGCCAGGGCTTCCTTCGACCGACGGGGTATGCCGGTCGCCGCCGCCCCGGCGGCGTCGAGGACCAACCACTCGTTGTCGGTGGCGCCGAAGCCCTCGCCGTCGCCGACCCGGTTCACCACCAGCAGGTCGCAGCCCTTGCGGGCCAGCTTGGCCCGGGCCGCGTGCAGGTCGGGGCTGGTCTCGGCGGCGAAGCCGACGATCACTTGCCGCCGCCCGCCCTGGTCACGGCGGCGCGCGGACAGGTCGGCGAGGATGTCCGGGTTCTCGGCCAGCTCGATCGGCGGCGGCAGCGTGCCGTCCTTCTTGATCTTCTGCGCGGCCCGGGCGACCGGCCGGAAGTCGGCGACGGCGGCGGTCATCACGATCACATCCGCCGTGGCGGACTCGGCCAGCATGGCCGCGTGCATGTCCCGGGCCGAGACGACCCGGATCACCCGCGCCCCCGCCGGGTCGGGCAGCTCGACGTTGGCGGCGACCAGCGTCACCTGCGCGCCGCGGTCGGCCGCGCAGCGCGCGAACGCGTAGCCCTGCCTGCCGGTGGACCAGTTGCCGAGGAAGCGGACCGGGTCCAGCTCCTCGCGGGTGCCGCCCGCGGACACGAGCACCCGCTTCCCGGCCAGGGAAAACCCGTCACCATCATCAGGAAGAACGACGGCGTGGCTATCGCCCGCCTGGGTCCCGCCAGGCTCGCTAGCGGAGGCGGCTGGCGCGGCGGGGGAGAGCGCGTCCGTTCTTCCCGCGATTAGCTTTTCAGCCGTCGCGAACAGGTCGGCGGGGTCGGGCAGCCGCCCCTTGCCGCTGTCCTTGCCGGTCAGCCGGCCAACGGCCGGCTCCACCACGATCGTGCCCCGGGCGCGCAGCGTGGCGACGTTGGCCTGAGTCGCGGGGTGCTCCCACATCTCGGTATGCATCGCGGGGGCGAACACGACCGGGCAGCGCGCGGTGAGCAGCGTCGCGGTGAGCAGGTCGCCGGCCAGCCCGGCGGCGGCGCGGGCCAGCAGGTCCGCGGTGGCGGGTGCGACGATGACCAGGTCCGCGCCCTGGCCGAGCTTCACGTGCGGCACGTCGGCGACGCCGGTCCACACGTCGGTGGTCACCGGCTCGCCGGACAGCGCGGCCCAGGTCGGCTCGCCGACGAAGCGCAGCGCGTCCACGGTCGGAATGACCCGGACCGCGTGCCCGGACTCGCGCAGCAGGCGCAGCAGCTCACAGGCCTTGTACGCGGCGATGCCCCCGCCGACGCCGAGGATTACCCGCGCCATTCGGTTACTCCGATACCGTCGTTGCCCGCGGGGTCTGGGGGTCGCCCCCAGGGAACATCAGCCCTCGGTCTGCTCGACCTTGAGCATGCCCTCGCTGGCCTCGCGCAGCGCGATCGACAGCGGCTTCTCCTGCACGCGGGTCTCGACCAGCGGGCCGACGTACTCGAGCAGGCCCTCGCCGAGCTGCGAGTAGTAGGCGTTGATCTGGCGGGCCCGCTTCGCGGCCAAGATCACCAGCCGGTACTTGCTGTCAACGATCTCGAGCAGCTCGTCGATCGGCGGGTTGATGATGCCGTTCGCACCCTGGGTCACAGCCACGTGTTGCCATTCCTCACTGACTAGGGCGTCCTTGATGCGGACCGGTGCCACCGCGATAGTCCATCCCGGGCCATGACCTGGCCAGCAGGGTCACGATGAGAGAGGTCCGCCGTTAATCAACGTTACCATCTGCCGGCAGACCTTATCGATCGAAGTGTTGACCAGCGCCACGTCGAACTCCCGCGCCGCGGCCAGCTCTTCCTTCGCCGCGTCCAGCCGCCGCTCGACCACCGCGGGCGGCTCGGTGCCCCGGCCGGTCAGCCGGCGGACCAACTCGCCCCACGAGGGCGGCTTGAGGAAAACCAGCAGCGCGTCGTCCTTCATGGCCTCGCGGACCTGCCGGGCGCCGGCGACGTCGATCTCAAGCAGGGTGGGGAGACCCCGCTCCAGCCTTTCCCGCACCGGCTCGGCGGGGGTGCCGTATTTGTTGCCCGCGAACACCGCCCACTCGAGAAGTTCGCCAGCGCTAACCATGCGGTCAAACTCGGCGCCGTCGACAAAATGATATTCCCGCCCGTTCACTTCTCCCGGGCGCGGCCCGCGGGTGGTCACGGAAACGGAAATCCAGATCTCCGGGTTCCGCTGCCGGAGTTCCGCGACGACTGTGCTCTTACCGACCCCAGAAGGCCCGGAGAGCACAGTCAGCCGCGAATTCACCACCCGGTCCGCGGGCAGGCTGGCGCCTCCCGGCGTCGTCTGCGCCGCGGCGACGGCTCGGTGCGTCCTACCGCTGGGTGCTTCGGCCATGCCCTCGCACCCGTGACGGCCGCGCCTGCCGTCCGTCTCGCCGGCTATCAGCCTCAGAGATCCGCACCGAACTCCTGCTCAAGGGCCGCGCGCTGGTTGGCGCCGAGCCCGCGAACGCGGCGGGACTCAGCGATGCCGAGCCGCTCCATGATCTGCTTCGCGCGGACCTTGCCCACGCCGGGCAGCGACTCAAGGAGAGCCGACACCTTCATCTTGCCAATGACGTCGTCGGTCGTTCCGTCCTTGATGACTTCGGACAGGGTCACCGAACCGCGCTTGAGGCGATTCTTAACGTCGGCACGTTCCTTGCGCGCTATCGCCGCCTTCTGCAAGGCCTCTGCGCGCTGTTCGGGAGTGAGGGGAGGAAGAGCCACTCGGGGTCACCTCGGGTTCTGTCGTAAAAAAGGTTGGACGGGAGGGGAAACTAGCGAGTCAAGCACCCATTCGGCAACGCGAACCTCCGTTTATGTCGTCACAAATCCAAATATATTACTCTGCACACACGATTTGCTACCCAAAGTAGTCATTACCAGCTCCCGCATACCGCCACGCTCTCGCGGAACGATAGCCGCACCGCGCCGAACACCTCCTCGAAGGCCGGGCGTTTACCAGGGTAAAATATTCCATTTGTCCGTTTCGGCGAGGTCCGGCCCATCCGTGCGCAGCCCGGGAGCCGCGTCCCGGCCGACCCGCGCCAGGCGCGGGCAAACCGGCTCCGCCGGCCGCGCGCAGCCGCCGGACACGGGGGCCAGGCAACGGCCGTCCGGGTCGGCGATCACCGCCGCCGGCGTGGCCGCCGGGCCCGGTGCGCCGCCCGTCCCGGGCATCCGCCGCATCAACCATACACGCAGCGACGAAGCCCGGACGTACCGCCGCAAAGACCAGTTCAGGGACCCGTAGGCGCCGCCACGCCCCGGGAACGCTGCGCGCGTGCCACGCGGCCGACGCGGACGGTGCGCCGACGTACCGCACGGCACAGCCGTCCGGCCGACCCCGCACCCCGAAAGGAGCGACGCCGAAGCCGTTCCGCGAATTGCTGCCGGTCTTTTCTTCATCCGCCGATGTTCCGCGCTCACCTTGTCCCGAAAGGACATTTTACCCACCGCAGCGTTCCGATCACAGTGCAGTTCTAACGAATCGTCGCAGGTAGGGTTTGTCGCGCCGAACATATCTCCGGTGAATTGGCGACACCCGGTGCCCGCGACCTGTGCTCACTCCGTCCGCCACCCACATCGCTAGAATGTCGGCAATAGCCAACATGACCCGCCAATCCGCCGCACCCCGCCGCCCGCGCCGCACTCCCCCGCCGCCTGGCCCGGCCGCCCGCGCCCCGCTCCCCCCGCCGCGCGCGCCCGGCCGCCCGCGCCCGCGCTCCCCCGCCGCGCGGCCTCATCGGCCGCCCCAGCCCTCGCCCCTCTCGTCGGCCCCGTCGGGGTCGACGGGGACGACGGGGCCCACGGGGCCGAGGCGGGCTGGGGCGGGGCTGAGCGGGCGCGGGCTGAGGCGAGGGGTTGGCCTGAACGAGGGCCGGCCGGCGCGGCTCGCCGCACGGGAAACCAACGCGCTTCTTGCTGTTATCCGGCAGTCGGGGCGGGGCACGCGCCAAACTGGGCCATGATCACGGAAACTATTTTTTGCGCGGAAACTTTTGCAGCATATAGCGTGATTTGTTTCCGTCTAGAAAAAAGTTTCCACGATCATGGTTGGCTAAACGGGGGTGCCTTGGCCCACCGCCCACCCGGACTGAGGCGGACGAACAGCCCGAGGAACCGGGACACGGAAGCGGCGACCGACGGCCGGGTCACCTGTGGCGGGCGGTCGGGTGGACGGCCATGGCCGGGGTGGGGCAGGCCGGGCGACCGGACGGGCGCGGCACCGGGTAAAGCTGACCGGCGACCGGCCACGGCCGGGGCAGGGCAGGCCGACGACCGGACGGGCGCGGCACCGGTGGGGCAGGTCGGCGGTTTGGGGCATGCGTGAGCACCCGGAGGTCACGTTGGCGCCCGGGGCGCCAACGTGTCTCCGCTGCCGCCGGGCGCCGTGTGGCACACGGGGTGGAGCCTGGCTCGCGGGCGGCGGTCAGCTGGCGGGGGCGGCGCGGCGGAGGGCGGCGGCGATCGCGGAGGCGGCGGCGCCCGGGTCGGCGGCCCTGGTGATGGGGCGGCCGACCACCAGGAGGTCGGCGCCCGCCTTGAGCGCAACCTCGGGGGTGGCGATCCTGGCCTGGTCGTCGCTGGTGGCTCCGGCCGGGCGGATGCCGGGGGTGATGAGCAGGATGTCCGGGCCGACCTCGGCGCGGACGGCGGCGACCTCCTGCGGTGAGCAGACCAGTCCTCGGGCGCCCGCGGAGACGGCGAGGGCGGCCATCCGGCGGACCGCGTCGCTGACCGAGCCGCCGACGCCGATGTCGGCCAGGTCGCGGTCGCTCATCGAGGTCAGCAGCGTCACCCCCGCGACCAGGGTGTCCGGCGCGGCCGCCACCGCGGCCTTGATCATGTCGGCGCCGCCCGCCGCGTGCACGGTGAGGATCTCCGGGCGCAGCTTGGCCACCGCGGTGGCGGCGCCAGCCACGGTGTTGGGAATGTCGTGCAGCTTGAGGTCGAGGAAGACCCGGACCCCGCTCCCGCCGCGCACCGTCGCCACCACGGCCGGGCCGTACCGCAGGTACAGCTCAAGGCCGATCTTGACGGTGGACACGTACGGCGTGACCAGCGTCGCCCAGTGCGCCGCGACTTCGATGTCCGGCGCGTCAAGCGCCACGGCGACCGGCGCGAGCCGCTTTTCCCCCGCGCCCGCGTCTTTCCACCGGGCAGGCTCTCGGGTGTTACCGGGGGTCGTCCCGGTGGGCGGTGTCTGCACGCCAGTCTCCTCTCTCCGTGATGGCCCAAGCCCCGCGCGCGGGTTCGTCCGCACCACCAGCGTCGCCGCGGCCGGGGCCGCTTCCCGGCCATGGCCCGGCCCGGCCCCGTCTTCCCCAGCAGTGGTGCCCGCGGGGCAGGCTGTGCCTTCCGTTCCTGCCCGGCCGGCGGCGCTCTCCGTGTTCGCCTGGTCGGCGGTCCCCGCCCGGCCGATGCTCCCAGCGGTGCTGTCGGTGCCCTTGGTACCTGTGGAGCCGACGATACCCCCTGTTGCGGTGGTGCCTGGCGGGCTCGCCATGCCAGCCGTGCCAGCCGAGGTGATGGTGCCCGGCGAGCCGACGGTGTCTTCCGGTCGGCTCGATGCCCGCTGGGCTGGCCGTGCCCGCGGGCCTGCACATGGCCTCCGTTCCCGGTGCGCCGGGTCGCGCCCCCTGGCGTGCTGGCGGCGACCGGCGTCTCGGTGGCGACCGGCGTCTCGGTATCAGCGGGCGCCTCGGTATCAGCGGGCGCCTCGGTGGCGACCGGCGTCTCGGTGGCCGGGCTCGCCTGGGTCTCCGCGGCGTCTCGGTATCAGCGGGCGCCTCGGTGGCGACCGGCGTCTCGGTGGCCGGGCTCGCCTGGGCTCCGCGGCGTCTCGGTATCAGCGGGCGTCTTGGTGTCAGCGGGCGTCTCGAGGATGGTTGGCGGGTTGACGGGCGGTTGGACGTTGGCGGGGCCGGGCGGGCGAGGGGCGGGGAAGCTGACCGCGGCCACGGCGATGATGGCCCGGGTGGCCTGCTCGGTCAGGGCGGCCAGGCTGACGCGGAGGGCGGCGCGCTCGGGGGCGGCCGCGTTGGCCGCGAACCGGGCGCTCAGCGCGTGCTGCTCCGCTCGCAGTTGCTGGTAGGCGGTGGCCAGCTCGGTCAGCTCCGCTGGCACCGCGAAGGTCCGCACCTGGCGGTCACCGCAGCCGGCGGCGGCGGTCATCAGCCCGACGACCAGCGATCCCAGGTCCTGGACTAGCGCGGCTAGCTCGCTGAGCAGGTCGCCGATCTCGGCTAGTTCCCGCAGCTCGGCCGCGGAAGCCTGAGGTGCTTGCGCGGCGCGGCGCGGGCCGCTGCCGGCGCCGGGAGGGACAGTTCGGTGTGGCTCAGCTCTGGCTGGCCGGCGGCCGGGCGCAGGAAGCGTGCCAGTGACGGCCGGGCGAGCAGGGACTGCGATCGCCACGGCCGGGCCGTCCGTCGCGGCCGTTCCCGCCCAGGGACCGGTTCCTGCGAGCTGGCCCACGGCGCCGGGGCCTGCCGCGGGCGCGGCACCCGGCCGCTTGGCAGCGGCGGTGCGGGTCCGCGGTCCGGGCTTGCCGTGGGGTCCCGCTCCGCCGCGCTGGGGCGCGGCTCCGGTTCGCCGCGGGGGGTCTCACGGGCCGGGTGGCCGGCGGGGGTCTCGGGTGCCACCCGGGGGTGCCAGGCTTCCCCAGGCGGTTGCTCTTGCCCGCCGGAACGTCCCATGACCGCTCCCCCGCTAGTACCTCACTACACCCAAGTATGCCGCTCGGCCGCGTACGCGGCCGGCTGGTGCGCCCGCCCCACGATGTCGCTCACCCGGTCTACCCCGCGCGCGGTCAATTCCTCCTCCAGCTCGCGCTGGATTCGCGTGCAGGCCGACGGGTCGTGGAACAGCACGGTGCCGACCGCGACCATGGCGGCCCCGGCGAGCAGCAACTCCAGGGCGTCACGGCCGGTGCGCACCCCGCCGCAGCCGATGATGGGCACGTCCGGCAGTGCCTCGCGGACCAGCCAGATGCAGCGCACCGCCACCGGGCGGACCGCCGGGCCGGACAGCCCGCCCGCCAGGCCGGCCAGGGCGGGCCTGAACGTCACCGGGTCGATGGCCATCCCGGGCATCGTGTTGATCATCGACAGGCCGTCCGCGCCCGCCGACACGCAGGCGCGGGCCACGCTCACGATGTCGGTGACCTCCGGTGACAGCTTGGCGAACACGGGGATGTCGTAGCGGGTGCTGCCGCGCACGGCGGCGACCACGGCGCCGGCCGAGGCCGGGTCGAGCGCGAACGGGCGGCCCGCCGTGGCCGCGTCCGGGCAGCCGAGGTTCACCTCGAGCGCGATCACCCCGGCGGCGTCGGACAGCCGCGAGGCGATCTCGCCGTACTCGCGGGCGGTGTGCCCGGCGATGCTCACGATGGCCCGTGCGCCGCGCGACAGCAGCCAGGGCAGGTCCCGCTGGAGGAAGCCGTCCAGGCCGGGGCCCTGCAGGCCCACCGAGGACAGCAGGCCGCTCGGCGTCTCGGCTATCCGCGGCGACGGGTTGCCCGCCTTGGGCTCCAGCGTCACCGACTTGGTGATCACCGCGCCGATCCGGGCCACGTCGGTGAACTGGGCCAGCTCCCGCCCGGTGCCCGCGCACCCGGAAGCGGTGAGGATCGGCGAGGGCAGGTCCAGGTGCCCGATGCGGGTCCGCAGGTCAGCCGGCATTGGAGCGGTTACCCCTGATCGTGTCGATCGCGGGCATCGCGCCCGGGAGGGGGCCGACGCCGCCCGGCCTCGGCTTCCAGCCGGGGGCGCCGAGCGCGTCGAACGGTATCGTGCCCACGTCGTCCCAGCGCACCTGGTCGCCGCGGAAGACCGGGCCGTCCACGCAGGCGCGGACCATGCGGGTGATGCCGTCGTTCCCCACGGCGGGCAGCACGCAGCCCATGCACAGCCCGGTGCCGCAGGTCATCGCGGGCTCGGACACCAGCGCCTGGACCGGGATGCCGTACCGGCCGGCCAGCGAGCACACCGAGCGCAGCACGCTGGCCGGGGCCGAGGCGTAGATGACGTCGGTGCGGGCCTGCTGCACCACGGTGGGCAGCATGTCCACCACCGAGCCGCGCGAGCCGAGAGAGCCGTCGGTGGTGCTGATGATGGCCGAACGGCCGGTGCGCCGTGCGGTGAGCGCGCCGAAGACCCGGTCGGCGCTCTCCGCGCCGAGCAGGTAGTCGGCGTGCGAGCCGCGGTCACCGAGCCGTGAGGCCAGCGCGAACAGCGGCGCGGCGCCGGGGCCGACGCCGAGCAGCAGGCAGGAGGCCGGGTCGCGCGGCACAGGGAACGGCCGGCCGAGCGGCCCCACCACGTCGAGCACGTCGCGGGAGCGGCAGTCCGCCAGCCACTGGGCGCCAGGCTCCCGGGGCAGGAACACGAACTCCACCGTGCCGCCGTGGTCCGGCCGCACGTCATGAATGGAGAAGGAACGACGGGCGATCATGCCGGACTGCGGACCGCCGACCGCGATCGCGATGAACTGGCCGGGACGGAACCTGGTCGCGATGGCCGGGGCGACCACCGTCATGGCCACGTACGCGTCGACGCGGCGCACCGTGAGCACCGTCCCGCGCACCTGAACCGGCGCCGCCCCGCCGTCCCGGTCGTTCACTGCCATCCAGTCGCCGTCCCAGTCCTCGGCCAGTCGTTGCGCTAACGCTAGTCCAGATGCCCCCGCATCGCCTACTCAGCAAGCTGGCAGCATCCCGTTAACGGCTGTCACAGTGCGGCCCATACGACAGCCGTTTACCCCACCGGCCCTCCGCTGGCCGCAGGCCAGCACCAGGGGGTACGGGAGGTGTCCCCCCGGGAAACGCGCTGCCACACTACGGCCGAGACGACAGCCGTCTACCCCACCGCCCCTCCGCTGGCCACAGGCCAGCACCGGGGGGTACGGGGGGTGTCCCCCTGTTCCCTGTCAAGTTGTTCCGGTCAGCGGGCCTGCCCGCCTTCCTTGCCTGTGAGGTTCAGGGCAGGGTCGGGCGGCTTGCGGGCAGCACGACAGCCGCCTCTGCCGGGGTTCTAGCTGGGCGGGTGCCGCGGCCTGGCCTCCGGGATAAGTGCCACGTGGCACTTATCCCGGCTGGCGGGGTCAGGCGGCCTCGGCGGCGGCGCGTGCGCGGTCGGGCTGGTAGGGCTGGCGGTTGCGGAGCATGGCGAGGATGACGTCGCAGCGGCGTCTTGCCAGGCAGATCAGGGCGGCGTTGTGCCGTTAATCGTTTACACCACCGGCCCTCCGCTGGCCGCAGGCCAGCACCAGGGGGTACGGGGCCCCCGGGGAGACGTGCTGTCGCAGTGCGGCCGACACGACAGCCGTTTACCCCACCGGCCCTCCGCTGGCCGCAGGCCAGCACCGGGGGTTACGGGGGGCGTCCCCCCGGGAGACGTGCTGTCACGGCGCGGCCCATACGACAGCCGTTTACACCACCGGCCCTCCGCTGGCCGCAGGCCAGCACCGGGGGGTACGGGGGGGCGTCCCCCCGGGAGATGTGCGGTCACGTTCGGCCGATACGATGGCGGTTTATGCCATCGGCCGCACGTGACCGCGGTTTATGCCATCGGGCGCACTGTGACAGCGTGCTCCTGCAGGGACCGGACGCCCATGTCACCGCGGATCGTGGCCTCGATGCCCTGCACCGCCGCCGCGAGCCCCGCCACGGTTGTCACGCACGGTACACCCCGGCGGACCGCCGCGGTACGGATCTCGTAGCCGTCAAGCCGCACGGCCGCCGAGGCCGACGAGACCGCGCCCCACGGCGTGTTCACGATCAGGTCTACCTCACCGTCGAGGATGCGGGTGACCACGGTCGGTTCCCCGTCTTGGCCCGCGCCGTCGCTCTGCTTGCGGACGACCCTGGCACAAACGCCGTTGCGCCGCAGGACGTCGGCCGTGCCGGAGGTGGCCCAGATCTCGAAGCCGAGGTCGGCGAGCCGCTTGACCGGGAAGACCATCGCCCGCTTGTCCCGGTTGGCGACCGAGACGAACACCCGCCCCTTGACCGGGAGCGAGCCGTAGGCGGCCTCCTGCGACTTGGCGAAGGCGGTGCCGAACGAGTCATCGATGCCCATCACCTCGCCGGTCGAGCGCATCTCCGGGCCGAGCACGGTGTCCACGCCGGCGCCGGTCGCGTCGCGGAACCGGCCGAAGGGCAGCACCGCCTCCTTCACCGCCACCGGGGAGTCGAGGGGCAGGGTGCCGCCGTCGCCGGACGGCGGCAGCACGCCGGATGCGCGCAGCGACGCCACCGAGGAGCCCATCATGACCAGCGCGGCCGCCTTGGCCAGCGGCACCGCGGTGGCCTTGGAGACGAACGGCACGGTGCGGGACGCGCGGGGGTTGGCTTCGAGCACGTACAGCACGCCGGCCGCGAGGGCGTACTGCACGTTGATCAGGCCGCGCACGCCAACCCCGCGGGCGATCTTGCGGGTCGCCTCCCTGATCGCGGCGATATCGGCCCGGCCCAGGGTGATCGGCGGCAGCGCGCAGGCCGAGTCGCCGGAGTGGATGCCGGCCTCCTCGATGTGCTCCATCACCCCGCCCAGGTACAGCTCCTCGCCGTCGTACAGGCCGTCCACGTCGATCTCGATCGCGTCGTCAAGGAAGCGGTCGATGAGCACCGGGTTGTCCGGGCTGGCGTCGGTCGCCCGGCCGACGTAGGCGCGCAGCGTGTCCTCGTCGTAGACGATCTCCATGCCGCGCCCGCCGAGCACGTAGGACGGCCGGACCAGGACCGGGTAACCGATCTCGGTGGCGGCGGCGGCCGCCTCGTCGGCCGACAGGGCGACCTTGCCAAGCGGCGCGGTCAGGTCGGCGTCGGCCAGCACCTCGGCGAACGCGCCCCGGTCCTCGGCGGCGTGGATCGCGGCGGGCGAGGTGCCGACGATCGGCACGCCGGCCGTCTCGAGCGCGCGGGCGAGCCCGAGCGGCGTCTGCCCGCCGAGCTGGACGATCACCCCGGCGACCGGGCCCGTCCGCTGCTCGGCGTGCACCACCTCGAGCACGTCCTCCAGGGTGAGCGGCTCGAAGTACAGCCGGGAGGAGGTGTCGTAGTCGGTAGAGACGGTCTCCGGGTTGCAGTTGACCATGACGGTCTCGTAGCCCGCCGCCCGCAGCGCGAGCGAGGCGTGCACGCAGGAGTAGTCGAACTCGATGCCCTGGCCGATGCGGTTGGGGCCGCTGCCGAGGATGATCACCTTGGGGGTGTCACCGGACGGGACCTCGTCACCCTCGTCGTAGGTGGAGTACAGGTAGGGCGTGCGCGCCGCGAACTCGGCCGCGCAGGTGTCCACCGCGTGGTAGACCGGGCGCACGGCCAGCGAGTGGCGCAGGCTGCGGATCTGCTCGGCCCCGGCGGGGCCGGCGCCGAAACCGCGCAGCTCAGCCAGGGCGGTGTCGGAAAAGCCCGCGGCCTTCGCCGCCCGCAGCAGGTCGGCGTCCAGTTCCGCGGCGCCCGCGATCGTGATGGATGCTTCCCTGATGTAGTCGAGCTGTTCCACGAACCACGGGTCGACCCCGGTGACCTCGGCCACCGCCTGCGCGGTGGCTCCGGCGCGCAGCGCCTGGAACATGGTGCCCAGCCGGCCGTCGTGCGGAGCGCGGCAGCGTTCGAGCAGCTCGTCCGGGCTGGCCGGCGGCTCGGGGTAACGGAACGGGCCGGTCGGGCTCTCCAGGCTCCGCTGCGCCTTCTGCAGCGCCTCGGCGAAGGAGCGGCCGATCGCCATCGCCTCGCCGACCGACTTCATGTGCGTGGTGAGCGTGGGGTCGGCACCCGGGAACTTCTCGAACGCGAACCGGGGGATCTTGACCACGACGTAGTCCAGGGCCGGCTCGAACGAGGCGGGGGTCTGGCCGGTGATGTCGTTGGGAATCTCGTCAAGCGTGTAGCCGATGGCCAGCCGGGTGGCGATCTTGGCGATCGGGAAGCCGGTCGCCTTGGACGCCAGCGCGCTGCTGCGCGACACCCGCGGGTTCATCTCGATGACGACCATGCGGCCGGTCTTCGGGTTGACGGCGAACTGGATGTTGCAGCCGCCGGTGTCGACGCCGACCGCGCGGATGATCTTGATCGCGGTGTCCCGCATGACCTGGTACTCGCGGTCGGTGAGGGTCATCGCGGGCGCCACCGTCACCGAGTCGCCGGTGTGCACGCCCATCGGGTCGACGTTCTCGATCGAGCAGACGATCACCACGTTGTCGTGGCGGTCGCGCATCAGCTCGAGCTCGAACTCCTTCCAGCCGATGATCGACTCTTCCAGCAGCACCTCGGTGGTGGGGCTGGCGTCGAGGCCGCTGCCCGCGATCGCGCGCAGGCCTGACTCGTCGTAGGCGATGCCAGAGCCGAGACCGCCGAGGGTGAACGACGGGCGGACGACGACCGGGAAGCCCAGGCCGCGGCCCTCGTCCGGCACCGCGCCCTCCGCACCGGGCGCAGTACCATTCGCGCCGGGCGCAGTGCCGTAGACGGCGCCGAGGCACTCATCGATGCTGTGGCAGATGACCGAGCGCGGCACCTCGGCGCCCAGCCCGATCACGATGTCCTTGAACTTCTCGCGGTCCTCGCACGCCTCGATCGCGTCGATGTCGGCGCCGATCAGCTCGACGCCGTACTTCTTCAGCGTGCCGTCGGCGTGCAGGGCGACGGCGGCGTTGAGCGCGGTCTGGCCGCCCAGCGTGGGCAGCACCGCATCCGGGCGCTCCTTGGCGATCACCTTGGCCAGCGTCTCGGGGGTGATCGGCTCGACGTAGGTGGCGTCGGCGAACTCCGGGTCGGTCATGATCGTCGCCGGGTTGGAGTTGACCAGCGAGACCCTGATGCCCTCGGCCCGCAGCACGCGGCAGGCCTGGGTCCCCGAGTAGTCGAACTCGCAGCCCTGGCCGATCACGATCGGCCCGGAACCGATGACGAGGACGGACTTCAGGTCGTCACGGCGCGCCATTACTTCTGTCCCCTATCCATCAGTGCGGCGAACTGGTCGAACAGGTCCACCGCGTCGTGCGGGCCTGGCGCGGCCTCGGGGTGGTACTGCACGGCGAAGGCCGGGCGGTCGAGCAGCCGCAGGCCCTCGACCACGCCGTCGTTCAGGTTCACGTGGGTGATCGCGGCCGCGCCGTACGGGGTGCCGAACGGCTTGCGCGCCCCCGGGGGCACGTGCGCCCAGCCGCCGCCGCCCGCGGCGCTGGCTGAGCCGCCGCCCGCGGCGCTGGCTGAGCCCCCGCCCGCCCCGGCCTGGGCGGCCACCACCTCGCCCGCCTCCGGCGGCAGCGCGGCGGCGAACCCGTGGTTGTGGCTGGTGATGTAGACCCGGCCGGTGGCCAGGTCCATGACCGGCTGGTTCACGCCCCGGTGGCCGTAGCGGAGCTTGTAGGTGTCCAGGCCGAGGGCCCGGGACAGGATCTGGCTCCCGTAGCAGATGCCGAACAGCGGGACGCCGGCGTCCAGCACGCCGCGCACCGCGGCGACCGCGTACCCGGCCGCGGCGGGGTCCCCCGGGCCATTGGAGAAGAACACCCCGTCCGGGTCGGTGGCCAGGATCTGCTCGGCCGAGTAGGTGGCCGGCAGCACCAGCACCTCTATGCCGCGGGCGGCCATGTTGCGCGGGGTGGCGGCCTTGATGCCCAGGTCCACGGCGGCGACCCGGAACCTGGTCGTGACGCCGGACGGCGGGGCGACCGTGTACGGGTACGGCGTGGTGACGATCCGGGCCAGGTCGGCGCCGGTCATGCCCGGGCTGGCCAGCACGCGGGCGAGCAGCCGCTGCGGGTCGTTCTCGACGGTGGAGACCGCCGCGCGCATCGCGCCGTGCTCGCGCAGCCGCATGGTCAGCGCGCGAGTGCCCGGGATGGCGATGCCGGTGATGCCCTGGGCCTTCAGCTCGGCGTCAAGCGAGCGCTCGGCCCGCCAGCTCGAGACGATCCGCGACGGCTCGCGGACCACGTAGCCGCTTACCCAGATGCGGTGGCTCTCCGGGTCGATGTCGTTGATGCCGGTGTTGCCGATGTGCGGCGCGGTCATCGCCACGATCTGGCCGCAGTACGACGGGTCGGTCAGCGTCTCCTGGTAGCCGGTCATGCCGGTGTTGAAGACCATCTCGCCGAAGGACTCGCCGTAGGCGCCGAACCCCCGGCCGCGCAGCGTCGTCCCGTCCTCAAGGACCAGCATCGCCTCGGGGATCGCACTTCTCATCGGGTTACCTTTCCGTCCAGGACCGTGGGGGTGCCGCGCAGGAACGTCGCGGTCACGGCTCCGGGCAGCGTCATGCCAGCGAACGGGCTGTTACGGCTCTTGGAGGCATGCGCGGCCGGGTCCACGGCCGTGGCCGGCGCGGGGTCGTACAGGGTGATGTTGGCGGGCGCGCCCGCGGCGAGCGGGTGGCCGTGCCCGGGCACCCGGCCGATCGCGGCCGGGCGGGCCGACATCCGGTCGGCGACGCCGGCCCAGTCGAGCAGACCGGTGTCGACCATCGCCTGCTGCACCACCCGCAGGGCGGTCTCCAGGCCGGTCATGCCGTTGGCCGCGGCCGCCCACTCGGCTTCCTTGGCCTCGACCGGGTGGGGCGCGTGGTCGGTGGCCACGCAGTCGATGGTGCCGTCGGCCAGGGCCTGGCGCAGCGCCTCGACGTCGGCCTTGGTGCGCAGCGGCGGGTTGACCTTGAACACCGTGTCATAGTCGGCGGCGAGCTCGTCGGTGAGCAGCAGGTGGTGCGGGGTGACCTCGGCGGTGACCCGCCAGCCCTTGGACTTGGCCCAGCGGATGATCTCCACCGACCCGGCGGTGGACACGTGGCAGACGTGCAGCGCCGAGTCCACGTGCGCGGCGAGCAGGCAGTCACGGGCGATGATCGCCTCCTCGGCGGCGGCCGGCCAGCCGGCCAGGCCCAGCCGCGAGGCGACCTCCCCCTCGTTGAGCTGCGCGCCCTCGGTCAGCCTCGGCTCCTGCGCGTGCTGCGCGATCACCCCGTCGAAGGCCTTCACGTACTCCAGGGCCCGCCGCATCAGCAGCGGGTCGGCGACGCAGAAGCCGTCGTCGGAGAACACCCGGACCCGGGCGGCCGAGTCGGCCATCGCGCCCAGCTCGGCGAGCTGGTTGCCAGCCAGCCCCACGGTGACCGCGCCGACCGGGCGCACGTCGACGTACCCGGCCTGCTCGCCGAGCCGCCGAACCTGCTCGACCACGCCGGCCGTGTCGGCGACCGGCTCGGTATTGGCCATCGCGTGCACGGCCGTGTAGCCGCCGAGCGCGGCGGCCCTGGTGCCGGTCTCGACCGTCTCGGCGTCCTCACGGCCCGGCTCGCGCAGATGGGTGTGCAGGTCGACCAGGCCGGGCAGCGCGACCAGGCCGGCCGCGTGGAGCACCCGCGCGCCCGGGGCGGACAGGCCGGGACCGATCTCGGCGATGACGCCGCCGGCGAGGTAAATGTCGGCGGGCTCCGCGCGGCCGGCGATCGCGGCCCCGGTGATCAGCCATTCCTCGTTCACGCGTGTCCTTCCGTTTCCGCGGCGCCGCCGAGCATCAGGTACAGCACGGCCATGCGGACCGTCACGCCGTTGGCGACCTGGGCGACGATGGTCGAGCGGGCCGAGTCGGCGACCTCGGCGGCGATCTCCACACCGCGGTTCATCGGGCCCGGGTGCATGACGATGGCGTGCTCGGGCAGGAGGGCCATCCGGCCGGCGTCCAGGCCGTAGCGGCGGCGGTACTCGCGGACGCTGGGGAAGTAGGCCGCGTTCATCCGCTCTTGCTGCACGCGCAGCATCATCACCACGTCGCTCTTGCCCAGCTCGGCGTCGAGGTCGTAGCCGGCCAGACACGGCCAGGTCCCGACCGCGTGCGGCATCAGGGTAGGCGGCGCGACCAGCGTCACCTGCGCGCCGAGCGTGGACAGCAGCAGCACGTTGGAGCGCGCCACCCGGGAGTGCAGCACATCGCCGACGACCGTTACCCGGATGCCGTCGAGCGCCCGGCCGCGCCGGTCGGCGCCCGCCTGGCCGGCCTCGGCGCCGAGGCGCTGCCGGATGGTGAAGGCGTCGAGCAGTGCCTGGGTGGGGTGCTCGTGCGTGCCGTCGCCCGCGTTGATCACGCTGCCGCTGACCCAGTCGGTCAGGCGGCGGGGCGCGCCGGAGGCGGGGTGCCTGATCACCACGGCGTCCGCGCCCATCGCCTCCAGGGTCAGCGCGGTGTCCTTGAGCGACTCGCCCTTGGCGACGCTCGACCCCTTGGCGGAGAAGTTGATGACGTCGGCGCTCAGCCGCTTGGCCGCCGCCTCGAAGGAGGTCCTGGTCCGGGTGGAATCCTCGTAGAAGAGGTTGACCACGGTCAGCCCGCGCAGCGTGGGGAGCTTCCTGATTCCCCGGCCCTCGACGCTGGCCAGCTCCGCTAGTTCCTCGGCGGTGTCGAGGATGAGTACCGCGTCGTCGCGGCTCAGGTCGCCCGCCGAGATCAGGTGCCGGTTCACTGGTCCCCCTCGCCGAGCAGCACGGAGTCCTCGCCGTCGATCTCGGCCAGCTGGACGCGTACCTTCTCGCGGTGCGCGGTCGGCAGGTTCTTGCCCACGTAGTCGGCCCGGATCGGCAGCTCCCGGTGGCCGCGGTCGACCAGCACCGCGAGCTGCACCGCGCGCGGCCGGCCCAGGTCGTTCAGCGCGTCAAGCGCGGCGCGGATCGTCCGGCCGGAGAAGAGCACGTCATCGACAAGGACCACGGTCCTGCCGTCGACGCCGCCGGGCGGCACCTGGGTGCGCTGCAGGGCCCGGGCCGGGCGCAGCCGCAGGTCGTCACGGTGCAGGGTCACATCGAGCGACCCGACGGGTGCGGGCTCGCCCTCGAACTCACCGATCCGGTCGGCCAGCCGGCGGGCCAGGTAGACGCCGCGGGTCGGGATGCCGAGCAGGACAACGTCCTCGCCGCCGTGCGTGCGCTCCAGGATCTCGTGCGCGACGCGGGTCAGCGCTCGGCGGATCTCCTCGGGGGTGAGTACCGCTTTCCAGCCGCGGGCCGCGGCGGCGCCGCGGCCGGCCGGGGGGCGGGTGGCGGTGCCGGGATCGGCCGCCTGGTCGCCGGGGCTCTCATGGCCCGGCTCGTGAACTGGCTCAGGGCGCGCCATTCACGACCTCCTTCCCCGTCTCACGGGACGGTCATTAAAGGATGCCTACGCGCTCCACGGTACCAGGCACGTTAGCGCTGGTAACGACCGCGGCAGCGTGAGCAGGGCAGCGCACCGCCGACGCCACGGGCATTTTCGGCACGAGTAGCAACGCAACCAACACAGAAAGTCACTAGACTGAGCGGGCCTCTCGACATTCGGAACGTCCCCCTGCGTGACTTTCCGGCCCCCTGTCACCACCGCCGGCCCGGCGCTGCCCCGGCATGCTTGCTGGCCGGCTTGTCCAACGATGACGAAAGCTGTGATTTACATCACATCGGACATAGGCTGTCATAACGTTACGAGACCGCGGGGCAGGCCCGCTTTGCCCCCGCTGTACACGGGAAAGCCGATTACAGCGGGGGTTGTCGCCTTCTGACGGAGGGTAGATATCGGCAGGGAAAGGCGATGCCGGTTACTGGACGAGTTCTACCAGTTTTTGCCATTCGGCTTGACCTTGTCGCTGTTGCCGCCTACCGTCACTGTGCGTAACCGTTACCGTAAGCGACGACTGGCCGGGAAACCGAGGAAAAATGCCATCTGAGTACGCCAAGACCCTGGGCGCGCGACTGCGCGCCATCCGCACCCAGCAGGGACTGTCCCTGCACGGCGTCGAGGAGAAGTCCCGCGGCCGCTGGAAGGCGGTCGTCGTGGGCTCCTATGAGCGCGGCGACCGGTCGGTCACGGTCCAGAAGCTCGCCGAGCTGGCGGAGTTTTACGGCGTGCCGGTCTCCGAGCTGCTGCCGGGTGACGCCGCGCCGACCCCGATCGCGTCGGCCCCCAAGCTCGTCATCGACCTTGAGCGGATGAACCAGCTTCCCAAGGAGAAGGTGGGACCGCTGGCCCGCTACGTGGCCACCATCCAGGCCCAGCGGGGCGACTACAACGGCCGGGTGCTGTCCGTGCGACACGAGGACCTGCGCTCGCTCGCGGTCATCTACGACAAGTCGCCTGCCGACCTCACCGAGGAACTGATCAGCTGGGGCGTGCTCGATGCCGACGCCCGTAGCAACTCGATCGAGTCCTTCTAGGCCGCTGGTCTCCGGCCCCTCCTAGCCCCACCTGGCGTGACCCGGCTTGCGCCGGGTGGGGTGCGGCCGTGCCCGGCGCCCGGCTGGCCCGGGCCCGCGCTAGAGACCGCTAGCTCGCGTGCCGCAGCGTCAGCGGCAGCATCGGCGCACCGTCAAGGCCCAGTGCGCGGTCGGCGACGCCCAGGAACGTCGCGGCGTCGCGCAGCAGGTCGTCCGCCTCCCGCGCGGTAGCCGCCCGGGGCAGGCCCGCCTCCGCGGCGGCCCGCTTGGCCGCGCTGGCCGCGAAGAACGCCGCCCACTCCGCCAGGGCCGGCTCTACCTGCGGCAGCAGTTCCCAGACCGACCGGGGCCTGCGCCGCCGCGCCCCGCTCCCCGGCTCGCCCCGTGCCGCCACGATCGCCGCCGCCGCGCGCAGCGCGGCCAGGTGCGCGCCGATGTACCTGGTCCCGGCATCGGCCTCCGCCTCCGCCTCCGTCAGCCCTTGGCGGGCCGTGCGCAGCAGGCTCAGCGCCGCCCCGGGCACGGGACTGGCGGGCACCGAGGCAGGTGGCACTGAGCCAGCCGGCATCGTGCCGGCAGGCACCTGGCTCGCAGGCACGGCGTTGCGGCCGGAAGCTCCCGCCACCGTCAGCGTGCTGCTCATGGACCTCACTCCTTCAGGAGATGCGCCGAAGTACACCGTCAGCGCGGCTGGCCGGCGCCGCGACCGGGGAATGATTCCGCCGGCCGGGCGAGACGCTTCCCCACGCCCCGCCCGGCCGGCTCCGGCCGCAGGGGTCGCGGCGACCGGAGCTCATCCCTGTCTTTCGAACACAGCATCATTCGAACACAGGTTCGCTCCGAAGTCCAGTTCATTTGCTGACGAGTTCGAAGTTACCGAGGGGGTCTGACATTCCAGGCTCGCGCCGCCGCCCGCCCGCGAGCCCGCCTGCCGCCCCTCTCCCCCGCCCGCCGCGCCCCGCCGGCGTGTCGCCGGCGTGTCCCGCTGGTTATCCGCGGCGTCGGCCGCTGCCCGGCGGCACGGAACGGGCAAACCCCTCGCAACGGTCGTCACCGCTTGCCGCATCCGGCCTGGAAGTCGAACACCTGGTCGACACCGGCCCCGCCGCTATGCCGGCCACGCGAAGTGGCGGTAGCGAGACGTCGGTGGTGGAACCCGCGCCCGTTCTCCGGCCCGGGTTTCTTTTGGATCTTGTGCGCCACGGGGCCGCGCATAGCATTGGCCTCGTGATGGTGACCTACCGCGAGCTTGGGCCTGGGGAGTTCCGCGCGGCGATCCGCGAGCTTGTCGACGTGTACGCGGCCGCGATGAACCCGCCGGACCGGACGCTGTCCGGGCGCGAGGCCATCATGGAGCGGCACGCGGCGAGCCCGGGCTTCCGCGGGCTGACCGCGCTGGCCGGCGGGCAGCTGGCCGGGTTCAGCTACGGGTTCCACGGCGAGAACGGGCAGTGGTGGCACGACATGGTGGCCGCCGCGCTCGCCACCAGGTCGCGGACGCCGGGCGGTGCCGGATGGGCCCCGCCGCACCAGTGGCTGGACGACTCGTTCGAGATCGCCGAGCTGCACGTGCTGCCCGACTGGCAGGGGCGCGGCATCGGGCGGTCGCTGCTGCTCTCGCTGGCCGGGGGGCGGACCGAGCGGACCGCCGTGCTGTCCACCGCCGACGCGCCGACCAGGGCCAGGCGCCTCTACCGGGGCGTTGGCTTCACCGACCTGCTAACCGACTTCCGCTTCTCCGGCAGCGAGCCGCCCTACGCGGTGATGGGCGCGACGCTGCCGCTCGCCGCGGCCAGGCCGCCCCGGTCGCCGAGGCCGAGCAGCCGGTAGATCTCCATCGTCGCCCTGGCCGTGTTCAGCGTGATGAAGTGCAGGCCGGGCACGCCCTCGTCCAGCAGCCGGGCCGACAGCCGGGTGGAGTAGTCGACCCCGATGCGCCGGACGGCCTCCTTGTCGCCGGTCGCGTCGGCCGCCCGGAGCTGGTCGAGCAGCCCCGCCGGGACCTTGCAGCCGCTCAGCTCCATGGACCGCTCGATCAGCCGCAGGCTGGTCGCCGGAATGATCTCGGGGATGATGGGCACGTCGCAGCCCGCCGCCTCGACCCGGTCCCGCAGCCGGAGGTAGTACTCGGCGTCGAAGAACATCTGGGTGATGGCGAAGTCGGCCCCCGCCCGGCATTTCTCGACGAAGTGCCCGATGTCGGTCTCGTCGTCGGGCGAGCGCGGGTGGCGCTCGGGGAAGGCGGCCACCCCGACGCAGAAGTCGCCGGAGGACTTAAGCAGCTCGACCAGCTGGCGCGCGTAGGTGAGGCCGTCGGGGTGCGGCACCCAGGGCGCGTTCGGGTCGCCCGGCGGGTCACCGCGCAGCGCGAGCACGTTCCGCACGCCCACACCCGCGTAGCTGCCGATGACGTTGCGCAGGTCGGCCACCGAGTGGTTGACCGCGGTCAGGTGGGCCACCGGGTTCAGCTCGGTCTGCTCGGCGATGGCCCCGGTGAACTGCACCGTGCCCTCGCGGCTCGACCCGCCCGCGCCGTAAGTCACGGAGACGAAGGCCGGCTTGAGCGGCTCCAGGCGGCGGATGGTGCCCCAGAACTGCCGCTCGGCCTGCTCGGACTTGGGCGCGAAGAACTCGAAGGAGATCGAGCGGCCGGCCTTCAGCAGGTCGGTGATGCGCGGGGCCGGCGTCCGGGCACGAAGTGACAGCTGATGCGCGGGCGACGCTTGTGTCTGACGCGGTCTCGGCGGCATGTGTCCAAGCATAACTGACAGGTCAAATTTCTGTGATGAGGGCACAATCTCAGCGATGCCGATCGGGACCGTGGGAAATAACGGGACGGGGGTACCCGGACATGCCGGTGAGGCGGACGGCGCTGCCGTCCGCCTCACCGGCGGGACTCACTGCCTAGAAGCGAGCTGCCTAAAAAGCGAGCGCTTGGGCGCGGCGGTTGACCTCCGTGCCGCGGTGCGCGTACAAGGCGTCGATCGGGGTGCCGGGGAGCGTGTCATCCGCCGTGAACAGCCATCGCAGGGCCTCGGAGTCGTCGAAGCCGCAGTCGAACAGCACGGTCAGCGTCCCGGCCAGGCCCTTGACGACCTGTTGGCCGTCGATGAACGCGGCCGGTATCGCCCGGTCGCCGCCTGGACGGGTGACCGCGAGGAGCTTGTGGTCACGGAGTAGCTGTTTGACGCGGCCGATGGGGAGGCCGAGCCGGTCGGCTACCTCGGGCAGTGACAGCCATTCGCCGACGAGAGCGTCAGCCACGGGGTTTATCTGTGTCACCAGTCCAATGTCCCACGTCCGCGCCGGTCCCAAACACCAAATTTTCAGTTACAAACGCGGATCTTTTGGCTGGTCAGCCCGGACCCACGAGGGCGGGGGCGCGGCACCGGCGGCGGGCACGGGGCCTGCGGGCGGCGCCTGGCCAGGACCGGACGGCGGTTAACGGTAACCGGGTCGGCCGCGAACCAGGGCCGCATCAGTGAGAAACAGCAGGTAAACCCGGGGGACCCAGCCGTCGGGCATCACCCACCAGGTCGTAGCACCGGGGGTGCGGAGCCGTCCCCGGCGAAACTAGCGCTCGGCGACTGCCCGCAGGCGGGCAAGGTCGTACTGCCAGCCGCCCTGGCTTGCCTTCCGCTGGTCCTCGCGCAGCGCGTCCGGCAGGTCAAGCGAGGCAAAGCCGCTCTCCACGACGGTCACGCCGACCTCGTCGCCGACCGGGCGCAGGTAGAACTCGACCAGGGTGGCATTGCCCGGCGCCGGCTCCGCGCCACCGAAGGCGCCTGCCCAGCGGAAGGAGGCATACCCCTGCGGCTCGACGCGGACGATGTCGATCAGGTACGGGCGGGCGTCGCCTGCGTAGCCGACCAGGAACCGGCCGGGGGCGCGGGTCGGCTCGGCCCGGCTGCCCGGCAGCCACCAGCCCGGCTGCGTGATCAGTTGCCACACCTTGTCCTGTGTCGCGCGCACGGCGACCCGCTGCTCGATACGGTCTTCCACGACCATGCCTCCCTCACCGACCCCACCGGACAACATCACTCCCACCCCGTCTCACCGCTCCCGACGGCAAGCCGATCCTGCATACCAGCCGCGCCGGCCGGAGTTCAAACCGGCCATTCCCGGCCTGCCCCGCCGCCCCCGACCCCGGCCGGGCCGCCGGCGGCCCGGCCGGCGGCCCGGCCGACGGGCCTGAGCAGGCGGGTTGAGCGGGGCGACACGAGGCACGATGTCTGACAATGTGCTTAACACGGCCGAAGCCGCTGGGTTCGGGCCGTAAAATCGCCGTGATGGAATCTGCCCCCGCTGATGTGCTCACCGGGCGGATGCTCGACCGGCGATACCATGTCCGCTCTCGCATCGCGCACGGCGGCATGGCCACCGTTTACCTCGCCACCGACACCCGGCTCGACCGTGAGGTGGCGCTTAAGGTCATGCACGCCGAGCTGGCCCGGGACGGGGACTTCGTGAGCCGGTTCATCGGCGAGGCCAAGTCGGTCGCCCGGCTGTCCCACCCCAACATCGTCGGCGTGTACGACCAGGGCGCGGACGGCGACGTCCTGTACCTGGTGATGGAGTATGTCCCCGGCCGGACGCTGCGAGCCCTGCTGCAGGAGCGCGGCTGGCTGCGCTGGCAGGAGGCCCTGGCCGTGATGGACCCGGTGCTCGCCGGGCTCGCCGCCGCGCACGAGGCCGGGATCGTGCACCGGGACGTGAAGCCGGAGAACGTGCTGATCACGGCGGACGGCCGGGTCAAGGTGGTGGACTTCGGGCTGGCCAGGACGTCGACCGCGGTGGGCAACACCCGGGTCGGCATGATCATCGGTTCCGTCGCCTACATCGCGCCCGAACAGGTCACCGGCGCGCCGACCGACGCACGGACGGACGTGTACGCGGCGGGCATCGTGCTGTTCGAGATGCTCACCGGGCGGCAGCCGTTCTCCGGTGACACGCCGCTCGCGGTGGCGCAGGCGCACGTAAACGGCGACGTCCCGCCGGTGAGCGCGCTGGCGGGCGGCATCCCGCCGTCCGTCGACCAGCTCATCACCGCGGCGACGAGCCGTGACCCGCAACGCCGGCCGGCCAACGCGGGCGTGTTCCTGCGGGTCACCCGGGCGCTGCGCGGCCTGCCCGAGCCGGCCGGCGCGGCCAACGGCGCCTGGGCGGGCGCGCCGGCAGGCCCGTACGCCGACCCGGGCCGGCCAGGCCGCGCGGCGGCCGACGGCGCGCCCGGCGGCGCGTCCGGGTCACGGACCATGGTTGTCGGCCTCGGCTACGACGACCCCCGGAACGGCCACGGCCAGGACCGCTACGACGGTGGCCCCACCCGGGCGGCGACGGGCGGCGGGGGCGACCAGGAGCCGTTCCTGCAGCGCTGGCTGTTCAGCAGGCGACTGGTGTACGTGGCGGTGGCGCTCGCGGTCCTGATCGGCGCGTCCGGCGGCGTCTGGTGGCTGACCTCGGGACGCTATGCCACGGTGCCCGTCGTGACCAAGCTGTCGGCGGCCCAGGCCGAGCGGGCGCTGCGCCAGGCTGGCTTCCAGGTGGCCACCGGGCCGGGGCAGGTCAACGACAACGTGCCGAAGGGCGAGGTGCTCGCGGCCACGCCGACCGGGCGGGCGCTGCCGGGCACGACGGTCACCCTGACCGTCTCGCAGGGGCCGCGGAAGATCGCCGTGCCGTCGATCCCGGCAACCGACACCGTGGCCCAGGCCGAGGCGGCACTGCGCGCGGTCGGGCTGACCGTGGCCCCGGCGACCGAGAAGGTCGGCGTCCAGGCCAACCCGGTGCTCGGCACGGTGGCCGGCACCGACCCGCCCGCCGGGACCCCCTGGCCGGAGAACAAGCCGGTCACGGTGGAAGAGGTCGCGGGCCTTGCCCTGCCCAACCTGGTCGGGCAGGCCGTCGCCACCATCCAGGCGTGGGCGGCGCAGAACCAGATCGCCATCCAGGTCACCCAGGCCGACAGCGACCAGCCGCCGGGCACGATCCTGTCGCAGTCCCCCGCGGCCGGCCAGCCGGTCGCGGCCGGGCAGACGGTCACCGTGTCGGTGTCCAACGGCCCAGCCATGGTGCCCATCCCCAGCGTGCAGGGCCAGGACTGCGGGACAGCGCAGACGGCTCTGGCGCAGGCCGGGTTCAACGTCTCGGTGCAGCAGGGCTTGTTCCAGCAGAACATGGCCGTGGACACCACCCCGTCCGGGCAGGCGCCGAGCGGGTCGGCCGTCGTCCTGCAGTGCGGCTCGAACAACCCGTTCGGGTAGCGTCCGGCCGCCGGCGACGCCGGGCCGGCCGCCGGGACCTGGCAGCGGGCGCGGACACCGCGCGGAAAGACGGCATGACAAGGAACACGGCACGAGGAAGGGATTCGGTGACGCCGCTCATCGGCTCGCATGCGACCGTCGCCAGCGGGCTGGCGGCGGGCGGGCTCGGCTACGCGGCCGAGGTCGGCGCCGAGGTCATCCAGGTCTTCGTGTCCAACCCGCGTGGCTGGGCGGCCGGGCCGGGTGACCCAGCGCAGGACGCGCTGCTGCGCGAGTCGGGCCTCCCGGTCTTCGTTCACGCCACCTACATGATCAACCTCGGCTCGGGCAACCGGGAGGTGGCGGACAAGTCCGCCGACTCCGTCGCGCACGCGCTGCGCCGGGGCGCGGAGATCGGCGCCAGCGGCGTGGTGGTGCACGCGGGCTCGGCCGCGGGCTGGACCGGGCCCGGCGCGCGGGAGCAGGCGCTCGCGCGGCTCGGCGAGATCGCGCTGCCGCTGCTGGACAAGCTCGGCGACGACGACCCTGACCTGCTGTTCGAGCCGATGGCCGGGCAGGGCCAGATGCTATGCGCCCGGGCCGGCGACCTGGACGGTTACCTGGCCGCGGTGGAGCACCACCCGAAGGCCGGCGCGTGCCTGGACACCTGCCACCTGTTCGCGGCCGGGCACGACCTCACCGCCGACGGCGGGGTGGCGGCCATGCTGGCCGAGCTGGGCCCGGGCGCGGACCGGGTAAAGCTGGTGCACGCCAACGACTCGCTGCTCGGCTGCGGGTCCAAGCGGGACCGGCATGAGGCGATCGGGGCCGGCCACATCGGCACGGCGCCGTTCGGCGAGTTGCTCGCGGCGCTGCCCGGGGTCCCGTTCGTGGTCGAGACGCCCGGCGGAAAGGCCGGGCACGCCCGTGACATCGCCACGCTGAAGGGACTGCGCGGACGGTAGCGGCACCGCGTTCGCGTTCTGCCCGCCCGGAAAAGCACACAGCATTGCCGGGGATAAGGAACGGGGGCGTTGTCCATCGGGTTAGCCCCCCTCTTTCCTTGCAGCTGGATAACACTTTCCGCGACCGGCGCGCTCCTTCTCCCTTTCCCTTGCTGGGCCAGGACAGGCGACATATCGTGTCTGCGTGAACGCCAACGAGCGGGACGAGATCTCCGCGTCCGTAGCCGCCCACGCGGAGCTCGGCTCCCGTTATGACACCGCCGTGGCCGAGGGCCTGGTCGAGCGCATCGGCGACGAGATCGACCGGCGAATCGACGCCCGGCTTGGCGGCAGCCCGCAGCCCGTCCGCCGGGCGCCCGCGCCCCGCATGCCGCTCTCGCCGCCAGCGCCAGAGCCCGCGCCGCCCGCTGCGCCGGCCATGCACGCGCACCGCTCCAACGGCGTGACCGGGCTCCTCCTGGGCCTCGGGTCGATGGGCCTTGGCGTGGGGGCGACGGCGGTCGTTCTTGGCAACCACGTGGCCTCCGCGGCGGGGGTGGTCATGGATCCTGCTGATCTGGCTGGCGATCGCCGCCATCAACGTGTCCCACGCGCGGCGGCACTGATCGCGGAGTGACCCCCGCGACCCGCGGAACGGCCGGGGCCACGCGGGCAAACGAAAATAAATTGCCTGGTAGCGGTGCTGACGCGTAGTCTCAGCTGGCCTCCCGCGTCTTCACGAAGGATTTTGTCATGCTATGGCGTGCGCCTGGCCGCCGATATCAAGTGCTCGCCATCCGTGACTTCCGCATCCTGCTCGCGGACCGGTTCCTGGCCCCTTTCTCCAACGGCTTCTCCCTGGTAGGAGTGTCGTTCGCGGTACTCAAGGCCACCGGGTCGACCGCCGACCTGTCCTACGTCATCGCCGCCCAGGCGGCGCCCATGCTGGTGTTCTCGCTGATCAGCGGGGTGTTCGCGGACCGGTTCCGGCCGCAGCGGGTGATCGTCGCCGGCAACCTGTGCATCGTCGCTGGCGAGGGGATCTTCGGCCTGCTCATGCTGACCAGCGGGCACCCGCCGCTGTGGGCGATGATCGGGCTCGAGGCGGTCAACGGCATCGGCGGCGCGGTCTTCTACCCGGCGTCGAACGCGCTGCTCCCCCAGCTGGTGCCGGAGGCGCTCCTGCAGGAAGGCAGCTCGATCAGCCGGCTGGCGATGAACAGCGGGCAGATGACCGGCGCGGCCGCCGCGGGCCTGCTGGTCGCGTTGGCGGGCCCCGGCTGGGCGCTGGCGCTGTGTGCCCTCGGCATGTCCTGGACCGTCCCGCTGCTAATGGCCATGAAGGGCGGCGGCGCTCCGGACCGGGCCTCGGCGGAGAGCCCAAGCATGATCCGCGAGCTGCGTGAGGGCTGGGCCGAGTTCCGCAAGCACACCTGGCTGTGGGCCACCGTCATCCAGTACTGCCTGGTCATGATGGCCTGGAACGGCGCCTTCATGGTGCTCGGCCCGGTGGTGGCCAAGGCCCACCTGGGCGGCGCGGCCGCCTGGGGGGCGATCTCGGCCGCCGACGCCCTCGGGCTGGTGGCCGGCGGGATCATCTCGCTGCGCTACACCCCGCGCCGGCCGATGCTGTTCGTGGTGAGCACCGGGGGCCTGATGGCCGCGACGCCGCTGCTGCTCGGGCTGGTCGCGCCGCTGCCGGTCATCTGCGTGGCCGCGTTCGGCCTCGGCGCCCTGATCGAGGTCATGATGGTGCAGTGGACGGTGGCGATGGCGACGCGCATCCCGTCGGACAAGCTGGCCCGGGTGTCGTCGTACGACGCGTTCGGCTCGCTGGCCGCGATGCCGCTCGGCGCGCTGGTCGCGGGCCCGCTCGCGGCCCGGGCCGGCGTTCCCGTCGCGGAGTTCGCCGCGGCGGCGGTGATCGTCGCCGCCTCGGCGTTCACCCTCCTGCCCCGGGACATCTGGACGATCCGCAGCGACGACGTGGTCGGCGACGGTGCGGCCGTATCCGGGCGGGCTGGCACCGCGGCCGTCGGCGCCCCGGCCCTCGACGCGGCCGTCGCCGTGGCGACCGCGGGGCCGGCTAGCGCCAGTCCCCGTCCGGGGAGCGGACCTCGGCTGAGCACAGGCGGCCGCCCCGCTGATGCGCCGGGGGACAAAGTTCCGGATTCTGGCGCGGACCTGGAATGTCAGACCCCCGGCGTAGCGTCATTGCCATGAACCTTCCCAAGCGCCTTTCCGGTCGCTCCAGCAGGCGCACCGAGTCCCCGGGGCACGCGCAGGAGGCGGACGAGGGCGGCCGAGACCCCGAGCAGGCGGCCTACCTGAGCTGGGTCGCCACCACGGTGAGTGAGCACGGCTGGGCCATCTCCGGGCGGCACGGCGACGAAGCGGCGCCGCCGTGGGCGTTCAGCGTGGGCATGTGGCTGACCTGCCAGGTGCCGGAGCTGGTGCTGTGCGGGCTGCCGGTGGACGGCGCCGCGGCCATCATCAACGCGATCGGGGCACGGTTCGCCGACGGCGGCGACTGCGGCGCGGGCGACGTGGTGGACGATGTGTGCCCGGCTCCGCTGGCGTTCCGCCAGGTCGACGCGGGCTGGCGCTCGACGGGCGGCCTGCTGTCGGTCTCCAACGCCTTCTACGGCATGGTGCGGCCGCCGTACCTGCAGGTGGTGTGGTCGGACCGGGACGGCAGGTTCCCCTGGGACCAGGGCTTCCTGCCCGCGCCCGGCCGGTCCCAGCCGCTGCTGTGGCTTCCGCCGGACGACAAC
Organism: uncultured Actinomycetota bacterium; assembly: GCA_963748785.1. GTDB lineage: Bacteria > Actinomycetota > Actinomycetes > Streptosporangiales > Streptosporangiaceae > Trebonia. The sequence goes on along the minus strand of CAVVKP010000033.1, from coordinate 155,148 downwards.
CCCCCGTCCCCCTGGACCCGCCTGGACCGGCTCAGCTAAGCCCTGGCGGGTCAGCCCGCCCCGCCCGAACAGGGAACATGCGAAGATGATGCCCATGAACGGCCCCGGGTGGTTGGGCGCACGGTCACCGGCCGGGCCGTGCCTGACGGTCGAGACCGACGTGGACGTCGTGCTGTGGCGTGTCCCCCGGTTCACGTTCCGCCGCCCCGATGTCGCCGTCTACCGGTGCATCGACGACCCCACGCGCAAACCCGCCGCCCGGGACACGCTCCTGGTTATCGAGGTGACCTCGCCGACGACGGTCACCGAAGACCTGGTGGACAAGAAGGCGCAGTACGCGACGGCGGGGATACCGCTGTACCTGGTCGTCGTGCTGGACGAGAGATACGACATCGCGGAGATCCGCGAGTTCCACCTCGACGCCGCGGCCGCTGCCTACCGGCTGTTCGCGGTGCACCGGTCCGTCCTAGAGCTGGAGGAGCCCGTCCGGCTCTCCGAGCCGATAGCCAGCCTCGTGGCCGGCTAGGCCCCGGGGCCGTCGCGTTCTGCGCGGGGCCGGGAATCCCTTTATCGCGCCCGCCGGCACGACGGACCCGGCAGCATGTTTTTGTCCCCGGGCTAGCCGAAGAAGACCTCGGCCTCGGCGTAGCGCTCCTTGGGGACCAGCTTCAGCTGCTTGGTGGCGCGGGCCAGCGGGACGAGGATGATCTCGGTACCGCGCAGCGCCACCATGGAGCCGAACGCCTCGTCGTGCACGGCCGCGACCGCGTGCAGGCCGAAGCGGGTCGCCAGCACCCGGTCGAAGGCGGTCGGCGTGCCGCCGCGCTGTATGTGGCCGAGCACCGTGCAGCGGGCCTCCTTGCCGGTCCGCCGCTCGATCTCGTCGGCCAGGTACTGGCCGACGCCGCCCAGCCGGACGTGGCCGAACTCGTCCACCCGCCCGGACTGCAGCGACTCCTCCTCATGCTGCGGGTGCGCGCCCTCGGCGACCACGACAATCGGGGCGTAACGCGTCTGGAAGCGGTGCTCGACGTACTCGATCACCTTGTCGATGTCGAACGGGCGCTCGGGGATGAGGATGACGCTGGCCCCGCCGGCCAGGCCGGAGTGCAGCGCGATCCAGCCCGCGTGGCGGCCCATCACCTCCACGATCAGCGCCCGGTGGTGGCTCTCGGCCGTGGTGTGCAGCCGGTCGATCGCCTCCGTGGCGATGTTCACCGCGGTGTCGAAGCCGAACGTGTAATCGGTGGCGGCCAGGTCGTTGTCGATGGTCTTCGGCACGCCCACGACGGGGATGCCTTCGTCGTTCAGCCGGGCGGCGACACCGAGGGTGTCCTCGCCGCCGATCACTATCAGGGCGTCGACGCCGAGCCCGTCCATGTTGTCCTTGATCCGCTCGACGCCGGACCGGCCGGGGCCGACATCCTTGAACGGGTTGGTGCGCGACGAGCCGAGTATGGTGCCGCCGCGCGGCAAAATACCGCGGACCGCCGCCGTGTCCAGGGGCATGGTGTCCGCTTCCAGCGGCCCGCGCCAGCCGTCGCGGAAGCCGAGGAACTCGATCCCGAAGTCCTGAATGCCCCGGCGGACCAGCGCGCGGATCACCGCGTTCAAACCCGGGCAGTCGCCACCCCCGGTAAGCACTCCAACTCGCATAGGGCAAAGCCTAGCTGTCCGCCATACACATGCAATGGCTGGCAGGTAACGCCCGCCCTGCAATCGATAACATCGGTGAATCCGGGTCCGGCGCCCCGGCCCGCGGCCCCTCCTTTACCCGTGTGGCGTAAAGGTTCACGTACTCCTGGCCGGACAGCTTCGCGATCTCGGCCATGATCTCGTCGGTGACCGCGCGCAGCGCCTCGCGGTCGGTCTCCTTCCCGTAGTAGCGGGAGAACTCCATCGGCGGGCCAAAGATGACCCCAGGCCGGACGCTGAACCTCGGGTTGCTCGAGCCCGGCGGCAGGAACTCGAAGGTGTCCATCATCGCGCAGGGCACGACGGGCGCCCGGGACTCCAGGGCCAGCCGGGCGACCCCGGTGCGGCCCCGGTAAAGGCGGCCGTCCGGCGAACGGGTGCCCTCCGGGTAGATGCCGAGCACGTTGCCCCCGGCCAGCACGCGCAGCCCCGACCGCAGCGCGCGCTCGCTGGCCTCCCCGCCCGTCCGGTCAATGGGGATCTGCCCCACGCCGCTGAAGAACGCCCGGCTCGCCAGGCCCTTGACACCCTTGCCGGTGAAGTACTCCGACTTGGCCAGGAACACGACCTTGCGGGGCAGCGGCAGCGGGCCGAAGAAGTGGTCGGAGAACGACAGGTGGTTGCTCGCGAGAATGACCGGGCCGCGCCGGGGCAGGTTGCGCCGGCCCCTCGACCAGGGGCGGAACACGATCTTCAGCGCGACGCCCAGCGTGCACTTGGCTAGCCAGTAGAACACGGATACATCGTCGCACGTCCAGCGAAATCTATGGCACGATAAAAGCGTGTCGTTGATATCACCGGAAGCCGAGCCGTTCGCGGCGGACCGGGGCCCGGTTGGTGTTCTCGTGCTGCACGGGTTCACCGGCTCGCCCCGCACCGTCCGGCCATGGGCTGAGCACCTGGCCGCCGCCGGGCTGACCGTACGTGCGCCGCTGCTGGCCGGGCACGGCGGCAGCTGGCGGCAGCTGGCCGCGACCGGGTGGACCGACTGGTTCGCGGACGCCGAGCGGTCGCTGACCGAGCTGACCGCCCGCTGCGACCAGGTCTTCGTGGCCGGGATCTCCATGGGCGCCTGCCTGGGATTCCGGCTGGCCCAGACCCGCCCGGCCGACGTCCGCGGGCTGGTGGTGGTGAATCCGTCGCTGGCCAGGGACAACCTGCTCATTCCGTTCACTCCGGTGCTTAAGTACCTGATCCGGTCGGTGCCGTCGATCGGCGGTGACATCAAGAAGCCGGACGCTCGCGAGGGCGCGTCGAAGCGGACCCCGGTCGCGTCCGTGGCGACGCTGCCGCAGATGTGGAAGTCGACGGCGGCACGCCTGCCCACGGTGACCCAGCCGGTGCTGGTCTACCGCTCCACGGTCGACCACGTGGTCGGGCCGGCCAGCATGAAGGTGCTGAACGCGGCGCTGCCGGATGCCGAGGTACGGCCCCTGGCCAACAGCTACCACGTGGCGACGCTCGACAACGACGCGCCGGAGATCTTCGAGGGTACTGTGGCATTCGTCCAGAAGCACAGCATCGAGCGGCAAAACGGGTAAGACTTCAAAGGTGAGGATTCCGAGGCTCCCGCAGCTTTCGTTCCGCCCCGGCGGAACCGGCCTGGTATCGGTTTCGGCCTCGGGCCACGGCCCTATGCGGGACCAGGGGGCTATGGGGGGCGGGCAGCCTCCCATGCGAGAGAAGATCCCCCCGGGAGACAATTGTGGTTAACGGGGACATGCCGGGGGGCAACGCGCCAGGCGGCGACGGCGACGAGGCGGCCTGGCTGGAGCTGGTCGCGCGGTTCGAGGCGCCCTCGCCGGCCGGCGAGGCGCCCTGGCCGGACCGCGAGGACCTGATGGGCCCGGTGCACGTCACCCCGCCGCTGCCGCCCGTCCCGCCCGCGGTGCCCGAGGCGCTGCCCAGGGAGCCCCCGACCAACCCGACCGGGCTGCCGGGCCTGCCGGTGCTCGGCGGGCCGCCCACCATGCCCGACCAGCCGCCCGTCGACCCGCCGTGGCCGGTCCCTGGGGCCGGGGCGGGCCCGCGCGACGTGCCGCCGGCCGAGCCCGACGACCACTTCGTCCCGCCGGTGCCGCCGCCGCTGCCCCGGCTCGACCCGGTGACCAAGCTGGCTTGGCTGGCCCTATTCGGCGGGCCGCTCTACCTGCTGATCAGTACCGCCGCCGGCGCTCCCATCTCCGGGCTCGCCGCCTTCCTCGCGGTGGCTGCGTTCGTCGGCGGATTCATCGTCCTGGTGCTGCGGATGGACAACGGACGGCCACCCGACTCCGGATCCGACGACGACGGCGCCGTGGTCTGAAGGCCCGTGCCCGGTTGGCTCGGTGCCGCCCGTCTGGCCGGGGGCACCCGGCGTGCCCGGCGGCCGAGGCGCGTTGGCGGGCCGCTGCTCTGCGGGGCGCTGGGATGCCTTCATGGCCGCGTCGAAGAGGCCAAACGCGTCCCTGGTCAGCCCGGCCAGCGTGTCGCTCACGCCGGCGAACTGGCCGCCCAGGGTGGGGCTCGTCCCGCCCGAGTCCCGGTACCGGCGGGCGGCCCGGCAGACCGGGCACCACTGGCACTCCGGCGGCTCGTCGGTCGGCTCCTCGGTCGTCGCGGTATCCCAGACGTCAGCCGCCTGGGCGCCGCCCCGGCCGCCTCCGCCGAAGGTGGATCTCACCCGGCCCGCCACGTCCCTGCCGATGCTCTTGGCGCCCGCCCGCATCAGCCAGCGCTGGAATTCGCCAATCGGGTCGCTGCCCGGCTCCGTGCTCATACAGGCAGACTAACCCTCCGGCGGGACTGAATCCCCCTGGGTAGACAACTCCCGTACCTCTGGCTAAAGCTCCACGACGCAGGGGACGCGGGTGGCCCGGAAGTGACCGACGTTGACGCACTCGGTGCGGCCGATCCGCACCCGGCGGGCCAGCGGGTTGTGCACGTGCCCGAACAGGGCGTACCGGGGCTGCGTGCGCCGGATGAGGTCGAGCAGCGCGGTCGAGCCGGTCTCCATCCGGCGCGCCTGGACGTCATAGAGCAGCTCGGGTACGGCGGGCGGGATGTGCGTGCAGAGCACGTCCACCGCGCCGAGCGCGTCCAGCTTGGCGGCGTACGCGTCCGGCGGCACCTCGTTCGGCGTCCGGTACGGGGAGATCAGCCCGGCGCCGACGAAGCCGAATGTCACCCCGCCGACCACCGCGCGGCCGCCGTCGATCACCTGGTGGCCCGGCTTGCGGAAGGTGTCCCACAGCCGGGGCACGTCCACATTGCCGTAGGTGAGGTAGGCGGGCTCGGGCAGCGCGCCGAACAGGGCGGCGTACTGCCTCCTGATCGCCTCCTCGTTGAGGGTGCGCAGGTCGGTGCCGCGCTCGGCGGTCAGCCTGGCCGCCAGGCCGGCGGTGAGCTGCCTGGCCTCGTCGAACCGGCGCTCGTAGCGCAGGGCGATGTACTGCCGGGCGTGCTCGGTACCGTAAATCTCGGCGAATATGCCCTGGGTATGGTCCGCGTAGTCGAGGAAGAGCAGCATGTCCCCCAGGCAGATCATCATGTCCGCGCCCTCGCCCGCCTGGGCGAGGGCGTCGGACGCGCCGTGCACGTCGCTGACTACATGGACCCTCATGGGATAAAACATAGACTCGGGTTTGACGGCAGAACGGAGAGGCCCGTGCGTGAGTACAGCATTCCGGCCCTAGCGGAGATCCCCGCGTCGACGAACGCCGCGGACGTGGTGACGCGCCGCGCCGCTGAGCAGCCGAACGCTGTGATGCTGCGCCGCAAGGGGGCGGCCGGCACCTGGTCGGACGTCACCGCCACCCAGTTCGCGGCCGAGGTCGGCGCGCTCGCCCGCGGGTTCATCGCGGCCGGCGTCGAGGCCGGGACGCGGGTCGCGATCATGTCGCACACCCGCTACGAGTGGACGCTGATCGACTACGCGCTGTGGACAGCCGGGGCGGTCGTGGTGCCGATCTACGAGACGTCCTCGGCCGAGCAGGCCGAGTGGATCTTGTCCGACTCCGAGGCGTACGCGGTCATCGTGGAGAACGACGGGTTCGCCGCCCTGGTGGCCGCGGCACGGGACCGGCTGCCCGCGCTTGAGAACGTGTGGCTGCTTGAACTCGGACCTGCCCGCGCTGACCGCCGCCGGCGACGGCGTCGCCGAGGAAGCGCTGGCCGAACGCACCCGGTCGCGGCACGCCGCCGACACCGCCACGGTGATCTACACCTCCGGCACCACCGGCCGCCCCAAGGGCTGCGAGCTGACCCACGAGAACCTGCTCGCCGCGGTCAGGAACGTGTTCATGGGCCCGCTGGCGTCCATCCACGCCTCCGGCCGGGCGTCGACCCTGCTGTTCCTGCCGCTGGCGCACGTCTTCGCCCGGATCATCGAGGTCGGCACGCTGGAGGCGGGCATCGTCCTCGGCCACTGCCAGGACATGAACGACCTGCTGCCCGACCTGGCCTCGTTCCGGCCGACGTTCGTGCTGGGGGTGCCGCGCGTGTTCGAGAAGGTCTACAACGGCGCCGAGGCGAGGGCGGTGGGCGAGGGCAAGGGCAAGATCTTCGCCCGCGCGTCCCAGGCCGCCGTCGCCTACAGCGAGGCGCTCGACTCCCCCGCCGGCCGGGCAGGCTTCGGCCTGCGAGCCGAGCACGCGCTGTTCGACCGGCTCGTGTACGGCAAGCTGCGCGCCGCGCTGGGCGGCCAGGCCCAGTGGGCGGTCTCCGGCGGCGCGGCGCTTTCCCCGCGCCTCGGGCACTTCTTCCGCGGCATCGGTGTATCCATCCTGGAGGGCTACGGGCTCACCGAGACCTCGGCGCCGGTCTCGGTGGACCGGCCGGAGCGGCAGAAGATCGGCACGGTGGGCCAGCCGCTCCCTGGCGTCGCCGTGCGGATCGCCGAGGACGGCGAGGTGCTGGTGTCGGGCAAGACCATCTTCCGCGCCTACTGGCGCGACGAGGCGGCCACCAAGGACGCGTTCACCGAGGACGGCTGGTACGCCACCGGGGACATCGGCGAGCTCGACGACGAGGGCTACCTGTCCATCACCGGCCGGAAGAAGGAGATGATCGTCACCGCGGGCGGCAAGAACGTCGCCCCGGCGGTGCTCGAGGACCGGATGCGGACGCACGCGCTGATCTCGCAGTGCATGGTGGTCGGCGACGGTCGGCCGTTCATCGGGGTGCTGGTGACGCTCGACCCCGAGACGTTCGGCCCGTGGAAGGAGCGCCACGGCAAGCCCGCCGACGCCACCCCCACCGACCTGCGCGACGACCCGGACCTGGTCGCCGAGGTCCAGGCCGCGACCGACGATGCCAACAAGGCCGTCTCCCGCGCCGAGTCGATCAGGAAGTTCCGGCTGCTCGATGGCGACTTCACCCAGGAGCAGGGGCACCTGTCGGCCAAGCTGGGCATCAAGCGCAAGGTGCTCGCCGAGGAGTTCGCCAGCGAGATCGAGGCGCTGTACTCCTGACTTAGCCACCGCGCGGGGGGCGCCGCGGCTTTTGCGGCGTTCCCCCGGCGGATAACACTGCGTCGATGAGGGCGCGCAGCCGGGCGGCGGCGGTGTCCCAGTTCCAGTCGCGCTCCACCCAGGCGCGGCCCTTTTCGCCCATCGCCCGCGCGCCCGCCGGGTCTTCCAGCAGGGCGGTCAGCCGGGCGGCCAGGGCGTTGACGTCGCGGCCGCCGACGACGTAGCCGGTCTCGCCGTCGAGGATGGCGTCGGGTGCGCCGCCGGAGTCACCGCCGACGACCGGCAGGCCGACGGCGGACGCCTCCAGGTAGACGATGCCGAGGCCCTCCACGTCCAGGCCGCCGCGCCGGGTGCGGCAGGGCATCGCGAAGACGTCGCCCGCCGCGTAGTGCGCAGGCAGCTCGGCCTGCGGGACCGCGCCGGTGAAGCGGACCGAGTCGGGCGGGCCTGCCTGCTGGGCCAGGCGGCGCAGGGTCTTCTCGTACGGGCCGCCGCTGACGATCAGCAGGGCGGCGTCGGGTACCCGGCGCAGCACCGCTGGCCAGGCCCGCAGCAGCGTGTCCTGCCCCTTGCGCGGGACCAGGCGGGACACGCAGACCACCACCGGGCGGTCGCCGAGTCCGTGGCGGTCTCTGATCGCCGCGCGGGCCGCCGGGTCGGGCCGGAACACGGTGGCGTCCACGCCCGGGTGCAGCCGGGTCATCCGGGCTGCGGCGGCCGGGCGCAGCGCGCCGGCCAGGCGGACCCGGAAGTACTCCCCCAGGTAGGTGAGCACGTCGGTCTCGTCGCCGATGCGGCGCAGCAGCTGCCTGGCGCCGGGCAGCGCCGCCCAGCCCGCCTCGTGCCCGTGGGTGATCGCGATCGCCCGCTGGACGCCGGCCCGGCGCAGCACCGGGGTGATCAGGCCGAGCGGGGCTGAGGCGCCGAAGACGACCACCTCGGCCCGGCGGGAGCGGGCCAGCTCGGCGGCGCGCCGCCGGACCTGCGGGCCACCGATCATCAGCGAAGTCGGGTGGCGGACCACTTCGAACGGGGCCGCGGCGTCGAAGGCGGCGTCCCCGTCCCACGTCGGCGCGTACACGGTGAGCTGCCCGGGATCGAGGCGGCAGGCCAGCTCGTGCACGAAGGACTGGATGCCGCCCTGCCGGGGCGGGAAGTCGTTGGTAACGATCAGCGTGCGTCGCATAGCGCCTGCCAGTCTAGGCAGCCCCTTGGCACCGCCAGCCTCCGGAGCCCCCCGGAGCCCTCGGGCTGCGGGCCACGGTTCATCGCCCGGATCTGGTCCCCTGGCGGCGAGGGCCACTCGCACCCGGGTCGATTGCGCGAAAGCCCCCGCCACCACCGGGCCGATGGCGCAAAAGACCCGATAGAAGTAGGCGAAAGCGCAAACGACCCGGAGCGGAAGAGCACCCGCTGACTTCCGGCTAGCCAGGGCCCTCACCCCCGGCTAGCCCCAATGGACGGCAAGATCACGCCAGATAGACTCTCCTCGATGCCCCCAACCCTCAGAAGTAACATCCAGGCTGTGCCCATCGTGGTCCCCGAGGCGGTATAGGTGAGCACTCAGCACCTTGAGCTGCCCCGTCCCTGGCGGATGGTACTGACCGCGGGGTGGAATCTTGCCGAATCCCTCGGCCTCCCCGTTGCCGGGTACATCGTCGGAGCGAAGCTGGGCGGTCAGGCCACCGGCATGGTGACGGCCACCACTGTGGTGTGGATGACCGCGGCCGTGCGCAAAGTGGTGACGCGGAGCGTTCCCGGCCTGCTGACGATATCGGCCTTGCTGCTCACGCTGCAGACGGTTCTGGTGATCGCCACCGGGAACCCGCTGCTCTTCCTGCTCCAGTTCCCGCTGACCAAGCTGGCCTTGTGCGTCTTGTTCGCGCGGACCGCGCCCACGCGCAAGCCGCTGGTGGCTCAGCTGGCCGCCGAAGTGGTGGCGTTGCGCCAGCCGTCATCCCATCATCCAGGGCTGCACACGTTCTTCCAGGGGGCGACCTGGCTGTGGGCCGCGATATTCGCGGTGTCGACCGTGGGCCTTGCGGCGCTGATGGCCACCCAGTCGGTCAAGGTGTTCCTCTTGCTCACAACCGCCGTCACCATAGGCGGTGCGGTGGCGGGCACCGCCGCGTCCGTCTTGTGGTTCATCCGGGTGCTGCGCCGTTCCGGGCTCAGCGTCCGCTTCGCCTAACTCGTCAGCGAGTTCGCGAGCAGCGTCTCGGGCAGCGACCAGCCTGTACCGGGATCACGAGAGGCGCCCGCCTGCGCCGTTCTCTCACCTGCTGCTCGGCCGGACGATCGCCGGGAACAGGCCGCCAGTCCGCTAGAGGGGAAGCGAAACCTCGATCTGTGTGCCCTGGCCGGCTGGGCTGGTGAGATCCACGGTTCCATCGCTGGCCTCGACCCGGTCGTGCAAGCCGATCAGACCCGATCCCTGCTGCGTTGTTGCCCCGCCGACGCCGTCGTCGCGGACGCGCACCCACAGTCTGCTGTCTCGCTGCTCGACGGTGACCTCCGAATGCGACGCCTTGGCGTGCTTGATGGTGTTGGTGAGTGCCTCGGCGACAACGTAGTACGCCGTCACCTCCACCGTCGGCGGGTACCGGGACCCGGTGCCGATGTGCAGGTCGACCGGGACGGCCGACCGGCGGGCGAGCGACCGCAGTGCCGGACCGAGGCCGCCCTGGGAGAGCACCGCGGGGTGAATGCCTCGCGTTGTCTCGCGTAGCTCCTCCATGGCCTCGGTGAGGTCCTGGATGACCTGGCCAAGGTCAGCCCGGAGCGGCGGCTGCTCAGCGGGCACCGTGTCCTGGATGACCCGCAGTCGCAGCGCCAGCGAGACCAGCCGTTGTTGCAGGCTGTCATGGAGGTTCCGCTCCAGACGCTGCCGCATCTCGTCTCCGGCGCCGACCACGCGCGCACGCGAGGCCGCCAGCTGAATACGGCTTTCCGCGTTCGCGATTGCGGTGGCGACGATCTCGGTGAAGCCCGCGATCTGCACCTCCGTGTTCGGGGGGAAGGGGTCGGGGTTCCTTCTCGAGGCGGCGATCACTCCCCACAAGCGTCCGGCTACGACGATGGGGCAGCCGACCGACGAGCGGATGCCTAGCGCGTGCGCTTCTTGGGCGATCTCGCCCGTTGCCCCGGCGAAGTCGTTGACCCGTGCCGGACCTTGGCTTTGCCGGACGGCGCGGGCGATGCTCGGCCCCTCGAGGTCGAACCGTGTGCCGACGGTCAGCCGGGTCGGCACCCTGCTCCAGGCGGCGATACCGGTCACGGACCCGTCCTCCTCGAAGTGCTCCATCCGGGCAAGGTCCGCGTGGCAGAGCTGGCCGACTTCCCGGGTGACCGCCTCGAAGACCACCGACGGCGAACCCGGCTGGGCAGCCAGCGTCGCGACCCGCCGAAACGCAGACTGCTCCACGGCAAGACGCGCGGACTCCTGCGCTTTCCGCCGCATCTGGGCCGCCAGCTGTCCCACAACGACCGCCGTGACGAGAAAGACGCCCAGCGCGACGAGGCTCGGCAGGTCGGTAACTGCAAAGGCTGTACTGTGTCGCAAGGAAAAAGTATGAAAAGGCAACAGCGCTGATGACTGCGGTGACCGTGGCGAGCCCGGTGCCCCACGTCATGGCAACCACCATGACCGGTAACACGTAGAGCACGATGAGGTACTTCGCCGGCACGTGCGGATCGAGGAGCCCGATGAGGCCGGTCAATGCAGCCACCATCGACACGCTGGCCAACAACCCAATCGGCCAGCGACCGATGCGCATTCTTAGCACGAACCGTTGCATCCGCCGAAGCACTTAGCCCATCTGCCGTTAACACACTGTAACAGAACAGATGGCTGACCCCTCCTGCGGTGACCGGCCGTCACGGACGAGACTGTGCCGCCAGGCCAGCACGCCGAGCGTGGCCACGGGGATTCCCCGTGCCGGGAGACCGTCACGCGGGGAGTTAGGGCCTCGCGGCGCCGTCGAAGCTGTTGGCGTACCAGTCGGTGCTCATGGCCAGCTCGCGGACCGGCTGGCCCGCCGACGGCGCGTCGATGATCATGTCGCCGCCGACGTAGATGGCGACGTGCCCGATGCCGTTGTAGAAGAGCAGGTCGCCGGGCTGCAGGTCGGACGACGCGACGTGCGGGAGCGCCGCCCACTGGCTGTAGGTGGTGCGCGGTATCGAGATGCCCGCGGCCGCCCAGGCCTGGCTGACCAGGCCGGAGCAGTCGAAGCCGACGCTGCACGGCCCGGCGGAGCCGTAGCTGTAGGGGCAGCCGAGCTGCTTGAAGGCGAAGGCCAGGGCCTTGCCTGCCTGCGTGCTGGTCGGGCCGGTGTAGACCGCACTGGTGGTGCCTCCTCCGCCGTTAACCGTCCCCTGCTGGACCGCGGTGAGCTGGGTGTCGGTGAGCGTGCCGAGGATGGATTTCTGCTTGGCCAGCAGCGACGCGATGTGGTCCTTGCTGTGCGACATCTGGTCGGCGAGCTGGGCGATGCCCGACTCGGTGCGCTGCTGCGTCTGCTGCACCGACGCGAGCTGCGTGGCGTCGGCGAAGAACGCCTGAGTCTGCAGGTTCCGGTTCCCGGTGATCTGCTGGATGACCGACGCCTCGGCGAGCACCTTGCTCGGGTCGTTCGTGGTCAGCAGGCCGGCCAGCGACGTCGAGGAGGAGTCCTCGTAGGAGCCGTCGGCGATCTGCACGACCAGCTTCCGCGCGGCCTGGTAGCGGGCCTGGTCGCGGTTGAGCTGGCCGGTCAGCTGCTTCAGCCGGGACTTGGCCGCGCCGAGCTGGCCCTCAACCTGGTCGTACTGCTGGTTCGCCTTGTTGAACTGCCCGGTGAGGGTGTTGATCTGATCCCGCACCTGGCTGATGCTCGGCTGCGGCTGCGCGCCGGCCACCTGGGAGATGGCGACGGCGGCCCCGCTGGCGAGCAGCACGGCGGTACCCAGCACGGCAATACGCCGCTTCTTGCTCGCGTGGCCACCCAGTGGCATGCGCAGCGTGATTCCCATTGCCCCTCACCAAGCTCGCAGCCGGACCCTGGCCACGCTATTGAGGGGAAAGGAAGGGTATCAACCGGCTTGCGGCAATTGTGATCATTGGGTGACCCCGCCGTGCCGCGCCGGGAGTGTCCGGTGGTCACGAGGCGCGGGCCAGGCACGGCGCGTACCGCAGCGGTGGGATCATGCCCGCCTTGGTGAGGGCGTTCAGTGCCCGCATCTCGGCCGGGTCGAGGTCGGTGTACCGCGCGCCGGACTCCGCGCCGAGCAGCGTGGTGGCGGCGCAGTCGCCGCAGCCCGCCCCGCGCGCCTGGCACAGGCCGCAGTCGATGATCATGCCGGTCGCCTCCTGACGATGAGTGATCAGTTGCTGACTACAACGCCGACCCTAGAGGCGGGCACCGACATTCGAGCGGGCGTTCGGATGGCTGGCCCGGCGCCGCCCGGCCCGGGCGGCCCGGGAGCGCGCCACGGCCGCCCCGGCGCAGGCCTCGCCTGAGTGGGAATGTCGGTGGGCCGCCCTACCGTGGTGATATGGCTGACGTCGCTGTCCCCGTGCCAGGCATCCGGTCCGTCCCGCTGGAAGGCCTGGACTTCACCGTGGTGGACATCGAGACGACTGGGTGGGCGCCGGAGGAGGCCGGCATTACCGAGATCGGCGCGGTCCGTGTGCACGCGGGCCGGGCCGTCGCCGAGTTCGCCTCGCTGGTCAACCCGGGGACGCCGGTGCCGCCGGCGATCACCGAGCTGACCGGGATCAGCGACCAGATGCTGGTGTCGGCGCCCCCGGTCGCCGCCGTGCTGCCCGGGCTGCTCGCGTTCGCCGAGGGCAGCGTGCTGACCGCGCACAACGCGCCGTTCGACCTGCGGTTCCTCACCGCGGCGTGCGCGGGCATGGGGCGCGCCTGGCCCGGCTTCGAGGTGCTGGACACGGTACGGCTGGCCCGGCACCTGATGGCCACGCCGCAGGAGGTCCCCGACCGGAAACTTGCCACGCTGGCCAGCTTCTTCGGCACGCCGGTGCGGCCGTCGCACCGGGCGCTCGACGACGCGCGGGCCACCGCGGTCGTTCTCGGGCAGCTGCTGGCCCGGCTGGCCGAGCGGGAGGGGGCGATGACGCTCGACGAGCTGAACGCCTGGCTCGCCGCCCGGGACGCGGAGGCCCTGGAGCGCCTGGCGGCCCTGGAGCGCGAGCGGGCCGCCGCCGGCTGGCTGCGGTGGCTGCCGTCCGCGCTGCGCCGCTGGTTGGGCAGGCATCTGCCCGCCAACGGGCGGCGATAGGCTGGCGGTGGTACCCGCATCCGATCTCCGGGAGGCAGCCCCCGTGGTCACCGCCATCGTCTTGATCAAGGCCGAGGTTCACCGCATCCCCGAGGTCGCCGAGGCCCTCGCGCAGTTGCCCGGGGTCAGCGAGGTGTACTCGATCACCGGGGACCACGACCTGTTGGCCATTGTCCGGGTCCGGGCGCACGACGAGCTGGCCGACGTCATCCCCGGCGTGCTGAACAAGGTGGACGGCGTCACCGCGACGCAGACCCACATCGCCTTCCGTGCCTACTCACGGCACGACTTGGAGGCCGCCTTCTCGATCGGTCTGGCCGACGCCTGACCGGCCCCGTCCGGCCCCGTCCGGCCCCGTCCGGCCCGCCTGGAGGGGCATCGCCGGCCCGGACGGCGCACAAGAGCAGCGAAAACGCGAAGAGCGCCCCGGGGTTACCCGGGGCGCTCTTCGCGCTACTGAGGCCTGGCCGACGGCCTAGTGCTCCTCGGACGAGCCGTGGGACGAGCCGATGGCGGCGTGCTCGTCGCCTTCGGAGATCGCGTGCCCGTCGCCGTGCCCGTCGCCGTGACCCTCGGGGATCGCGATGGTCTCGGTGAACATCCGGTTGGCGATGGCGCGGGCCTTGCCCGCCGGGCCGCGCGAGGACGGCGCGGGCACGCCGTTCTCGTCGGCCTGCTCGGCGGTGGGCAGCGCTCTGAAGACCTCCTTGGAGTCGACGACCCCGCGCTCCTCGTCGGTGAGCGGCCGGGACTCCTCGACGAACCCGCCGTTGGGCAGCTGCCGGATGATGCCGATCTCCACCCCGTGGGTGAGCAGCTCGGCGTCCTTACGCTGCAGCCCAAGGCACACCCGTTTCGTCACGAAGTACGCGGCGATCGGGACCACGAACACGGCCACCCGGGAGATCCAGGTGAACGTGTACAGCGGGATCTGGAACTGGTCGGCGAGGACGTCGTTGGCGCCCTCCGCCCACAGCACGCCGTAGAAGCAGACCGCCGCCACGCCGATCCCGGTGCGCACCGGGGCGTTCCTCGGCCGGTCGTTGACGTGGTGCAGCCGTTTGTCGCCGGTGGCCCACCGCTCGAAGAACGGCCACATCGCGGCCCCGGTGAAGATGATGCCCAGCGGCACCAGCGCGGGGATGAGCACCGACAGCGAGACCGTATGCCCGAGGAAGTTGATCTCCCAGGCAGGCATCATGCGCAGCGAGCCCTCCAGGATGCCCATGTACCAGTCGGGCTGGGACGCCGACGAGATCGCCAGCGGGGTGTACGGGCCGTACAGCCACACCGGGTTGATCTGGGCGAACGTCGCCAGCAGCACCAGCGCGCCGAAGATGAAGAAGAACCAGGCCTGGCCCTTGAGCAGGAAGTACGGGAAGAACGGCGCACCGACCACGTTCTTCTCGGTGTTCCCCTTCTTCGGCATGTGCGTGTGCTTCTGGTGGAACATGATGAACAGGTGCGCCGCGACCAGGGCCAGGATGATGCCCGGGATCAGGAACACGTGCAGGATGTACATGCGCGGGATGACGGCCGTCCCGGGGTACTCGCCGCCGAAGAAGAAGTACGCGATGTACGTGCCGACGATCGGGATGCCCTGCATGACACCCTCGGTGATCCGCAGGCCCGCGCCGGACAGCTGGTCGTCGGGGAGCGAGTAGCCGAACAGGCCCTCGACCAGGCTCAGGGTGAACAGCACGATGCCGATCAGCCAGTTGACCTCACGGGGCTTGCGGTACGCGCCGGTGAAGAACACCCGGAGCATGTGCGCCACGATCGCGGCCACGAAAATGTTCGCGGCCCAGTGGTGGATCTGCCGCATCAGCAGGCCGCCGCGGACGTCGAACGAGATGTTCAGCGTCGACTGGTACGCCTGCGACATCGTGATGCCGTCGAGCTTGGTGTACGAGCCGTGGTAGACCACCTCGGCCGCCGACGGCTCGAAGAACAGCGCCAGGTACGTGCCGGTCAGCAGCAGGATCACGAACGACCAGAGCGCGATCTCGCCCAGCATGAACGACCAGTGGTCCGGGAAGACCTTGCGCATCAGCACCCGGACGCCCTTGGCGCCGTGGAACCGGTCGTCCAGCCAGGTACCGACCCCGGAAACGGCCGGCGGAATCTTAACTGCGTCGTCGTTCATCCGCGCTCCCAGAAGCTCGGGCCCACCGGCTGCGTGAAGTCGCTGGCCGCGACCAGGTACCCGTCGCTGTCGACCGTCAGCGGCAGCTGCGGCAGCGCGCGGGCCGCCGGGCCGAAGATGACGTTCGCGCCGTTGGCCGCGTCGAAGGTCGACTGGTGGCACGGGCACAAGATGTGATGCGTGGTCTGCTCGTACAGCGCCACCGGGCAGCCGACGTGCGTGCAGATCTTGGAGTACGCGACGATGTTGTCGACGGTCCAGTTCATGCCGTAGAGCTGCGTGTTGCCGTTCTTGATGGTCGGGATGTGCAGCTCACCGGGGGCGAACTTGATCAGGATGACCCCCGCCTTAGCCAGCGCGTCCGGGTCGTCCTGGTAGCCCTGGGGGATCACCGTGATCAGCGAGCCGGGCGTGGCGATGTCGGCCGGGCGCAGCGGCCGGTTGGTGTCGTCGACCACCGCCCGCAGGCCCTTCTTCCACACCGTGTGCCGCAGGTCGGTCTGCGGCAGCGGGCCGAGGTCGCGCAGCAGCACCAGCGGCGCGAGCGCGAGCGGCGCGGTCGCCAGCAGCAGCGTGCGGCGCATCAGCGGGCGCCGGGTGACCTGGGACATCGCGGCGCCCTCGGCGAACGTGCGGGCGAAGGCCTTCTTGTCCTCCGGCGCCGACGTCATGTCGTGCCGCTCTTCCTCGATCTCGATGTCCGGGGTCAGGTGCCGCACCCAGATCATCGAGCCGGTGCCCAGGGCGAGCAGCGCGATGGCCAGGCAGGTGCCGAGCGCGTAGTTCGAGCGCAGCGCCGCGACGACGCCGTTGGCGCCCTTCGGGATCGTGTTGTCGCCGACCTCGATGCCGACGTACGCGGCGATGAAGCCGCAGCCCGCGAGGAATGCCAGCACGAACAGCGCGGCGACCAGGCGCTCGGCGTTCTTGGCGTGCCGCGGTGCCGGCGCCTTGGCGCTGAACTCCGGCCCGATGGGCTCGCGCTGGGTATCGACCGCCCCCGGGGCGGTCGAGGGGGTTCCGATGACCCGCTTCGGGCCCGCCGGCTCCTCCGGCGTCTCACTCATGAGTCCTGCTCCGATTCCGCCTTGAGGTGGTCACGCCGCTTGGTGGTGAGCCACATGGCGATGAGCACGAGGAAGCCGATGCCGCCGATCCAGGCGACTAGGCCCTCGGTGGTCGTGCCGATGCGGCCCAGTGACAGGCCCCCGGGGTTGGCCTCGCTCCGCGTGGCGGTGATGTAGGCGATGATGTCCTGCTTCTCCTGCGGGGTGACCGTCCCGTCGCCGAAGACCGGCATGGCCTCCGGGCCGGTCAGCATCGCCTCGTAGATCTGCGTCGGCGTCGAGGCGTTCAGCGACGGCGCCGTCTTCCCGTAGGTCAGCGCGCCGCCGGCGCCGGCGAAGCCGTGGCACTGCGAGCAGTTCGTGCTGAACAGCTCCTGGCCCAGCGCCGTGTCGGCGCCCGCTGTCGAGGTGGCGGAGGTCGGCGGGATGGCCGGGCCGCCGCCGAGCGACGCGACGTAGGCGGCGATGCTGGAGATCTGCTGCGGCGTGAACGTCGTCGGCTTGCGGTCGTTCTCCGCGGTCAGGTCCTTGGCGGGCATACGACCCGTCGACATCTGGAAGTCCACCGCGGCCGCGCCCGCGCCGATGAGGCTAGGGGCCTGCGTCGTGCCCTGGGCGTCAAGCCCGTGGCACGAAGCGCAGCTCGTGGAGAACAGCGCCTGACCCTGCGCTATCTGGGTCTGATTCCCGGGCGGTGCCGCCGCGGACGCCCCGCCGCCGGACAGCGTGCTGTAAAGCGCGCCAGCCGCAACAAGGCCGACGGCGACCGCCGCGTAGCCAGCGGCCGGGTGCCTGCGCCGGGCGATGATCGAGCTCACTCGGTTTCCCCTGCTTACTGGATGAGGTAGATGGTGGTGAACAGGCCGATCCAGACAACGTCGACGAAGTGCCAGTAATACGACACGACAATCGCGCTGACCTGCTGTTCGTGCGTGAAGCGCTTGGCGACGTAGGTACGGCCGAGCAAGAAGAGGAACGCGATCAGACCGCCGGTCACGTGCAACCCGTGGAACCCGGTGGCCAGATAGAACACCGAGCCGTAGTTGCTCGACGAGATCGTCAGGTGGTCATCCCGGACCAGCTGCGAGTACTCGTACCCCTGGCCGAGGACGAAGTAGAGGCCCATGAGGAAGGACAGCCAGTACCACTCGCGCAGGCCCCACTTCATGAAGTTCCATATAGATGCCGCACGCCTGATCTGGCCACGCTCAACCGCGAACACGCCCATCTGGCAGGTCACACTGGACAAAACGAGGACCGTCGTGTTCGCCGAGCCAAGCTGGAGGTCCAGATGAGCCATGGGCCACGGCAGGCCCTGGCCTTTGTCTACCGAGCGGATCGTGAAGTACATCGCGAACAGCCCGGCGAAGAACATCAGCTCACTGGACAACCAGATGATGGTGCCCACGCTTACCAGGTTCGGTCGGCTGGCTGCGGTACGCGGTACCGGCTCGGTCACGGATGCTGTCGCCACAACGGTTATTATTACGACACCCCGTAGGGGACGCGCAGCCGACCCCCCAAGTTCGGCCATTTATTCCCGGGAACGGGGCTCTTAACCTTCCGGCGCGGTGGCCTGGCCGTGACCCTCGCGTCCCGCGCCAGGGCCCGGCGGGCGGCGCCCCAGCAGTCGGCTGGCCCGGCCAGGCGCTCAGGAGCGAAGCGTCCCCGGCATCCCGGCTGCCCCTGCCCGGCGTCCGGGCGCGTCCAGCGGGGTGGGGACCACTAGGATGGCGTCCATGAAGGTCGTTGTGTACAGTCACGACGCCGACACGCGGGCCGAGATGAAGCTTGCGATCGGCGCCCGCCCGGCCCCTGACGTGCCGGAGGCGGAGATCATCGAGGTCGCGACCTCGCCCGCGCTGTTCCGGATGCTCGACGCCGGAGGCGTCGACGTCATGGTGCTCGACGGCGAGGCCCAGCCTGCCGGCGGCATGGGCGTGGCCAGGCAGGCCAAGGACGAGATCTACCGGTGCCCCCCGGCGCTGCTGATCATCGGCCGCGCGGACGACCGCTGGCTGGCCACCTGGTCCAAGGCGGACGCGGTCATCAGCCACCCGATCGACCCGGTCGCGCTGGCCCGCGAACTCGCCGCGCTGATGCGCGCCCGCGCCGCCGAGGCCGTCGGCGGCACGCCGTCGCCGGACGCGCCGGCCAGCGTCGCCCCGGCGCACGAGGCACACGAGTCGCACGCCATCACAGCTCAGTAACAAATATCCCCCGCTGCCGGCGGTACCGGCGGCGGGGGCCGGCGGGCCGCCGCCGGGTCCCCGGTTCGTCTTTCATAACGGGCGCGTTGCTCCGCCCGTCAGCTTCGCGCACCCGCCACCCGCCACCCAAATCTCCCGAGTAGGTGCCGACCGATGGACACACCGAGCTGGCCAGCGCTGATCCGCGCGCTCATCGGGAGGCAGGCGCTGACCGCCGAGCAGACCGCCTGGGCGATGAACGAGATCATGGAGGGGGCCGCGACCCCGGCCCAGATCGCCGGGTTCGGCGTGGCCCTGCGGGCCAAGGGCGAGACCGCCGCGGAGATGTCCGGCCTGGCCGCGTCGATGCTCGCGCACGCCACGCCGATCACCATCGCCGGCCAGGTCACCGACCTGGTCGGCACCGGCGGTGACGGCGCGCAATCGGTCAACGTGTCCACGATGGCGACGATCGTCGCGGCCGCCGCCGGGGTGGCGATGGTCAAGCACGGCAACCGGGCGGCCTCGTCGGCGTCCGGCGCGGCCGACGTGCTCGAGGCGCTGGGCGTGGTCATCGACCTGCCCGCGTCGGCGAGCGAGGCGCTGTTCGCCGAGATCGGCGTGGCGTTCCTGTTCGCCCCGCTGTACCACCCGTCGCTGCGGCACGCGGGCCCGGTGCGCAGCCAGCTCGGCGTGCCGACCGCGTTCAACTATCTCGGCCCGCTGACCAACCCGGCCCGCCCGTCCTCGCTCGCCGTCGGCGTCGCCGACCCCGCGGATGGGGCGGGTGCTCGGCGGGGTCTACGCGGGCCGGGGCGAGTCGGCGCTGGTATTCCACGGCGGCGTCATCGACGAGCTGTCCACGACCGGGCCGTCCACGGTCTGGATCGCCGCCGACGGCGTGGTCGCCGAGACGTCGTTCGACCCGGCGGTGCTCGGCCTGCCCCGGGCGACGCTCGACGACCTGCGCGGCGGCGACCCGGCGCACAACGCGTCCGTGGTCCGCGCGCTGCTCGCCGGCGAAGCCGGGCCGGTGCGCGACATCGTCCTGCTCAACGCGGCCGCCGCGATGACCGCCGCCGGAGGACTCGACGCCCTGGCCGCCCTGGCGGCCAACCCGGGCGCCGACCCGGCCGCTGCCGCCGCCGCGACCGGCGAGGCGCTGGCCAAGTCCCTGTCCGAGGGCATGACCCGGGCCGCCGAAGCCGTCGACTCGGGTGCCGCCGCCGCCCTGCTCAGCCGCTGGGTGGACGCCAGCAACCGCCTCGCCACTCCCCGCCCCCGCAGCTAACCCTGCGCCTGCCGCAAGCCTGGCAGGACCACGCACAGCACGGCCGCCGTGGCCATCGTGACAGCGAAGGCGCCTACCGCCCAGGTGCCGGACACGTGCTGGACAAGCAGGCCAGCGATCAGTGGCGCCAGCACGGCCAGCGCGGTGGCCGCCATGACCACGGTATTGGTGGCCCGGCCGCGCATTTCCTCAGGCGCGCTGCGAAGCACCACGGCAACCAGCGCGGCGTTCGCCGCCGGTGCGAGCACCAGCGCTAGGGCGACCGGCGCCGCCACCAGCGGTGACGGGACAAGCAGGGCGGCCGCGCCGAACAGCAGGGCCCCGACCACGGTGATCGTGGTGGCCAGGGTGGCCAGGCGCATGCGCCCTTGCAGCCGGGGTGCCACCCCGGCGCCGAGCAGCCCGCCGACCGCGATGGCTGCCTGCACCAGTCCGATCACCACGGTCGAGGTACCGTGCTGGCGCATCGCGAGGGTAATGGCGAAGATCACGCCGGTGAAGGCGAAGTTCACCAGGGGTGCCTGGATCACCACCGCGCGCAGGACCGGCGCCTGCCAGACGAGCTGCAGGCCATCGGCCACCTCCTGCCACAGAGCCTTGCGCCCGGTCGCGTTCCGGGGGCGGAACCGCCCGCGGATCCGGTTCACTGTGGCGGATGAGACCCCGTAGGAGATGGCGTCGGCCAGGAACGGGACGGCCTGGCCCAGCCCGAACAGCAGCCCGCCGAGCGCCGGGCCGGCCAGGCTCGGCACCGTATGCCCGGGCTTCGGTGGCGGCCCACGCCTGCTCGAGCTGCCCGTCCGGCACGATCTCCGGCAGCGCGGCGGCGGCCGCCGGGGTGAAGATGGCACCGGCACCCCCCTCGATCACGCTCACCGCCATGACGACCGGCCAGGCCGCTAGGCGTGCCACGATCAGGACGGTGAGCACGGCCAGCAACACGGCGCGCATGGTGTCGCAGATGATCATTGTCAGCCGCCGGTCGAACCGGTCGGCCAGCGCCCCGGCCGGAAGCTGCAGGCACAGCAGGGTGATCGCCCGCGCCGTCCCCGTCACTCCCGCGAGCGCCGCCGAGTGGGTGAGGGCCAGGATGAGCAGCGGATAGGCGAGCCCGCCGACCTGCGTGCCGGTATCGGACAGCAACTGGCCGGTCCACAGCATCCGGAAGCCCTCGTTGCGCCGGAGCGGAACCGGCTGGGGAACACGGGAGGCTGTTCCGGTCCCTCTGACTCGTGCCAGGAGCCGGAAGTTCGGGCTACGCAGCGGTCCGCGGAACCGTGGCCCACCTGGGGATCGGGACATCAGGATGCCTCCATCCAACGTACGTTTTGTTTAAAACGTACATTATTTGATGAACGTGCGGAACGTACATAGCCTCTGGACCATGACTACCGAGATCCCTGTAACGCAAGCCAGAGACGAGCTGGCGGAGCTGATCAACCGCGTCGCCTACGGTCACGAGCGGATCATCCTGACCAGGCACTCCAAGGCCGTGGCCTGCCTCGTGCCGCCAGAAGACCTGCAACGGCTGGAATCAGAAGGCCAGGCAGCAGTCGTCAGACTTACTTCGACTGGGCAGCCACCCGTCATCAGTCAGTCGGCACCGCTGCGGATCGCAGCCGAGCACCGGCCACCCGGGCAACCGCAGGCTTGACGGGCGGGACGCCGTGGAGCCGGGCAAGGGCGGCGGGGTGGCGTCGGCTGGGCGGGCTACGCCTGAGGGATGAGGCGCGACCGGCGGCGGGCAGCTACCGTAGTGCCGTGGGCTCCGAACGCGACATGTCGTACCCGGCTGGTGAGCGCCAGTCCGCAGCGTACCCGGCGTACCCGGGGTCCGGGCAGCCGCGCCCGCCCCGCCCGCCGCTGACCAAGCGGATGCGCCGGAGCCACTGGATCGCCATCGACTGCACGGTGGCCGGCTTCGCCGCCCTGTGCGACGGGGCCATACTCGGCGCCGGCCCGCACGACGGCCGGGCGAACCTGCCCGCCATCCTGGTGGTCATGGCGGCCGTCTTCGCCGCCATGGGGTTCCGCAGGAAGGCGCCGGTCACCGCGTTCGCGGGGCTGCTGGTCCTCGGCGTGATGCTGTCCGGGACGACACCGCAGGTACCCATCGTGGCCTTCCTGGCCGGCGCGTTCGCGCTGTACACGGTGACGGTCGAGGACCGGTCGCGGACCGGGATCGCGGCGCTCGTCCTGGTACTGGTGGTCATGGTGGTGCTGTCCATCGCCGGCACCGGCACGCAGCCGCGGGCGATGACGGCGAGCGAGTTCGTCCCGGTCGCCCTGGCCAACGTGCTGGCCTGGATGACCGGGTCCTCGGTAAGGCAGCGCCGGCTGTACGCGGTGACGCTGCAGCACCAGGCGGCCAGCAGCGCGGTTGCCGAGGAGCGGCTGCGGATCGCGCGCGAGCTGCACGACGTCGTGGCGCACAGCATGTCGGTGATCGCCGTCCAGGCGGGGTACGGCCAGTACGTCATCGACGCCAGCCCGGACGGCGCCAGGCATGCGCTCGGCGCGATCCAGGCGACCAGCAGGGACGCCCTGGAGGAGATGCGCCGCATGCTCGGCGTGCTCCGCCAGCAGGACGTCGCGGACGACGCCGGGCTATCCGCGCGCCCCGCGGGAACCGCGGCCCCGCCGGCCGCCCGCCGCGGAACCCGCCGCCCGCGCCGGACCGGACCGGCCCCGCGCCGGCCCCGCTGAGCCCGGCCCCGGGCCTGGCCTCGCTTGAACGGCTCGTCAGCCGGACCGGCGGCGCCGGGGTACGGGTCGACCTCGACGTGCTCGGGGGCGCGCGGACCGTTCCCGCGGGGGTGGACCTGTCGGCGTACCGGATCATCCAGGAGGCGCTGACCAACGTGGTGAAGCACGCCGGGACCGGCGCACGGTGCGCGGTCAGCGTCCGCTACGCCGACAACGACCTGATCATCCGGGTGACCGACGACGGTGGCCAGCCTGCCGGGCGCGGCCGCGGCCGGCCGCGGCGGGCCGGCGGGACCGGGCACGGCATCATCGGCATGCGGGAGCGGGTGACCCTGTGCGGCGGCACGTTCAGCGCCGGCCCGCTGCCTGGCGGGGGCTTCCAGGTCACCGCGACGCTGCCGCTGCCCGCGGCCGGCACCGCGGCCGCCAGCGAGGCGGTCACCGCGCGCGGGACGGCCACCCCGGCCACCCCGTCCGCACCGCGCGTCCCGGCGACCGCACCCGAGGCGTCCGCGTCCGCGGTATCCATCGCGGGCGTCCTCCCCGCCGTCGCCGGGGTCGCCGGCCTGGGGACGGGCGCGGTCGGGCGCGGCGGCGGCCAGGAATGACGATCTCTGTCGCGGTCGCCGACGATCAGGCACTGGTCCGGGTCGGGTTCTGCGGGATCGTCGCCGCCACCGAGGGCTTCGCCGTGGTAGGCGAGGCCGCCAACGGCGAGGAGGCCGTCACGGTCGCCCGCACCGCACGGCCCGACGTGCTGCTGATGGACGTGCGGATGCCGGTGCTCGACGGCATCGAGGCGACCAGGCGGATCACCTCCGCACCCGAGCTCGCGGACGTCCGCGTCATCATCCTCACCACGTTCGACCTCGACGACTACGTGTTCGGCGCGCTGCGCGCCGGGGCCAGCGGCTTCCTGCTCAAGGACACGCTTCCGCAGGAGCTGATCACCGCCATCCGGGTCGTGGCGGCCGGCGAGGCGCTGCTCGCGCCCAGCGTCACCCGCCGTCTCATCAGCGAGTTCGCCCGGATCCCCGCGCTCGGCGCCCCGGCTGACACCGCCGCGGCCGTGATGCCGCTGCCCGGGTACGCCGCTGGCCGCGGGCCTGGGGCCGCATCGCCGTCCGGCGGGCCGCCGCCTGGGCAGGCGGCGGCCCGCGCGGGCCGGGTGACCGGGCTGCTCACCGACCGCGAGTGCGAGGTGCTCCGGCTGGTCGCGGCGGGCATGTCCAACGGGGAGATCGCCGACCACCTGAGCATCTCCCCGGCCACGGCCAAGACCCACGTCGCCCACCTGCTCACCAAGCTGGACGCCCGCGACCGGGTCCAGCTGGTGATCATCGCTCACCAGGCGGGCCTGGCTCCCCCGGTCGCGTAGAGATGCCCGCGTGATGCTCACGGAGGATTCGTGCCCCGGTCGGGGCCCTTTCCCTGAGAAAGCGCTGCCCCCGCCTCCCGGGTCAGGGAGGCGGGGGCAGCGCTGTCATTCGGTGTGTCGCGTGGCTTCGGGTCGCGCCCGGGGAGTCAGCCGCCTGCTAGTGGCTGAAGTGGCCCCGGTAGTACTCGAAGACGAAGCCGATGGACGCGAACATGATGGCCACGAAGCCGATGAGGACCAGCCACCAGCCGACGGCGAAGCCGATCGCGATCACCGCGCCAGCCAGCGCGACCCACATCGGCCACCAGCTGTGCGGGCTGAAGAAGCCCAGCTCGCCGGTGCCCTGGGCGATCTCGCCCTCGTTGTCGTCCTCCGGGCGCCGCGGCAGGCGGCGGCCGGTGAACAGCACATAGAACCCGGCGAGCAGCGCCAGCCCCACGGACAGGGCCAGGGCGGTGGTGCCGGTCGGGTCGTACGACAGGTACCAGTAAACGATGTCGGCGCCGAGGAGGAAGACGCCAGCGCCGATGAACAGCCAGCCTTCGACCTTCATGTCAGTTACCCGTCCCTACTTCTCGGCCAAGCCGACGGGCGACTTGGTCCCCGCGCTGAGCGGCGGGATGGTCTGATCCAGGCCCCGGGACCGGGCGCCGACCACGATGTGCGGGTAGTGCGCATCGAAGGCGGGACGCTCGGACCGGATGCGCGGGATGCGGTAGAAGTTGTGCCGCGGCGGCGGGCAGGAGGTCGCCCACTCCAGCGAGGAGCAGTAGCCCCACGGGTCTTCCTCGGTGACCTTCTGGCCGAACCTGGTGCGTGACGTACACGTTCCAGATGAACAGCAGCACCGACAGCGCCAGCATCCACGAGCCGACCGTCGAGATGACGTTCAGCGTGGTGACGTCGCCGGGCAGGAACGGGTAGTTCGCGGTGCGCCGGACCTGGCCCTGCACGCCCGTCCAGTGCTGGACCAGGAACGTCATGTTGAAGCCGATGAACAGCAGCCAGAACTGGACCTTGCCGATCCGGCTGTTGAGCATCTTGCCGGTCATCTTCGGCCACCAGAAGTAGAGGCCGGCGAACATCTCGAACAGCACGGTGCCGGCCAGCACGTAGTGGAAGTGCGCCACGACGAAGTAGGAGTCGGAGACCGCGAAGTCCTGCGGCGGCGAGGCCAGGATGACGCCGGTGATGCCGCCGAAGAGGAACACCACCAGGAAGCCGATCGTGTACAGCATCGGCGGCTCGAACGAGATCTGGCCGCGCCACATCGTGCCGGCCCAGTTGAAGAACTTCACTCCCGTGGGCACCGCGATCAGCAGCGTCATGAACGAGAAGAACGGCAGCAGCACCGCGCCGGTGGTGAACATGTGGTGCGCCCACACGGTCATCGCCAGGCCGGCGATCGCGATCGTCGCCGCGATCAGCGTCTTGTAGCCGAACAGCGGCTTGCGGCTGAACACCGGCAGGATCTCGGTGGCGATACCGAAGAACGGTAGCGCCAAGATATAGACCTCTGGATGGCCGAAGAACCAGAACAGGTTCTGCCAGAGGATCGCGCCGCCGGAGTTGGCCGCGAAGACCTGGGCGCCGAGGCGGCGGTCGACCTCGAGCACGAGCAGCGCGGCGGCCAGCACCGGGAAGGCCAGCAGCACCAGGATCGAGGTGAGCAGCGCGTTCCAGGTGAAGATCGGCATGCGGAACATCGTCATGCCCGGCGCGCGCATGCAGAAGATCGTGGTGACGAAGTTGACGCCGCCGAGGATGGTGCCGAAGCCGGACAGCGCCAGGCCCATGATCCACAGGTCGGCGCCGATGCCCGGCGAGTTCGTCGCGCTGGTCAGCGGCGCGTAGGCGTACCAGCCGAAGGCGGCCGAGCCGCCGGGGGCGAGGAAGCTGAAGAACAGGATCAGCCCGCCGAACAGGAACAGGTAGTAGCTGAGCAGGTTCAGCCGCGGGAACGCCACGTCCGGCGAGCCGATCTGCAGCGGCACCAGCTCGTTCGCGAAGCCGACGAAGAGCGGGGTCGCGAACAACAGCAGCATGATCGTGCCGTGCATGGTGAACAGCTCGTTGTAGATCTGGTCGGACAGGAAGGTGCTGTTCGGGCTCAACAGCTGGATGCGGATGAGCAGCGCCATGATCCCGGCGCCCAGGAAGAACACGAACGACGTGATCAGGTACATGTGACCGATGATCTTGTGGTCCGTGGAGGACAGCCAGCTCGCCAGCACCGAGCCCTTGCGCTCGGTGCGCGCGGCGCGGGCTGCCGCCCTGAGCGCTGCCGGGTTGTCGAGGGTTGTCACTGGGTGCTCCCTGAAGGCGTCTGCTGTGCCGCCTGCTGCTGGGTGACCCAGGTGTGGAACGGCAGTCGGCGACACGATCTTGAGCGTGAACAGCATCCTGCTGTGGTAAAGACCGCACAGCTCGCTGCAGTGGCCGGTGAACGTGCCGGTCTTCGTCGCGGTGATCGAGAAGTGGTTCGGGTGGCCCGGCACCACGTCCCGCTTGAACAGGAACTCCGGCACCCAGAACGCGTGGATCACGTCGGGCGAGGTCAGGTTGAAGTTGACCGCCTCGCCCTCGGGGATCTCCAGGATCGGCATGTCCTTGGCGTTCTCGGCGTCCGTCAGGTTCGGGTTCCACATGGCGCCGTCGGTGGTCACCTTGTAGTCCGGGTAGTTGAACGCCCAGGACCACTGGAAGCCGGTGACGTCGACCGTCACCGCCTTGCTTCGGAATGTTGTCGATGTAGTTCTCGTCCTTGGCGGTGTAGTAGAAGAGCACCGCGATGAGGACGAAGGGCACAACCGTGTAAAGAATTTCGATCGGCATGTTGTACCGAACCTGCGGCGGGAGCTTGTTACCGCGCTTGCGGTGGAAGATCACCGCCCAGACGATCATGCCCCACACAACCGCGCCGACGAGCAGGCCGGCGATCCAGGACCCCTGCCACAGGGACAGCGTGACCGCGCCCTGCTTGGTCACCGGGTCCGGGAAGCCCATCCGGGTGAAGGTGTTGTTCGGCGAGCACCCGGCAAGGGCAAGCAGCATGACGGCAAGCGCGCCGACGCGCACCGCGTTAGCCCGGCGGCTGCGCGGGGCCCGCGTGCGCTCGCGGGCGTGAGCCGCGCCCGCCCGGCGCGGCCTGCCGACGAATCAGAGTCAAAGGAGGCGCCTTCCCAGCAACGTCGCCCGGCCGCCTGGTTTATATCTCACAGGCGCCGGTCTACGGTCTTCTACAGCGTGTCGTGCAAACAGTATCGCGCGCCTGGACCGGCTGCGCAGGGGACCCCCGGCGTTATGGACGGGGTTGAGCCGGAAGCGGGTACGCAGCGCGGTCGTGAAGCTCCGTTGCGCACTTGTGCGCGTAACGGACGGCGGCGAGGGGCACTATGGAGCTGTGAGGGTCGTCGGATGAGCCGTACGCCGTGGCTGGGCCGCTCCACGGGGCGGCACGCCGCCGGGGCGGGGCGGGCCAAGGCCCGCGAGCAGCAGCCGCCGGAGCCGGAGGCGCCAGGGCGCCGCCGGTGCCGCGCGGGCCCGCGCCCGCGACGACGGCCGCCGGCCGGCCGAGATCGGCGGGCCGAGGCGACCGGGGCGCAGTCCATGGGCGGAGCCGGGCAGTGGAGTGCCTGGCCGGCCCGATGAGGCCCGGTCAGAGCAGACGCCGCCGTGGGCACTGGCGGCCGGCGGCGGCCTGCTCGGCGCGCCGACGCTCGAGGACGCGCCCGGACGCGGCCGCGCCGCTGACCTCCCCGGTGACCGACGCCGCCCGGGCCGCGTCGGCGGCGACGGCCGCGACGCTGCCCGCCCACGTCCCGCCCGGGGACGAGCCCGCGGTCACCATCGACGCGCTCGGGCGCAAGTGCCCGATCCCGATCATCATGCTGGCCGAGCAGATCCGCGACGTCCCGGTCGGCGCGGTCATCGCCGTGCTGGCCGACGACCCGGCCGCCTACAGCGACATCCCGGCCTGGTGCGGCCTGAAGTCGCACGACTGCGTGTTCCGGGCCGGCTACGCGACCGGCTGGTCGTTCGGCGTCCGCCGCCGCTACTAGCGGCCGTTCAGGCCCGCTTGAAGCGCTCGGTGAGGCGCGGGTCGGATTCCCACCACGGGCGGTCGGGCTCGCCCGCTCGCCCGCGCCCGCGGCCTGGTCCCCCGGGCCGGCGGCCGGGCCGGCTGCGGCCACGGGTGCGGGCGCACCGGTCCCGGGCGGCGTCGCGCGCGTCGAGCTCGGCGTCGATCTGCTCGGCCTCTCGCTTGTCGGCCCGCATCATCTGGATGAGCTGGACGCCCAGGAACGGCAGGCCGACGAAGTCGCCGAGGATCCAGATGATGCCGCCGCCGAGGACCTGGCTGGTGGCCAGGCTGGGGCCGAACGGATAGCCGGCCGCGTGGTAGTGCGCGGCGCCGAGCATCGTCTGGTCGGCGATGACCGCGATGCCGAAGAACGCGTCGCCGACCACCTCGGCGGCGGCGATCCACATGCCGACGCCGTGCGGGTACAGCTTCGGCACCGGGTCGACGCGCAGCAGCGTCCAGAAGAACACGTACCCGGGGACCATGAGGATCAGGTAGGTCAGCTCGCGGACCGCGCCGCTGTCGAAGTACGCGGTGTACCAGGAGGTGAAGTACATGCTCATCGGCACGGCGACGAGCGCGAGCGTGGTGATCGCGGGGAACGTCACCACCTTCACCACCCGGCTGCGGACCACCCGCTCGACCCGGCGGCCCGGTCCCGGGTAAGCCTCGATCAGCAGCGTGAGCGGCTTGCCCATGGCCAGGAACAGCGGCGACACCAGGGTGAGCAGCACGGTCTGGGTGGCCCGCCCGTAGAACAGCACGCCCTGGTAGACACCCGGCCAGGCCATGACGGCGATCACCCAGAAGCCCAGGCCGAGCCCGACGAACGAGACCGTGCGGCCGACTGCCCACTGCCCGCCCGCCCGCCTGACCTTCCGGGCCGAGACCAGGTACCAGGCCGCGACCACGAGGATCAGCACCAGCATCGGGACATCGAGGCGCCACTCGGTGAACGCCCTCGGCAGGGTCAGCTTGGGCGGGCCGGAGTACCCGGCGGCGAGGGAGGCCATGCCCTAAAACTACTCCCTGTCGTAGATCGTGGGGCGCCAGGGCCGGCCGCGCCCGCCGCCGTCTCCGGGCCCCGGGGACGCGAAAAGCCCGCCGGGAGAAGTCGCCTTCTCCCGGCGGGCCGTTCGCCGAGCGCGGATGCTCAGGACGGGAGGTGCGCCGCGATGGCGGCGGCGGCCTCCTCGCCGTAGGCGTGCTTGGCCCGGTCGGCCAGGGCGCCCGGGGTCAGCTCGTACTCCTGCGGGCCGACCGTCTCCAGGGCGTTGACCGCCATCAGGTTGCCCAGCTGGATGGCGCGCTCGACCGGCAGGCCCCAGGCCGTGCCGGCCAGGAACCCGGAGCGGAACGCGTCGCCCGCGCCGGTCGGCTCGACGAACGTGGCGTCCTTGACCGGGCCGACGACGACCGGCTCGGCGCCCTTGCGCTCCACCCGGGCGCCCTCGGAGCCGAGGGTGACGACCCGGGTCTCCACGCGGTCCAGGATGTCCGCGCCCGACCAGCCGGTCTTCTGCTCGATGACCGCCGCCTCGTACTCGTTGCAGAACAGGTACGCGGCGCCCTCGATCAGCGGGCGCATCGCTTCGCCGTCGAGGAACGCGACCTGCTGCGAGAAGTCAGCGGCGAACTTCACGCCCGCGGCGCGGCAGTTCGGCGGTGAACCGCTGCATGGCCGCCGGGTCGCCGGCCCCGATCACGACCAGGTCGATCCGCGTTGGCCTTGACCAGCGCGACGATGTCGATCTCGCTGTCCTCGCTCATCGCGCCCGGGTAGAACGAGGCGATCTGGTTGCCGGTCTCGTCGTTGGTCGCGGTGAACCGGGCGGTGTGCCGGGTCGCCGACGTCCGCACGCCCGAGGTGTCCACGCCGTGGGCGGTGAGCCAGGCCGCGTACTCGGCGAAGTCCTGGCCGACCGAGCCGACGAGCAACGGGCTGAGCCCGAGCGAGCCGAGGCCGTAGGAGATGTTCCCGGCCACGCCGCCGCGCCGGATCTCCAGGTCGCCGACCAGGAAGGACACGGAGATCTTGTCCAGCTTCTCGGCGATCAGCGTGTCGGTGAACTTGCCCGCAAACATCATCAGGTGGTCGGTGGCGATCGACCCGGTGACAGCTATCCGCATCGTTGAGGTTTCGTTCCTATTCAGCTATGGGCCAGGGACCTGGGGGGCGCCCCCCGGGAAAGCACTGCGGGCCGCCGGGAAGCTGACCGGCAGCGCGGGGCGCGGCTATCAGCGAACATGGTAGCCCGCCACGGCGGCGATCAGTGGAACGAGTCGCCGCAGGCGCAGGAGCCCGTCGCGTTCGGGTTGTCGATCGTGAAGCCCTGCTTCTCGATCGTGTCCACGAAGTCGACGGTCGCGCCCATCAGGTACGGGGCGGACATCTTGTCGGTCACCACGCCGACGCCGCTGAACTCCTTGACGACGTCGCCGTCGAACGCGCGCTCGTCGAAGTAGAGCTGGTAGCGCAGGCCAGAGCAACCGCCCGGCTGCACGGCCACCCGCAGCCGCAGGTCATCCCGGCCCTCCTGGGCGAGCAGCGCGCCCACCTTGCTCGCGGCGGCCTCGGTGAGGACAATCCCCTGCTGCGTCACTTCGTCCTGAACGGTCATCTGTGACTAGCTCCCGTCTTTCCTATGGCTGCCGCACGCGCGGCATCGTCGTTCGAGTCAACTGTACGCACGGCGGCAGGCATTCCTGCCACGTGAGCCCGACACAAGCGTCACTCGGTCACAAGCCCGGGGCGCCCCAGACGGGGAACCAGCGGGCCAGGTCCTGCTCCATCTTCATGTCCTCGGCCAGGATGCCCTTGACCTGCAGTTCCAGCGCGTTGTCGCGGGTGTTGCCGTGGCCGGGCCGCGGCGCGAACGGGTAGAACGTGCCCCGCTTGTACAGGTAGACCAGGCCCAGGTTGCGGTGGCTCTCGTCACGGAAGGCGACCAGGGTGCACAGCAGCTGGGGGCCGAAGCCGTTGTCGACCAGGGCGCTGTTCACCGCGTGCAGGTCGGTGACCAGCGCCTTCCAGCTCGTCACTCATGTGGTTGCTGACCAGCCAGGTGAACCCGTAGTTGTCCTTGGTCACCTCGCACCGGGAGGCCCGGCGCCGCCCGGCTCCCCGGTGTTCATGTCGAGCAGCTCGCGGACGTCCTTCTGGATGTCGGAGAACGTCTTGCCCTCGACGGCGCGGAAGCAGACCGAGCCGGAGCCGGTCGGGGTGAACCCGCCGGCCGCCTCGAGCTGGACGGCCGCCGAGGGCAGCGCGAAGAGATCGTCGAGCTTCGGCTGGACCGGCTTCGTCCGGCCGAAGCAGCGTGTCAAGGAAGCCCATGCGGCGTTACCCGGCCGTCACTCGTCGCCCGGGGCGACCTGGCCGAGCTCGCGGCGCACCTTCTCCAGCTCCGCGAGGCGCTTCTCCAGGCTCGGGTGGGTGGAGAACACGTTCGCCAGCGTCTTGCCGTTCAGCTTGACCGCCGGGGCGAAGTAGAAGGCGTTAAGCGGCTCGGCCTTGCGCAGGTCCTCGGTGGGGATGCGGTTCATCGAGTTGCTTACCTTGACCAGTGCGGAGGCCAGGGCGCTCGGCTGGCCGGTGAGCTGCGCGGCGCTGCGGTCCGCGGCCAGCTCCCGGTACCGGGACAGCACCCGGATCAGCAGGAAGCTGATCGCGTAGACGACCGCGGAGACCAGCATGATCAGCGGGATCAGCAGCGCCGCGTTGCCGTTGTCGCCGCCGCTGCGGCGGCCGCCGCCGAACAGCTCGGAGTAGAACGCGAACCGCACCAGCAGCCCGGCCACGATGGCCAGCAGGCTGGCGATGGTCATCACCTGGACGTCCTTGTGGGCCACGTGGCTGAGCTCGTGGGCGAGCACGCCTTCAAGCTCGTCCGGCTCCAGCCGGTTCAGCAGGCCCCGGGTCACGCACAGCACGGAGTTCTTGCTGTTGCGGCCGGTGGCGAAGGCGTTGGGCAGGTCCGTGGGGGCCAGCGCCACCCGCGGCTTGTCCATGTCCGCCAGGGCGCACAGCCGGTCCACGATCGCGTGCAGCTCCGGCATCTGCTGCGGCGAGACCTCGTGGGCGCCCGCCGCCGCCAGGGCGATCTTGTCGCTGTAGAACAGCGAGATGAAGGCCGTGCCGCCGCCGAAGATCAGCGCAATCACGACGATCGCGCCGATGCTGACGTTCGCCGCGATCATGATGCCGATGACAAGGGCGACGAACAGCGACAAAGACCAGGCCGAGAAGGAACATCGTCGCGGTCATCCGGACGGTGAGGCCTCGGTCGGGCGCGTACCGCGTACGCGTCGCCATAACGCACCTCCGATTCAGCCAGGCCCGCGACTTCTTGGTTGCGTCGCTGCGCGCCTGGTTGTACACTGCAATCTACCCGTACAACGCTGCACGCGCGCTGAAGCGTTCCGCAGAGCAGCCTGAGGGATGCGAGAAACGGTTCTGCCCACGGCGAATCCTGGGCAGATTCACCGTGGGCAGGCGTCGGCGGCGGTTCAGGTCAGGGCAGGCCGATGGACTCGCCGGGGATCGTGCCGTCGGCGAGCAGCTTGCGCACCTCTTCGACGGTGGCGTCGGCGAACGGCAGGATGTACTCCGCCGTCACGATCTCCTCGGGGGGCAGCGGCGTGCCCGAGGCGCGGACCAGGGCCACGGCCGCGTGCAGCGCGGCGCTGAACGCCGCTCCCTCGTCGTCGCGCACGGCGGCGTCGAGGTCCTTGTCCAGCGCGGTCAGCTTCGCGGCGGCGTCGTCACCAACGCGGAACTGGCCCTCGCCGAGGATCCGGACGATCACGACCCGTCACCCGCCTGGCGCGCCTGCTGCTGTGCCGCCTGCTCGTCGTCGACCGGCGCCCCGTTGCCCTCAAGCTGCTTGGGCGCGCTGGCCTCGATCTCGTTCTTCATCCGGGCCAGCTCGTCGTCCACGTCGCTGCTGGCCCCGATCTTGTCCAGCTCGGCCTGGATCTGGTCCTGGTTGCCGCTCACGTGGTCCTCGAGGGCGCCGGAGGCGAGCAGCTCGTCGATCGCGCCGGCGCGCGCCTGCATCTGCGCGGTCTTGTCCTCGGCCCGCTGGATGGCCAGGCCGACGTCGCCCATCTCCTCGGAGATGCCGCTGAACGCCTCGTTGATACGGGTCTGCGCCTCGGCCGCGGTGTAGGTCGCCTTGATGGTCTCCTTCCGCGTGCGGAAGGACTGCACCTTGGCGTCGAGCCGCTGGGAGGCGAGCGTCAGCTTCTCCTCCTGCTCCTGCAGCGAGGCGAACTGGGTCTCCAGGTCGGCATACTGCCCCTGCAGCTGCGCCTTGTTCTGCAGCGCCGCGCGGGCCAGGTCCTCGCGGCCCTTGCTGAGGGCGTCGCGCGCCTGCTGGTCGCGCTTGTTGAGCTCCTTCTGCAATGAGTTCATCTGAAGCTCGACGCGCTTGCGCGACGTGGCGACGTCGGCCACACCGCGCCGGACCCGGGTCAGCATCTCGACCTGCTGCTTGTACGAATAGTCGAGGGTCTCGCGAGGGTCTTCCATCCGGTCCAGCGCCTTGTCGGCCTTGGCCCGGAATATCAGCGAGACTCGCTTCATCACGCTCATAAACGCGGCCGTCCCCTTCATTTACCTGATCGCCGCCCCCGGCGGCGCATGCCTCCAGGTGACGGCTCATTGCCGCCGACTCACCGCAATCAACCCTACGCGCTGCCGCGAGTAGTAGCCACTTATCCCCGCTGTATCCCCCGCGATGCCCCGGGTCAAATCACCCGGCCGTCGAAATGAGCCCCGCACGGTGACGTAGATCGCGCGGGACGCCTGCCGCCGCGCCGCCCGCGGCCGGGCGGGGCGCCACCGGCCGGTGCGCCGGCTCCGGTCGCCTGGCCGCACTTTCGCGGGCCGCCGCGCCCGCCCGTGGTCCCCTCCCGAACCAAAGAGCCACTAAGCTGTGTACGTGTTCCGACGCAGCAGCGCCGGAGCTGCCGAAGGCAAGGCCCAGGGTTCTCAGAGTCCGCAGGGCGCGCAGACCCCGGAAGCTCCGGCCAAGAGCAAGTCAGCCGCACAGGCGGGCAAGGGAAGGCCCACGCCCAAGCGCAGTGCGGCCGAGGCCAACCGGTACCGGACCATCACCGGCAGCACCACCAGCGGGCGGGGCCGCCAGGCAGCCGCCGGCTCCAGGGGCAAGATGACGCCCGAGGACAAGGCCAAGGCGCGCGAGGACCGCAGCCGGCAGATGCAGGCCATGCGGCGCGGCGAGGACTGGGCGCTCGGCGTGCGCGACCGCGGCCCTGCCAAGCGGCTGACCAGGGACTACGTCGACGCCCACCGGCGGCCGATGGAGTTCTACATGTACGCGCTGGTCCTGCTGATCATCGCGCTGTTCGCGGGCCGGTCGAGCACGGCGCTGAGCTCGTACATGCAGTACTTCCTGATCATGATCATCGTGATCATCGCCGTGGACGGCTTCTTGCTGCGCCGGTCGGTGATGAGGACGGTCGAGCAGCGCCTGCCGGGCGAGTCCACCCGCGGCCTGGGGTTCTACGCCATCATGCGTGCCCTGCAGCTGCGCCGGTTCCGCACGCCCGCGCCCCGGTTGAAGCCGGGCGACGACTACTAGCACCGCGCCGCGCGGCGCGTCTGGCTGACAGCGAAAGGCCCCGGGTCGGTGACCCGGGGCCTCGCTGCTTTTAACCGCTCTGCCCGGGTCAGCTCTCCGGGTGCAGGGACATGGGGCCGTATTCCTTGCGGGCGTCGTCGAACAGGCTCACCTGGTCCACGCCGCTGTCCAGCAGGTCGTGCCAGTTCTCCCCCAGCCAGCTCTCGGCGTCCCCCTGGCTGGCGAAGATGGCCTCCTGCAGGCCCGAGCCGCTCACCACGGCACCGTCCGTCTTCTCGTACCGCCAGGTCCAGGGCATAACGCCACTCCTATCTCCCGGGGACGACCACCCGCACCCCTCAGTTGTCTCCCGGGGGGATTTACCAGCATGGGGGGCTCCCCGCCCCCCGTAGCCCCCTGGCCCCGTACACCCCGGTGTCCGTGCGGGCGGGGCCGATCACACGAACCGTGATCGTATCAGCCCCGTCCGCACGGACAAGGGCTCGCTTGGAAAGGCCACCGGGCTGGCAGCCCCCGCTTGACGGGCTTGACACCAAGCGGGTCGGCCGCCGCGAAAGCAACCCCGTCCGACCGCGCCTGCGAAGTTTGAGAATCCACCCGAAGAGTCCAACGGACGGGACAACGTGGGCGAGGACTTCCGGGGGCAAAGAAGGCCGCTGCTAACCGCCTGATCCGGCTCCGCCCCTCCTCGGGTCGGCGCAGGCGGTTAAGAGCGGGGCTCGCGGGGTCAGGCGCAGAACAGGATGGCCCAGACCGCCTTGCCGCGGCCGGCGACCGGGGACCAGCCCCAGACGTCGCTGAGCGCGTCCACCATCTGCAGGCCGCGGCCTGATTCCTCGGCCGAGCCGGGCGCGCGCAGCACCGGGGCGCAGTCCGAGGGGTCGAGAACGGCGCAGATGACCTCGCCGGTGCGGTGCAGCAGCCGCAGGCCCAGGTTGTCCGCCGCCGACTTGCGGGGCAGCTCGCCAAGGGCGGCGGCGTGGGTGACCGCGTTGGCGACGAACTCGCCGACGATCGCCTCCGCGTCTTCGGCCAGGAAGGCCAGGCCCCAGTCGCGCAGGGTGTTCCGGGTCAGGCGGCGGGCGGCGCGGGCCGACTGCGGGCCTCGGGACAGCGGGCAGCCCACCGCCGAGGGCGAGTCCCACCAGTCGGCGGGCATGCGCATCATGCGCGGCCGCCTGGGCGCCGGCGACTGCCGTGCTGACAGATCCAGCGGCTCCCGCGCCGTCGGGTGTACCCGGGTGCGCGTAGGCAGCTCTTCCAACTGGTGCAGACTCATCGTGACCCCGATTTGCGTCTGGCGCCATCCGTGTGATTGACGCAGCCCTATCCTGCCGCATCGGCGTATGCACCTGCAAGGCCAACTGCACGGTCAATATGCACGTGCAGCTAGCGTCGGGCCCGGGAGCTCCTGATTTGTCCTGCCACCACAATCACGACGATCGCTAGTGAGATCCACAACCCATAGCGGGACACGGTCTGGGCGATATTGACCGCATGCTGGCCGAGGGCGTAGCCGAGCCCGGCCAGCAGGCCGGCCCACCCGAGCGAGCCGATGGCGTCCAGGATCAGGAAGGTCACCCAGCTCATCCCGGTCCAGCCCGCGATGGCGTAGATGATGGCGCTCGGTATCGGGGTGAACGGGGCGATGATGATCGCCGGCCAGGTGAACCAGCGGCCCCACTTGTTGACCCGGGCCACGAACCGCTCGCTTCGCTTGCGCTGCCGCTCGCGGCCCCCGGTGAACAGGTGAATGACCCGCTCGCCCCAGAGCCGGCCCGCCCACCAGTAAATGATGTCGAACTTCATCAGCCCTGGTATCGCCGCCAGCAGGACCAGCACCAGCGAGCCGTGTCCCACCCGGGCGAACGCCGCCCCCGACACGATTCCCTCGGTCGACCCGTTGAGCAGCACCAGGATGATCGGGTGCGTGCCGACCAGGCTGGCCCGGAACGGCAGCAGGGTCAGGTAGTAGATGCCGCTGAGGGTGATCGCCGCCCAGACGGCGATGTCCACCCGGCGCGGCTTGCCCTCCCAGGGCAGCCGGGGGTCGTTCCACGGGTCACGCTCGGCCGGGCTGTCATCAGCCGACTCGGCCGCCTCAACCGACTCGGCCTCATCCGCGGGCTGCCCCGCTGGCCCGCCGTCCGCCGTGGCCGCTCCCGGCGCCCGCCACCGGCAGGCTGGTGACCACGGGCGGCTGGCCCAGCGAACCGGGCCCGGCCGGGCCCGCCTGGCCGGCCGCAGCGTGCTCGCCGTCCGCACCGGCCGCCGGCGAGGTACCACCCGCCGTGACGGACCCGGTCGACTCCCCCGCTGTCGGCTCCTGGCTCACGCGGTCACGTTATCCGTGCCGCACCAGTGCCACAAACGCCGGCCCGGTACCGCCTGGGCGCGATTGCCGGGGACAACGGCCGGGCAGGGGCACGATAGCGGGCCTTAGCGGCATAGCGAGCGCTTTCCAGCTACCGGGTGCGTTGGTACGATCGCGGTCCCGCGGCCGGGCGCCGCCGCGCCGGGAGCATCCACCGGGAGGTGCAGACCATGGCCAGGAGCGACACCCGCGCGAGTACCGGCCAGCGGGCCCGGCCCCGCTGAGCGGCGGGTGGCTGGTGCCGCAGGCCGCCGCCCGGATGGCCGCCGCCGCCCTAGCGCTGCGCGGGTCGCTGACGGTGGAACAGCGCTCCGTTCTGAATCCCGACTTCGACCCCTTTGACCTTGACTCAACCCGCCGGCTCTGGACGTACCTGCCGGTGACGGAGCGGCCCGGGCTGCCGCTGCGGGAGCTGACCGACCCGCAGCGCAAGCTGGCGCACGAGCTGATCCTCGCGTCGGTGTCGATGCGCGGGTACGCGCAGGTGGTCTCGGTAATCGCCATGGAGCACGTGCGCCGGGCGCTGATCGCGGCCAGCGAGCCGGAGCGGGCCGGAATGTTCGACCCGGAGCGGTACTGCTTCCGCGTCTTCGGCGAGCCCGGGGGCGCAACCGCCGCCGGCGGGCGGCCGGCGCCGTGGGGCTGGCAGCTGGCCGGGCACCACGTCTCGCTGAACTTCACCGTGACCGGGGACTACGTCTCGGCCACCCCGTGCATGTTCGGCTCGGTGCCCGCGTCCTACGGGCCGCTGAGCCCGCTGGCGCACGAGGAGGCGGACGGCTACCAGTTCGTGAACGCGCTGTCCGGCGAGCAGCGGGCCAAGGCGGTCATCTGGCACCGGCCGCCGCCCGACTTCGCCACCCGCGTTGCCCCGCGCATCGGCGACGTCGAGCTGCCCGACCACGTGTTCGAGCCGGAGCCCGACTACCGGATCGACGACGACGAGCGGTCCGCCCTGGCCTACGTGCGCTCGGGGCCGCGCGGCGTCGGCGGCGCCGACCTGACCGGGCCGCAGCGCGAGGCGCTGATGGGCCTGGTCGCGCTGTTCGCCGGGCGGCTGCCGGACGACATCGCGGCGGCGGAGCTAGCCCGGGTCGACGCGGCGGGCGCGGAGAACCTCTGGTTCGCCTGGGCGGGTACCACCGAGCCCGGCGCGCGGCACTACTACCGCGTCCAGGGTCCCGGGCTGCTGATCGAGCACGACAACACCCAGGGCGGCGGCAACCACGTGCACTCGGTGTGGCGGGTCCCCGGCGGCGACTTCGGCGACGACCTGCTCGCCGCCCACTACGCGGCGGAGCCGCACTAGGCATGGAAACGGGGCGGGGCGGCGGCCCGTAAGCCGCCGCCCCGCCCCGTTTCGCTCAAGCCGTCCCTAACGCTTCTCGATCTCGACGAAGTCGCGCTCGGTCGGACCGGTGTAGATCTGGCGCGGGCGGGCGATCTTCGTCGCCGGGTCGTGCAGCATCTCCTTGTACTGGGCCAGCCAGCCGGGCAGGCGGCCGATCGCGAACAGCACGGTGAACATCTCGGTCGGGAAGCCCATGGCCCGGTAGATCAGGCCGGTGTAGAAGTCCACGTTCGGGTAGAGCTTGCGGCTGATGAAGTAGTCGTCCTTCAGCGCCACTTCCTCGAGCTGCATGGCCAGGTCGAGCAGGTGGTCGTCCGGCGCGAGCTTGGCGATCAGCCGGTCCGCGGAGGCCTTCACGATCCGGGCCCGCGGGTCATAGTTCTTGTAGACCCGGTGGCCGAAGCCCATCAGCTTGACGCCCGGCTCCCGGTTCTTCACCCGGGTGACGTAGGAGCCCACGTCGCCGCCCTGGTCGCGGATGTCCTCGAGCATGTCCAGGACGGCCGCGTTGGCCCCGCCGTGCAGCGGGCCGGACAGCGCGTGCACGCCCGCCGAGATGCTGGCGAACACGTTGGCCTCGCTCGACCCGACCACGCGGACGGTGGAGGTGGAGCAGTTCTGCTCGTGCTCGGCGTGCAGCACGAACAGCGTGTCCAGGGCCTTGGCGACCTCCGGGTCGACCTGGTAGTCCTCGGCCGGCAGGCCGAAGGTCATCCGCAGGAAGTTCTCGGTCAGGGTCAGCGAGTTGTCCGGGTAGAGGTAGGGCTGGCCGACCGACCGCTTGTAGAAGTACGCGCCCAGCGTCGGCAGCTTCGCCAGCAGCCGGATCATGGACAGGTCGACGTCGGCATCGTTGTGCGGGTCGAGGTGCCCCGGGTAGAAGCTCGACAGGGCCGACACCGCCGACGACAGCACCGCCATCGGGTGCGCGGTGCGCGGGAAGGCGCTGAAGAACGTCTTGAAGTCCTCGTCGAGCAGGGTGTGGTGGGTGACCCTCTCGGTGAACTCGGCCAGCTGCTCCGTGGTCGGCAGCGTCCCGTAGAACAGCAGGTAGCTGACCTCGAGGAAGCTGGACTTCTCGGCGAGCTGCTCGATCGGGTAACCGCGGTAGCGGAGGATTCCGGCGTCACCGTCGATGTACGTGATCTCGGAGGAACACGCGGCCGTGTTGACGAAGCCGGGGTCCAGGGTGACCATTCCGGTCGTGGACAGCAGCTTCGTCACCTCGATCCCCGCGGAACCCTCGGAGGCGGATTTGACCGGCAGGTCGAGCTCACTGCCCTCGCCGTAACGCAGCGCTACTTTGCCATTGCCGGACGATGCTTCGGGCATTCGCGTCCCTTTCACGCTCTTATGCGGGGCGCGCGTGTCCACAGCGGCCGGGATCGCCAACCGCAGCACCGCCCCGTTGGGGTCCTGAAGTCTTATACCCGTACGCTAGTCCGCCCCATGCCTAGGTGAAACCGTGCGGGTATGGGACAACCGTCACAGTGTTCACCCCATGAGCCACTCCCCAGGACCGGAAAAAACCCTCCAGGGTGCCCCTTTGGGAAAAAGCGCGTTTTTTGGCGTCGCCGGGGGCAGACAGGGCACCCCGCGCCCGCTCCGGTGGCCCGCCCGGGACGGGCCGGGCTCGCGGCCAGGCGGCGGCCGGCAAGGGCAGGCTTACGATGCGGCCATGAGGTACGCGATCGCCATCCCGCAGAACTTCCCCGACGGATCCTTCTCCCCTGATGGGTTCCGGTCCTACTTTGCCCGGGCCGAGGAGCTCGGCGTGTTCGAGAGCGCATGGACGCAGGAGTCGTCGCTGGGCCAGGCCTCGCAGCTGGCGCCGCTGCAGGCGATGACGTACGCGGCCGCGTGCACCACGTCGCTGCGGCTCGGCTGCACGGTCTTCGTTGCCACCCTGCACAGCCCGGTGCACCTGGCCAACGCGATCGCGTCGCTCGACCAGATGTCCGGCGGCCGGGTCGAGGTCGGGGTGGGCTCCGGCGGGCCGCGGCAGCCGTTCGCCGCGTTCGGGATGACCGCCGACCGCTACCTGGCCCGGTTCACCGAGGGCCTGGCGCTGATGAAGGAGCTGTGGACATCGCCGTCGGTCACCTTCGACGGCGAATTCTTCCAGCTGTCCGGGGCGGCCATGGAGCCCAAGCCGCTGCAGAAGCCCTACCCCCGGCTGTGGTTCGGCGGGGCGGCCCCGTCCGCGGTGCGCCGCGGCGCGGCGCTGTGCGACGCCTTCTTCGGCGCGGGGGCCTCCACCACGGAGGCGTTCGCCGGGCAGGTCGCGGTGACCCGGGAGGTCCTTAGCGCCCGGGGGCAGGCCGAGGGGTTCGGCCCGGGCCAGTTCCCGATCGCCAAGCGGGTCTACCTCGCCGTGGACGACAGCGACGGCGACCGGGCCCGTGAGCGGATGAGCGCGGCCCTGGCCGCGTCCTACGGCCAGCGGGTGCCCGCGGCCATCGAGGCGGCCGCGGTCGCGGGCACCACGGACGAGTGCGTCGCCGGGGTGCAGGCGGTGATCGACGCCGGGGCGGAAATGGTCCTGTTCACCCCGATGTACGACCTGCCCGAGCACATGGAGCTGGTCGCGGGGCGGATCATCCCGGCGCTGGGCTAGCCGCCCTCCGGGCCGCTGGCTACGAGCGGCAGGCTCCCGGCGCCTGCTACTGGCCGAGCGGGTGCCAGATCGTCTTGGTCTCCAGGGTGGCGAACATCCGCTCCAGGCCCGGCTCGGCGCCCCAGTCGGCGACCGGGAGGCGGACCACGCGCTTGAGGTTGCCCGCCGCGGCCACGGCCAGGTCGTCGGCGAGCGGGCCAGGCGCGCCCGCCAGGTCGATCGCGTTCACGTCCTGGTGGGCGGCGAGCCATGGCGAGATCTCGGCCACCTCGCCGGTGAGCACGTTCACCACGCCGGCGGGCAACTCGGCGGCGGCGAGCGCCTCGGCGAAGGCGACGGCGAGCAGCGGGAAGCGCTCGCTGGCCACCAGCACCGCGGTGTTGCCGCTGACGATCACCGAAGCGAGCACGCTGACCAGGCCGAGCAGCGCGCTGTCCGCCGGGGCGAGCACGGCGGTCACGCCGACCGGCTCGGGCAGCGAGACGCTGCCGAACGGCCCGGCGACCGGGTTGACCGTGCCGCGCACCTGGGTGATCTTGTCCGCCCAGCCCGCGTACCAGGTCCACCGGTCCACCGCCGCGTCCACCTCGGCGTAGGCCGCGTCCGGTGAGCCGCCGGTAACCCGGCGGAGCTGGCCGGCGAACTGCGCCCGGTGGGCGTCCATGACCTCCGCGACCCGGTAGAGCGCCTGGCCCCGGTCGTAGCCGGCCGCCCGCGACCACGCGGGGAACGCCCCGCGCGCCGCCACCACCGCGTCGCGGGCGTCCCGCCCGGCGGCGAGCGCCGCATTGGCCAGGAACGTGCCGTCCGCGCCGTGCACCTCGAACGTGCGACCGCTGGCCGCGCGCGGGAAGGTGCCGCCGATGTAGAGCCGGTGGGTGGTGCGGGGCGTAGCCCGGGCCCGGACGTGCACCCGGGACTTGCTGACCGACAAGCCCGCGCCAGGGACGACCGTGGGGCCGGCGGAGTCACACATCGTACGGTCCGGTGCCGGGCAGGTCGAGGTAGGCCTCCAGGCCGTGCCTGCCGCCTTCGCGGCCAAGCCCGGACTCCTGGAAGCCGCCGAACGGCACCGCCGGGTCCAGGCGGCCGAAGGAGTTCATCCAGACCACGCCGGCGCGCAGCCGGGCGGCCAGGGCGGCGCTCAGCGCGCCCTGCCGGGTCCAGACACCGGCCGACAGCCCGTAGCGGGTGCTGTTGATCCGCTCCACCACCTCATCAGGCGCGCCGAACGGCGACACGCGTCAGCACCGGCCAGGACAGCTCTTCCCGGGCCAGGCGGTGCTCCTCGGACACGCCGGTGAACACCGTCGGCGGGAACCAGAAGCCGCGGTCCGGCGCCTGCTGCGGCGCGGACCAGCGCACCGCGCCGTCCGCCTCGGCCGAGCGGGACAGCTCGACGATCTTGTCGAGCTGTACGGCCGAGTTGACCGCGCCGATGTCGGTGGCCTCGTCCAGCGGGTGGCCCGAGCGCAGCGCGGCCATCCGCTGCCGGACGGCGGCCAGCAGCCCATCG
The DNA here is from genome assembly GCA_963748785.1 of uncultured Actinomycetota bacterium. GTDB lineage: Bacteria > Actinomycetota > Actinomycetes > Streptosporangiales > Streptosporangiaceae > Trebonia. The sequence continues at coordinate 112,394 of CAVVKP010000033.1, read as the reverse complement.
AGCGCCGGCTCCTGCACGAACACCCGGGAGCTGGCGCAGCACGCGTGGCCCTGGCGGACGAACACGCCTTCCACGATGCCCTGGGCCGCCGCGTCGATGTCGGCGTCGGCGCACACCACGTTGGCCGACGTGCCGCCGAGTTCGAGGGTGAGCCGCTTGCCCCACAGCGCGGCCGACTTCGCGATCTCCTTGCCGACCTCGGGCGACCCGGTGTACGCCACCTTGTCGATGCCCGGGTGGCCGGCCACCAGCTGGCCGGTCAGCCCGTCGCCGGTAACGATGTTGACCACGCCGGGCGGCAGGCCCGCCTCGGCGCAGATCTCGCCGAACGCCAGCGCGGACAGCGGCGTGGTCTCGGCCGGCTTGAGCACCACCGTGTTCCCGCAGGCCAGCGCGGGGGCGATCTTCCAGGCCAGCATCAGCAGCGGTGAGCTCCAGCCGATGACCTGACCGACCACGCCGAGCGGCCTGGCCGGGCCGGACACGGCGGAGCCGAAGCCCGCGTAGGCCAGCTTGTCTGCCCAGCCGGCGTGGTAGAAGAAGTGCGCGACCGCCAGCGGCAGGTCCACGTCGCGGGTCTGCCTGATCGGCCGGCCACTGTCGAGCGACTCGATGACCGCCAGCTCGGGCGCCCGGTCGCGCAGCAGCCGGGCGATGCGCAGCAGGTACCGGGCCCGTTCCCGGCCGGGCATCACCGACCAGACGCGCTCGTAGGCCTGCCTGGCCGCGGCGACCGCCCGGTCCACGTCCTCGGTGGACCCGTGGGTCACCTCGGCCAGGACCTCCTCGGTGGCCGGCGAGATCGTCTTGAAAACCGAGGAGCCCGAGACGAACGAGCCGCCGATGAACAGGCCGTAGGAGCCGCGCAGCGTCGCCAGGGAGTCGGCCTCGGAGGCCGCACCATACTCAGACCGCATAACGTCAAACCCTCAGTCCACCGTCAGGTAGCCGGACGGGCAGGCACAGCCCCGCCGGCCGAAGCCGCAGGGGCATGCTCATCCCCTCAGATCCGCCGCACCGGTGCAGCACACACTGCGCAGGCGGACGCTGTTGTCTTCCGGAAAGCCATCGCTGGCTTCCAGGAAGCTGTTGTCTTCCAAAGGGACGACCCCCGTACCCCGGCCGCGCGCCTCGCAGGAAGGCGTTGGTATCTCTCGCGCATGACTCGCGTGACCGGAAGCGTAGCAGCGGCTGGCGCCGCGATGAGGGGGGTCTGGACGAAGTCCGTGGTGACCAGCGCCGACACGAGGGCCTTCAGGCGCGGACGGCGGACTCGATGACCCGCCCGAAGGCGAGCACCCGCTCCTCGGTCGGCCCGATCACCTGGATGGCGGCGATCCGCCCGTCCGGGGCGGGCACCGGCAGCGACAGCGCGGGCAGCCCGGCCAGGCTGACCGGCGCGGTCAGCGCGGTCAGCGGGAAGCCGCGTTCGCCGAGCAGCGGCGGCTGGCTGAGCAGCGTCGGGGTGACCAGCACCGGGAAGTCGGCCAGCAGCCGGGCGAAGACGGCGCGCACCGCCGCCCGGGACTGCTCGGCCGCGGCCAGGTCGGTGCGGGTGAGCCGGGCGCCGCGCTCCAGGTTCCGCTGCACGTGCGGGCTGAGCTGGCGCAGGTACGGCATCAGGTAGGCGTTGGACCGGAACCCCTCGGCGTCGATGAGCACCGAGACCGCGCTCGAGGGCCGCGTCGGCGTCCCAGCCGGGCACCCGGGTCGCCGCGATGCCCGCCGCCGCCAGGGCCCGGTCCACCGCCGCGTCCGTCACCGGGTCGGGCTCGCCGCGCCAGCCCTCGATCGTGAGCCGCCCGGCGGTCAGCGTCCCCGGCGCCTCCGGGGCCCGGAAGGCGGGCTCGAGCAGGCGCATCCCGCGCTCCACCGCGGCCAGGTCGGCGCCCATCGGGCCGACGGTGTCCAGCGAGGGCGCGAGCGGGTACACGCCCTTCACCGGCACGCGGCCCTGGGTGGTCCGCAGCCCGGCCACGCCGCAGCAGGCGGCCGGGACGCGGACCGAGCCGCCGGTATCGGTGCCGTAGGCCACGTCGGCCTCGCCGACCGCGACCGCCACCGCCGAGCCGCTGGACGACCCGCCGGGCAGCCGCCGCGCGTCACGCGGATTGACCGGCGTGCCCGACCAGTGGTTGATGCCGTTGGCCGTCCAGCAGAGCTCGTCGAGACCGGTCTTGCCCACCAGCACGGCGCCGCCCTCGCGGGCCGAGGCCACCACGGGCGCGTCGGCGTGGGCCGGCTCGGCCATCTCCGCGACGACCGGGCAGCCCGCCGTGGTCGGCAGGCCCGCGATGTCGATGCAGTCCTTGACCGCGAGCCGAGGGCCGGCGCCATGGCCACGCGCATCGACGGTGATGCGAACCACCCAGGTACCCATGCCCTCATGATCACCCGGATTGGTGGAAATAACATAAACGGATGTCCATGCCTGTCACCGCAATGCGTAATGTGCGGCCGTCCGCCGCTCCCCTGGCCAGGCAGGTGAACGGGGGCGTGGTCCCCGCCGCCGGTTAAACTGGGCCGCATGCGGATGACCAGGCTCGCGGTGGTGCTTGACGCCTGCTGCGTGCTCGTGTTCGTGGTCATCGGGCGGGCCAGCCACACCCAGGGGGAGGCCCTGGCCGGCATCGCGTCGACCGCCTGGCCGTTCCTGGCCGGCCTCGCCGTCGGCTGGGCCGCCTCCCGCGCCTGGCGGCGCCCGCTGGCACTCGCCCCGGCCGGCGTCGTGGTGTGGCTGTGCACCGTGGCCGTCGGCATGGTCTTGCGGGTGGTCGCGGGCCAGGGCACCGCCGTCGCGTTCATCGTGGTCGCGCTGGCTTTCCTCGGCCTGTTCCTGCTCGGCTGGCGGGCCGTCGCCGCCCTCATCACCCGCCGGGCCTGGCAATTCTCACTCAGCGAGACTTCAAGAATTACCTGGGAGAACCCCAATGGCTAGGCCGTCGCCAGGACCGGGGACTTGAGGCGGCCGGCCGGGGCGTCGGGCGCGCCGGCGTCGAAGCCCTCGGCCAGACTGACGATTTCGGCCAGGCTGTAGCTGCTGAGCACCTCAAGGGACAGCTGGTGCAGCCGCCGGGTGGTCGCCGCGCAGCAGTCCTCGATCAGGGTGACCGGGTAGTCGCGCATGAACGCCGACCTGGCGGTGGTCTCGACGCAGATGTTCGTGACCACGCCGCAGATCATCAGCTTGGTGACGCCGAGGCCGCGCAGCAGCGGCTCGAGCGACGTCCACTGGAAGGCGTCGAAGCGGACCTTGTCCACCACCAGGTCCTGCGGGCCGCAGCCAAGCTCGTCGCACACCTCGGCGTCCCAGGTGCCGGCGGCCAGGCTGGCCACGCCGGCCAGATCAGGGCTGTTACGGCTCAGCGTCAGCCCCTCGTCGGGGCGCCCCGGCCGGTAGACGTGCCTGGTGAACACCACGGGCACGCCCGCCGCCCGCGCCTGCCCGACCGCGACCGCCGCGGTGCGCACCGCGTCCATCGCGCCTTCGACGCCCCGGCCGGTCTGGGAGAATGAGCCGTCTGGATGGCAGAAACCATTCTGCATGTCCACCACGAGCAGTGCGTGCCGATCGTTGCCCATCTGCGGCTCCTTCCGTGCGTGCCCATAACGTAACATCGGCCCCGCGACATGGGTATGTCCCCGGACGTGTACTGGGCCAGGGAAGGCCGGGTCTCGTTCCAGCGGTGCCGTGCCATTGATGGCACCGGTAGGCGTTCAACTGCTCAATGGGATTGCCTGCCGCCTTATGCGGCGTGAGAGTCTTTAGGGGCACCCGGTGCTGTTAATGCGGCGTCGGCTGAATCCCGCCGCGAGCGGCATGACCGGTGCGGTTAATGCGCCGATTGGCCCGGCGGCTAGTGGGTGCGGGCGGCGTCCGCGACCAGCTGGAAGGAACGGAGCCGGTCGGCGGGGTCGTACGTCTGGGTGGTGATCATCAGCTCATCGACCTCGGACCGCTTGAGCAGGTCGGTCAGGCCGGCGATGACCGTGTCCGGCGCGCCGATGTGCTGGGTGGCCTGGCGGTCGGCGACGAACTCCTTCTCCACGTCGGAGTACGGGTAGGCGGCCGCCTCCTCTGGTGTCGGCATCCGGCCGGGGCGGCCGGTGCGCAGCTTGAGGAAGGACAGCCCGGAGGCGCCGGCCAGGAACCTGGCCCGCTCGTCGGTCTCGGCGCAGATGACGCCGACGCCGATCATGCTGTACGGCTTGTCCAGCACCGCTGACGGGCGAAATGACTGGCGGTACAGCTCCAGGGCGGGCAGCGTGTTCTGCGGCATGAAGTGGTGGGCGAACGCGAACGGTATGCCGAGCGCGCCCGCCACCTGGGCGCTGTAGCCGCTCGACCCGAGCAGCCACACGTCCGGCCCGTTGCCCTCGCCGGGGACGGCGTGCACCTGCTGGTAGGGGTGCTTGTCCGGCCACTGGCCGGTGAAGAAGCCGAACAGGTCGGTGAGCTGGCGGGGGAAGTCTTCCGGGCCACCGTGGCGCAGCGCCTGCGCGGTGGCCTGGTCGGTGCCGGGCGCCCGGCCGATGCCGAGGTCGATGCGGCCGGGGTGCAGCGCCTCGAGCATGCCGAACTGCTCGGCGACCACCAGCGAGGAATGGTTGGGCAGCATGACGCCGCCCGAGCCGACCCGGATCCGCTCGGTCGCGTCGGCGATGTGCCCGATGAGGACCGGCGGGCGAGGAACTGGCGATGCCGGGCATCCCGTGGTGCTCGGCGACCCAGAACCGGCTGAAGCCCAGTTCCTCGGCCTTCCTGGCCAGGTCGGTCGTCGCGCGCAGCGCCTGGCCGGCGGTCGAGCCGTCCGGGATCGGTGCCAGGTCGAGCACGCTCAGCGGTGCGCTCGCCAGGGTCAGGGGAAGGTTCTCGTCAGTTTCGGCCACGTCTTGGCCCAACAAGCGCGCGACCCGACTTCTTCCGCCCCCAGGAAAGGCCCCGTTTACCTGGCGTTTCGCTCCCCGGAGGTCGCCGCCAAAAGTTGCTCGATCGTTTGTTTTGCGGTAACGGGGCTGTGGCTGAATTCGAACGCCGCATAGCGATGTTGGAAGCATGAGGATCGCGATCATTACGGAGTCGTTCCCGCCTGACGTTAACGGCGTCGCGCACTGCGTAGTGCGCGTGGCTGAGAACCTGGTACGCAAGGGGCATCATCCCCTGGTCATCGCACCGGAGTCCGGGCGGGCCGCCATCGACGCCGACTGCCAGTTCCCCTTCCCTGTCGAGCGGGTGCCGTCGGTACCAGTGCCCGGGTACCCGACGTTCCGGCTCGGCCTGCCCACCCCGAAGACCCGCCGGGCCATCACGGCTCACGAGGCCGAGGTCGTCCACCTGGCCAGCCCGGTCGCGCTCGGCGCCTGGGGCACCCGGGTCGCCCGGGCCGAGCACCTGCCCACGATCGCGGTCTACCAGACTGACCTGCCCAGCTATGCCCGCGCCTACCACCTGGGTCGGGCGACAGAGGCGTTCGCCTGGCGCTGGCTGCGTGACATCCACAACGCGGCGGGCCGCACCCTCGCGCCGTCCAGCATGACCGCCGCCGACCTCGACGCCCACGGCCTGGAGCGGGTCTGGCTGTGGGGCCGCGGCGTCGACACCGAGCGGTTCAGCCCGGCGCACCGAGACGACCGGCTGCGGGCCGAGATCGCTCCCGGCGGCGAGGTGATCGTCGGCTACGTCGGGCGGCTGGCCATCGAGAAGCGCGTTGACCTGCTGGCCGCCGTGGCCGCGCTGCCCGGCGTGAAGCTGGCGGTCACCGGCGGCGGCCCGATGGAAGAGGATCTGCGCGCCGCCCTGCCGACCGCCGCCTTCCTCGGTATGCGCTACGGCGACGACCTGGCCAGGATCTACGCGTCGCTCGACGTTTTCGTGCACACCGGCCCGTACGAGACGTTCGGCCAGACGATACAGGAGGCGTCCGCCAGCGGCCTGCCGGTCATCGCGCCCGCATCCGGCGGCCCGCTCGACCTGGTCGAGGACGGCGTGACCGGGAGCCTGGTCACGCCGGGCGACCCGGACGCGCTCGCGGCCGCGGTGGGCGCGCTGGTCGCCGACCCCGCGCTGCGGGCCCGCCGCGGCCTGGCGGGGCGGCGGCGGGTGCTCGGCCGGTCCTGGTCCGCGCTCACCGACGAACTGCTCGGCCACTACGCGTCCGTCCTCGACTCCGCCGCGCCCGCCCGTCTCGCGGCCTGATGGCGATTCCCACTCCCCCTGGCAGGTAAGGCATGACACGCATTGTGACGCTCGGCGACTCGATCACCCTTGGCCTGGGCGACCCGGTGCCCGGGAACGGCTGGCGCGGCTGGGCCTGCCACCTGGCCGCCGGCCTGCCCCGGCCGGAGCTGCACAACCTGGCGGTCAACGGCGCGCAGGCCAAACACGTGGAGCGGGACCAGCTGCCGAGCGCGCTGCTGCTGCGGCCGCACGTGGCCAGCGTCATCATCGGCATCAACGACACGCTGCGGGCCGGGTTCGATCCGGTGCGGACCGGCCAGGCCACCGCGCGGACGGTCGCGGCGCTGACCGCCGGCGGCGCGACCGTGCTGACCATGCGGCTGCCCGACCCGGCGCAGATGTTCGGGCTGCCCTCGGCGCTCGCCCGGCCGCTGTCGCGCCGGATGCGGGCGGTCAACGCCGAACTCGACCGGATCGCCGCGCACTACGGGACCGTGCACTGGGACGCCTCGACCGACCCGGAGACCTACGACCGGCGCAACTGGTCGGTCGACCGGCTGCACCCGAACGAGCGCGGGCACCGGCTGATCGCCTGCCGGCTCTGGGACCGGCTGGCCGAGGCCGGGGCCCCGGTGGCCGAGCGGCCGGGCACCGAGCCCACAGGGATGGCGCCGACCCGCCGCGAGGACCTGCGCTGGATGGTGACCAGGGGCACCAGCTGGCTGGTGCGCCGCTCGGTCGACCTCATCCCCTACCTGCTGTTCATGGCGGCGCGTGAGGCGCTCATCGAGCAGCAGGAATGGCCGGTCGCCGACGTGCCCGTGTGGCTGCCAGCCGCGACCGGGCAGGAGCAGGCCGCCGAGTCGGTCAGCGAGTAGCCAGCGCGGCGGGTGGCCGGGCGATTTTTTGCATTTTTTTGGGCCCTGAGCCGGGAAGAGATGCTTTTCACCGAGGGAGATGCCCGGCGACACGTGCATTGTCCCGGTTCAGCACTTACGCTTTGATGGCGATGAAAGCAGGGGCGGACAGCCGCGATCTGGTACCGCCGTTGCTGCGGAACCGGGTGTTCCGGCGTTACTGGGGCGCATCGACGGTGTCGATGTTCGGTGATCAGGTCTCCTCGGTCGCGGTGCCGCTCACCGCCGTCCTGGTGCTGCACGCCCGGGCCTATGAGATGGGTTACCTCACGGCGCTGGAGTGGCTGCCGAGCCTGCTGTTCGGCCTGCACGCCGGGGCGTGGGTGGACCGGCGGGGCAAGCGGCGCAGCGCGATGATCATCGCCGACGTGGGCCGCGCGGTGGCATTTGCCACCATTCCAATCTGCTATGCGCTGCACATTTTGACCCTGTTGCAGATGTGCATAGTGACATTCGTGGGTGGCGCGTTGTCCGTGCTATTCACTGTGTCGGACGGGACGCTGTTCGTCTCGATCGTGGAGCCGGAGGAATACGTTGACGGGCAGTCGCTGATCTACGGCAGCCGGGCGCTGTCGTTCCTCGGCGGGCCGTCGGTCGGCGGGCTGCTCGTCCAGGCGCTGAGCGGCCCGTACGCGGTGGTGGTGGACGCGCTGTCGTTCCTCGGCTCGGCCTTCCAGCTCCGCACCATCCGGCCGGCCGAACCGCCGCCGGCCAGCGGCGACGACGGCCTGACCACCGGACTGCGGTTCATCGCCGCATCGCCGATCGTCCGGGCGTCGCTGACCGGCGTCGCGGTGGTCAACTTCTTCAACCTGATGTTCGAGGCGCTATTCATGCTGTACGCGGTGCGCACCCTGCGGGTCAGCCCCGGGATCCTCGGCGCGGTCATCGGGGCGGGCGCTGTCGGTGGCATCCTCGGCTCGGTGCTGTGCAAGCGGCTGACCTCGCGGCTCGGCGAGGGGCTGGTCTACGTGGCGGGCTGCCTGGTATTCACCGTCCCGCTGGCGCTGGTGCCGCTCGCCTCCTCGGGTATGGGCGTGGGCACGCTGCTGATGCTGTTCGCCGCCTGCTTCTGCAGCGGGTTCGGCGTCATGGTGCTGGACATCAGCATCGCCGCGATCTTCGGCGTGGTCATACCGGACACGATGCGCTCGCGGGTAGCCGGGGCGTTCCAGGCGATCAACTACGGGACCCGGCCGGCCGGCGCGCTGCTCGGCGGCTGGCTCGGCACGGTACTCGGCCTGCGGCCCGCGCTGTGGATCGCGGTCACCGGCGGGATACTCGGCTCGCTGCTGCTGTTCCCCTCACCGCTGCCGGGTTTCCGCATGCAGGGTTTAACGTCACGCGCCGAGCCACCGGAGGAAGCCGAGGACCGCACCGCCGCCTGACCACGAAGACAGGCTGCGAGCGGTCGGCGGCGGCCGCGATGAAGGGGAATCTCAGGTTGCTAAGGAGATCTTCAGGGAAACTCTAGGTCCGGCTGATGCTCCCTTCGGGGTTCGCCAAGGTTTGGGACCGATTCTTCCTGTGTAGCTAGAAGCAGGCTGCAGACAGGATTCGGGGTGTCAGGACCAATGAGTGACCCATTCGCGCAGGACCCTTACGGCCAGTACGGGCCGGGTCAGTACGGGCAGCAGGGCCAGTACGGGCCGTACGGGCCGTACGGGCACTACCCGGTGCCTGAGCCGCCTCGGCGGCACGGCCGGACGCTGCTCGGGCTGGCGGCGACGGCCGTCGTGGCGGCCGGGGCGGGTGCCGGCGCAGCCGTCGGGCTGGCGCACGGATCCGGAAGTTCCACCGCGATGTCGACATCCAAGGACTCGCTGTCCTCGGCGCAGATCGCCAACCGGGTTGACCCGGCGATCGTGGACGTGACCTCAACACTCGGCTTTCAGGGTGCGACAGCCAAGGGCACCGGCATCGTGCTGACGTCCAACGGCGAGATCCTCACCAACAACCACGTGATCAACGGCGCGACCGCGGTCAGCGTGACCGACATCGGCAACGGCAAGACCTACAAGGCGACCGTGGTCGGCTACGACGAGTCGCACGACATCGCGGTGCTGCAGCTTTCCGGCGCGTCCGGGCTGACCACCGCGACGACCGGGGACTCCGGCACGGTCGGGGTCGGAGACAGCGTGACCGCGCTGGGCAACGCGGGCGGCGTGGGCGGCACCCCGTCGGTCGCGCCCGGCACGATCACCGCGCTCAACCAGTCGATCACCGCGTCGGATGAGTCCTCAGGCTCCTCGGAGCAGCTCACCGGTCTGCTCGAAACGAACGCTAACATCCAGGCCGGCGACTCGGGCGGCCCGCTGGTGAACGGCCACGGCCAGATCATCGGGATCGACACCGCCGCGTCGACCAGCTTCCAGTTCGGCGGCGGGCAGGGCGGCGGCTTCGGCGGCGGTGACGGCAGCGGCTTCGGCGGCGGGCAGGGCAGCGGCTTCGGCGGCGGTGACGGCAGCGGCTTCGGCGGCGGGCAGGGCAGCGGCTTCGGCGGCGGTGACGGCAGCGGCTTCGGCGGCGGGCAGGGCGAGCGGCTTCGGCGGCTTCGGCTCGGGCGGGTCCGGTTCCTCGGGTCCCTCCGGTGGCTCCGGCGCCTCGGGGTCGGCCGGCTCGTCCGGGTCGGCGGGCACCACGCAGGGCTACGCCATCCCGATCAACACCGCGCTGTCCATCGCCAAGCAGATCAAGGCGGGCCAGGAGTCGTCCACGGTGCACATCGGCCAGACCGCGTTCATCGGCATCGGGATCGGCACCGGCACCGGCACCGTGCAGGGCGTGCCGATCGCCAGCGCCCAGCCGGGCACGCCGGCCGCCAACGCGGGCATCGCCGAGGGCGACACCGTGACCGCACTGGACGGGAAATCGGTCAGCACCGGCACCGACGTCCAGGACATCCTCATCGGCCACCACCCCGGCGACAAGGTGAGCATCACCTGGGTCGACACCGCCGGCCAGTCGCACACCGCGACCCTCACCCTCAGCAACGGCCCGGCCGCCTAGCCGGCCCGCGCGCCAGCGGGGCCTGCCGATCACCCGATCGGCAGGCCCCGCTCGCGTTCCCTGGCGGCCAGCCGTCCCAGTCCGGCCGGGCAGGTGGCGCAACCCAGCCGGTGCAGGTGGTCCGGCGGCAGCGGAGCCGCCGCAGCCGCCACGACGCCTGGCAGGAGGCAGCACTGTTGCTGGCCTGAGTCGTCACCTCCACCGCCGTCGCTTAACGATGCGGCGCTCCGCGCTTCTTGCTGTTATCACTCCCTCGGGGACCACTGGGACGGGAGGGCTGCGGTTTTCAGGCGCCTCTGCTCCTGCTGGGGGCATGGTCGTGGAAACTTTTTTCCTGGTGGAAACAAATACCGCTATATGCCTAGAAAGTTTCCGCCAAAAAAATAGTTTCCGTTGATCTACGCGGCCAGGCGGCGGCCGGCCGGGTCGGGAGGGTGGCTGCAGTGGCGTGCGTGGGCGCGGATGGGGCGGCGGGGCGGCGCGGGCGGAATCGGGGGCTGGGGCGCGGGTGGCATCGGGGGCGGAGGTGGGGGCTGGGGCGCGGGTGGCGTCGGGGGCGGAGGTGGTGGCTGAAGCGGCGGGGTTAGCCGCTGACGATGGCGCCGGCGGCGATGACTGTCATGAGCGTGTAGTCGTCGTCGAGGAGGACGAGGTCGGCGGCGAGTCCGGGGCGCAGGGCGCCGGTCTCGGCGGACAGGCCGAGGCGGCGGGCCGGGGTGGTGCTCGCGGCGGCGGCGACGTCGGTGACCGGCAGGCCAACGGCGGTGATAGCGTGCCGGACCACCTGGTCCATCGTGGCCGTTGAGCCGGCGATGGCGCCCACGGCCTGGGGGTGGCCGGGCGGGGCGGCGAGGCGGGCGATGCCGGCGGTGACGGTGACGGGCTGATCGCCGAGGCGGTAGGTGCCGTCGGGGCGGCCGGCGGCGGACATCGCGTCGGTGATGAGGACCAGGTTGCCCGGGCCGGCGGCGCGGGCGATGAGGCGGACCATCATGTCGTGCAGGTGCACACCGTCGGCGATGACCTCGCAGGTCACCGTGGCGTCGAGCAGCGCGCCCGCCGGGCCGGGGTCACGGTGGCCGAGCGGGCGCATGCCGTTGCACAGGTGGGTGGCGTGGCTGGCGCCCGCGGCAACCGCCGCGGCGGTGACCTCGGCGCTCGCGTCGGTGTGGCCGACCGCGGCGATGACGCCCGCCTCGGTCGCGGCCCGGATGACCGCGTCCGCGCCTGGCAGCTCGGGGGCGATGGTGATCATGGCCAGGTGGCCGCGGGCGGCCGCGTGCATCCGGGTGAAGGCGGCGACGTCGGGCGGAACCAGGTAGCGCGGGTCCTGGGCGCCGCACCGGGCCGCCGACAGGAACGGGCCCTCCAGGTGCACGCCGGCGATGACGCCCTCGTCGGCCAGTCCGGCCAGCACGGCCGACCGGCGCTCCAGCTCGTCCACCGGGGCGGTGACCAGGCTGGCGACGATCCGGGTGGTGCCGTGCGCGCGATGGAAGGCGGCGGCGCGGCGCGCGTCGTCCGCGCCGCCCTCGGTGAACGACGCGCCGCCGCCGCCGTGCACGTGCAGGTCGATGAAGCCGGGCAGCGCCCAGCGGGCCCGGCGGGCCGGGGGCGCCGGCGGCTCGCCCTCCCCCACCGCCGCGATCCGCCCGCCGTCAACGGTGAGCCAGCCGCGGACGAGCACGCCGTCCGGGGTGACCACGTGATCGGCGGCGACGGTGAACGGCCCGGCTGGGACCGAGTCAGCGGCAACCGGGTCAGCCGGGGCCGGGCCAGCGGGGAGGCCGTCGGGGGGCAGCGCCATGTCATTGAGGCCAATCGTCACGAGGGCACCGCTCGCCGGTGCAGCGGCCCCAGGCTAGCTTTCGGCGCGGTCGGGCCGCTAGCCGACGGCGTTGGTCGCGGGCGCTACGCGGCCACAGGCGCGGCCAGCCGGATACGCGGCCAGCCGGACCGGCGTTAGCCAGCCGGCGTTAGCCAGAGCCGGCGTTAGTCGGAAGCCGTGCCGAGTGAGCCGAGCAGGCCGGCCCGGGCCTGGGCCAGCGCCGCCTGCATGGCGCCGAGCAGCACCGGCTCGCCGGGAACGGTGGTGGGCAGCACCACCGGGCGGGCCAGGCACAGCCGCGGCACCTCGGCCGCCACCCGGTCGGCCAGGTCGGCGCCGCCCGCCTCGCCGACCGTGCCGCCCAGCACGACCAGGCCGGGGTCGAGCACGACGCAGACCGCCGCCACGCCGACCGACACCCGGCGCGCCAGCTCATCGAGGAACGCCGCGCCGCGGCCGCCGGGACCCAGGTCGGCGCGGGCCGCGGCGACAGCGCCCGCGGGGGTGGCGGCGGCGAGGCCGTGCTCGGCGGCGAGCGCCTGCACCGCGTGCCCGCCCGCCAGCGCCTGCAGGCCGGCCTTGCTCGGGTGCTCGTTGCCCGCCGGGAGCGGCGCGCCGTGCACCGGCATCCAGCCGATCTCGCCGGCCGCGCCGCCGACGCCCCTGCGCACCTGGCCGTTGCTGACCGTGGCCAGGCCGAGGCCGGTGCCGAGCCAGACAAAGGCGAAGTCATCCAGCCCGGCCGCCGCGCCGCCGGCCCGCTCGGCCATCGCCGCCAGCTTCACGTCGTTCTCGATCACCACCGGGATGTGCAGCACCTCGCGCAGCGCGTCGAGCACTCCCTCGTGCCAGGTCGGCAGGTTTACCGCCAGCCGGGGCGCGCCGGTCCGCGGGTCAAGGACACCGGGGCTGCCGATGACGACAGCCGACAGCGCGGAGAGGTTGATGCCGGCGCTGTCGCAGGCCTGGCCGATGGCGTCGCGGACCATGTCGACCGGGTAGTCGGCGCCGTTGGGGTCCACGCTGACGCGGGCGAGGCGGTGGCCGGTCACGTCGGCGACGGCCGCACTGAACTGGTCAAACTCGACATACAGCCCAGCGACGTACGCGCTCGACGGCACGACCGCGTACAGCGCGGCGTTGGGGCCGCGGCCGCCCGCCTGCTCACCCGCGACCGCCACCAGGCGGCGTTCCTCCAGCCGGGCGAGCATCTGGGAGACGGTTACCTTGGAGACCCCGGTGCGCGTCGACAGCTGGGCCCGGGTCAGCGGTCCCTCGGCGAGCAGCAGCTCCAGCGCCGCCCGGTCGTTCAGCTCGCGCAGCAGGCTCGGCGTGCCCGGCTTCTGCCTCGGCAGGCCGGCCCCCGGCGCGCCGGGCCCGGGCCCCTCCGGCCCCGCCTCGCCGACCAGGGATCTCATCGCGCGGACTTCCACAGGCCGACGGTACCGAAGCCCGCGCCCCCCGGCCGGGACCGCCACGCGCGGCGGCCGCGCGCTACCCCGGGCAGCCGGGAAAACGCCCGGGCACGGAGGCCGGCCGGGCGGGCGCGGTGGCTCGTTGTCATAGCACTCCCTGTGCTGGGTCTTGAGTTACGGCCGGCGACGAGACGGACGGCCATTGTTAAGTTCTGGCAACAGGTCTATCTTATAGGAAACTTTCCAGTTAGTTTCTGTGCCAAAGGTCACCCCCTAACCGCACACGCCCCCAGCATAGAAGGAGTGCCAGCAGTGGGACTCAGGAAGAGATCGGCCGTGCTCAGCGCGGCCGCAGGCGTCGCCGCCGCGGCGCTGGCCATCGCCGGCTGCAGCTCCGGCGGCTCAGGCAACCCGTCGGCCGGCACGTCGGGCAGCTCGGGCTCCGCCCCGGCCACGCTCACCGTCTGGCGGATGGGCGGCTCCGTGCCGAGCCAGGTCACCTGGATGAACGGCGTCGTGTCGCAATTCCACAAGGAGTTCCCGCAGTACGCCAAGACCCAGGTCAAGGTGGTCTGGGTACCGTGGACCAACCGGACCACGGACTGGAACAACGCCCTGTCGTCCGGCAAGAACGTCCCGGACATCACCGAGCTCGGCAACACCGACACGCCCACCGAGGCCGCGAGCGGCATCCTCGCCCCGCTCAACGGCGACCTGAAGCAGCTGGTCCGGCACCTCAGGGCCTGGTCCCCGGCATGCTGGCCAACGACACCCAGGACGGCACCACCTACGCCGTGCCGTGGTTCGGCGGCGTGCGGGCCGTGTGGTACCGCACCGACCAGTTCAAGAAGGCGGGCATCACCGCCACGCCGACCACCTGGGCCGAACTCCAGGCCGACGCGCAGAAGCTGCAGAAGGCCTACCCCGGCACCACCGGCTTCGACGCGATCACCAACGACACCAACGCCTTCGCCAGCTTCATCTGGGGCTCCGGCGGCCAGATCGCCACCCAGGACTCCAGCGGCAAGTGGACCGCCGACCTGACCTCGCCGCAGACCGAGGCGGCGATCAAGTACTACACCGGCCTCTACACCACCGCCAAGGTCTCCGCGGCCAAGTACATCGGGCAGACCGAGCTCGGCGTCGCCGGGGCGACCTCCGGCGGGCCGAACGAGGACTTCGGCCTCGGCAAGCTCGACATGTACGTCGACGGATCGTGGGCCAAGGCGACGCTGCCGAAGAACTCGGTGGACACGAGCAACATCGCGTCCTTCCCGATCCCGAGCGAGAACGGGCCGAACCCGGCCCCGGTCTTCTCCGGCGGCTCCGACCTCGCGGTCTTCAAGACCAGCCCGAACCAGACGGCGGCCTGGGACCTGATCTCGGTCATGGACAACCCGACCAACTCCACCAGCTTCGCCGCGCTGTCCGGCTTCTTCTCGCCTTACACCGCAGAGATCTCCAAGAGCGCGAACACCGGCGGCGCGTTCAACGCAGGCTTCGCCAAGGCGGCACTCAACGGCCAGACCGCCCCGCTCAACGCCAAGAACTGGCCCACCGCCGACAACGGCAAGCTCAACATCATCCCGACGATGCTGAAGCAGCTGATGCAGGGGGCGCCGTTCGCCTCCACGGTGGCCTCCGCCAACACCCAGCTGCAGTCCGTGCTCAACACCGGCAGCGCCAGTTAGCCGCGTACCTTCCCCATGGTGACCTCCTCGCACAGCCGGCCGGGGACCCCCTCCCCGGCCGGCTCCTCCCCCCCGCCGACGGAGCCTGACGGCTCGCGTAACACAACCGGCCGTTCGGGATCCCCTACTTCTGGCTTGTCAATCCAGCAGCGGGCCGCGATCTGGATCAGGAAGCACGGGGCGGGTCCCTACCTGCTGCTGGTCCCCGCGACCGCGGTCATCGGCGCGCTCATCTTGTGGCCCGCCGTGCAGGTCGGGCTGTTCTCGTTCCAGAACTACGGGCTGTCCGCAGATCAGCGGCGTCCTGCCCGCCCAGTGGATCGGGTTCTCGAACTACAGCCAAATCCTGCACGACCCCGAGTTCTGGCGGTCGCTGAAAACCAGCCTGTACTTCGCGCTGGTGGTTGTGCCGCTCACGCTGATCTTGGGCACGCTGGTCGGCCTGCTACTGGTGCGGCTCGGGCCGAAGATGCGCACGTTCGTGTCCGTGTCCGCGCTGCTCGCCTGGGCCACGCCGGCGGTGTCCGCGAGCGTGATCTTCGTCTGGCTCGTCGACCCGGACGGCGGCGTCGTCGACTGGGCGCTGACTAAGCTGCCGTCCTGGCTGGGCGGCGGGGCGCACTGGGCCGGGTTCTCCTGGACGAACGCGACGCTGCCGGCCTACTCCGTGCTGACCGTGATGCTGATCTGGACCGGTTTCCCGTTCATCGCGGTCACCGTGCTCGCCGGGCTGCGCACGCTGCCGTCCGAGCTGCTTGAGGCGGCGCGGGTGGACGGCGCGGGCCAGTGGCGGACCTTCTGGAAGGTGACGTTCCCGCTGCTGCGGCCGGTGTTCCTGGTGCTGGCGCTGCTGTCGACGATCTGGGACTTCGGCATGTTCACCCAGGCGTACATCGTCACCGGGAACCTCGGGAACCGGGACGAGTACAACCTCGGGCTCTACGAGTACTCGCAGGCGTTCACCCAGCCGCCGCACTACGGCCTCGCCTCCGCCGCCGCGTTCGTCCTCACGATCATCCTGCTCATCGTCACGGTCGGCTACGTGCGTGCCGCCATCAAGCAAGGGTCACTCGCATGACGTCCGTCCCCGTCCGCTGGTAGTGCTCTGTCTCGTCGTGCTGGGTCCGGTCGCGGTGGCCGACGGATGCGCCGCGCCTCGCGCAAGGCCGCACTGAACCTGGCCGGGGTGCTCGTCGCCCTGTTCGCGCTGTTCCCCGTGCTGTGGATGATCTCCACCGCGTTCAAGCCGGCCAGCGAGCTGTTCTCGCTGACGCCGCACCCGGTACCGCTGCACCCGACGCTGGCGAACTTCCGCCACGTCTTCAGCGGCTCGGTGATCGGGATGTCGTACTGGCATTTCCTGGAGAACAGCCTGTTCATCACCATCATCGCCGTCGCGGTGTCGTCACTGCTCGGGCTGCTGGCCGCGATCGCGCTCGGGCGGTTCAAGTTCAGGTTCCGCACCACCTACCTGATCATGCTGCTGATCGTGCAACTGCTGCCGCAGCAGGCGCTCGTCGTCTCCCTGTTCATCGACTTCCGCAAGCTCAACCTGCTCGACAGCCTCACCGGGCTGATCGCCGTCTACATCGCGTTCGCACTGCCGGTCACGATCTGGATGCTGCGCAACTTCGCGGCGACCGTGCCACGGGAGCTTGAGGAAGCGGCGGCGATCGACGGGGCCGGGGCCTGGACGCGCTTCTGGCGCATCCTGCTGCCGATGGTGTCCCCCGGGCTCGTCTCCACCAGCGTGTTCGCGTTCATCTTCGCCTACAACGAGTTCGTGTTCGCGCTGACCTTCCTGGGCACCGATACCGCTAAGTTCACCCTGCCGCTGTACGTGCAGTACTTCTACGGCCAGAACTCCACCGACTGGGGCGCGATCATGGCTTCCTCCACGCTGTTCACCATTCCGGTCCTCGCCTTCTTCCTCATCACCCAGCGGCGGCTCGCCAGCGGCCTGGTCGCGGGCGCGGTGAAGGGATGACGGCAATCGAGCCGCTGGAACCGTCGCTCGACCCGGCGCTCGCCGGGCTGGCCGACGCGATCCTCATCCCGCCGTTCCCGGGCACGACCCCGCCGCGCTGGCTGCTGGCCGCGCTCGGACGCGGCCTGGCCGGGGTCACCTTCTTCGGCTCCAACGTCACCGGGGACACCGCCGCGCTGACCGCGGCGCTGCGCGGCGCGGCCGCGACGCGCCGAGCCGGTCATCGCGATCGACGAGGAAGGCGGCGACGTCACCCGGATCGCCTACGCCTCCGGCTCCCCCTACCCGGGCAACGCCGCGCTCGGCGCGGTGGACGACGAAGCGCTGACCAGGGACGTGCACGCGGCGATCGGCGCCGACCTGTCCCGCCTCGGCATCAACCTCAACCTGGCGCCGTGCGCCGACGTGCTCGCCGCCGACGGCAGCCCGGTGATCGGCACCCGGTCGTTCGGCGCCGACCCGGCCCTGGTGGCGCGGCACGTCGCCGCGGCCGTGGCCGGGCTGCAGTCGGCGGGCGTGGCCGCCTGCGCCAAGCACTTCCCCGGGCACGGCAGCACCGGCGACGACTCACACAAGTCGCTGGCCACGGTGGCCGGCACCCTGGCCGAGATCCGGCTGCGCGACCTGCCGCCGTTCGCCGCCGCCATCGCCGCGGGCTCGGTCGCCGTCATGCCCGGCCACCTGCGGGTACCCGAGCTGACCGGCGAGCTGCCCGCGACCCTGTCCGCCGCCGCGGTCACCGGGCTGCTGCGCGGCGAACTCGGCTTCTCCGGCGCGGTCATCTGCGACGCGCTGGAGATGAAGGCGGCCAGCGCCACCCTCGGCATCCCCGAGGCGGCGGTGCTCGCCGTCAGCGCCGGCGTCGACCTGCTGTGCCTGGGCCGGGACACCGACGAGGCGATGTTCCACGCGGTGCGGTGCGCCCTGGCCGACGCGGTGGCCGCCGGGCGGCTGCCCGGGTCACGGCTGGAAGAGGCGGCGGACCGGGTGCGCTCGCTGCGGGCGTGGCTGGGCCGGGCGCGGGAAGCGGCGGCCGTTACCGCCAGGACGGCCGCCGCCCCCGCAGCCGGCCCCGGGAAGCCGGCGCCGGGATCGGGCTGGCCGCGGCGCGGCGCGCGCTACGGCGGTCCGGACCGGTGCCCGACGCACTGGCCGGCGCGGACCCGCTCGTGGTCGAGATCGAGCCGGAGGAGAACATCGCCGCCGGGCGGTTCACCTGGGGCTTCGAAGCATGGGCGGCGACGGCGCGGGTAGACCCGGCGGCCGGCGACGGCGCCGCGGCCGGCGCGGTGCTCGCCGCGGCCGCGGGCCGGCCGCTGGTGGTCGCGGTGCGCGACGCCCACCGGGTACCCGGCATGGTCGGCGACGTGCTGCGGGCCCGGCCCGACGCGGTCCTGGTGGAGATGGGCGTGCCCGGCTGGGCACCGCCGCCGGGCACCGCCTACCTGGCCACCTACGGCGCGTCACGGGCCTGCGCCCAGGCCGCCGCCGAGGCGCTCGGACTGATCTGACTGGCGCCCGCGCTTGACGGGCGGCCGGGCGGCAGCACCGTTCTTAGTTGATCTCAGATATTTGAAATCAACTATTCATGGTCTAATATCAGTCTCGTGTCGCCGAGGAAGATCCGCAGCCCGCTGTCCCTCGTGGTTCTCGGGCTGCTCGCCGAGGAGCCGCTGCATCCGTACGCGATACGCACGCGCATCAGCGAGCGGGCGCATGACCGGCTGCCCGGCGTCCGTCCCGCGTCGCTGTACGACGTCGTGCAGCGCCTGGAGGATGCCGGGCTGGTGAGACCCGGCGAGCCCGGCCGCGAGGGACACCGCCCTGAGCGGGTCCCGTACACGATCACGGAGGCCGGGCGCGATGCGCTGGCCGGCTGGGTAGCGGAATCGCTGGCCGACCCCGGCCGCAGCGATGAGTTCCCGGCCGCGCTGTCCTTCATGTACGCGCTGGGCCGGGACCGCGTCGTGGAGATCTTGCAGGCGCGAGCGGCCGTACTCGCGGCGTCGCTCGACGCCGACGAGACCGCGCTGGCCCGGGCCGAGGCAGGCGGCACCCCGCCGGTCTTCCTGTCTGAGCACCGCTATCAGCTCGCCCTCCGCCGTGCCGAGCACGCCTGGCTCGGCACCTTTACCCAAGCGCTGCGCACCGGCGCCCTGCGCTGGCCCACCCCGCCCGGAGAGGACTAACTCCCATGTCAGCCGAGCTCACAACAGATCCCTTCCGGCTGGCGCGCGAAGCGCACGCCCGGCTGGCCCGCACCGTCAACATCGGCCCGGACCTCGGCGCCCCGCAGGAGCGAGGCTGGACCATCAATGTCGAGCGCTCGCACTTGGAAGACTGCACGCGGAACGGCTTCACCGCGATCCGGCTGCTGATGGAACTGGCCGCGCACCGCGCCCCGGGCGGCCTGGCCCCCAGCACCCTGCGGCGCGTCGAGCAGATCGTCGACCACGCGGCATCACTGGGGCTTGCCGTGGTCATCGCCAACCACCGCGACCGCGAGCTGATAGCCGATCCGGAACCGCACCTCGCGGCCACGCTGGCGGTGGTCACCCAGTTGGCCAGCGCGTTCGCCGGGCGCGGCACCGACCTGATCGTGGAACCGCTCGCCGAGCCCGAGCAAGCCCTCGACCCGATCTGGAACACGCTGGCCCCCGAGCTGATCGGAGCGGTCCGCGGCCAGGATCAGCACCGCACCATCCTGCTCGGCCCCCGCACCATGAACAACGCCCGGTTCCTCGGTGAGCTGACGCTGCCCGAGGATGAGCGCAACCTCATCGTCGGCATCCACCACTACTGGCCGGTCACCTTCACCATGCAAGGCGAGACGTGGCTCGGCGAGGATCACGTCTTCGGCAGCCCGCGCGACTGGCTCGGCACCACCTGGGACCAGACCCGCGCTCAGGAAGCCGAACTCAGCGCGGGGTTCGGCCAGCTCGCCGGGTGGGGCGCCATGACCGGCCGGCCGCTGTTCCTCGCCGAATTCGGCACCACCACCAACGCCGACCTGGCCAGCCGGGTCCGCTGGACCAGGTTCAACCGCGCGCTCGCGGAACAGCACGGCATCCCCTGGGGGATCTGGTCACTCGCACCCACCTTCGCGATCTACGACCCGTCGACCCGCTCCTTCAACCCGCAGCTGCTCACCGCACTCATGGACTGACCACTCGCCAGCCGGAATGCCGGGCGGAATCGCCGCGCGGGCCGCGCGCTTCGCCCGCCCGGCGGACGGCCCGCGGCATACGCTGAGACCATGGCACAGGACCGGGGGGAGGACGATGCGGCGCGCCGGGCGAAGGCCGCGCTGATCAGCACCACCGAGCCCAACGCGGCCCGCGTCGTTGACTACCTCTACGGCGGCCACAATAACTTCGAGGCCGACCGCCGGGCCGCCGGGCGGCTGACCGCAGCCGTCCCGGCGGTCGCCGACCTCGCGCCGGCCGTCCGCGCGTTCCAGCGGCGCGCGCTGCGCTTCCTGGTCGCCGAGGCGGGTATCCGGCAGTTCCTTGACGTGGGCGCCAACCTGCCGCTGGTGGGCAACACGCACGAGGTCGCGCAGTCGCTGGCGCCGGAGTGCCGCGTCGCCTACGTGGACAACGACCCCATGGTGCTCATCCACGGCCGGGCGCTGATGAAGTCGACGCCCGGCGGCGCGGTCGGCTTCGTGGACGCGGACGTCCTCGACCCGGCCGCGGCGGTGGCGGGCGCGCGGGCGACACTCGACTTCGGCCAGCCGGTCGCGGTCCTGCTGCTGTTCACCCTGGCCTACGTGCCGGACACCGCGGCCGCGGCCTGGGTGGTGTCCGCGCTGGCGGCGGCCGCGGCGCCGGGCAGCTACGTCGCGGTCTACCACCCGGCCAGCGACCTGGAGCCCAGCCTGGGCGACGCGGCCCGGCAGTGGAACAAGATAATGCCCGGCCAGCCGATCACGCTCCGGACCGGTCCGGAGGTAGCCAGCCTGGCGGCCGGGCTCAGCCTGGTACCGCCCGGCCTGGTGCCGGTCAACCACTGGCACCCCGACCCGGACGCCACCGACCCCGCCGGCGCCCACCCCGGCGGCACAGCGCCGGCCGTCCCGATGCACGCCCTGGTGGCCCGCAAGCCCTAGGCGGCCGGCCCGGAGCTAGAGCGCCGGCACCGCCCGGGCGACGATGTCGCCGGCCGGGGTGCCCGGCGGGAGCGTGCCGTAGGCACGGCCGCCGCCGCCGGCCAGGCGGGTGGCGGTGAAGGCGTCGGCGACGGCCGGGTGACCGTACCTGACCAGCAGGGACGCCTGCAGCGTGACCGCGAGCGACTCGGCCAGGCGGCGGGCGGCGGCCTCGGACGGGTCCGCGGCGTCCTTGCGCAGCCGGCGAAGAGCGTCGTCCAGGCGGCGGTCGGCCCCGCTGGCCTGGCCGAGCTCGGCAAAGAACGCCTCCGCCGCCTCCGGCTGCCTGGTCAGGGCGCGCAGCGCGTCGAGCGCTGCCACGTTGCCCGAGCCCTCCCAGATCGACTGCAGCGGCGCCTCCCGGTACAGCCGCGGCATCGGGGACTCCTCGATGTAGCCGTTGCCGCCCAGGCACTCCAGGCACTCGGCGGCGTGCGCGGGCGCCAGCTTGCACACGTGGTACTTGACCGCGGCCAGCGCCAGCCGGCGGAAGGACCGCTCCCCCTCGTCGCCGCCCGCCGCCCGGTCGGCGGCCGCGGCCAGCCGCAGCGCGACCAGGGTGGCGGCCTCCGACTCCACGGCCAGGTCGGCCAGCACGCCGGCCATCAGCGGCTGGTCGATGAGCGTGCGCCCGAACGCGGCCCGGTGGGCCGCGTGGTGCGCGGCGCTGACCACGCCGAGCCGCAGGCCGGTCGCGGCGGCGAGCACGCAGTCCAGCCGGGTGGCGTTGACCATGTCCAGGATGACGCGCACGCCGCGGCCCTCCTCGCCGACCAGCCAGGCTGTCGCATCGTCGTACTCGACCTCGGCGGAGGCGTTCGACCGGTTGCCCAGCTTGTCCTTGAGCCGCTGCAGGTACATGCCATTGCGGGTGGCGTCGGGCAGTATCCGGGGCAGCAGGAAGCAGGACAGGCCGCCCGGCGCCTGGGCCAGCACCATGAACAGGTCACCCATCGGGGCGGAGGTGAACCACTTGTGGCCGGTGAGACGGTAGCTCCCGTCCGCCGCGCGCACCGCCGCGGTGGTGTTGGCGCGCACGTCGGAGCCACCCTGCTTCTCGGTCATCGACATGCCGGCGGTCAGCGCCGCCTTGGCCGCCGCCGGCCGGCCGGCCGGGTCGTAGCCGGGCTCCGCCAGCAGCGGCTCGTACCGGCCGGCCAGGCCGGGCGCGTGGCGCAGCGCCGGGATGATCGCGTAGGTCATCGAGACCGGGCACAGGTGGCCGGCCTCGGCCTGGCCCCACACGTAGAACTTGGCCGCCCGCTCCAGGTGCGCGCCGGGCGCCGGGTCCCGCCAGGGGGTGGCGTGCAGACCGTGCCCGGTGGCCGTCGCCATCAGCTCGTGCCAGGCCGGGTGGAACTCCACCTCGTCAACGCGGTGACCGTAGCGGTCGTGGGTGCGCAGCCGGGGCGGGTTCTCGTTGGCCAGCCGGCCCTGCTCCTGGGCCTGCCCGCTCCCGGCCAGCTGGCCGATCTCCCGGACGCGGCCGGCGGTGCCCGGGCCGGCGCCGAAGGCGGCCAGGGCCGCGTGCAGCGCCGGGTCGGCCGACGCGTCGTAGCCGGCCAGCGGCGGCGGCTGGTTAATGACCTCGTGCGTGGGCATCGCGGCGTCCTTCGTTGTCCGGCCGGAGCGGTCCGTGGCCTGGTCGCGGTGGCGGGAACCACGCGACCGTTATTCATCCTCTTTATTGTGACTGTAGCCGTCGCGGATGCCCGCCCGCCGTCGGCGGCGCCGGGCGGCGAGGCGGCTGGCGGCGGACGGCGCGGTGCCTGGCTCGGCGACAATAGACGCATGACCGAGCCCAGGCAGGCCACCGAGGCCGACCCGAGCCAGGCCGGGGCGGGTAACGCCGGGACCGGCGGCTTCGCCGCCGGCGGTGCCGCACAGTCCAGCACCGCCTGGACCGGCAGCGGGAAGACGCCGCTGCGCAATTTCATGCGCACCGAGACCGGGTCGGCCACCATCCTGGTGGTGGCCACCCTGGCCGCGCTGATCTGGTCCAACGTTGCCACCGGCAGCTACGAGACGCTGTGGGCGACCCAGCTGTCGGTGAACGTGGCCAGTCACGGCATCGCCATGGACCTGCACGAGTTCGTCAACTCCGGGCTGATGGCACTGTTCTTCCTGGTCGTCGGCCTGGAGGCGCGCCGCGAGTGGGACATGGGCGAGCTGCGGGTACGCAGCCGGGTCACCCTGCCGTTCCTGGCCGGCCTGGGCGGCATGCTGGTGCCGATCGCGATCTACGTGGCGATCAACGCCGGCCACTCGACCATGCACGGCTGGGGCGCGGCGATGTCCACCGACACCGCGTTCGCGCTCGGCGCGCTCGCCCTGGCCGGCGGCAGCCGGCTGCCCGACCGGGTGCGGACCTACCTGCTGACCTTCTCGGTCGTCGATGACCTGCTCGCGCTGGCGGTCATCGCCGTCTTCTACAGCAGCAACGTGCGCTGGCTGCCGCTGCTCATCGGCGGCCTGCTGCTGGCCGTCAGCGGCATGCTGAACGCCCGCGGCGTGCGCAATGCGCCGCTGTACACGGTGCTCGGGCTGGGCGCCTGGGTGGCCTTCTTCGAGTCCGGGGTGGACCCGATCGTGGCCGGCCTGGTCATCGGCCTGCTGACCCCCGCCTACCCGGCGGCGCGAGAGGACCTGCAGCAGGCCAGCGATGCCTTCCGGCTGTTCCGCGAGCAGCCGACCGCGCGGCTGGCCGCCGAGGCCCGCGAGGTGGTACGGGCCTCGATCTCGCCCAACGAGCGGCTGCAGCAGCTGTACCACGGGCTGACCGGCTACGTGATCGTGCCGCTGTTCGCGCTGGCCAACGCGGACATCAAGATCAGCGGGTCGTTCCTCGCCAGTGCCTACGCGTCGCCGGCGACGCTCGGCATCATGATCGGCTACGTCGTCGGCAAGCCGCTCGGCACCGTGGGCACGGCCTGGCTGGTCAGCCGGGTGACCAAGAAACGACTGATGCCGCCGATCGGCTGGGGCGCGGTCCTCGGCGCGGGCTCGGTCGCGGGCATCGGGTTCACCGTGGCGCTGCTGGTCTCGGCGCTGGCGTTCTCCGGCACCGAGCTGGCCCAGGCCAAGCTGGGCATCCTGTCCGGCGCGGTCCTCGCCACGCTGCTGACCTGGCTGGTCTTCCGCGGGCTCGACCGGATGTCGCCGCGCACCCGGCTGCGGGCGATTTTCGGCACCGCGACGACGCTCACCGACCTGGCGGTGCCGGTCGACCCGGAGCGCGACCACATCCGCGGCCCGGACAGGGGCGCCCTGGTCACCCTGGTCGAGTACGGCGACTTCGAGTGCCCGTACTGCGGGCAGGCCGAGCCGGTCGTCCGCGAGCTGATCAGCCACTACGGCGAGCTGCGCTTCGTCTTCCGCCACCTGCCGCTGACCGAGGTGCACCCGCACGCGCAGCTGGCCGCCGAGGCTGCCGAGGCGGCGGCGCAGCAGGACGCGTTCTGGGGGATGCACGACCTGCTGATGGACCACCAGGGGGCGCTGACCGCGCGTGACCTGGTCGTTTACGCCGAAGACCTGGGGCTGGACGCCGAGAAGTTCCGCGCCGAGCTGTTCAAGCACGCCGGCGCGCCCCGGGTGGCCGAGGACGTCGACTCGGCCGACCTGGCCACGGTCTCGGGGACGCCGACGTTCTTCATCAACGGCAACCGGTACTACGGTGCGTTCGACCTGGCCGGGCTGACCGAGGCGGTGCAGGCCGCCAAGGCACGCGCGGTCATCGGCGCGCCGTCGCGGTAAGGCGGCGGCCCGGGCCGGCCGGACACGGGGGGAACCGATAGAACAGGGAGCCATGACCGACTCCGGCGGGCGAAAGGGCGATGGCGTGAACAGTGTCGCGATCACGGGCGGGCGGGTGGTCCCCGTCGAGGGCGACCCCATTGACGGCGGCACCGTCCTGATCACCGACGGCAAGATCGCCGCGGTGACCGGCCCGGACGTCAAGCCGCCGCCCGGCGTTGACGTGATCGACGCGGCCGGGCGCTGGGTGCTGCCCGGCTTGATCGACGCGCACACCCACCTCGGCGCCCGTGAGGAAGGCGAAGGCTGGGCCGGCCACGACACCAACGAGCTGACCGGGCCGGTCCAGGCGCACGTCCGGGTGCTCGACGCGATCAACCCGGCCGATGAGGGGTTCCGCGACGCGATCGCCGGCGGCGTGCTGACCGCGGGCATCACCCCCGGGTCCGGCAACCCGATCGGCGGGCAGACCGTGGCCGTGCACTGCTGGGGCCGGACCGTGGACGACATGGTGCTCCGCTCCCCCGCCGGGATGAAGTCCGCGCTCGGCGAGAACCCCAAGCGGGTCGTGGGCGACCGCCGGGTCAACCCGTCGAGCCGGCTCGGCACCGCGGCCGCGATCCGCTCCGCGCTGGTCGATGCGCGCAATTACCTGGACAAGGGGAAAGATCAAGATCAGCAGGGAGAACGGGGGCGGGTTACACCTGGCCGCGACCTGAAGCACGAGGCACTCGGCTTGGTCCTGCGCCGGGAGATCCCGTGGCGGCAGCACTGCCACCGCGCCGACGACATCGCCACCGCGTTGCGGCTCGCGGCCGAGTTCGGCTACGACCTGGTGATCGACCACGGCACCGAGGGGTACCTGATCGCCGACAAGATCGCCGCCGCCGGGGTGCCGGTGGTGACCGGCCCGCTGATCACGGCCCGGTCCAAGGTCGAGCTGCGCAACCGGACGATGGCCAACCCGGGGCTGCTCGACGCGGCCGGCATCGCGGTCTCGATCGCCACCGATCACCCGGTCGTCCCGGTGCACCTGCTGATCGTGCAGGCCGCCCTGGCCGTGCGGGAGGGACTCGACCGGGACGCGGCCCTGCGGGCGGTCACCATCAACCCGGCGCGGATCATGCGGGTCGACGACCGGATCGGCTCGCTCGTCCCCGGCAAGGACGCCGACGTGGTCGTGTGGTCCGGCGACCCGCTGGACGTGATGTCCCGGGTCGAGGCGGCCTACATCGGCGGCCGCGAGGTGTACCGCTACGACCACGCGTCCCGCGCGGGGATCTTCGCGGCCTCGTAAGCCCCGCCGGCGGCTCCCGTCACAGCTCGCCGAGCTGGCGGAGCTGCTCACGGAACTCGTCGAGCGCCTCATCGGTGTCGGTGCCGAGGTCGCCGAGCACGATCATCTCGGTCCCGGTCCAGTAGGCGCCGGCCCAGCCGGCACCGGCTTCCGCCTGGACCAGCAGGAAGTCGTGGGCGATCTTGATGTGGTCGTAGACCGCGTCCCACGGCGTGCCCGGCGGCACTACGCCGACCGACGGGGGGTCGCTGTCGTCGTAGGTCAGGCCGTCGAGCACGGGCCACCTCCCAGCCGGGGCTTGCCTCAGCGACATCGTAGGCCCGGCGCGGGGCCAGGCGGCGTCTCAGTGCCAGGCAGTCGGCAGCGGCCGACGTTTCTACCGAACCGGGGCGAGGTGCCGAGCCGTTACCCGGCAGCGGGAGACCGCCGGGCCAGGCGACACAGCGGGGCGGCCGGCACGTTGGTGCGCGGGCGCGGCGGCCGGGCGGCGGCCTGGCCGGCGCGGCGGGCCGCCCGGTGCCCGGCGGCCGCCGGACGGTGTTCCGGTGCGGGCCAGCCGGGCCCCGTGGCGGGGGGCGGCTGGCGGTTGAGCGCGCTGCACCGGTGCGGGCCGTGCCCGGCGGGGCGCCGGCCGCACCCGCTCACCAGTAGAAGGCCGCGGTGGCCAGGACGGTGCCGTCGGCGCCGACCAGCCGGGCGCCCGTCAGCGTCCCGACGTTGCCCGGGTCGGGGCTACCCCAGCCGCCGTGCCCGCCGGACAGGTGGAACGACCCGACCGTTTTCACCTGCCCGTTCGCCCCCACGACCTGGCAGGTCACCCACTCGTTGCCGGCTCCGAGGTCGACGGTCATGTACATCCAGCGCTCCTTGCCGGAGTACAGGAAGACGTCACCGACGTCCCCCTGGGTGGCCGACACCAGGTCGGCCGTGGCCAGCGGGATCTGCTGCCCGACGGCGGCCGGTCGCCGGCGCCGGCGCGGCGCCGGGCCGGTGCCGATCCGCCAGCCGCCGAAGCCCGCCGCGAACAGGGCCACCGCCATGGCGGTAGCGGCCAGGGCCCGGCGCAGCCGCCGGGAGCCGCTGGCCCTCGGCCGCGTGGCGCCACCCGGCCCGGAACCACCGCCCGGCCCGGAACCACCCGGCCCTGGCGGGTCGCCCGGCCGGCCCGCGCCCGGACGGGCGCCGCCCCCGGTGAGCCGCCGGTGCTTCGGCCGCCGTTCCCGCTCGTCCTGTAGCAGCTCCGCGCGCCCCGAGGGGGGCACGGGCAGCCCGAGCCGCTCCAGCACCCGGATCTCGAACCCGGCCGGCGGCTCGACCGGCGGCAGCAGCTCAAGCAGCTGTTCACCGGTGGCCATGAGCTGCCGCACGTCCTCCCGGCACGACTCGCACCGCTCCAGGTGCGCGAGCGCCGCCGCGCGCTCGCGCCCGGTGAGCACGCCAAGCGCCAGCTCGGCGGCCACGTCGGCCAGTTCGGCGCACGTCATCTCGTTTGGCTCACTCATCACCCGTCTCCTCCGGGAGAAAGGCGGACCGCAGTTTCGCATTCCGTCTCGTATCCGCGTCTTGGCCGTGCCAAGGGGGATTCCCTCCGCTGTCGGCGACCTGCCGCGCCGTCATGCCGTAGATCCCGGCCATCGCCACCGCCCGGGCCTGCGGGACGGGCAGCCGGGCCGAGCGCCTGCCTGACCCCGTGCGCGCTGTCGTTGGCGACCGCCACCCGCTCCGGGCTGTCGGTCATGCCGGCCAGGACCGTCGGCAGGTCGTCCGGGTCCATCGGCAGCGCCGACCGGGCCCGCACGACGTCGACCGCCAGGTGGTGGGTGATCGTGCTCAGCCAGGCCCGGACCGATCCCCGCCTGGTGTCGTACACCGACGCGTGCCGCCAGGCCTGCTCGAACGCGTGCTGCGCGACGTCTTCTGCGGTCACCGGGTCGCCGGTGACGGCCAGCGCCACGCCGAAGGCCACCCGCTGGAACCGGCGCACGAACGCGACGGACAGGGCCGCGTCGCCCGTGCCCAGGCCCGCCAGCAGCACTTCATCGGGCAATCGCTCCCCCGACGCTCCCACAGAGTCCATCGCGGCGCGCCTCAGGTCCGGGATGGGACGGGGGCGGGGGTGCCCTTCGTCCGGGCGGGTGCGACCAGTGCGAGCAGCCCGGCCGCGACGAGCAGGAGGAAAGCGGCGGTGAACTCGACGGCCAGCGACAGCTCCGCGTAGGGGACCGACAGGCTCTCGGTGTAATTGAACAGCCCGACGTACACCGTCAGCAGCAGGCCGACGGCGGTCGCCAGGCCGGCCACGGCGCCGACCACCAGCAGCGCCAGCCAGGGCAGCGCCACCATGGCCACGCCGATGACGATGCTCGCGATGCCCTGCACCAGGAACAGCGGCCCGATGACGCTGATGTCCTTGTACCCGTCCCCCCACAGCTCCAGGTGGATCACCCCGGACCAGATGAGGAAGGCCCCGCCGGTCGCGGCCAGCGCGAGGATCGTCCACCGGACGATCTGCGACTGGAGCGCGCCCGGCCTGCGGAGCAGGAATGCGATGACGCGTTCGCGGTTAACCATGACGCCTCCCAGGGCGTTTTACGACAATCAGATCGAAGAGGTGTGGATCGTTAGCCACAGGCCGTAGACGGCCAGGGCGCTGGCGCCCGCCGCCAGCACCGCGGCGGGCAGCACGCGGCCGCCCCGTTTGGCGACGAACCTCGGGTAGACGGCGAAGGTGATCAGCTGGCTGAGCCACAGCGCGAAGAGCGACGGCGTGATCAGGTCGTCGTAGATCGTGTCCGGGTCGATCAGCAGCACCGGCGCGGCGACGACCAGGATAACGCCGATGCCCACTATCACCCGGCGCTGCGGCCACGCTGTCACCGCGCTGGTCAGCCGGCTAAGCGCCAGGTACTCCACCAGCATAACCCCGGCCACGCTGACCGCCACGCCGATGCCCACCGTCACGGCGAAGCCGTGGCCGACGAAGCGCTCCGCCACCGCCATGCCGGGGATCTCGCCGTGGGTCAGGTCCGGGTCGGCGGCCAGCGGCGCCACGGCGGCGATGATCACGACCGCGGTCACCAGGTAGGCGCCGAGCAGGCCGCGCCGGGTGATCCGGAAGGCCTGGCGCAGGTTGCCGCCGAGCTCGCCACCGAGGAAGAACGGCAGGCTGCCGCAGATGTACAGCAGCGCGGTCTCGGCGCTGGCGATGGCCGTCGACCCGGCGGGCGCGGACCCGCCGAAGCTGCTGGCCGGCGTGGCCACGTTGGCCAGCGTCACCCCGGACAGCGTCGCCGCGAGCGCCAGCTGCCCGACCGCGAGCAGCCCGATGACCAGCAGGGCGATGCGGCGGCCCGCGATCATCACGCCGGCCAGCACGACCGGGATGACGACCTCAAGCAGCGTCTGGTAGCGGACCTCGCCCGGCAGCACGGCGGGCAGCGTGTCGTAGACGATCTGCGCCGTGGTGTACACGAGGTACAGCACGTAGCTGAACGCCCACAGGCCCGCCTGCACCAGGGCGACCCGGCGGCCCGCGGCCGCCTCGGTGAACGAGTAGAGGCCGCCCGAGCTGCTGATGTGCCGCGCGTAGCCGAACCAGATCGCCAGCGGGAAGCCGAAGACGACGGCCGCCGCGACCATCGCGAGTCCGGCCGAGGAGGCCGCGCCGCCGGCGATCGACGGCGCGTAGAGCGCCGCCAGGGCGAGCGGCCCGCCGAGCGACGTGACCGCCACCCCGGCGAAGGCCCACTGGCCGATCGGCCTGCCCGCGCCGTCCGGCCGGGCCGGCCCGGGGGCAGTCGCAGACGCGCTCCCCCCGGACCGGGTCTGGCTGGTTCCGCTGGCCCACATCCGGGCCAGGAACGTTGTCATCGCGCTATTGTCGCCGGTCGTCGGGTTAGGACCAGCTGCCGCCGGCGCTCGTCGACGCGCGGGTGGAGGCCGGGGCGGCCGGGGCGGCCGGCGCGGACCCGCCCGACGAGCTCGCGTGCTCGCGGTGAACGAGCTGACCGAGGAGGTGACGTCGCTGCCGGTCGGCGCGACCAGCCACCACTTGGCGCCGAACCCGTCGCTGCCCTGGCCGCTGGCCGTGCCCGCGCCGGAGTCACCGGAGAAGTAGTACAGCGGGTGCCCGTCGTAGGTCACCTGCATGGTGCCGTCGGACCGGGTGATCGTGCCCAGGTCACTGGCCTTCGCCGAGCCGGCGGCGGTCGCCGTGCCCGTGGTGGTGACCGGCGGCCAAGCGCCCGCGCACGCCCCAGAGCACGCGGACTTGCCCCCGCTGTCCTTGACCCACAGGTACACCGCCTTGCCCGACCCGTCGGTCAGGAAGGTGTCGCCCGACGACGTCGCGGTCGTGATGACCGTTCCGCCGGACGCCGCGGCGGCGCTGCTGCCGCCGGACGCCGCGGCGCTGCTGGCACCGGATGCCGCGGCACTGGCCGGGGTGCTGGCCGCCGCGGCCGGCGCGGAACTGCTGCTGCTGCTGCCGCTGCTGCTGCAGGCTGCGGCGAGGAGGGCCACGCCAAGCGCTCCGCCTACCCCGGCCGCCAGCTTGGCCGGCTGCGACATTCGGCTCTTCTTGAGGTTCATCGTGTTCGTCTCCCGTTTCGCGCGATCATCCCGGCGAATCCGCTCGCCCGGATGACTGACGAATGAACTACGGGCCGAACCTCGACAAAGGATTGGACTCCGATGGGCACCACGCTGTGATCTGAGCCACACTTCCGGGTCCAGTGTGATCACCATTGCTGCTGGTCACGGCGTGCTCCGGTCACCGGCCAGGGCCGCGTCGCGAAGCTCGCGGAACGCGGCCGCGAGGCGGGGCGGCTGCCATGAGGCGTTGAGGCCGCTCGGGTTGGGCAGTATCCACAGGCCGGACGACCCCAGCGGCTCGGGCTGCGGGCCGATCAGCGCCCGGGGCTCGGCGAACGCGATCCGGTACGCGGTGACGCCGGCGATCGCGACGAACCGGGGACGGCGGGCCACGGCCAGGGCGAGCAGGCGAGCCGCTCCCTCGCGCAGCTCGCCGGCGGTCAGCTCGGCGGC
Source organism: uncultured Actinomycetota bacterium (assembly GCA_963748785.1). Lineage (GTDB taxonomy): Bacteria > Actinomycetota > Actinomycetes > Streptosporangiales > Streptosporangiaceae > Trebonia. The sequence continues at coordinate 81,120 of CAVVKP010000033.1, read as the reverse complement.
CTGCGCGGTGGCGCGGGCGGCGACGTTGGTGATGCCGAGGCCGTACCGGGTCAGCTCGGCCTGCTCGGACGGCTGGAGCAGGCGTGGCGTGAAGCCGGAGGCCTCCAACGCGGGCCAGAAGCGATTGCCCGGCCGGGCGAAGTGCCAGCCGGTCGCGGCCGAGTACAGGCCCGGGTTGATGCCGGCGAACAGGACGTGGAACGGCTCACCCGGTGCGGGCAGGACGTCGGGGATCGTGGCGTTCTTCGCCGCCTCGAGGTCAAGCTTCATCAGGCCTCGATGTGGTCGCGCCACGAGTACCGGGGCACGTAGCCGATGAGCTCCTTGGCCCGGTCGACGGAGAGCAGGGTGCCGTACTCGGCGACCTCGCGGGTGAGCGTGACCTCGGGGAAGACCTCGGCCAGCAGGCCGGCCGACGGGCGGTTCATCACCGTGTCGGCGGCGGCGATGATGACGTTCTGGCTGCCAGCGACGTCGGCCTCCAGGCCGAGGCGGCAGGCGGCGGCGACGTCGCGGACGTCGACGTAGCCCCAGAGGTTCCACTTGCGCAGGTGCGGGTCGCCCCAGAACGACGGGAAGCGCTGCGTACTCGTCCGGGTCCATGATGTTGGAGATGCGCAGGCCGACGAAGCCGATGCCGGACCAGCGGGCGAGCTGCTCGGCCAGGGTCTCGCTGGCCACCTTGGACAGGGCGTAGGTGGTGGACGGGAACGGGAAGTGGTCCTCGTCCACCGGGGCGTAGCGCAGCTCGCCCGGCGCGCCGGGCGACTGCTCGGGGCCGCCGCCGAACGGCAGGCCGAGGGTGGTCTCGCTGGACGCCCAGACCACCCGGGACAGGCCGAGCGCGGCGGCGGCGTGGAACACGTTGAAGTTCATCGCGGTGTTGGCGTTGAACGTGACCGCGGGGGTGTACCAGGCCGGGCGCCGGGATGTTGGCCAGGTGGACGACGGCGTCGGCGCCGCGCAGCGCCTCGGTCGCCTGGCCGTAGTCGGTCAGGTCGGCCTTCAGGCACCCCGGCCGCCACGTCGTCCGGGCTGACCGCGGTGTCGGTCGCGGTCACCTCGTAGCCATGCTCGCGCAGGTGCGCGACGGCGGCCCGTCCCGCCTTGCCGGTCGCGCCCGTGACGCAGACCCTGCTCGTGTGTTCGCCATACCGTTGAGCCTAACCGCGGGGGCCTGGCGCTGCAGGGGTGAACGGCGGCGGGCTGCGAGAGCCACCCGTCGTTCTTCCGCGATGGCTTGTGAACCTGGGCGCGGGCGGTTCGCCGCGCGCGATCGCGACTAGGGCGGCCGGGCTAGTGCGCGGTGCGGCTGGCCGGGACCCGCTCGGCGGCGGGCGGCGGTCCCGGCGGCGTGCCGTCGCCGAACGGGCGGCCGCCGAGCTGGTCGCGGTGGTGCGGCGTCAGCCAGCCGGACAGGTCCGGGCCGTCCGGGACGATGCCGGACGGGTTGAGGTTCTTGTGCACCAGGTAGTAGTGCTGCTTGGTCTGCGTGAAGTCGATCGTGTCGCCGAAGCCGGGGGTCTGGAACAGGTCACGGGCGTAGGCCCACAGGGCCGGGAACTCGAGAGCTTGTTCCGGTTGCACTTGAAATGGCCGTGGTAGACCGCGTCGAACCGGGCCAGGGTCGGCCACAGCCGCACGTCCGCCTCGGTGATCGCGTCGCCGACCAGGAAGCGGCGGGCGGTCAGCCGCTCCTCCAGCCAGTCGAGCCGGGCGAACAGGGCGCGGAACGCCGCGTCGTATGCCTCCTGGCTGGCCGCGAAGCCGCAGCGGTAGACGCCGTTGTTCACATCGCGGTAGACGAGGTCGGCGACCTCCTCGATCTCATCGCGCAGCCCGTCCGGGTACAGGTCGGGCGCGCCGTCGCGGTGACAGGCCGTCCACTCGCGCTCCAGGCCGAGCGTGATGCCCGTGAAGTCGGCGGTGACCACGGCGCCGCTCGGGATGTCCACGATGGCCGGCACGGTCACGCCCCGGTCGTAGCCGGGTACCGCCTTCTCGAACGCCTCGCGGAGCCAGTGGATGCCGAGCACCGGGTCCTTCTCCCCCGGGTCGAGGTCGAACGTCCAGGAACGCTCGTCGTGCACGGGGCCGCAGATGCCCATCGAAAGCGCCTCTTCCAGGCCGAGCAGGCGGCGGACGATCATCGTCCGGTTGGCCCACGGGCAGCCGCGCGCCACCACCAGCCGGTACCGGCCCGGCTGTACCGGCCAGCCGTCCCGGCCGTCCGTGGTGATCTGCCCGTCCAGGTACCTGGTGTCGCGCTTGAACTCGCCCGCTGTGCTCATGCTTCGAACTTAAGCGCCCGCCCGCCGCCGCGCGAGCCCGGGGCCGCCGGCGACGGGCTCGCGGCGCCGGCTGGCACGAAACGGTCAAAAGCGCACGGTGGCACCCGGTACCGAACACCCTTTGCTGACTCTAGCCAGCAGACGTTAACGGTTTTTTCCTGTTGCCGGGTGTTGCTCGGTGTTCATGAGCGAGTTTCACTACTCAATGCGGACCAGCAGTGCGTCGCCAGCTAGTGCGCAGGCGGCAACCTGCCGGACGCCCCCGGTGCCGGAACAACTACCTTGCATGCCCTTAGACCGACATGCACGCGCGCACACGTACGACGTTGTACAAGCACGCGCCCGCGTGGCCTGACCCCGCGGGCGCTCCTGAAGGAGCAGTCGTTGGCTCGCATCAAGCCCTTTCCCGCTGCTGGATGGTTCCGCATCCGCAGCCGTCATCGCAGCAGAAGAACTTCCACGATCGCCGCATCGGCCGCCTTGGCGCTGGCGTTGCCAGTGGCAGCGGTCGCGCTCTCTCCGGCGGCTGGCGCCGCGTCCCAGACCACCGGGACAGCCGCCACCACGTCGTCCTCCAGCGCGTCCTGCCCCTGGCTCAACCAGTCGCTCCCGGTGGCCAAGCGCGTGCAGATGCTGATGGCGCAGATGACCCTGGCGAACAAGATCAACATGATGACCGGGGCCGGGTTCAACTCACAGTACGTGTTCGAGATACCCGCGATCCCGAGCCTGTGCGTCCCGGCTATTGGCGAAGAGGACGGCCCGTTGGGCCCGGGCGACAGCCTCACCGGCGTGACCCAGCTGCCCGCGACCGCCTCCCTGGCCGCTACCTTCGACCCGTCGCTGGCTAACCAGTACGGACAGGTCGTAGGGTCCGAGGAGCACGCCAAGGGCGCCATGGTCGATCTTGGGCCGACGGTGAACATCGACCGCGACCCGCGCTGGGGGCGATCGTTCGAGTCCTACACCGAGGACCCGTTCCTGAACCAGGCCATCGCGGTCGGGGATATCGACGGGGTGCAGAGCCAGGGCGAGATGGCTCAGGTCAAGCACTTCGCGGTGTACAACCAGGAGACGAACCGCAACACCCCGGCGGACGACGCGATCGTGAGCACGCGGGCAGAGCATGAGATCTACTTCCCCGCGTTCTATGCCGCGACCACGCAGGCGAAGGCTTCCTCGGTCATGTGCTCCTACACCACCATCAACGGCCAGGGCGCCTGCCAGGACCCGGACCTTCTCCAGACCACCCTCAACCAGCGCTGGGCGTTCCCCGGGTTCGTGACCGCGGACTTCTCGGCCACGCACTCGACGGTGCCGTCCGCCGACGCCGGGCTCGACCAGGAGATGCCCGCCCCGCAGTTCTACGGCCCGGCGCTGCAGTCCGCGGTGCAGGACGGCCAGGTGTCCATGGCCACCATCAACGACGCGGTGTCCCGGATCCTGACCGAGATGTTCCGGTTCAACGAGTTCAACGACCCGCCGACCGGAACGACCAGCTCCGTCGTGACCACCCTGGCGAATCAGGCCGTCTCCACCGGCATCGCCGAGGCCGGCACGGTGCTGCTGAAGAACAGTGACGCCACCCTGCCGCTGTCGGCGAACGGCGCCGGAACCGTGGCGGTGATCGGCCCGGCCGCTTCGGCTGCGCCGACCGACACCGGCGGCGGCAGCGCCTTCGTGACCTCCACCTTCAACGTCACCCCCCTGCAGGGCATCCAGGCCGCGGCCGGGCCGGGCACCACCGTGCAGTCCGCACAGGGCCTGCCCACGGACACGTCCCTGACGCCGATCCCAACCTCCAACCTGACCCCCGCCTACAAGGGGACCGGGAACGGCCAGACCTACACGGGCACCCTGACCGCACCGGAGACCGGCACGTTCGTGCTGGCGTTCAAGAACCCCGGCTCGTTCACGCCGACCAACCTGTCCCTGGACGGGAAGGAGATCCTGCAAAACCCGGGCACGCCACCGGTATCCACCTACTCGGTAGGCGTGAACCTGGTGGCAGGCCAGACCTACACGCTGCAACTGTCCGGTGGCGGTCCCTCGTCCAACCTGACCTGGGCCACGCCGTCCCAGCTCGCGCCGGACATCGCGCAGGCGGTCACCGCCGCGAAGTCGGCTAAGACCGCGGTGGTCGTCGTGTCCGACGACACCGAGTCCGAGTCCGACGACCGCGCCAGCATCAACCTGCCGTCCGCCCAGAACGAGCTGATCTCGGCGGTGGCCGCGGCCAACCCGCACACGGTCGTGGTCATCGACGCGGGCGCTCCGGTGGCCATGCCCTGGCTCAACCAGGTCTCCTCCGTGGTCGACGCCTGGTACCCGGGCGAGAGCAACGGCACCGCGCTCGCTTCGGTGCTGTTCGGCAAGACCGACCCGAGCGGCCACCTCCCGGTCACCTTCCCGACTGACCTTTCCCAGGTGCCCGCGTCGACGCCGGCCGAGTTCCCCGGGACTAACGGTGAGGTGCAGTACTCCGAGGGCATCGATGTCGGGTACCGCTTCTACGACGCTCACAACGAGACACCGCTGTTCCCGTTCGGCTACGGACTGTCCTACACGAACTTCGCCTTCAGCAACCTGAGCATCAGCAACAAGCACGTCCAGAACGCCACGTCCAATCCCGGCACAAGCGCCAGCGGCTCCAACGGGCAGTCGAGCAAGCTCGTGACCGTGTCCGCCAAGGTCACCAACACCGGCAAGGTCGCTGGCTCCGACGTCGCCCAGCTGTACCTCGGCGACCCGAAGGTGGCCGGCGAGCCGCCGCGCCAGCTCAAGGGATTCCAGAAGGTCACGCTGAAGCCCGGCCAGTCCACGACCGTCCACTTCACCCTGACCGGCCACGACCTGTCGTACTTTAACGACACCGCCAACGGCTGGGTGCTCCCCGATGGCCAGTTCGACGTCTCCGTCGGCGACTCCTCGGCGCTGGCCAACCTGCCGCTGCGTGGCAACTTCACCGTCGACCGCAGTGTCGGGGCTCGCTTCGCCACCGTCCAGGCCCCCAAGACCGTGGCAGCGGGAGCTACCGCCACGGTGACCGCCACTCTGGTCAACAACGGCGATTTCATGATGCCGCGAGCGCAGTTCAAGCTGCAGACTCCAGCCGGCTGGCAGGTGAGCAGCCCGGCGCCAGTCACCATCCAGCCGGGACAGACGGTTACCGAGAAGTTCCAGGTAACCGCACCCGCCAACGCCCAGCCTGGCGATCAAACGCTGAAGCTCTCCGTCGTCACCCCGGGTCCCAGTGGCCGGGTGGAGGCCTCGGCGACAGTGACCGTGCCGTTCAGCTCGCTCACCGCCGCCTATAACAACACCGGTATCAGCGACAACTCGAACGAGGCCGCGGCCAACCTTGACGGATCCGGTGACAGCTTCTCGGCTCAGGCGCTCGCGGCGGCTACGCCGACGGCGCTCACTCCCGGGAAGCAGGTCACCGTCGGCGGGACCACCTTCACGTGGCCCAATGCCGCGCCTGGAACCCCGGACAACGTGGTCACCGCTGGCCAGACCGTCGCGGTGTCCGGGTCCGGGACCGACCTCGGCTTCCTCGGCACCAGCCAGAACGGCACCTCGAGCGGAACCGTCACCGTTAACTACACCGACGGCAGCAGCCAGTCCTTCACCCTGAACATGGCGGACTGGTTCGCCAATAGCCCCGTGATCGGCAACCAGCTTGTGAGCGAGACCTCAAGCTGGAACTTCCAGAGCAATCCCCTTGGTGCGCACCCGGTGAGCGTCTACTTCGGCTCAGTGCCACTGCAGCAGGGCAAGCAGGTGGCGTCGGTCACGCTGCCCGTCCTCAACGCAGGCGGCACCACCGCGATGCACATCTTCGCCATGGCCACGGGAAACGGGACGCCGACCATCGGCGCGCCGTTCTCGTCGCTTGCCGCCGCTTTCAACAACGCCGGGATCAGCGACAACTCGAACCCGGCAGCTGCCAACTTCGACGGCACGGGGGAAAGCTTCTCCGCGCAAGCGCTGGCAGCAGGTACGCCGACCCCGCTCACCCCGGGCGGCCAGGCTACCTTCGGCGGGACGAAGTTCACCTGGCCTAGCGGTGTCGGCACGTCCGACAACGTGATCGCCGACGGGCAGACCATCGACCTGTCCGGCTCCGGGACCGACCTGGGCTTCCTCGGCGCAGGCGGGTTCGGGACGGCCAGCGGGACCGGCACTATCACCTACACCGACGGCAGCACGCAGGCGTTCAGCCTCGCCATGCCGGACTGGTTCAACAACGCAGCGGCGGACGGCGACCAGATCGCCACCACCACGACCAGCTGGAACTTCTCCAGCAAGCACGCAAACCGCGCACCCGGTGAGCGTCTACTTCGCATCGGTGCCGCTGCAGGCCGGCAAGACCGTGGCATCGGTCACGCTGCCGACGGTGAGCACCAGCGCGGGTAACAACATCACCGCGATGCACGTATTCGCGATGGCGATCGGGTCAGGGACCCCGACCGCCGGGTAACGGAACAACCGGCAACCCGCCGATGTCGGCGATCGGCTCAACCGCCGATCGCCGACATCGGCCTGTCCGAGGGTCCCTCCACCACCCGGCTAGCCCTCGGCTAGCGGTGCGCGGCCGCGACCGCCTCCACGTAGGCGGCCGCCTTGACCGGATCGGTGAGGAAGTCACCGATGGTCGCCGGGTTCGGGAAGATCTCGGCGAAGCGGTCGGCGATCTCCGGAAACTGCGACGCCGCGCCGAGCACCTGCTGGGCGTGCGGCGGCAGCGGCTCGAGCAGCATCTCGGTGAGCATGACCGAGTGCCGGGCCTGGGCCCAGTAGGCGTCGAATACCTGCCGCATCCACTGCGGCGTGAATGGCGCGCTGCCCCGGTCGAGTATGGCGTTCAGGTACAAGCTGGCCGCCTGGGCGGCGTTGTTCGCGCCCTGGCCGCTGATCGGGTCGTTGACCACCACCACGTCGCCGATGCCGAGCACGTAGCAGCCCGGCTCGACCTGCGCGTACGGCTGGCGGACGGTGCCCGGGAACGCGCCGACCAGCGACGAGCGCGGGCCGGCCGGCTCGGCGGCCGCGTACAGCTTCCCCTCCCAGGGGAACTGCTCACCCAGCAGCGCGCCGGAGCCGGCGCAGGTGCTCGGCTGGGGCAGGCCGGTCGGCGAAGACGTCGAGCGGCCCGCCGGGCACCGCCTCCACCAGCACCACGTCGCAGGCACCGCTCGCGGTGTTGGCGGGCATGGAGAAGACCTCGCCGCCGCCCGGCCGCAGGCTCACCCGCATCCGCGGGTGAGGCAGCCCGTCAGGCTGTGCGACACCGTGCAGGTAGATCGCCGACAGGTGCCGCGCGGGCGGGTGTAGCGCGACCGCTGCGGGTCCCGGCCGAACATCTCCACGATCTCGCCCTTGCCCGCCGCGATGACCGTCAGGTCGTACAGCGGCGCCAGCCCGGCCAGGTCCGACCCCATCACCGCGTGGTAGATCACCCGGCCGCCGCGCTGCTCGAACAGCTCCAGCCAGGTGGGCATCTTGAGCCGCTGGTCGACCGAGTTACCCGGGCGGGCCCAGGCGCCGGAGAACGAGAACGCGGAGACGCCCGGCGCGGGCGACAACGTGAAGCCCATCCCGCCGATGGGCGTCGCCTCGCCGTCCCACAGGCTGAGCCCGGCGTCGCGCTCGCGGTCAAGCGCCGGGTACATCATCACCTGGGTCGAGGTCGGCCAGCCGCCGCGCATCTCGTCGGGGGTGCGGGCCGACATGACCGTCACGTCGTAGTCTTTGGCCTGCAGGCTCAGCGCGAGCTGCAGCCCGGCCTGGCCTGCGCCCACGATAAGGATCTTGCGCACGGGAACACTCCTTCCTTGAGGGGTCAGATTCCTTGAGGGGTCAGACCGGGGGTATCTCCGACACCGCACCGACCAGCGTGGTCTTCCCTACGCCGAAGCCGCCTGCGACGACGATCTTGGCGGAGGTGATGTTCGGCGGCACGCGCTCAGGCGATAGTCGCGAAGGCCATCGAGGACTCTCTTCAGCAGGTTCTGATCGTACGGGGAGGCGTTCTTCTCGTTGACCTGCACGCGGTTCCTGGCGGCCAGGTCTTCCAGCAGCACCCGGGTCACGCCGAGCGACACCCCGCAGTGTGCGGAAAGCTCGGCGACGGACTGCGTCCCGGTCGCCGCCCGCTCGTACAGCCGCCGCGCCTCGGGCGGCAGCCCACGCGCGGTCGTGGCGTCGTACCGCTCGACCGAGACCAGGGTGTGAACGTACAGGTCGTGCACGGTCCGGGTCCGGCCGCCGGTCAAGACGTACGGCCGGACCCAGGGATTGACCGTCACCGCCCTGACCCGCCGCTGAGCGCGTTCCTGCGGCGCAGGTCGTCGCGGAGCTGCGGTGTCAGCACGTGCCCGACGGTGTCGACGAGCTGGGCCATCTGGTGGGCGATCACACCCAGGTTGGCGCCGTCGCGGGCGAGCACGGCGAAGCCGGCCAGGCTTCCGATGCTCATGAACAGGAAGTGCCCGGCCGGGAACTTGAGCATCACCTGGTCGCAGCCGGCCTCGCCGACCTTGCTGGCGATGTTGTTGGCGAGGCTGATGATCCCGCTGGTCATGGCGGCCAGCGGGTCGGCCAGGTCGGGTGACGTGTCACCCGACACGATCGAGCGGCAGGCCGTCGGACGAGACGATCAGCGCGTGGCTCACCCCGGGCGTGGACGCGGCGAAGTTATCGATCAGCCAGCCGAAGTCCTTCGGCTCACGCGGCAGCACGGCGGGGTTGGTCATGGCCTGGCATCCTCCTCGATGGCGGTGTCGTCGGCCGGGCCCCCGGCCCCGTGCGGCGCGGCTGCCCGCGGGCCAGCGCCCTGGGCGGCGGCATCCCGCACGGCAGCTTCCTGTGCGGCGGTCCCAGGGAAGGCAGCGCCCGGAGACGGGGCGGCCGCGTCCTGGGCGGTGGCGCCCGGCGGGACGGTCCCCGGGGGCGTGGCCGCCGGGGGCGTGGCCTCCTGGGCCGACGCACCCTGGGAGAAGGCGGCGAGGTCGTCGGCGAAGGCGCGGCGGGCCGCCGACTGCTCGCGCGGTGTCGCGGCCGGCTGCTCACCGCGCTGGCCGCGCGGCTCGCTGGCCGGTCCCTGTGAGGGGCCGGCCTGGCCGCTCAGCTGGCCGCGCAGGCTGGAGGGATCCCGGCGGGGCAGCTCGCCCTCGGGTCCTGCCGCCTGGCCGCCGGGGCGCCCGGTCGGCTGCCACCGCGGCAGCCGCTGCGGCCGGGTCGGCTCGCCGCGGGACAGGTCGTCGGGTGCGGCGGGCTGCTCCGGCGCCCCGGCGGGCGCGGGCCTGGGCTTGGCGACGTCCGCGGGCACCTCGCACAGCAGGTGCGGCGGGAGCTTCACCATCGCGACCGTGCCGCTGGTCGGCTGGGGGCGCGCGGCAAGCCGCACGCCGATCGAGTGCTTGCGCGCGATCCGGTGCACCACCGGGAACCCGGTGTGCCGCCCGGTCCGCTCGTCCACCTCGCCAACCGGGCCGGCGAACAGGGCATTCAGCGCGGCCACCTGGTCCGCGCCGATGCCGATGCCGGCGTCCTCGACCCGGAACATCACGCCGCCGTCTTCGAGCAGGTGCCCGCTGACTGTCACCGGGCCCGGCGAGTACCTGGTGGCGTTGTCGAGCAGCGCGGCCATCAGCGACCCGATGTCGTCGGCGGCGTAGCCGAGCACGGCCAGGTCGGTGACCCGGCCGACGGTCACCTGGGCGTACCGCTCGATCGCCGAGGCCGCCATACGGATGACGTCGAGCAGCGAGGTGGTGAAGCCGGCCAGCTCCTCTTCGCTCCGCCCGGCCAGCGTGCGCAGGTCGCGGCTGGCGCGCCGCATCCGGGTGACCGCGTGGTCAACCCTGTACAGCCGCCGCAGCCGCTCCGGGTCGGCCTCGTCCGCCTCGAGCTGGTCCAGGGAGGTCCGCAGCTGCTCGGCCAGGACCAGCAGGTGCAGGCCGAACTGGTCGCAGATGTCCGGCCACGGGCCGCGCGCGGGCAGCTGGCCCGGGTCCGGCCTGACCTCCCACGTCGCCGCGGGGGCGGTCTCCGGGTGGTGGGGGCTGGCCGGGCCCGGCGGCGGCGCGAGGGCCTGTCGCGGGGCCAGGCCCAGCGGCGGGGCCAGGTTCTGCTGCGGGCCGAGGTGCGGCGGCACGGCGACGGACAGCGGCGGCACGGCCGACGGCGGGCGACGGCGCGGCGGGCCGCGCCGGCGGCGCGCCGCGGCCGGCTGGGCGGCACCGCCCGGCTGGCCCCCGGCGTACTGGCCGGTGGCGTACGGGCGGCCGAAGCGGGCGCCGGCGTAGCGGACGCCCTCACCGGGCGCGCCGCCACGCTGGCCGGGCCAAGGCGCAGCGGCACTGTCACCGGGCCCGTGGCCGGGCGCACCCGGGCGGCCGGGCTTCGGCCCGCGTGGTCCCAGGTAGCCGCCTAGTCCCCGGCCGGGCTCGAACCAGCCCGCCGACTCGGGGCCTCTCCCCTGCCGTCCGGCGCGGTGCGGGCCAGCCGCCGGCTGGCCAGCCGGCGGCGCGGAGGCCGGCGGGTGCCCCGTCACGGGAGCCGGCGCGGGTGCCGGGTAATCGTCCCCAGCGTCCCGAGTCGCCCCAAGACGGCGTCTGAGGCTCCACCAACTCATGGCAGCAAGCTCTTCCCGCGTCGTCGGAAAAACGGACGCTGTACAGATTGGCACACACGGGTTGCAATTGCGCAGCGTTCAATCTACGAAATCCCGTCCTAGTCGGGAATTTGCCGACAGATCGACCCATCAGAATCCAACATTTCGCTCCCCGATCTGTCAAGATCATCATGAAGAAGCTGAACGACGGCGGCGGACCGTGGTCACGGAGGCCGGGCCCCGGCAGCGGGCCGGACGTTCAGCGCGGGCCGGCCGCACCGCCCATGCGGCGGACGATCTCGCGGAGGATCGGGCGCGGGGTGGCGATGTTGAGCCTGACATGGCCGCGGCCCGCGTCGCCGCAGGCCGCGCCGTCGGTGAGCATGACCCGCGCCCGGCGCAGGAAGAAGTCGGCCGCGCTCTCGCCCGCCGGGAGCACCGGGGCCGACCCGGCGCGCCCGTCGGCCAGCGCCCGGCAGTCCAGCCAGGACAGGTAGGTGCCCTCCGGCAGCCGGTAGCCGACGCCGGGCAGCTGCGCGGCGAGCAGCTCGGCCAGCAGGGTGCGGCTGCCGTCCAGGTAGCCGACCACGTCGTCGAGCCAGGGGCCGCCCTCACGGTAGGCCGCCGTGCTGGCCTGCACGCCGGGGGTGGACGCGCCGTGCTCGTACATCGCGCCGCGCCCCGCCCACACAGCCGCGTCGGCGTCGCTGGACAAGATGAGCTGCGCGCACTTGAGGCCGGGCAGGTTCCAGCCCTTGGACGCGGCGGTGCCGGTCAGCGTGTGCCCGGCGGCCGCATCGCTGAGCGAGGCGTAGGGCACGTGCTTGCCGCCCGGGTAGATCAGCGGCGCGTGGATCTCGTCGGCGAAGACCCGGCCGCCGTTGGCGTCCACCACCTCGGCGACGCCGGCCAGCTCGGCGGCCTCGTAGACGCGGCCGACCGGGTTGCTCGGGTTGCACAGCACCAGCAGGTGGCCGCCGCGCTTGAAGGCCGCGTCGATGCCGTCGAGGTCGAGGACGTAGCGGCCGCCGTCGGTGACCATCGGCACCTGGATGATCTCCCGGCCGAGGGTGGCGGGGACGATGAGGAACGGCATGTAGGCCGGGGTCGGCACGATCACCGGGCTGCCGGGGCGGGAGAAGACGGTGATCGCGGCGCTGAGGGCGGTGATCACGTCGGGCAGCGGCCGTACCCGCGCCGGGTCCACGCTCCAGCCGTACCGTTCGCGCTGCCAGTCCGCGCAGGCGGCCGCCATGGCCGCCTGCGCGGACTCGCTGAGGTAGCCGAGGTCGGCGCGGCCGATGACGTCGCGCAGCGCCGCCTCGATCGGCGGGGCCACGCCGAAGTCCATCTCGGCCACGAACGCCCCGATAACCCCGGGGCCGCCCTTGGCCCACTTGAAGCTGCCGCGGGCGCGCAGCTCTTCCTCGGTGGTCCGGTCGGCGGTCTCGGCGAACGAAGTCATGGCACTCGCAAGGGCGGGGACAGCGGCGCTTTCGACACAACTGTAACGAACTCGCGCGCCCGCCCGGCGGGGTTACGCCGTACCCGCCTGGCCTCTTCCGGCGGCCAGGGCGACCACCTCGTCCTCGGTGAGCGGGCTGTCCGGGTGCCGGCTGAGGCACATCGGGGTGCTGACCCGCCGGAAGCCGCCGCCCTCGGCGGCCAGGTAGAACTCACCGGCGGACAGGCGGCCGACGCCGGGGATGTCGCCGCCCTTGGCCCGGGCCAGCTCCCGGGCCGCGTCGATCTGCGCGGGCGCGTTGAGCAGGCCGAAGAACTGGGTGGTCGCGTTGCCTGGCACGGAGTTGTGCAGTGCCTTCGGCGACTGGGTGGCGAACAGCAGGCCGAGGCCGTACTTGCGTGCCTGCGAGGCCAGCCGCCTGGTCGACTCGCTGCACGCGGTCACGCCGGACGACGGGACCAGGTCCTGCGCCTCGTCCATGACCAGCAGCGCCCGGAGCGGCTCGCTGCCCGCCGGGTTGCGCTTGATCCAGGAGAACAGCGCCATCTGCAGCTGGTTGACGAAGCCCTGCCACTGGTCGAGCCCGGCCATGCCGACCATGCTGATCACGCTGACCCTGGCCCGCTTGCCCGGCGGCGGGGTGAGCAGGGCGGCGGGGTCGGCGGGCTCCCCTTCCCCGCCGAACAGCGGGTCGGTAGCGCGGACGGCGCGCAGCCGGTCGGCGAGCTCGGCGGCGATCTGCGTGCCCTTGCGTCTGCGCGGAGACGTGCCCGGGCAGCGTGGCGAGCAGGCCGATGAACGTAGCGAGGTCGCGGCCCGCGCCGCGGGCGAAGTAGCGCATGGCCTCGGTGAGCACGGCCTTCTCCTGGGCGGCCCGCTGACCGGGGCGGCTGACCCGGGGCGCGAGCGCCTCCACCGCGGCGTCCACGGCGGCGTTGAACTCGTCGGTATCGTCGATGACCGCGCCGAAGTCGGGCAGCGGCTGGAAGGTGAGCGGCCGGCCGCCGGCGCGACGCGGCGTCCACACCACCACGTCGGTCTCGGCCAGGTAGCGGCCGGCCCGCTCGTCGTCGCCGGGCAGCCAGCGGCCCGGCGCCTGCGGCCAGGCCTGGCCGAGCCGCGCCAGGTCGTTGTTGGGGTCGAGGACGATCGACGAGACGCCGTGCAGCGCGCACTCCTCGATGACCCGGCGCAGCAGGACCGTCTTGCCGGAACCGGAGCCGGCGAAGACCGCCAGGTGACGGCGGAGCGACGCCAGCGGCAGGGTGAGGGCGGCGCCGCCGTCCGCCGGGAGGCCGATGCGGATCGACCGGCGTCCCGGCGGCCTGCTGTCCCGGGGCCGTGGCGGCCGCGGGTGCGGGATCCGGCATCACCGGATCGGCCAGCTCGGCGAAGGCCGCGGTCAGCAGCCGGGTGGCGTGTGCGGGCCGACGGCTGTCCAGCCAGGCGTTGAGCGCCGGATGGTGCTCGACCATGAGGACGGCGATCGCGGCGAAGGCGGCCAGGTCCTGCGGCGGGGCCGGCAGCACCACGCCGCCCTTGGCCGCCAGCCCGGCGGTCTCCCGCTCGGTGACCTTCCCGTTCGGCCAGGGCGCGTTCCGCAGCACGAACAGGTGCCGGTCGGGGCGGCCCGCGTCGAGCCCGGACGCTTCCGTCGCCTTGCGCAGGCGGCTCTGCACCGCGTTGGGGTGGCCGGCCGCGATGGCGCGGAACGCCCAGCGGCGGTGGCGCTCGGTGCGCGCGTCGAGCACCTGCCGCAGCGACGCGTGCAGCCGGGGGTTCTTGCCGGGCGGCGGGTCCTGCGCGAACGGCTGGTCGTCCCCGGTGCCGCGCTCCCTGACCCAGGCCTCAAGCCCGGTGGCGAGCAGCGCGGGCATCGCCGTGTCCTCGGTCTCCGGCGCGAGCGCCGCGGCGACCGCGGCCGCGACCTCGGGGCCGTCGCGCAGCGCGGCGAACCGGGCGTCGAGCTCGGCGAGCTCGCCGTCGCCGTCGCCGTCCCGGCCGCGCCGCGCGGGCGGCGGCCGCCTGGCCGGCGTCGGCGTCCTGGCCGGGCTCATCGGTGTCCTGGCCTTCGTCGCCGTCGGCCTCCAGGCGGCGCAGCTGGGTGACGGTGCGGGCGAGCAGGCAGGCGGCGACGTGCAGCTCCACCCGCTTGAGCAGCGCGCGGGCGGTGTACCGGCTGGCGTCGCGGAACGCCGACGGGAGGACGGGCCAGGTCGCGTAGGGCGGCTCGAACCCGGCGCGGGTGTAGTCGGCGCGGAACCGCTTCTCGATCATCAGCCGGCCGATGTCCGCGCTCGGGATGTTCTGCAGCTGGCGCGGCGGGCGGAAGCGGTCGGCGACCGTGTCGGTGCCGTAGGCGCGGATCGCGGCCCAGCTCTCCGGCAGGCAGGACACCATGGTCAGGGTGCGGAAGCTGCGGTCGCGCAGCGTCATCAGGCCGGTGGCCATGTCGGCCAGCGCGCGGGACCGCGGGGCCACGTCGCCCGGCGGGCCGACCAGCTCGTCGATCAGCGCGTCGATCTGGTCGATGGCGATGACCGTGGGGCCGGTCAGCGCGAGCAGCCGGGACAGCTCGGTGATCAGCAGCCGGGGGATGCTGCGGGTGGCGTCGATCCCCCAGTGGCGGCGGTCCTCGAGCGCGACCTCGTTCCCGGTCATGAAGTAGTAGCCGACGTCCTGGTCCGCCTGGTCGGGCGAGGCGAGCAGCACCAGCGCCCGCGCCGTGTCCTGGCAGATCAGCCCGATGCGCGGGTCCAGGCGGCGCAGCTGGCTGATGAAGGACCGCAGCGCTTCCGGGGTCGGCGCCACCCGCCCGGTCACGGCGTCGCGCACGTCCGGTTCGAGGCCGAGCCGGTCGGCGAGCGCGGTGAGCAGGGCGTGCAGCTGGTCGCGGCTGCCGTCGGGCAGCGGCAGCAGCTGCTCGACCACGCAGCCGAGCAGCTCCTCCCAGAACGCCTTGGCCGACAGGTCGCCGACCAGGAAGAAGTACCCGCCCGCCTGCTCCACCCGCTCCCTGGTCCAGCCGAGCAGGTGGGTCTTGCCGACGCCGCGCTCTCCCTGGATGACCAGGCCGAGCGGGTTGGCGTCGCCGCCGTCCGCCTCGGCGACCGCCGCGGCGATGTCGGCGGCGACCTCGGCGTGCAGGCCGTCGACGTGGAACCGGGCCGGGACCCACACGTCGTTCAGCGTGCGGGTCCAGTTAAAGGTGAGCGCGGCCAGCGCGGCCAGCTCCTGCGTCGTGCTCATCGATGCTGCGCTACTCGATCGAGATCAGGTGCTTATGCTCGCCGCCGACGCGCAGCGCGGACTCGCGGTCCGCGGCCGTCAGGGTCTGCTGGCTGGACTGCGGGATGAGGTTGACCCGCCGGGCGGTGAACATGGCGGTAAGCGCGCCGTCGAGCGCGGTCCGCGGTATGTCGGCCAGCCGGTCGCGCAGCTCGCTGAGCGCGACGAACTCGCCGGCCGCCGGGGCGATGGCCGTGTAGGCGGCGGTGACGCGCGCGGTCAGGTCGCCGCCGCCCGCCGCCGCGTCGCGGCGCGCGTGCTTGCCGCCGGTGCGCGGCTCGGGCGCGGTGCACACCAGGTCGGCCAGGCTCAGCTGCACGGCGTCCATGTGCCGGGAGAACACGCCGAAGAGCAGGTAGTGGGCGCGCTCGAGGCTGGTGCGGCGGCCGGCCGGCCCGGCCGACAGCTCATCGGCGCACCAGCGCCAGCCCGCGTCGGAAAGCTCGTGCACGAACGCCTGGCCGACCTTTTCCGATTCGACCAGCTTCAACTCATTGAGTTTGCGCCGCTCTTTGCCGTCGAGACGGATTCCGATGAGCGCCTTGAGTTCCGCGTTGGAAAGCTTGCGCGCCTCGCGAGAGCAGCGCAAACAGCACTGCCCGCTCCCTGGCGGAAAGCTCATCATGTTGCACGTTCAAACAACTCCCTATCATCGCCAAGGAGTACCAGGAAATTCTACGGCCGCGGGCGCCTGTTAACGCATCAAATCGTGGCAATGCCATATAACAGGCACGTCACTTTCGTCGCGCGCCTTCCCGCCACAGCCGCCGGCCTGCCGGCACGCCGCGCGCCGCGTGCGGCCCGCGTAGGCTGGGGCGATGGCATTCGATGGCTGGCCGGCGGAGGCGCTGACGTTCTACGCGGGCCTCGAGGATGACAACTGCCGGGAGTACTGGACCAGCCGCAAGGCCGTGTACCAGGAGCAGGTGCTGCGGCCGATGGAGGAGCTACTCGAAGAGCTGGCGCCCGAGTTCGGCGAGCCCAAGCTCTTCCGCCCGTACCGCGACATCCGGTTCAGCCACGACAAGACGCCCTACAAGACGCACATCGGGGCCACGCTCGGGTCCGTCTGCTACGTGCAGCTGTCCGCCGACGGGCTGGCGGCCGGGTCGGGCCGCTGGCACCTGGAGCCGGACGAGCTGACCCGGTACCGGGCCGGCGTCGCCGGACCGGACGGCGCGGAGCTGGCGGCCATCGTCGCGGGCCTGGAGCAGGCCGGCGTGGAGGTGCACGGGCACGGCTCGCTCAAGTCCGCGCCGCGCGGCTACCGGGCCGACCACCCGCGGATCGGCCTGCTCCGGCACAAGGGGCTGACCACCTGGCGGCACTGGACACCGGAGCCCTGGCTGTCGACGGCCGCCCCGGCGGCGAGGGTCCGCGAGTTCTTCCGCACCAGCACGGCCCTGCGGGAGTGGCTCACCTCGCACGTCGGCGACTAGCCGGCCGGGACTGCCCGCCCGGCCGCGACCCGCTCGCGCCAGTTCCCGCCGCCACGCGGGCCGCTTCTTGCTGTTATCAGGATGCGCGCTCGATATCCACCATGACGGCGGGCAGCCGAAGGGCGCACGGGCTAAGCGGGCTTGTCGGCGAACTCGGCGCGGACGCCGAGGAGGCGGACGGGGCGGCCGGGGGTGAACATGGCCAGGGCGGCCTGGGCGGCCCGGGCGATGACGTCGCCCCACTGGCCGCCGGGGGACTGCGCGCCGGCGGACTCGTCGGCCGGGGGCTGGCGGTCCTCGGCGGGCAGCGGCGCGCCGTGGGTGACGGTGATGAAGGGGGCGTAGCGGACCTTGACCACGACGCGGGCCACCGGGCGGCCGGTCGACCTCGGCGGCCACCTGGCGGGCCAGCCGGGTCACCTCGGCGCCGATCTCGGCCCAGTCGGTCAGGTTGCGCTGGAAGGTGACCTCGCGGCCGTGCGAGCGGGGCACGTACGGGGTGGGGTCGACGTCGGTCTCGCCGCGGCCGTTGGCCAGCAGCACCAGCCACGGGCCGGTGGTGGGGCCGAACTCCCCGGCCAGGCGGTCCGGGTCGGCGTCGGCGAGCTGGCGCACGGTCACGATGCCCAGCGCGGCGAGCTTCGCCGTGGTCTTCGCGCCGATCCCCCAGATCGCGTCGGGCGGGCGGTCGCCGAGCAGCTCGAACCAGGTCGCCGAGGTCAGCCGGAACACGCCGGCCGGCTTGCCGTAGCTGGTCGCGATCTTGGCCTGCAGCTTGTTGTCGCCGATGCCGACCGAGCAGTCCAGCCCGGTCGCCGCCCGCACGTCGGCGGCGATCCCCCGGGCGAACGCCTCGGGGTCGGCGGTGGTCACGCCGACGAACGCCTCGTCCCAGCCGAGCACCTCGACCGGGCAGCCGGTCTCCCGCAGCGCGGCCATGACCCGGACGGAGACCTCGTCATAGGTACCGGAGTCCACCGGGAGGAACACGCAGTCCGGGCAGCGCTTGGCCGCCGTGCGCAGCGGCAGGCCCGAGTGCACGCCGAACTCCCGCGCCTCGTAGGAGGCGGTCGACACGACGCCGCGCTTGGTCGGGTCGCCGTCACCGCCGACCACGACCGGCTGGCCGCGCAGCTCGGGTCGCCGCGTCTGCTCCACGGCCGCGAGGAACTGGTCCATGTCCACGTGCAGCACCCACCGGGTCATGGCCCCAGTCTTACCCAGGAAGCTAGTGACAGGTGCTAAGGACGACGGATCGCCCGCCAGCGGGTCGTTGGCGCCAACGGCCACGAAAGAGGCAGCCGATGGCGCCAGGCACCCGGCACACCGGCACCTTCCACACGGGCCTGGGCCACCCCGAAGGGCTGGCGTGCCTTCGTGAAGATGTGCCGCAGCGAGATCTCACTGTCCGAACTGGTCGCCCACCTCTCGGCCCGCGTCTCCCTCACCCTGCTCAACCGCCTCTAGCGAGACGTCGGCTACTCGGCGCCTGAGGCGATCGCGACATCGACCTCCTGCCTGCGAGCGGCAAACTCGGCGGCGTGCTCTCGTTCTACGCGGTCCGCGGTGTCCTCGTCGTCGCGCATGAGCGCCTCAAGGTCGCTCGCCGCGGCATCGATCACGCCAAGGTCGACGTAGGCCCGCTGAACCTTCGGCCCCCACAAGCCGATGTCCTTCACGCAGGGCACGATGCGGCTGAACAGGAACTGGCGGAACGCCAGCTGCGTGGGGGAGCGGTCGGCGAATGCCACGCACTCCTCGACATCGAGGTCAAGGCGCTCGTACACCTCTCGTGCCACGAACCGGTCGCGCATCAGGTAGCAGCCTTCGACGACGAACTCCTCGCGGTCGGCGCGCTCCGCCGAGGTGAGCTCCGCGTAGTAGTCGCGCAGCGCCAGCCGTCCGAACGCCACGTGCCGCGCCTCGTCCTGCATGACGTACGCGAGCAGCTGCTTGACCAGCGGGTTGCCGGTCATGTCGCGGTGCACGCCGAAGGCGGCCAGCGCCAGCCCCTCGATCAGCACCTGCATGCCGAGGTAGGGCAGGTCCCAGCGGGAGTCACTCAGCGCGTCGGCGAGCAGCTTCGCCAGGTGGTCGTTCACCGGGTAGAAGAGGCCGATCTTGTCCTTGATGAACTGGTTGAACAGCTCGACGTGCCGTGCCTCGTCCATGACCTGCGTGGCCGCGTAGAACTTGGAGTCCATGTCCGGCACCGACTCCACGATCCGCGCCGCCACGGTCAGCGCGCCCTGCTCACCGTGCAGGAACTGGCTGAACAGCCACGACGACAGGTGATGGCCCAGCTCATCCCGCTCTGCCTGGTTCAGCTTTTCCCACTGGCGCGACCCGTAGATAGGCACCAGGTCTTCGCCGGTTTCCATGACCCGCTGCGGATTGACACGCTGATCCCAGTCGATCCGCTTGGTCGCGTCCCACTGCTTGTCCTTGCCGCGCTGGTACAGGTCAAGCAGCTGCTGCCGCCCGGAGTCGTACTCCCAGGAAAACCTGGCCGCGCCGGACGCGGGGACGTCCCACGTACCTGCGGCGACCGGTGACGTGTACATGTCGTAAGTGCTCACGTGACTCCTTCTGAACCCTTTCATACTGACAGTCGCGACTTGCCGGATTATCAGGTTGGAAGGGCAGGATGAAAGGTTCCCGAGCGGTGGCGCGCGCCGCTGCCCTGGTTCATTACTAGCCAGTAATGAACGGTTGCGCAACACTTCACGCCGCTATGGTGCCGGAGTGGAAGAGGGGCTTAGGGGATCTACCTGGCCGCGGGGCCGGGGAGGCGCTTCTTGGCCGCTTCGTACAGGTCGGCCGGGAGGGGGCCCTGCTCGGCGGTGGCGATGTTGCTGGCCAGGTGGGCCGGGCTGGCGGTGCCGACGATCGTGGTGGACAGGCCCGGGTGGCTGAGGGTGAAGCGCAGGATGAACTCCTGCTTGCCGAGGCCGGACTCGGCCAGCAGGTCCTCGATGCCGGAAGTCTCCCAGTTGCGCTGGCCGACGCCGGCCGGCTGGGTGAGCGGGGCGTTGCGCCAGTTCTTCTCCTCCGACGCCGCGCCGCGCGCGGCGCCGCCCCGGATGAGCGTGCCCGCGCCGGCGCCGTTCGCCTCGGCTGATGACGCTCTCGTGGTCGCGCTGCACCGCCGAGTACGGGATCTGGAAGGCGTCGAAGACGTTCATCGCCAGGTGGTCCTCGATGTGGGGCAGGATGCCCGACATGCCGATGAAGCGGACCTTGCCCTCGTCGCGCAGCTCGCGCAGCGTCTCGATGGTGCGGTTCTCCTCCAGGGTCGCCTGGCTGGGCGACATGTGCACCTGGACCAGGTCCAGCCGGTCGGTGCCCAGCCGCCGCAGCGACTGCTCGACGTCGGCCCGGACGTTGGCCGGGCTGTAGTCGTGCGGGTACGGCGGCGGCGTGTCGGCCGGCGGGTTGACCGGGCAACCGCACTTGGAGGCGAGGAAGTACTCATCCCGGCGGTGACCGAGGTAGCGGCCGATCAGCTCTTCGCTGCGGCCGTAGTCGGGTGAGGTGTCGATCAGGTTGATGCCGCCGTCAAGTACCGCGTTGAGCAGGCGCCCCGCGTCCTCGTCCGCTATCTCCGGGCCCCGGGGCTGCCCCCGCAGCTCCATGGCCCCGTAGCCGAGGATGGTCACGTTCGCGCCGGTGCGCCCGAGGGCTCGTGTGATGATCGCCATGCGCCTAACGCTACTCAGTCCTGGGCGGTCCGCCGAGGCCCTATCCGCGCCGCGCTCCCGATCGGCCCGGCGCCCACGCCGGGCCCCGCGCTCCCGGCGCGGGGCGGCGGCGTCCCCGCACCTAGTGGTCGCTGTCGAGTGCCCGCGCGTCGGCGGGGACGTCGACCGAGTGCTGCTTGAGCGCCGCGAGCGGGACAATCTCCAGGACGCGCTCGTGGGTGGACGCGAGCACCACCGGAGCGGCCAGGCCGTCCTGGTAGGCCCGCAGCCAGTTGGCCGCCGTGACGCACCAGCGGTCACCAGGGACCAGCCCGGGAAAGCGGAACTGCGGCATCGGCGTGCTCAGGTCGTTGCCGACACGACGCTGGTGCTCGAGGAACTCGCTCGTCACCACCGCGCAGACGGTGTGGCTGCCCATGTCTTCCGGCCCGGTACTGCAGCAGCCGTCCCGGTAAAAACCGGTGAGCGGGTCAGTTCCACATGGCTCAAGCTCGCCGCCGAGCACGTTCCGGTCACCCATCCCAGAAGTATCGGCAGCGGCGGCCCGCGTCCGCAACCCTCGGCGGACGAACAACGGTGCCCGGCGCCGGTAGTTCACCGACGAACGCGCGACGCGGGCGCCCTGGCCCCGGTGAACCCGGTCGTTCAGTGAGACGACCGCGGCGCCGCCACCCGCCGCCGACCGGAGCAGCAGCCCGGTAACCCCGCCGTTGGCATGAATGGGTCATTGATGCCGCTATAGCGATACTGATGGCATATTCATACCGCCTCCGCGGCCCGATTCCCCGGGACACCCTGGTCGGCCGGACGGTAATTCGGTTTCTCGCTTATCGGCTTTGGCCCCTACGCCCGGCGTTACGGACATCGCGGCCGGTAGCATCGGCGCGGGGATTCCGGCGCGGCCGGAAAGGCGACGATACGGGGAGAGTGCCGTTAAATTGGGAATTCGCAGCCGAATGGCGTGTGGCGCGATTGTCGCGATGGCCGCCCTGGTCGGCTGCGGGGCATCCGGGTCGCATCACGCGGCGGCGGCCACCACCGCACTGAACGGGCCCTACGGAGCGGGCGGGCCGTACGCGACGGCGGCGCCCACCGGGGCCGGCAGTCACACCGGGACGGGCACGCCCGGCCCGACGGCGGGGGCCACGGCCAGCCCGGCGGGCGCCGGTCCCAGCGGCCAGGCCAGCCCGGGCAGCGGAAAGGGCGCAAAGGCCAGCCCGGACGGCGGGCAGGGTACCCCGAGGGGCCAGGCGACGGACAGCCCGCTGACGGCCACCGGCACCCCTGGCAAGGCCGACGCCGCGGGGCACGCGAGCACGGGCATGTCCGGGCACGCGGACGCCGGCCGCGTCGTCCGCGTCGTCCGCGTCGACGGGTCGACGGCGCTGGAACGGAACAGAGTGCCCTGGCTGACCGCGCTCGGCGCCGGGGTCAGCGTTAACGCGCCGCGCTCGGTACGGCCGGGCACCGATTCCCCCGCTGACGCCGCCGCCGGCTTTTACCAGGCCTTTTACGGCCGACGGCTCCCGGCCGCCTGCGGCTACGTCGTGCCGGCGCAGCGGGCGGGCTGCGCCGGGCGGCTCGGCGCGGCGAGCGGCCGGGCGGGTTCGCTGCGCAGCCCGGCCATCGGCTTCGTCGTCACCAAGGGTGCCGTGGCGATCGTGACCATGACCGGCCTGGTCTGCGGCGCGAACGGGACGACGGCAGGCAACTGCCTCGGCCAGCACGACCCGGCAGTGGGTCTTCGGGTACCGCTACCCGTTCGACCAACTCTGGGACCAGGTCGCGGCCAACGGCGGCAACCCGCTGACCGCCACGCCGCTCCAGCGGGTCGCGGGCCGCTGGTACCTGGACCTGGTGCCCGCTGCGGCGGCGTAGCGGGCAGGCCCGGGTCGGTCACGGGCGGTGCGGGCGACGGGCGCCGCCGACGCGGGCCCCGCGAATCAGGCCGGGGCGGGGCGGGAAGCGAGATGCCCGCCCCCGTTCATCGTCCGTGCTGAGGTTGTCGTGGGGACGGGAGAGCCCGGCGCGGACGGAATGGCGGGCGGCGACGGACGGTTGGTGCATGACATGACAACAGTGGGAATTATCGGAAGCGGACTTATCGGCGGGACCGTAGCCCGGCTGGCGGTCAACGCCGGGCACGACGTGGTGCTGAGCAACTCGCGGGGGCCGGAGACCCTGGCGGAGCTGGTCGCGGATCTCGGGCCGCGGGCGCGGGCCGCGACCGCCGCGGAAGCCGCGGCAGCGGGCGACCTGGTGCTGGTGTCGGTGCCGCTGCTCGCCTACCCGTCCCTGCCGGCCGCCGCGCTGGCCGGCAAGATCGTGCTGGACACCGGCAACTACTACCCGGACCGTGACGGGCGGATCGCGCCGCTGGCGGACGGGGAACTCCTCGACAGCGAGTACCTGGCCAGCTTCCTGCCCGGCGCCCGGGTGGTGAAGGTCTTCAACTGCATCTTCTGGTCGCACCTGCGGCACCTGGCCCGCCCGGCCGGGGCGGCCGACCGCAGCTACCTGGTGATCGCCGGGGACGACGCCGCGGCCAAGGCCGACGTCGTCGCCTTCCTCGACTCGATCGGGTACAGCGCGGTCGACAACGGCACGCTGGCCGACAGCTGGCGGCAGCAGCCGGGCACGCCGGTCTACGGGGCGCCGTACGGCGAGTTCTCCAACGAGAAGGGCACCCCGGCGGACGAGGCGACCATCAAGGCCGCGCTGGCCGCCGCGACCAGGTAACACCGAAGCATCACCCGAGACGGGGCGGGCGGGCCTGGCGGCCTTGCCCGTCCCCTCGTCGGTTGAACGACGGGGCGGGGTGCGCCGACGCCGGCGGCCGTGGCGGTAGCGTTGGGTCGTGAGCATCTATGACATCCCCGTGAAGACCCTCGCCGGGGAAGACTCCTCGCTCGGCGCGCTGTCCGGCCGCGCCCTGCTGGTGGTGAACGTCGCTTCCAAGTGCGGGCTGACCCCGCAGTACACCGCCCTGGAGGAACTGCACGCCCGGCTGTCGCCGCGCGGCTTCTCCGTCGTCGGCTTCCCGTGCAACCAGTTCGGCGGGCAGGAGCCGGGCACGGCCGAGGAGATCGAGCAGTTCTGCTCGACCACCTACGGTGTGACGTTCCCGATGTTCGAGAAGATCGAGGTCAACGGGCCGGGCCGGCACCCGGTCTACGACGAGCTGACCGCGGTGCCCGACGCCGCGGGCGAGGCGGGCGACATCCAGTGGAACTTCGAGAAGTTCCTGGTCGCGCCGTCCGGCTCGGTCGTGGCCCGGTTCCGGCCGCGCACCGTGCCCGACGACCCGGAGGTCCTGGCGGCCATCGAGGCGAACCTGCCGCGCTGAGGATCAGCTGGCAATTCTTGGGGCCGGCCCACCTTGCGGGCCGGCCCGGCGCGGCCTAATGTCCGCGCCATGACGACGATTGTTCTGGTGCACGGGGCGTGGGGCGGCGCGCACGGCTTCCGGTACGTGCGCGGGCCGCTGCGCGCGGCGGGACACGAGGTGTACACGCCCTCGCTGACCGGGATCGGCGAGCGGGCGCACCTGGCCTCGCCGCAGGTCGACCTGACCACGCACGTGACCGACGTGGTGAACACGATCCTGTACGAGGACCTGCGCGACATCGTGCTGCTCGGCTACTCCTACGGCGGCATGGTGATCACCGGCGCGCTCGAGCGCATCGCCGACCGGGTCGCGCACCTGGTCTACCTGGACGCGTTCAAGCCCGAGAACGGGCAGTCGCTCGTGGACCTGTCCGGTGCGCCCTGGGGGCCGCCGGCGATCGGGCCGGGCGGCGCCTGGCTGATCGAGCCGGTGCACCGCTTCCGCTACCTCGACGACGAGGCCGAGCAGGCCTGGTTCGACGCGCGGCGCACCGGGCACCCGGCCGGCTGCTTCACCGAGCCGGTCCGGCTGGGCCAGCCGCTGGAGGACTACCCGTTCACCCGCACCTACGTCAAGGCGCTGCGCGACCAGCAGGCCGGGACGACCGTCCGCAACAGCGCGTTCTGGCGGGCCGCCGAGCACGCCAAGGGCAACCCCGCCTGGCGGTACCGGGAGATCGACACCGACCACATGATCCCGATCAACCGCCCGGCTGAGCTGGTCGAACTGCTCCTTGAGCTGACCTAGCCCCTTTACCCAGGTGGAATGTCACAGGGACCGCCTACAGTGGGAACTGTGACGGTGACAGCGGCCCCTGAGGACCTCGAGTTTTACCGGCGGGAACTAACCGGTTACTGCTACCGGATGCTCGGCTCGGCTTTCGAGGCAGACGACGCGGTGCAGGAGACGATGCTGCGCGCGTGGAAGTCGGCCGACGGGTTCGAGGGGCGGTCCTCGCTGCGCTCCTGGCTGTACCGGATCGCCACGAACGTGTGCCTGGACGTGCTGCGCGGCGAGAAGCGGCGGGCGCTGCCGATGGACCTCGGGCCGTCCTCGCCGCCGGTCGAGGCGCACCTGCGGCCGCAGCCCGCCGAGGACCTGTGGGTGACGCCGATCCCGGACGCGCGGGTGGTGCCCGAGCACGGCGACCCGGCGGAGATCGCGGCGGTCCGCGACTCGGTGCGGCTCGCCTTCGTCACCGCGCTGCAGCACCTGCCCGCCCGGCAGCGCGCCGCGCTGATCCTGTGCGAGGTCCTGCGCCTGCCCGCCGCTGAGGCGGCCGACGTGCTCGACTCCACGGTCGCCTCGGTCAACAGCGCGCTGCAGCGGGCGCGGGCCGCGCTCGCCGGGCTGCCCGAGCACCAGCGGCCATGCGAGGTCGAGCCGGAGAACAGCGAACTGCTGGCCAGGTACGTGGACGCGTTCCAGCGCTACGACATGCGGGCGCTGGTCACGCTGCTGCGCGAGGACGCGCTGCAGACGATGCCCCCTTTCGAAATGTGGATTCAGGGCGCCGAGGCCATCACCGCCTGGATGACGCAGCCTGGGCCGAGCGCCTGCGCCGGCTCCTTGCTCGTGCCGGTGCGCGCCAACGGGGTGCTCGGCTGGGCGCAGTACAAGCCGGATCCCGAGCACGGCGGGTTCGCGCCCTGGGCACTGCAGGTCCATGAGGTGACCGGCGGCAAGATCAGCCGCATGACGTTCTTCCTCGACACCGAGCGCCTGTTCCCGCTGTTCGGGCTGCGGGACCGGGTCTTCGACGACCGCTGACCACCCGCCGGGACCGCGCCCCGGACGCCCGCTATGCTCCGTTGCGTGCGGGTGCTCTTCGTCAAGCAGGATCATTCATCGTCGGCCGGCCTGATCGGCGACGGCTTCACCGCGGCTGGCTGGGACGTGTCGGAGATGATGGTGGTGCCCGCCGAGCGGTACCACTCCCCCGACGTCCCGGTCACGTTCCCGGCCGCGGCGGAATTCGACGCGGTCACGTTCTTCGGCGCGGCCTGGGCGGTGTACGACACGGCGACGATCCCGTGGATCGCCGACGAGATCGCTTACGCCCGGTCGCTGATCACACTGGGGGTTCCGACGCTGGGCATCTGCTTCGGCGGGCAGATGCTGGCCGCCGCGGTGGGCGGCACGGTGTCACCGGCGCCGGTGCCGGAAATCGGCTGGGCGTCGGTCGCCAGCGTCGAGCCCGCGCTCATCGACCCCGGGCCGTGGCTGGAGTGGCACACCGACCGGTTCACGCTGCCGCCCGGCGTCCCCGCGCTGGCCAGGACGGCGGCGGCCGTCCAGGCGTTCGCCTACGGGCGGGCGCTCGGGCTGCAGTTCCACCCCGAGGTGACCGCCGAGGTGCTAGAAGCGTGGCTGGCGTCAGGCGGCTCGGCCGAGCTGCCCGAGCTCGGAGTGGACCCCGCCGTGCTTATCGACCAGGCGCGCACCCTGGCCGGCGGGGCGGCGGCCCGGGCGCACGAGCTGGTCCGCCGGTTCACGCTCGACGTCGCGCGGCGCCGGGCCCGGCCTCTGCCCGCCGGGCTGCTCGCCATGCGGCAGGCTGAGATGGTTCTCACACCCCCGGCCTAGTGACTCCGGTGACCGCCGGGCTACTTTGAGCACGTGTCCCACGATCTGCTGCAAGCCCTCGCGATTTTCGCGGCCGGCCTGGCGGCGGGCACGATCAACACCGTGGTCGGCTCTGGCACGCTGATCACCTTTCCCACGTTGCTCGCGTTCGGCTACCCGCCGGTACTGGCGAACGTGTCCAACAACGTCGGGCTGGTGCCCGGCGTGGCGTCCGGGGTGCACGGCTACCGGCACGAACTGGTTGGGCAACGGCGGCGGGTGATCCGGCTCGGGTCGGCGTCGCTGCTCGGCGGGCTGGTCGGGGCGATCCTGCTGCTGGTCCTGCCGGCCGGCGCGTTCAAGGCGATCGTGCCGGTGCTGATCGGCATCGCCCTGGTCATGGTGGTGTTCCAGCCCCGGCTGGCCAAGTGGGTGGCGGCCAGGCAGCGCGGCCGGGCAGCGGCCACGCCCGGGCCCGTGACCCCGGACGGGACAGCACCGGACAGCGCCGGCGGGGCCGGTGGCGTTAGCGGCCCCGGCGGGGCGCCCGCCGCGGTCGGCGTGGTCGACGCGGTGGACCAGCAGGCCGCCCTGCAGGTCGGCGGGCCGGTGCTGTGGGTGCTGGTGTTCCTGTCGGGGATCTACGGCGGGTACTTCGGCGCGGCCCAGGGGGCGCTGCTTATCGGCCTCATGGGCGTGGCGTTCACCGACAGCCTGCAGCGCATCAACGCGGTCAAGAACTGCCTCGCCGGGCTGGTCAACGGGACCGCGGCGGTCGTGTTCGTGTTCGCCACGCATATCGACTGGGGCGCGGCCGGGCTGATCGCGGCCGGGTCGATCATCGGCGGGCAGGTCGGCGCCAAGGTCGGGCGCAAGCTGCCGCCGTGGGGGCTGCGCGTGGCCATCATCTGCGTCGGCATCGCAGCGCTGGTCAAGCTGCTGGCCTAGAGCGGGCGGACCCGGCGGCGAAGCTCCCCCTGGTGCCGATGACCCAAGGCGTGTTCTCCCAGTTGAGCAGGGTAAATCCGGCTGACTCTAACCCGAGCATGGGAGTTCCAGCGAGCAGGGTGGGCTGATCATGGTGGCCGGCCGACGGCCGCGGCGGCCTGCGGTGTCGGCCGCGCGGGCCTGGTGGTCGGCGAACCGCAGGCAGCACAGCGTGGCATCGTCGCGCAGGTCACCGCCCACGTGGCGCAGCAGGTCGGCGGCGAGCAGCTCCGGCAGGCGCGCGGCACCGGACCCGGGCGACCCGGACCCGGGCGCCGGACCGCTGAGGGCCGCGGCCCTCTCGGGCAGCGGGTAGGGACGGCCACGGTCGTCGTAGGCCTCGCTGACCCCGTCGGTATACAGCAGCACGCTGTCGCCGGGGCGGACGCCGAGCAGGTCGGCACGGGGCACGCACCCGCCCAGGTCAAGCAGGCCGAGCGGCGGCGAGGGCGGCAGGGCGTCGAGTGCCGTCACCCGGCCGGCCCGCAGCAGCAGGGGCGGCGGGTGGCCGCAGCAGACGATCTGCGGGTCGCGGCCGGGGGCGGCCGGAATGGCGATGAACTGGGCGGTGACGAACACCTCCCCGTCGACGTGGTCGGCGACGAAGGCGTGCAGCCGGGCCGCGAGCACCTGGAGCGGGTCCCGGTGCGTGGCGAGCTGCTGGAAGGCCCTGGTGACGTCGGCGGCGGTCCGCGCGGCGCGCGGATCGTGGCCCATCACGTCGGCGATGAGCAAGCGGACAGCGTCCGGGGCGGCGACGGCGCAGGCGATGTCGCCGCCCGCGAGGGTGCTTGTGTCGTCTCGGCCGGCGGCGCCGGGTGCGGCGCCGCCGGCCGATGCCGGACGGGTAGCCCACGAGAAGGCACAGCGCATGTGTCCGCCCGAGGTGAGAGGGGTCCCGGTGGGGATGGCCTGTTACTCTACGGCAACTTCCGCGGCGAATAGTGCAGAACCAACTACACTGCGCTACATAATTTTGACAGCTCAACCGCGGGCGGCCTGGGCCACTTCGATGAGCTGGTGCAGGTCCAGGGCCGCCTCCAGGGCGCCAGCCACGGACAGCGCCGCCAGCAGGACGGTGGCCGCGAGCAGCAGCCGGGACAGGCCCGGCGCCGGGGCGAGCAGGGCCGCGACGCGGCGCGGCACCGGTCCGGCGCCCCGCAGCGCGCTTGCGCGGCTGGCGTTCGCGGGACGGGCAGGCTCACGCCCGCAGGAACCGATGATGCCGAGGGCCGCCAGCGTGGGGTCGCGGCCCGGCGGCGCCGCCGTGGTGGCCAGCGCGGCCCTGGCGATGGCACGGGCGGTCAGCACGCGGTCGCCGACCTGCGCCGCGGCACGCTCGTCGGCCCAGCGCTCCACGGCGTAGCCGACCGCAGCGGCGACCGGGCGGAGCAGCGGGTTGGCCGCGGCGGCCAGCCGGGCCGCCGCGGTGAACAGGTAGTGCGCCCCGCTGGCGTGCGCGTGCTCGTGCGCCAGCAGCACCTGCCGCTCGGCGCCGTCCAGGGCGTCAACCATGCCCTGGGTGATCACCACCCGGCACGGCCAGCCCGGGATCGTGTAGGCGTCGGCGGCGGTGTCCTCGGTCACCACGACCGGCCCGGCGCCCGGCAGGGCCCGGGCCCGCCAGGCCGGCGGCGGCGACGGCGGCCACGCGCCGCCGCAGCGCCCGGCCCGTGCCCGCGGCGGCCACGGCGAGCAGCCCGCCCGCGGCCAGCGCGACGGGGAGCGGCACCGCGTCGCCCGCGCTGAACGCCCGGGCGGACAGGTGGCCGAGCGCCGCCACGTACCCGGTCGGGACCAGCGCGGTGGCGGCGAGCAGGGCGAGGACGCCGGTGGACGCCAGCGCCGTGACCAGGCCGAGCGCGGTGAGCAGCCACGTCGCGGCAGCGGGCGGCAGCCGCCGCGACAGCGGCCGGGCCGCCAGGGCGGCGAGCGCCGGGATGAGCAGCGGGACGTACACGGCTACCCGCATGATCTGGCCCGCCTGGCCGGCCCGCGGCGCCGCATCGCTAGGCGCCCGCTTCCGGGTCGCCGAGCATCCGGCGCAGCAGCGCCTCGTCGCGGTCGGACAGGGTCGAGACGAACCGGGCGAGCACCGCCTCGCGGTCGGATTCCTCGTCAAGGACGCGGGCCATCCGGCGGGCGGCCAGCCCGGGCTGGTCGGCGACCGGGACATAGCGGTAGACCCGGCCCGCCTTTTGCCGGGACAGCAGGCCCTTGGCGTGCAGCCGGGACAGGATGGTCACCACCGTGGTGTACGCGAGGCCGCCGCCGATCCGTTCCCTGACCTCGCCGGGAGACAGCGCGGACCCGGCCCGCTGCAGCGCGTCGAGCACCGCGGCCTCCAATTCCCCGGCCCCCCGGCGGCCGCGGTCGCCCCCCGCGGCGTCGCCGGGCTGGTCAGTTTGGTCGCGCATCGGCTGCCATCCGCCTCCCGGGTCGCATAACATCTACGAGTCTGTAGAAAATAGTACCGCGCGGCCGTCGTCGTGCCAGCCAGTCGGCTACGAGCGGCGGGGCCTTCCGGATAGTCTGGGCCGTCGTCGGCTGGGCCGGCCTGCGGAGCGGGACGTGCCTCGTCACCGGGCGCACGTTCAGGCCGACGCTGGCTGTCTGCTCTGACCTAAGCGAAGCTCTCGACCAAGCGAAACGAAAGGCGCGCCGATGTCGCAGCATCTCACGTACCTGCAGGCGGTCGTTACCGGCCTCATCCAGGGCGTGACCGAGCTTTTCCCGGTCTCCAGCCTGGGGCACAACGTGCTGATCCCGGCGCTGATCGGCGGGAGCTGGGCGAAGGACCTCGACGTGACGGCGAAGGACTCGCCGTACCTGGCGTTCGTGGTGGGGCTGCACGTGGCGACGGCGATCGCGATGATCGCTTACTTCTGGCGGGACTGGCTGCGGATAGTGCGGGGATTCTTCTCGTCGCTGCGCAAGCGGTCGGTGAGGACGCCGGACGAGCGGCTGGCCTGGATGATCATCCTGGCGACGATCCCGGTGGGCATCGTGGGGGTGGCGCTGCAGAAGGTGTTCACCAGCGTGTTCGCCAAGCCGGAACTCGCGGCGCTGTTCCTGGCGGTGAACGGGGTCATCCTGCTGCTGAGCGAGCGGATGCGGCGGGCGCGGGAGCTGGCGCGGGCCAGCGCGGCGCCCGCGATGGCCGGCGATCCGGGCCCGGGCGGCCCGCAGGCTGGCGGACGGCCGGTAGACAGGCCGGGGACCGGACGGCCTGGCGGCCCGCCCCCCGGCGCGCCGTGGCCGGGCCCCGAGGGGTACAGGCAGCAGCCGCAGCAGCAGCAGTGGCAGGGGCCCGACGGGCGGAACGGGCAGGATGACGAGTGGCAACGCGCGCAGGAAGCCGAGTGGCAGCGCCGGCAGGACGACGAGTGGCAGCGCGCGCAGCGGGCGGGCACCTACCCGGGTGACGCGCCGCGACAGCCGCAACCGCCGCAGCCGGGCCGGCCACCGCAGGGTCAGCCGCGCTACCCGCAGGAACCGTCGTTCCAACCGGGTCCGCAATACCAGCAGGGACCGCAGTACCGCGACGACGACCCGCGCTACCGGGACGACCCGCGGTACCGGCAGGGGCAGCACGGGCAGGGGCAGTACGGCCAGGGCCAGTACGGGCCCGAGGGCTACGGGCCGGGGCAGTACGGTGGCGACCCGCGCGGCGGCCAGGCCGGCCCGGGCTGGCCGGGCGGTCAAGGCGGTCAAGGCGGCAGGCGCAGGGCTGGCAGGGCGACCAGGGCTGGCAGCCGGTTGGTGACCCGACGGCTGGCCGACCGACGGCCGGGCAGCCGGACGGCTGGCCGGGCCGAGACGAGCGCGGCGGCCAAGGCAGGCACAGCGCCGGGCGTCCGGCGCCGGGCGCGTCCGAGCCGCCGCCGCCCGGCGCCCCTGACGCCGACCCGGCGGTGGTCGCGGACGGGCGGCTGTCCACCATGGGCTACAAGCGGGCGGTCATCATCGGGACGGCGCAGATCCTCGCGCTCCTGCCGGGCATCAGCCGGGACGGCATCGTCACCGTGGCCGGCATGGGGCGCGGGCTGCGCCGCGCGGACGCGGTGCGCTTCTCCTTCCTGCTGTCCGCGCCGGTGATCCTGGCCGCGGGCGCGCTCAAGGCCAAGGACCTGACCGGGCCGATGAGCACCGGCATCCACGGGCCGATCCTCGTCGGGTCGATCATCGCCGGCGTGGGCGCCTACCTGTCGATCCGGTTCCTGACCAGGTACTTCAGCGAAGACAAGTCGCTGAACCCGTTCGGGATCTACTGCCTGGTCGCCGGGATCGGTTCACTGCTTTACCTGGTTCTGACGTAACCACCGGGACACCCGCGACGGCGGTTTCACCGGGCTGGCCGAGCCCGGCGAGACCGCCAAGCCCGACGTCCGCCTGGTGATCGCCGGCGGCAAGACGCTGTTCGACTACCGCGACTACCGGGCAGCGCGGCCGGCCAGGCGCTAACCGCCCGCTACACCTGGGCGGCCGCGGCCGACACCCACCTGGCGGTGTACGCGCGGTACCTGCGCTGGCCGGGTGCCCAGGCGGGGCGGCGGCGCCAGACACGGGGCTGGCCACGGTGCGCGCGGCGCTCTGGTACTTGACCGCGCGCCGGCTTAGCATGCCCTTAACCGCTAACCGCCAGCGGCGCCGGCGTTATCGGCGTCTCGTCTCGGATTGGAGGCGATGACCATGGGACGTACGGCGGGCCGGCCGGAAGAGGCGGACTCCTGGGGCGAGTTCCACTCGCGGCTGGAAATCGAGATGACGGCCGGCCAAGGTGGGTGGCTGGTACCACTGTGGTGGGTCGTCGGGGTCGTCGCCTTCGTCGTCGGCCTGATGAGCTGCGGCTACGCCTTCGAGCGCGGCCACTGGTGGTTGTGGCCGTGCGCCTTTGGCGCTCTGGCGGTGGACGGTGTCCTGGCCGCCCGCGCCATCGACCGCGCGGAACGCTGCCAGGCCAGGGAGGCAGAGCTCGCCCGGATGTGGGACGCGTGGCTCGACCACCTGGCGAGCGGCGGGCCGAACCGGTAGCGGTGCGGCCCGGGGGCACCGCGGCCGACCCGACGATCGCGCCGCTAGGTGGTAACGCCCGGGATGACCAGGCCGGACTCGTAGGCGACGACGACAAGCTGCGCGCGGTCACGGGCGCCGAGCTTGGTCATGATGTGGCTGACGTGGGTCTTGGTGGTCAGCGGGCTGAGGTAGAGCTGGCCCGCGATCTCTTCGTTGGACAGGCCCTGCGCCACCAGGGACAGGACCTCGCGCTCGCGCTCGGTGAGGCGGTCAAGCTCCGCGGCACGCGGCGCGCGTTTCGTTACGCCGCCAGCACCCGGGCTGGGGCCCGCGGGCGCCCGGGTGGCCAGGGAGGCGATCAGGCGGCGGGTCACGCTCGGCGACAGCAGGGCCTCCCCGCGGTGCACCACGCGGACGGCGCGGATGAGTTCCTCCGGCTCGGCGTCCTTGACCAGAAAGCCGCTCGCGCCGGCGCGCAACGCCTGGTACATGTACTCGTCGGTCTCGTACGTGGTCAGGATGACCACCTTCATCCCGCTGAGCGAGTCGTCCGCGGCGATCTGGCGGGTGGCCTCAAGGCCGTCGGTGCCCGGCATCCTGATGTCCATCAAGATGATGTCGGGCTGCTCGGTCCTGGCCAGCTCGACGGCCTGGTCCCCGTTGACCGCCTCCCCCACCACGGCGATATCCTCCGCCGCTTCGAGCAGCACGCGGAAGCCGGCGCGGATCAAGGCCTGGTCGTCGGCGAGCAGTACGCGGATCATCGGTTCGCTTTCTCGGTCGCGCCCGGCGGTGTGCCAGTACCACGCTGCCGGTTGTTGCCTTGAACGTGACCGGCCTGCTGAGGAGATGTTCCCGGTCGCGGGCTACCGCCCGGCTGCGGGTCGGTGGCCGGCGCCAGGTCGGGGCCGGGCCCGGTTTCGGCGTTTTGCGCAGCGGGGCTGACCTGTGGCCGTGCCGGGTCGGCCGTCAAGGGCGGCGCGGCGGCGGGCGGCGGGTCGTACGGCAGGCTGGCCGCCACGCGGAAGCCGCCTTCCGAGAGCGGGCCGATGTCTACCGTGCCGCCGGCCGCGGCGGCCCGCTCACGCATGCCGCGCAGGCCGTGGCCCTGGCTGGCCGCCGAGCGGTCCAGCTCCGGGTCGAAGGTGACCGGGGCATTGACGGGGTAGCCCGCGTCGATGAGAAAGGTGGCGTAGGCGGCCTCGGCGGCGGAGTCGGTCAGGCCGGCACCGGTGTCGGTGACCTCGATGAGCAGGGCTTCCGCACCGAAGTCGACGGTCACCGCGGCGGTAGCCGACCCGGCGTGGCGCAGCGTGTTGGTGAGCGCCTCCTGGATGATGCGGAAGGCGGACAGGTCGGTGACCACCGCCAGGTCGCGCGCGCGGCCGGTGCTCGTCAGGGTGACCGGCAGACCGGCCGCGCTCACGCCGCTGACCAGCGCGTCCAGCCGGCTCAGCCCGGGCGCGGGCTGGGTAGGGTCGCCCGGCTCCTGACCACCCGACGCGCTGCGCAGCACGTTGAGTATCGCGCGCAGCTCGCGGAGCCCGTCCTTGCTCGCCGCGCGGATCGCCCTCAGGGACTCGGCGGCATCGTCCGGGCGGTCGTGCAGCAACTGACTGGCCGCGGCCGCCTGCACGGTGATGGTGGCCATGCTGTGCGCCACCACGTCGTGCAGCTCGCGGGCGATGCGCAGCCGTTCCTCGTCAATGCCCCGCTGCGTCTCCAGCACGGCGCGCCGCGCCGACTGGACCCGGACCGCCTCCACGTAGCCGTGACGGCTGGCGATGGCGATGCCGGCGAACAGGCCCACGGCGTCGTTGGCCGGGATGACGAGGAAACCGCCGCCGGTACCTCCGAACGGGTTGCTCACCCAGGTGGCGGCCATCAGCACGACGGTGACAACGACCGTCCACGTGACCGACCAGCGCATCGGGACCTTGGCGGCAAGCATGCCCAGGGCCACGGCGGGCAGCAGCACCGCCGTGCCGTTGACGTAGCCGGGCAAGGTAAACGCGACGACCAGGGCCGTCGTCACGCACACCACGAGCTGCGGATAGCGGCGCTGCCAGGCGAGCGCCGCCCCCGCCGCCGCCACGAGCAGCATGGCCATGGTCGGCGTGTGGGGAAGGTGATGGGGCGGCGCGAAGTAGCTGGTCGGGCGGGACGGGTGCGCCTCGGCGTAGCTGCCGGCGACCGCGGTCAGGGTGATCAGCGCCGCGATGACGATGTCGCGCGCCGGCGGGCGCAGCCGCCCTCCGCTGGCCGGCTCTTTCCACGCCAGCCGGGCCAGGCCGGGTAGCACCCGGCCGGCGCGCTTCGGCTGCGCGGTGGTCATGACGGCAGCGTAGGCCCTAACCGGGCCGCCGACCATCTGCGGACGGTGTGGTTGCGTCTACTCCCCCGGGAGTATGCGGGCGGCGTTTACGGCCGCTGCCTACTCGCCGGGGAGTACCCGGACTGACAACTCCCGCCGGAGGCGGGAGTAGGGGCCGCGGCGAGAACCTTGCGATTGCCGGCGGATCCCCCGCCGCCACTCGACCCTCAGGGAAGATCCGATGCAGGCGCTCACACGCTTCGTACTCCGCCATAAGGCACTGGTGGCGCTGGCCTGGCTGCTTGTCGCCCTGGCCGGCGCCATGACGGCCAACGGCACCACGCACCGAATGGTCAACGACTTCTCCATGCCCGGTCAGGCAGCCCAGGTCGACAACCAGATCGTCGCCCAGTACGGCAACGGCGGGGCTCAGGCTCCGTACGTGCCGGTGCTGACGGTGCCCGCCGGCCAGCGGGTCACCGACCTCGCGGTCGCCGCCCAGGCGGGCCGCGTGTTCGGCGCGATCGCCGCCTCGGTACCGCGGGTCCGGGTCGCCGACTACGGCTCGACCGGCAACGCCCGGTTCGTCACCCGGGACGGGCGGACCACGTTCGCGTTGGTGTTCACGGCGCCGTCAACCACGCTCATGGGCGGCCCGACCCCCACGGCCGCGATCACCAGGGCGGTGGACGCCAAGCTGCCGCACGGCTGGCGCTTCCAGATGACGGGCGAGGACCTGCTGGCGAGCGGCGCGCCCGGTTCGAAGGGCACCGACATCATGGTCGAGATCTTGATCGGGTCGGTGGGGTCGCTGGTCATCCTGGCCTTGGTCTTCGGATCGTTCCTCGCGCTGCTCCCGCTGGTGATCGGCGGGGTGTCGGTGCTGTCCACGTTCCTGATCGTGGGCGGGCTCACCGAGATCACCGGGATCAGCCAGATCGTAGAGTTCCTCATCGCCCTGGTCGGGCTGGGCGTGGGGATCGACTACTCGCTGCTCGTGGTGAGCCGGTGGCGGGAAGAACGCACTGCTGGCCGGTCAAACGCCGACGCGGTGACGGCGGCGATGGGGCACGCCGGCCGCGCGGTGGTCTTCTCTGGGCTCACGGTGGCGATCGGGCTGCTCTCGATGATCATCTTGCCGGTGTCGATGCTGCGCAGCGTCGGGTACGGCGGTGTGCTCGTCCCGGTCATCTCGGTGGCCGTCGCCACCACCCTGCTCCCGGTGATCCTGGCCACGGTCGGGCCGCGGCTCGACTGGCCACGGCTGCGTACCGAGCGGCGCCCCTCGCCGGTGTTCACGTCGTGGGCGGCGCTGGTGTACCGGCACCGCTGGGTGTCGGCGGTAATCGGGCTGGCGATCATGGGCCTGCTCATGGCGCCGGCGATGTCGATGCACCTGGGCTCCCCGGGGTCGGCCGCGGAGGCGACGGCCGGGCCAGCTCACGACGCCCTGGTGAGCCTCACCTCCGGTGGCGTTCCCTCCGGCGTGCTTACCCCGGCCGAGGTGCTGACCGCCGGCTCGGCGGGCTCGGTCGCGTCGCGGGCCGCCGGCCTGCCCGGCGTGTACACGGCGGTCGCTCCGGGCGCGGGCGCTGGATTCGCGCGGGGCGGTACGGCGATCGTCGACGTGCTGCCGGCCACCGAGTCGACACTGCCGGCCGGGCAGGCCGAGATCTCGTCAATCGAGCACGCGCTCATCGGCACGCCGGGCGTCCTGGGGGTCGGTGGGGACGGGGCCTCGCTGATCGACTTCGACCGCACGGTGTACGGGAACTTCCCGCTGATGCTGTCGCTCATCGCGGTGGCGACGTTCATCCTGCTGACCCGGGCTTTCCGGTCGGTGCTCCTGGCGCTCAAGGCCGTCGTGTTCAACCTGATCTCGCTTGCTGCCGCCTACGGGGTCATGACCTGGGTGTTCCAGGACGGGCACGGGTCGCAGGCCCTGTTCGGCGTGCCGGCCACCGGGGCGATCACCATGTGGGTACCGCTGATGGTGTTCGCGTTCCTCTACGGGCTGTCGATGGACTATGAGGTGTTCATCTTGACCCGGGTCCGCGAGGCGTACGACGCCACCGCGTCGGCCAGGACGGCCGTGGTCGAGGGACTGGGGCGCACCGGCCGGCTGGTCACCAGTGCGGCCGCGATCTTGCTGCTGGGCTTCGTGTCCATGTCGACGGCCGGGCAGACCGACCTGAAGATCCTCGCCACCGGCCTCGGCGCGGGCATAGTGGTCGACGCCGTGGTGGTCCGCTGCCTGCTGGTCCCGGCAATGGTGGCGCTGTTCGGCCGGGCCAACTGGTGGCTGCCCGCGTGGGCCGCCCGCCTGCTGCGACTCCCGGCGGCGGCCGTGCCCGCTCCCGGCATGCGCGCCGACGGCGGCATCGGCATCCCGGCGGGCGGTCAATCCATCAGGCGGGCGCTCCCGCGGCCGGGTGGCCCCATGGGTTGGGACGGTTCAGCAGCCGGGGGTACCAGGGACGTGGGGTCGTCGGCCGGGTTCTCGGCGGTGATCCAGGCGTCAATGCGCGCCCACCAGTCGTACAGCCAGGCGACCTGGGTGTCGCGGCTGGCCGCGCGGGGGACGCTGGCGGCCGGGACCCGCCACCAGCGGGCGCGAACCTCCAGGTCGGTGCGCAGGCTGCGCCACACGTCGCGCACGCTGACCAGGCGGTCAAGGCCGGTGTGAGCAACGAATATGACGTCGGCGGTGGGGCAGGCGACGAGGGCGGCGAGGGCGCCACTGCCGTGCGGCGGCAGGACGTTGGGCATCGCCTTCGCTCGTTCGGCCAGGTCGGGGCGGCCGGCACGGCGCAGTCGGCCGGGGGCCTTACGCCAGCGCAGCGGGGTCCAGTTGCCGCCCTCGGGGAAGATGACCAGCGCGCTGCCCTGGCCCATGCCCGCCGCCAGGCGCCTGATCTGCTCGGTGCGCAACCGGGCGCCGGTCAGGGCGCCCGCGCTGTCGTTCCGGGTGACGCGGCGCAGGAACGCGTTGGGTACGCGGTTGGCCACTATGTCCAGGCTCGGGTCGATTTGCAGCGTCGCCTTCAACACCACGCGGGGGCGGCGGCCGCACTGGCTGAGCAGGTAGTGAACGAGCAGCAGCGAGTCGCCCGGGCCGGCGTGGCGGCTGAGCACGATGACCGGACGGTCGCTCGGCGGGCCGCCCTCCGGCGGGCCGGTCACCGACACGGTCAGGTGGCAGGCGCGCTGCGCCACCCGGTAGACCAGGTCGAGGAACCAGGCCATGACCTCGTAGTTGCGGGCCTGGTACGGCTCGGTGTCCATCCGGCCGCCGAAGCCGCTGGCGATCCACAGGCCGAAGGAGACGGTGAGCGCGGCGGTCTCCCCCGCCGACCAGGCCAGGCCGACGAACATCAGCCGCAGCAGCCGCGAGCGGCGCACCCGGCCGTCGCGGCTGGGCCGCCGGATCAGGTTGAACGCCGCCGACAACAGCGCGACCGGCGCGGCAAGCACCGCCAGCGCCACGCCGATCACGACGACGAGCGGCACAAGCAGCAGGCGCCTAATCGGCGCGGGCGGTAGCATCATCGGCTCCCGTGTGGCTGGTCAGTGGCGGCCGCTCAGCTCGGCCAGGTAACTCGCCGACGCTGCGTAAGAACGTGCGATGCTATTACTTACCTGATTCCTGCCTCTGTAACGGAACTGGCGCAACCCGGGTGGCTGCCGTTCACCGCCGGTTGGCAGCACGTGCACCCGCACACCGGGCGGGACCGCCGACATCTCCTCGTGAAAGCGGTGCCTGCGCGCGATCTCGAACGCGACCAGGCCTACCTCCCACGGCCGGGCCGGGACCGGCAGCGGGCTCTCAACCCGGCCTACCTGCAGCACGTAGACGGTGCTCGCGCCCAGCGCCACCGCGCGGCCGACCGGGATCGAGTCGACCAGGCCGCCGTCGAAGAAGTGGGCGCCGTCGATCTCGACCGGAGGCAGCAGGCCCGGTACCGCGCAAGACGCCATCACGGCCGGGACGAGCGGGCCCGCGCTGAACCAGCGGGCCGACGCGTCCTCGATGCTGGCCGCGACGCAGTGGAACGGCAGCGCCAGGTCGGTGAAGTCCCGCGCGGGAAGCGTGTCGGCCAGCAGCTTGCGCAGCGGCTCAATCGCGTGCAGGTGGGTGCCCGAGCGGACCAGCCGGACCGCCCGGCCGACGACCGTCTCGCTGAACACCGCGCCGAGCGATTCACCGCCCCACAGCTCCCCCAGCCGGCCCGCCGCCCCGTCGGGGTCGGCGGCGACGAACGCCCCGTTGACCGCGCCGATCGAGGTGCCCACGACCAGGTCCGGCCGGACGCCGGCCTCGGCAAGGGCGCCGAGCATGCCGACCTCGTGCGCCCCGAGCAGTCCCCCGCCCCCGAGTACGAATGCAGTCGTCACCTACCGCAGGCTAACTGGCCCGCCGCCCAGGCCTAACCGCCGCCCCGACCGGTCCGGCCGGTCCGCCATCACGCGGGCAACGGCGACCGCAGGAGCAAAGGCGGGGGCCGGGACTAGGGCACCCGGGCGACGCCGACGATCATCTCGCCCGCGCGCTTGGGCGGCACCGGCACCTCAGGCCAGCCGGGGCGCCAGGTACGGGCGTCGGCCACGCCGGGCGCCAGCAGCGGCAGGTCGCCGAAGAACGACGCGAAGTCCGCGGCCGAGTGCTTGTACAGCGGCGCCGGGCCCTTGCTGTACATCTCGAAGAACTGGTCCGCCGCCCGGCCTTCGGCCAGCCCCATCGTGAGGACCACGTAGCTGCCCGGTGCGAGCGCGGCGGCGTAACGGGCGACCAGATCGCGGCCGTCCG
Source organism: uncultured Actinomycetota bacterium (assembly GCA_963748785.1). GTDB lineage: Bacteria > Actinomycetota > Actinomycetes > Streptosporangiales > Streptosporangiaceae > Trebonia. Next base: position 41,239 of record CAVVKP010000033.1, on the reverse strand, counting down.
CGACCGGGAAGAAGTGCAGCAGCGCGGCCATGACCAGGCACGTCGGCGCGGACAGGTCGACGCCCTCCGCCACCTGCGCCAGGACGGTGTCGACCTCGCGGACGTCGCCGTCCACGATCGTCAGGCCCTCCTGCTCCCTGGCTGGCAGGCCGCGCAGGTGACTCAGCACGATCGGGTCCACGTCCACATAGGTGACCAGGGCGTCGGGTGCGATGATCCTGGCCGACCCGTGGGTGCTCGGCGCCGTGGGAATGCCGCAGCCGATGTCGATGAACTGGCTGATCTCCTGGCCCGCGACCCAGGTGACGGCGCGGTCGAGGAACTGCTTGTTCTCCCGGACCGTGACCGGGATCGGCGGGAAAATCTCGATGAGCCGCTGCGCAAGCTCCCGGTCGGCGGCGAAGTTGTCCCGGCCGCCAAGGAAGTAGTCGTAGACCCGCGCGATCGACGGACTATTCGGGTCGAAGCCAGCCACGTACGGCATGTTATGCGGCTTTCGCGCGACCGCGGGCAGGGATTGCGCGTCGCACCACCCGGCTGGTCAGGCGGCGGACGCGGCCACGGGCCGGGCCGCCTTAGCGGTGCGGGACGGGTACCCGGTCGAGGTCGGCGGCGAGGACGATGTCGCCGTCGTAGGCGGCGGCCGCGTCGCGCAGCAGCTGCGCCAGGCCGCCGTCGTCGTAGCGCTGGGAGAAGTGGGTGAGGACCAGGCGGCGGGCGCCGGCCGCGGCGGCGATCTGGCCGGCCTGGCGCGGCGGTCAGGTGCCCGTAAGGTCGGCCAGGCCGGCGTCGGCGTTGGCGAAGGTGGACTCGCAGACCAGCAGGTCGGTGTCGTCGGCCAGCTCGAAGGCCGCGTCGCACAGCCGGGTGTCCATGATGAACGCGAACTTCTGCCCGCGCCGGGGCACGCTGACCTCGGCCAGCCGCACCAGCACCCCGCCCCGCTCCAGCTGGCCGTCGCGCTGCAGGCGCGCGACGTCCGGGCCGGCGATGCCGCGGGCCGCCAGCTCGGCGGGCAGCATCCGCCGGCCGTCGGGCTCGGTGAGCCGGTAGCCGACGGCGGGGACGCGGTGCGACAGCGGGCGGGCCTCCAGCCGGAAGGCGGGACCGTCGGCGAGGACGGCGCCGGCCTCCGGCACCGGGCGCTCGCGCACCGCAGCCGGTCGTGGAACAGCGACACGTTCCTGATGTGGCCGAAGCACGTCAGCGCCGGAAGCCGGGTAGGCGATCTCGACGGTGTCGCTGACCTGGTCCAGGGCCATCCGCTGCAGCACGCCGGGCAGCCCCAGGCAGTGGTCGCCGTGGAAGTGGGTCACGCAGACCCGCGTGACCTGGTGCGCGGTGACGCCGGCGAACAGCATCTGGCGCTGGGTGCCCTCGCCCGGGTCGAACAGCAGGCCCTCGGCGTCCCAGCGCAGGAAATACCCGTTGTGGTTGCGGGTCCGGGTGGGCGCCTGGCTCGCGGTGCCGAGGACGACCAGCTCGCGGTTGGGCACGGGCACCACCCTAGTACCACGTGCGCCCTCGCCTACCGGGGCGCGATCACGCCCCGGCGGCGGGCCCGGACAGGTCCGCGATGAGGCGGTCGGCGACGGCTTCCTCGTAGACGGCGCGCCCGTGCACGGACATCGCCTCGGCCAGGGCGGGGTCCCACGGCGTCGGCTGCGGCGTGCCTGCCAGCCCCACCTGGTCGGCCCGCTGCTTGATCGCGCCGGTGTAGTCGGCGGCCGACAGCCGCCAGGGCCGGGCCTCGTGCCTGGCGATGACGCCGGCGGCGATGGCGACGCCCGGCCAGTCGAAGTCACCGTGGTAACGCAGGGCGCCGCCGGCGACGGTGACCGCCGTGGCCAGCCGGTGGAACGCGGTAGACGGCTGCCCCTCGGTGCACAGCAGCGGCCGCGCGGACGGGCCGAGCTCGGCGGCGGCCCGGCGCAGGACCACCGCGTTCTCGCAGGCGTGGACGTGCTGGCCGTGGCCGATCGTCACCGGCAGCGTGACCAGCTGGTGCAGGGTGACGTAGAACGGGGTGCCGTGCTCCCGCGCCGAGGCGAGCCACTCCCCCAGGCCCTCGCCCGACGCGGCCAGGTTCAGCACCAGGACCCGGCTGGCCAGGTCGTCGACGATGATCCCGTTGCGGTCCCACAGGTCACGGCGCGCCTCGGTCGTCCGCGGCCGGGCCGCGCCGAGCCGGAACGCCAGCCCGCGCAGTACCAGGGTGCCCAGCGTGGTCCCGTGGTTGAGCGCCTTGGTGTCGCCGGTGATCGTCGCGGCCAGGTCGGCCAGCTGCGCGGGCGCCGCCTTCAGGTCAATGCGCCGCTCCACCCACTCAAGCACGCGGGTCGCCCGGCCGAGCTGCGCCGACTCGTCCGTGTTGACCAGCCGGGTCAGCGTCCCGTCGGCGGCCAGCTCCGCCAGCCAGGACTGGAACCAGTTCCGCGAGCTGAGCACCGACTTCTCCGCCGAACGTATGGCCGCTCCGCGTTCTCCGGTCAGCCGAAGCCGCTCGGCGGGGCGGTCCTTGAGCTTGGGGCCGAGGCGTTCGAGCAGCGCGGTCAGGCCGAGGCCGACGTCCTCCCTGGTGGCGTGGTCAAGGTCGGCGAGGCGCACCACGAGCACGCCGACCCCCTCGGGGCGGTACTGACCGGTGATCGCGATGATCGCCCGGCGTTCCCGGTCGTCCGGCGTCTTGACCGTGACCGTGCGGGTCAGGTCGCCGCCGGTCCGCTCAAGCGAGCCGCGCGCGGCGTCGAGGAGTCGCCGGTGCTCGGGGCCGCCATACCGGCTGGCGGCGTCCTTGGCGTCGTCCTTGGCGTCGTCCTCGTTCGGCATCTTCCTGGTGGGCCTCGTCTCCGGTGTTGTGGCTGCTGACGGTCACTCTACTGAAGCCGGCACTTTGCGCCGACGGTTAACCACTGAGCGTTTCCGGCGGGTCGCCGGGCGACGGGCGCGGCGGCGGTGAACCGCACGGGCGGGCGATCCGTTTGGCTAAGAGAAAGGCACCGGATTGCCAAACGGGGACGGGCGAGTGATGCGGGCGGCGGACGGGGACCGGGACGTGCCGGACGCGCCGGAGGCGCGGGACGCGCGGCGCGCACCGGAGGTGCCGAAGATGCCGGAGGTGCCGGACGCACCGGAGGCACCGGACACACCCGAGGTGCCGGACGCACCGGACACACCCGACTGCCGGACGCCGGACACACCCGACGTGCCGGAGCGCCGGACCCCCGCCGGACGCGCCGGACACACCCGACGTGCCGGAGGCGCCGGATCGAGCCGGGCGCCTACCGCGCGCGGAGGCGGACGCGCCGGCCAGCCGGGCCGAGCAGGCCGCCGAGCACGCCCGCTACCGGGAGGCCGTCGACGCCGCCTACCAGGCCGCCGCCGACCGCGCCGCCTGGGCCGAGGCCCTGCCGGGGCTGCGGGCCACCTGGGATGAGCACAAGCAGCGCTACCCCGACCGGGAACGCGACGCGGCCCGCACCGGGGCCGACGGGAGCTGGACCGGCGGCGAGCACCGCCGGCTCGACCCGGAGCAGAACGCCGAGGCGGGCAAGGCCCACGCCGACCTGGCCGACGAGGCCGGCCGGGAGATCCTGCCCGCGCTGCGGCGGGTGGAGGCGGCCGATCCGCAGCGGCGACTGGCCGGGCTCGAGCACATGGTCAAGGGCGAGGACCGGCTGAAGGAAAAGCTCGCGGACGTCAGCTATTCGGCAAGGAAAAGACGGTCAGGCAAGCGCTCGGCGAGGTGCCGGACGCTGTGCGATTCACCTTCCGCTACGACGCGAGCGATACGCTGACGGCGTCCTGGCTGACGTCGAACGGCTCAAGGCGGAAGGATTCGAGCTGATCAAGCTGAAGAACTCGTGGCCGACAGACCAGTACAAGGGAATCAACAGCCAATGGCGCACGCCCGAGCACCGGCTCCCGTTTCGAGATGCAGTTCCACACCCCGGAGAGCCTGGACGCCAAGGAACTCACGCACCAGGCGTACGAGCGGATACGAAGCTCAGACAGCGACGCCCGGCCGAACGCCGAGAGGCCAAGGATTTTCAGCGTCAGGTGAACGATTTGCTCGCCCATTCCGCCGAGGCACCGAGCAGATCAAGGACTACCCGGAGAAAGAACGATGACTGCACAAGATCACCTACTACGCAATCATCGACGAGACCAGCAGCCGTGACCGCCCGGTCAGGAGTCCTGCGCCGCGTTGAGAACAGTGAGGGCGAGGTCGATGAGGTCTTCTCGCGCAACCTGAAGTGGGAGTTCTCCCCGCTGCTCTACTCGGCGGAGAACGGGGACCCACGAACGACTTCGCCGAGATTACCGAAGACGAGGCCACCGCGATCGTCAACCGCATCCGGGCCAGCGCGGCACAGGCCGAATAGCCGCCGCCAGCGCCCGTCGCACTCCCCCACTCACGGCCAAGCCCCACCGGGTACGACCGAAGGAGCAGAAGTCGCGCCCGGCGGGCGCGGATATTGGTAACTCTCATGCATTATCGCATGACTCAGCGTAGCCTTCACTCGGATGGCATCCTTCTCCATCCCGTTGAGGGGCGGGTCAGACCAGGGCGAAGGGGAGCATGAGGAAAGTTCACTGGTCGCGGGTCGGGGATGTTCGGGGGGCAGGGAGTGCCAGGTGAACGGTGACCGGGTGGACGTGCGGCGTCAGCCGCTGGTGGTGAGGGACGGGTGTGCGCCGAACCGTACCCCGGCCGGGCGGTGGCCGTCGGACAGCGTGCTGGTCCGCAGCGAGCAGTTCGCGGTCAACGAGGCGATGGCCGCGCTGGCCGCGGGCGGCGGCACGGCCGGCGAGGGGGTGTTCGGCATGCATGCGCCGCCGGGTACCGGCGTGTCGGAGGTGTTCGGCGACCTGGTCGCCGCGGTCATCACCGAGCGGGCCCAGCGCATCGCCGAGCTGCCGCACCCGGCGGCGGCGTTCGGCAGCTCGCTGACCTGGGGCGCGCACACGGTGACCGCGCCGGTCGCCGCGCTGGCCGGCTTCGAGATCGTGATGTCGGCGCTGGGCGGCGTGACCGTTGGCTCCGCGTGGGCCGCGTCCGACGGCAAGGCCGCGCTCAAGGACAAGGTGACGGCGCCGGGTATCGCCTTGCCGCCGATCGGCGCGCGGTGGCGGGACCGGGCGGCCCGCGCCGACTACTTCGCGTCGACCGCCCGGCTCTCGGACGGGGTCGGCGCGTGGGCGATGCTGGTCGCCCGGCTGGGCGACCGGGCCGCGAACCGGGCCTTCGCCGAGCGCTGGTGGCACGGCACGGTGCGGGGCACCGACGTACTCTTCCCGGCCGGCGAGTCCATGGTGGTCGCGCTGCGGCAGCTCAAGGGCCGGGTGGTCGACTGGCCGACCGCCGTCCGCTGGTTCCGGTCCGCGCTGGACAAGGTCCACAACCTCGCCGAAGAACGAAGGGGGGTTGCCGCCGCACTCACCCGTCTCTCCCTCCTGGAGCAGGCGTGTGAGGAGGCTTCGTGTTCGGTCGAGGACGCCCAGGCCCGGCTGGCGGAGCTGACGGCCCGCGAGCCGGCCGTGCGGGACGCGGTCGTCGCGGCGGAAGATGAGTACCGGGCCGCGCTGGCGGCCCTGGGGGCGCACGACCTCGGCCGGCCGGCGCTGACGACCGTGACGCCGCGGGGCGTGGCGGCGCTGCGCGGCAAGGGAGCGCTGTCGGTCGCGCTGGCCGGGAGCGTCCGCCGGGGCAAGAACTGGCGGAACTGGTCGGCGGCGCGCCGCGAGCAGCGGGCCGCGTGCACGGCCGCGGAGCGGCGCTGGGACCAGGCGCTGCGCGACGCGGAGGCGCTGCGCGGCGACGCTGCGGCGGCGCGCGCGGCCGACGCGGCGGGCATCGCCGAGGTCTCCCGGCTGGCCACCGAGATCGAGCCGCTGGCCGCGACGGTCGCGGCGGCCAGGCAGCGGTGGGGCGACCACGTGCCCGCCGGGCCCTCGCAGGCCGAGACCGAGGATCCCGCGCTGATCGAGTGGCGTGAGACGACGGCGCCCTGGGCGGACGAGGAGTACGCGCAGGCCCGGGCCCAGGTGTTCATCGCCGCGCTTGAGCTGCACAAGGCGCTCATCGCCGCCCAGGCGGAGGTGATCGGGGCCAACCTGGCCGTGCTCATGGAGATCATCGCGGCCAGCGATGGCGACGCCTGCCCGCCCGAGGTGCTGCTGGCCGCCTGGCAGTCGTTCTTCCTGGTGGTCCCGGTGGTGCACGTGCCGCTCGAGTCGGCGGGGACGCTGCTCGACGGGCTCGGGGCCGGGGTGCTCGGCTGGCTGCTCGCCGACGGCGGGGACCAGCTGGCGGCGGACGAGCAGCCTGCCCTGCTGCGCTGGTTCGACCGCGTCGTCTTCGCCGGGGACACGGTGCTTGACACCGGGCGCGGCGCCCAGCGGCCCGGCGCCCGGCGGGTCCGCTACGGCACCTGGCTGCCGGCCAAGCCGGCCGATGACGCCGAGCCGCGCTGGGTCGGCATGCCGCTACGCGTGGTCCGCGGCCAGGACCGCAGCACCGTCGACCGGCGCAACGACCTCGCCTACGACGGCCTGCTCATCTCCGACCGGGAGTAGCCGCCGGGGCGCGGTCGCCCGGGAGCGTACATCGCGGGACGTGAGGTGGCTAGCTCGGCAGGCTCAGGATCTCGACTGACTTCTCACGCATCTCGACCTTGCGGACCTTGCCGGTGACGGTCATCGGGAACTCGTCGGTCAGGTGCACGTACCGGGGGATCTTGTAATGCGCGAGCTTGCCCGCGCAGAAGTCGCGCAGCGCCTGCGCGGTGAGCGGCGTGGCGCCGGGGCGCATCCTGACCCAGGCCATCAGTTCCTCGCCGTACCTCGCGTCTGGCACGCCGATCACCTGAGCGTCCAGGATGTCCGGGTGGGTGTAGAGGAACTCCTCGACCTCGCGGGGGTAGATGTTCTCGCCGCCGCGGATCACCATGTCCTTGATCCGGCCGGTGATCGACAGGTAGCCGTCGCCGTCCATCACCGCCAGGTCGCCGGTGTGCATCCACCGGGCGGCGTCGATGACCTCGCTGGTCTTGTCCGGCTGGCGCCAGTAGCCGAGCATGACGCTGTAACCCCGGGTGCACAGCTCGCCGGGGGTGTCCCGGGGGACGGTCAGGCCGGTGGCCGGGTCGATGACCTTCACCTCGATGTGCGGGCCCGCCCGCCCGACGGTGGCGACCCGGCGATCGAGCGAGTCGTCCACCCGGGTCTGCGTCGAGACCGGCGACGTCTCGGTCATGCCGTAGCAGATGCTCACCTCGGCCATGCCCATGCGGTCGATGACCTGCTTCATCACCTCGACCGGGCAGGGCGAGCCGGCCATGATGCCGGTCCGCAGGCTGGACAGGTCGTAGGAGTCGATGCCGGGGACGGCCAGCTCGGCGATGAACATCGTGGGCACCCCGTACAGGCTGGTGCACCGCTCGGCCTGCACCGCCTCCAGGGTCTTGACCGGGTCGAAGACCGGGGCGGGGATGATCATGGCCGCGCCGTGGCTGGTGGCGGCCAGGTTGCCCATCACCATGCCGAAGCAGTGGTAGAAGGGCACGGGAATGCAGATCCGGTCCTGCTCGGTGTACTGGCACAGCTCCCCGACGAAGTAGCCGTTGTTGAGGATGTTGTGGTGCGAGAGCGTCGCGCCCTTCGGGAATCCGGTCGTGCCCGAGGTGTACTGGATGTTGATGGGGTCGTCAGCGGACAGCTCGATGGCGTCCAGGGCGGCGTCGCGGGCCGCGACGTCGGCGTACCGGCCGGTCTCCAGCAGGGTGTCCCAGGCGCCGGAGTCGAGCAGCACGACCTGCTCCAGGCCGGCGCAGCGCGGCCGTACCTCGTCGATCATCGCGGCGTAGTCGGACGTCTTGAGCCGCTGGGCGGCGATGAGCAGCTTGCAGCCCGACTGGTTGAGCACGTACTCCAGCTCGCTGGTGCGGTAGGCCGGGTTGATGTTGACCAGGATCGCGCCGACCTTGGCCGTGGCGTACTGGGTGACCGTCCACTCGGCCCGGTTCGGCGACCAGATGCCGACCCGGTCCCCCTTGGCGATGCCCAGCCCGAGCAGGCCGTAGGCGAGGGCGTCGACCTCGTCGCGCAGCTCCGCGTAGCTGTAGCGGCGGCCCGCCGGGACGTCGGCCAGGGCGAGGCGGTCGGGGAAGGCGGCGGCCGCGCGGTCGAAGTTCGCGCCGATCGTGTCGCCGAGCAGCGGCGTGTCGCTCGTCGCGGACGCGTAGCTGAGCTCCGCGCGCCTGGTCGCAGTACCCATGACTGCCCCCTCGTTCCTCGCCGGTGAGGTTTGATCGCTCAACCAGCATCGCCGGCAACGGCCGCGTTAAACAAGTCGAGGTCACGGTGAGCGGCCGCCGCGCACCGGTGCGCGTCCCCCCGGCCTGTCATGGGCACGGGCAGGTCGCAGATCAGCATCAATACCGGCAATTCTCATGACGGGCGGACCTGTCCTGATGTGGTAGGTGCCATGTCGGTGGAGCAGACCTCACGGGACCTGGGACAGATCGGCGAGACCGACCCAGCGGGGGACGAGGCGTGGCGGGCGGGGACCGACGGCGCGCAGGCGCCTGACGGGCACAGCGAGCCGCCGTACCGGGGGCTCGCCGCCTACGAAGAGGCCGACGAGCGCTGGCTCTTCGGCCGGGAGGACATCACCGAGCTGATCGCCTTCCTGGCCGAGCAGCGCTCGGAGCTGCCGTTGATGCTGGTGGGCGCGCTGGGATCGGGGAAGTCGTCGCTGCTGCGGGCGGGGCTGCTGCCCCGGCTGCGGGCCGCCGCCGGGGCGGCCGCACCTGCTGGTTCAGCCCAGCGCGGCGGCGAACCGGTCCTGCTGCTTGACTTGACGGCCGGCGTCGCCGGGGCGGCCGCGCGGGTCACCGAGACGGCGCGGGCGGCGGGGGCCGTGACGGACGCCGGCGCGTGGGGTCAGGGCGGGGCGGCGGGAGCCTGGGCCGGCGCGGCCACCCAGCTGCCGCCGGGCCAGCCGCTGCCCGCGGCGGTGCTGGTGGACCAGTTCGAGGCCGTCTTCACTACGGAGACGAGCGAGGCCGACCGGAAGGCGCTCATCTCCGGGCTGTGCGAGCTGGCCCGCGGCACGCTGGTGGTCATCGCGCTGCGCGCCGACGGCTACGGCCAGGCGCTCGGCAACCCGGTGCTCCGCCGGGCACTGCAGGAACGCAACATCGTGCTCGGGCCGATGAGCGCCGGGCAGGTGCGCCGGGCGGTCGAGGAGCCGGCCCGGCTAGCGGGCCGCGAGGTGGAGGGCGACCTGGCCGGCGCGGTGCTCGCCGACCTGGCCACCGGCCGGCCGGCCGACGACGCCGAAACCGGTGACCGGCCCGACGCCGAGCAGGACGCCGCCGCCACCGCTGGCGACGCCAGCGATCAGGCGCACGAGCCCGGTGCGCTGCCGCTGCTCTCCTACGCGCTGCTCGCCACCTGGCGCCACGACCACGGCGGCCCGCTCACGGTGTCCGCCTACCGCGCCTGCGGCGGCGTCTGGCAGGCACTCCCCCAGGCGGCCGAGCGGGCCTTCGACGGCCTCAGCCACGAGCAGCGTCGGCTGGCCAGGCGCCTGCTGCCGCAGCTGGTGCGGGTGGCTGACGGCGTGCCGCCCCGCCCGGTGACCGTGCCCCTGAGCGAACTGAGCGGCGGCGGCGCCGGGTCGGACTACGCGGACGCGGGCCTGGTGCTCGGCGCGTTCGCCGCCGAGGGGCTGATCACCGTGGCCGACGGCCAGGCGCGGATCGCCCACGACGTCCTGCTCACCGCGTGGCCACGGCTGCGCGACTGGATCGCGCAGGACGCCCGGGGGCCACAGCCCGACGGGCAGCCCGGCGATGTCAGGCAGCACGGTGCCGGCAGGCAGCGCGGTGCTGGCAGGCAGCGGAGCGAAGCCAGGCCGGGCCGGCGGCGCGGGCAGGCCACGGGCACCGCGGATGGCGCGGGCGAGCGGCGGCACCGCGAATGCGGCGGGCACCGCGAATGCGGCGAACGGCGCCGTTACCGCCCCGGGCCCGGGTCGGGAGCGGCGCCGGGTACGGCGGCTGCGCGGCGTGGTCGCGGTGCTCACCGTGCTCGTCCTGGCGGCCGGCGGGCTGGCGGGCTACGCGTTCGCGCAGCGGCAGCGGGCCGTCACCGCCGAGCGGGCGGCCACGGCCGGCGGCCAGGCGGCGGACTCGCGCACGGTCGCGCTGGTCGCCGAGCGCAAGCGCGGCACCGACCCGGCGGTGGCCGCGCAGCTCGCGGCGGCCGCCTACCAGATCTCCCCGACGCCGCAGGCGACGGCGAGCCTGCTCGACGCGGCGGCCGCGCCCTCGGTGGCGCGGATCGTGGACGCGGCGGGCAGCGTGCGGCGGGTCAGCGTGAGCCCGGACGGCCGGCTGCTCGTCGCCGCCGGCGCGGACGACTCGCCGCGGCTGTGGAACATCGCCGCGCCGGGTCACCCGGTGCCCGCTGGCACGCTGGCCGGCTCCGGCCCGGGCGACCAGGCCGACGCGGTGGCGTTCAGCCCGGACGGCACGGTCATCGCGACGGCCGGCCCGCACGGGCGTGCGGCTGTGGCAGGTGGCCGGCGGCGCGGCCGCACCGCGGGTCACCGCGCTCGGCCAGCCCCTGACCAAGGGGGCCGCCGACTCGGTGGCGTTCAGTCCGGACGGCAAGACGCTGGCCGCGGGCGCGGCGGGCGCCGGCACGGTGCGGCTGTGGCGGGTGGCCGACCCGGCGCACCCGGCACCGGACGGGAAGCCGCTCGCGCTCCCTGCCGGGTCGCCGGTGACCGCGGTGGCGTTCGGCGCCGGGGTGCTCGCCGCCGGGACGTCGGCTGGCACGGTGACCCTGTGGGCGGCACCGGGCTCGACCGCACCGGTCCGGTTCCCGCAGAAGCCGTTGACCCTGGCCGGCGGGCACGTGTCCGCCGTCGCCTTCACCCCGGACGGCAAGACGCTGGCCGCCGCGGGCACCGGGCAGCGGGTGCAGCTGTGGACGGTGCGGACCGGGACGGGCAAGAAGCACAAGGGCGCCGCAGCCGCGGCCGCCGGTACGCTGGCCGGGCCTGCCCCACGGGGCGACCGGGATCGCGTTCAGCCCGGACGGCGCGTCGCTCGCGGCGGCCAGCCCGGGTGCGTCCGGCGGCGCCGGGGCCAGCGTGCTGGTGTGGAGCCTGGCGACCCGGGCGGTCGCCGCGAAGGTGCCGCAGCCGCAGGCGGTGACCTCGGTGGCCTGGGACGGCGCGGCCCGGGTGGCCGCGTCCGGCGCCGGCGGGACGGTCTCGCTGATCGCGCTGCCGGTGCCGGTGATCCCCGACGAGCGACTCACCCGCCAGCCTCGCCTACGCCCCGGACGGCACGGCCGTCGCGGTCGGCGGCCGCGGCGTGCAACTGTGGGACACGGCCAAGCGCACCCTGCTGGCGACCGGCACGCTGCCGGCCGGGACGACGGTCAACGCGACCGCGTTCAACGCCGCGCCGCAGGGCAGCCGGTCGTCGCGGTCGCGCTGTCGGACGGCACGGTGGCGCTGCTCGACGGGCGCAAGCTCACCCCGCTCAGCCCGCCGTTCCCGGTCACCACGGCCAAGGGCCCGGCCGCGTCGGTGGCGTTCAGCCGCGACGGTACGCTGCTGGCCACCGGGGCCGCCGACGGGAACGTCCGGCTGTACGACGTCAGCGACCCGGCTCATCCGCGACGGGTCGCCACCGCCCCGGGGACGTCCGGCGCGGTCACCGCCGTGGCGATCGCACCCGACGGCGCGACGGTCGCCACGGCCGGCGCCGACGGCATGGTCCGGCTGTGGCTGGTCACCCAGGCCGGCGGTTCCGGGCCGCGGACGCTGACCGCCGCCGGCCCCGCGCTGGGCGGGCTGGGCGGCAAGGTCGCCGCGCTGGCCTTCTCCCCGGACGGGACCAAGCTGGCGGCGGGCGCCGGCAAGGCGGTGCGCCTCTGGGACGTCACCCGGCCCGGCCAGCCCGGCGCCGCTCGCCGCCGCGTCGACCGGGTCGTCCGGCCCGGTGCTGTCGGTCGCGTTCAACCCGGCGGGCACCGGCCTCGCCGCCGGCACCGGCGACGGGAGCGTCTGGCTGTGGAGCGTCACCGCGCCCGCTAGCCCGGCGCTGGTCGCCCACCTGTCCGGGGCGGGCGGCAGGGTGTCCGGCGTGGCGTTCTCCCCCTCCGGGGACCAGCTCGCCGCCGTCAACGGGAGCGGCGCGCACCTGTGGGACACCAGCCCGGCGGCCGCGCTCGCCGGGATCTGCGCCAACCTCGGCCAGGCGCTCACCCCGTCCGAGTGGGCCGGGTCCGTGCCCGGCGTGCCCTACCAGGCGCCCTGCCCGGCTAGCTGACCCACGCCGGGGTCACGGGTACCCCGCCGATGCCGGTCGGTGCCTGCCCGGCGCTACGCCTGCGGGAAGTCCTGCCCTGCCCCCGAGGCCCCGTCCCCGTCCGCCGGGGCCGGGGCCGGGGCCGGGGGCGAGCGGGCGGCGCCGGGCGCGGAGGGCGCCGGCGGCGGCGGTTCCCCAGAGCAGGACGACGATGCCGTACAGGCCGAGCGGCGCCGCGGCCGGGGGGCCGAACGCGGCGGCGGCCAGCGCGGCGGCGACGGCGAAGTCGCGCATCGACGTGGTGAGCAGCAGCGCCGCGCCGGTGTCCCGGGGAGCCCCGGCGCCGAGTGCCCGGCCGACCAGCGCCGAGGCGGCCAGGAACAGCAGCAGTGCGCCGGCCACGGCGGCGTAGCCTGCCGACGGGTGGGCCTCGGCGGCGACCAGGGCGACCAGGGCCGCGACCGCGGCCAGGGCGGTGCGGGAGGCGGCCGTCGCCGCGCGGTCGGTCGCCAGCACCCGCGCGGTGGCCGGGACGGCTGACCGCAGCGCGAGGCCGGCCGCCAGGGGCAGGGCGACGACCAGGGCCAGGTTCACGATGACGCCGGCCGGGGAGAAGCCGGCGTGCCCCGCCTCCAGGGTGAGGATGGGGGCGGCGAGCAGCACGGTGGCCAGGGTGGAGCCGATGAGCACGCCCGCGGCGACGGCGGCCTCGCCGCCCGCCAGGGCGGTGGTGGCGACCGAGGCGATCTCGGCCGGGGCCAGGCCGGCCACCAGGACCCCGTCGCGCAGCGGGCCGGCCGGCACCAGGTGCGCGACCGCCCAGGACAGCGCCGGGAGCACGGTGATGCCGACGAGGACCGCGGCCAGGACGCGCCGCCAGGCCCGGGCCAGGCGGCGCAGCGCGCCGGCGTCCACCGTCACCGCGGTGGCCAGGACCAGCACGACGAGCAGCACGTTGATGCCCTGGTGGGCGGCCAGCCAGGCCAGCGGGCCGCGCACCGTCAGGCCGATCACCGCCGCGACGAGCACGGCGGCCAGCTCCGGGTAGGCGGTCAGCCACCCGCGCACCCTGGTCGCCGCGGCGGTCACGGAGGCGATCATGCCAGCTCCGGGGCTATGGCCGGGTCGCCGCTATGTCGCGACCAGGGTGGCGAACAGGCGGTCCAGGTCCGCGCCGGGGTCGCTGGTGACGCCGGCGTGGACCGGGCCGGGCTGGACGATGGCGGAGCGGGGCGCGGTGAGCCAGCGGAAGCGCTCGCCGAGGGTGCGCTCGGCCAGCGGGCCGTCGGTGCAGGCGCGGGCGAAGGCCGTGAGCGCGTTGCGGACGGCGGGCAGGTCGGCGCCGGGGTCGATCGCCAGCAGCCGGGCCTCGTCCAGCTCGATCCGGGTCGCCAGGAAGCGGAACGCCTTCGCGTAGACGATCACTCCGGCGTTGACCGACTCGCCGCGCTCGATCCTGGGGATCACGCGGATCAGGGCGTACTCGAAGATCTCGCTCACCGGCGGATGACCTCCGGGACCAGGGGGACGCGGTCGACCAGCTGGGCGACGTAGGCGTCGCTGCCGCGCTCGCCGAACCATTCCTCGGGCACGTTCGCGGTGACCTCTTCCAGGACCGCCGCGGTGACCTGGGGGGCCAGCTTGTCGTGGGCCTGCTTGAGGCGCGTAGCCCGGTCCTTGACGACGTGCTGACGGGCGTCGAAAGGCTTGGCCGGGTCGGCGCGCGACCAGTCGTGCTGGAAGTACAGGGCGGCGCCGTGGTCGATCAGCCAGGGGTCACCGTGCCAGACCAGCAGGTTCGGGTTGCGCCAGGTGCGGTCGACGTTCTGGATGAGGGCGTCGAACCAGAGCAGCTCGCTGGCGAAGTCCTCGTCCGCCTCCCAGCCCAGTGGGTCGAAGCCAGCGCTGCCTGGCAGGAAGTCCACCGCCAGGTTGAGGCCGCGCTGGCCCGAAGCAGGTCCTGGATCTCCTGGTCGGGCTCGCTGGCGGCGATCCGCTGGTCCAGGTCGGCGAGGGCCAGCTCCGGGGTGCGCAGGCCAAGCGCGCGGGCTAGCTCGCCGCCGATGATCTCCGCCACCAGGGCCAGCGGGCCCTGGCCGGCGCCGGTGAACTTGAGCACGTAGGTGCCCAGGTTGTCGGCCTCCACCAGGGCCGGCAGGCTGCCGCCCTCGCGCAGCGGCGCGAGGTAGCTGGTGACCGTGACACGTTCAAGCACGCGGGCCAGGGTATCGGTTGCCGCGCCGGCACCGTGTTCCGTTTTCCCGGCGGTGCCCTGTCCGCCGTCGAGGGCCTGCCACCGGTGGGAGACAATGGGCGGGTGACTGAGCCGGAGCCTGCCGTCCCGGAGCCGCGGGTGCGGCTAGCTGGACGGGTAATCGCCATCGACCCGGCGGGGCGGGTGCTGCTGTTCTTCTACGACGACCCGTCGCCCAAGGGAAGACACTGGTCAACGCCTGGTGGCGGCATCGACGTGGGCGAGGACTTCTACGCCGCCGCGTGCCGTGAGCTGACCGAGGAAACCGGCTGGACCAACGTGCCGGTCGAACCCGAAGAGGTACACGCGCACGACCAGGTGCAGTTCAACGCGTACTACCAGGCGCTGGTCAGGCAGTACGACCATTACTTCGTCGCCCGGGTGGCGCAGGAGAGCCGGCCGCTCGGCGACGTGGCGGCCATGCACGTCTCGGACGGGATCGCCGGCCACCGCTGGTGGGCGCTGGACGAGCTCGACGCCACGACGGAGAGCATCTACCCGAAGGGGCTCGCGGAGCTAGTCCGGCGGTTGCGGGGCTGAGGCCACCCATTCGAAGGGTAAGAACGGGCGGTCACGCTGCGGTACGGCCTCTGGGCTCCCCGACCCGGTAGGCGGGGCACCCGGGTGCCGGCGGTTTACAGCGTTACCGGGTACCAGCAGTCCGGGTTGCCCGGCCGGGGCTGGAAGTCGTAGCGGAGGCCGTCGGCGGACAGCGCGACCAGCGTCACCGACGTGCTGGCGTAGAGCCGGCCGTCGGGCAGCTCCCGGCGCACGACGATGGCGCCGGGGTCGTCGCCGCGCAGGCCGTCGCCCTCGGCCAGGGTGAGCCAGTCGCCCCAGGCCGGCGCCACCGGCAGGGCCGGGTCGGCGGACGGGCGGGCGGCGGCGAACTTGTCGGCGAAGTGGGCCGCCTTCGGATCCCCCGCCGGGTCGCCCGGGTAGCCCGGCCGGGTAGGCGTGGCCGGCGTTGGTGAACAGGTGCGTGCCCGGGGCGAGGTCACGGGCGACGAGGTCGATGCCGGGCGGCAGGCCGCGCCCGGGCCAGCTCAGCGCGGTGACCGAGTCCACGGTGGCGCAGATCAGGTGGAACGGGTCGTAGGCGGCGAGCGCGTCCGGGTCGGCGGCCAGCCGGCCGAGCAACGCGGGGCCTTCGGCGGCGGCGCGCAGCGGCAGGTCGCCCCGGCTGCGGCGGTGGGCCGGGTCGGCCAGCGGGCCGCGCCCGTTCAGCAGGCAGGCCACCCGCGCCGTGCCCGGGTGGACGGCCAGCCAGGTGCCGCCTGCCTGCTCGTCGATGCCGCCGACCAGCGGCAGGCCCGGCCAGTGCCTGCCCGGCGGCCGCCAGGGGCGGCTGGCCAACTCGTCGCGCACGCCGAGCAGGCGCAGCGGTACCGGCTCACCCGGCGCGAGGCTGACGACAACGGTGCACACTCCCCCATCATCGCCCTCGGCCCGCCGGCCACGCCCGCCGGCCGGCACCCGGAGGCACGCGGGCACAGGCCCGGGCGGACATGCGGGTCCGAGGGCGGACGAGCGGCCCCCGGGACGTACAAGCAGACCCCCGGCGGACGAGCGGCCCCGCGGCGTACAAGCAGACCCCCGGCGGGCCAGCGGCCCAGTCCACGGCGGGGCCGTGGCAGCATGGAAGGGTGACGCAAGCTGAGCTGAAGGAAGCGGGCGGACCGGAAAGCAAGCCGAGGTCGTTCGGGATGCTGGCGGACCTGCTCGGTGCGGGCAACGTCACGGTGCTGAGCGGCGCCGGCCTGTCCACCGAGTCCGGGATCCCCGACTACCGGGGGCCGAGCGGCCAGGCCCGGCGCACCGGGCAGCCGATGACCTACCAGTCGTTCACCGGGGCGGCGGTGGCCAGGCAGCGGTACTGGGCCCGGTCACACCTGGGCTGGCGGCACGTCACCGGGGCGTCGCCCAACGCCGGCCATCGGGCCGTGGCCGCGCTGGAGCGGGCCGGCCTGCTGCGCGGGGTCATCACGCAGAACGTGGACGGGCTGCACCAGGCCGGCGGCGCGGTCGCCGTGACCGAGCTGCAC
This sequence comes from uncultured Actinomycetota bacterium, assembly GCA_963748785.1. Lineage (GTDB taxonomy): Bacteria > Actinomycetota > Actinomycetes > Streptosporangiales > Streptosporangiaceae > Trebonia. The sequence goes on along the minus strand of CAVVKP010000033.1, from coordinate 24,605 downwards.
GGCTCGCTGCACCGGGTGGTGTGCCTGTCCTGCTGGACCCGCAGCCCCCGCGAGGAACTGGACGCGCGGCTGCGGGCGGCGAACCCGCGCTGGACCGAGGCCGCCGTCGGCCTTGAGCCGGCCGTGAACCCGGACGGCGACGTGGCCCTGGAGGACACCGTCGGCTTCACCGTGGTCGGACTGCCTGGGCTGCGGCGGCGTGCTCAAGCCGGACGTGGTGTTCTTCGGCGAGAACGTGCCCAGAGACCGGGTGGACGCGTGCTTCGCGCAGGTGACGTCGGCGTCGGCGCTGCTGGTGCTCGGGTCATCGCTGACGGTCATGTCCGGCCTCCGCTACGTGCGGCACGCGGCGTCGCTCGGGATCCCGGTGGTCATCGTCAACCAGGGGGTCACCCGGGGCGACGAGCTGGCGACCGCGGTGCTCGACGCGCCGCTCGGCGCCACGCTGACCGCGCTCACCGCGCGGCTCGGGCCTGCCGGCCTGAGCCGCGCGCCAGCTCCGCTGGCCGGGCGGGCTACCGGGTCGATGGCGCCAAAGGCCACGCTAGAAGCAGCCGATGGCGCCAACGACCCGGATTGGGTGCCCGATGGGCCCGGGCCTCCCGGGGCGGGGTACCGGGGAGGACGGGGTGCGGTCCGGGCGGGTACCGGGGGTGCGGGTCGGGGGTGTTGTTTAGCGGCTGAGGTCGATTTCCGCCTTGGCGACCGTGGCGCGCAGCTCGCGCAGGAACAGGCGGGAGCGCTCCGGGGTGTAGCGGACCGACGGGGCGGACACCGACAGGGCCGCCACCGGCTCGCCCGCGCAGTCGCGGACGCAGATGCCGATGGCGCACACGCCCGACTCCGACTGCTCGATGTTCTCCGCGTAGCCCTGGTCGCGGATCAGCCGCAGCTCGCCGACCAGGGCGCCGGCGCCCGGCCGCGGTCAGGCCGATCGGCGGGCGGCCGCGCTGACGCCGCGCAGCAGGGCGATGAGCTGCGCGTCGGGCAACTCGGCCAGCAGCGCCTTGCCGCCGGAGGTCCGCCACGCGGGCAGCACCGTGCCCTGCCGGTCGCCGACCCGCAGCACCTGCGCCGGACTCCACCGTGTGCAGGAAGCGGGTCAGCGCGCCCTGGCGCACCGACCAGGTTGATCGTCTCGCTGACCTGGCCGCACAGCGCCTCCATGTGCGGGCGCATCACCTGACGCAGCCGCTGGGCGGTCTCGCCGGCGCAGCGGCCCGGCGGACAGCGCCGGGCCCGGCCGGTAGGAGCGGTCCTCGGCCTGCACGGCGAAGTCGCGGTAGACGAGCATGGCCAGCAGCCGGTGCGCCGTGGAGCGGGCGATCCCGAGGTCTGCGGCCACGTCGGAGACGCGGACCTGGCCCGAGTCGCGCAGCGCCTGAAGAATTCGCAACGCGTTGTCGACGGATTCGATCGCGTATGGCGGTTTGTTCTTCACAACAGAATTTTAGACGACGAAAGCGCAAATTGCCCCTACACTTTCCCCTACCGGCATCAGCCGGTTCAGTCCCAGTGACAGGGAGTGAGCACGGTGGAGATCGTCGTCATCGGCGGCGGCGTTGGCGGTCTCACCGCCGCGCTGGCCCTGGCCCACGCGGGTCTCCGGGTCCAGGTGCTCGAACGTGCCTCCCGGTTCGCCCGGTCGGGGCCCGGCCTGCGCCTGGCACCCAACGCGACCGCCGTGCTCGCCCGCCTCGGCCTGCTCGACCAGGTGCTCACCATGGGCGCCCGACCGTCCCGCGCGGTGCTTCGCGACCTGGGCGGCGGCGCCGAGCTGGCCGAGCTTGACCTGGGCGCCCCTTTAACGGCCCGCTACGGGTCACCGTACGTGGTGACCAGCCGGGCCGACCTGCTATCCGTGCTCGCCGACGCGTGTGCCGACGCGGACGTCGAGCTGCGCCCAGCCGCACGGTGACCTCCGTCGACCAGTCCAACGTCGCTTCCTCGATCATGGGTGGCACCGTGGTGACCTGCGCCAGCGGGCACAGGTACGCCGCCGACGCCGTGCTGGCCGCCGACGGCGCCCACTCGGTCGCCCGGACGCTGCTGTACGGCGGCGAGCCGTCCGGCGACGGCTGGGCCGCCTACCGGGGGACGGTGTCCGCCGCCGCGCTCAGCGCGGACGAGGCACCGGACGAGGTAGTCGCGTGGGTGGGCCCCGACGCGCACTTCGCCCGGTACCCGGTGCGCGTCGGCGAGGTGTACGAGCAGGTCGCCGTGTTCCGGAGCCACCTGTATCCCCTGGTCGGCGCCGCGTCCCCGGGCGGCGCCGGCCAGGGCCCCGGCCCGGGCGCGTGCCCAGGCGCAGGCTGGGGCGGCCCGGAGGAACTGGACGAGGCGTTCTCCTGGGCGGCCGAGCCGGTGCGCGCCGCGGTGCGGCTGCTGCGCCGCGACCGCTGCTGGCAGATGCTCGACCGGGTGCCGCTGCCCTGCTGGACGGCCGAGCGGGTGGCGCTGCTCGGCGACGCGGTGCACCCGATGCCCGCCTACCTCGCCCAGGGCGCCTGCCAGGCGATCGAGGACGCCGCCGCGGCCGCCGACGCCCTGGCGGGCGCGACGGGGCCCCGCGACGTGCCCGCGGCACTGGCCCGCTACCAGGCCCGCCGCGCGCCGCGGGCCATCCGGGTGGCGCGGGCGCGGCAGCTCTGGGAGCCCGGGCACCTCCCCGACCACCACCGGGCCGACGACTACGCCGCCAGCGACTGGCTGTACGCGCCGGGCTGTGACGCGCCCGGGGGCGTCAAACGCCGCGGGGCGTGACCCGGCGCCCTGTCTGGAGGAACCCGCCCCCGTTATCCTCACTGACGACTGTTGACCTTGGCTGGCGGCCGCGGGTCAGCCCCGTGGTCAGCCCTTGAGGAACTCCCGCAGGGCGGCGGTGGTCTGCCCGGGCACTTCCTCGGCCAGGAAGTGCCCGCCGGGCAGGGAGCGGCCCTCGACCTGGTCGGCGTACTCGCGCCAGATCGCCGCGACGTCGCCGTAGTGCCTGCCGACGAAGCCGTGCTCGCCCCACAGGGCGAGCAGCGGGGCGGTGACCCGCTGGCCGCGGGCCGCCGCGGCGTCATCGTCGTCCAGGTCGGTGCCGACGGCGGCGCGGTAGTCCTCGCACGAGGCGTGGATCGCGGCCGGGTCGGTGAAGCAGCGGGTGTACTCGGCGACCGCCTGCGGGTCGAAGGGCTGGCCGCCGCGGCGCCAGCTGCTCATCCGGCCGTGCACCCAGCCGACCGGGTCGGCGCCGATCTGGTGCTCGGGCAGCGGCTCCGGCTGGGCGAGGAAGAACCAGTGCCAGTAGGCCAGGCCGAAGTCCTTGTCCGCGGTGCGCAGCGCGTGCCTGGTCGGGACGACGTCGAGGACGGCCGATCCGGGTGACGCTCTCCTCGTAGTCCAGCGCCATCCGGTGGGCGACGCGCGCGCCCCGGTCGTGGCCGACCACGGCGAAGCGGTCGTAGCCGAGCTCGCGCATCACCAGGACCTGGTCGTAGGCCATCGCGCGTTTCGCGTACGCCTCGTGGGTCGGGCCGCCGGACGGCTTGCCGCTGTCGCCGTAGCCGCGCAGGTCGGTCAGCACGACCAGGCGGTCCTGCGGCCAGCACGGGGGCGACGTGGTGCCACATGACGTGGGTCTGCGGGTAGCCGTGCAGCAGCAGGACCGGGGTGCCCTGGTCGTTGCCGCCGACCAGCGTGTTGATCCTGACCCCTCCCGGGGTGAGAGTGACTCGCTTGAACAGGTCGGGCAGCGGGACAGTCATATGACGCTTCATCCCCCTATGGGCGGTCAGCATAATCTCCCCCAACCGTGGCCGGGCACGACGGCGTCTTAAAGGGTGCGAGGCGGAAAACCACCTGCGGCCCGCGTGGTCTGCGCGGCCCCCGGGTCCCGTCGCTCGCCATAGAAAGGGATGGTTTGTGATGTTTGGTTCTGCCTCATTGGCGCTCCGGGTCGGTGGCGCGCTGGCCGCTGGGGCATTCGTGGCCGCGGCGGCGGGGTGCGCGTCGTCGTCATCGGCGCCGGCCGCCCACGTCGCCCGCGGCCTCTTCGCCCGCCTGCGACGGCGCCCGCTTCGCACCTCGGCCACGTCCCGCGGCATCGGCCGACCCGCCGCCGTCGGCCTCCTCACCGGGCGCCGCGGCACAGCGACGGCGACCGGCGGCGCGACGGGCGGCGGGGCGACCGCGTGCGCGACGAACGACCTGTCGGTCAAGGTCGGCACGTCCGAGGGGGCCGCCGGGTCGATTTACCAGGTCATCGACTTCACCAACGGCGGGAGCGCGCCCTGCACCCTGTACGGGTACCCAGGGGTTTCGCTGGCGGCCGGCTCGCCCGCGGCCCAGGTCGGCGCGGCCGCGACGCGGTCCACCACCGCCGCCGCCACCGTGGTCACCCTGGCCCCGGGGGCGACGGCGAACGCGCTGCTGCGGGTCACGCAGGCGCTGAACTACCCGACAGTCGACGTGCACGCCCAAGGCGACCACGGTCCTGCACGTCTACCCGCCGAACCAGACGGCGGCGGTCGACTTGGCCTACAAGTCGACCGGGTGCGCGTCGTCCTCGGTGAAGCTGCTGACGATCGGCGCGGTGCAGCCGGGCGCGAACACCAACCAGTAGGCCCGCGCGCGGCGGCCGCCAGGCGAGAGCTAGGCGGCCGCCGCCGCCCCGGCCGCGGGCAGCGCCCGGAGCAGGGCGCGTGACCAGTCGCGGTAGCCGTCCTGGCTGGGGTGGAAGTTGTCGACCGAGAACTTGCCCGCCCACGGGGGCACGAAGTTCTGGCTGACCTGGGCCACCGGCAGCCCGCGCTGGCCGGCCACCTCGCCGATGACCCGGTTGATCCGGGTGATGTACGGGACGCTCATGTGGCCGACGATCCACCAGAAGCCGGTCATCAGCGGCAGGTCGAGCATGACCGTGCCGCCCGGCACCTCGGCGAGCAGCGCGCGCAGGTCGCCGAACAGCTTGCCCGGGGGGCTGAACAAGATGTCGTTCACGCCCGCGCCGCAGGTCACCAGGTCCGGAGGCGCGCCCTGCTCGCGCAGCAGCGGCAGCTGGACGGCCATCACGTCGCGCATCAGCGCGCCGGACACCGACAGGTTGAGCACCCGCCACGGCCGGCCCGTCGCGTGGCGTAGCTGGTGCAGCGCCTGGCCGACGTAGCCGCCGTGCGGCCCGGGCGCGCCCAGGCCCTGCGCGGTCGAGTCGCCGAGGACGACCCACAGCGGGTCGGGCACCCGGCCGCCGCGCAGCGCGCGCTCACGGCCGGCCAGCACCCGGGCGTTGTGCTCGGCCCAGTAGTCGGCGAACTCGACCCGGTCGGCGCGCAGTACCGCCACCCCGTCGGTCCAGCGGCCGAGCCGGCCGCGGGAGATCCCGGTCGACCTCGGCGTACGAGCTGCGGGTGACGACGGACGCCGCGTTGGCGACGATCTCGACCGGGGAGCGCCTGGCCGCGCCGCCGCTGCCGGTCAGGGCGTTCATCGCGCTGACCCAGGCCGGGCCGGGACACCGCCGCCAGCGCCGGCCCGGGCAGCGGCCCGGCTGACCCGGTTCTGGCTACCCCGGTTCTGGCTCGGACCCTGACGACTCCGGCCGGGACGCCGGCACTGTGGACCGCATCGAACTCGCTCCGATCCCCCTGCCCGAGACATGGACGCAGGGTTAACGACGGTAAACAAGTATATCGATGCAACCCAACGAAGAGGTGTATGAGGGTGCCGATTTGGCTAGCCGCTGGCGTTTACCTGCTCAAGATCTCGGCGAGCCGACCGCGCGGCAGCGCCGGGGTGCGGTGCCCGGCCCGGCCGGTCATGTCCTCGTTGGCGATCAGCGCGTTGGCCACGGCCTCCTCGGTTGCCTGCACCACCGCCTCGAAGAACGGGTCGATCTTGGCCCACGGGATGAACGTCAGCGAGTCATACCCTTCTTCCCCCTGGCCACGCGGGCCGTTGCCGCTGAAGCCCCCCGGGTTCGCGTGGACAGCGCGAGGAAGATGTCGCCCGACGAGTGCGAGCCGCTGGTGCCGGTGCGGGCCAGCCCCATGGTCACCCGCCGCGCGAGCGCCTTGCACTGCTGGGGGAGGAACGGCGCGTCCGTCGCCACGACGACGATCACCGACCCCGCGCCCGGCGGCGCGGTACGGAACTCCCGCATCGGGTTGTCGCCGGCCAGCTCCTCCCCCAGGTACACGCCGCCCAGCGTCAGCTCGTCGCGCCGTCCGAAGTTAGCCTGCAGGAACACGCCGACCGTGTACACCGTCCCCGCGTACCGCACCTGCCGGGACGCGGTACCGCTGCCGCCCTTGAACTGGTAGCAGTTCATCCCGGTCCCGCCGCCCACGCTGCCCTCGTCCGGCTGAGCGCTACTGGCGCCCTGGAGGGCCGCGACGACGTCTTCCTCGTTGACGTGGTGGCCGTTAATGTCGTTGAGGTAGCCGTCCCACGTCTCGGCCGCGACCGGCAGCAGCCACACGTCGGTCAGGTCGGCGTGACAGGCGTTCATCCAGGCGATGATCCCCGCGTGCGCGACGCCGACCGCGTGCGTGTTGGTGATCGCGATCGGCCCCTGGCAGGTGCCGGACTCCTCGATCCAGGAGACCCCGGTCATCTCGCCGTTGCCGTTCTGGTTGTGGTACCCGGCGGCCACCGGGTCGCCCGGATCGTGCCTGCCCCTCGGGTGAATGGCGGTCACGCCGGTGCGGACACTGTCGCCCTCGATGAGGGTCTGGTAGCCGACTTCCACCCCGGGGACATCGGTAATCGCGTTGTGCGGGCCAGGGGTACCCCGGAACCGCAGGCCGACCGCGCGGGCCCTGGGCTTGCCCGTGGGGGTGGCGAGGTGCGGGTCGCGGAGGCTGGTCTCCCTCGGCGCTCATGAGGATCACAGTAGATGAGAGGAACGGGGGCGGGGCTTCGCCTCGTCGCGTACCGGCCGCCTGCTGCGGACCTTGCCGGGGTGGCGCGGCGGCGGCTTGCGGTCGCGGGATGCTTCGGCGGTGTCGTGGGATCGAGTACGACACATCGGTCTGGAGCCTGTAAGCTAACCACGTTCCACCTTACGGGGCGGCCTTCACGGGGCGTTCTGTCTGGTTGAGGGGCTATGGCGCAGCTGGTAGCGCGTCTGCATGGCATGCAGAAGGTCAGGGGTTCGAATCCCCTTAGCTCCACGGTTTTCCGAGAACTCCGTTCGAGGATAGTGACTAATCATAGTGACTAGCGTCGGGCGAGCTCTCATTCACGTCGTCTTCGTCGAAGACGTTGTCCATCACCGTGGCTCCGCCCCGGATCGCGGGCACGATCACGTGCCGGTAGACCGTCTCGGTGACGTGGGTGGACTTGTGGCCGACTGGGAGGTTGGTTTCATGGTTTGAAGCGGGCTGCTTCCTCTGATCCGCTGGTCGCGTCGCCTGGCTTGTAGGAATGCGCGCCCGCCCCGGCGAGCTGGCCGCCCTGGACGATCAGGTATTCCTCGCGGATGGGCCGGTTATCGAACCAGCACTCGAGGATCTCGCGAGTGCCCGCGGCGTAGCGTGCCTGCGCCGACAGCGACGAGCCGGAGATATGCGGAGTCATGCCGTGGTGCGGCATCGCGCGCCACGGGTGATCCCCGGGCGGGGGCTGGGGGAACCATACGTCTCCGGCGTATCCGGCTAGCTGGCCGCTTTCCAGGGCCCGGACGATGGCATCGCGGTCGCAGATCTTGCCCCGGGCGGTGTTGATGACGTAGGCGCCGCGTTTCATGGTCGAGATGAGCTCGTCGTTGAACAGGCCCTCGGTTCCCGGGTAGAGCGGCGCGTTGATCGTCACCACGTCGCAATGCGGGACCATCTCGGCCGTGCTCGGGTAGAAGGTCACCCCGAGGTCGCGCTCGACCTCCTCGGGCAGGCGGTGCAGGTCGGTGTAGCACAGCCTGACATCGAACGGCTTGAGTCGCCTGAGCACCGCCGAGCCGATCCGCCCGGCCGCCACCGTCCCGACCGTCATGCCCTCCAGGTCGTAGGAGCGCTCGACGCAGTCGGCGATGTTCCAGCCGCCCTTGACCACCCACTGGTAGGAGGGGAGGTAGTTACGGACCAACGACAGGATCATCATGACCACGTGCTCGGAGACGCTGATGCTGTTGGAGTAGGTGATCTCCGCGACGGTCAGGCCGGCTTCGCTGGCCGCCTGTAGGTCGTAATGGTCGGACCCGATCCCGGCGGTGATCACGAGCTTGAGGTTCCTGGCCTTGGCGATCCGCTCCCTGGTCAGGTACGCGGGCCAGAACGGCTGGGAGATCACGACGTCGGCGTCAGGGAGTTCCCGTTCGAAGACCGAATCCGGGCCGTCCTTGTCGGAGGTGACCACGAGCGTGTGACCGGCGTCTTCCAGGAACCGGCGCAGTCCCAGCTCGCCGGACACACTTCCTAGGAGCTGCCCGGGGGTGAAGTCGATAGCGCGCGGGCTCGGCGTTGTCTGCCCGCCCGGGTACGAGGCAATCTGCGGGATCTCGTCGCGGGCGTAGGACGCCGGATACCCGCCGACCGGGTCGTCATACAGCACGCACAACACCTTGGCCATCACTGCCTCCTCACCAATGACAGCAGTCCCAGTAGCAAGATTCTACCCATCAGACACCTGCGGAAGTATCAGAAGGGAATGTGACAGTGACAGAGAGTCGGAGAGTTTCCCGCCGGGCAAGGCGGGCGGCCTCTTCCTCGCCGACCCGGGCACGATAGGCGTCACGGTCCCACTTCGAGAAGCTAGTCACCGGCTTCCTCCTCCGCCTTCGCTCGCTCGTTCACGTAGGTCGCGTACAACCGCTCTGCCTGCGGGATCGACGCCTCGTGCCGGTCGCCGCCTGCACGGCTCATAGCGAAATCTCCTCAAAGTGCATAGCATCGAGCCTGCGATCTGCATAGCAGAATATCTGCAAGGTGTATAGTGGATTGTTGACTCGGGCGGGTTCCTTAGGAGGCGGATCGTCGTGGCGGACTACCGGACGCGCGTAGTGGACGCTGTCCTGGACGCACGGCTCAAGGCTGTGGGATGCGTGGTTCTCGAGGGCCCGAAGGCAGTAGGGAAGACGGCGACGGCGGCACGCCGTGCGGCCAGCGAGGTACGCCTGGACACCGACGTGAACGCGCGCGAGATTGCCCAGGCCGATCCCTCGCTGGTCCTAGAGGGGGCCGCTCCGCGGCTGATCGACGAGTGGCAGATCGTGCCGGACATCTGGAACCACGTCCGTCGCGCCGTGGACGATATCGGCAAGCCCGGCCAGTTCATCCTGACCGGATCAACTGCGGCCGCCGAGGACGTCGCGCGGCACAGCGGGGCGGGCCGCATGTCACGGCTGGCGATGCGGCCGATGAGCCTGCTGGAGGCGGGACGCAGTTCAGGGGCGGTCTCACTGCGCGCCCTGTTCGACGGGAACCCCGCCCGGGCCCAGCGTCCTGGTTCCACGATTCCCGAACTAGTCGACTGGCTGTGCATCGGCGGCTGGCCGGCGCACGTGAATGCGCGGGTGACCGACGCCCAGGCTGCGCACCGCGCGTACCTGGCCGAACTGGCCAGAGTGGACATGCGGGTCGTCGACGGCGTGCGGCGCGACCCGCAGCGCGTGCAGCGCGTGCTGCGCTCGCTGGCCCGCAACATCTCAACCGAGGCCGAGATTACGACCATCGCGAAGGACAGCAGCCTTCCGCCGGACGGCGCCGCGGTCGGGAGACTGACCGTCGATGACTACCTCGACGCGTTCGCACGACTGATGATCACCGAAGACCTCGGAGCCTGGACGCCGTCACTGCGCTCGAAAGCCCGGCTGCGGACCAGGCCCGTACGGCACCTAGCCGACCCGTGCCTCGCGGTCGCCGCACTGCGCGCGACCCCCAAAGCGCTGCTGGCCGACTGGAACTACACCGGCCTGCTCTTCGAGAGCATGGCTCTGCGCGACGTGCGCGTCTACCTCGACGCCACCGGCGGAACGACTTACCACTACCGCGACAGCAACGGCCTCGAGGTCGACATCATCGCAGAACTCGACGACGGCCGCTGGGGAGCCATCGAGGTCAAACTCGGCGAGAACCGCATCGAGGAAGGCGCCGAGTCACTCGCCCAGTTCGCCCAGACCGTCAACCTCCGCTCCGCCGGGCAGCCGTCCTTCCTCGCCGTGCTTACCGGCGCGAACGTCTACGCGACCCGGCGCCCCGACGGAATCGACGTCATCCCCATCGCCGCACTCGGCCCGTAGACGACTGCTTCAGCAGGCTAGCCATTCCTGGATCGGCGCCTGCGTGAATGGACGCTGTTCTTGCGATTGCCCCGTTTCCCGGACACCCTGATTACCTTCCTGTCCTGGCAGGTCTGTGGCGGAACACCAAATCAGGGAGGTGCGCACAGGACGAACTCCGAGTTACCGCACTCAAGTGCTTAAATGTACTGTTCCGCGTTCGCAGAGTGCTGGTGGAGGTTTCGATGGCTCCGATGCCGCTGAGGGACGGTGACCCCAGCCGGATCGGAGGGTACCGGCTGAGCGCACGGCTCGGCGCCGGCGGTATGGGCGTCGTGTACCTGGCCACCGCCTCAGACGGCCGCCAGGTCGCGGTAAAAGTTCCCCGCCCTGAGCTTGCCGACGACGTGGAGTTCCGCGGCAGGTTCCGGCGCGAGGTTACGTCGCTCGCCCGGGTTCGGGGAGTGTGCACAGTCCAAGTGATTGAGGCCGACACCGAGTCGCCGAATCCGTTCCTCGTGACTGAGTACGCGCCCGGCCCGTCGCTGTCGGAGCACGTCTCGTCGGCTGGGCCGTTGGAACCCGGCCTGCTGTACGGGCTGGCGGCCGGACTAGCCGACGCTCTCACCGTGATCCACGCCTGCGGCATCGTCCACCGGGACCTCAAGCCGTCGAACGTGCTGCTCAGCCCGGCCGGTCCGAAGGTGATCGACTTCGGCATTGCGCAGACCTTGGACTCAACCGCGGTGACCAGAACGGGGATGACAGTCGGCTCGGCCGGCTTCATGGCCCCGGAGCAGATCGCTGGGCGACCGGGACAGGCAGCCGACATCTTCGCCTGGGGACTTGTCATCGGCTACGCCGCGAGCGGCCAGCAGCCCTACGGCACCGGCCCGGTCGACGTAATCCTCTACCGCATCATCCACGACGCACCGGATATCTCCGCCGTACAAGGCGGACTGCGCCCGCTCGTCGAAGCGGCGCTTGCCAAGGACCCCGCTCAGCGCCCCACCGCAAGCGCCCTGGTGCAGGCACTGGCTGGGCAAGGGCACAACCCCGGCTACACGCCGACCCAGACCGTGCTCGCCCGGACTTGGCAGCTTCCTCCCTCGGCTGACCCGCAGGACGCGCCTGCCCCCAGGCGCCGGATCATCCGCCCGGTAACAATCCTGGCAGCCGCAGCAACCCTAGCTGCCGTGGCTGGCGCCGGTACAGCCATCGCCACCAACGGCCGGCAGTCACCCGCCAAGACCTCTGCTCGGACTAGCCTTACCGGACGTCCCCGCGCCGCGGCCGAACGCTCTCCTAGCCCCGGCTCGGCCAAGCCCAGCCAGCAAAGCACCGGGAACCCCACGTCTACCGCTGCGGCAGGCGGGTACCAGCTACCACCCCTCCTGGTCACCGGCAGCTACAGCGGGTGGCGGCCCACCATCATAACCCTCGGCGCAACCGAAGCCCTCGACGACCTCACCTGGTCAACGTGGAACACTAGCCGGGCAGTCGCAGCCGGGATCATGCCCGCTAATGACTGCTCCCCCGACTGCGCCGAAGGGCACATCACCAACGTCCCGGTCACGGTCACCCTCGGCAGCACCACAGACGCCTCTGCCATCGACGGAGGCCACTACACAACCTTGCGCGTAACCGACCAGAATGGCGGCGCGCTCGTCTATTCGACAAACACCGACGACCTAGTCGGCGCATCGGGCGGAACCCAAGGCAACTACTAGGCGGTCACCTTCAACGACCGTGCGAGCAGCCAAAAGCAAGCCCACCCTGCCCCCGTGTCCCCACTCGGAGGTGTCACGATCGCAGAAGCCAGGGCGACCGCACGGACAGCCGGGGACGGCCGTATTCCGTGCCCGTTACCTTACCGACCGTACGGTAGAGCAGGGTAGTGTACGGTCACTCACGGGCAGCAGAAATCTCTATTGAGCTGCATTGACGCAGTTCAGGGAACTCGAATTGATTGTCTTTCACGTACCCCACCTGGGTGCATTCGCCTGATCCCGGCGGCGCCGCGGCGATAGTCATCTGGACCGAGGTCAAACACTTCTTCACGTGTGGCATTCCAGACCCACTCTCCGCCGAGCTCCTGGGCATACCACGGCGATCCAGGGCTGAACGCGATGGATGCCCCCCGAGCGCAGCGCGCCTCCCGCCATCGATTGATTACTTCCGGCGCGGCACGCGCACGGGTCTTACCCTTACTGATGGCACGGCGTGACAGAGTCGTTGCACTAAGTCCACGACACGCCGGGGCCAGCGGCCCACAAGGAACCGACAGGCCCTTCAGCGAGGGTGATCACTTAGGTGCGAGCCGGTCGACCCGCTCGACGGTGATCACGTCTTCGTCCACCACGTACATGATCCGGAAGACACCAACCCGCAGGCGGTGATAGCGACCGCGGCGGAACCCCTCAGGAGGCGGAGGGTAAGGGTCGTCGGCCAAGCTCGCGATCGCATTGCCGATCGCGCGCATGCCTTCCTGATCGTGCATGTACCGCCGCGCGGACGCCACTGCCGCGGGCGTCCACTCGATCCTCACCGGCCGAGAAGCTCCGCCATGACGTCATCATGCGACCGCGCACCAGGACGTCCCTCGCGGACCCACGCGTCGTGGCCGGCCAGCGTCGCCTCCGCCTCGGCCCCCTCCAGCATCTCCGTGGAAGCGTGGCGCTCTACCGCTCGCAGGCGGCGCAGCTCGGCAAGAGGGACGACCGCGGCGGCTTCGCCTCCGAGGTGGATCACCTCGTACGGTTCGGTACTGTCGGCCGGCTGCACGCTCATAGAGTCCACCGTACGACATCTTCCGCGGCGGAGCCGGGATCAGGCCCCGCAGGGCACGGTGGCGTCAGCCCAGACAAGGCGCATCCGTCCTGAGCGAGCGCTTCGGAAGTTGAAGCGCCTGCTTGACCTTGCGGAGTCCGCCGGTCACCGCCGCACTAGCTGCGCTCCCAGCCCATCTCGACCGTGTCGGCACCGATGCGGAGCTGGCAGTCGAGGATGTCCGGCGAGCCGCACACGGGGCACGGCTCGCCGGTCATCCACTCGGACGGGTAGGTCGTCCCTGGTCCCACCCTCCGCGAGGCCACCAGTCCGTTGACTGTCCAGTTAGGCACTCCTGGCGGTTGCCGTCGGTGGCCGCGTCCGCCGACTCGCTGACGTAGACACCGAGCAGCCGACGAACCATCGCCCGGAGGGGACCATGCGGCTTGGTGGCCATCTGGTTGCGCGGTTCGGCGTGGATGGCGACGACCACAGCCACGAACACGATCGCGGCCATAGCGGCGAGGCCGGCGACGACGGCCAGGACGAGGATTGCTGGCATTACCCCTCCAACCCGTTGAGCGTCACTGGGAGTGCAGCGAGGGCGCTGCCACGGAAGCGGACGACGCGACGGGTACCGCCTGCGCGCCGGCGGCGGGTTGCCTACCCATTCATCAGTCCCACCCTGCCAGCCATCCGCTGATGCGCCACGGCCCTGGCAACTACCTCGCCGGGGCCGTGGCGCCTCCCGCTAGTGCAGCCGCGCAGTAATCCCTGATGGGTGCGCGGCGGGCGGTTTCGTTACTCCGCGTATTCGGTGAGGTGAACGATGGCGGCGGTGTCGCAGGCCTCGACGGCGCTGCCGAAGGGCTGGCCGCCGGGCAGGACCGCGGGCTCGTAGGTCTCGGTGGCGGGGTCGTAGAGGGCGAAGCCCCAGCCCTTCGTCCCGGTCCCGACCCAGCTCCTGCTCCTGGAGCCGACTGGTACTTCGACCGTAGGCGACCGGCACGACCCGGTCCCCAGCCACGTCGATGCGACCGCCGGCCACGAGCTCGCGCGATGACCGAGCTCACCGGGCGGGGCCGCCGCCGAGGGCTTCACCATGTCCTCGGCGGCGGAAGACGGCCGGCTCTTCACCGCCCTCGCGGCCGCCAAGCCCGGCGGCGCCATCCTCTAACTCGGCACCGGCCCGGGCCTGGGCACCGCGTTCCTGCTGGCTGGCATGAACGCGGCCGTCACGCTCGTCACCGTCGAACTGTCGCAGCCGCTGTCGGACATAGCGCGGGAGGAGAGCGCCGACCCGCGCGTCGAGTGGGTGATCGCCGACGGCGGCGACTGGCTCACCGCCGCCGTCACCCGGGAGAACCGCTAAGACCTGGTCTTCGCCGACACCTGGCCAGGCAAGTTCACGCACGTGGACGAGGCGCTCGCCCTAGTCGCGCCCGGCGACCGCTACCTGGCCGACGACCTGCTCCCGCTGCCGAGCCTGGACACCGGACCACCAGGCGAGCGTCGATGAGCTCGTCGCACGCCTTGGGGCGCTGCCCGGCTGGCATTCCTTCCGCATGGACCACGGCAGCGGCGTCATGGTGTGCACCCGCTCCGGCTGAGTCAGTCCACCGGGGTGACGCAGATGGGGTTGCCGTCGGGGTCCGTGATAGCGAAGGTGCGGCCGAAGATCTCGTCGTGCGGTTCCTCCACGACGGTGACGCCCTTGGCTGTCCAGGCGGCGAAGACGTCATCGACGACGGCCTCCGTGCGGGGCACCATCAGGCCGACCACGAAGGATCGCGGGGTCTTCGGATCGACCTGCTCGCCGCCTCTGTTCGACAGCGCGAAGATCACGCCAGGGGCTACCTCGAACGGCACGTAGCGCGGGGTGATCATGACCGGCTCGATCTCGAACAGGTCGCGGTAGAAGTTCGTCGCCCGCTCGATGTCGGTGACGTAGACGATGAAAAGGTTCGGTGCGGTCATAGCCGGTGCTCCACTCTGATCATGCGCGGCCGCTTGTCGGCCGCATGACCAGAGTTGCGCGAGAATATGACAGAACCTGTCATGTCCTCGCGAGGAGCTGGCGATGAGCGGCAAACCGCAGCGATTGATCGCCCTGCTCGCCGTGCTGCAGGTGCGCCGGGTGACGACCGCCGCGGCCCTGGCCGCAGAATTCGGCGTCTCCGTCCGGACGATCTTGCGCGATATCCAAGCCCTCATCGACGCCGACATTCCCGTGCTTACCGAACGTGGGAAGTACGGCGGGATCAGCCTGCTGCCTGGGAGCCAGGCCGACCTGTCGAAGCTGACAGCCTCAGAAGCCGATGTGGTCCGCGCTGTCGGGCTTGACCTCGGCCGGGCAGCGCGACTCGGCGCCGAGACCGCGGCCCGGTCGGCGGCGGGCAAGCTCACGGCCAAGCGCCGTGCGCCACTGCGCGGCGACCCGCCGCTGGCCCTGTCCGGCGGCCGGAGGCGGGGTGATCGTGGCCGGGATCCCGAAGTCGAAGTAGTCGTAGTCGTACGTCACACCAGGCAGGACCTCCTGGGCGTCCCGTACCGGCAGGGGCCGGGCCGTGTCGGAGATGTAGGTGGTGCCGCCCAACGGGTCCGTTATTCCTAGCGTCTGCTGGCCGTCGATGACCGGCAGGCCGGCGATGCGGGTTTCGTGGAAGCTGGGGTTCTTGTCCGGGAACGTCAGGTTGCTGAAGCTGGGCCACGGGATAGCGCAGAGCGGGAGCAGGTTGTCGATCGTGGCGTCCATGCGCGGGGCATGGACCCACTTGCCGGTCCGGGCGGAGAGCGCTTCGGCCGTCTGCGCCCCGGCGATCCGGGCGTACGCCTGGTTGGCCCGCACTCAGAGGACCTTCCTGATCTCCAGCAGGGTGGCGGATCCGCCGCCGGGCGTCGTGGCCGTGAACTCGCAGCGGCCCGACGCGGACAGCAACGCGACGGTGACGGTGGCAAGCCCCTTCAGCCGCGTTCCGGCCAGTGGCTGCCGTGTCGACAGGCACACGCTCCTCATGGCCTCGGCGTCGGCTCCCCTTCGCGCGGATCCGGGCGAGAGTAAGCCCGGCGAGCGGGTCGCCTGCTAACACCGGGAAGCCGGGGCGGGAACGGGGCATGGACTCCCGGGGAGGCCCAGGGTGCTGCCGTGGGGGCTAGCGGCGGTGCCGTGGGAGGACGCCGATGAGCTCAGGGCTCCCGCACGCGGTGATGGCGATGATGACGACGGCGAGAAGGGCGGTGACGGTCATGCGGGACGCGGGCACGAGGGCCAAGAGTAAGGGAGCGGGCCGCCAGTCCGGCGCGGCCTAGACCAAAGCGGCATGCAAGCGAGATCAACCCGAGTTCTCGGTGGCCTGGGATCATCGCGCAACCTGCCGGAGCGTCATGCATGGCCGCGTCAGCCGCCTATGACATCGTCGTAAATGACGGCACGCTACGTGCGCTGCGGCCGTACCGCTCCGGTCCCCCGTTCGGGCTCAGTCTCGCCCAGCAGTGGTCGACCTTCGGGCGGGTAACAGCTCGCATGCAAGTAGTTCGACAACGTCGGGGAACTGGTCGGATATCTCCTCAAGCCGCCGGGTGAACAGCTCGATCGTCCCGTCGGCGGTGCGGTGCGCTTGGACGCGGACGCCGTCGTACTTGTACTCGGCCGCGCACCGCCCGCCGAGCCGGTCCGGGATCTGGTCACCGTCGGCCAGCCGCTGGGCCACCATGACTCGCACCGGGTTTCCCGGCTGGACCCGCAACGCTTCCAAGGCGGCCAGCCCGCCGCTCACCAGGGTGGCCGCCGCTTTGCGAGGTCGCACCAGATGCTCTAACCGCGCACCGGAGCTTGCGAATGCGGGCCCCGCTCAAGGGCACTACCTCAAAAGCGACCTCGGTGGCGCTGTCGTTGGCCCAGGCGTGGGCGGAGGCATGCAGGCGCTCACCTGGATCGTCGCTGGGCTGGTCGATCTCAATCTGCCGGACCTCGAGCACGTCGACCTTGACTGGGCCGAACGTCGTGGGCAACAGTACTGAGGCGGGCGCAACAGGCTCCGCACCTCGCGCGGCGCGGAGCACCTCTAGCTGCGGCACCTCGCCGAGCAGCCGGTCAACGACATCGACGTCTGCGGTGGCACGGTAGGGATTGGAGAGGCGGCACATCACGGCCAGGCCGCCGACCACTACCGGCGGCTGGCCGATCAGGCTGCGGACTTCTCCGACGCCTTGGATAACCGCGGCCATCGCGTCGCCAACGAACGTCACGCGCTTACCAGACACGCGCCCACTCCCCCGAAGGAGTCCAGGCATCGAGGATCTCTCGTCCTCGTCCGGTGTCCTGGGCGAGGTCCAGCGCGACGAAGACAGGATGGGCAAGCGGCCACTCGAACGGATTGGCTGCCGGGTCGACACGGCGATCGCAGACGGCGCGAATTGGGGCGACCCGGACCGCGCAGCGCGCTTCGGACCGCGAGGAGGCTGAGCCCAGGAGCGTGGTAGCCCGTCGCCGGGTCACCTGATCGGGCAGGTAGAGCTCCAGGAGCTGCCCGGTGCTCACCGCTACTGGTGCGCCGTACACCGCGGCGGCGGCCGAGTCAGTGAGCGCCCACCCCACCGTGTTCTCGGCATCGTCGAGTCCTAGCCGTAGGGGCTGCGCGATCATGGCATCTCTACGGGGATCGGGCAATCGGGAAAGGTAGACGGGCTGGGCAGGCCAACGCTCGGCAACCTGCCAGAACAGCTCCGTGCCCTCAACGCGGTGCCGGTCGTCGATTAGCCCGGACCCCCGGAGAGCGGACAGCACCTGCGAGACCGTGCTCGCCGACCTGCCGAGCCGACGGGCCAGCTCGCGCACCGCTACACCTGTGCTCGGTTCCATGAGCAGAGCGGTAGCCACTTCCAAACCCGCGGTGCCACTGAGTGCATGAGTGCGCGCAGCGGGCCCGGAGACTGGCTCAACGTCAGCGTCAATCACGACGCTGGCCGAGCGCAACGCCAGGTGACCGCGCAGATCGTAGTATCCGGCACGGTGCTCGACGAGCAACTTGCGCGCGGCCTCAGTCACCCGGTCGCCTACAACGAGCAGCAACGAGTCGGGAGATCCCCGCCTTTCGGCAAGCAGCCGCCGGGCGACGTCGTCGGTCACCAGCGCGCGACGCTTGACCTGTAGCAGGGCCTTGCCAGGCTCGACCACCAGGTCGATCCCCTCATCGAGCACCCCAGCCGGCAGCTGGGCCTGAACACCCAGCTGTGCCAGGGCATCGATGACGAGGGCCTCACTGTCCACGGCTACCACGATGCCATGCGTTCGGTGTTCGGTCAATACCGAACACCGAACAGATACACCAGCTGCACCGGGCGCGGCGATGGTCAAGCACGTAGCCGAGGCCGCGCTGCGGGGGTTCACCTTAGAGAGGGAAAGGCTGGGTACGTTCGCCTTACCTGCAGATCGCCTGGGCGCACTCCGGCGAGGCCGGCCCTGCGCTACCGGCTTCCGCCGCAAGTAGCCGCCGAACAAGGATTCTGCCATGCAAGCCATCACCGTCCGAGAGCGCGACGCCGGTATCGGTGGACTGTCCCTGACGGAAATGCCCTACCCGCACGCCGCCGAGAACGACGTCATCGTGCGGGTGCATGCCGCAGGGTTCACCCCCGGTGAGCTCGACTGGCCTGGGACGTGGGCTGACCGCGCCGGCCACGACCGGACCCCCAGCGTGCCCGGGCACGAGCTGTCGGGTGTCGTCGCCGAGTTGGGGTACGGCACCACCGGGCTTACCGTCGGCCAGCGGGTATTCGGGCTGACCGACTGGACGATCATCCGAATCCTGTGAGGGTAGATCCGGCCACAACTACCTTGCGACCGAAAGGCCTGACGACAATGAACGACGACAACGCCATCCAAGCGGTTTCGCCCATTAGCACCTACTTCCGGGTCTGCGACGGGGTGCGAGTGAGGTTCGCCGACAACAGGGCAGACTCGGATATCACCGTGCTGCTCCTGGCGCCGTGGCCCGAGAGCCTCTGGGCCTTCCGGCGCATATGGGACCGCGTGTCCGCGGTCGGGCGGGTGGTCGCCATCGACCTGCCGGGATTCGGCCACTCCGACGGCCGTCCGGAGCTGATCGCCCCGGACACCTCGGGCGCCTTCCTGGCCCGCCTGATCGACGAGTGGCGCCTGGGAGCCCCCCACGTCGTCGGCCCGGACGTCGGCACGGCCGCGGCGCTCTTCCTCGCCGCGAAGGCGCCGGAGCGCGTCACGAGCCTGACCGTCGGCGCCGGCGCGGTCCGCTTCCCGATCGACGCGGGCGGAGCACTCAAGGAGATCATCGAGGCGCCGAGCCTGGACGTCGTGCGCGGGCTGGACGCCAGGACCAACATCGGCTACGCGGTCGAGTCGGGTGCCGCGAGCGACAGCGAGCCCGACGTCCACGAGGACTACGTCAGCGCCTACGACCTCGGGCGCTTCGCGGAGTCGGCCCGGTTCGTGCGGCATTACCCCGAGCAGAACCCGGTGCTGCGCGACCTGCTGCCGAAGATCACCACGCCGGCCCAGATCGTGGCCGGGCGCGACGATGACCTCGTGCCGTGGTCGAACAACCAGTACATCGACGACCTCCTCCCCAACAGCGAGATCCATCCTCTCGACGCGGGTCACTTCGCGTGGGAGCAAGCACCCGAGGAATACGGCCGCCTGGTCGCCGACTGGGTCAGCGGCGGGTACCGGCGCGTCACAGCGGCCTAACCCCGCTCCGCTGCGCGCGACGGGCTTACCGCACACCAGCGCGATATCTCCTCGCCGCGGATACCGCAGCTGGCGGGCTGCTGTGCGGTTCGAGCTGGGCGCCTCTGGAAAGGACGATCTGACGATGAACTTTTCGGCCGCAGGCACGCACCTGATCGTCCTGCCCGGAGGCGGGTACGCAGAACATGCTCGCCACGAAGCCGAGCCAGTGGCCAGCTGGCTTAGTGAGACTGGCGTGCAGGCGAGCGTATTCCGTTACCCGCTCAACGTCCGGCACCCGGTGCCACTGGACGCGCTCCGCGCTGAGATCGGCCGCCGGCGGGCCGAAGGCGCGCAGCGCATCGGGCTCATCGGGTTCTCCGCAGGCGGCCATCTGGCCGGGCTGGCCGCCCTTTCACCAGGCGCAACGCCGGATCAGACCGTGCAGTTCGCTGTGCTCTGTTACGCCATCACCTCGATGGAAACCGACACATACCGTCCTGCCCGGCTCATCCTCCTCGGCGAGGACGCTAGCCCTCAGCTGCGCCGGTCGACCTCACTGGATTCGCTGGTAACCCCGCAGTCGCCGCCCTTCTTCATCTGGCACACCGCGCAGGACGCGTACGTCCATCCCGAGCACACCTACCGACTCGCGTCCGCGCTCGCGGCCAGCAATGTTCCGCACGCCGTGCACATGTTCGCCCATGGCCCGCACAGCCTCGGCTTGGCCCAGGACGCCCGGCGAGGCCGCGATCTGGACCACACTGGCGAACGCCTGGATCAGCGAACAGGCCTCACCAGCCACGCGATTGCGATCCTGAAGGCGGCAGGCCGACTTCTCACGCCTGACGCGGTACCTGTGCCGATGATCCAGATCGAGCCAGACCCCGCTCAGCCGAGCTGGGAGAGTCCCTTCTGCAGATCGTCACCGTTCATCGCCGGGACTAGCTGCACGCTGGCGTTGAGCTCCCTGAAGAACGGCTCCGCGAACGGCGGCATGCCTGAGGCGTCCGGCAGGTCAAACACCATGAACGCGGTCCGCTGCCCGTCGAAGGTCGTAAAGTACATCGCCTCCGGCTTCCAGCGCTCAGCTGCGCGCTGCATGACCGCGCCCAGGGTGCCGTCCTTGATCGCCTGGTTTCCTGACTCAACCGGCATGATGATCCTTGCCATGACACGCATGGGTACCCCCGTTGAACTCTGGCCGCCGCCACGGCCCGGCCCCCCGGATGCCGCGGCGTCCACACGACCGCTAGGGCGAAGGTGACGGGATCCAGCCCGAACTGCGAACCATCCCGGACGGCCTGTACCCGCCGGCCCGAACGGCAACCACCGTTCAGATCGTTTCCCGGAAGTCATTGCGCCCGGGCGACGTGGTGGCGCTCAAGGGCGATCTCGGCGCCGGCAAGACGACCTTCGCGCGCGGCGCTCATTGCGGCTTCGGCGGCCGAGGCCGGCCAGGCGCCGCCCGAGGTGCCGAGCCCGACCTTCACCCTGGTGCAGACCTACGAATTCCCGCGCGCCACGATCTGGCATTTCGACCTCTACCGCATCGAGCGGCCGGAGGACGCGCTGGAGCTCGGCCTCGACGAGGCCCTGGGCGAGGGCATCGCGCTGATCGAATGGCCCGAGCGGCTGGGCGCGCTGCTGCCGCGGGCGCATCGAGGTGCGCTCGACTTCGGTGCCGGCCGGAGGCGCGCCGATCGGGCTTCGGCGCCGGAGCGATCGCCGCGGATTCGCGCGCTTTCGGCCGTGAACGGTAAATTCACCGCTCGGACTGGAATGTCCGTCCGCTTACGCGTATACGGTTCGGGGACGCTGCGATCGAGCCGATGACGGCGGACTCGAGCGGGCCATGGTGCGCGCGGCGGCGGCCGTGATGACGCCGCGCGACGCCGAGATCGAGGCATTCCTCGCCGCCGGGCGCTTGGCGCGGGGCGGCGCGCGGCCGTTCGCGGCCGACGCCTCGTTCCGCCGCTATTTCCGCCTGAGCGGCGGGCCGCAGCCGGCGCTGCTGATGGACGCGCCGCCGCCGCACGAAGACGTGCGGCCCTGGTGTCAGATCGCGCGCCATCTGGCGGCGCTCGGCCTGAGCGCGCCGCGATCTATGCCAGGCCGACGAAGCGCGCGGCCTGCTGCGTGATCGAGGATTTCGGCGACGACACGTTTCCCGCGCGATGGCCGCCGCGCATGACGGCCGCGACCGCCGCTCTACGCGCTGCCGTCGACACGCTGATCGCGCTGCATCGCGCGCCCGCCGCCGCGCGCATCGACGTGCCGCGCTACGACGCGGCGCGACTCGATCGACAAGGCGTCGCTGCTGCTCGACTGGTTCCTGCCGGCGGTGCGGCGCGCCGTGTGCGCCGACGCGCGCGCGCCGATTATGCGGCCGCGTGGCAGCGCGGTGCTGCCGCTGCGCGCCGGCGTGCCCGAGACGCCTGGCGCTGCGCGATTATCTTCCCCGAGAACCTCATGTGGCTGCCCGGCGCGCGAGCGGCGTGCGCCGCTGCGGCCTGCTCGACTTCCAGGACGCGATGCTCGGCGCCCGCGGTCTACGACCTCGTCTCGCTGGTCGAGGACGCGCGCCGCGACGTGCCGAAGCCTCCGCGCGCGCGATGATCGCGCGCTATCTCGCCGCCTTTCCCGCGCCAAGACCGCGCCGACTTCGAAGCCGCGGCCGCGGTGATGGCCGCGCAGCGCCACGCGCGCGTGATCGGCGTCTTCACGCGGCTCTGGAAGCGCGACGGCAAGCCGCGTCTACCTGCCGCACATTCCGCGCGTCTGGCGCCTGCTCGAGCGGGCGCTCGCGCATCCGGGCCTCGCGCCGCTCCGGCGCTGGTTCGACGCGCACGTGCCGGCGGCGCTGCGCCGCGCGCCCGACGCCGCCAATGAGCGCCGCTCGTCACCGCCTCGGGCGAGACGCATCACGCGCGGCATGGTGCTGGCGGCGGGCCTCGGCCTGCGCATGCGGCCCGATCACCGACCGCATGCCCGAAGCCGCTGGTGCCGGTCGCCGGGCGCACGCTGCTCGACCGCGCGCTCGATCACTATGCCGCGGCCGGGATCGCCGAGCGCCGTGGTCAACACCCATCACCTGGCGGACCAGATCGACCGCGCACCTCAAGACGCGCGCGCGGCCCGCGATCGTGCTCTCGCACGAGCCCGAGCTGCTCGAGACCGGCGGCGGCGTGCTGAACGCGCTGCCGCTGCTCGGCGAGGCGCCGTTCTTCGTCGCCAACAGCGACGCGCTCTGGCTCAATGGCCCGCTGCCCGGCGCTGCTGCGGCTCGCGCGCGCCTGGAACGGCGCGGTGATGGACGCGCTGCTGCTCGTCTCGGTCATTCCCGGCACGCTCGGCTATGAGGGCCGCGGCGATTTCTTCATGGACGGCATCGGCCGCCTGCGCCGGCGCGCCGAGCGCGACGTGGCGCCCTTCCTGTTCACCGGCGTGCAGATCCTGCATCCGCGCCTGTTCGACGGCGAAACGCCCGGGCAAGTTCTCGCTGAACCGCGTCTACGACAAGGCGCTGGCCGCGGGCCGGCTCTACGGCCTCCGCCACGACGGCGCCTGGTATCACGTCGGCGACCCCGCACGGCCTCGCTCGCCGTCGAAGCGCGCTTGAAAGCCGATGGCGCCGCGGCGGCGTAAGCGCCGCGCCTACGCATACATCTTTCGTCCCGCGCAGCGGGGCGCCAGCGAGGACGATTTTGCGCAATCCGAACGTTCACCGGAAGTGGCCCCCTTTCGCGGCCGCAGGATGGGCGCGAGCGGCGACGCGCACGCGCTATAACTCCGATGCCCCTGGCTTCACCATCCCGCCCTATCCCGTTCGCCGACGCGCTCGCGGCGGGGCTGCTCGCGCGCGCGCGGCGGGCGCGCCCGAGGCGCTGGCGCGCATGACCGTGCTGCTGCCGACGCGGCGCGCCTGCCGCGCGCTGCGCGAGGCGTTCCTGCGCCAGAGCGAGGGTCGGCCGCTGCTGCTGCCGCGCATGGCGCCGATCGGCGACGTGGACGAGGAGGAGCTGATCCTGACCGCCGGCGAATTCGACGGCGGCGCCGATGCCGGCACCGCCGACCTTCCGCCCGCCATTTCGAGCCTGCGCCGCCGCCTGCTGCTGGCGCAGCTGATCATGAAATTCGAGGAGCGGCGCGGCACCCCGATGTCGCCCGACCAGGCCGCGTGGCTCGCGGCCGATCTCGCGCGCCTGCTCGACGAGATCGCAGACCGAGCGGCGCGATTTCGCCGAGCTCGAGGCGATCGTGCCCGACGAGTTCGCCGTCGCATTGGCAGCACACGCTGACATTCCTCAGGATCCTGACCGAGGAGTGGCCGAAGATCCTCGCCGGCCGAGGGCGCGCTCGATCCGGCCGAGCACCGCAACCGCCTGCTCGCCGCCCAGGCCGCAGTCGTGGCGCGCGAAGCCTCCCGCGCATCCGGTCATCGCCGCCGGCTCGACCGGCAGCATTCCGGCCACGGCCGACCTGCTGAAGATCGATCGCCGGCTTGCCGCAACGGCGCCGTGGTGCTGCCGGGCCTCGACAGCACGCTCGACGACGCCGTCTGGTCGGAAGCCGCCGAGGCGCCGAGCCATCCGCAGCACGGCCTCGCGCGCCTGCTCGCGCATTTCGGCGTCGACGCGCGGCGACGTCGAAGACTGGGACGGGTGCGAAGCGGCGCCGCCGGCCTTGCGCCGCGGCGCGCCTCGAATTGCTGGCGGCGGCGCTGCGGCCGGCCGAAGCGCCGGCGCGCCGGCCCGGCGAGGGCTTGAGCGCCGAGCCGGTCTCGCGCGCCTTCGCCGACGACGTCGCCTATGTCGAATGCGCCAATCCGCGCGAGGAGGCCGGCGCCATCGCGCTGATGCTGCGCGAGGCGCTCGACATGCCGGGCAAGCACCGCGGCGCTGGTGACGCCCGACCGCGACCGGCGATACGTCG
>CAVVKP010000032.1:0-35904 GCA_963748785.1 uncultured Actinomycetota bacterium | reverse complement strand
GCCGTGCGCTCCGCGCGGTTCACGTGGGACGCCCGATCGCGCGGGACGCCCGGTAGTCGAGCGCGGCGGCTGTGATCCGGTCCGCCGCGCCAGGCTGGCCGGCCAGCGCAGTCCGGCCCAGTGGGTGTGCAGGTAGGAGGCGTGCACCCGGCCGCAGGCGATGCCCTCGCTGACCGGAGCGCCGCCCCGCCGCCAGTACCACGCGGCCGTGGCCTGGTCCTGGCCGGCCGGCCGGCCACCGGGCTGGCCACCCGGCTGGACGGCGCTACGGTGGAACTCGTGGCCGTGCACCCGCGCGCCCGCCGCCGCCAGCGGCGAGTCCGCGGCCGCGACGGCGTCCCGGTAACCGAGGGTGAGGGTGCCGGTCATCGTCGCGTCGGCGTCGAGCACGCCGCACATCGGGTGCCCGTCCAGCGCCTGGCGAGGTAGAGCAGGCCCGCGCACTCGGCGAGGACCGGGCGCCCGCCGCGCCAGCGCCGCGACCTCGGCCCGCAGCCGCGCGTTGGCCGACAGCTCCTCGGCGTGCTCCTCGGGAAGCCGCCGCCGATCACCAGGGCGTCCCGTCGCCGGGCAGCCGCTCGTCGCGCAGCGGGTCGAAGGTGACGACCTCGGCCCCGGCGGCGGCGAGCAGCTCGGGGTGCTCGGCGTAGCCGAAGGTGAACGCCGGCCCGCCGGCGATGGCGACGCGGGGGCGGTGCGGTGGAGCGCCGTCGTTCTTCGGAGGATCTTGATGGTCACGTGACCGGGCGGCCGTCAGGGAGCGGCCCCGCGCCCGGGCCAGCCGGACGACCGCCTCCAGGTCGACGCCGTCGGCGACGACGGCGGCCAGGGCGGCCACCGCGTCCGCGGCCGGGCCGCCGAGCTCGGCGGCCGGGATCAGCCCGAGGTGCCGCGACGGGACGGTGAGCCGGGTCCTGCCGGCGCAGCACGCCGAGCACCGGCACGCCGACCTCGGCGCCGCCTCGCGCAGCAGCTCCTCGTGCCGGTCCGAGCCGACCCGGTTGAGGATCACCCCGCCGACGCGGGTCCGCGGGTCGAAGGTCGCGAAGCCGTGCAGCAGCGCGGCGGCCGACGCGGCCACGCCGCGGGCGTCGACGACCAGGATGACCGGTGCGCCGAGCAGCCGGGCGACGTGCGCGGTGGAGGCGAAGTCCCGCCGCGCCCGATCCGCGCCGTCGAACAGGCCCATCACGCCCTCGACGACCGCGATGTCGGCCGCTCCGGCGTGCTCGCACCGTGGGCGAACAGCGGCGCGATCAGGTCCTCGCCGACCAGCCACGGGTCGAGGTTGCGGCCGGGCCGGCCGGCGGCCAGGGCGTGGTAGCCCGGGTCGATGTAGTCCGGGCCGACCTTGTGCGGCGACGACCTTGAGCCCCCGGGCGCGCAGCGCGCCAGCAGGCCGGTGGTGACCGATGGTCTTGCCGTGCCCGCTGCCGGGCGGCGCCGCGATGACGACCGCTGGGCACGTTCACCACTCGATGCCGTTCTGGCCCTTCTGGCCGGCGTCCATCGGGTGCTTCACCTTGGTCATCTCGGCCACCAGGTCGGCGCCGTCGACCAGGTCGGGGTGCGCGTCGCGGCCGGTGATCACCACGTGCTGGTGGCCGGGGCGCGCGGCGAGCGTCGCCACCACGTCGGCGACGTCGATCCAGCCCCACTTCATCGGGTAGGTGAACTCGTCAAGCACGTACAGGCCGAACCGCCCGGCGGCCAGGTCGCGCTTGATCTGCGCCCAGCCCTCGCGGGCGTCGGCCGCGTGGTCCTCGGTGGTCGCCGCGCTGTATCCACGACCAGCCCTCGCCCATCTTGTGCCAGGCGACCTCACCGCCCTCGCCGGTCTGCTCGTGCAGCCGGCCGAGCGCCTTGAACGCGGCCTCCTCGCCGACCCGCCACTTGGCGCTCTTCACGAACTGGTAGACGCCGATGCCCCAGCCCTGGTTCCAGCCGCGCAGCGCCAGGCCGAACGCGGCGGTGGACTTCCCCTTCATCACCCCGGTGTGCACGATCAGCAGCGGCCGGTTCCTTCGCTGCCTGGTGGTCAGCCCGTCGTCGGGGACGCTCTCCGGTACTCCCTGTGGCATGGTCAGGCCACCTTCCTTCCGGTGCGGTCCGCGCGGGGCGCGCGGCCGTCCTGGCCGGCCCGCCAGCCGCGGACCGAGCCGGCCAGCAGCTCCGCGGAGACCCCGGGTGCTCCCGGGGCGCCAGCGGTCCCGGCGCGCCCGCGCCCAGGCCACCCAGGTCGAGGTACTCGGCGCCGAGCGCCCGCGCCAGCCCGGCGGCCAGGCCGAGCCGGACCGGACCGGACTCGCAGTCGACGACCACCGAGGCGACGCCGTCGCCGCGCAGCCCGGCCGCGGCCGCCGCCGGATCGGGCCCGGCGGTGTGCCGTCCGTCGGTCACCACGACGAGCAGCGGGCGCCGCCGCGGGTCGCGCAGCCGCTCCCGGCGCAGCGTGGCGTGCGCCTCGGCCAGCCCGGCGGCCAGCGGCGTCCGGCCGCCCGACGGCATCGCCGTCAGCCGCCGGGCGGCGGCCTCCACCGACGAGGTCGGCGGCAGCAACAGCTCCGCGCCCGCGCCGCGGAAGCAGACCAGGCCCACCTTGTCCCGCCGCTGGTACGCGTCGAGCAGCAGGGACAGCACAGCGCCCTTGACCGCCTCCATCCGGCGGCGCGCGGCCATCGACCCGCTGGCGTCCACCGCGAACAGCACCAGGTTGGACTCGCGGCCTTCCCGGCGGTGCTCGCGCAGGTCAGCCCGGTCCAGCAGCAGGCCGGGCCCGGACCGGCCGCGGCGCCGCTGGTGCGGCGCGCTGGCGGCGAGCGTGGCGGTCAGGTGCAGGTCCGCGGTCACCGCACCGGGCAGCGGCGGCCGCGCGCCGGTGCTGCGGCCGGCGTCGGTGACGGCGCGGGACCGTCGCCCGGCCGCGCCCTGCCCGGTGCCGGGCACCTCCAGCCGCCGGGTACGGAACGCGGCGCCGCTCGGCGCGACCGACTCGCGGCCGCCCGCCCCGGCCCCGGCCGGTCCGGCGCTTCCCGCGGGCTCCCGTCGCCGCCGACGTCCCCGTCGGCTCCGGCCTCGTCGGGCCGGCTCGCGCCGTCCGGGCCGCCGGCTGGCGGGCCGTCGGCCGGCGAGCCGCCGTCCCCAGGGGGGCCGCCCGGCCCGGGGCCGCCGTCCGGCGGCTCCGGCTCCGGCTCGGGGTCCGGCTCCGGGTCGTCGTCGCCGAGCGCCTCGTCCAGCTGACGCTCGTCAAGGCCGGGCGCGTCGAACGGGTTGCGCCGCCGCCGGTGCGGCAGCGCCAGCCGGGCCGCGACCCGGATATCCTCCCTGGTCACCACGGCGCCCGCCGCGCCAGGCGGCGTGGGCGGCCGCGGTCCTGGCGATCACGATGTCCGCCCGCAGCCCGTCCACGTCGAAGCTGGCGCAGACCTCGGCGATCCGCTCAAGGGCGGCGTCGTCAAGCACCACCGACGGCAGCCGGTCCCGCGCGGCGGCGATGGCCGCGGCCAGCTCCGCCTCCGGCGCGGCGAACCGCGCGGCGAACGCCTCCGGCGCGGCGTCGAACGCGATCCGGCGGCGCACCACCTCGGCCCGGCTCGCCGCGTCGCGCGGCGCCGCCGCCTCCACGGTGAGCCCGAACCGGTCGAGCAGCTGCGGCCGCAGCTCGCCCTCCTCCGGGTTCATGGTCCCGACCAGCAGGAACCGGGCCTGGTGGCGGACGGAAACGCCGTCGCGCTCCACGTAGCTGGTGCCAAGCGCCGCCGCGTCGAGCAGCAGGTCCACCAGGTGGTCGTGCAGCAGGTTGACCTCGTCCACGTACAGCACGCCCCGGTGCGCCGCCGCCAGCAGTCCCGGCTGGAACGAGGTGACGCCCTCGGTGAGCGCCCGGCCGATGTCCAGCGACCCGGTGAGCCGGTCCTCGGTCGCACCGACCGGCAGCTCCACCAGCCGGGCCGGCCGTGACCGCGCCGCGCCGCCGGGGGAGTGCGGGCCGTCCGGGCATGCCGGGTCGGGCGAAGCCGGCGGGCACGAGAAACGGCAGCCGTCCACCACGTCCACCGGTGGCAGTACCGACGTCAGCGCGCGCACCGCCGTCGACTTGGCCGTGCCCTTCTCGCCCCGGACGAGCACGCCGCCGATCTCCGGCGAGACGGCGTTGAGCGTGAGCGCGAGGCGCATGTCGTCCATGGCGACGACGGCGCTGAACGGGAACTGGGCCACGGGCGGACCACCTTCACCCGGCGGGTGTCCGCGCCCGCCGACAGCGACGACCACCGGGCGGATGACCCGGCGGCACGGGGCGCCGATGGCCTGACTCCCGGCCGGCGCGGGTGCGCGCGGCTGGTCACAGTGGCGGGACCGTCCCAGATTCGCACCGGGTTCCTCGGCGGCCGTTCGCCCGCCATCCTCTCACACGACCGGCGGTCATTTCGCCCCCCGTGCCCCGCGCCGGACACATCCGGCACACTAGGGGGGTGGCGCAGGAGATCATCACCGTGGCCGGCATCGGCGCCGACGGCTGGCCGGGCCTGTCCCCGTCCACCAGGGCCGCGATCGCCCAGGCCGGCGTGGTCGCCGGCGCCCCGCGCCACCTCGCCCTGCTGCCGGGCGAGGTCACCGCCCGCCGGGTGCCGCTGCCCAGCCCGCTGCTGCCCGGCCTCCCCGGCCTGATCGCCGACCACGCCCCCGCCGGCCTGGCGGTGCTGGCCAGCGGCGACCCGATGTTCTACGGCATCGGCGCCACCCTGGCCCGGCTGCTCGGCCCGGACCGGCTGCGGGTGCTGCCACACCCGTCGTCGGTGTCGCTGGCCGCCGCCCGTCTCGGCTGGCCGCTGGACGACGTGGACGTGGTCAGCCTGGTCGGCCGCCCCCGCGAGCTGCTCCACCCGCTGCTGCAGCCCGGCCGCCGGGTGCTCGCCCTGACCGCGCACGAGACCGCGGCCGCGGACGTCCGCGCGCTGCTGGCCGCGCGTGGCTTCGGTGCCAGCCCGGTGACCGTCCTGGCCGACCTGGGCGCCCCCGGCGAACGGGTCGAGCCCGTCGCCCCGGCGGGCGGCGCGACCGCCGCGCCGCACAGCCGCCTGGCTGTCGTCGCGATCGAGTGCCGCCTCGACCCCGGTGCCGCGCCGCTGCCCCGGGTGCCCGGCCTGCCGGACGCCGCGTTCGAGCACGACGGCCAGCTCACCAAGCGGGAGCTGCGTGCGCTCGCGCTGGCCGCCCTGGCCCCGGTCCCCGGGCAGCTGCTGTGGGACGTGGGCGCCGGGTCGGGCAGCATCGGCATCGAGTGGCTGCGCGCCCACCCGGCCAGCCGCGCCGTGGCGGTCGAGCCGCGCGCCGACCGCCGGGAACGGATCGCCCGCAACGCCGCCGCCCTTGGCGTGCCGTACCTGCGGCTGGTGGCGGGGTCCGCGCCGGCGGCCCTGGCCGGCCTCGACCTGCCCGACGCGGTGTTCATCGGCGGCGGCGTCACCGCCGACGGGGCGGTGGCCGCCTGCTGGGACGCGCTTTCCCCCGGCGGGCGGCTGGCGGCCCACGCGGTCACCATCGAGGGACAGCAGGTCCTGGCCGACTGGTGGCGGCGGGCCGGCGGTACGCTCACCAGGATCGGTGTGGAGCGGGCCGACGGGCTTGGCGCCTTCACCGCCTGGCGCCCCGCGCTGCCGGTCGTCCAGTGGTCCGTTGTGAAGGGGAGCCCGTGACCGTCCACTTCGTCGGTGCCGGGCCGGGCGCCGCCGACCTGATCACCGTCCGCGCCCAGCGGCTGCTCGAACGGTGCGCGGTCTGCCTGTACGCGGGCAGCCTGGTGCCCGCCGAAGTCCTCGCGCACTGCCCGCCGGACGCCACGCTGATCGACACCGCCGACCTGACGCTGGACGAGATCGTCGCCGCCGTGGCCGACGCCGACGCCCGCGGCCTGGACGTGGTCCGGCTGTGCTCCGGCGACCCGGCCGTGTTCAGCGCCATCGCCGAGCAGGCCCGGCGGCTCGACCAGGCCGGCATCGGCTACGACATCACCCCGGGCGTGCCAGCGTTCGCCGCCGCGGCGGCGGCGCTGCGCCGCGAGCTGACCGTGCCCGGGGTCGGCCAGACGGTGGTGCTGACCAGGATCGCGCACCGGGCCACCCCGATGCCGCCCGGCGAGGACCTGGCTACCCTGGGGGCGACGGGCGCGACCCTGGTGCTGCACCTGGCGGTGCAGCGTATCGAGCAGGTGGTCGCCGAGCTGACCCCGCACTACGGGGGCGGCTGCCCGGCCGCGGTCGTCGCCTACGCCAGCCAGGAGCGCGAGGTCATCCTGCGCGGCACCCTCGCCGACATCGCGCCGCAGGTGCTCGCGGCCGGCGTGCGCCGAACCGCGGTGATCATCGTCGGCCGGGTGCTCGCCGCCGAGGGCTTCCGCGACAGCCACCTGTACTCCGCCGCCCGCGCCCGCTGACCGCCTGCCCCGAAAATAAAACCTCAGCGAGCAGGGGTAACGGGCGCGTGGGTTCCCCCCGCACCGCCCCGTTACTCGCGTTCGCGGCGGACCAGGTAGGTGTCCATGATCCACCCGTGCCGTGCCCGCAGCCGGGCCCGGGTCTCGGTGATCTCGTCGGCGACCTGCGCCAGCGGCCCGGCGATCAGCACCTCATCCGGCGTGGACAGGTAGGCGCCCCAGAACACCGACAGTCCCGGCTCGGCGAACCCGGCGGCGGTGAACCCGCGGTCCAGCATCACCACCGCGCTGTCCAGCCCGTCCGGCAGCCCGGGCGCGGGTAGCTCGGCCAGCCGCCGGGCCGGGGTGAGGTGGATCGGCTCGCCGACCCGGTTCAGCGGGACCCGGTGCGCCGCCGCCAGGGCCTGCGCGCTGGTCACCCCGGGGATTACCGTGCAGGTGAAGTCGACGGTCCCGAGCGCAAGCACCCGGTCCACGATGCGCAGCATCGAGTCGTACACCGACGGGTCGCCCCAGACCAGGAACGCCCCGGTCCCGTCCTGCTCCAGTTCGGTCGCCAGCGCCGCCGCGATCAGCTCCGCGCGGGCCCCGTGCCAGTCGCTGACCGCGCCGGCGTACCCGCGCGCGGTCAGCGAGTCCGACCGGTCCCGCGGCGGCTCGGGGATGTCCACCACCCGGTACCCGGCCCCGGTGACGTGCCGCCGCAGGATCTCGTCCCTGGCCGCGTTCAGCCCGGCCTTGTCGTCGCCCTTGTCGATGCGGAAGAACACGTCCGCCCGGTTGAGTGCCTTCACGGCCTGGACGGTGAGC
This sequence comes from uncultured Actinomycetota bacterium, assembly GCA_963748785.1. Lineage (GTDB taxonomy): Bacteria > Actinomycetota > Actinomycetes > Streptosporangiales > Streptosporangiaceae > Trebonia. The sequence goes on along the minus strand of CAVVKP010000032.1, from coordinate 28,661 downwards.
TGGTCCGGGTGGCCGGGCCCCATGCCGATGATGAGCAGTTCGCGCATGCGCCCAGTCTCCCGCACCCGGCCCGGCTGGCCGGCGGCACGGTTCCCCGGCGGCACGGTTGCCCGGCGGGGCTAGCCTGGCCCGGTGCGCATCCTCATCCTGGGCGGTACCGGCGAGGCCAGGGAGCTGGCGGGCGAGCTGGTGGCGGCGGGCCGCGACGTGATCTCCTCGCTGGCCGGCCGGGTCAGCCAGCCGCGGCTGCCCGACGGCCCGGTGCGCGTGGGCGGGTTCGGCGGCGCCGACGGCCTGGCGGCCTTCCTGCGCGACGAGCGGGTCAGCCACGTCATCGACGCGACCCACCCGTTCGCCGCCGGCATCACCGCGAACGCGTCCCTGGCCGCGGCGGCCGCCGGCGTGCCGCTGCTGGTGCTGCGCCGGCCCGGCTGGGACGCCGACCCGTCCTGGACCGTCGTCCCCGACATCGGGGCCGCTGCCGCCGTGGTGCGCGACTGGCCCGGCGAGGGCGTGTTCCTCACCACCGGCCGCCGCGACCTGGCCGCCTTCGCCGCCGACGGCGGGCACGAGTTCCTCGTCCGCACCGTGGACCCGCCGGACGGCCCCCTGCCGCCCCGGACGACCCTGCTGCTCGACCGCGGCCCATACACCGTCGCGGGTGAGTCCGCCCTGATCAGGGCGCACGGCATCGGCCTGCTGGTGACCAAGGACAGCGGCGGCCCGATGACCGCAGCCAAGCTCACCGCGGCCAGGGACCTCGGCGCCGGCGTCGTCATGGTGTCCCGCCCGCCGCTCCCCGACGGCAGCGAGGTGGTCGCGACAGTCTCCGAGGCCTCGCGCTGGCTACCCGGGCCTGGCAGCGGAGCCGACCTGATCGATGGCTCCGGCCTTCGGCCGGCCTAGCAAGCTGGCCGGCATTCAGCCCGGGTAGCGGCGCGGCGTGATGACCCTTGCCGTCCCGGCCTGGTCGCGGACCACGCGCGACTGGCTGGACCCGACGATGAGCAGGCAGCGCATGTCGACCTCGGCCGGGTCGAACTCGCCAAGCGTGGTCACCGTGACCCGCTGCTCGTCCGTCCCGACCGCCCGTCCGATCACCACCGGGGTGTCCGGTGCGCGGTGCGCCAGCAGCAGGTCACGGGCGTCGGCGAGCTGCTGCCGCCGGGACCGCGAGGCGGGGTTGTAGATCGCGATGGCGAAGTCGCCGTCGGCCGCCGCCCGCAGCCGCCGGGCGATGACGTCCCACGGCTTGAGCCGGTCCGACAGCGACAGCATGACGTAGTCGTGGCCGAGTGGCGCCCCGGCCAGGCTGGCCACGGCCTGCGCGGCGGTGACCCCGGGCACGACCGCGACCGGCACGGCGGCGAACCGCGCGTCGGCGCCGGCCGCCTCAAGCACCACCGACGCCATGGCGAACACGCCCGGGTCACCGGAGGACACCACCGCGACCCGCCGCCCGCGCGCCGCCAGGTCCAGGGCGAACTCCGCCCGCTGCGCCTCCACCCGGTTGTCGCTGCCGTGCCGCCGCTGCCGGGGGTTGGGCGGCACCCGGTCCACGTAGGGCGCGTAGCCGACGATGTCGTCGGCGGCGGCGAGCACCGCCGCCGCCTGCGGGGTCAGCCAGTCCCGCCCGCCAGGGCCGAGCCCGACCACGTCCACCCGTCCGGCCCCGGCCCCGGCGCCGGCGTTGGCGTTGGCGTCGGCGTCGGCGGGCTCCGGCCGCGCCGCGTCCGGCGTCCCGGCCGCCTCGGCGCCGGGCACGATGACCAGCGACATGTACGGCACCGTCGCCGGGTCGACGTCGGCCGCCCGCTCGATCACCTGCCGGGGGCCGGACGAGGCCCGCTCGACGTAGTACGCCTGCTCCAGCCGCCCGGACTCCTTCAGCGCCGTCCGCACGCCGGGAAAGCTCCGGCCGATCTTCATCACCGCCGCCGCCCCGTCGCCGCGCAGTCGCCGCGCCAGCTCGGCGGGGCCGAGCGTGCCGGGCAGCACGGTCAGCACGTCGTCGCCCTCGACCAGCGGCATGGCCAGCGCGGCCGACGCGGCGCTCACCGACGTGACCCCGGGCACGATCTCGGTGCGGAACCGCCCGCCGATCCGCTTGTGCATGTGCATGTAGCTGCTGTAGAACAGCGGGTCGCCCTCGGCGAGCAGCACCACGTCGCGCCCGGCGGCCAGGTGGGCCGTCAGCGGCCGGCCGCGGCGGCGTAGAACTCCTCCATCGCGCCCTCGTAGCCGCCCGGGTGGTCGGGCGCCTCGGTGGTGACCGGGTAGACCAGCCGCTCCTCCACCTGGCCGCCGCGCAGGTACGGCTCGGCGATGGACCGCGCCACCGACCGCCCGTGCCGCGCGCAGTGGTAGGCGATCACGTCGGCCGCGCCGATCAGCCGGGCCGCCTTCACCGTGACCAGCTCCGGGTCGCCAGGCCCGAGGCCGACCCCGTACAGGGTGCCGTCGCCTGCGTGGCCGCCCATCACTCGTCCTCGCTGGCGATGGCGTTGACCGCGGCGACGGTCATCGCGCTGCCGCCGCGCCGCCCGTGCACCACCAGGTACTCCAGGCCGGACCCGGCCAGGGCCGCCTTCGACTCGGCCGCGCCGACGAACCCGACCGGGATGCCGAGCACCGCCGCCGGCCGTCCCGCCCCGGCCGCGACCAGCTCAAGCAGCCGGAACAGCGCGGTTGGCGCGTTGCCGATCGCCACCACGGCCCCGGCCAGCCGGCCGCCCCACTGGTCGAGAGCCGCCGCCGACCGGGTGGTGCCGAGCCGCCGCGCGAGCGCGGGCACCTCCGGGTCGCCCAGGGTGCAGACCACCTCGTTGCCGGCGGGCAGCCGCGCCCGGGTGATGCCCGAGGCGACCATCCGCGCGTCGCACAGCACCGGCGCGCCGCGCAGCAGCGCGGCCCGTGCGGCTCGCACCACCCCGTCGCTGTAGCCGACGTCGGCCGGCAGGTCGGTCATCCCGCAGGCGTGGATCATCCGCACCACGACCCGGGCCACGTCGGCGGGGAACCGGGTCAGGTCGGCCTCGGCCCTGATGGTGGCGAACGAGCGGCGGTAGATCTCCGCCCCGTCGCGCACGTAGTCAAACTCCGGCAACGTGGTACCCCTCGCTGCTCGCGGTCACGTCGATTTCCGTGGCGGCGGGCCGCCCGCAATGCCGGGCGCACCCGCTGACGTGCACCAGCCGCCCCGGCCAGCGGGCCGCGAGCCCGGCCGCGTCCGCCCGCACGTCGGCCAGGGCGCTGGCGCAGCCCGGCCGCCCGGCGCACGCGGTCACCCGCAGCCACGGCGAGTCCTCGTCTGTTCCGAACCCGAGCCGGGCCGCCTCCCGCAGCGTCCCGGCCGCGTCCGCCAGCCGCGGCAGCACCACGCCGCGCCACGGCGTGACCCGGGCCGCGTCGGCGCCGAGCTGGTCGGCCACCCACGTCACCTGCGCCGCGGTCAGCCGCCCGAGCGGGGCGAGCAGCACCGCCGACGCCGCCGCGGAATCATCAGCCCGTCCCCCCTCCGGCGCGATGAGCCCGACCGGCCGGTCAGCCCGCGCCCGCCCGGCCGCCGCAGGCGCCCCATCCTCGCCAACGACCGGGGCGCCCCGCGCGTCTCGCGCTCCGCCAGGACGCCGCCCGCATCACGAGGACTGTCGGCCATCGGGGCGGCCAGCCCGAGCCGCGCCGCGACGCGTGTCCCGCAGTCGCTCCGCCCCGCCGGGCAGCTCGGCCACCCGCCACGTGCTGCCGCCCTGCTCCGCCCGCAGGTCGAGGAACGCATCGGCGAACGCCAGCATGACGTCCGCCACCGCGTCGCGCAGCCTGGCCGGCAGTTGGCCGGTGCGGACCCCAGCGGCCGGGCCTGTCGCCGGCGGTTCCGGGGCGTTCTTGCCCGTGGCCGCACCGCCGCGGCCGGCCTTGGCCGCGGTGCCCGCCCGGCCGGCGGCGTGAACCGCGAGCCCGTTGACCGCGGCGCCGTCCGGCGTGACCGTCGCGGTGACGTCGGCCCCGAGGCCGGCCACGTCGCCGCGCCCGTCGTCGACCGCGAACAGGAACCGCCCCGGCAGCCCGGCCAGCCGGGGCCGCCCGCACAGCGCCGCGTCCAGCGCGCGGACCAGCCCGGTCAGGTCGGCCCCGCGGTCCAGCCCGGCCAGCGGCGAGGCCAGCACGTTCCGCACCCGGTCATGGTCCAGCGACGGCAGCAGCCCCGCCTCGGTCAGCGCGCCGGTGAGCGGCCCGGCCGCACCGGCCGCCAGCCCGCGCAGCTGCACGTTGCCGCGCGAGGTCAGCTCCACCCGCCCGTCGCCCAGCTCATCCGCGAGCTGCGCCAGCACCCGCAACTGCCCTGCCGTGACCAGCCCGCCCGGAAGCCGCACCCGGGCCAGGAACCCGTCCGCCGCCTCCGCCAGCCGCAGCACCCCCGGGCAGCGGTCAGCCGCGGATCGGCGGACGGCACGACTCGGCTCAGGCACGCCCGGATTGTATGCCGTCATCCCGCGAGGACAACCCCGCCGCCCCGCCGGCACCCCTCGCCCCGCCCAACCCCGCGCCCCGGGGCCCGATCCCGCCTGCCTCGTGCCCGGCTCCTTCGATCCCGCCCTACCCCGCCCCACCCCGCGCCGAGCCCCCGCGCCCGCCGAGCCCCCGCGCCGAGCCCCCGCGCCCGCCGAGCCCCCGCGCCGAGCCCCCGCGCCCGCCGAACCCCCGCGCCGAGCCCCCGCGTCCCCCGCGCCCCGCCGAACCCCCGCGCCGAGTCCCTCGCGCCCCCGCCCCGGCCGCCAACTGACCCTGCCCGCCGCCCCCGCCCGGGTTTGGGGTGGGTGGCGCCATCGGCCCGCTTGTTTGGGGTCGTTGGCGCCATCGGCTGCTTCTATCGGTGCCTTTGGCGCCAACGACCCGCCCCGCTCGGGCCTTTGGCGCCATCCACCGGGGGCCGGCGTGCGCCAGGCGTTTGACGGGCCTCGCCGCGCGCGGATAGCGTCGCCGTTGCGTGACGGCGCCAGGAAGCTGGTGGGAATCCAGCACGGTCGCGCCACTGTGAGCCGGACCGGCAACGGGCCGGCGGAGTCAGGTACTGAGCCGTCGCCGACGCCCGTCAAGTAGGGACGCTGCGATCCCGAAGGAGGCCCGCTCGCCGTGATCGTGCTGCTGTCCACGTCGGACACCGACCTGCTCTCCGCCCGCGCCAGCGGGGCGGCTACCGGCTTGCCAACCCCGCCCGAGTGCAGGCCGGGCGACGTGCCCGCGCTGCTCGACGGCGCCGACGTCGTCGTGGTCCGCATCCTCGGCGGCCGCCGGGCCTGGGAGGACGGCCTGGACGCGGTGCTCGCCTCGGGGGTTCCCGCCGTCGTGCTCGGCGGCGAGCAGGAGCCGGACGCCGAGCTGATGGAGCTGTCCACGGTGGCGACCGGGATCGTCGCCGAGGCGCACGCCTACCTGGCCCACGGCGGGCCGGAGAACCTGCGGCAGCTGGCCCGGTTCCTGTCCGACGCGGTCACGCTGACCGGCGAGGGCTTCGACCCGCCCGCCCCGATGCCCGCCTGGGGCGTGCTCGACCGGCCCGCCCCGGCCGTCGCGGACGGGCCAGGGCCGCGCCCGGTCGTCGCGATCCTGTACTACCGGGCCCACCACGTGGCAGGCAACACCGGCTTCGTGCACGCCCTCGCGGACGCGGTCGAGGCGGCGGGCGGGCAGTCGCTGCCGGTGTACTGCGCGTCGCTGCGCACCCCCGAGCCTGACCTGATCGCCACGCTGCGGGCCGCGGACGCGATCGTGGTGACGGTGCTCGCGGCCGGCGGCCTGGTGCCCGCCGTGGCCGGCGCCGGCGGAACCGACGAAGAGTGGGACGTCGGCGCACTGGCCGGCCTGGACGTGCCGATCCTGCAGGGCCTGTGCCTGACCTCGTCCCACGCCCAGTGGGCGGGCAGCGCCGAGGGGCTGACCCCGCTGGACGCGGCCACGCAGATCGCCATCCCCGAGTTCGACGGCCGGCTCATCACCGTGCCGTTCTCCTTCAAGGAGGTCGGCGCCGACGGCTTGACCAGCTACGTGCCCGACCCGGAGCGGACCGCGCGGGTCGCGGGGATCGCCGTGCGGCACGCCCTGCTGCGGCACGTCCCGCCGGGGGATCGCCGGGTCGCGCTGATGCTGTCGGCCTACCCGACCAAGCACGCCCGCATCGGCAACGCGGTCGGCCTGGACACCCCGGCCTCGGTCGTCGCGCTGCTGGCCGCGATGCGTGAGGCCGGCTACGACACCGGCGAGGGCGACGCCGGCGGCGGCCTGCCCGGCGTGGCCGGAGGCGACGGGGACGCGCTCATCCATGCGATCATCGCCGCCGGCGGCCAGGACGAGGACTGGCTCACCGCCGGCCAGCTGGAGGGCAACCCGGTACGCATCCCCGCGGCGGACTACCGGGCCTGGTTCGCCACCCTTGACCCGGGCCTGCGCGACGCGGTCACCGCCCACTGGGGCGAGCCGCCCGGCGAGCTGTTCACCGACCGGAGCCGTCACCCCGACGGCGAGATCGTGCTGGCCGCGCTGCGCGCGGGCAACGTCGTGGTGCTGGTACAGCCGCCGCGCGGGTTCGGCGCCAACCCGGTCGCGATCTACCACGACCCCGACCTGCCGCCCAGCCACCACTACCTGGCGGCCTACCACTGGCTGCGCGAGGAGTTCGGCGCGCACGCCGTGGTGCACGTCGGCAAGCACGGCAACCTGGAGTGGCTGCCGGGCAAGACCTCCGGGATGTCCGCCGCCTGCGGGCCGGACGCGGCCATCGGCGACCTGCCGCTGATCTACCCGTTCCTGGTCAACGACCCGGGCGAGGGGACGCAGGCCAAGCGGCGCGTGCACGCCACCCTCATCGGCCACCTGGTGCCGCCGATGGCCCGGGCCGAGAGCTACGGCGACATCGCCCGGCTGGAGCAGCTGATGGACGAGCACGCGCAGATCGCCGCGCTCGACCCGGCCAAGCTGCCCGCGATCCGGGCCCAGATCTGGACGCTGATCCAGGCCGCCCGGCTCGACCACGACCTGGGGCTGGACGTCCCGGCCGCACGACGCGGAGTTCGACGACTTCCTGCTGCACGTGGACGGCTGGCTGTGCCAGATCAAGGACGCCCAGATCCGCGACGGCCTGCACGTGCTTGGCGCCGCCCCGGAAGGCGCCGACCGGGTCAACCTGGTGCTGGCCATCGTGCGCGCCCGGCAGATGTGGGCCGGGCAGGCCCGGGCGCTGCCCGGCCTGCGCGAAGCGCTCGGGTACGCCGAGGACTCCAGCGACCGGGAGGCGGCCGACGCGACCGAGGCCCGGGCCCGGGCGCTGGTCGAGGCCATGGAACGCTCCGGCTGGGACCTTGCCGCGGTCCCGGGCGTCGTCGCCGGGGTGCTCGGCGCGGCCCCGGCCGGCCCCGGTGCCGCGCCGGGCACCGGGGCCGGGTGCGCCGCCGCCGACCCGGAGGCGGTGGCCGCCGTGCTGGCCTTCGCCGGGACCGAGGTGGTGCCCCGGCTGGCCGCGACCCGCGACGAGATCACCAGGACGCTGCACGCGCTCGACGGCGGGTTCGTGCCGCCCGGGCCTAGCGGCTCGCCGCTGCGCGGCCTGGTCAACGTGCTGCCGACCGGGCGGAACTTCTACTCCGTCGACCCGAGGGCCGTACCGTCGCGCCTCGCCTGGGAGACCGGCCAGGCCATGGCCGACTCGCTGCTGGCCCGCTACCTGGCCGACGCCGGCACCTACCCGGAGTCGGTGGGCCTGTCGGTGTGGGGCACCGCCGCGATGCGCACCTCGGGCGACGACGTGTCGGAGGTGCTCGCGCTGCTCGGCGTCCGCCCGTCGTGGGACGAGGCGTCCCGCCGGGTCAACGGGCTGCACCCGGTGCCGCTGGCCGAGCTCGGCCGGCCGCGCATCGACGTCACCGTCCGGATCAGCGGTTTCTTCCGCGACGCGTTCCCGCACGTGGTCACCATGCTGGACGACGCCGTCCGGGTGGTCGCCGCGCTCGACGAGCCGGACGAGGACAACTACGTCCGCGCCCACGCCCGCGCCGACCTGGCGGTGCACGGTGACGAGCGGCGGGCCACCACCCGCATCTTCGGCTCCAAGCCGGGCGCGTACGGCGCGGGCCTCCTGCCGCTGATCGACGCGCGCAACTGGCGCGACGACGCCGACCTGGCCGAGGTCTACGCGGCCTGGGGCGGCTTCGCCTACGGCCGTGACCTAGAGGGCCGGGAGGCCCGCGCGGACATGGAGGCGTCCTACCGGCGGATCGCGGTCGCCGCGCACAACACCGACACCCTTGAGCACGACATCGCCGACTCCGACGACTACTTCCAGTACCACGGCGGCATGATCGCCACCGTCCGCGCGCTCACCGGCCGGGCGCCCCGCGCCTACATCGGCGACTCCACCCGCCCGGACACCGTCAAAACCCGGTCCCTGAGTGAGGAGACCGCCCGGGTCTTCCGCGCCCGGGTGGTCAACCCGCGCTGGATCGAGGCGATGAAGCGGCACGGCTACAAGGGCGCGTTCGAGCTGGCCGCCACCGTGGACTACCTGTTCGGCTACGACGCCACCGCCGGCGTGGTCGAGGACTGGATGTACGACCGGCTCACCCAGGCCTACGTCCTCGACGCGGAGATGCGCGAGTTCTTCGCCCGGTCTAACCCGTGGGCCCTGCACGGTATCGCCGAGCGCCTGCTGGAGGCGGCCGACCGCAAACTGTGGGAGACCCCCGACCCGGCGGTACTCGCCGCCCTCCGCCAGGCCTACCTGGAAACCGAAGGCGACCTAGAAGACCGCTAAACCCCCCGCCCCCATATCCCTCCAAACCGCCAACGACCAGTCCGACTTCCGTGGCGATGAGTTCGCCATGGGTCCGGCTGCGACCGGTGCCCAGTGCCCAGAAGCCGCAGCGCGCCAACGCTGGCACCATCGTGACGTTCCGCCTACAAGGACGTCCCAGGAGGGTTACGACCGTGTGGGCCGGGCACCCCCCGACGATGCGGTCGCCTTCGTCGAGGGGTTGGAACCTGGACCTCAATCGGAGCCATATAAGCCGCATTTCGGACATCAATTCTTGAAAGAAGGCGTATAGATCATGAAGCACGCAGTCATCGGCGGAACCGGGCTAATCGGGTCACGGGTCGTGGAGAACCTGAACGCGGCCGGGCATCAGGCCGTACCGCATTCCCTGTCCACAGGCGTGAACATCATCACTGGCCAGGGAGTGGAAGCGGCCGTGGCGGGCGCCGACGTCGTCACCAACCTGACGAATTCACCGACCTTCGACGACGCCTCGCTCGCCTTCTTCCAAACCTCGATGGACAACCTTCTCGCCGCCAGCCAGAAGGGCGGGGTCGGGCACTTCGTCATCCTCACGATCGTCGGCGCGGACCAAGTGCCCGATCTGGACTACTACCGGGCGAAGGTGCTTGAGGAAGACATACTCAAGGCCGGGCCGATCCCGTATTCCATCGTCCGCGCCACGCAGTTCATGGAGTTCATGGACGCGACCCTGTCTATGACCGCAGAAAACGGCACCGTCCGCCTGCCCCGCACGCCAATCCAGCCGATCGCCGCTGCGGACGTCTCAAGCACTGTCGCCGAAGTCGCCGCGGGCAGCCCCGTGAACGGCGTCGTCAACATCGCAGGTCCCGACGTCTACCCCCTCGACGAGCTCGGCCGGCTCACCCTGACAGCCAAGAGCGACGGGCGCTGCGTCGTCACCGATGACAGCGCCGGCATGTTCGCCGCCGCCCACGGAGACGTCCTCACCGCCCCCAACGATGCCCGCATCGCCCCCACCCACTACACCGACTGGCTCTCCTGAACCAGCACCCTCTCGGCCTTGGCCCGTGAGCTAAATCCAGCCACTCCGGTCACGGGGCCAGGCGGCTGACCAGGGTGGGCAGGCCGGCCGGCACGCCGCCGTTGATGAGGGCAGGCCAGGGCCGCCGTGTCCAGGTGCTCGCCGACCAGGTCGGCCAGCACGTCGTAGCGGCGCTCCCGGATGGCGGCGAAGCTCACGTCCGGTGCGGGGGTGAAGTCGCGGCCGGACCTGGCGGCCAGGTCGCGCAGGTAGGCGCGGCGGAAGCCGTCGCACTCGAACAGGCCGTGCCAGGTGGTGCCCTGCACCGGGCCGGCCGAGCAGCCTCCGGGGAACGGGTCGCCACCGTGCGCGGTGACGGTGCCGTGGTGGATCTCGTAGCCGGCCACCGGCTCGCCGAGCGCCCGCCCGGAGGGCCTGGTGAGCGTCTTGGCCGCGGAGAAGCGGACCGTGGCGGGCAGCAGCCGGAGGCCGGGCACGGTGCCGGCCCGGCTCTCCACCTCGTCGCTGATCGAGCCGGCCAGCATCTGGTAGCCGCCGCAGATGCCGAGCACCGGGCCGCCGCGCGCCGCCCGCTCGGCGATGGCCGCGGCCAGGCCGGTGCGGCGCAGCCAGCCCAGGTCGCTGACCGTGGCCCTGGTGCCCGGCAGGATCACCAGGTCGGCCCGGTCGAGCTGGCCGGGCGCGTCGACCAGGTCGACGATGACGCCCGGCTCGGCCGCGAGGGGGTCGACGTCGGTGACGTTGGACATCCGGGGCAGCCGGACGACCGCGACCCGCAGGCTGTCCGCGCCGTGCGGCGGGAGCGCGGCGCGGGGCCGCGAGTCGAGGTCCAGCGAGTCCTCGGCGTCCAGCCACAGGTCGGCCCGCCAGGGTAGCACGCCGAGCACCGGCCGCCCGGTCATCGCGGTGAGCATGTCCAGGCCGGGGGCGAGCAGCGCCGGGTCGCCGCGGAACTTGTTGACCACGAACGCGGCGATGTGCCGCTGGTCGGCCGCGTCCAGCACCGCGAGCGTGCCGAACAGGCCGGCCAGGACCCCGCCGCGGTCGATGTCGCCGACCACGATGGCGGGCAGGCCGGCCGCCCGGGCCAGCCCCAGGTTGGCGATGTCGCGGTGCCGCAGGTTGATCTCGGCCGGGCTGCCCGCGCCCTCGCAGATGACCACGTCGAACCGGCGGCGCAGGTCCGCCAGGCTCGCGGTGACCGCGTCCATGCAGCCGCGGCTTGAGATCCTGGTAGTCCAGGGCCCCGGCCTCGCCGGCCGGCTGGCCGAGCAGCACCACCTGGCTGCGGGTCTCGCTGCCCGGCTTGAGCAGCACCGGGTTCATCGCCGCCTCGGGCTCGACGCCCGCCGCCGCGGCCTGCATCGCCTGCGCCCGGCCGATCTCGGCGCCGCCGGCGGTGACGAACGAGTTCAGCGCCATGTTCTGCGCCTTGAACGGCGCGACCCGCACCCCTTGCCGGGCCAGCCAGCGGCACAGGCCCGCGACCAGGACGCTCTTGCCCGCGTCCGAGGACGTCCCCGCTACCAGCAGTGCGCCATTCACCCGGACAGGGTAGCCCGCGTCCGTTCTTCTCAACCGGTCAGCTGCCCCCGGGCGACGGCGCCGGTGTCAGCGGGGCAGTACCCGCGGGCGAGAGCGATCGCGGCGCAGGTCACCGCGGCGGCCACGGTGACGGCGCGGCTCAGCCGGGCGGAGCGGGCGATGTCGTCGGTGTCGGCGGCCCGGCCGCCGCCGCCAAGCACCGGGCGCTCCTCCACGCGCGAGCCGTAGTCGTTGCGCCCGCCCAGCCGCACGCCGAGCGCGCCGGCGAAGGCCGCCTCGGCCACCCCGGCGTTCGGGCTGGGGTGGCGGCGCCCGTCCGCGCGGGCCACCGCCAGCGCGGCGCGGCGCCGGCCGCCGGCGGCGGGCGCGGCCACCGCCACCAGCGCCGCGGTCAGCCGGGCGGGCAGGTAGTTGGCGACGTCGTCGGCCCGGGCGGCGGCCCAGCCGAAGTTCTCGTACCGCGGGCTGTGGTGGCCGACCATCGCGTCCAGCGTGTTGACCGCCCGGTAGGCGAGCAGCCCGGGCAGCCCGGCGACCGCGCCCCACAGCAGCGGGGCGACGACCGCGTCCGAGGTGTTCTCGGCCACCGACTCGACCACCGCCCGGGCGATTTCCGCCTCGTCCAGCCGGTCGGTCCGGCGGCCGACGAGGTGGGTGAGCCGCCGCCGGGCCGCGGGCAGGTCGCCGCGCTTCAGGTGCGCCGCAACCGCCTCCGCCTCCGCCGGCAGCGAGCGCGAGCCGAGCACCGCCCAGGTACCCGCGGCCGTGGCCGTGGCCAGCCCGGCCCCGCGCAGCTCGCGGGGCAGCAGGCCGAGCGCGGCCGCCGCCGTCACGAGCAGCGCGGCGTAGCGCGCGCCGGCCGCGCGGTCGTCTCGCCACATCCGGTCCTCCAGCCGCCCGGCGGCCGCGCCGAACAGGGCGACCGGGTGGCCGCGGCGCGGGTCGCCGACTACCTGGTCGAGCAGGACGCCGGCCAGCAGCCCGGCGGCGGTGGCGCGGGCGCGGCGGCGGCGGGAGCGATCTGGCACGGCCTTAGCGTAGGTGGGCCGCGCCGGCCGGGCAGCGGCGGGGAGCGCCGCGAGGCCGGGCGGATGGACGCGGCGGGATCCTTGACCGCGCCCGGGGGTTCCCCTAGGGTCCGAATTGCGTGACGGCGGCAAGGAAGCCGGTGAAAGTCCGGCACGGTCGCGCCACTGTGAGCCGCCCGCGCACGCGGGCCGGTGAGTCAGACACTTCGCCGTCACGATGCCTGTTCACGACGGGACGCACGATCCCACGGAGGCTTCGCCATGACCCGCTACCTCACCGGGACCAGCTGGCGCGATGACCAGGCGGACGAGAAGATCACCGAGCCGGCGGTCTCCGGTCAGCACTGACCGCCGGCCGGAGCCGGGCCTGCTCGGCGATCTGGCCGCGCTCGGCCCGTTCTTCGCGGTGAGCGCGCACCCGGCGGGCGCGGCACCGGTCCCGCCGTGGCGCCCGGTCAGCGAGCTGACCAGGCCGTCGTCCTCCGGCCCTGGCGGCCCGCTCGCCGCACGGATCGCCTCGGTCCGCACGGCCCTGGCCGGCCGGGGCGGCCTGCCCGTCGGCCAGGTCGAGCCGCGGGTCGCCGCTTCCACCGTTCACCTGGGCCTCGTCGCCCGGCTTGTCGCGCCCGCACTCGGCGCGGCGGTACTCGGCCACCCGCTCGACCCGCGGCCCGCGGGGCTCTGGTGGCGGGACGAGGCCGGCGGCCCGCTGCCGCTGTCCGTCCCGGAACCCGCCGCCCCCGGCGGGGCGCGCGCCAGCCCCGCGGAGGAGTGGGACCAGGCGCTCATCGGCCAGGCGGTGGCCCCGCTCACCGCGCAGATCACCCGGCTGGTCCCGGTCTCGCCGCAGGTCCTGTGGGGCAACGTGGCCTCGGCGGTCAACGCGGCCGCCGTCCAGGTCGCCAGCCAGCGGCCCGGGCTGGCCGCCGGCGCCTACCAGGCCGCCGCCCGCCTGCTCGCCAGCCCGTGGCTGCGCGGAGAGCCGCACCCGCCGGGCCCCGGATTCCGCCGGGCGAGCTGCTGCCTGTTCTACCGGCTCGCCCCGGGCCCGCCGTCCGCCATCTGCGGCGACTGCGTCCTGTCGGGCCGGCCGGGCGCCGGCTGCTAACGTGGCTCCCATGATGACAGGTCAGGCCCCGTGCCGCTCACGGAAGGGCGAGCCGGCCGCTGATTGACCCGGCCGTTGCCGGGCGGTGCCTGCCGTGGCCCGCCGGGGTGCTCCCGAACCAGAAAGCTCAGGAGCCACCAATCACGGAGAGTCATGTCAGCCTCGTTCAACCACACGATCATCGCCGCCCGGAACCCACGGGCCTCGGCCGACTTCTACCGCGACCTCCTGGAGGCCGCCGAGGCTCCCTCCTGGGGGCCGTTCACCAACCTCCTGCTCGATGACGGCGTCCTGCTCCAGTTCGCCGCCCCGCCCGTCGAGTTCACGCCGGTGCACGTCGCCTTCCTCCTGGACGACGAGCACTTCGCCCGGGCCTATGAGCAGATCCGTGCCGCCGGCCTGGACCACTGGGCCGACCCGCAGCGGCAACGGCCAGGACAGGTGAACACCGAGCACGGCGGCCGCGGCGTGTACCTGCTCGACCCTTCGGGCCACTACCTCGAGCTGATCACCAGGCCCTATCTCTGAGCACCTCGGCTAGCCGAGGATCGCCTTGCCGCCGGTTTCCCGGTGGGGTGCGGGGTCAGGCTCAGGGTCACCGCCGTGCCCCGCCGGGGGCCGCCCGTGCCCCGCCGCGGGCGCCAGTGCGGGGCGTAAAGGGGCAGAATGTGACGTTTGCGACCGTGCGACAGGCAGAGAACGGCGCCTGTGGCAGCCCCTCGACTAGGCGGGCAGGCCAGTCACGGGCAGACTGGGACCATGTCTGATCTCTTCGAACGTCATCGCGCGGTCATCCCCAACTGGGTCGGCGTCAACTACAGCGAGCCGATCGAGATCGTCGGCGGCAAGGGCTGCCGCGTCACCGACGCCGAGGGCAACAACTACCTCGACTTCTTCGCCGGCATCCTCACCAACATGCTCGGCTACGACGTGGCCGAGGTGCGCGAGGCGGTCGAGCGGCAGATCGCCACCGGCATCTACCACACCTCCACGCTGTACCTGATCCGCAGCCAGGTCGAGCTGGCCGAGAAGATCGCCAGGGTCTCCGGCATCCCGGACGCCAAGGTGTTCTTCACCAACTCCGGCTCCGAGGCCAACGAGACCGCGCTCGCCGCCGCGCTCATCGGCCGCAAGGCCAACCAGGTCCTCGCGATGCGCAACTCGTACCACGGCCGCACCTTCGGCACGGTCGCGATCACCGGCAACGCGAACTGGAAGGCGAGCAGCAACGATCCGTTCGGCACCCATTACCTGCACGGGACCGACCGGAGCTCGCCCGCCTACCGGAACCTGTCGCGACGCCGAGTACATCGACGCCTGCGTGGCCGACCTGCGCGACCTGCTGACCGCCGCGATCAACCCGGCCGACGTCGGCGCGCTGATCGCCGAGCCGATCCAGGGCGTCGGCGGCTTCACCATGGCGCCCGACGGGCTGTTCGCGCGCCTACAAGGAAGTGCTCGACGAGCACGGCATCCTGTTCATCTCCGACGAGGTGCAGACCGGCTGGGGCCGCACCGGCGAGACGTTCTGGGGCATCCAGGCGCACGGCGTCACCCCCGACCTGATGACCTTCGCCAAGGGCCTGGCCAACGGCTTCGCCATCGGCGGCGTCGTCGGCCGCGGCGACCTGCTCGACGGCATCCGCGGCAACGGCATCTCCACCTTCGGCGGCAACCCGATCGTCCACCACGGCGGCCAACGCCACCCTGGACTACGTGCTCTCCCACGACCTGCAGGCCAACGCGGCCGCCTGCGGCGCGATCATCATCGACGGGCTCAAGGCCGCGGTCAGCGACCTCAAGACCGTCGCCGACGTCCGCGGCAAGGGCCTGATGTTCGCCGTCGACCTGGCCGACCCGGCCACCGGCAAGCCCAGCCCGCCGCTGGCGGCCAAGGTGCATGGAGGCGACCAGGGAGCGCGGCCTGCTCGTCGGCAAGGGCGGCCTGTACGGCGCGACGCTGCGGATGGCCCCGCCGCTCACGCTCAGCGAGGCGGAGGCGCGCGAGGGCCTCGGCCTGCTGGTCGACGCGCTCAAGGCCGTCGACGCGGAAGCGGCGGCGTAGCGATGACCACCCGCATCACCCACTGGATCGGCGGCAAGCCGTGGGACGGCGCCGCCGACCGCTACGGCGAGGTCTTCGACCCGGCGCTCGGCGCGGTCAGCGGCCACGTCGACTTCGCGTCGGCGGCCGACGTGGACGCGGCCGTCGCCGTGGCCAGCGAGGCCTGGCAGTCCTGGCGCTCGTCCACGCTGTCGCAGCCGGGCCCGGGTGCTGTTCGACTTCCGCGCCGCGCTGCTGCGCCGCCGGGCGGAGATCGCGGCGGCCATCACCGCCGAGCACGGCAAGGTGCTGTCCGACGCCGACGGCGAGATCGCCCGCGGCCTGGAGGTCGTCGAGTTCGCCTGCGGCATCCCGCAGCTGCTCAAGGGCGGCTTCTCCGAGTCGGTCTCCACCCAGATCGACGTCACCTCGATCCGCCAGCCGGTCGGCGTGTGCGCGGTCATCACGCCGTTCAACTTCCCGGCCATGGTGCCGCTGTGGTTCACGCCGCATCGCGATCGCCTGCGGGAACGCCGTGATCCTCAAGCCGAGCGAGAAGGACCCGTCGGCGTCGCTGCTGATGGCCGAGTGCTGGGCCGAGGCCGGGCTGCCCGACGGGGTGTTCAACGTCGTCCACGGCGACGCGCCCGCGGTCAACCGGCTGCTCGACCCACCCGGACGTCAAGGCGGTCAGCTTCGTCGGCTCGACGCCCATCGCCCGGCACGTGTACGAGACCGGCACCAGCCACGGCAAGCGGGTCCAGGCCCTGGGCGGGGCGAAGAACCACATGATCGTGCTGCCCGACGCCGACCTGGACGGGGCGGCCGACGCGGCGGTCTCGGCCGGCTTCGGCTCGGCGGGCGAGCGGTGCATGGCGGTCTCGGTCGTCGTCGCCGTGGACCCGGTCGGCGACGAGCTGGTCGCCCGGATCACCGAGCGGATGGCCAAGCTGCGCACCGGCGACGGCCGCCGCGGCTGCGACATGGGGCCGCTGGTCACCGCCGCCCACCGGGACAAGGTCAGCTCCTACGTGGACGCCGGCGTGCAGGCCGGGGCCGAGCTGGTCGTGGACGGGCGCGGCGACGAGTTCGACGGCGGCGCCGACGGGTTCTGGCTCGGGCCGACGCTGTTCGACCACGTGCCGACCGACGCGTCGGTCTACACCGACGAGATCTTCGGCCCGGTGCTCAGCGTGGTGCGCGCGCCGTCGTTCGACGCCGCGCTCGACCTGGTCAACGCCAGCCAGTACGGCAACGGCACCGCGCTGTTCACCAGCGACGGCGCGATGGCCCGGCGCTTCCAGAACGAGGTCGAGGTCGGCATGGTCGGCATCAACGTGCCGATCCCGGTGCCCGCGGCCACCTACTCGTTCGGCGGCTGGAAGTCCTCGCTGTTCGGCGACACGCACGCCTACGGTGCCGACGGCGTGCACTTCTTCACCAGGTCGAAGGTGGTCACCAGCCGGTGGCCGCACGCCACCGCGCCGCACGCCGCGCTCGACCTGAACTTCCCCGGGAACGGGTAACCAGGCCGCAGCGGGCCGGGCGGCGACGGCCTACGGGTTCGACTGACCGAACCCGCCGCCGTCGCCCCCGTTGCCCTGCCCGCCGCCGATGACCGCCGTCGCCGCCACCGAAGCCGCCGCCGCCACCGCCCGGCCCGCCGTCGCCCTGCCCGCCGTCGCCCTGCGCGGCGTCGGAGGCCGTCGGCGTGCTGCCGGGCGTCGCCGTGCCCGCGAGTCACCTGCAGCGACGAGACCAGCGTGGACGACGTTGTTCTCGCCCAGGTTCTGCGGGATCGAGGTGAAGAACACGGCCGGGCGCGGTGCCCGCCCCGGTGTCCACCACCACCACCGCGGCCTGCTCGTCGGCCCAGGTGGCCCCCTGGTCCGCGCCGCTGGTGTAGGTGATGTCGTAGGTGACTTCCCAGGCGGCGTGCCCGCTGACCTGGAACGGCTGGTCCGTCCCGGGGGTGACGGTGTGGCCGAGCGCGTTGTAGTACGTGTTCTGGAACGTCTCGGCCAGGTTCTCCGCGGTGGTCTGCAGCTGGGCGGTGCTGGTGTAGCCGTACTGCGCCGGCAGCGGCCCGGAGCACGCCTCTCCGTACCAGGTCGTCGACCCGCCGTTCACCTGGCCGGCGGTCGCGTACTGGCCGGCCGTCCAGGTGAACGCGCCGTTGTTCAGCGACGGCGGGCAGGACGGCCCGGCCCAGGGCGCGGCGAGCAGCGCGTAGGACAGCCCGGACTGCCCGTCGGACAGCAGCGACCCGTTCGGCGTCACGACGGCGACGCCGAGGGGGAGGCGGTCGGTGACGGCGGCGCGCTGGGCGCGGCCGACGTCGGCGCGGCCGGCGGGCGGCGGGGTGACGGCGTCTTGCCGCCGGCGGCGGGCGAGCCGCCCAGGTTCAGCGCGATGACCGCGATCACCGCGATCGCGGCCACCGCGCCGGCCGAGACGCCGCCGATGACCAGCCTGCGCCGCCGCCGCTGCGCCTCCTGGTAGCCGTAGCGGTTGCCGCCCATCCCCGGCCCGCCGGGCCTGCCGGGGCCCTGGCCCGCCCGGCCCGCCGCCCGCCCCGGGTGCGCCGGGCAGCAGCCACGGGTCATTGGCCCCCATGGGCACCTGCCAGGGGTCACCGCTGACCGGGGGCAGCACCTGCGTGCCCGCGCCCCGTCACCGCCGCCCGGCTGCGCCGTAGCCGGGCTGCGGGTACCCCGGCTGCGGGTACCCGGGCTGCACCGTCGTCGGCCTGGCAGTCCCGCCTGCTGCACCGTCGTCGGCTGCATCCCGGGCTGCGCGAAGTCGGGCGTGTGCGCGATGGTGTGCTCGAGCCCGTCCGGCTGGCCGAAGTCGGGCGTGTGGATGACGGTGTGCTCCAGCCCGTCCGGCTGCGCGCCGGCCTGCACGGTGGTGACCGCCGCCTGGTACGCGGTCGCCGCGGGCGAGTCGGGCAGCGCGGGCTGCGGCGCCGTGGGCCGCCCGGTCGGCGGCCTGGTCGCCCGCAGCCGGTCGGCGGACGGCTGGCGGCTGCCCACGGCCGCCTGCACCGTGGTGGCCGAGACCCCGGCGGCCAGCGCGGCCATCGGCTGGATGGTGGTCGGCTGCACGGTCGCCCGCCTGGCCCGCCCCCGGCGAGCTCCCCGCTGGACGCCTCGTCCGCGGTCACGTCCGGGTGGGTGTGCTGCGTCCACACCGACCCGTCCCACCAGCGCAGCAAGCGCGGTGTCCCGTACGGGTCCGGGTACCAACCAGAGGGAGGCAAGTCCATGAGGCCAAGGGTATGAGAACACACCCCCGCACAACGTGCGATTCGGGCGCGTTACCAGTTCGTTGACTGCGGAGCGGCTCCGGCCGACCCGGGACGGTTAGCGGTTTCGGCCTCGGTGTCCGGTTCACCGGGGGCTCGAGCCGCCGGCGCCGGCCGCCCACCCGGCCACCCCGGCGCCGTCGTCGGTCACCGCCGGCGCGCCCGCGGTGAAGCGGGCCAGGTCCGCGCCCGCCACCAGCCGGGCCGGGAAGGGGTCGGCCGGCCGCCGCCCGGGCCAGCGCCGCCTCGGGCAGCGGCTGGTCACTGCCGAGGATCACCAGGTTGCCCCGCCGCCGCCCGCGCAGCACGCTCGTCTCCCCGATCATGCAGGCCTGCGGAAATATCGAACGGACAGTGGCCACCGCCGACCGGGCCCCGTCGAGCGCGTGGGCCGGGCCGGCCGGACGGGCCGACCGACAGCGAGTCACCGGAGGGCACGCGGCCCGGCGGCGACGTTCACCGCGTACACCCCGCCCGGGCGCAGCGCCCGGGCGGTCGCGGCGGTGAACTCCACCGTGGTCAGGTGGGCCGGCGTCACCGCCCCGGCGAACACGTCCGCGACCACCAGGTCGTAGCTGCCCGGCCGGACCGACTCGGCCACGGCCCGCGCGTCGGCGGCGCGCACCCGGATCCGGTGGCCGGCCGGCAACGGCAGGTGCTCGCGGACCAGGTCGGTGAGCAGGTCGTCGACCTCCGCGACCAGCTGGCGCGACCCCGGCCTGGTCTGCGCCAGGTAGCGCGGCAGCGTCAGCGCGCCGCCGCCGAGGTGCAGCGCCCGCAGCGGCTCGCCCGGCGGGAAGGCCAGGTCGGCGGCGTGCCCGATCCGGCGGACGTACTCGAACTCCAGGTAATCGGGGTCGGCCAGGTCGACGCCGCTCTGCGGGATGCCGTCGAGGAACAGCAGCCAGGAGTCGGCCCGGTCCAGGTCGGGCACGAGCTCGGCCGCGCCCAGCCGCACCTGCCGGTGGACGGCGGCCCGCGGCCCGCCGGGCCGCTGGCCCCGTCCGGAGCGCCGCCGCCCGGGATTATCGCTCACGGCGTTCATTATCCCCTTCCCGCCGATGACCGGGCCGCCCGCCCCGCCGGCCTGGCCGGGCGCCCCCCGCCGCCGTGGCGCGCGGCCTGCGGCACGCGAAGGCCGGCGCACCCCGGGATGCGGGTGCGCCGGCCCGGTCTGCGCCGCGGGCCCTGCGGTTAGCGGGCGGCCGCGGTGCGCCGGGTGACCCGGTCGACGATGATCGCCGCCAGCAGCACCAGCGCGGTCCACATGAGCTGCGCCGCCGCCGACAGGCCGAGCAGCTGCAGGCCGTTGTTGATGACGCCGACGACCAGGCCGCCGAGCACCGCGTGCAGCATCTTGCCGCGCCCGCCGAACAGGCTGGTGCCGCCGATGACCGCCGCCGCCACGGCGTTCAGCACGTTCTGGCCGCCCTGCACGCCGCTGGAGATCGACCCCAGGTAGGACGCGTAGATGATGCCGGTCATGCCCGCGGTCAGGCCGCTGCAGCATGAAGGCCAGGGTGCGGATCCGCACGATGCTGATGCCGGCCCGGCGGGCCGCCTCGGCGTTGCCGCCGATCGCGTAGATGTACCGGCCGAACCGGGTCCGGCCGAGCAGCACCGTCCAGATGAACAAGATGGCCAGCACGACCAGCACGCTCCACGGCATGCCCTCGAGCACGAGGAACCCCCGGCCGCGGTTCACGTTGGCGATCGCCGCCACGACGACGGCGGCCGCGATGACCCCGCCACCTTCAGCAGCGTGACCGACAGCGGCGGGGCGACCAGCCCGGCCGACCGGCGGCGGAAGTCCCCGTAGAACAGGACCGCGCCGGCCACCACCGCGATCACGATCATCACGATCCAGGTCGCGGTCGGGCTGAGGTAGCCGTTCTCGATGTCGTTGATGACGTTGCTGTGCAGGGTGATCACGCCGCCGACGCCGATGCTGCCGGTCGCGTTGATCAGGTACAGCAGCACGCCGGACAGGCCGAGCTGGCCGGCCAGCGTCACCACGAACGATGGCAGCCCCAGTCTGGCGACGATGAACGCCCTGCACCGCGCCGTAGGCGGCGCGTCGCCGCCAGCGCGACCAGCACCGCGGCCCACCACGGGTCGCCGAGCGCCACCATCCACAGGGCGACGACGGCGCCGCAGGCGGCGGTGTACCCGGCGGCCAGGTCGATGTCGCCCAGCAGCAGCACGAAGATCTCGGCCATGCCCAGCGTGATGACGAACGCCGACTGGGCCATCAGGTTGACCAGGTTGGCCGGCTCGAGGAAGTTCGAGTTCTTGACCTGGAAGATGATGACGATGACGATGAGGCCGACGATGACCGGCAGCGCGCCGCTCTCGCCGGAGCGGACCCGCCGGCCGACGATCCGCAGGTAGTCGCCCATCGAGTTGGCCATCAGGTCGGCCGACGCGTCGCGGCGCGGCTCATGATCTCGGCCTCGCTCGGTGCGGCGGCGTCGGCTCTTGGTTGACGGATGTCACGGCTCAGCCCTCCGTGCTCTGCGGGGTGGCGTCATGGGATGTCCGGCGCCGTCCCGGTGGTCATCCAGTGGACCGCCGAGTTGGTGTCGTAGTTGGCGACCGGCCCGCTCGACACCATGCCGGCCCAGGTACAGCACGCGCGAGCCGGTCGGCGACGCGGAACACGTCGGTCAGGTTGTGCGAGATCACCAGCACGCCGATGCCGCGGCTGGCGAGCTGCTCGATGATGTCCAGCACCAGGGCGGTCTGCGAGACGCCGAGCGCGGCGGTCGGCTCGTCCATGATCACCAGCTTGGCGTCCAGCATGACCGCCTTGGCCACGGCGACCGACTGCCGCTGGCCGCCGGACAGCGAGCCGACCGGCTGGCGGATGTTGCGGACCGTGGTGACCCGCAGGTCGGCCAGGGTCTTCTTGGCCGACTTCTCCATCGAGATCTCGTCCAGCATCCCGGTCTTGAGCATCTCGTGCCCGAGCATCATGTTCTGCACGATATCCAGGTTGTCGGCCAGCGCCAGGTCCTGGTAGACGGTGGCGATCCCGGCGGCGGTGGCGTCCTTGGGGGAGTGGAAGTGCACCGGCTTGCCCTGCCACAGGATCTCGCCGCCGTTGGGCTCCCAGATCCCGGAAATCGTCTTGATCAACGTCGACTTGCCCGCGCCGTTGTCACCGACCAGTGCGGTGACCTGGCCGGCGGGGACGTCCAGGTTGATGTCGGTCAGCGCGTGCACGGGCCCGAAGTTCTTCCCGATGCCACGCAGCCGCAGCAGCGGCTCAGCGTCGTTCACGGTCACATCCTGCCTGATAAACCCGACCGGGGCGCGGGCCGGGCTGGCCCGCGCCCCGGTCGGGCGTTGTGCTTGCTTGCCCTACGAGGAGATGCCGGCGGTCTTGCAGGCGGCCGCGTACGTGCCCCCGAACGAGCCCTTGCACAGCTGCGCGGCCGGCACGAACTTGTCCGCGATGACCGTCGAGTTCATGTTGGTCGGCGTGACCCACGTGGGGCTGAGCAGGACCGACGGGACCGAGGTCTTCGCCTGGGTGTCCTGCACCGTGCTGTTCACCAGCGAGGACGGCGGGGTCTGGCCGGCCCGGACGTAGATCGCCAGCGCGGCGGCCGCCTGGGCCTCCAGGTAGATCGGCTTGTAGACCGTGCCGCACTGGTAGCCGGCCAGGATGTTCTGCAGGCCGGTCAGCGTGGCGTCCTGCCCGGTGATCGGGAAGGTCTTGGCCTTGACGCCCTGTCCCTGCAGGAAGTGGATGATCGGCGCGGCGTTCTCGTCGTTCGGGATCAGCGCCGCGTTGATGTTCTTGTGCGCGGTGTACTGCTGCTGGAACTCAGACAGCGCGGTCGGCGGGTCCCAGGTGCCGGCCGGGCTGGCTGACGTTCGTCCACTTGTTCGAGGAGAAGAACGGCGCCATCACCGCGTTGTACCCCTGCGCGAACAGCGTCGCGTTGTTGTCGGTCGGTGCGCCCTTCATGACGATGACCTGCGGGTTCTTGACGTTCCAGGCCGTGACGCAGGACGTCAGGCCCTGCCCCATGACCGTCCCGACCTTGACGTTGTCGAAGCTGACACGTAGTACGAGCGGGTGCCGCCCAGGGTCAGCCGGTCGTAGTCGATGACCGCCACGCCGTGCTGCTTGGCCAGCGACTCGATGCGCGCGCCGGTGCCGGAGTCGAGCGGGTCGACGATCAGCACGCTGGCGCCGTTGGTGATGGCCGGTCTGGGCGTCGGACACCTGGGCGTCGGGCTTGCCCAGCGCGTTCTGGATGATGAAGTCCGAGCTGGACAGCCCGGCCGCCGTGAACGCCTGCTTCAGGTACGGCGCGTCGAACTCGACGTACCGGGTGGAGGACACGGTGTCCGGCAGGATCACCGCGATGGTGCCCTTGCCCGCGGCGGCGACCGACTTGAGCTTCGCCATCGCGGAGAAGGAGTTGTTCAGGTCGCTGACGGACGAGCGCTGCCCGAGCTGCCGCTCGCTGCCGCCGATGATCGCGCGGCCGCGGAGGTGCTCCTGCCGCGGCCGGCGCGGAGCTGCTGCTGGAGCTGCTCGAGCTGCTGCAGCCGGCGGCGACGAGCACCGCGGCCGCGCGGCTGCCGCGGCTAGTCCGGCTCTTGCTGATACGGAATACAACGGTGTACCTCGCTCATTCGCTCAGACATGCCGCGAACTGGCATGTGCGAGAACAGATCCGTATGAACCGGTCGGGATTGACCGGGCTATCTAGCGGAAATGCTAGAACTGTTCGGAGAAACGTTCCCGTTAACACATTCGTAAAAACGTTAAAAAAGTGTTAACACGCGGCAGGTGAACGGCCGGTCGGCTAGCCTTTCGCAATCATTTCGTGACTATTCTGTTTCCCCGGCGTTAATCTGGCCGACACTATCCGCTAGCGCCTAGATACCACGATGTACAGTAACGTAACCATCCTGGCGCCGGTCGATGATTACGGTGCGCCCGCTGCCCGGCCGGTACCCTGCTCAGCACGGCTCAGTCCCCGGCGATCCGGTAGCCCGCCCGCGGCTGGGTGATGATCAGCGGCGGGCTGCCCGGCGGCTCGAGCTTGGCCCGCAGCCGCCGGATGTACACCCGGACGTACTCCGTCTCGGTCTCGTACCCGCGGCCCCACACCCGGCGCAGCAGGTGCGCGCGGGACAGCAGCTTGCCCCGGTTCAGCGCCAGCTCGCGCAGCAGCGCGAACTCGGTCGGCGTCAGGTGCACGGCCTGGCCGGCCAGCCGGACCCGCTGGCCCGACCAGGTCGACCTCGACGTCACCGATCGTGATCACCGAGGGGGCGGCCTCGGTGGCCGCCGTCGGCCGGGCGGGTGCGCCGCAGCGTGGCCAGGATCCGGGCCAGCAGCTCCTCGATGCCGAACGGCTTGGTCATGTAGTCGTCGGCGCCCATGTTCAGCGCGGTGACCTTGTCCCGCTCGCCGCCGCGGGCCGAGACCACGATGATGGCCACGTTGGACCGCTCGCGGATCTGCCGGCACAGCTCGAACCCGTCCACCTCGGGCAGCATCAGGTCGAGCAGCACCATGTCGGGCTGCTCGGTCTCCAGCAGCGTCAGCGCCTTGCTGCCGTCGGTCGACACGATCGTGTCGAAGCCGCGCACGGCCAGGTTCGCCCGCATCAGGTCCACGATGTTCGGGTCGTCCTCGACGATCAGCACCCGGGTCGCCGCGGTCAGCTCAGTCACGCGCCATCACTCCCCGCAGGGGCGCCGCCTTCTGTGCTCCTGTACCGGCAGCGGCTGGCTGCCGTCGCCCGCGTCCGCCGGCCGCGGGCCGCTCGACCGGCAGGGTCACCAGGAAGCAGGTGCCGCGCGTCGCCGGCTCCAGCGTGAGGCGGCCGCCGTGCGCGGCCACGATCCCGCTGGCGATCGACAGGCCGAGCCCGGCGCCCGAGCCGCGCCGCCGCGGCCGGTGGTGTCGGCGGCCAGCACGTCGTGCCACCGCGGGTCGCGCTGCCCGGCCGCCTCGGTGACCGCCCGGGCCAGCTCCGGCGGCAGCCCCTCGCCGTCGTCGGCGACCCGCACGGTCAGCGTGCCCGGGCCGTCCTGCGTCACCGTGACCCGCACCGTCGTGCCCGGCGGGTTGTGGCCGAGCGCGTTGCCGAGCAGGTTGACGAAGACCTGCTCCAGCCGGTCGTGGTCGGCCCAGATGACCGGCAGGCCGGGCATGTCCGCCACCGTGACCCGCGACGCGGCCTCCGGCGGCAGGCACCGCGACCGCCGCGTCGAGCACCAGCGGGATGTCGCACCAGTCGCTGTTCAGCCGCAGGATGCCCGACTCGATCGCGGAGAAGTCGAGCAGGTCGTTGACCAGGCGGCCGAGCCGGGACGACTCGGCCGCGATCCGGGACAGGAACCGCTGCTGCGAGTCCGCGTCCCAGGTGACGTCCCGCTGCAGCAGGCTGGTCGCGTAGCCGGTGATCGCGGTCAGCGGGGTGCGCAGCTCGTGGCTGAGCCGCCGCAGGAACGTCCGCTGCAGCTCGCGCGACTGGCGCAGCGCCATCGCCTCCTGCTGCGCGAGCAGCGCCCGCTCCCGCTCCAGGGCCAGCCGCAGCGAGTGCGCCGCGTCCTCGAGCAGGGCGGTCGCGTCGGCCGGCACGGCGCTGTCCGGCCAGCTGGCCAGCAGCACCGCCGCCCGTCGGGGCTGGCGAAGGAGACCGACAGGTACTGCCGCGCCGGCCGGCGCCCCCGGTGCGCAGCGTTCCCGCGCTCGCCGGCGTGTCACCCTGGCGACCGCCACGCGTCCGGGTCGCCGCGGCCCAGCGCCGCCCGGGAGGCGGCCTCGGTCGCCTCGGGCGCGGCGCCGCGCTGGCCCGGTAGCCGCGGCAGGTCAGCTGCCGCCGCCTCGGTGACCAGCGCCACCTCGTCCGCGTCCAGCCCGTGGCGCAGCGTCTGCAGGGCGACGCGCAGCCCGCCTCGGCCGGCACCGGCCCGGCCAGCGTCTGCAGCACCTCCCGGATCGTCTCCAGCAGCCGGTTGCGCGCCGTGACCTCATCCAGCAGCCGGTCCCGCTCGATGGCGCTGGCGGCGTAGCCGGCGTACAGCGCGACCAGGTCCAGGTCGTCGCGGCGCGGCTTGCCGCGATCGCGCGGAACACGGTGATCACGCCGAGCAGCCCGCCGGGCCCGAGCACCGGCACCGACCACGAGGCCGCCACCTTCGCTGTCCGGGCCAGGTCGCCGAAGGCCCGCCAGGAGCCGCCGTCGGCCCGCAGGTCATCCTCGATCACCGGCGCCTGGCGCGCGGCGGCCAGCCCGACCGGGCCGCCCGCCGCGCCGGCCGGCAGCCGCGCCCAGGCGGCCTGCAGCTCCGCCGACAGGCCCAGCGACGCCGCCCAGACCAGCTCGCCGTCCTCGAGCAGGTGGATGAACAGGCGCTCGCTGCCGAGCGCCGCGCCGAGCGCGGACAAGATCAGCGACAGCGACGAGACGGGTCGGAGGAGACCAGCCGGTCGGCCAGGCCGTGCAGCCGGGTGAGCTGCCGGCGGGCCGAGGAGTCCACCGCCTGGCCGGAGACCAGCGCGACCACGTCGTCCGGGCGCACCTCGCTCGGCGCCACCTCGGCCACCACCCGGCCGTGCCGCAGTACCACGATCCGGTCGGCCAGCCGGAACATCATGCTCGGTGTCGTGGCAGGACAGCAAGATCGTGGTGCCCCGGGCCCGCAGCCGGGTGATGAGCCGCTCGACCAGCTCCGCCTCCCGCACGGCCAGCGACGGCGGTCGGCTCGTCGAGCAGCAGCAGCCGGGGGTTGTGCGCATCGCCCTGGCCACCGCCACCAGCTGCCGCTGGCCGCCGGACAGCGAGCGCACCGGCGGGTGGTGTCGGCCAGCGGGATGCCCAGCCGGGCCAGCAGCCGGCACGCGTCCCGGTGCAGTGCCACGTCGGAGAACAGGTGCCGGCGCCGCTCGTGGCCGAGCATCACGTTGGCCGCGACGTCCAGGTTGTCGCAGAGCGCCAGGTCCTGCCAGACCACGCCGAACGCCGTGCCGCGCGGCGGCGCCGGGTGTCGGCGCGACCGGCTGCCCGCCAGCCGGACGACCCCGAGGCCGGCGTCACGTCCCCGGCGATCGACCGGATCAGCGTGGTCTTGCCCGCGCCGTTCTCGCCGGCCAGCGCCACCACCTCCCCGGCCCGCAGCGCCAGGTGCACCCCCTCGAGCGCGGTGAGCGCGCCAAAGCGCACCGTGAGCCCGGACACCGACAGCTCCGGCGTCCCGCCCCCGGCCCCGCGCTCCACACCGCTCGTCACATTCACCATTGTTATCCAGCCCGCGGAGTGACCGTCCCATTCCGCCCGCCCCGCCCCGCCCATTTCGCCCCGACCAGCCCGCCATCCGTCCCCCAGCCAGCCCCCACGAGCACCACTCCCACCTTTCGGCCCGCCCCCCTAGCCTGCCTAGCAACCCCAACCGCCCCCGCCCGCCGCACCCGCGGCCCATCCCGCGTCCGTGACGACCCAGTGAACGCGGCCGCGACCAGCAGCAGCCAGCCGACGACCACGATAATCCGGTGCCTGACCGACCAGCCGGCCCACGCGCTCGACAACGGGCGGCCGGGGCGGCCGCGAGGCGTCCTTGGACATAGATGTTCGCATGCGGCTACGGTCCGCCATCGGCGGACCGCGCGGCCATGGTGCCCGCGCACGGATGGCGAGGGGGGTTAACCCCACCCCGCATCCGTGGGCGGACCTTCTGGCCGCCCGGCGCGTTGTCGCCTAGCTTCACTGGTATGTCTCTCGCTTACGGCCTGTGGTCAGCGCGCACCTGGCTGGCCTTCACCCATCACGTGGCGGGCCTGGCCCTCGGCATCGTCTCGGCCGTGATCGCCATCGTCGGCGTCACCCTCGGCGTGGGCCTGCTGCCGGCTGGCCCTGGTGGGCGTGCCGGTGCTCGGGCTCACTGCACGCTTCACCTGACGCGGTCGCGGCCCTGGAACGGTCCAGGTTCGCGCTGCTGCTCGACGCGCCGGTGCCCGCGTGGCCGGACAGCCAGGACTCCCGGTTCCGCTGGGCGCTGATACCGCGGGCGCGGACGCTCACCGGGCGGCGCGGGCTGGGGCCAGGTCGGCTACGCGGTGCTCCGCCTGCCCGCCAGCCTGCTCGCCTTCACGCTGGTCACGGTGGCCTGGACGGTCGGCGTGGTCGGCGTCACGCTGCCGATCTACGCCGGGCTGCTGCCCGGCGGCTCGATCTCGTTCGACGGCAACCCGGTGCGCTGGTCCGGGGCGGTTCCATTGGCCATCGGCATCGGGCTGGTCGCCCTGGGCTGCGCCCCCCGCTGACCAGGTCGCTGGCGCTGGCCGACGCGGCCATGGCCCGCTGGCTGCTGGCGCCGCCGCCCAACGCCGAGCTGGCCGCCCGGGTCACCGAGCTGGAGGTCAGCCGGGAGCGGGTGGTGGACGCAGCCGAGGCCGAGCGCCGCCGGATCGAGCGTGACCTGCACGACGGGGCCCAGCAGCGGCTTGTCGCCGTGGCCATGGAGGCGGCCGGGCCAAGGCCAAGTTCGGAGACGACGTCGAGGCCGCGGCCGCCCTGGTCGACCAGGCGCACGCCGAGGGCCAAGGCCGCGCTGACCGAGCTGCGGGAACTGGTACGCGGGGTGCACCCGCCGGTGCTGACCGACCGGGGCCTGGACGCGGCCCGTCCGGCCTGGCCGCCCGCTGCTCGGTCCCGGTCACCCTCCAGGTGGACGTGCCGGTCCGGCCGCGCACCGCCGTCGAGGCCGTCGCCTACTTCACCGTCGCCGAGGCGCTGACCAACATCGCCAAGCACTCCCGCGCCAC